>JAVDCA010000026.1 GCA_030848545.1 Astrobacterium formosum
ATGATCCGCCGCAATTCTTCGTTCGGCGCAATACGCCTCGCGATTACGCCCTATACCCTCAAAACCCCTGCAATACGATTTTGCCCTTCGATCGGCCGCTTTCGAGAATGGCGTGCGCCTTCTTGAGATTGGCGGCGTTGATGGGGCTGAGGATCTCGGTCAGCGTCGTGCGGATTTTGCCGGCGTCGATCAGGCGCGACACTTCTTCGAGCAGCCTGCCCTGCGCCTCCATGTCGGGCGTCTGGAAGAGCGGGCGCGTGAACATCAGTTCCCAATGGATCGAGACCGATTTACGCTTGAACGGCATGACGTCGAGAATGTCGGGATCGTCGATCAATCCGAAGCGCCCCTGCGGGGCGATCAGTCCGACGATATCGGCAAGGTGGTGCTGGGTCTGGGTGGTGGAGAAGACGAAAGCGGGGGCGCCGATGCCGAGGGCCGAGATCTGTTCGCCGATCGGCCGGCTGTGGTCAACCACGTGATGGGCGCCTAACTCCTTCACCCAGGCTTGCGTTTCCGGCCGCGACGCGGTGGCGATCACGGTCAAGTCGGTTCGCGCGCGCACGAGCTGGATGGTGGCGGAACCGACACCGCCGGCGCCGCCGATGATCAGGATCGCATGGGCCGCGCCCGGGACGGGCTTGGTGACGTCCAGACGATCGAACAGCATTTCCCAGGCGGTGATCGCCGTCAGCGGCAGGGCCGCCGCCTCGGCGTCGGAGATCGACCGCGGCTTGCGGGCGACGATGCGCTCGTCGACGAGGTGGAACTCGCTGTTGGCGCCGGGCCGGTCGATCGAACCCGCGTAGAATACGTCGTCGCCCGGCTTGAAATTGGTGACGCCGGGACCGGTTTCCACCACCTTGCCGACAGCGTCCCATCCGAGAACGGTCCAGCCTCCGGCCGCAGGCGAGGCCCTGCGACGAACCTTGGTGTCGACCGGATTGACGGAAATCGCCCTCACCTCAACCAGAAGATCCCGCCCCGTCGGCGACGGTTTTTCCAGTTCGATGTCGAGGAGCGCGTCGTCCCGCTCGATCGCCCCCGCCTGCCGAAATCCGACCGCCTTCATGCTCCTGCTCCTCGCTCTGCTTTTGATATGCGCGAGAGATGGCCCGATGGGGCCTCGCGCACAATATGCACGAAGAACGCATATGATATCAAAAAGGATACCGGCATGGCCAAGGCTCCGGGGGTGACGCCAATATTGACCTGCAGATGAATGCGTCGGACATGGGCGCAAGCGGTCGGCACATCGGACGATCAGGTTTCGCCCATCGGGGCCACTCGGTGGCGCGTCCAGCCCGCTCGGCAATATATTCCCGCAGCGAGAAAATACTGCCCTGCCGAATCACGGCATCGCCTCGCGCATGCGCCGATTGGCGATGGTTTTCGAACGATTTTCCGCCATCCGCCTTGGCACGTCGCGTGCATGACGCTTCGTCACACCCCTTTCGTATTCGTTGATTGTCGCTGGAGTACACCATGCAGGTCACGTCGTCCGCCTCTTCGATCTTTTCCGGCTATGCGGCGCGGAGCACGGCCGCCAGCGCGGCACATGCGGCCGTCACCGCCTCGAATTCCACCGACCCGGCCCCGTCCGGGAGCGACGGCGTGAAGACCGTCGACTTCACGCACATGACGCGGCAGGAATTGTTCGACTGGATGAACTCCGAGATCAGAAGCGGGAAGATGAGCTTCGAGGAAAGCTCTCCGTTTCTCGGCATGACCTTGCAGGTGTCGGCCGAAACCGGCCAGCCCGTCGATATGCGCACCGACACGACGGTCTACGACTTCACGGCCATCGCGCGACGCGGCATCGACGGCGCCAGATCGCGCAATGACGAGGCGGCCGCCAAGAGGCTCGAAGAAGCCCTGGCCTTGATGCAGCGGCAGCAGGGAAGCGTCGCGATGGTCAACGTGAAGGTCTGATACCGGCCTCGACCGATCAGTTCCGCGGTCATTCCGGGGCGCGCTTTAGCGCGAACCCGGAATCCAGGGGCACGTGCCGAAGTCTCGGCCGGATTCCGGGTTCGGCCCGCAGCGCGTCGAAGACGCGCGTGAACGCGCTAAAGGGCCGCCCCGCAATGACCGAAGGGTTTTCGCTCGTACGCTCCGCGCCATCCCCTCAGCCGCGGCCGATCACGGCGCGGATCGCCGCGAGCTTCTCCTCATGGCGGGCAAGGGAAATCGAATCCACGGTCATCGACTGTTTTAAAAACACGCCGTCGACGGCGGGGCCCCGGCTCACCATGGCGTCGAGCGCGGCGTAGTGGACGGAGGGCGCGAGAGAGTCCCACATGGCGTCGCGCCAGTCGGCGCGCAGGAGCGCGAGCGCGGCGACGAGCGCATAGGCGCCCCAGTTGGAGACGCCGGCGGCGACCAGATGGTTCGCCGGCGTCACGCACGCGATGGCATCGCCGTTGGGGACATTGTCGGCGATGAGATGGCGGGGAACGTTCCCCATGCCGATCTCGTTGCCGCCGTCGCCGACCGCGATGGTGTCCCACGGCCCGGCGGTGAACAAGGCGTCGAGATCGGCCGTGTAGGGGCTGATGTCGGTGCCGCGCATGTCGCGTTTGGTTCCATCGGCGCAGCGGCCGCAGCGCTCGACCGAAACCGCGTGCGTGATGGCGTCCCGGCGCCAGCCGTCGACGAGCCCCTGCAGCGGCGGCGCCGCCGCGACCGCATCAATGGCAACGCCGTCGACGCCGGCGCCCGCGAGAGCCGCTTCGCAGGCCGGCGCGCACAGCTCGTCGGTCGCGAGCCGGCAGGGAACGCCCACTTTCGTGAGACCGCGCGCCAGGAGCGCGACGCCGAGCGGTCCGTCCGTTTCGGCGCAGGGCGGGTCGGCGGCGGGGATGTAGAAGCCGGTGATCAATCCCACTTTGGGGTGCGGTACCGAGGTCAGGGCCGTGGCGGCGCTCCACAGCCCGCCCGCCGCGTGGGCGAACAGAATGTCGACGTTGCGTCCGACATCCTCGTGCACCAGGGCCTCGATGTGATCGATCTGTGCACGCAACGAAGTCATCGCAAAGCCTCTCCGCGGCCGCGCCTTGCGCCCGAGGGGGGCGCAGGCAAGCAAATATCGCAACAGGACACGTCGTTCGAGACCCCGGCCGGGACGCGAAGAGTCGCTTCTGCGCATCAGTGAACGCAAACGTCACCGCGTTTCAAGTCCGTCCCTTGCCGCCGCCTCTCCGGCGCGGCACGGAACCAGCGACGTGGCGCCCGCCCATGCGGCAAGCGGTGGCGTGGCACCCACGGGACGTCAACAACCGCCGCGACACGCTCCGGCTTCTGCCGGCCGTCCTTGGCGAGCCGACGATCTATGCGCTGCTGAGCCGCCACGAGCCCGCAGCGCTCAGCTCCGCGGCCGCGCCGAGAAGGCCGTGCTGCCGGCCGAGGCCGCCATTACGCATGCGATGGCGAGCCATTGCGTCAGCGTCAGCCGCTCACCCAGGACCGCGAAGCCGGCCAGCGCCGCGATCGCCGGCGCCGAACTGACCAGGATGCCGAACACCTTTCGGGGCAGGCGCGCGAGCGCCGCCATCTCGACCAGATAGGGCAGCACGCTGGAGAGGAGCGCGACGGCGGCGCCGAGCGCAAGCACGTGCGGGGCGAACAGCAGCGTGCCGGCGGCACCGATGCCGATCGGCACGGTCAGGAGCGCCGCCACCGCCATGCCGAGCGCCACCGCCTCGCCCGACGGCAGGCGCGCCGACAGCCGCTTGCCGAACACGATGTAGACCGCCCAGCACGCCGCCGAGCCGAACGCCAGCGCAAGCCCGCGCGGATCGAGCGCCGCGCTCGCCTGTTCGATAGGCAGGAGCAGCGACAGGCCGGCGACGGTGAGCGCCAGCCACAGGAAATCCACCGCCCGGCGCGAGGAGAACAACACGACGGCGAGCGGCCCGGTCACCTCGATCGCCACCGCGATGCCGATCGGGATGTACTGAAAGGCGGAATAGATGAGCAGGTTCATCAGCCCGAGCGAAAAGCCGTAGACCAGCACGTCGAGGCCGCCGGCGCGCAGCCTGTGGCCGCGCCAGGGCCGGCACACCGCGATGAGGATCACCGCCGACAGGCCGACGCGCAGCGCCGTCATGCCCTCGACGCCGACGAGCGGAAACAGGCTCTTGGCGACCGCGGCACCGACATTCTGCACCATCAGGGCGAGAAGGACCCCGAGGCTCGGCACAAGCGGACTATTGGGCGGAGGAGACATGGACGGTCGAGAGCTCCGGATGGCGCGCGGGGGCGCGCGACGGGGCCGGACACGACCGACCGCCTCGGAGCGTTAGACCAAGGTACCGCCGGGGGGAATCAGAATTTTCGCAACCCGCCGGCCGTCACTGTCCCGTCACGGCCTTGCGCACGATGGCGATCGCGGTGCGCAGGTCCTCGATGGCGATCTGGCCGGGCGCCGAGCTCGACTTGCCGACCGCGAAGGTGGCGGCCGAGCCGTAGGCGAAGCCCATCACCCGCGACAGCGAGCCGATGCCGCCCATCGACATGGAGATCAGCGGCCGGTCGATCGCCTTGCGGGCGCGCGCGGTCGCGGCGAGGAGGTCGAGCACGTCCTGCTCCGACTTCGGCATCACGGCGACCTTGGCGACGTCGGCGTCGGCCTTGTCGGCGGCGATGAATTTCGCGTCGAGGGTCGCGGCGTCCGGGGTCATCTGGAAATTGTGGAAGGAAGCGATCAGGCCGATGCCGTTACGCTTCGAGACTTCGCGCAATTGCGCCATGTGGGCTCCCGGATTGGAGAGTTCGTAGTCGATCAGCTCGACGCACTTCGCCTCGCAGGCGGCCACATACATGGCCACCACGGCCGGCTCGTCGATCGCGATCGCCTGCCCGCCTTCGGTGACGTTGCGGCGCGTGAGCAGCACCGGGATCCCGGCCGCCCGGGCGCGGATCGCCTGCGCGGTCGCGATCACGGCGGCGGGCTCGCCGATCTCCTCGTAGAAATCGATGCGCCATTCCAGGAGGTCGGGGCGCTTCGGCACGATCGCGTCCACCTCGTCGAGGATCGCGGCGCGCGTCTTGCCGACCAGCGGCGTGATGACGGCCGGCAGCGCGCCATTGCCGAGCGGCTTGCCCGCAATCGTGATCAGTCTCGTCTCGCCCACGGTAAAAGCCCCGGTTTTGCTATGTGACCGGCTCCACATATGACAACGGGCGGGATCAGCACAATGTCAATTGTGGGGGTCGTCGTTGCCTTTGCGTCAAATGACCGGGCCGGCGCCGACCGGCATCGAAATACTGTCCAGCGCCGCCGCCAGCCGCTCACGCGGCGAGCTTCGTCGTCAAGGCGACGAACTGATCCACATAGGTCTGCAGGAACGCGCGCGTGCCGGCGTCCGTCACCGTGCCGTCGGCCTCGACCAGGCCGGGCTTGAACGACACATAGGCCTCGCCGCCCATCACCACGGCGCCGAGAACGCCGAGAATCTGGCGCAAATGCTGCTGGCCCACCGCGGTGCCGATGGCGCCCGGCGAGGTACCGGTGATGACGACCGGCTTGCCGCGCCAGGCGTTCTGGTCGGCCGGCTTCGACACCCAGTCGATGGCGTTCTTGAGCACGGCCGGGATCGAGCGATTGTGTTCGGGCGTGACGACCAGCACACCGTGCGCCGAAGCGATCTCGGCCCGCAAGCGGGTGACCGTGGCCGGCTCGGCCAGATCGGCATTGTACATGGGCAGATCGTCGATCCTGGCCCAGGTGACGTCGAAAGCGGCGTCGCCGAGTTTCACCAAGGCTTCTGCGAGGCGGCGATTGATGGATTCACGCCGGTTGCTGCCGACGACGACGGCGATCTTGAGCCTGTTCATGGCACTTCCTATCTTAGTAACTAATCGATACCGAGGATAGATAAATGACCACCCCTAAACGGCAAGAAGGCACATCGCCGACACCTGGTATGCTGCATGTGCCTGGCGACTGCCGCGCCGTCACCGAATTGCTCGGCCGCGTCGGCGACAAGTGGACGGTGCTCGTGGTCAACACGCTCGGGCGCGGTCCACGGCGCTTCAACGAGCTCAAGCGCGAGCTGGGCAGCATCTCCCAGCGCATGCTGACGCTGACGCTACGCGCGCTGGAGCGCGACGGCCTCGTCACCCGCACGGTCTTTCCGACCGTGCCGCCCCGCGTCGACTACGAGCTGACCGGGCTTGGGCGCTCGCTCCTCGAGCCGGTCTCCGCCCTCGGGGGCTGGGCGGTCAGCAACCGTGAGGCCATCGCCAAGGCGCGGCAGCGGTTCGACAGGCGTGCAGGAGTTTGAGGCAACGCATCGTCATTGCGAGCCACCGGGTCCGGCCTTCGGCCGGCCCGATGACAGGCTCCGCGAAGCAATCCAGGGTCCAAAGGAAGGGATTGGATTGCTTCGTCGCTTCGCTCCTCGCAATGACGAGGCTCCACCTTCACGCCGCCGGGCGCGCGCGCCCCGACGCCTCGGCGGGCGCGAAGGTTCGTTCCATCTCGCGGCGGAAGCGGACCGCGTCGTCGTTTTCGTCGTGGGCGACATCGCTCCAGGCGAGGCTTTCACCCTCGGCGACGTCGCGCAGGAGCCGGACCTCGTGGGCGAGCCCGAGGGGCAGCAGGCCTCGGGCGAGCGAAACCGGGGCCGGCATCTGCCGGCCCCAGACGCAGAAGCCGCCCTCGCCGTCGAGCGTCTCGCCAGCCTTCAGCGCCCGCTTCGCCGTCGCCACGACGTCGGAACGAAAGCCCGTCGGCGCTCCGGTCGGCTCGCGGCGCAGCGCCGCGCTCGCGACTGAAATGCCGAGTTCGAGCCCGATCATGTGGATCGGCCGGTAGAGTGCCGCGTAGCGGCCGCTCTCGTCCGGCAGCATGGCGTATTCGGAAAAGCAGCGGCGCGTGTAATCGCTCTCGCCCTCGATCACCACATAAGTGCCAAGCGCGAGATGGTGCGGCACGTCGCGCCCGTCGCGGGTCACCGACGACACCACCTCGGTGACGCCTTCGCCTTCGAGCGAGCCGCCGGCGCTTCTCGGCTTGCACACGTCGGCGAGATCAAACCGGCTCGCGGGCGGGAAAGCGAGCCCGCCCGACTGCGGCACGAGGCCGGTGGCATTGCACACCGCCGTCATCTCGATGGCCGACTTGGTGCCGTCGACGAAGGAATTGAACATTTTCGGATTGATGGAGCCGCGATCCTTGATGGCGAGATAGCGGTCGAGGATGTCCCACACGGTGTCGGGCGTAGAGCGGTGGTAATGGGGCTCGTAGCGGGTGCCCTTGCCGGCAGCGACGACCTTGAAGCCGCAGGCGCGCGCCCAGTCGACATGCTCGCAGATCAGCGCCGGCTGGTCGCCCCAGGCGAGGCTGTAGACCACACCCGCGGCGGCGGCGCGACGCGCCAGCAGCGGCCCGGCGAGCGCGTCGGCTTCCACGTTGACCATGACGATGTGCTTGCCGTTGGCGATCGCGCCGCTGGCGTGGCGGATGCCGGCGGACGGAATGCCGGTCGCCTCGATGATCACCTCGATGCCCTCGTGGGCGATCAGCGCCGCGGCGTCGTCGCCCACATGCAGGCCGCCGCCGTCGCGCGCCTCGGAGAGCGAAGGCGCCGCGCAGGCCGCCGCCGGCCAGCCGGCTGCCGCGAGTTGCCGGCGCGCACGCTCGACATCGACATCGGCGACGCCGACCACATGCAGACCTGCGGTCGAGCGCGCCTGGGCAAGGAACATGGCGCCGAACTTGCCGGCACCGATCAGTCCGACCGTCACCGGCCGGCCGGCAGCCTGGCGCTGCCGCAGCATGGCACTGAGATTCACGCGTCGCCTCCCCGGAGCGTTCTTGCGGCGACGCGCAAGACGCTTCGCCGAAAACGCATTATTCATTATCCGCAAACGCGGCCCGGCTATCGAACCGGGACGCGTTCCAGTGCGGGGAGCAAAGCCGGTTTCGACGCCGCGATCAAGGGCAGGCCCGGCGCGGCGGCGGTCGCGCCGGCCCGCACGCGGGCTACTGGCAGAGCGCGCGCGTCACGTAGTTTTCGGTCGTGCACACGACCCGTTCGCCGCGCCAGCGGGCGAGCGCCGCATCGGCCGGGCAGACTTCCGCGGTCTCGAAATCGATGCTCGATCCGGCCTTATAACCGTTCGCGCGGCACAAGGTCGCGGCGGCCACGACGCAATCGGGCGCTCCATTGGGGGCGACCGGGCAGCGTTCGCGGCCGGCGGCGACCCGCGACGACGGCAATTTCGACAGGGCCCCAGCCGTGTCGCGGGCGATGCCGGTGACCGCATCGGCGGCACCACGGGCCGCCTCGGCAGTGCTCTTGGCCGCCGAATTGGCAGCCTCGGACATGTCCTTGCCGTTGCCGCCCACGCGGGCGTTGAAGCCGGCGGTCGATTCCTGCATCCAGCGGGTGAAACTATCGATGAAGCCCGGCGAAGGCGCGGGCGAGTTCCATCCGGGCGGCGCCGGCTGGTCTTGCGGAGCCGCCACGGAGGGCGCCGGTTCTGCAGGCTGATACGTCGGAGAACGAGACTGGAAAGATTGGGCCACGGCGGTCCAGGATGCGGCCGAGGAAAAAAGCGCAACCCCTACAATCAGCGCTCCCGCCCACGCCATCGGGCGGCATCCCAGGTCAGAATGACTGCATCCCATGATGATCGTCCGGTCGAGCGCGCCCCTTGGCCCGACCCGTCGACCATAGCCTAGTCGGCGCGATGGCGAAATTGTGGAGTTGCGCGCATGGCCGCGTTCAGAACAGCCACACTGCCGCGACAATCCCGAGCACCACGACGGCGGTGCCGACCGCCACCCAGAAACCGAGGCGCTTCTCGATCGCCGCCCGCACCCGCACCCCGAACCGGTTGAGCAGGAAGGCCGACAGGTAGAAGCGCATACCGCGGGCAATGAAGGAGAAGAAGATGAACAGGAGGAGGTCGTAGCCGGCGAAGCCGGACGTGATGGTGACGATCTTGTAGGGGATCGGCGTCATGCCCTTGAGCAGGATGATCACCGCACCCCACTCGGCATAGGCCTTACGGAACGCCTCGACCTTGTCGCCGTAGCCGTAGAGGCCGATCAGCCACAACCCGACCGAGTCGTAGAGATAGGCACCGATGGCCCAGCCCAGGATGCCACCGGCGACCGAAGTCAGGGTGCACAGCGTCGCATAGAACCACGCCTTGTTGGGGCGGGCGAGCGACATGGGGATCTGCATGGTGTCGGGCGGAATGGGAAAGAAAGAGCTTTCCGCAAACGAAATCGCCCCCAATAGCCAGGGGGCGTAGGGCTTGTCGGCAGCCGCGAGGCACCATTCGTAAAGACGGCGGAGCATGGGGCGCTTGCTTAAAGGCCCCGCACGTCCTTGTCCATCCATCGCGACGACGGCCGCCGGGTACGGATTGCCAAAATCCTTAACGGCGCTTGCAATTCAACTGCGCTTGCGCGCCTGCCGGACCGTCGCGGCCGCGACTTTGCGCCGCTCCTTGGGCGGGGCCAGCGCCTTGAGTTTTTCGGCGATCCCGAACAGCCGTTCGCGCCGGTCCATTTCCCGCCACACGTCTTCGGGTTCGATGTCGGAAGCGACCCACAGCACCACGAGATTGTACAGCAGGTCGGCGCTCTCGCGCACCACCGCCTCGCGGTCTGCTTGCATGACGTCGATGACGACCTCGACCGCCTCCTCGGCGAGCTTCTTCGCCATCTTGGCACGGCCGGCCTGGAACAGCCGCGCCGTGCGCGACACCGACGGGTCCCCGTCGCGGGCGGACAGTACGGCTTGGTGGAGGCGGGCAAGCGAATCAGCCATCTGCCGAAGTTAGTCGGCCTATGCGACAACAAAAAAACACGCCCATGATCGCGCCGGCCCTACGCGGCCTGACCATCACCAAGCCCGATAATGGCGATACCGATGCCCGTAGTAGGGACGGGGATAGCCATAATAGCCATATGGCGCCCCATAGCCGTAGGCATAAGGTGGCGGGCCGCCATAATACGGATCGTAGTAGTAGTGCCGGCGATAGCGGTCACGGGCCGCCAGGGTCGCGATGGTGCCCGCAATGGCCGCGAACGCACCCAGCGCCGCCGCATTACCGCCGCCGTAGTGGCGCTTGCGCCGCTTGGCGACCTCGACGAACCCGTCGGAAGCCTTCTCCAGCGCCTGCGCCGGCAAGGGGGCCACAGGGGCGGATACTGCCGGCGCCACGCCGACGGCGGTGACCGCAATGGACGCCGCCGCCGCGGTGGCGATCAGGCGTCTCGCCGATGCCCGCATGAATGGTGCTCGCAGGAACGATGTCAGCAGGAACGATATCCGCATGATGACAGCCTCGCTCGTTTCCCCCGATGTGTGTAATTGAATCTATCGCGTCACCTCGCCCTATATAAGGCCTGCGACGATTTTTCTCTTGCTGAACGGCCGTTCACGCACGGCGTCATTCTTCCTCGGACAGCAGCCCGGCATTGCCGCCCGCCGCCGCGATATTGACCGTCACGGTCTGTTCCGCCGCGAAGCGGGCGAGGTAATGCGGCCCGCCGGCCTTGGGGCCGGTGCCGGACAGGCCACCGCCGCCGAACGGCTGCGTCCCGACCACCGCCCCGATCATGTTGCGATTGACGTAGACATTGCCGTGGGCGAGCCGGGCCGCGATCATGTCGGCACGGCCATCGATGCGGGTATGGACGCCCAGCGTCAGCCGATACTGGTTGGCGGCGATGTCGTCGAGGAGACGGTCGAGGCCGTCGGCGCGGAAGCGCACCACGTGCAGGACCGGTCCGAACACCTCCTCGGTGAGGTCGCCGGCCCGGTCGAGGGCGATCATTGTCGGCCCCACATAGGTCCCGGAAGCCGGCAAGGTCTGCTTCTCGTCCCAGCGAAAGATGACGCGGCCCTGCCGGGCCAGGGCCGCGACCCAGCGGTCGATGCGTCCCTTCGCCTCGGCATCGATGAGCGGGCCGACCCGGGTCGCGAGCGCGCGCGGATCGCCGACGTCGAGTTCGGCGGCGGCACCGGCGACCATGTCGATGACACGGTCGGCGATATCCTCCTGGACGCACAGCAATCGCAGCGCCGAGCAACGCTGGCCGGCGGACCGGAACGCGGACGCGATGACGTCGTCGGCGACCTGCTCGGGCAGCGCGGTGGCGTCGACGATCATGGCGTTGATGCCGCCGGTCTCGGCGACCAGCGGCGCGATCGGCGCATCGCGGGCGGCGAGCGCACGATTGATGGCCCGCGCCACCTCGGTCGAGCCCGTGAAGGCGACGCCGGCGACTCGGGGGTCGGCCGTGAGCGCCGCGCCGACTTCGCCTGCTCCGAGGACGAGATGAAGCGCCGAGGCCGGTATGCCGGCGCGGTGCATGAGCCGCACGGCGGCGGCGGCCACGAGCGGCGTCTGTTCGGCCGGCTTGGCGATCACCGCATTGCCGGCGACGAGCGCCGCGGCGACCTGGCCAGAAAAGATCGCCAGGGGGAAATTCCATGGGCTGATGCACAGGAATACGCCACGGCCGCGCATGGCGAGGCGGTTTGCTTCTCCGGTCGGTCCGGGCAAGAGCCGAGGGGACAAAGTACGGCGCGCCTCGACACTGTAGTAGCGGCAGAAATCGGCCGCTTCCCGGACCTCGGCGACAGCGTCGTCGAGGGTCTTGCCGCCCTCGGCCTGCAGAAGCGCGATCAAGGCGTCACGTTCGCTCTCGAACAGACCGGCGGCCTTTTCGAGCACGGCAGCGCGTGCCTCGACCGGCGTCGCGTCCCAGGCCCCAAAGCCCCGCTCGGCGGCGGCAAGCGCATCCATGACCGTGGCGGCATCCGCCTCAATGGCCTCCCCGATGACCGTGCCGTCGCCGGGGGAAACCACCGCACGTGCAGTTCCAGCACCGGACACGCCATTAATCAGGGACGCCGCCACATGACGCACCGGCCAGGCGGCGCGCACGCCCGAGACGAGGGCATCGACGGCGGCGCGATCGCCGAACTCGAGGCCGGCCGAGTTCAGGCGCGTCGGACCATAAAGGTCGCGCGGCAGGGGAATTTTCGGGTGGCGGGCGCGCGCAGGCGTGCCGATCCAATCCTGCGGCCGTTTCAAAATGGTCTCGATCGGCACCGAAGGATCGTCGGCCGCCGACACGAACGAGGAGTTGGCACCGTTCTCCAGGAGGCGGCGCACCAGATAGGCGAGCAAGTCGCGATGGTCGCCAACCGGCGCATAGACCCGGCAGGCGGCGTCCGGCCGCTCCGCCATGAGGGCGTCGTAGAGAACTTCGCCCATGCCGTGCAGCCTCTGGAACTCGTAGCCGGTTGTAGCCTCCGCCGCCTCGACCACGCAGGCGACGGTGAGCGCATTGTGGGTGGCGAATTGCGGATAGATGCGCGGCCGGGCCGCAAGGAGCTTGCGGGCGCAGGCGAGATAGCAGAGGTCCGTCATCGCCTTGCGGGTGAACACAGGATAGTCCGCAAGACCGCGTTCCTGGGCGCGCTTGATTTCCGTGTCCCAATAGGCCCCCTTGACCAGGCGCACCATCAGGCGGCGGTCGAAGCGCTCGGCCGCGGCGATCAGCCAGTCGATCACCTCCGGGGCGCGCTTGAGATAGCTCTGCACCGCGATGCCGAAGCCGGACCAGTGCGCCAGCGCGGGGTCGGCGAGTGCGCCGGCGACGACGTCGAGGGACAATTCCAACCGGTCGGCCTCCTCGGCATCCACCGTGAGGTTGAGCTCGAAGTCCCTGGCCCGCTGGGCGAGCGCAACGAGGCGTGGCGTCAATTCGCGGATGACGCGCTCCCGCGCAGTCGGCTCGTAGCGGGGATGGAGTGCCGAGAGCTTGACGGACAGGCCGGGCCGCCCCGGCAGCGGCTCCGGGCCGGCCGACTTGCCGATCGCCTCGATGGCGCTCGCATAGGCGTCGAAGTAGCGCTCGGCATCGGCAGCCGTGCGGGCCCCCTCCCCCAGCATGTCGAACGAGTAGCGGAACTGGCCCCGCCCGGACGCCTTGGCGAGCGCCTCGTCGATGGTCTGGCCGAGGACGAAATGGGAACCGAGAAGGCGCATGGCCTGCCGGGTGGCAATGCGCATGGCCGGCAGACCGAGGCGCCGGACCATACCGGCCAGAACGCCTTCCGGGGTCTCGTCAGGCTGCAGGATGCGGGCGGACAGGCCGAGCGCCCAGGCCGACGCCGCGACCAGGATGGTGTCGGAGCGGATCTCGTGTCCGCCGAAGCCGCCGGCGGAGAGCTTGTCTTCGATCAGGCGGTCGGCGGTGGCGTTGTCCGGAACGCGCAGCAAGGCCTCGGCCAGCACCATGAGGGCCAGTCCCTCCTTGGTCGACAACGAATATTCGCGCAGGAAATCCTCAATGCCGCCGATGCGTCGCGAGCGGCTGCGGATCGCCGCGACAAGGCGCCGCGCCAGCGCGTCTATGCGGGTGTCGGCCGCCGCAGGCGCGCCCGCCAGCAGGCCGGCCGCAATCGCCTCGTCGGCCGGGGCATAGGCTGCCACAAAAACAGGCAGTATTTTGGTTGCAAGCTCAGTCGGCCGAGACATCGGCATCGCCTCCTCAGGGCCTACACACAAGGGTCAAGGACGCACCTGCGCCTTGCATGGCGCATTCCAACCCATGCGGCCTCCTCCAGGGGCCACACCGGGCCCGCAGCCGTGGCGGAGCAGCATTGCGTTCGTTCACGACAGCTTGGTTTGAAGTTTGCTTTGGTCTGATTTTTGTTGCATCTGGAATTTTTCGAACAGCAAGCACCTTGAGCCGTCGTGACCGTCATGTCCGATCGGCCGTCCGGCGCCGAACCCGTTGCGCCGACTCCGTGTTCCCCACGCACCGGCGTCGGATCCCCCGAACGGCAGGCACATCGACTCGATTCGAAGGAACTGTTGTGAAAATCATCTTTTCAAGGGCGTGGGCGGTCAGGGCGTTTCTGCTCCTCATGGCAGCCGTGTCCCCGGGCGCGGCGCACGCGCAGACAGCCGTGCGGTTCTCACTGGATTTTCGCATCGAGGGACCCCAGGCACTGTTCCTGCTGGGCCTCGACCGGGGCTTCTACAAAGCCGAGGGGCTCGACGTCACCATCGATCCGGCCACGAGCTCGCTCGAACCGATCACCCGCATCGCCGCCGGCAGCCACGACATGGGCTTTGGCGACATCAACTCGCTGATCAAGTTCCGCGACCAGAATCCCGGCACGCCCATCAAGGCCATTTTCATGGTCTATAATCGGCCACCTTTCGCGGTAGTGGCGCGCAAGAGCCGGGGCATCACCAGTCCGGCCGATCTGGAAGGCAAGAAACTCGGCGCCCCGGCGACCGATGGTGCCTTCGCGCAATGGAAACTCTTCACCAAGCTCAACAATATCGATCCCGCCAAGGTGACGGTGGAAAATGTCGGCTTTCCGGTGCGCGAACCGATGCTCGCGGCCGGCCAAGTGGACGCCATCACGGGCTTTGCGTTCTCTTCATTCGTCAACCTCAAGGATCGCGGCGTGCCGCTCGACGACATCGTGGTCCTCAATATGGCAGATTATGGCCTCGACCTATACGGCAACACCATCATGGTCAGCCCGAAATTCGCCGCCGAGAAACCGGCTGCCGTGCAGGCGTTCCTGCGGGCCTTTCTCAGGAGCTTCAAAGAGACGGTGAACGATCCTGCCACCGCCGTCGAATCCGTCCTGAAGCGCAACAAACTCGCCAAGAAGGACGTGGAATTAGAGCGGCTGCAGATGGCGATCCGCGACAATATCGTGACGGAGGAGGTCAAGAAGAACGGCTATGGTGCCATCGACCCGATGCGGCTCGACCACGCTATCGACCAGATCGCGACCACGTCCCAGTTCAAGGTGAGGCCGAAAGCCTCCGAGATGTTCGACGCTTCCTTCCTGCCGCCATTGTCCGAACGCCGCGTCGACTGAACGACGGCCGCGCGCCGGACGATTCCCTCATCCGCCCCTGCCGCCGGCGGCACCGAAACGCGGCGCGAAATCACCGAACAGGACATCATCGTCCGGGACGACGATCGCAGACGGCGGCATCAGGGCGTCCGCGAAGGCGGCGGCGAGCTGCGCCAGCGGCTCCTCGGCGTCGGAGCGGATACGCACGCTTACGGTCATCGGCGGAATACGAGGCAGCGGCGCATCCTCCCACACCACCACATTACCGCCCTCGGCTGCGACGAGCCCGCGTGGAATGGCCATGATTCCGAAGCCGGCGGCGACCGCCGAGGTGAGGCTGGCCAGGTTCGAGCCGGAGAAGACAAGGTCGTGGTCGAGCCCTTCCTTCTCCAGTGCCGCCATCACGTGCTGATGGATGAGGCAATGGCGCCCATGGCTCACCAGCGGGATCGGGCTCGTCGGATCGAGCCGCGTCTCCGGCGCCCGAACCCAAACCATCTCTTCCAGCCAGTGGAAACGGGCATGGTCGACCGGCTTGATGCCCGACAGCACCGCGACGACGTCGAGATCCCCCTGCTCCAGCTCATGCACCAGCTGGGACGTGGTGGCGGCATGGACGTGAAGCCGCACATGGGGCCAGCGCTTGCGAAATAGTTCGAGCGGCCGCCACAGCAACTGGCCGACATGATCGCCGGGCAGGCCGACGCGCAGACGCAGAGAACTCGGCTCGGTCACGGTCAGCTTCACCAGGCGGTCGTTGATCGACAGCATTCGGCGCGCTTCGCTCACCACCGCCTCGCCCTTGGCCGTCAGGCTGACGCCCGGCGCACTCTTGTCCAGAAGATCGGTGCCGAGCAGGGTCTGCAGCCGTTTGATCTGCGCACTGACTGCAGGCTGGGTGATGCCGAAAGGCTGGGCTGCCTTGGTGAAGCTGCGCAGGTCGACCACAGCGACCAGGGTGCGCAGCAGTTCCGTAGGAACGTTCGTGACGACGGTCATGGCCACCCGTCCAGTCCCGGTTTGGGGATACGCGCTTCCTCATTTCATTTTCACATGGAGATAGTCGCCATAATCGAGCGATATGGCAATACCGTTTATCTAAATCCGAGGGTGCGGCGTTAAAGGCATGCAATTCCAACGTTAACGTCGAAAGTGTGCGGTCGAGCCGGCGTTTGCGGCCCATCTGCGCATATAAACATCGGCATGCCCGTTCCCGCGCAAGCTGTGGCGCGCCGTTTTTCCAACCCGCAACCGCGCGATCACTTGCTTGTGATCACCCGTCGCAGGTAGCGAATGCCGGCCGGTGCCGGATTCACGCCTTGTCATACCGCCACCTGACCGGTCGTCGCCGGCCGCCCAAAGAGGCGCCATCGACGCGGATGCTCGCCGGCGGCTATGGTGGGGCATGCTTCGGCGCCCGCCCCCGCCCGGTGTGCCCGGTGTTCGGGCGAGAGGTCTTTCAAATAGCCATGTCGCTGCTGCGTCTTTATTCGCGCATTCTGTCGCTGCTCGGTCCGGAGAAGCGACTGGGCTGGTTGCTTGCCCTCGGAAACCTGCTGCTGGCGGTGGCGCTTTTCGCCGAACCCATCCTGTTCGGCCGAATCGTCGACGCCCTCGCGGCCCCGGCCGATGCCGCCGACCGGCTGTCGTCGGTGACGATGCTCCTCGCCGCCTGGGTGGGATTCGGGGTCTTTGCCGTCGCGGCCGGCGTCATCCTCGGCCTCGAGGCCGACAAGCTGTCGCACCGGCGGCGCCAAGTGGTGCTGACCGACTATTTCGAGCACGTGATGCAGTTGCCGATCGCATTTCACGGCAGCTCCCATTCGGGCCGGCTCATGAAGGTGATGCTCGCCGGCACCGACGCCTTGTGGATTCTGTGGCTCGACTTCTTCCGCGAATATTTTTCCGTCGCCATCCTGCTCATCGTGCTGTTGCCGCTGTCCTTGTTCCTCAACTGGCCGCTGGCGTTGATCCTGATGGGACTTGCGGTGGTGTTCGGGATCGCCATGACGGTGGTGGTGGTCAAGACCGAGACCCTGCAGAAGAGCGTCGAACGCCATTACACGGACCTCGCCGAACGGGCGTCCGACGCCCTCGGCAATGTGGCGTTGGTGCAGAGCTTCGCCCGCGTCGAGGCGGAGGTGTCCGATCTCAGACGCGTCTCCGACCGGCTCCTGGCGGCGCAGATGCCGGTGCTGTCGTGGTGGGCCATCGTCACCGTGCTGACGCGAGCCTCGACCACGCTGGCGCTACTCGCCATCTTCGTCGCCGGCATCTGGCTGCACTTCAATGACCGCGCCTCGGTCGGCGACATCGTCACATTCATGAATCTCGCCGGGCTGGTCGTGCTCCAGCTCGACCGCTTCGTGCGTTTCGCCAACCGGGTGTTCATGGAAGCCCCGCGGCTCAACGAGTTCTTCGCCGTGCTCGACACCGAGCCGGCGGTGCGCGACCGCCCCGAGTCGATCGAACCTGGCCGCCTGCGCGGCCTGGTCGAGTTCAACGCCGCGACGTTCTCCTACGATGGCAAACGGCCGGCGATCACCGATCTCAGCGTCACCGCCCTGCCGGGCGAGACCATCGCACTCGTGGGCGCGACCGGTGCCGGCAAGTCGACGGCGCTCGCGCTCCTCCACCGCGCCATCGACCCGCAGGCCGGCACCGTCGCGGTCGATGGCATGGACGTACGCGGCCTCAAGCTCGCCGGCCTGCGCCGCAACATCGGCGTCGTCTTCCAGGAGGCGCTGTTGTTCAACCGCTCCATCGCCGACAATCTGAAAGTGGGCAAGCCCGACGCCACCGAGGCGGAACTGCGCGACGCCGCCGCGCGCGCCCAGGCACTCGACTTCATCGAGGCGTCGCCGCAGGGTTTCGACACTCCCGTGGGGGAACGCGGCCGGCTCCTCTCGGGCGGCGAACGCCAGCGCCTGTCCATCGCCCGCGCGCTCCTCAAGGATCCGCCGATCCTCATTCTCGACGAGGCGACCAGCGCGCTCGACGCGGCGACCGAGGCCAAGGTCAAGGCGGCACTCGACGAGGTCATGAGAGAGCGCACCACTTTCGTGATCGCGCACCGACTGTCGACCGTGCGCAACGCCACCCGCATCCTGGTGCTCGACCAGGGGCGGGTGATCGAACAGGGCTCGTTCGATGAACTGGTCGCCGCCGGCGGCCGCTTCGCCGAACTGGCAGCGGCGCAGTTCATGGCGGCGGGCGATACCAGCCCGGCGCGCCAGGGCCACGCATCCGACGGCACGACCCGCCAGTCCGCCTAAAACTGTTTCCGAATGATCAGTTCGGCTCGTCCTCCGGGCGCGCTGCAGCCGCAATGCTGCGCGGCGCCCGGGGCACGATACCGAGGCGACCTTGCGGAAGACGGATCACTTGGGCAAATCAATCGCGACCGATCACGCAGTGATGACCGGCGTGCCGCTCCGCCAGGATTCCGCCAAGACAAGGATCGTGTCGAGGAGGACGCGGGCGGCGACGTCCACGTCCGCCGCCGTCACGGTTTCGAGCGGCGAATGGCTGACGCCGCCATTGCCGCAGCGCACGAACAGCATGGCCATGTCGCAGATGCCGTCGAACTGGAGAGCGTCGTGGCCGGCCCCGCTGACGAGGTGAAATGGGCGCAGGCCGGCACGCCCGATCGCCTGCTCGAAAGCGGCGGCGAGCCGCGGCGCGCAGGCGACGGCCGGCGAGCGCCCGATCTCGCGGATGTCGACGGAGACGCCGCGGCGGGCGGCGATGCGATCGATCTCGGCGAGGACATCGGCCGACGCGGCGTCGCGGGTGGCGTCGTCCACCGCACGAATATCGAGCGTGAATTCGCAGCGTCCCGGCACCACGTTGAGGGCGCCGTTCGGGATCGCGAGCCGGCCGACCGTGCCCACCAGCCCGGGCGCGGCCGCGCATCGCCGCTCGACCAGCAGCACGATTTCCGCGGCGGCGGCGGCCGCGTCGTGGCGCAGCGACATGGGCACCGTGCCGGCATGGCCGGCCACCCCGGTGATGACGACCGCATGGCGCACGGCGCCGGCGATCGAGGAGACGATGCCCACCGGCAGATCCTCGGCGATCAGCACCGGCCCCTGCTCGATATGCACTTCGAGATAGGCGGCAAGATCGGACCGGCGCGACAGCGACGGGATCGCAGTCGGTGCGAAGCCGTTTTCGGCAAGCGCATCGGCGAGGCGGACGCCGTCGTCGTCGTGGCGTTCCAGCCATTCGGGATCGAACCGGCCCGTGAAGGCGCAACTGCCCAGATAGGCGGTAAGGAAGCGCACGCCCTCTTCTTCGGCGAAGGCGACGACGTCGAGATGAAAGGGCAACGCCACATTGCGGCGGGCGAGTTCCTCGGCCACGGCCAATCCCGCCAGGACGCCGAGGCGGCCATCGTATTTTCCGGCATTGCGCACCGTGTCGTAGTGCGAACCGATGACCAGCGTCCTGACCGCAGCATTGGCGGCCGGGAGGCGGCCGACCACATTGCCGATGCCGTCGATCGCCGCGGAAAGCCCCGCCTCCCCCATCCAGGCCAGGAGATCGGCGGCCGTGGCGCGGTGCGCCGGCCGCAGGACGGTGCATTCCAGGCCCGACGGCGAATCCGAATGCGCCGCCAACCGCTCGGCCATGGCCAGAATACGTTCGCCGAAATCCCGTTTCGGGGCGGCGTCGACGCCGCTACTGTCACCGGCGCGGATCTTGCTCACGTTCGCTCTCCGTTACTTTCGCCGCGACGGCTCTCGACAGCGCAGCGTTGCACTGGCAAGCCAGCGTATCCATAAGGGGTTGTGTCCATCGTGGTCCTGGTGCTCACCGAAGCCTCGAGCCTGATCCTGCGCTGGCTGCACGTCGTTGCCGGCATCGCCTGGATCGGCTCTTCGTTCTATTTCATCCACCTCGATCTGTCTTTGCGGCACCGCGCCGGCCTGCCCGACGGCGTCAAGGGCGAGACCTGGCAGGTGCACGGCGGCGGCTTCTACCACATGGTGAAGTACCTCGTGGCACCTTCCCGCATGCCCGACGAACTCACCTGGTTCAAGTGGGAAGCCTATACGACCTGGCTGTCGGGCTTCGCCCTCCTGGTCCTGGTCTACTATCTGGGTGCCGACCTCTACCTGATCGACCGCGGCGTCCTCGACCTCACCGCCGCGCAGGCGGCCGCGGTGGCGTTCGCAAGCCTCCTCGTGGCCTGGCTCGCCTACGAGGCGCTGTGCCGCTCGCCGCTCGGCCGCCACGAGACCGCGCTCGCGGCGATCGGCTACGTCTTCCTGGTCGCACTCACCTACGGCTTCACCCACGTGTTTTCCGGCCGCGGCGCCTTCACCCAGATCGGCGCCCTGATCGGCACCATCATGGTGGCGAACGTCTTCGTCGTCATCATTCCCAACCAGAAGCGCATCGTCGCCGACCTCGTCGCCGGCCGCACCCCCGATCCGGCCATGGGCGATGCCGGCAAGCAGCGCTCGGTGCACAACAACTATCTGACGCTGCCGGTCGTGTTCCTGATGATATCCAACCACTACCCGCTCCTGTACGCGACCCGCTACAACTGGCTGATCGTCGCCATCGTGCTGGCGATCGGGCCTCTGATCCGCCATTTCTACAATTCGCGCCACGCCGGGACGGGCAATCCGTGGTGGGTGTGGGCAGCGGCCGCCGCCGCCATGGGGGCGGTCGCGCTGTTGTCCGCCGCCGGACCGCGCCCCGCCGCAGTCCGGGCGGCACCGGCGCAACCGAACTTCGCCGCCGTGCAGGACATCGTCCTGTCCCGCTGCAGCATGTGTCATGCCGGCGAACCGGTGTGGGACGGCATCGCGACGGCCCCCAAGGACGTCAGGCTCGACAGCGAGCGGGCGATCCTCGATCATGCGCGGCGGATCGAGGTGTTCGCGGTGCGCTCGAACGCCATGCCGCCCGGCAACATCACCGAGATGACTGGCGAGGAGCGCGCGCTGCTGGCCGCCTGGCTCGCCGCAGGAGCGTGGGCGGAGTGACTTGAAAATTTCGTAGCCCGGATGGAGCGAAGCGAAATCCGGGTCTTTTGACAGCATCGAGAACGAACCCGGATTTCGCTTCGCTCCATCCGGGCTACAGAGAACGGGCGTTCGAAATGACCAAATCCGCGTCTCCCTATCCCCGCGACCTCCTCGGCTACGGCCGCAATCCGCCCGATCCGCGCTGGCCGGGCGACGCCCGTGTGGCGGTGCAGTTCGTCCTCAACTACGAGGAGGGTGGCGAGAACTCGATCCTGCACGGCGACGCCGCCTCGGAGGCGTTCCTGTCCGATGTGCTCGGCGCCCAGCCATGGCCGGGCCAGCGGCACATGAACGTGGAATCCATGTACGAATACGGCTCGCGGGCCGGCTTCTGGCGCGTCTGGCGCATGTTTTCCGAACGCAAGCTGCCCCTCACCGTGTTCGGGGTCGCAACCGCGCTCGCAAAGAATGCCGAGACCGTCGCCGCCATGCGGGAGGCGGGCTGGGAGATCGCGAGCCACGGCCTGAAATGGATCGACTATCGCAACGTACCCCTCGACGAGGAACGCGCCCACATGGGCGAGGCGATCCGCATCCACACCCAAGCGACCGGCGAGCGCCCGCTCGGCTGGTATATCGGTCGCGGCTCGGAAAACTCACTCGGGCTCGTGCTGGAGGAAGGCGGCTTTCTCTATTCGTCGGACTCCTATGCGGACGACCTGCCGTACTGGATCAAGAGTCCCAAGGGGCCGCACCTGATCATTCCCTATACGCTCGACGCCAACGACATGCGCTTCATCAACCCGCAGGGCTTTTCCGGCAGCGACGACTTCTTCGGCTATCTGCGCGACGCCTTCGACATTCTCTACGCCGAAGGGGCGCACGCGCCCAAGATGATGTCGATCGGCCTGCACTGCCGCCTGGTCGGCCGCCCCGGCCGCGCCATGGCCCTCGACCGCTTCCTCGACCATATCGGCCGCCATGACCAGGTGTGGGTTGCAACAAGGCTCGCCATCGCGCGTCACTGGCATGCCGAGCATCGGGACCTTGCCGAAGCCGCGTTCGCCGTCCCATGATCGAACGGCCATGATCCAAAACCCGATTCCGCTCGACGACCTCAACCGCGCCGACAAACGCGCCTTCCTGGCTACCCTCGGGGACATGTTCGAAAATGCCCCCTGGGTCGCCGAGGCGGTCATGGCGCGGCGCCCCTTCGCGAGCCTCGCAGCACTGTTTTCGGCCATGACGGGCGCCGTCGCCGCCTCGTCGCGGGAAATGAAGCTCGCCCTGATCTTCGGCCACCCCGACCTCGCCGGCAAAGCCGCGCGCGCCGGCGACCTCACCGTGCATTCGCGCGCCGAACAATCGAGCGCCGGCCTCGACCGACTGAACGAGGTGGAATACGCCGCGTTCCAGCGCCTGAACGACGACTACCGCGCCAAGTTCGGCTTCCCGTTCATCATCTGCGTGCGCCGGCACACCAAGGCGTCGATCCTGCGCGAGTTCGAACGCCGGCTCGCTCTCGACAATGACGCCGAGATCGAGGCAGCCCTGGCCGAGATCTTCCGCATTGTCGCGCTGCGCCTCGACCAGCGCATCACGGCGGCGGACCGGCTCGCGGTCTTCGGCCGCCTGTCCACCCATGTGCTCGACACCTGGTCGGGCCGCCCCGCCGCGGGCGTCGCCGTGTCGCTCTGGGAGCGCTCGGAGAGTGACGATACCCTCATCGTGAATACGGTGACGAACGCGGACGGGCGCACCGACGCGCCGCTCATCCACGATCGACCGTTGCCGATCGGCAGCTACGAGTTGCGTTTCGCGCTCGCTGCTTATTTCGCGGGCATGGGGGCGTCGCTCTCCGATCCGCCCTTCCTCGACACAGTGCCGATCCGCTTTTCCATCGCCGAAGCGGAGGGCCATTACCACGTACCTTTGCTGGCGACGCCGTGGGGGTTTTCGACCTATCGGGGCAGCTGAGAGCTCGCCCAAAATTTAGGCGTCTGTGAACAGCACGCCCAATCTTGCTGCATGACGGCCGAGGAAATGATAGCTCAAGGACGCCTCCCGGCCGTCAATGGCTGGCACACGGATTGCTCAAGAGGCGGCGACCTCCCCCGATTGGTGAAAGGGAACGTGTTATGACCGTGAAGCTTCTTGCCCGCCTCGCGGCGGCTGCGGCGGTGAGTGCCGTCTGCGCCGGCTCCGCGTTGGCCCAAACCGACGTCAAGTTCGCTCTCGACTGGAAGTTCGAAGGTCCCTCGGCACCCTATTTCGTCGCCATCGACAAGGGGTACTACAAGGCCGAAGGTCTCAATGTGACGGTCGATACCGGACCCGGATCGGTCGCGGGCATCGCCCGCGTCGCCGCCGGCACCTATCCGATCGGCTTCTTCGACATCAATTCGCTGTTCAAGTTCCGCGACCAGAATCCGGACAAGAAGGTCACGGCCGTGATGATGGTCTACGACCGGCCGCCGTTCGCCATCGCGACCACCACCAAGACCGGCATCACCAAGCCGAAGGACCTGGAAGGCAAAGTGCTCGGCGCGCCGGCCGCCGACGGCGCCTTCGCGCAGTGGAAGGCCTTCGTGAAGGAAAACGGCATCGAGGATTCCAAGGTCAAGATCGAGAACATCGGCTTCCCGGTGCGCGAGCCCATGCTCGCCGACGGCAAGGTCGACGCCATTACGGGCTTCTCCTTCTCGATGCACTTCAACCTGATGCAGAAGGGTCTGAAGCCCGAGCAGATCAAGACGCTGTTGATGTCCGACTACGGCCTCGTCCTCTACGGCAATGCCATCATGGTCAACCCCGACTTCGCCAAGGCGAACCCGAAGGTGATCCAGGGCTTCGTGCGCGCCACCATCAAGGGCGTGATCGACACCATCAAGGACCCCGAAGGCGCCATCAAGTCGGTGATGAAGCGCAACGACACCGGCGACGAGAAGATCGAACTCGATCGCCTCAAGATGTCGATCCGCGACAACTTCGTCACCCCGTGGGTCAAGGCCAACGGCATCGGCGGCGTCGACATGGACCGCATGGAAAAGTCGATCGCCCAGATCGCCTTGACCTATGACTTCAAGAACCGGCCCAAGGCGGCGGACGTCTTCACCAGTGAATACCTGCCGCCGGCGGCAGAGCGGAAGTTCTGAATCAGTTCGGCCTCATCCTGAGGAGCGCTCTTCTTGGCGCGTGTCTCGAAGGATGGGGCCGCCACCTATGTCGGGTCTACCCGACATAGGCACTTTGAGTTTCCAAGTCGGCCAAGGCCGACTTGGATGCCCTTCGAGACGGGCGCGAAGAGCGCGCCCTCCTCAGGGTGAGGGCAGGTGGATGGTTTGTTCTTGAACTACACAAGGCCTAGGTGTTCGCCACGAGGCGATTGCAGGCGTGCCCCCTTGGTAAGACGCGTTTAGGCCGGCGCCAGGCGGGCCGGTCGTCGAGGAGAGACGTTCAGTGTTGCACAAGCCGGAGAGTGCCACGTCGAGCGCCCCGACAGCGACGAAGGACAGCGTCGTCATCGACGACGTCACCCTGATCTACAAGGGATCGGCAAGCGAAGTCGTCGCGTTGCGCGGCACGTCGCTCACCGTCCGTCGCGGCGACTTCGCCGCCGTGGTGGGCCCGTCCGGCTGCGGCAAATCCTCCCTGATGCGGCTCGTCACCGGCCTCGCTCCGCCCGACCACGGCACCATCACGGTGTTCGGCGACAAGGTGCGCGGCCCGGTCAAGATCGCCGGCATGGCGTTCCAGAACCCGAACCTCCTGCCCTGGCGAAAAGTCGTCGACAACGTCATGCTGCCGCTCGAAATCGTCGAGCCGCACCGCCACCGCTTCCGTGCCGACAAGGCCAAGTACCGCGCCCAGGCCGATGCGCTGTTGAAGACCGTCGGGCTCGACGGCTTCGGCGAGCGCTACCCGTGGGAACTCTCCGGCGGCATGCAGCAACGCGTGTCGCTATGCCGGGCGCTCATCCACGAGCCCGCGCTCCTGATGCTCGACGAGCCGTTCGCGGCGCTCGACGTCTTCACGCGCGAGGAACTGTGGTGCGTGCTGCGCGACCTGTGGCAGAAGCTCGGCTTCACCGTCATCCTGGTGACCCACGACCTGCGCGAAGCCGCCTTCCTGGCCGACAGGATCCACGTCATGAGCGCACGCCCCGGCCGCATCGTCATGACCAAGACCGTCGATCTCCCGCGTCCGCGCGATCTCGACATCTGCTTCGAGCCGCAATTCGTCGACATCGTGCACGAACTGCGCGCCAAGATCGCCGAGGTGCGCAACGCATGAACAACACGATGGAAAAGCTCTCGCCCTGGCTGTTCACCATCGGGCTCTTCGTCATCTGGGAGGCGGCCTGCCGCGTCTTCCAGGTCGACAAGTTCATCCTGCCGGCGCCATCGGAGGCCTTCGCCGCCATGGTGCAGTACTGGCGGCCGCTGATGCGCCATTCGGCGGTGACCCTGTGGACCACCATGGCGGGCTTCGCGCTCGCGATCGTGTTCGGCATCGTGCTCGGCCTCGTCGTCGGCTGGTCGCGCACGATCTATCGCGGACTCTATCCGGTGATGATCGGCTTCAACTCCATCCCCAAGGTGGCGGTGGTGCCGATCCTGATCATGTGGTTCGGCATCGGCGAGGTACCGGCGATCCTGACCGCGTTCCTGATCTCGTTCTTCCCGATCGTCGTCAACGTGGCGACCGGGCTCGCCACCATGGAGCCGGAGCTCGAAGACGTGCTGCGCGCGCTCGGCGCCAGCAAGCTCGACATCATGCTGAAAGTGGGCATTCCGCGTACCCAACCCTATCTGTTCGGCTCGCTGAAGGTTGCGATCACCCTCGCCTTCGTGGGCACGGTGGTGTCGGAGACCGTCGGCGCCAATGCGGGGCTCGGCTACCAGATCGCGCTCGCGGGCTCCAATTTCCAGATGCCGCTCGTGTTCGCGGCGCTCCTCCTGCTCGCCGTCGAAGGCATCGCCATGTACGCGGCGTTCGCCTCGGTGGAGCAGCACTTCACCCGTTGGGCGTTCCGCTCTTCCATGAGCGCGGGGGGATGATACCGACGGCGACGCGCCGTTGCGAAAGCGCAACGACGCTTCGAACCTGCACTTACAGCACGATCACCCTGGCGCCGACCTTGACGCGGTCGTAGAGGTCGATGACGTCCTCGTTGCGCATGCGGATGCAGCCGGACGACACCTGCGTTCCGATCGTCCACGGCTCGTTGGACCCGTGGATGCGATAGAGCGAGGAACCGAGATAGAGGGCGCGGGCGCCGAGCGGGTTGTCGGGGCCGCCGGCCATGAAACCCGGCAGGTCGGGACGGCGCTTGAGCATTTCCGCCGGCGGCCGCCAGTCCGGCCATTCGCGCTTCATGGACACCTGCTTGACGCCCGACCAGGCGAAGCCCGGGCGGCCGACGCCGATGCCGTAACGCAACGCGGTGCCGTCGCCCCGCACCAGGAACAAGAACTTGCGCGGCGTGTCGATGATGATGGTGCCCGCCGGCTCGCCGCCCTCGTAGGGGACGGACTGCATGAGGTATTTCGGATCCATCTCGGTTCGCGCCGGCTCCTCGTTGGGATCGGCGTAACGCCCGTAGGCGACAGGCTCCTGCGGCGGCGGGGCGTAGCGCGACGACGGCTCGCCGCCGGAGAACAGGAATTCGATGAAGCCGCCGCCGAGGGCGCCGCGGCCCGCCTGGGCGAGACGGACCGGCTCCGTCGGCGCCGGCTCGCCGTCCGGCATCGCCGGCGACGCGGCCGGATGCGGAACACGGTCGGGATCGAGAGACAGCGGACCGGCGCCGGCGGCCGAAGCCGCAAAAGTCAATGCGCCGACCGCGAACATGCGGCGGAGGGTTCGATGCATGGACGTACTCGAGACATTTCGTCGACGGCGACGGACCCGCGCCGAACACCGGCGCGCGGAAAGTAAAAGGCGCAAATGGCAAGCGAGCGGTAAACAACCGCGGCGGCTGTTCGTTTACCGTGTGTCGAAAGGCGCTGTTCATGATGTCATGGTTGAGAACGCGTATACGCGAGCGCGCCATGGTTAACGTGCGGTGGACGAGGCGGGAGTACGGCGCAAATTGTCACAACGAAACGCCACGTTAATGAGCCGTCCGGTACTAATCGCGGACTCCATTTGACGCGCGTAGGTTCGGGATGCCAGCAGCCAAGCCGAAGCTCTTTCGTATCGAGAATGTGACACCTCAGGCCGGCGGCACCGAAGCGAAGACGCGTCGCGAGCCGAGCGCGATGTTGCGCCACGCCGAAGTGATGGACGAGTTGCGCGAACTGCGCCGACAACTCGCTTTGCCGGACCGCGAAATCCAGAAGGTCGTCGAGTCCTACAAGACCCAGGTGATCGAGGCCCAGAAGCTCAAGAACGAACTCGATCTCATCCAGGAAGCCATCTCCAAGACCAAGCACGAGATCGCGACCGTGCATCTCACCGGCTTCAAAGGCCCGGAGATGGTGCGCGTCACCAACGAACTCGACGCCATCGTCGGCGGCACCGAACAGGCCACACAATCGATCCTGGCCGCCGCCGAGGAGATCGACCAGCACGCCAACTCGCTGTCCGCCGCAGTCAAGAACGAGCACGAGAAGGATCTGGCTCACGACATCCAGGACCGAGTCATCCACATCTTCGAGGCCTGCAACTTCCAGGACCTGACCGGCCAGCGCATCAGCAAGGTGGTGGCGACGCTGAAGTTCATCGAGCAGCATATCGGCCGCATGATGGAGATCTGGGGCGGCATCGACGCCTTCAAGGACGCCGATCCGGAAGCCTTTGCGGAACGCGAGGGCGACAAGAAGCTGGTCAACGGGCCCAAGCTCGCCGGCGAGACCGGCCACGCCTCGCAGGACGACATCGACGCCCTGTTCGGGTAACCGTCCCACGTCATTGCGCGACCGTGGAGCGATCGCGGCAACCCGGTCTTTTCCTCTCGGCAGATAGGCGCCGCACCAGCCCCCGGGATGGCGCGGTCGGCCGACGCGGACGTCAGCGCGGGCGAGATTTCGCGACGCGCCGCGGCTTTGCGGACGGGCGGCCCAGCGGGCGTTCGAAGCGGGCTTGCGCCTCGGCCGTGTGCTCGCCTTGCACGTCCGGCATCAGGATCGGCGAAAAGGAATAGTTCTCGCGCGTCGGCGAATGCGTGGAGAACAGTCCCCGCTGATGGGCATCGATGAAATTCTCCCGCGTGCGGCCGATGTGGATCACGAGGAGCGCCTGCAGGCTGACGATGTCCTTGGCGGCGAAGTACTCGGCGATCTTGCGGTGCTCGCTCAGCGACAGTTCCTGATCGACGGGGTGGTTCGTCGACAGGTTGTTGCGCAACGCGGCGATGCGGCTGGAAATCAGGGCGTACGCGTCCATGAAATAGCGGTTGCCGCAATGCGCGAAGAACTGGCTGTGGAGATGATCGTCGGACTTCACGTAGGCGAGCCCCTGATTGCCGGCGAACGCCTTCTCCATGAGGGCGAGATCGTGTTTGAGCGCGGCCAGCGTCGCGGCATGGGCGCGCTCCGCCGCGAGCGGAGCGACTGCCAGTTCCTGTGAGATGCGGAATTCGCACAGCCGTGCAATGTCGTCCTCGGTCGGCCGAAAGACGTAGCTGCCGCGCTGGGGCGCGATGTCGATCAGTCCCTGCAACTGCAGCAAGCTGAGCGCTTCGCGCACCGGCGTGCGACTGACGCCGAGGGCGGCGGCCAACCCCTCTTCGGACAGTTGTTCACCGAGGCCGAGTTCGGCGTCGACGATGGCGGCGCGCAACCGCTCGGTGACGGCGTGAACCAACGTCTTGGGACGGGCGATGGACAGATTCCGCACGACACGTTTCTCCAATCGACCGATTCGGCCGCCGACTGACCGCCCTACATTACGTCCCGATGGCGGTTCCGGCACCGGCTCCGCAACGCTACTTACGGCCAAAAACTCCGTTGCAATTCGTTCCACAAATCGTATCGTACCTTAGATACGAAGTACATCTTTTCGGTAACCCCCGCAAGTTGACGTCGGTTTGAGATTGCGACCAGCGAGTGCCGGTCGCAATCGGCGATGCCCGCTCACGCCCCCGGTCGCCTTCGACGGCGAGCATCGGATTGCAGCCAACGCTGGTCTTCCGTTTCGACAACAAAGGGGTGTGTTCGATGAAAATCCGACAACTCGCAATTCTCGCCGCCGGTTCGGCGATTCTCGCGCTCACGAGCGTCGTGGCCGACGCCAAGGTCTCGCTGCGCTTCGGTCACGTGAACGGGTATGGCGAAGTCGCCGCCGACCTGTTCCAGGAGTTCGCCGACCGGGTGCGCGAGCGCACCGCCGGCGAAGTCGACATCAAGGTTTTCCCCGCCGGACAGCTCGGAAAAGAAATCGAACTCGTGCAGCAGGCGAAGCTCGGCGGCGTCGACATCACCGCACCGTCGATGCCCGCCGCCGCGGCGGTGCTTCCTTCGCTGGAAGTCCCGAGCACTCCGTTCCTGTGGGACGATTGGGACCAAGCCCGCGCGGTGATCGAGGGCGAGGCGATGCAACCGGTCTGGGACGAGCTGGAGAGCAAGCACAACCTCATTCCGTTGGCCAAGACCTGGTACTGGGGTTGGCGCAACATGACGTTGCGGGAGAAGGCCGTCACCAAGCCCGAGGACGTCGCCAATCTCAAGATCCGCACCCCGGAACAGACGGTCTGGGTCGAGATGATCAAGGCCCTCGGCGGCGTGCCGACCCCGGTGCCGTTCGCCGACGTCTACGTCGCGTTGCAGCAGAAGCTCGTCGACGGCCAGGAAAACCCGATCCCGACGATCTACTCGCGGCGCTTCTTCGAAGTGCAGGGATATCTGGTCATGACGCGCCACATGCTCCAGAACAACATGATCCTGATCAACAAGAGCGTATTCGAGCGCCTGACGCCGCGCTTCCAGCGCATCGTGCTCGAAGAAGCGCGTGCCGCCTCGGCCCGCAACACGCTGCTGCAGCAGTCGCATGAGAAGGCGATGCTGAAGGCCATGCGTGACAGCGGCAAGATCCAGGTCATCGACAATCCCGATCGCGCGGCATTCGCGGCCAAGACGGCTTCCGTTCCCGACGCGCTTCAGGCGCATTGGGGCGCCGCCAACATCAAGCGCGTCCGCGACGCCATCGCCAAGCTGACCGCCCAGGGACAGGTGAAGAAGTGAGCGATACCGGCACTCGGCCGTCCCCGGCCGAGTGCCGCCCCTTGGGAGTGTGCCGCGATGCTTGAAGTTCTGATCAAAATCAATCGCGCAATCACCAAATTCGAGGAATGGATCGCCTGGACGTCGTTCGCTTTTGTTTTCGCGCTGATGTTCGTCGCGGTGATATTCCGTTATGTCTTCAACAGCCCCTTCACCTGGACCGAAGAACTGATCCTGATCGCCTTCTCGTGGATCGTGTTTCTCGGCGCCAGCGCTTGCCTTCCCGCCCACGCGCTTCTGCGCGTCGACGCCTTCGTCCGCATCGCGCCGAAGCCGATCCAGGACCTTGCCGGCATTGCCGCAGTCGCCTGCATGCTTTTCATCCTCGGCGTCTTCGTCTGGTACGGGTTCGCCTACACGTTCGCCGTCTGGCCCGACGAATTCCCCATGCTCGGCCTGTCCTTCGGCTGGGGATTCCTGTCGCTGCCGGTGGCGTCCTGCTTCGCCATCATCCACATCGCTTGCCTCGTCCTGACCGGCGGGGTGCACGCCACATTCATGTCCGTCACGGAGATGGACGAAACCCAGGCGCCGGGGGCGTATTGACATGGAATTCGCTCCCACGCTCCAGATCGTCGTCGTCATGGGTGCGCTGCTGGTGATCGGCGTGCCGATCGCCTATTGCCTCGCCGGCGCTTCGATCTTCTTCCTCTACATGCATGACGTGCCGCTGACGATCCTCGTCCAGCGTACTGTCTCGGGTGCGCAGTCCTACCAGATCCTCGCCATCCCGCTGTTCATCCTGGCCGGGTCATTGATGAACGAATCCGGCATCAGCGAACGGCTGTTCGCGCTGACCCGCGCCCTCGTCGGCCACATCCGCGGCGGACTCGGCCACGTCAACGTGGTGTCGAATTTCCTCATGGCCGGCATTTCCGGCTCCTCGCTGGCCGACGCCGCCGCCACGACGCGGATTTTCGTGCCGCAGATGGTCAATGCGGGCTACGACAAGCCGTTCTGCGTCGCCCTCACCGCCTCCACGGCGACGCTCGGGCCGATCGTTCCGCCTTCGGTTCTGATGATCGTGTACGGCTGGCAGGCCAGCAGTTCGATCGGCGACCTGTTCATCGGCGGCATTCTGCCAGGATTGTTGATCGGCGTCAGCCTGATGCTCGCCGTGGCGGTCGTCGCCTGGCGTCGCCAATACCCCAAGGACGAAGCCTTCTCGCGCCAGCGCCTGATGATCGCCTTCAAGGAGTCGATCTGGGCGCTGTTCATGCCGGTCCTGATCGTCGTCGGCTTCCGGCTCGGCGTATTCACAGCCACGGAGGTCGCGGCGGCGGCCGCCGCCTACGCGCTCGTCGTCGGGCTGTTCGTGTACCGAACGCTCAGCTGGGGACAGCTGCCGAGAGTATTTCGCACGACCGTGAAGGAAACCGCCGCGATCCTCATCATCGTCGGCACCTCGACGCCGTTCGGCTGGGCGATGAGCGTGGCGCAGGCGCCGCAGGCGATGCTGGAATTCACCACGGGCATTTCGACGACGCCGTGGGTCGTGATGCTCGTCCTCAACGTCTTCCTGCTGATCCTGGGATGCTTCATGGAAACCATCTCGGTCATGATCATCCTGATCCCGATCCTGCTGCCCTTGCTCAAGACGATGCAGATCGATCTGGTTCATTTCGGGATCATCATGATCTTCAATCTCCTCATCGGACAGCTCACGCCACCCCTCGGCGTGCTGATGTTCCTGACCTGCTCGATCGCGCGGCTGAGCATCGGCGACTTCCTTCGTGCCTCAGGGCCGTTCTTCGCCGCCCTGTTCTTCGCCCTGGCGATCATCACCTACGTTCCCTCGGTGACGCTGTTCCTGCCGCACCTGTTCAAGTGATCCACGCCTCCGGCCGGTGGCCGGGGGATCGGTGCCGCTTGCGGCGCCGCCATCGTACCTTAGGTACCGATACTGCTCGCCTTGCGAGGAGATTCATATGCAGACGAACCCGGCTCTCGCCACCCCCGACACCCGCCGCATGGCCAATGCGATCCGGGCCCTGTCCATGGACGCCATCAACAAGGTCAGGAGCGGTCACCCCGGCCTGCCGCTCGGTGCCGCCGACCTCGCGACCGTGCTGTTCTCGCGCTTTCTCAAATACGACCCGCAGCACCCCGACTGGGCCGACCGCGACCGTTTCGTCCTGTCCGCCGGCCACGGTTCGATGCTGCTCTATTCGCTCGCTTGGTTGACCGGCTATCCGGGCCTCACGCTCGACGACATCAAGAGCTTCCGCCGGCTCGGAAGCCGCGCCTACGGTCACCCCGAACTCGACCTCACCATGGGCGCGGAGGCGACCACCGGACCGCTCGGCCAGGGTCTCGCCATGGCGGTCGGCATGGCGCTCGCCGAGCGCATGCTACGCCAGCGTTTCGGCGCCGACCTCGTCGATCATTACACCTATGCGCTGGTCGGCGACGGCTGCCTGATGGAAGGCATCTCTTACGAGGCGGCGGCGCTCGCCGGCCATTGGCAGCTCGGCCGGCTCATCGTGCTGTTCGACGACAACGGCATCTCCATCGACGGGCCGACCAGCCTCGCCACCTCCGAGGACCAGAAGGCGCGCTTCACGGCCGCCGGCTGGGAATGGCAGGCGGTGGACGGCCATGACTTCGAGGCCATCGCCGCCGCCATCGCCGCCGCCAAACTCTCCGAGCGCCCGAGCATCATCGCCTGCAAGACGGTGATCGGTCTCGGCCTGCCAAAGAAGGCCGGCACCGCCGCCGCCCACGGCCAGCCGCCGACCGACGAGGAGATCGCCGGAGCCCGCGCCGCGCTCGACTGGCCGTACGGCCCGTTCGAAGTGCCCGCCGACGTGCTCGCCGCCTGGCGCGAAGTCGGCCGCCGCGGCGGCGCCGATCATGCGCGCTGGACGCAACGCCTGGCGAAGGTCGATCCGGCGACGCGCGCGCGCTTCGAAGCCTGGATCGCCGGCGAACTGCCGGAAGGCTGGCGCGCCGCCGTCGACACTGCCAAGAAAGCGCTTGCCGCCGCCCATGCCGACGATCCGACCCGCAAGGCCTCGAAGGCGGTGATGGAAGCGCTGGTGCCGGTGGTCCCGAATCTGATCGGCGGCTCCGCCGACCTGACGCCGAGCAATCTCAGCCGCCCCGACGGCCTGCCGGTCATCTGCGGCGCCGACGTCTCCGGCCGCTACATTCATTTCGGCGTGCGCGAGCACGCCATGGCGGCGATCACCAACGGCATCGCCTTGCACAAAGGCTTTCTGCCCTATTGCTCGACCTTCCTGTGCTTCTCCGATTACGCCCGCCCGGCCATCCGACTGTCGGCCCTGATGCACCAGAAGGTGCTCTACATCCTCACCCACGACACCATCACGCAAGGGCCGGATGGGCCGACGCACCAGCCGGTCGAACACTTCGCCATGCTGCGGGCGACGCCGAACATGCTGTTCCTGCGCCCGGCCGACGGCGTCGAAGTAGCCGAGTGCTGGGAGCTCGCACTGGAGGCCGACGACCGGCCGGTGGCGCTGATCATGACCCGCGAGGCAACGCCGGCGGTGCGCGATGGCTATACCTCCGCCAATCTCTGCCGCAATGGCGCCTACGAATACGCGGGTGCCACCGGCAAGGCGCGCGTCACGCTGCTCGCCACCGGCTCGGAAGTGTTCATCGCCCGCGATGCGCGCAAACTCCTGGAGGCCAAAGGCATCCCCACCCGCGTGGTGTCGATGCCGTGCCTCGAACTGTTCGACCGCCAATCCAAGACGTTCCGCGACGAACTGCTCGGCCCGGGCACGCTGCGGGTCTCCATCGAGGCGGCCACCACCTATGGCTGGGATCGCTACATCGGATCCGACGGCCTCGCCGTCGGCATGACCGGCTTCGGCGCCTCCGGCCTCACCGACGAACTGCTCACCCATTTCGGCTTCACCGCCGAAGCGGTCGCCGCGCAGGTGATCGCCAAGCTCAACTCCTGACCCGAACCCGGCAGGCCGGCGCTGCCGGCCTGCCGACTGCGAGACACATCATGAAGTCCGTGATCAGCGGCACCACCAAGCTCTACGGCGTGGTCGCCCATCCCATTGAACACGTCCGCGTCCAGGCCCTGTTCAATCCCTATTTCGACAAGCACGACATGGATGCCGTGTTCATTCCCATCCACGTGCCGCCGGAAGGCGCCGCTGCCGCCATGGACGGGTTCCGCCGGATGAAGAATCTGAACGGCCTCGTCATCACCGTGCCGCACAAGATGGCCTTCATGACCCTGGTCGACGAGTTGATGCCGACGGCGAGGCTCGCCGGCGCCACCAACATCATCCGCCCGGAGGCCGACGGCCGCTGGATCGGCACCAATCTCGACGGCATGGGCTTCGTCGGCGGGCTACGCGACAAGATCTTTCCGCCGGAAGGCAAGTCGTTCCTGTTGGTCGGCACGGGCGGCGCCGGCTCGGCGATTGCCGCGACGCTGGTGCAGTCGGGCATCGCCCGCCTCACCATCGCCGACGTGCTGCGCGGCAAGGCGGAAGCCCTCGCCGCCCGGCTGCGCGCCGCAGTGCCGGACGTGCCTGTCGACGTCGTGGCGGCGAACCCGGATCCGGCCGGTTACGACGTCGCCATCAACGCCACGCCGCTCGGCATGCACGACGGCGATCCGCTGCCGTTCGACCCCGCCAAGCTCGAGGGCGACACCGTGGTCGCCGAAGTGGTGCAGGCGCCGCCGGTGACACGACTGCTGCACGAGGCGGCGGCGCGCGGCTTCCGTGTCCTGCAGGGCGGAAACATGCTCGACTATCAGTTCATCGAAATGGCCAAGTTCTTCCACGCCGCGGCCTGACCGGCACCGCCTTGAGGCCGTCGCGTTCGAAGGTGTTGGGCGGTGGGCGGCGGGTCGGACGGCGCCATGCGCTGACCTGCTGCTGAACAACGGTTTCGTGTCATTCCGGAAGCCGCGGAGCGGCTGTCCGGAATGCCGAGAGAAGCCTTTCAGCGGCCGGCTAGAGGATATCCAGCACAGCCTCGACGGGGCGTGCCAAGCGCGTGCCTTTGGGGGTGCGCACCACCGGCCGCTCGATCAGGATCGGGTGTTCGTGCATGGCCTTGATCAGGGCCGCATCCGACAAGGCCGGATCGCCGAGGCCTAACTCGTCATAGGGCGTGCCCCGGCGACGCAACAGATCGCGCGGCTTCATCCCGGCTTCCTTCAACGCCGCCTTGATGTCCGGGACCGTCGGTGGCGTCGCCTGGTAATCGATGATCACCGGCTCGTGGCCGCGGGCGCGGATGAGGTCCAGCACCTTGCGCGAAGTGGCGCATTTTGGATTGTGCCAGATCGTGACGGTCATCGCGGTTTCGGCTTGGCTGCCGTGCTGCTCCGGGTGGCGGTGCGTGGCGCCGTCCCCTCGGGGCCGCAGCGCACCAGCACCATGGTGCCGTAGCGGCCGGCCACTTCCGGGTCGACCCATTTGAGCACCAGCACACGCCCGTCATAGGACACGACCTCGCGGTCGTCGGCGCTGCCAGCTTCGCCCTCGGGACCCACATAGGTCTTGCCGTCCTGGCTCGCCTTGATGACCATCTCCTGCACGGTCGGGTTGTCATGACCCAGCATCGAAACCCCGACCGAGCTGCGGTTGATGACGTAGGGCTGCCGGCACTGGGTGCGGGCGGCCGCCTCCGTACGCATGCGGTCGTCCGGCTTGTGGAAAGCGGCCAGACCCCAGCGGCCGACAATATCCTCCGGCGCGACACTCGGGCGCGGTGGCGGGCCGGCAGGCGCCGCCGGCGGCGGCGTGTCGCCGCCGAAGCTGCCGAGGCTGGAAAAACTCGAGCCCGCACATGCGGACAACAGGCAGCCGGCCGCCGTCACCATGGCGATAGACGACAAACGCGATACCGAGCCGATCATGAAACTAGTCTCCCGCAACAGGCCTCTGCCCGCCCAGCCGGTCCGCGTTCGGCGCGGCGAGGCGGATCACCTGGATCGGATTTCCCCGCAGCCAGGATAGAGGCAAAGCCGCCGGAACGCTACCCGAGGCGAAGGGTAGACACATACGCAAAGTGCAGGACAGGCGCAGAAACCATTGCGGCGACCACACTTAACCATAGTGGCGGCAGGATCCGCGATGCCGGCCTGAACCGCCGGCCCGCCTTGACTTCGCCCCACTGACCGCCTATTTCCGCCTTGCCTTAGCACTCACATTATCTGACTGCTAACAGCCCATTCCAACCGGATTTCAACCCCAAAGCCGCCGGTTCAGAGCGGCCGAGAGGACATCATGGCAAAGACCAAATTCCGCCCCCTGCATGATCGCATCGTCGTCAAGCGCATCGACGCCGAGGAGAAGACCAAGGGCGGCATCATCATTCCCGACAGCGCCAAGGAAAAGCCTTCCCAGGGCGAAGTCATCGCCGTCGGCCCCGGCGGCCGCGACGAGACCGGCAAGCTCGTCCCGCTCGACCTCAAGGCCGGCGACAAGGTTCTGTTCGGCAAGTGGTCGGGCACCGAAGTGAAACTCGACGGCGAGGACCTCCTGATCATGAAGGAGTCCGACATCATGGGCGTGATCGGCTGACCCCGGTCCTCGTGACGCGAAAAAAATCCAACGGAGAAAATTCCACATGGCTGCCAAAGACGTACGTTTTTCCGGCGACGCCCGCGAGAAGATGCTGCGCGGTGTCGACATCCTCGCCAATGCGGTGAAGGTCACTTTGGGCCCGAAGGGCCGCAATGTCGTGCTCGACAAGTCGTTCGGCGCTCCGCGCATCACCAAGGACGGCGTCACCGTCGCCAAGGAGATCGAGCTCGAGGACAAGTTCGAGAACATGGGCGCCCAGATGGTGCGCGAAGTGGCCTCGAAGACCAACGACATCGCCGGTGACGGCACCACCACCGCGACCGTGCTCGCCCAGGCGATCGTGAAGGAAGGCGCCAAGTCGGTCGCCGCCGGCATGAACCCGATGGACCTCAAGCGCGGCATCGACATCGCCACCGCCGCGGTCATCAAGGACATCGAGAAGCGCTCCAAGAAGGTCGGCTCGTCGTCGGAAGTCGCCCAGGTCGGCACCATTTCGTCGAACGGCGACACCCAGATCGGCAAGATGATCGCCCAGGCGATGCAGAAGGTCGGCAACGAGGGCGTGATCACGGTCGAGGAAGCCAAGTCGATGGAGACCGAGGTCGAGATCGTCGAAGGCATGCAGTTCGACCGCGGCTACATCTCGCCCTACTTCATCACCAATGCGGAGAAGATGGTCGCCGAGCTCGAGGACGCCTACATCCTCCTGCACGAGAAGAAGCTTTCCGGCCTGCAAGCCATGCTGCCCGTTCTCGAGGCGGTCGTTCAGTCGGGCAAGCCGCTGCTGATCGTCGCCGAAGACGTCGAGGGCGAGGCGATCGCCACCCTCGTGGTCAACAAGCTGCGCGGCGGCCTGAAAGTGGCGGCCGTCAAGGCGCCGGGCTTTGGTGACCGTCGCAAGGCCATGCTCGAGGACATCGCCATCCTCACCGGTGGCCAGCTGATCTCCGAAGACCTCGGCATCAAGCTCGAGAACGTCTCGGTCGCCATGCTGGGCCGCGCCAAGAAGGTGATCATCGAGAAGGAAAAGACCACGATCGTCGACGGCGCCGGCAAGAAGAAAGACATCGAAGCCCGCGTCGGCCAGATCAAGGCCCAGATCGAAGAGACCACCTCCGATTACGACCGCGAGAAGCTCCAGGAGCGTCTCGCCAAGCTCGCAGGCGGCGTCGCGGTGATCCGCGTCGGCGGCGCGACCGAAGTCGAGGTCAAGGAGAAGAAGGATCGCGTCGAGGACGCGCTCAACGCCACCCGCGCAGCGGTGGAAGAAGGCATCGTCCCGGGCGGCGGCGTCGCGCTCCTGCGCGCCAAGAAGGCGGTCGGCCGGCTCTCCAACGAGAACCCGGACGTCCAGGCCGGCATCAACATCGTCCTCAAGGCGCTTGAGTCGCCGGTGCGGCAGATCGCCGAGAACGCCGGTGCCGAGGGCTCGATCGTGGTCGGCAAGATCCTCGAGAACAAGTCGGAGACCTTCGGCTACGACGCCCAGAACGACGAATATGTCGATCTCGTCGACAAGGGCATCATCGACCCGACCAAGGTGGTGCGCACCGCGCTCCAGGATGCCGCCTCCGTGGCCGGCCTCCTCGTCACCACCGAGGCCATGGTCGCCGAACTGCCGAAGGATAAGCCGGCCATGCCGGCCGGCGGCGGCGGCATGGGCGGCATGGGCGGCATGGATTTCTGATCCTTTCGCACCACACATTTTCGTCTCATGGGCGCGGCGCAAGCCGCGCCCATTTGATTTGTGGGACCAGGCTCGCACGTCGGCCCCGTGGGCGAAAAACCCAAGGCGACGAGACGCCGAGACTGCCCCGAGCCGGGGTCATTGCCGTACCATGATGCGGCCGGCTGTGCCTCACTGACGAATTCTTCGAGGTCCGCTCACCCTCATGCACGGCGGGCCGGCGCCCGCAGGCGGCGCTTCGGCGCCCCCTCGCATTGCGGTGTATTAAGGGAATGTTCTATTCTGGCGGGCATGTTGGAGACCGACATCACCACGCCCGCGTCACGAACATGCATGACACACCCGAGCAGGACCACGACCCGGAGATGGCCGGGCGCCACGACCATGACGCTCCCCGCATCCTGGTCGTCGACGACGACACCGTGCACCGCATGGTGATCTGCCGCATTGCCGCCAAGGTCGGCTATGAGCCGGTCGAAGCGGCTTCCTACGATGACGCCGAGAGGTTGCTGCTCGCAGGAGGTACGTTCGCGTGCATCTCGCTCGATCTCGCGCTCGGCCGGCGCGGCGGCATCGACGTCATGCGCTTGATCGCCGATTACGCGAAGCGCACCCCGGTGATCATCATCAGTGGTGGAGACGCGGGTTGTCGCGCCGATGCCGACGCCCTCTCCCGGCGGCTCGGTCTCAACAGCTATGAGTCGTTGCCGAAGCCGGTCAACCTCGCCGATCTCAAGCAGAGGCTGGGGCAAATCAAGCTGCGCACCGAGGCCGGCCTGAACGCATCCCAGCGGCCCTGACGGCTCTTCAGTTGGTCTGCAGGTGGAAGCGGATGGTCCGGCCCCCGGTCAGGACCAGATAATTCCCCTCGCGCCGCCAGTTGGTCGCCTGGGTCAACGCCGACAACAGATCCTCGTCGCCGCGCATGCGTTCCGGCGGGCACTGCTGCCCCGTGCCGGGCCCGGCGATGACCGTGATGGTGTCGGCGGCGACAATGAGCTGTGCCTTGACGGTATCGCACCACAGCGCAATTTCGGCGGCACCGTTGGCCGCGATATCGAGCGAGGGCACCCGTTTCGAGCCCTTCATGGGGGCGGCATCGAGCAGCAGCTCGTGATCGAAAGGAAACGAGGACTGCGCCGGAACCCCCACCGAACCGAGGAGCAACATGACCGCGGCCAACCACGCCGACCGACCGACCAGATTTCGCCGCATACCACTCCTCCAGGTCACCCAGGAACGCGGGGAGGGTTTTGCGACGAACGGGCAACGCCGGTCAAGCTCAGCGGGCGGGGCTCCGGAACGCAAGCTCACGGGCGCCTCACATTGCCGTCAAGCGCGCCGCCGCGCACCCGCATGGTGGTAACGTGGCGATCTGTGGGAGAACGCCATGGATCAGAAGATCATCAATCTCTACGACCGTTTCACCCATGGCGGCATGAACCGCCGGGATTTCCTCGATCGCCTGGCGGAACTCGCCGGCTCCAGCGCCGCCGCCGCGGCCCTTCTGCCCCTGTTGCAGAACGATTACGCCCGCGCCGCCATTGTCGCTGCCGACGATTCCCGCATCGCCACCGAGCGGCAGTCGTTCGATTCCCCCAAGGGCCGCATCGACGGCTACTTGGCGCGACCGAAACCCAAGGGCAAACGCCCGATGGTGCTGGTGATCCACGAGAACCGCGGCCTCAACCCCCATCTCGAGGACGTCGCCCGCCGTTTCGCGGCCGAGGGTTTCGGCGCCTATGCGATCGATCTCCTGTCGCTCGTCGGCGGCACGCCGGCAAGCGAGGACGCGGCCCGGGAGCTGCATGGGAAGCTCGATCAGGACGATGCCGTGGTGGCGCTCACGGCTGCAGTTAAGTTCCTCGATGGACATGCCGAATCGACCGGCCGGGTCGGCGCGGTCGGATTCTGCTTCGGCGGCCTGATGGTGAACCGGCTCGCCGCGGCGAGCCCGGAACTCGCTGCCGCCGTCGCCTATTACGGCCGCCAGATTCCGGCCGCGCAGGTCGCGCACATCAAGGCGCCGCTGCTCCTGCATTATGCCGAGCACGACGAGGGCGTGAACACCGGCATCCCGGCCTACGAGGCGGCGCTCAAGGCCGCCGGCAAGACCTATACGATCCACACCTATCCGGGCACGCAGCACGCCTTCAACAACGACACCAGCGCGGCACGCTACGACAAGGCCGCAGCCGATCTCGCCTTCACCCGCACGCTTGCCTTCTTCCGACGGCATCTTGGCGTGCCGCCGAGCTGAGACGCCACCGGCCGCGGGCTGCTCCTCGCATCAGGGGCTGCCGATCACGTCGAGGACGCCCGACAACACCATCGTGCACGACAACGCGACGGCCGAGCAGAACGCCACGCCCACATAGGATTCCCACTCGGTGTTGGCGAAGCGGTAGAGCCTGCCGTGGCGCGGCAGACAGGCCCAGAACGTCACCGCAGTCGCAACCATGACCGCGAGGCCGCAGAGCAAGAGCACCATGGGGATCCTCCGTACGGGCGCACGCCCTCTGCGCCGCGCTCAGCGATAGATCGCGTTCGGCAGCCACAGGCCGATCTGCGGGAACGCGTAGAGCATGATCATCGACACCATGACCAGGAACAGGAACGGCAGCACGCCCTTGAAGATGTCGTTGATGCTCACCCACGCCGGCGCCACCCCCTTGAGGTAGAACGGCGCCATGGCGACCGGTGGCGACAGGAACGAGGTCTGGATGTTGAGCGCCACCAGGAGACCGAAGAACAGCGGATCGACGTTGAAGGTCTTCAGCAGCGGCAGGAAGATCGGCATGAAGATGACGATAATCTCGGTCCATTCCAGCGGCCAGCCAAGGATGAAGATGATGAACTGGGCGAGGATCATGAACCCGGTCGAATTCAGGTTGAGCGCCAGCACGAACTTCTCGATCGGTTCGTGGCCGCCCAGATAGGCGAAGATGGCCGAGAAGGTGAACGAGCCGATGAACAGCCAGCACACCATGGCGGTGGTGCGCGCGGTGAGGAATACGGATTCCTTGAGTTTCTGAAGGGTCAGCGCCCGATAGGCAATCGCCAGGATCAGCGCGCCGAGCGAGCCCATCGCCGCCGCCTCGGTCGGCGTCGCGAGGCCGAAGAGGATCGATCCGAGTGCCGCGCCGATCAGGAGTGCCAGCGGCAGGAACGACGTCGCGAGCGCGTACAAGACCTTGCCGACGGGAACGTGACGCTCCTCCTCGGGCAACTGCGGCGCGAGCTTGGGATTGAGCGACGCCATGATGACGACGTAGAGGATGTAGAGTGAAGCCAGCATGACGCCGGGGAAGAATGCGCCGGCATAGAGCTTGACCACCGAAACGCCGGCGGTGGCGCCGTAGAGGATCAGCATGACGCTCGGCGGGATGAGGATGCCGAGGCAGCCGCCGGCGCAGATCACGCCGGCCGAGATCTTGACGTCGTAGCCGGCGCGCAGCATGGCCGGGAAAGCCAAGAGCCCCATCAGCGTCACGACGGCGCCGACGATGCCGGTCGCGGTGGCGAAGATCGCGCAGGTCGCGAGCGTCGCGATGGCAAGCGCGCCCGGGACCGGTCCGGCGGCGAGTTGCAGCGACTTGAACAGGCGGTCGAGGATGTTGGCGCGCTCGATCACGTAACCCATGAACACGAACAGCGGGATCGAGATCAACACGTCGTTGGTCATCACCGAATAGGTGCGCTGCACGACGAGTTGAAACACCAGGTCGCCCATGGCGTAGTAACCGAAGAACACACCCAGCGCCATCAACGTGAAGGCGATCGGAAAGCCCAACATGATGAAGGCGACGAACAGGGCGAGCATCAGCACGCCCATTTCGGGATTGCCCAGACCGAACATCAAATGTCCCCCCGCCCCAGGCCGACTTCCTCGAACGAGCGCGCGCGCGTCGAGGGGCTTTCCTGCTGGCCCAGGAGCTGCTTCTCCAATTCCTCGACATCGTGCAGGCGGTTCGGCCACCTGCCGGTGCGGATGCACTGCACGCAGCGGATCGTCTCGACGATGCCCTGCAGCACCATCAGGCAGCCGACGATCGGGATCAGCCATTTGAACGGCCACACGATCGGTCCGTTCGGACTGGCGGAAGAATGTTCGTTCATCAGCCACGACATCTTGGCGAAGCCGACACCCGAATAGACCAGCGCCAGCATGCCGGGGAAGAAGAACAGGATGTAGAGGACGAGATCCATCTTCGCCTGGGTACGCGGCGACCAGGCGCGATAGATGAAATCGCCGCGCACATGGCCGTTGCGCGACAGCGTGTAGGCGCCCGCCATCATGAACAGTGCGCCGTAGAGCATGTAGCTCGCGTCGAACGCCCAATCGGTCGGCCGACCGAACAGGTAGCGCGAGAACACTTCGTAGCTGGTCGTGAATGTGAGGATGAGGATGCACCAGCCGAAGGCCTTGCCGACCCACGTGCTGATCTGATCGACGAACAGCAGAAATCGATTCATGACCCCCCTCGACCGATCGGCATTTCGCCCGAATTCTTGTTTGTTGCGGCCATGTCTAGGCACAATTTCGGATGAAGTCATCCGATTTCGGGCCATGTTCGCCTGATCGGCGGATCGCGGCTTTACGACCTTGGTCGCATTTCACCGTCGCGATCGCGTTGAAGCGGGCGCATCTCACGTGCCGGACCCGGACAGAAATTCCGCGGACGGTGAACCGTCCGCGGCTTGTTCTTCGCCTGCCGTTCGATCGGCCGATAGGCCCGCGCCCGCGCCGCCCGAGGCGGCGCGGGCTTTTCGCGTCACGCCGTACCGAAGAAGTGCTTGTAGGCGTTCTGCAGTGCGGCACTGTCGAGATTGTTGAGCTGCAGATAGGCGGAGGTGCGCTTGACCCACTCCTTCTGGGAGTCGATCACCTTCTTGAAGAACGGCTCTTGCGACTGCGCGGCCAGGACTTTGTCCCAGGCGGAAAGCTGCGCTTCGAGCACGGCGTTGGGCGTCTTGACGACGTTGACGCCGCGCTTCTTGATCGCCTCAAGGTCCTTCGCGTAGCGGTCGTAGGAGTACCAGAGCTGATCGCTCGACGCCGCCATGGCGGCATAACGCAGGATGGACTTGAGCTCGGCCGGGAGCGCCTCGTACTTCGCCTTGTTGAAGATGACTTCGAAGGCTTCCATCTGCTGATGGTGGCTGCCGACCATGTAGTACTTCGACACGTCCGGGAAGCCCAGGATGATGTCCGAGGACGGGTTGTTGAATTCGGCGGCGTCGAGGAGGCCGCGGTCCATGGCAGGCACGATCTCGCCGCCGGCCAGGATGGTCACTGCCGCTCCCATTTCCTTGAACACGTCGGCGGACAGGCCGACGGTGCGATACTTTACGTTCTTGAAGTCGTCGGCGGTCTTGACTTCCTTCTTGAACCAGCCGAGCGGCTGGGTCGGCATCGGGAAATACAGGAAGCCGGTCAGGTTGAGCTTCAAGGTGTCGTTGACGAGCTCCTTGTAAAGAGCCTCGCCGCCGCCATGGTAGAACCAGCCCAGGAAGCTGTGAGCGTCCCAGCCGAAGGACGGCGGGGTGCCGAACAGCGAGTAGGCCTTGTGCTTGCCGTACCAGTAGGCACAGACGCCGTGGCCGGCGTCGAGAATGCCGGACTGGACCGCGTCCTGCATCTGGAAGGCCGGCACCACGGCGCCGGCCGCGAGCACGTCGAGCTTGAGGCGGCCGCCCGACATCTCGTTGACTTTCTTGGCGTAGTCGACCGCATCCTCGTGAAAGATGTCCTTGCTGGGCCAGGTCGACTGGTACTTCCAGGTGACCGTCTGGGCGCGCGACACCTGCGGCATGGCGACGGTGGCGGCACCGGCGGCTCCCGCCGCCAGCATGAATTTGCGACGCGACGTGATCTTGGACGACGTGGTTTTGGACGACGTGGTTTTGGATTGCTCGGATTTTACCGACATTTCGACTTCCTCCCTGGCTCGGCGGCATATGGCATGCCATTCCCCGGATCGCTGCCCGGAAAGCCTCTATTATTGCAGAGGTCATACACATAGTTTGACCGCGATGCCAAGTCTCCACAAGTATCGATTTGCACGCCCCGCGATGCGACGTCCGTGCCTCCAGAGCGCCACCAACCCCTTAATTCAGCTGTAATTTCATTCCCTGGAAGACTTCCTGCCGATAAAAGACCCCGGGGCGCCGGAGCCCGCCGTGGCGCGCCGCCTCTCGCCTCTGACCCGGAGCTACCCGTGAAAGGCCTCGCTTCCTCTCTCGCCGTCATTTGGCGGCTCGCCGCGCCGCATTTTCGTTCCGAAGACCGTCGCGCCGGCCTCAGTTTGCTTGCCGCCGTGATCGCGATCGAGCTCGCCATCGTCGCCATTACGGTCCTGATCAACCGCTGGAACGCGCGCTTCTACGACGCCCTGCAGAACCGGAACTGGGACTCGTTCGTGGCCGAGCTGATGTATTTCAGCGTGCTGGCCGGCGCTTTCATCGTGCTCGCGGTCTACCAGCTCTATCTTCGCCAATGGCTTCAGATCCGCTGGCGGGCGTGGATGACACGCGCCTATCTGGGCGACTGGCTCGATGGCGCCAACCACTATCGCATGCAGCTCCTCGGCGACGCCGCCGACAATCCCGACCAGCGCATCGCCGACGACATCCGCCTGTTCGTCGACAACGGCCTGTTCATCGCGCTGCGCCTCCTGGGTGCCGTGGTGTCGTTCTTCTCCTTCGTGGTCATCCTGTGGACTCTGTCGGCGGAGGCGCCCTTCCATCTGTTCGGCGTCGAGATCGCGATTCCCGGCTACCTCGTATGGGCGGCGCTCGTCTACGCCGTCGCCGGGACCGCGCTCACCCACTGGATCGGCGCGCCGCTGATCGGGCTCAACTTCCGGCAGCAGCGTTACGAGGCCGATTTCCGCTTCGATCTCGTGCGCACGCGCGAGAACGCCGAGCAGATCGCGCTGCTCTCCGGCGAGCAGGCCGAAGTCCATCGCCTGCTCGGCCGCTTCGCGCGGGTGATCGACAACTGGTGGGCGATCATGATCCGCACCAAGCGGCTCACCTTCCTGACCGCCGGCTACAGCCAGGCGGCGGTCGTATTTCCGTTCCTGATGATCAGCCCGGCCTATTTCGCCGGCCGCGTCCAGCTGGGCGGACTGATGCAGACGGCGTCCGCCTTCGGCAGCGTCCAGGAGGCGCTTTCGGTCATCATCATGGTCTACCGCGACATCGCCGAGTGGCGCGCCGTCATCGACCGGCTTTCGGGCTTCAACCGCGCCATGGCGGCCGGCCGGACGGCCGTGACCGCCGAACCGTCGGTGAAGATGCGTACCTGGCCGCACGGCGACGCGATCGCGCTCGACGGCCTCGTCGCGACGTTACCCTCCGGTATTCCACTCGTGGCCGCCGACGACATCGTGTTCGGCAAGGGGGACCGCGCCCTGGTGACGGGGCCAAGCGGATCGGGCAAGTCGACGCTCTTTCGCGCCATCGCGGGCATCTGGCCGTTCGGCAGCGGTGCCGTCGAACGGCCGGCCGACGGCAACCTCATGATGCTGCCGCAACGGCCCTATTTCCCCATCGGCTCATTGCACGCCGCGATCACCTATCCGGCCCTGCCGGAGCGCTTCGGCGCCGAGGCGGTCGCCGAGGTGCTCGCAGCCGTGGGGCTGCCATTGCTGGCGCCGCGGCTCGCCGAGGAAGCGCACTGGAACAGGCTCCTGTCGCTGGGCGAGCAGCAGCGCCTTGCCATCGCCCGTGCCATCCTGCACGCACCGCGCTTCCTGTTCCTGGACGAAGCCACCGCCTCCCTCGACGAGCCGTCGGAGGAAGCGCTCTACCGGCTCATGCAGGAGCGGCTTGCCGGCACCACCCTGGTGTCGATCGGGCATCGCTCGACACTCACCCGCTTCCACCGCCGCGGCTTCGCGTTGGAGCACGACGGCGAGCTCCATCGGCTGCGGGAACGCGAGGTGCCGGCGCCGTAGACTTCGCGCGGCTACCGCCCGATGGACCTCAGAACCACTTGAGCGGCCAGGTTTGGCGACGGAACAGGTTGTGCCAGCAATAGGCGAAGATGGCGAGCAGGAGGGCCCCGGCGCCGACCGGCGCCAACAGGAAGGTCCACGACATGTCGTTCATGACGACGATCACCGGATCGACGCCGGCCGGCGGATGAAACGTACGCGTCAGGTGCATGGCGACGATGGACAGCCCAACCGCCGCCGCCGCCGCCCAGGGCGATGGCCCGGCGATATTGAGGACGATTAGTCCGACCAGGGTGCACACGAGGTGACCGCCGATCAGCGGACGCGGCTGCGCCGGGGCGGTTTCAGGCGTTCCCATCACCATGGCGATCGAGGAGGCGAACGGCACCGCGAACAGCGGAAATGCGTTACGCGCCGACAGAAGCTCCATGATCGCGATGGCGACGGCGCCCCCGACACCGCCAATCACGATCTTCAACGCGTCCAAACGATCAGGCATAACAACTCGGATAGCAAGGTCTGCGCCATCGCAACCATCGGGCGCGGCGTCGATGCCGGCACCTTAACGAAAAGCGGCGGCCCTTTCGAGCCGCCGCCGGTGATCTTCAGATGAGGATTACAGCCTATTTGAGAGCCGCCAGCGTGGTGTCGACCGCGAGCTTGGCGATGAAGGTGGAGCCGCACCAATTGGAGCGGCCGCTCGCGAACGCGTCAGGATCACCCGTGACCAGGAAGCAATTTTCCTCCGAGAGATCGGTGTCGGAGTAGCGCAGATCGAGCGTGAACGCCTTCCAGGTGAAGCCGAGACCGGCATTCCAGGTGGTATAGCTCGGCAGGTCGGTCTCCGTCACGACCAGCAGATTGAACGGTGCGGCGAACGGCGTGGTGACGCTGTAAGCGTCGGCGGTCCCGAGCTCCTGCCGGCCGACCTCGCCCGACACATACATGCCGACGGCGTAAGGCAGCCAGGTCGGCGGTGCCGTGAACTTGACGTTGCCCGAATAGAAGGTGCCGTCGGCTCCCGTGTTCAGATAGCTCGGCGTATACCAGACCTGCGCGCCGACCGCGACGTAGTCGTTGATCGTCCACGCCACCTTGCCGTAGCCCTCGACGAAGCTCGCATTGCTGATCGCGGGCGCGATCGTGCCGTTGTCGGCCGAGTAATAGCTGTCACCGCCCGGATAGTAGTAGTACCAGACGCCGAGATCGAACGCGACCGGCCCGAAGGTCGGGCGGATACCGGCGTAGAAATCTATTTCGGCCGCCGCCTTGTTCGGGAATTTGATGCTCTCGCCGCTGATGCCGACATAGAGCTGGAGGTTTGGATTGATATTGTAGCGGGGCTCCACATAGGCGGTGACGGAGGCGTTGTGCGCCGACTGGGAAATGCCGCGCCACATGTAATCGCTCATGATGGCGGCCCCGAAGGCAACGTCCCATGGGCTCACGACCGGCGGCGGCGGCGGTGCCTTGGTCACCATCCTGCCGAGATCGGCGGCCTGCGCGGCGGTGACCGAGATCGCGGCTGTCACCATCGCCGTCAATACTGTCTTCTTCGTCACTGTCTTCTTCGTCACCATCTTCTTCGTCACTATCTTCTTCATCGTCGTCAGCCCCTCATCGTTTCTTCGTTCGCGCCTTCAAGGCGTCGACCCATCCACGACAGCGAAGAATCAGGCGACCCGAACGCGACCTTCGCAATCCACACCGTACGAATAATCCTCTAGCGGCAAGGTTGCTCAAGAATAAAACTTCGCCAATTGCTGCCTATTTAGGCATATCCTGGCACCGGAAACTGAATGTCGCTCTACGTTGCAATTCGGTCACATTCCGACTCCTGATACCGTACGGAATATACGTGGCCATTGCGTATATTAACCGGCCCGAACCGAGACTTTCGACGCCCGCTCGCGCATTCGCCAAATGTCCCGGACAGCGCAGCCGAAAAAAGAGCGGCCCCATCCCGACGGGATGGAGCCGCTGGCATATTCGCGCCGGCGCCGGATCAGTGGCGCCGCCCACGGCCTCGATCGATCACGTGCCGGAGCTGTCTTTGCTCTCGTCGCTGCTGTCCGCCGGACGCCAGCCACCGAGAAGCGAGGATGCCGCTGCTGCGATCGGATTGGACGGAGCGGCCTCGGGAGCGGGCTCGGGCGCCAGGACCGGTGCAGGCTTCTTGGCCGCCGGCTTGCGGGCAGGCTTCTTGGCAGGAGCGGGCACCGGCTTGGCGGGCGCCGTCTTGGCGGCCCTCTTCTTGGCAGCCACCTTCTTGGCCGGCTTCTTGGCCGAGGCCTTCTTGGCAACCGTCTTCTTGGCAGAAGACTTCTTCGCCGCCGACTTCCTGGCGGACGTTTTCTTCGCAGTCTTCTTCGCCGGCTTCTTGGCGACAGACTTCCTGGCGGACTTCTTGGCCGTCGTCTTTTTGGCTTTCGCCTTCGCCTTAGCCTTCGCCTTAGCTTTCGTCTTCGATTTCTTCGCCATGATCGTCCTCCCGATCTGAGTGGCTGATCATCAATCGTACGCTGCTGTCCGGCTCGACGCCGAGGACCAAGGATACGATCGACCTTCCAATTCCGCCGCGTCCGTCAAACCGGTCGCGACATCCCTTTCACCGCCATTGCTCCCGGCACCGGCCCCCCGGTCGCCCAATCGATCAGCTCGACCGGGTGCACCACGGGAATTGCGGTTCCGCCCGCGATCTGGGTGATGCAGCCGATATTGCCGGCGGCGATCACGTCGGGAGCGACACTGGCGATGTTCGCGACCTTGCGATCGCGAAGCTGTCCGGCCAACTCGGGCTGCAGCATGTTGTAAGTGCCAGCAGAACCGCAGCAGAGATGACCTTCCGGGACATCTTTGACTACGAAACCGAACTTGCAAAGTACTTCCTTCGGTTCGCGCACGATCTTCTGCCCGTGCTGCAGCGAGCAAGCGGCGTGATAAGCGACGATGAGCGACTGCGGCAGCGGCGACGCGGCGCCATCGATCGTCGGCATCACAGACGATTCAACTTTTAGTTGTGATAGATATTCCCCGATGTCGCGTGCCAGAAGTGCCACTGCCGCAGCCTTTTCTGCGTAATCCGGATCTCCCCGCAAGAGGAATCCGTAGTCCTTGAGCATGGTGCCACAACCCGACACAGTGGTGACGATGGCGTCGATCGGATCGACCTTCGTCTCCGCCATCCAGGCATCGATATTGCGGCGCGCGGCATCCACAGATTCGTGCTCGCGTCCCATGTGATGCACCAGCGCGCCACAACATCCCTCGTCCTCGACCTCCACGATTTCGATTCCGAATCGGTTCAGCACGCGAATCGCCGCCGCGTTGATGTGCGGAGCCAGCACCGGCCCGACGCATCCTTTGAGCAGCGCGACCCGCCCTCGCCGCTCTCCGATGGCGGGGTGAACGCGGCGGCCGGACGACGGACGAGCCGGCATGCGCGCCGGCGCCAGCCGCAGCATGGCGGCAAGCGGGGCGAGCCCGAAGGCGGCGAACAGGCGCGCGAACGGCTTGCCGACGAGTGCCGCCAGCATGGCGAGGCGGAACAGGCGGCGGTCCGGGATCACCCGCGCGATGAGGCCGCGCAAGAGCCGGTCGAGCGGCGGGCGCCGATAGGTCTTCTCCACATGGGTCCGGGCATGGTCGACCAGGTGCATGTAGTGCACCCCCGACGGGCAGGTGGTCATGCACGACAGGCAGGAAAGACAGCGGTCGATATGCTTGACCTCCTCGGCGTCGGCCGGACGGTCGTTCTCCAGCATGTCCTTGATCAGGTAGATGCGGCCCCGCGGCGAATCGAGCTCGTCCCCGAGCAGCACATAGGTCGGGCATGTGGCTGTGCAAAAGCCGCAATGCACGCAGGCGCGCAGGATCTTGTCAGCCTCGGCGATGGCCGGATCGGCGAGCCGGGCGATCGTGAAATTGGTCTGCATGGGCTTTGCGGAACTCGGGCTCCGGTGGCGTTTCCTCGGCGGTGATCGAAACGTGGTTCGGACCCGAAGGTCAATCCTGGTGCGGCATCGCGGGGTCGGAAAGCCGCACATGGCGCGCCAGCATCGCGCAGTCCATGGTGTAGAGGGCATCGCAGATTTCCGCCGGCAGGTGGCCGGGGCCGCGGCAGCGGCCGGCCGCCTCGGCGCCGGCGGCCGCAAAGACGGCGAGCGCCGCGATCGCGGCCTCCCGCGGCGGCCGCACCGCGCAAAAGGCGGCCGTGACGGCCGAGAGAGAACACCCCATGGCGGTCGATAACGGCATGAGGGCATGGCCGCCCTCGATCGCCACGGTGGCGGTGCCGTCGCCCACATAGTCGATCGCGCCGGTGACGGCGACGACTGAGCCGGTGCGACGCGAAAGCGGCGCCAGGACGCCTGCGGCGTCCGCCGCGGCGGCGGTCGAATCCACGCCCCTGCCGGCCGCGCCGACGCTGCCGGCGAGGCTCAATATCTCGCTGGCATTGCCGCGGATCACCGCCGGTCCCAAGGCCGCCAGTTCGGACGACACCCGCGTCCTGAACGGGGTGGCGCCGCAGCCGACCGGATCGAGTACCCAGGGCTTGCCGAGCGCCCCCGCCTTGGCGGCGGCCTGGTGCATCGCCGATACCCAGCTCGACGACAGGGTGCCGATATTGACCACCAAGGCATCCGAAATGGCGACGAAGTCCTCGACCTCCTCGGCGGCATGCACCATGGCGGGCGAAGCGCCGAGCGCCAGGAGCACGTTGGCGGAGATGCTCATGGCGACGTAGTTGGTGATGTTGTGGACGAGGGGTCGGCGGGCGCGAAGGTCCGTGAGCGCCTGGTGGACGGCATCGATGGAGAGCGGGGCGGACATGGTGTTCCTCTAGATGCCGGCCCACATGCGGCCGGGATTGAGGACGCCCTTGGGGTCGAAGCCGTCCTTGATCCGTTTGGTCAGCGCCGTCAGGTTGCCCGTCTGGGGTTCGAACACTGCGACGGCGGCCCGCAGGGCGGCGGGGGCTCGAACGAGGGTCGCGTGGCCGCCGCAGGCCGCAATAGTGGCGCGCACTGCCGCCGTGCCACCATCCTGCGTCGGCGCGACCGCCACCCAGACCAGGCCGCCGGCCCAGTCCTGCATGAACTCGGCGTCGACGGCCCGGCCGATCCGTTCGACGAGCCCGGCGCCACCCGAAGGCGCGGTCGACAACCGCCAGAGGACCCGTTCGCCCGAAGGCCCGCCGGCCGCGAACGGCAAGGAGTCGCGCACCGCCCGCCACAGGGGTCGCGACAGGCTTTCCTCGATCACGGACGCGGTGCCGAACGGCCGCAGCAGAGCGCAGAGGCCATCGCGGCGGTGCACGACCGAGGGGCCGACGCCTTCCAGGCGCAGCACGGTCACGCTGCGGCCGCCGAGATCGGCCGATATCCGGCCCGCCACGGAGCCCGGCAGGTGGGCGGCACCGGAGACATCGTAGGCGGAGCCCATGGCTGCCGCCATGGCGTCGCCGGCGACCGTGGCGGCGAGACCCGCAAGGACCACGCTCGCTTCGGTTTCGGCGCGCGGCAGGGTCTTGACCGTCACCTCGGTCATGGCGGCGAGCGTTCCCCATGACCCTGCCATCAGCTTGCAGAGATCGTAGCCGGTGACGTTCTTGACCACCCGGCCGCCGGTCTTGAAGGTTTCGCCGCGTCCCGACACGGCGGTGAGCCCGAGCAGGTGGTCGCGGGCGGCGCCGGCCTTGATGCGCCGCGGCCCGCTGGCGTTGACGGCGAGCGCGCCGCCGATCGTCCCCCGCCCGGCCGCGACGCCGAGCAGGGGGCCATAGTCCATGGGCTCGAAGGCGAGCTCCTGGCCGTTCGCAGCGCACAGCGCTTCGATCTCGGCGAGCGGCGTGCCGGCCTTGGCGGAGAGCACCAGTTCGTCGGGCTCGTACAGGGTGACGCCCGTAAGCGCAGAGAGGTCGAGCGTCGCATCCCACTGGGCCGGCCGGCCGAGGCTGCGTTTGGTGCCGCGCCCGATCACCTCGAGCGCCTTGCCGGCGCCCGCGGCCCACAGCACCGCCTGCTCGACCTCGTCGGGGTTGCGGGGAGACAATACGGTCATGCGGCTTCTAGAACCTCGGAATGTCCGGGAACGGCAGGTTGCCGCCCGACACATGCATCCTGCCCAGCTCGGCGCAACGGTTGAGGACCGGGAATACCTTACCGGGGTTCAAGAGTCCCTTGTCGTCGAAGGCGCATTTGAGCCGCTGCTGATGGGCGAGGTCGACCTCCGAGAACATCACCGGCATGAGGTCGCGCTTCTCGATGCCGACGCCGTGCTCGCCAGTAAGAACACCGCCGACCTCGACGCACAACTTGAGGATATCGGCCCCGAACGCCTCGGCGCGGGCGAGTTCGCCGGGCTCATTGGCGTCGTAGAGGATAAGTGGGTGCAGGTTGCCGTCGCCGGCATGGAAGACATTGGCGACGCGCAGGCCGTATTTCGCCGACATGTCCTTCATGCGGGCGAGCACCAGCGGCAATTTGGCGCGCGGAATAGTGCCGTCCATGCACAGATAGTCTGGCGAGATGCGTCCCACCGCCGGGAAGGCGGCCTTGCGGCCGGCCCAGAACAGGAGACGCTCCGCCTCCGACGTGGAGACCCGCAGGTTCATGGCGCCACAGCCCCGGGCGATCTCCGACACCGTCGCAATGAGGTGGTCGACCTCCGCCTGCGGGCCGTCCAGCTCGACGATCAGCAGGGCCTCGACGTCGAGGGGATAGTCGGCATGCACGAAGGCCTCGGTGGCGTGGATCGCCGGCCGGTCCATCATTTCCATGCCGGCCGGGATGATGCCGGCACCGATGATCCTCGCCACGCAGGCGCCGGCGTCCTCCGACGACGGGAAGCCGACCAGCACGGCGCGGGCGGTCTCGGGCTTCTTGAGGATGCGCACCGTCACTTCGGTGACGACGCCGAGCAGCCCCTCCGAACCGCCGACGACGCCGATGAGGTCGTAGCCGCCGGCGTCGAGATGCTTGCCGCCGAGCCGGACCACCTCGCCGGTCATCAGCACCATCTCGCAGCCGAGCACGTTGTTGGAGGTCATGCCGTATTTGAGGCAGTGCACGCCGCCGGAATTCTCGGCCACATTGCCGCCGATCGTGCAGGCGATCTGCGAGGAGGGATCGGGGGCATAATAGAAACCAGCGTGCTCCACCGCCTTCGAGACCGCCAGGTTCGTGACCCCGGGCTCGACCACGGCAACCCGGTTGGCGAAATCGATGTCGCGGATGCGGTTGAACTTGGCCATGCCGAGGAGGACGCCGTCGGCGAGCGGCAGCGCCCCGCCCGACAGCGACGTCCCGGCGCCGCGCGGCACCACCGGGATCGTCTCGGCGTAGCAATAACGCAGGATCGCGGCGACCTGGGCGGTCGTCTCCGGCAGCACGACGGCGAGCGGCAGTTGCCGATAGGCGGTCAGGCCATCGGTCTCGTAGGGCCGCATGCCGCGCTCGGTGGCGATCACGCCCTCGCCCGGCACGATGGCCCGCAACGCACGGACGATCTCGTCACGCCGCGCCAGCAGGGCCTGATCAGGCTCCGGCATCCGCACCGACATTCCTTGTCCTCCCGCACCCTCTCCGATCCGGTCCACGACCGTCATCTCGATTGGATATGCACTAGTACGTATGATAATGGAACTTTGTTCCGCCCATGGCGGCCCGCAAGCCCTTTGCCAGCATGGAAGCACAATGACGATGAAGTGGGGAATGGTTTTGGTTGTTCTTTCGTCGGTGACGATGGGAGCGCAGGGCGCTTGGGCGCAAGCCGCGCCGACCGCGTTCAACATGTGCAAGGCCTGTCACAAGATCGAGCCCGGCAAGCACGGCCTCGGTCCGTCGCTCGCGGGCGTATTTGGCACCAAGACCGGTACGAACTGGCCGGACTTCAAATATTCGGACGCCCACAAGAAAGCGAACCTGGTCTGGAACGACGCCACCCTGACCAAGTATCTGGGCAACCCGAAGGGCACGATCCTGGGCGAGAAGAAGGCCTTCGCCGGACTGAGGAATCCGGACGAAGTCAGGGCCGTCGTCGCCTATCTCAAGACGCTGAGAAAGTGATTGCCGTGTCATTGCGCCGACGGTGCTGCGTCATCGCGGCACCGCGGCGAATTGACGGGGGTCAAGCCTGCGTGGGAGGGTGACGCCTAGACTCGCAATCAAAGACCGGGCCTCGGAGCCCGGCCGAACATTCAATCGGGGAGACGAAAATGATCAAGGACCTCATCGTCAACCTCACGGTCGGGGCTCCCCGCGACAGTGCCGCCGACTACGCGATCTCGATCGCCGAGACGTTCGACGCCCATCTGGCCGGCATCGCCTTCGCGTTCGAACCCGTAGTGGCGCCGAGCATCATGGGCGGCATCCCGGCCGACGTCATCGACGCCCAAAGGGCATCGACCCAGAAGGCCGCCGATGCGGCCGTCGCCTATTTCGAAACCGCCGCCAAGAAGGCCGGCCTGTCCGCCGAGCACCGCCTGATCGAGGCGACGTTGGGCGGCGCCGCCGACCTGTTCGGGCGCCTCGCGCGGCGCTTCGACCTTTCGGTGGTCGGCCAGGCCGAGCCCGACAAGCTCGCCTCCCAGGACATCATCATCGAAGGAGCGCTGTTCGAGTCGGGCCGGCCGATCGTCGTCGTACCCTATATCCAGCGCGGCCCGCTCAAGCTCGACCGCGTCATGGTGTGCTGGGACGGCGGCCGCACCGCCGCCCGCGCAGTCGCCGACGCAATGCCGTTCTTGAGGAGGTCGAAATCGATCGACATCGTCATCGTGGCCAGCGGGCGGGAAAAGACCAACGAGATCCCCGGCATCGACCTCGGCCAGCACCTCGCCCGCCACGGCCTCAAGGTCGACGTCAAGCGCATCGTGGCGAGTGACACCGACGTGCCCAATACTATCCTGTCCTATGCGGCCGACAGTTCGACCGACTTCATCGTCATGGGGGGATATGGCCACTCGCGCCTGCGCGAATTCGTGCTCGGCGGCGCCACCCGCGGTATTCTGAGTTCAATGACGGTCCCGACCTTCATGTCGCACTGAGTCACCCTTCATCGCTCCCTCGCGCTCTTGCGCGGGGGAGGGTGGCGCCAAAGGCGTCGGGTGGGGGCTCTCAGGCCGGCCCCGGGAACCCGCGCCACCACCCAGGCGTTTGTGCGCAGGATCGGGGGCGATCAGCCTAGCTGCAAGTAACGATCGGCCGGACCAAGCTGCCGTGGAACGCCACATTCGCTCCATGGCGCGACCTTCCGTCGACCCAATGACCGCCAAACTTGGCCTTTTGCCGGGCCTGGTTTCCCCCGCCACAACAGTGTGACGTGCTGGCGAATTCCCGACCGGCGCGCATGGACGCGTCCATCTGCGGATGGGCATTCGGAGGGGCGCATGAGCGATGCTTTTTCGGTCGGTATCGAGGAAGAGTATTTCCTCGTCGACGCCGCCACCAAGACGATCGCGGCGGCGCGGCCGCGCGAGTTCTTCGCCGCCGCCAAGGACGCGCTCGATTCCCAGGTCACGGGCGAGATGTTGCAGTCGCAAATCGAAGTCGCGACCGTGCCGCATGTGGAAATGGCCACCGCGCGGGCCGAGATCAGACGCCTGCGCCGCACCGTCGGCGACATCGCCGCCACGCACGGCCTCGCCATCCTGGCATCCGGCACCCATCCGACGGCGCAGTGGGTCGAGTCGCGCCACACGCCGACCGAACGCTACGACAGCCTGATGCACGACCTGCAGATGCTCGGCCGTCGCAACATGGTGTGCGGCATGCACGTCCATGTGGAACTCCCCGGAAGCGAGGACCGCATCGACGTCATGTATCGCATGCTGCCCTATCTGCCGCTGTTCATCGCGCTCGCGACTTCCTCGCCGTTCTGGCAGTCGCACCGCACCGGGCTGATGGGCTACCGGCTCGCCGCCTACGACGAACTGCCGCGCACCGGCGTGCCGGAGCTGTTCCGCCGCCGCGAGGAGTTCGACGAATATGTCGCCGCCCTGACGCAGGCGGGGGTGATGGCGGATTCCAGCTATGTGTGGTGGGCGATCCGCCCCTCCCTCAAGCTGCCGACACTCGAACTCAGGGCGCCGGATTCGTGCACCCTGGTGGACGACGCGGTCGCGATCGCCGCCCTCTACCGGGTGCTGGCGCGGCGGCTCTGCCGCAACCCCTGGCTCAACTGGGACATGACCGCCGTGACGCGGGCGATCATCGTCGAGAACAAGTGGCGGGCGCAACGCTACGGCGTCCACGGCACCCTGGTCTGCCTCGCCACCCACACGGCCGTCCCGGTGTCCGAACTCATCGATCGGGTGGTCGAGGAGGTCATGCCGGACGCCGAGGCACTCGGTTGCGTCGACGAAGTCGCGCGCTGCCGCGTCATCGCGGCAACGGGCACGTCCGCCGACGCCCAACTCGCCGTGTTCGACGCCCACGAAAAAGTCGGCGACCGGGACCGTGCCCTGAATGCGGTGGCGGATTGGATCGCGACCACCACGCTGCAATAGGCAGTCGTCGTTGCGGACAGCTCAGCCTCGCCCCACGGCTCCCTCCCCCGCAAGCGGGGGAGGGAGAAGAGAGAGGGCGCTGTCGCAATCTCACTCCTCCTCGTCCGGCATCGTGGTCTGGACGACGAGGCCGCGGGCACGGGCATCGACGACGCCGAGGGCGCGCATCGCCAGCAATGCCAGCGACTGCACGGCCGCCCGGGCGCCGGCGCGGCCGTCCGGCTCCACCGCCAGGGGACCGATCAGGCCTTCCAGCAACGCCCCCACGATGGCCGAGGCGGCGAGCCCCGTATCCTGCTCGGGCAGGTGACCGGCGGCGACCGCGCTGGCGATGCGCCGGTCCAGCTCGTCCACGAGCTGGCGCCGATAGGCGAGACGGACGGCGTCGACGGCGGCGTCGACCGGTTCGGCGATCACCGACCACGCCAGGCGGCGATGCCTCAACGCCCGCATCCCGAAGGTCAGGATGGCAGCGGCAAGGGCCGACAGGGGACCGGGAGCGGCGGCGGCGGCGCGTTGCAGCGCCGCGATCTCGCGCTCGGAAACGGCAGCCACCAGGGCGGCGACGAGGTCGGTCTTGGCCGGAAAGTAGCGATAGACGGTGCCGGCCGCGATGCCGGCACGGGCGGCCACCGGCGCGATCTGCACGGCCGCCATGCCGGATTCGGCGGCGATTGCCCGCGCCGCCGACAGAATCGCATCCTGGCGCGCCGCCAGGCGCTGCATGACCCGTTCCGTCCGTCGATAGGCCATTGTCGCATCCCACAGCCAACGGAAAACAGTGAACCAGGATTCACGCTTGCCGGCAACAATGGGACGCAAATGAGGACCGGGATGGATCGCCGCAGGCGCTACTTGGCGGCACTACTTGGCGGCGCTACTTGGCCTGGCTGGCGAGCGCCTTGGCGCGGATCTTTTCCAGCGTGGTGATGGGCGTGATCGCTTCCGGATCGACCGCGAGATGGATGATCGACGGCTTGCCGGATGCCTGCGCGGCCTTGAAGGCGGCGGCGAAGTCCGCCGTCGCCTCGACCTTGACGCCGAAGCCCCCGAACGCATGGGCGTAGGCGACGAAATCCGGATTGCGCAGCGCCGTCGCCGAGATCCGGCCCGGATATTCGCGCTCCTGATGCATCCGGATGGTGCCGTAAATTCCGTTGTCGGCGACCACCACGATGATCGGCAGGTCATACTGGACCGCGGTCGCGAACTCCTGGCCGTTCATGAGGAAATCGCCGTCGCCCGCGAAGGCGATGACCGGCCGGTCGGGATATAGCCGCTTCATGGCGATCGCCGCCGGCACCCCGTAGCCCATGGATCCGGACGTGGGCGCGAGCTGGGTGGCGAAACGGCGGTAGCGATGGAAGCGGTGAATCCAGATGGAATAATTCCCGGCGCCGTTGCAGATCATGGCTTCGGGCGGCAGGTGGTCGCGCAGCCACACCATGACCTCACCCAGGTTGACCCCGCCGGGGACCTGGGTGGGCGTCGTCGTCCAAGCCAGGAAGTCGGCATGGGCGGTCTCCGTGTCGGCCCGCCACTTGATCTCTGACGGCGGCTGCAGGCTCTCCGCCATGGCGGCAAACGCCGTCGGGGCGGCATTGATGGCGAGATTCGGCCGATACACCCGGCCGAGCTCCTCGGCGCCGGGATGGACGTGAACGAAGCTCATCTGCGGCGCCGGAATGTCGAACACCGTATAGCCTTGCGACGACATCTCGCTCAGGCGCCCGCCCACCAGGATGACGAGGTCGGCCGCCTTGACGCGGGCGAGCAGCTTTGGATTGGGCCCGATGCCGAAGTCGCCGGCGTAGCAGGGGTGCAGCGGATCGAAGAGATGGGCGCGCCGGAACGTGGTCGCGACCGGCAGGGCGAAGCGTTCGGCGAAGCGGGCGATCGCCTTCGTCGCCTGTTCCGACCACCGGCTGCCGCCGAGGAGCATTATCGGTCGCTCGGCCGCCCACAGCATTTTCTGCAGCTTCATCATATCGGTGGCGCCGGGCCAGATTTCGGCCGGCTCGAACATGGGCGCGTTCGGGGTCTGGATGCGCTCCGTCAGCATGTCCTCGGGCAGCGCCACCACCACCGGTCCGGGGCGGCCACTGGTCGCCGCATAGAAGGCCCGCGAAACGAGTTCCGGCACCCGCGCCGGATCGTCGATCTCGGTCGTCCATTTGGTCATGCTGCCGAACACGGCGCGGTAGTCGAGTTCCTGGAAGGCCTCGCGGTCGCGCATGCCGCGCGCCACCTGGCCGACGAACATGATCATCGGCGAAGAGTCCTGGCGGGCGATGTGGACGCCATGGGCGGCGTTTGTGGAACCCGGGCCGCGGGTGACGAAGCACACGCCCGGACGGCCCGTCGCCTTGCCGATCGCCTCCGCCATCATGGCGGCGCCGGCTTCCTGGCGGCACACCGTCACAGTGATGTCACGGTCATGGAAGGCGTCGAGCACGGCCAGATAGCTTTCGCCGGGCACGCAGAACACATGCTGGACACCGTTGATGATCAGCTGGTCCACCAGGACTTCGGCGGCGGTCCGGAGATTGTCGTGTGCACGCATCGATTCCTCGCGGTTTAGGACGCTCGCCGGTCGCGCGCGGCATAGCAGCGCAGGAGGGCGGAAAGCCCTCCTGCATATCGCGCCTTGCGGTTTTGATCGAGGGGGAGGCGTCAGCTGGCGGAGGCGACCGACACGACCTGGAACGTGTGCATGTCGCCGTCCTCGTCGCGGATCGAGACATATTCGCCCGGCACGAAGGCGTGGGACGCGAAGCGGTAGCCGGCCTCGTCGTCGTCCACGTCGGTCACGTCGTAATCGAACACCCAACGGGACCGCTCGGCGCCGCCGCCTTTGTGGACCAGCCGGCCGATCTCCTCTTCCTCGCCGCCCCAGAAGCGGCGCACGCCGCAATGGGCGCGGTATTTACGCCAGAGCGCGACGTCGATGTGCCCGCCGGCGTCGAGAGGGGCGACGAACTCGTAACCGTGCTGTGACGAACCGTCGGGAAACTCTTTCGAACGGGCGAGATTGAGTCGAATACGCTTGAGCTCGCGGGGCAACTGCGTCATCGCAACCTCCCTCGTCGGCGGCGCTCGGTGGCTTTTCCGGCCACGACCCTTGGTTGGAGCAACCGCCGGCGGCATATGAATGGTCCGGCGAACGGCATCGGCCGGCGTTGATTTCCCTCAATGCTACACGTTTTCGGCGATGACACGGAGGCCGCCATGTCGCATCTGGTCGAACCCCAGGACGAGGCTCTCACCTTCCTGGCCGCCCATCTGGCGGCGGGCGGCACGCCGGTGCGGCGCATCGATACCCATGCTGGCATCGTGTTTCTGGCCGGCCCGCGCGCCCTCAAAATCAAGCGAGCGGTACACTTTCCCTTCCTGGACTATTCGAGCCTCGAACGCCGCCGGGCCGCCTGCGCGGCCGAAATCGAGGTCAATCGTTTGTTCGCCCCGGCGATTTATAACGGCATCGTCGCCGTCACCCGCGAGGCGGACGGGTCGCTGGCGCTCGCCGGAAAGGGAGAGCCGGTCGAATGGGCCGTCGATATGCGCCGGTTCGACGAGACGGCGACCCTCGACCTCCTGGCGGCCCGCGACGGCATCGGCGCCGATCTCGCCGAAGCCCTGGGCCGGGTCGTCGCCGCCGCCCACGCGCACGCGCCTCGCGCCGACGCCGGATCGTGGATCGCGGCTCTCGCGACCTTCATCGATCAGAACGAACTGGCGTTCCGCGAGGCAACCGACCTGTTCGCAGCCGCGGACATTGACCGTCTGACGGCGGCAAGCCGGGCAGCTCTGGCGGACAAACACCCTCTCCTCGAAGCCCGCGGCGGCGCCGGCCTCGTCCGGCGCGGCCATGGCGACCTGCACCTCGGCAATATCGCCCTGATCGACGAGGTACCGGTGCCGTTCGATGCCATCGAGTTCGATCCCCTGATCGCGGCCGGCGACGTTCTCTACGATCTCGCCTTCCTGCTGATGGACCTCGTCGAACGCGACCTGGCCGATGCCGCCAATGCGGTGTTCAACCGCTATCTCGTCGAGACGGGCCGGGCCGGGGACATGGATGCCCTCGCCGCCCTGCCCCTGTTCCTGTCGCTGCGGGCAGCGATCCGCGCCAAGGTGACGGCGGCGCGGCGCGAATTCGTCGACGCCGCCGAACGGGCACATATCGGCCGCGCCGCCCAGGCCTATTTTACTCTCGCGCTTCGCCTGATCGCGCCGCCTCCTCCCAGGCTGGTCGCCATCGGGGGCCTGTCCGGAACCGGCAAATCGGCGCTGGCGCGCCGCCTGGCCACCCGCATGCCGCCCGCACCCGGGGCGGTCGTTCTGCGCTCCGACATCGAGCGAAAGCGCATGCACGGCGTCGCGGAAGCCGAACGGCTGCCGCCTGAGGCCTACACGGCCGAGGCCACCCGGCGCGTCTATGCCCGCATGGCCGACAAGGCGCGGCGGGCGCTCACGGCCGGGCATTCCGTCATCGCCGACGCGGTGTTCGCCCGGCCGGAGGAACGTGCCGGTATCGAAGCCGTGGGCCGTGATTGCGGCGTGCCCTGCCATGGCCTCTTCCTCGCCGCCGACCTCGCCGTCCGGCTCGCGCGCGTGGGCGGCCGTCGCGGCGACGCCTCCGACGCCGACGAACGGGTCGCCCGCGAACAGGAACACTACGATCTCGGCTCCGTCGGCTGGAGGGTGATAGACGCTGGCTGCACGCCCGAACAGGTCCTCGCCGCGGCCGCGGAGGCTGTTGGCTCGAGCCATGCGTCATGAAGGTGCCGCCCCGGTAATTCTGCCGGGTGCACCGACGAGCCCCCTCCCCCATAATGCCGCCTCGTCCACCTCACCCGACGAGACATGACATTGGACCTCCGGCCGTTCGCCGTCGCCCTCGGTGGCTTCTGCTCCTTCATCAATCTCTATGCGCCGCAGGCCCTGCTGCCGGAGCTGGCGCGCCAGTTCGGCGTCGGCGCCGCCGACATCAGCGCCGTCATGACCGCCGGCACGCTGGCGATCGCTCTCTCGGCCCCGTTCGCCGGCACGGTGGCCGACGTGCTCGGTCGCAAATGGGTGGTGACGGCGTCGATGGCGATCGCCATCGTGCCGACCGTGCTGATCGCGCTCGCACCCGACGTCCAGACCATCATCGTGCTGCGCTTCGTCCAGGGTGTGCTGCTGCCGCCCATCTTCACCGTGGTGATCGCCTATATCGGTGACGAATGGACGCCCCAAGAGGCGGCCAGCGTCGCCGGCATCTACGTGATGGGGGCGAGCTTCGGCGGCATTTCCGGCCGCGTCGTGCCGGGTGTCATCGCCGATCTCTTCGGCTGGCGGGCGGGCTTCATGGTCCTCGCCGTCATCACCCTCGTCGCCACCATCATCGTGGCGTTCGTCCTGCCGCGGGAGAAGAACTTCGTGAAGTCGGACGGCCTCGGCGCCTCCGCCCGGCAGATGCTCGCTCATTTCCGCAATCCGCAGCTCGTCGGCACGTTCGTCGTCGGCTTCGGCGTCCTGTTCGGCTTCATCTCCACCTTCACCTACATCGCTTTCCGGCTGGCGGCGCCACCGTACTCGCTCTCCAACTCGGCGCTCGGCTTCCTGTTCACCACCTATCTGGTCGGCTCGTTCGCCTCGCCGCTCATCGGGCGCGGCATCGCGGCGCTCGGGCGGCGCGGGCTCGTGTTCACCCTCCTGGCCGTCTGGCTTTTCGGCATCCTTCTCCTGCTCGCCTCGCCGCTGCCGGTGATCATCGTCGGACTCACTTTGTGCGGCAGTTGTGGCCTCCTGGTGCAGGCGGTGTCGACCGGCGTCGTGACCACGACGGCGACCGAGGGTCGCTCGTCCGCCGTCGGCCTTTACACGACCTCGTTCTACGTGGGCGGCAGCCTGGGCGCCTTCCTGCCCGGGTTGACCTGGGAGAGGTTCGGCTGGCCCATGGTGGTCATCGAGGTCGTCGTCATGCTGGGCGTAATGGCAACCGCGCTGGCGATGACGTGGCCGGGAGAGAGACCGCCAGACCGTGCTTGAAAATCAAGTTGTGCTGCATCCGGTGACGGCGCGCCGTCGTATTCGGCAATTTTCGACTCGGTCTCGGAACGTTCCTTTTTTCGCGGGACAGCCGGGCAGAAGCCCGGAGCTCTTGAAAGCATCTTTTGGGCTCGGCTCCGGTGCCTTCGTGTCACACTGCGGGAGATCCCCCATAGGCGGATATAGACGGTGCATTGGAGGAATTGCGCAACGAAATCAACAGTGCTGCCGTTCATATTGATTCATCCCTGCGGCGCTTTGCCTTGGAACGCAGATACCGGCATTCGCATTGGATTTTCGTCGAAACCGGACTGCGTAAGTTTCATCCCCACGACTCCCCTGGGAAGGAAATGCCATTGGTCGTGAATCTCCTTTACGTCACGCTGCTTGCATTCCCCATCGCGGGTTTCAGCCTGACCGTGCTGACCGACATCGCATATTGGCGGACGCTGAATCTTCTCTGGCTCCACTTCTCCGAATGGCTTTTGCTGGCGGGCCTGGTGTTTGGCATCCTGGCAGTGCTGGTGCGTGGGATCGATCATCTCACCCGGAGCATGTGGCCTCCGTGGCCTTCTGTCGTCGGTGCCATCGTGGTCCTGCTGCTAGCGGCCATCAACAGCTTCATCCACACGGCGGACGGATGGACGGCCGTGATCCCCTACGGTCTGACGGCATCGGTCCTGACCGTGCTGGCGATGATCGTCACTGCATGGTTCGCTCGGATGGGAGTGCGTCATGCCTAAAACCGCATGCCTTTCCGCGACTGCGTTCGCCGGCGGCTGCCTTCTGCTCGCAGGCTGCGGCAACGACAATTCCGTCATCAACCAGCAATACGGCCCCAATCCCGTGCTGCCTGCGCCGACGCAAAGTCTGGTGCCCGACCTGAAGGTGGCGGAAGTGGTGGGATGGCAGGACGGGCAGACCCCGACCGTTCCGGACGGCCTTGTGGTCACCGCCTATGCGAGAGATCTAGCGAACCCGCGAACGGTCCATACCCTGCCGAACGGCGACGTGTTGGTAGTCCAGTCCAAGGGGCCGCCCGGGAAGCCTCTCAACCGTCCGAAAGACATCATCCGTAACTTCATCATGGGGATGGCGGCTGGCGACGGCGGAGACCAGGAGACGAACCTGATCACGCTGCTGCGCGACACGAATCGTGACGGCAAGGTCGACCAGCGCAGCGACCTCTTGAGAGGGTTGACGTCGCCATTCGGCGTGGCGTGGCATGAGGGCACGCTCTATGTCGCCGCTGCCGACGCCATTCTCGCCTATCCTTACGAACTCGGGCAGTCGGAGATCAAAGCCGCGCCGACAATCCTGACGCCCCTTCCGGGCGGGCCGATCAACCATCACTGGACCAAGGATCTCGCGTTCAGCCCGGATGGTCGTTACCTCTATGCGTCCGTCGGTTCGAACTCGAATGCCGCCGAGCGCGGGCTCGAGGCCGAAAAGGGGCGTGCGGCGATCTGGCGGGTCGAGCGCACGACCGGCGCCGCGCGGGTGTTTGCGTCCGGTCTACGCAACCCCAATGGTCTGAACATCCACCCCGAGACCGGGGAGCTTTGGACCGTCGTCAACGAACGCGACGAATTGGGACCCGATTTGGTGCCCGATTATTTGACCTCGGTGCGCGAAGGCGGCTTCTACGGCTGGCCGTGGAGCTATTTCGGGCAGCATGTCGACGAACGCGTCGCGCCTCCGCGCCCCGACCTCGTCGAGACCGCCATCTCGCCCGACTACGCACTGACCAGTCACGTCGCGGCGCTCGGTCTCGCCTTCACCAACGACTCGGCCTTGCCGGAAGCCTATCGGAACGGCGCATTCGTCGGCAATCACGGCAGCTGGAACCGACGCACCTTCAACGGCTACAAGGTCATCTACATTCCATTCGCCGAAGGCCGGCCGGCGGGGATGGCCCAGGACGTGGTGACGGGCTTTCTGGTCAACGATCAGGCACGCGGCAGACCTGTCGGCCTGGCGATCGACGGCACCGGCGCACTGCTCATCGCCGACGATGCGGGAAATACGGTCTGGCGCGTGGCGGCGGCTGACGGTTCCGGGACTCCTGCGCCCATCCCGACCGACAGGATCACGACCGGCACGGCCCAGCGCAGTACGGATGCGCGCGGAACGAACAATCCGGCTGTGGAGAACGGCGACGCGCCGACGGCGATCACTCCACCCGCTCCCTCGCAGACCGATATCGCGCCCGCGGTCGGCCCCGAAGATGGGACGACCCCATCAGAGAATGGCGGCTGAGATCGACAGCACCACGGTGTGGCGGGAACTCGGCGGCCACTTGCCGTGATCGAGACATTTCGACGGTGATGGCAAGCCGCGTATATGGACGAAACCGGCCGAGGTCCGGTCCGAACTTTTCAGAACCCCGCCGCGCGCACCGCAGCGGCGGCGGCGAGGCCGGTGAAGAGGGCGAGGAGATCGTTGCGGCGGACCATCATCACGACCGCGGCGGCCGCCATGGCAACCGCGGCCGGCAGTCCTTCGCGGGCGAGGATCGGTACGATGGTCGCCGCCACCACGCTGCCGGGCAGGGCCTCGAGCATGCGACGCAGCCGCCGCGACGGCGGCAGCCGGTTCATCAGCCAGAATCCGCCGACGCGCATCAGCAGGGTCGGGACCGCCATGGCGGCGATGGCGAGGAGCGCGACCGCGTCGGCCTCGGTCATTCCCGCCACCCCTCCGCGGCAGCGCCCACGAGGGCGCCGACGACAATGAACCACCAGCCGCCGAACAGGGCGTGGATCGCGAAGGCGACGGCGCCAGCGATCACCCATCCGATCGCGCGCCTGTACCCGCGCCACAGCGGGATCAGCATGGTGCCGAAGAAGACCGGCATGACGAGATCGAGCGCGATGGCGCGCGGATTGGCGATCAGGGCGCCGAACCAGTAGCCCGCCGTGGTGGCCGTCATCCACAGGAGCCAGAGCACGATGCCGCCGCCGACCAAGAAGCCGACATCATTGCCGCCTTCTTGGCGATACCGCATGGCCGTGATCCAGCCCACATCGGTGTTGAGCAGCATCAGCGGATAGGACTGCCACGCCGGCAGCGTCCTGAGCCACGGCTGCAGGGAGGCGCCGACCAGGAGCATGCGGGCATTGATGGTGACGGCGATCAAGGCCAGCGTCAGAAGCGCCCCGATATCGAGGGCGTCGGGCCACGCCTCCATGGCGACGAGCTGCGAGAAGCCCGCATACACGAAGGCGTTCATGAGCAGGCTGTGGGTGAAGGCCAGGCCCTTCTGCGCCATGGTGGCGCCGACCACCATGGAAAAGACGGTCACGCCGGGCAGGACCGGCAGGATCGCGAGGATCCCGAGTCGCAGGCCGGCGACCGTCAGCACAGGGCGGAAATTGGCGGGGTCGGAGGTCATCATGGCAGGCCGACGTGGGTAGCAAAGACGCTGCCGTTCCGCCAGCCGGGAATTTGATCTGCCGGCGTTATTGCGCCATGCGCTTGAGGATCAGCACCGATAAGTCTCGGCGCGGCACGAAGTCGGTCCGGCGCAGCTCGAACCGGGTCGGCGCGATCTTGCGCACACCCTCGGCGCAGAAGCTCACGAGACTCGATGGATCGCCCTTGTCGACCACGAGACGAAAATCGCGGATCGGCCCCGACCAGTTGGCCCCGGTCGTGAGCACGTAGTCGATGCGTTCCTCCGCCATGGGGGCGCCCCAGTCACTCTTTCCGGAGCGACGGGCGCGCTCGACGGCGGCGAGAAAGTCACGATCGATGCAGTATTTCTGCTGGTAGTCGGCAAACCAAGGCTCCTTGGCGAAGCCCGGAGAGCCGAGCGCGGTCTGGACGCTCGCGCCGACGCTCGGCTTGTAGCTGTGGTCGATCACCGTCTCGGCGCCGGCGCGGAAGATCTGCCGCCAATGGAAGGTGGTGCGTAGCGCCCAGCGCGCCGCGAGGTGCTTCTCCATGCCCTTGCCGATGTCGTATTCGCTGATCTCGGCGAGGCCGAGATCGATGAATTCCCGCCAGCGCGCCTTCGGCAGGCGGTCGAGGGCCTCGTTAGTGGCGACAAGATGGGGAGCCAGGGGGATACCCAGGCCTTTGAGCATGTCGGTGCGTTCGACGCCCCTGGCGAAGACGCGCTGCTCGACTTCGGCCCTGACGGGACGACCGTCGGCGGAGGTCGCAAAGCCGACCAGGTTCACCGGGTCCTCGGTCGGGACGGAGATGTTGACGTCTTCGTGGTCGACTTTGATTTCCGGCAGCGGAAAGGCGACCTGAACGGTGACGTCGCGGTCGGTGCGGTTATGGAACCGATAGCGCACGCGGATCTCGGCCGCGGAGATGAAGAGATCCTCGGAGCGCATCTCGATGGCGTCGTTCTTGACGAAGACGAGGCCGCCGGTGGCGAGCTCGGCGGAGGAATCGTTGGCCAGCGCGGGCGGGCTTCCGCACGCAATGATGATCAATGCCAGTGTCGATGTCCGCATGACCTCAGTTCCCCGTCCCCGGTGCGACGAGTCATTCTAGAACATCCCTGCCTTGGAAGGGGAGAGTCCGTCCGAAGGGCGGCGGTAGCGCAGAAGGCGGGATAAGAAAAAGGCCCCGGACTTGCCGGGGCCTCTTCCCAATTCAGTTCGCCGAGGCCTTACGCCTGCGGCTGCGGCTCCAGGCCACCGCCGGCATCGGGACGCGGGCGCGGCTTGCCGGCATTCGGCACCGCCGAGGAACGCGGCGTCGACGGCTCGATGACCGATTCGCGGTTGGGCTTCTTGCCGTTCAACAGGTCCTTGATCTCGTCGCCGGTCAGCGTCTCGAATTCGAGCAGGCCCTTGGCGAGCGTCTCGAGATCCTCGCGCTTCTCGGTCAGGATCTTGTTGGCCTCGTCATAGCCGGCCTCGACCAGTTTTCGGATCTCGGCGTCGATCTTGCGGTTGGTCTCTTCCGAGATGTTCTGCTGGCGCGCCACCGAATAGCCGAGGAAGACCTCTTCCTGGTTCTCGCCATAGGCGACGGTGCCGAGCTCGGGCGAGAGACCCCAACGCGTCACCATCATGCGGGCGAGCTTGGTAGCCTGCTCGATATCGCTCGACGCGCCGGAGGTCACCTTCTCGCGGCCGAAGATCAGTTCCTCGGCGACGCGACCGCCCATCATGATGGCGAGCCGCGACGTCATCTGCTCCAGCGACATGGACAGCTTGTCGCGCTCGGGCAGCTGCATGACCATGCCCAGCGCGCGGCCGCGCGGGATGATGGTGGCCTTGTGGACCGGATCGGTCGCCTTGACGTTCAAGGCCACGATGGCGTGGCCGCCTTCGTGATAGGCGGTGAGCGCCTTCTCTTCCTCGGTCATGACGAGCGATTTCCTTTCGGCGCCCATCATGACCTTGTCCTTGGCGTCTTCGAATTCGAGCTGCGTCACCATGCGCTTGTTGCGCCGCGCCGCCATCAGGGCCGCCTCGTTGACGAGGTTCATGAGGTCGGCGCCGGAGAAGCCGGGCGTGCCGCGGGCGACGGTCTTGAGATTGACGTCGGGCGCCAGCGGCACCTTGCGCACATGCACCTTGAGGATCGCCTCGCGGCCGACGATGTCCGGATTCGGCACCACCACCTGGCGGTCGAAGCGACCGGGACGCAACAGCGCCGGGTCGAGCACGTCGGGCCGGTTGGTGGCGGCGATCAGGATGATGCCTTCGTTGGCTTCGAAGCCGTCCATCTCCACGAGCAACTGGTTGAGGGTCTGCTCGCGCTCGTCGTTGCCGCCGCCCAGGCCGGCGCCGCGATGGCGGCCGACGGCGTCGATTTCGTCGATGAAGATGATGCAGGGCGCGTTCTTCTTGGCCTGCTCGAACATGTCGCGCACGCGGCTCGCGCCGACGCCGACGAACATCTCGACGAAGTCGGAGCCCGAAATGGTGAAGAACGGCACGTTGGCTTCGCCGGCGACCGCACGCGCGATCAAAGTCTTGCCGGTACCGGGCGGTCCGACGAGCAGCACGCCGCGCGGAATGCGGCCGCCGAGACGCTGGAACTTGCCCGGATCACGCAGGAATTCGACAATTTCCTGCAGGTCCTGCTTGGCTTCGTCGACGCCGGCCACGTCCTCGAAGGTGACGCGGCCATGCGCTTCGGTCAGGAGTTTGGCGCGCGACTTGCCGAAGCCGAGCGCCTTGCCGCCCGCCCCCTGCATCTGCCGCGACAGGAAGATCCACACGCCGATCAGCGCGATGAAGGGCAGCCACGAGACCAACAGCGACACGAACCACGGCACGTTGTCCTGCTGCGGCCGCGCCTTGATCTCGACGCCCTTGCCGTAGAGACGCTGCACCAGCGACGGATCGTTGGGCGCATAGCTGTTGAAGCTGCGGCCATCCACATAGGTGCCGTGTATTTCCGGCCCCTGGATGGTCACCTCGCGCACGCGCCCCTGGTCGACGTCGGTCAGGAGCTGCGAGAAGGAGATGTCAGACGTGCTGGCCCGCTGCGCCCCCGGATTCTGGAACAGGGTGAACAGTGCCAGCAATAGCAAAACGATGATGACCCAGAGCGCAAAGTTGCGCAAATTAGCGTTCATCCTGCGACCCTCGTGGCGCGCATCCGACCCGGCAAGGGATCTCGTCCCCGCGCTCGCCGGCTTCCCCTAAGAGCCCAATGTAGGTGGCCGGGGGCCCCATGCCAAGCAAGGGGGGCGGTTTTTGGTGATTTTGCGACCCCGTTGGTGAACGGGGCGGTTACTTGCGTCTCTGCGACTTTGGTCGCGCGACCTTCGCACGACTGCCCGGATACCGGCGCGGCGGCGCCCGATCGACCGTGACCTTATCGGCGAGCGTGATCAGCGCACCGGCGAGCGTGCGGCGCAGGCGTCCACCGGCCGTCAGGGTGGCGCGAATGGCGCTCATCAGGGCTTCCAGCTTGGCGAGTTCGACCGGTCCTTCGTCGCCCACCTGGGCGACGGCGCGACCGATGAGCCGCAGCGCAAGCTCGTCGGGCAATCCTGCAAGGCCGGCGCGGTCGAGCACGACCGGGCGCTGCCGCGGCCATTCGCCGCCGGCCAGCCGGGCGCCGGCCTCGTCGGCCAGGCTTTCCAGCGCCATCTCGGCACGCCGCAGCCGGTGGGCGAGGACGCCGACACGGCGCGCCGACAGGCCTTCGGCCTCCAGAACCGGCATGAGGGTGCGGATGCGCACGCGGGTATAATGCGGATCGCGATTGGACGGATCGTCCGCATAGGCGATGCCGGCGGCCTTAAGGGTGGCGAGGAGCCGCGCCTTGGTGACGGCGAGCAGCGGCCGGACGACGAAGAACGCATCGACTGGCGTAACGGCAGCCATGCCGGCGAGCCCGGTCGGCCCGCTGCCGCGCACCATGCGGATCAAGACCGTCTCGGCCTGGTCGTCGAGCGTGTGGGCGGTGACGATGCAGCGCGCCTTGGCGGCACGCGCCGCCTGACCGAGCAGGCGATAGCGCTCGCGCCGGGCGCGTTCCTGCACGGCGCTCGTCGGCTTGTCGCCGCGCCAGCGCAGGGTGCGGTGGGCGACGCCCAAGGTGCGGGCGAAGCGTTTGACGGCCGCCGCCTCGCGGGCGGCTTCCACACGCAGGCCGTGGTCGATGGTCACCGCCAGGAGGGTGGGGCCGCGTCGCCGGCGGCGGCGCCAGCGGGCCGCCAGCCACAGAAGCGCCGTCGAATCGGGGCCGCCGGAGACAGCGAGCACCAGCGCCGGTTCATCGGCCAGGGACGCGAACAGGGCATCGGCCTCGGCGTCGGAAATCGCCAATGTGCTGTCGGCGGGCGCAGGCAACGGCTTGGTCTTTCGATCGCCCTCATGCGAGGGCAAACCCTCGTGCGAGGGCAAACCTTCCTGGAAGGCAAAGGTCGGGTCAGCAGCGAAGCCGCTTCTGCTCGCGCTCCACCGCCTGCTTGATGGTGGTCGAGGCGCGCGGATATTTGCGCTGGATCTCGCCGAAGGTGGCGCAGGAGAGTTCCTTCTCGCGCAGCATCGCCAGCGACTGACCGAGTCGCAGGAGCGCCTCGGCGGCCTTGGGGCTCTTCTCATAGGTCTTGGACATGGACAGGAAGGCGTCCGCCGCCTCGCGCCAATTCTGCCGCTGGAACATGCTCTCGCCCAGCCAGTACTGGGCGTCGGGAGCGAGGCGGTCGGCGGAATTCCTCTGCAGGAAGGCGCGGAACCCCGCCTCGGCGCCGGCGTAGTCCTTGCGCAGCAAGGCGTTGTAGGCATGATCGAATTCGTCGCGCGGCGTTGCCGCCGGCAGCGCGGCGGTGCGCGTGCCCGTCTGGCTGGGGCTGCGCGGGGGCGGCGGCGGCAACGAGCCGTCGGCCGACGCGGCCAGGGCCGGATCGCGCGACGCATTGGCCGACAGGGTCGAGAGGTCGAGCGGAGCTCCCGGGTCACGCCCGCCCGGAGCGCCGACGCCGGAACTTTCCGCCGCCGTCAGAGGCTCCGACGGCGCCGTCGTGCCGAGCAGCCGCGGGGCCCCGGGGGCGGCCGGATTCTGGTTGGGGTCGAACGCATCGGAGCGCCGTCCGGACCCGGCCGGCGCCGGCTGCTGGTATTGGGGCGCCTGGTGCTGGGGCTGGACCGATGGAGGCTGCGTCGCCGCGGGCCGCTGCGGCGCGCCCGGACGGGCGCCGCCCTTGCCGCCCAGTTCCTGGAAGCGGAACTCATTGTCTTCCTGCATGCGCTTGAGCGCCTGGTCGAGCTGCTGATTGCGGTACTGCAACTGCTCGATCGTGCCGGTCAACTGGCGGACCTGATTTTCCATGCGTTCGATGCGCATGACCAGTTCCTCGGCCGACATCTGCGCGGCCGCGGGCCGGCCGGACAGCATGATGGCTGCAGCGGCAACCGTCAGGAGGGTGATCGGCAGGACGAAGCGAAATCTCACGTGTGTCATGGGGCTGTTCTGGCTGGGGTGATGCAGCCGAGGTTTACCATACCGAAGGCTGAGTCCAAATTGTGACTGGCGTCGTTCCGGGGCGGCCGATGGAGACGCCCCCGAACGCCGGGCTTGCCGGCAGTGAAACAAACGGCCGGCACCCGAAGATGCCGGCCGTCCCCTCCACCCATCTGGTTCAGGACGCGGGCCGAAAAGCCGTTCGCCGGCTTTGCACGGCTGCCATGTCCGATCAGGTCGTCCGTCAGGAGCCCGCGTTGAGCACCGTGACGGCGCGCCGGTTCTGCGACCAGCACGAAATGTCGTTGCACACCGCCACCGGCCGCTCCTTGCCGTAGGAGATGGTGCGCATGCGCGAGGCGTTGATGCCGCGGGCGGCGAGATAATCGCGCGTCGCCTGGGCACGGCGTGCTCCCAGCGCGATGTTGTATTCGCGGGTGCCGCGCTCGTCCGCATGGCCCTCGATGGTGAATGAGTAGCGGTTGTACTGGCTGAGCCACTGCGCCTGCTTGTCGAGCGTGGCGCGCGACACCGGCGTCAACTCGGTCGAGTCGCTCTCGAAGAACACGCGGTCACCCACATTGACCACGAAGTCCTGCTGACTGCCGGGGACGGCAGCAGCGCCGGACATGCCGTCGAGACCCTCGTTGGGCTTGTTGGCGCAAGCGGCGATGGTGAGCGCGGCGACGATGATGGCGGCGAATCTCGCCGCGCGGGAAAAACGCATGACACTCGGCATGCCGATTGCTCCTTTTGCTTCACCGGCCGGGCCGATGCACCGGCGACGACTTGCATCGCCGTCCGAACACACCCGTCGATTGGGGTCCGAGACCCCATCCATTCCCGATCGGTCTTCCGTCCGGCCGGAATGGCGCCCTGCCCCCGACCTTTCGGCTGCCCCAGGTCTACCAGCCGGTTCGTTAAGCGAAGGTTTTATCAACCTTGACGAGGCCTTGCCGAGGCACCTGCAAACCGTGGAGTCGGCCGAAACCCTTTGTAGTGGTTAATGCGGCGTGAACGCGGCAGAAACAAGGGAACTGATGCGCCTCCCGCCTCCGGACGCGACTCTCGGCCCATCTTCCTCCGCTTGTTGCGGCCGGGACACGGAGCAGCGAGGCAGCGGCCCCTCCCCCGCAACCTGAGGAGAGAGGCAACCATCCATTCGGCCGGCCCACCGGGCCGACAACGAGCCTGTCGGCATAGACGTACCCCCGGCCGGTTCGACGTAACGGCAAGCTCGCGCGACCGAGTAGGCTTCGAGAACGCCTCGCACCAGTGCCGTGGCATCGCCCGGTGTCGGTTGATTGACCGGACTTCTCGATACGGGAATACTCGCCGGAAGCCCCCAAGACTCGCGAGCGACGACGAGGCATGGCCGGACTTCTGGAAATCCGAGACGCCGTCCAGAAGATTTCCGAAGCGATATCGAGCGTGCTCGACGTCGACGTCATCATATCGGACGCCCAATTTCGCAAGGTCGGCGACACGAAGCGGCACTTCAATCTGGAAGTGACGGAAATCCGCGACACTTACGTCATCGGCAACGTCCTCAGGACCGGCGAAGTCGCCATCATCGGAAGCAAGGCCGAAAGCCCGCAGTGCAGCGTGTGCAAGGAACAAGGCGAGTGCAATCTACGTGCGATGATCTGTATTCCGATCCGGCGCAGCGACGAGATGATCGGCGCAGTCGGCTTGATCGCCATCACCGACGCGGCACGGACAAGGCTTCTCGAGAACAAGGCCAACCTGGTCGAGTTCACCAACCGCATGGCCGACTTGATCGTCAGCAAGGTGGTCGAACAGGAGGCGACCGAGAACCTGACGGTCGCGAAGAACCGGCTGACTTCGATCATCGATTCCATCGAAGAAGGCATCGCTGCGGTCGACGAACGCGGACGAATCGTCCACGTCAACGAGGTCATCGAACAACTCTTTAACACGCGCCGGGACGCCCTCGTCGGCGAAAACATCGAGAAATTCTTCGCCGAGTCCTATGTCGGCGCGCTGTTGCGCAAGGGCGAAGCGTTCAACAATATCGAGATGACGATCAGAGGCACGTCCCACGAGACCCATGCCTTGATCTCCGGCAAGCCCGTCGTTCTTGGAGAAAAGAACGTCGGCTCCATTTTCACCCTCAAGAAGATGGATGACGTCTACAAGGTCATCAGCAATCTCACCTCGTCGCCCTTGACCACGACATTCGACGAGTTCGTCGGCGACAGTCCGCAGATCATCCAGTTGAAGGAGCAAGCCCTCAGGGTGGCGGCCGGCAATTCCAGCATCCTCATCACCGGCGAGAGCGGGACCGGCAAGGAGCTGCTCGCCCGAGCCATCCATTTCGGCAGCCCCCGCGCCGGCAAACCGTTCATCGCCATCAATTGCGCCGCGATGCCGGAGACGCTCATCGAAAGCGAATTGTTCGGATTCGAAGAGGGGACGTTCACCGGGGCGGTCCGGGGCGGGCGGCCGGGCAAGTTCCAACTGGCGCACGGCGGCACGATCTTTCTCGACGAGATCGGCGACATGCCGCTCCATCTTCAGCCCAAGCTGTTGCGCGTGCTGCAGGAGAAAACCGTCGAGAAGCTCGGAGGGCACAAAAGCGTTGCGGTCGACGTCCGCATCGTCGCTGCCACCAACAAGGACTTGGAAAAGCTGGTCGAGCAGGGCGAGTTTCGGGAGGATCTGTACTATCGGCTCAACGTCATTCCGTTGCACGTCCCGCCGCTCAGGAGCCGACCTGGCGATGTTCGCCTTCTGATGTACCACTTGCTCGACCTGTACAAGTCGCGGCTCGGCAAGAAGATCAAGGGTTTCACGGCCAATGCGGAGAGCGCCCTGTTGTCCTACCAGTGGAAGGGCAACGTCCGCGAACTGGCGAACGCCATCGAGTATTCGATCAACATGGAGGCGACGACCTATATTTCCGCGGACAGCCTGCCTGCGAAGATCCGTCGCCAGATCGATGCACCCGGCGACAAGCCGACCACATTGTCGCTGCGCAACGCCGAGAACGAGATGATCCGCCGTGTCCTTACCGGATACGGAGCTACGCTGCAGGACAAGAAGCTGGCGGCGGCGGCGTTGGGGATCAGCTTGTCGACCTTCTACAGGAAGCTCAAGGAGCTGTGAGCGCCTTCGAGCGAAGCCATGCGTCGAAAACATTCCGTGACTGACGGCTGCATCGCGGGCTCCAGATATCCTCGCGACTTCTCATTTTGCGAATCTGGCGGCAGATGAAATTCGCGCAATATCAATCGCCTCTGCGAAACACTTGCCAATTTGAGAATTTTTCCAGACCGCATCCCCGCGCATTCGTCACGAGGCCCGCGGGCGCAGAGGTGTCAAGCGACCTCCGTGGCCGCCGCCGCCGGCAGCATTCCGCGTCACCCGACATCCATTAGCCCGGAGAGCACGACGTCACCGGCACGGCGTCTGCGACCACCCGAATTTGTATTGAAGGTCAAGTTCTTGCGGCGTGCGCGCCGACTACCCGATGGTCCGCCACGCATGTACTCGCGTGTGCCGTCACGGCACGACATCGGACCGGCCGGTCTCGCGTATTGCCGGTGCAGAAAGCGACGGCGCGTTCAGCGAACTTCGCCGCAGCGGCATGCGCCGACCATCTGGCATGGATCATGCTGATCCGCCATTCGCAAACTGTCCGCAAAGGGGGATGCGTGATGCAACACGACAGTCAGGCGATCATGGTCGCTCGATCTCCGACGAAAGGATCGTCGTTCAAATACGGAATCGGATTCGTCCTGCTCGCCGCGATCGTCGGCGCCGTATTCTATTTCTCGATCTACAAGAGCTACATCGGCGAACACAAGGTCGACACCGCCGAAGCGTTCATCCTCATGCTTCTGGCGCTGGCCATCGGCGACTTCGTCTCGATCAAGACGAAGGCGATGATTCCGTCCATCTTCGTGACCGCGGCGCTGTTCATCGTCGGCTTCTGGACGGTCTTTCCGAAGAACATCCTCGAGCTCGGAGGCGTCGCCCCGAACCTTCCGGGCTTCTTCGTCATGATGATGGTGACCCATCTCGGCACCATGCTCAACAAGGACGAGCTGATCGCCCAGTGGAAGACCGTCCTGGTGACGATTGCCGGCATGGCGGGCATCATCCTCGCGATCATGACGGTGGGCCGGTTCTTCGTCGGCACCGAGATCGCCGCCACGGCGGCGCCGCCGCTCACCGGCGGCTTGGTCTCGGCGATCATCATGCAGAACGCCGTCAAGGCGAACGAATACCTGGTGATCATCGCGATGGCCATGTACGTCCTGCAGGGCTTCGTCGGCTTCCCGCTCATCAACTACTGTCTTAGAATCGAAGGCCAGGACATGCTGCGGCGGTTCCGGGCCGGTGAGATTTCGCTCGAATCCGTCAAGGCCAAGAAAAAGACCGACATGGAGACGGGCCTCGGAGAAGGCGGTGAAACGGACAAGTACCGCATCTTCCCGGCGACTCCGAAGGAGTACCAGACCGACTTCGTCATTCTCCTGAAGACGGTCGCGCTGGTCATCGTCTCGGGTTATCTCGAGCCGCTCACCGGGGGCACGGTGTCGAAGTTCGTTTTCGCGCTCGTCCTCGGCGTCGCCGCGGCGGAGACCGGCTTCATCGAACGAAAGCCCCTCGACCTGTCGCGCAGCTTCGGCCTGTTCCTGACGATCATCATGATGTTCGTTTTCTCCGGCCTCAAGAGCGTGACGCTGGAGATGCTGCAGAAGATCCTGTTCGACTACGCAATCCTCATCTCCCTGTCGACCGTCGGCATCGCGGCCTTGTCGATCCCGCTCGGCAAACTGATCGGCCTCAGCAAGGCGATGTCGTTCGCGATCGGCCTCGGCACCATCGCGGGCGGCTTTCCGGCGAGCTACGTGCTCAGCAACGAGTCGGCCAAGCTGCAGTCAGCGAACGAGCCGGAATACGAGTTCCTGCTCGAACACTTTCTCCCCAAGACGCTCGTGTCCGGCTTCGTCAGCGCGACGTCCGGGTCGGTGATCATCGCGGGCCTCTTCGCCAAGATCTATTTCGGTTGAACGAACCATCGAACGGAGAAACCATCCAATGTGCGCACTCAACCAGCCCAAGAACACCAGCGATCCGGTCATCAACAAGATCCGCAGCGCCATCGTGCATCGCGGCCTGTGGATGGGATTGATCCTCAAGGAGGCCAAGAAGCGCGGTCTCGACTGGGAGGCGATCGGCCACGCGGCGGTGTTCGACACCGGCTGCATGCATGGTGACGGCATCAAGGAACGGATGGATGTTCCCGGCAGCATGGTTTCGTTCGGCAACACGTTCTTCACCGACGACATCAAGAAGATCTTCGAGATCGAGGTGAAGAAGCTCGATGAGAACGAGCTTTGCCTGGAATACGGCCATTGTCCGCTCGTGACGGCGTGGAAGCAGATCGGCGTCGACGACGAAATGCTGGTGAAACTGTGCGACATCGCCATGTCGGGCGACCGCGGCATCAAGAGCCGCTTCGACGACTTCGAATTCGAACTCGGCAAGACGATCGCCGAAGGTCACCCGGTGTGCGAGGTCAAGTTCTCGCGCAAGAGCTGACCCCCGGGAGCGGACGCCGGCGGCTTACCTCGCCGGCGTCCGCAACCCCCGACCCGCACTGAAGAACGATCGAAAGAACGACATGAGCACGACCGCCGACATCCATCGAACCTATCTCGCCATCCTGCGGCGCGAACTCGTTCCGGCGCTCGGGTGCACCGAGCCGATTGCGGTCGCCTATGCGGCGGCGGAGGCGGCGCGGGTGTTGGGGACGAGCCCGGATCACGCCGAGATCTGGTGCAGCGGCAACATCATCAAGAACGTCATGGGCGTCGTCGTCCCCAACACCGGCGGCCTGAAGGGCGTCGATGCGGCGGCAATCGCCGGCATCATCGGCGGTGATTCCGGTCTCGGCATGCAGGTCCTCGAAACCGTCACGGCGGCCCGCCACGCCGAGATCCGCCGGCTCCTCGACGCACGCTTCTGCAGCACGCACCTCATCGAGGGAGAGGACAATCTCTTCATCATCGCCAAGGTCTTCGCCGGCGACCAAACCGCCGAAGTGGTCATCCGAGGGGCGCACACCAACATCGTCCGCGTCGTCAGGAGCGGCGAGGTCATCGTCGACGATGCCGGTGAAGACGACGTCGGCGAGAGTGTCGATGCCCCGTCGCCGGAGCTCAACGTACGCGACATCCTGGCGTTCGCCGACACGGTCGCGCTCGACCAGATCGCCGACATTATCTCGGCCCAGATCGAAAAGAACACGCGCATCGCCGAGGAAGGCCTGCGGGGACAATACGGGGTCTGCGTCGGCAGAACGCTCCTCAAGCATTGCGGCAGTGATTTCAAGACCAGAGCCAAGGCGCGAGCGGCCGCCGGCAGTGACGCCCGCATGAGCGGATGCGCACTCCCGGTCATCATCAATTCGGGCAGCGGCAACCAGGGCATTGCGGTCTCGCTTCCAGTCATCACCTATGCGGAAGACATGAAGGTCGGCCGCGAGGAACTCTACCGCGCCCTCGTGCTGAGCAACCTCATCGCGATCCATCAGAAGACCGCCATCGGCAAACTGTCGGCGTTCTGCGGCGCCGTCAGCGCCGCCTGCGGCAGCGGTGCGGCGATCACCTACTTGTCCGGAGGCGATTACGAGGAGATCTGCAACACGATCACCAACACGTTGGCCAATGTCGGCGGGATCGTCTGCGACGGAGCCAAACCGTCCTGCGCCGCGAAAATCGCTTCGGCGGTCGACGCTGCCATCATGGCGCACCATCTCAGCGTCGAAGGCAAGGTATTCTCCGGTGGCGAGGGACTCGTCACGGCGGATGTCGAATGCACGATCGCCAATATCGGCCGGATGGCCAGTGAGGGGATGAAGTCGACGGATGTCGAGATTCTTCGACTCATGGTCGGCGGCGCGCGGTAGAACGGCCCCGCGATAGGACTGCGGGCGCCCGGCCGTCGGCCGGGCGGCGATGATCGGCGGTTTCGGAGCGAAAGGCTGACCATCTCGCGACCAGCATGTCCCGCGACACGACACGAGGAGGAGCGAGCCTCCACGTCATGCGCGCGATCCCGGTCCTGAGGTCAGCCTATGCGTTCACGACAACAGCGGCGACCACGCCGGGTCGGACGCGTAGCTCGGCGTCGGCACCTTCTGCTCGTTGCGGCCGGTGATGTCGATCGTATAGAGCGACGGGCCGGCATTGCCGCCGGGGTCGCGGAAGAACATCAGCACGCGGCCGTTGGGCGCGAAGGTCGGGCCCTCGTTGTGATAGCCTTCGGTCAAGATGCGCTCGCCCTGGCCGTCGATCTTCATGATGCCGATGCCGAAGCCGCCGCCGCCCTGCTTGGTGAACGCGATGGTGTCGCCGCGCGGCGACCACACCGGCGTCGAATAGGAGCCCTCGCCGAACGAGATGCGCTGCGCCGCACCGCCCCCCGCTCCCATGACGTAGATTTGCGGTTTGCCGCCGCGGTCGGACTCGAAGCAGATGCGGGTGCCGTCGGGCGAGTATGACGGCGCGGTGTCGATCGCGGCGGCGTCGGTCAGCCGCGTCGTCGCCCGCGAGCGCAGGTCCATGGTGAAGATGTTGGCGTTGCCGCCCTGCTGCAGGCTCATGATGACGCGCTGGCCGTCGGGCGAGAAGCGCGGCGCGAAGGTCATGCCGGGAAAATTGCCGACCACTTCGCGCTGGCCGGTCTCGACATTGAGCAGGTAGACCCGCGGGTCGCCCTGGCCGAACGACATGTAGGTGATCTCCTGGGTCGACGGCGAAAAGCGCGGCGTGAGCACGAGGTCGTCGCCGCGGGTCAGGTAGCGCACATTGGCGCCGTCCTGGTCCATCAGGGCGAGGCGCTTGACGCGGCGCTCCTTGGCGCCGGTCTCGTCGATGAAGACGATGCGGGTGTCGAAATAGCCCTTCTCGCCGGTGAGCCGCTCGTAGATGGCGTCGGCGATGATGTGGGAGATGCGCCGCCAGTTGTCGGGCGTGGTCACGTACTGCTTGCCATCCAGCGCCGTGCCGCCGAACACGTCCCACAGCCGGAACGCGGCCTGGACGCGGCCGTCGCCCTGGCGGGCGATGCGGCCGGTGACGAGGCCCTGGGCGTTGACGGCGCGCCAGTCGGGAAAGCGCGGGGCGTCGAAACTGGGGTTCTTCTCGATGAAGGCGGCCGGATCGATGGGGGCGAACAGGCCGGAGCGGCGCAGGTCGGCGGTGACGACGCCGGTGACGTTCCTCGCCATCTCGGCGTCGGCGCCTGAGCCGCCGGAGAAATCCGGCAGCGCGATGGGGATCGGCTGGACATTACCTTGCGTGATGTCGAGGCGCAGCGGCGCGCGCTGCTGGGCGAATGCGGGTGCCACGCCGGAGAAAATGCCGGAGAAAGAGCCGGCGAGAGAGCCGAACGCCGCCGCGCCGGCCAAAAGCCCACGGCGGGTGAGGCCCTTCTGGGCCCTGGTCAATTCATTGTCGAACATTGAAAAAATCATCCCGATCTGGCGGTCACGCTCTAGCCGCGAAACATATCGCGAGGATCGAAGTTTACTTCAACATCTTTCCAGACGTCGTATTTCGCCGCCGGCAGACGGTAGGGCTGGCAGCGCAGGATGGCGCGCCGCGCGCTTTCGGCGGCCACCTGGAAGAGCGGGTTGGGGCTGCGGTTGAGGATTTGCGGATCGGCCGCCACGGTTCCGTCCTGGCGCAGCATCAGGCGGATTTCGACGTTGAGGTCCCGGGCGTCGGCAACGCCGACGGGTGGGCTCCAGCAGGCCTGGATCTGTGCCCGCAGGGCGTCGATCTCGCTCTGCGACAGGGTCGCGGCGCGGCCGGTGGGCAAGCCCAGCGAGGCGGTCTGGTTGAGGGTTTCGCCGGTCGCGGCCTGGCGACGCGCCTCGCGCTTGTCCAGGAGCGCGAGCTTGCTCTCGATCTTGGAGAAATCGAGCTTCTCCTGCTTCTTAGCCTCCTCGCGCTTCTTGGCCTCTTCCTTCTTCTTCGCCTCTTCGAGTTTTTTGGCTTCTTCCTGCTTTTTGGCCTCGTCCTTCTTCTTGGCCTCTTCCTTCTTGAGCGCCTCGGCGATCGCATCGACCTTCGGCTCCGGCTCCTTCTTGGCGTCGGGCTTGGGTTCCGGCTTGGGCTTGGGCTCGGGTGGCTTGACCTCGGGCGGCTTGGGGGCCGGCGGCTTTTCGGCCGCGGCGGTGATCTCCGGCTTGTCGGTGACCTTGGGGGTCAGGTCCTTGGGATCCTTGCGCTCGCCGACCTTGTCGACCACCGGCTTGGGGGCCTTCTCGATGGTCTTGGCGGTTTTCGAGCCGGCGGTGATCTGGGTGAATTCGGACGACGAAATGACGTCGACGGGCAGCGATTCGGCCAGCACGGGCTCGAACGGCTTGGGAGAAAACGTGACCAAGCCCCAGGCCAGAAGGGCGGCATGTCCGGCCGACGATATGGTGAGGCCGAGCTTCATGCGTTCCCCGTCAGGACCCCTGCTCCACTTCGGTCACCAGCGCGACGCGGCGGAACCCGGCCGACGACAGCCGGCCCATCACACGCATCACCGTACCATAATCCACTTTGCGGTCGCCGCGCACATAGATGCGCTCGTCGAAACCGCCTCTGGCCTCGGTCACCGCCTTGAGCTTGGCGACCAGTTCCTCGATGGGGATTTCCGAGTTCTGCAGGAACACCTGCCCCTGCAGGTTGACCGACACTGTCAGGGGTTCCTTGTCCTGGTCGAGGCTCTTGGCCTGGGTCTGCGGCAGGTCGATGGGCACGCCGACGGTCAGGAGCGGTGCCGACACCATGAAGATGATGAGCAACACCAGCATGACGTCCACCATGGGGGTGACGTTGATCTGGCTCATCACTTCGTTGCGGCGCCGATGACGGTGTCCGCCGCCCCCAGAACTCATCCCCATGCGTCCGGTCCCCGCACATCAACCCACATTTCTCACACCCGCTCGTCGATCTGACGCGACAGGATGGCGGAAAACTCGTCGGCGAACCCCTCCAGGCGAGCCGCCTGTTTGTTCACCTCGGAGGAGAACTTGTTATAGAAAATGGTCGCCGGTATGGCCGCGATCAGGCCGATTGCGGTGGCGAACAGGGCTTCGGCGATGCCGGGGGCGACCACCGCCAGCGAGGTGTTTTTCGACGCCGCGATGGATTGGAACGAGGTCATGATGCCCCAGACGGTACCGAACAGGCCGACGAAGGGGCCGGCGGAACCCACGGTGGCGAGCACCAGAAGGCGGCGTTCCAGCCGCTCGACTTCGCGCGCGATGGTCACGTCCATGACCTTCTCGATGCGCATCTGCAGGCCCGCAAAGGAGCGCGTGGAGCCTTCGAAACTGCGCTTCCATTCCCGCATGGCGGCGACGAACAGGGCCGCCATGGAATGGTTGGGGCGCGACTGCAGGTTGCGATAGAGTTCCTCCAGCGACTGCCCCGACCAGAACGCCTGCTCGAAGCGGTCCATCGCCTTCTTGGTGCGGGAGAACAGGATCGTCTTGTCGACCACGATCGCCCACACCCAAACCGAGGAGGCGATCAAGCCGGTCATGACGAATTTGACGATCCAGTGAGCCTGCCAGAACAGACCGAAGATCGACAGGTCCGAGGAGGTCAGCGGGAGCGCCGACTGCGCCACGTCGGCAGGATTCATCGTCTTTCCTTTCGGCTCGCCGGCGAGCGGACCCGGCAAACTCAAGACCTGGGGCGCGGCGGCTGGACTAAATGGTCGATGTCGGACGGCGCGCTCCTTGGTCAGGCGACGCCGACATCCCGGATTTTGCGCGTGGAAATCGATCCCGCCGTGAGCGGCCGGGCCACGGATTCCCCGCCAAACTTGTCCAAACTAGGGCGCAAACCCCGCGATTGACCCCCCTACAAGAGCCGCATGGTGGTTAATGCGAGGTTACCAAGTGCGTGCGGGGCGGCAGATGACGGCAACGGGACACGTACGGATGCGAAAATACCAACGACAAAGGCCGCCCGTGGGAGACGGGCGGCCTTGTCTTCGCACGTCGGGGAAGCGTGCGGTCAGGCGGGCGGCGCCGACGGCTGCGGCCGGTTGCGTCGATCAGTCATGAACTGATCGAATTCGGCCTTGTCCTTGGCGGCGCGAAGCCGTTCGAGGAAGTCGCGGAATTCGCGCTCCTCCTCCTCCAGCCGGCGCAGGGTATCGGTGCGGTATTCGTCGAAGGCGGAATTGCCGCTCGAGGACGGGCCGCCGCCCCAGTGGCCCATGCGGCCGCGCAGGCGTTCCATTTTCGATTCCATCCGCTGCATCTTGTGCTGCCAGCGGTCGCCGCTCCAGCAAACCATACCTTTGCTCCATAGAATGTAGGCCAGCATCGCCAGACCGAGCGGCCACCAGAAGATGAACCCGAGCACCATCACCACGATGGCGCCGGGGTGGATGCGCCGATAGCCGTAGCGATAAGGATCGCACCACGGACCCGCTCGGCGGTCGTCGACATCTGCGGCGTAGGACATAGGCGGCCTCGCGTGTGAATGTAAATTACATTTACATACCTAGCGCCGACCTCCCTGCTCGTCAAGGGGGTGGCCTGCGGCAAAGGTGACTTACGGCGACGACGGTCGCACGGGATCAATTCCCAGACCCCTCAGATAGACCAGGATTGCGGCTTCCATCAGGTCCTCGGGTGGCATGGGAAGGCTTCTGCGCGCGGCGTCGCCGCGGCAGAACAGCGACGCAATGCCATGCGCCATGGCCCACACATGCAGGGCCATCATCAGGGCCGGCGGCCGCCCCGCCGCCGGCAAGGTGGCGATCAGCCGTTCGGCGGCGGCGCGCAGGACCGCGAAAGCGGCATCGCCGGCGACGCGCAGTTCGGGATCGGCTTCCATCGGCACGCCCGATTCGAACATGGCCGAGTAGAAGGCCGGTTCGCTGCGGGCGAAGGTCAGATAAGCCCTGCCGACCCGCTCGAAGGCCGAAAACGGCTCCGGCCTGCCGTCGTCCCAGGCCCGCGTCAAAGCCTGCGCGAAGGCCTCGAAGCCGCGCCGGGCGACATTTGCCATCAACTCCTCGCGATCGCGGAAATGCCGGTAGGGCGCCGCCGGCGACACGCCGGCGGCGCGGGCGGCTTCCGCGAACGTGAAGCCCGCCGGCCCCTTCTGGGCGATCAGATCGAGGGCGGCGCGAAGGAGCGCCTCCTTGAGATTGCCGTGATGGTAACCGCGGGGATCCTTGGACCAGCTCATGTTAATGGGGTTTACATGACTTGGCGGTGGGCGTCGATGAAAGACCGCGATGGTGCGCGCTGCATAACCCTACTCCGCGCCTACTCCGCAGCCAGATCCGCCTTCATGGCCATCCGCAGGGGTTTCGGGATCGGCCGGGCGCGGCCGCCGGACACGAAGGCGACGCGCACATGGGCGTCGAGGATGACATCCTCGCCGCGGGTCACGCGCTGATGCAGCGTGATCGAGGCACCCTTGACCTCCTCGGGCACGGTCGTGACCGTGAGGAGATCGTTCATGTGGGCGGGCTTGAGGAAGTCGAGCGCCATCGCCCGCACCACGAAGGCGAAGCCCGGCGCCTCCTTCTCGGTCTCCTCGAACAGGCCGCGCTGATCGACGCCCAGGAGGCGCAGATAGTTGGTACGCGCCCGCTCCATGTAGCGCAGGTAGTTGGCGTGATAGACGGCGCCGGAGAAGTCGGTGTCCTCGTAATAGACCCGCACCGTCATGACGTGGCGGCGGTCGCGAAGTTCGCCGTCGAGGGAAAGTTCGGTCATACCACTGGCGCGTCCTGACGAGAATCGAATGCGATGGTGCTTGTGATGACCAAAACGCGCGAGGTCAAGAACAGAGGATTCGAAGCATCGCGGCCGACATCCTGCTCAAGCCGCGTCGGCTTTGGGGGGCTTTTCCGCCAACATGGCATGGATGTCCGCCACGTCGCGCGGAGGCGACAGGAGATAGCCCTGCATCTCGGTGCAGCCGAGCGCCCGGATGTGGTCGAGCTGCTCCTGGGTCTCGACACCTTCCACGGTGGTCATCATGTCGAGGCTCTCGGCCAACAGGGTGACGGCGCGGATGATGGCGGTGGAGTTCTCGTGCTGCGACAGATCGGTGACGAAGGAGCGGTCGATCTTGATCTTGTCGAACGGAAACGAGCGCAGATAGCTCAGGGACGAATAGCCGGTGCCGAAATCGTCCATGGAGAATTTGACGCCGAGATCGTGGAGCTGGTTGAGCGTCTGCAGCGTCGCGAAGGTGTTCTGCATCAGCACCGATTCGGTGATCTCGAGCTCGAGGCGACGCGGCGGCAAGCCGGCGGAAGCCAGCGCCGAGACGACGGTCTGGACCAGCTGCTTGTTGAACTGGGCGGGGGAGAGGTTGACCGCCACCTTGACGTCGTCGGGCCACGAGGCGGCGTCGCGGCAGGCCTGGCGCAGCACCCATTCGCCGATCGGCACGATCAGGCCGCATTCCTCCGCGATCGGGATGAAGTCCGATGGGCCGATGCGGCCGCGCTCGGGATGGAACCAGCGGATCAGCGCCTCGAAGGTGGAGATGCGATCGGTCTGCAGGTTGACGATCGGCTGGTAGTGCAGCCGGAATTCGCCGTTGACGAGCGCGTTGCGCAGGCCCGACTCGATGGCGCGGCGCTCGCGGACGCGCTGGTCCATCTCCGTCTCGAAGAAACGATGGGTTCCGCGCCCGGCGCCCTTGGCGGCGTAGGCGGCGATGTCGGCGCTCTTGAGGAGCTCCTCGACGTCGCTGCCGTCGGCAGGCGCGATGGCGATCCCGATCGAGGTGTCGACGCTGGCTTCCTGGTCGCCGAACACGAACGGCTTGCGCATGATGTCCTGGACGCGTTGCGCCAGCACCGCGGCATCGCCGGGCTTTTCGACGCCGACCTGCACGATCGCGAATTCGTCGCCACCGAGACGGGCGACCAGATCGATCTCCCGCACGCAGGCGCGCAGGCGATCGGCCACCGCCTTGAGGAGGTCGTCGCCGAAGAGGTGCCCGAGCGTGTCGTTGATGTTCTTGAAATGATCGAGGTCGATGTAGTGCAGCGCCACCATCTCGCCGCGATGAACGCGCGCCAGGGCCTGCTGCAGCTGCTCGCGCATGCTGGCGCGGTTGGGCAGATCGGTCAGGGGATCGTGCCGGGCCATGTGGGCGATGCGCGCCTCGGCGGCGATGCGCTCGGTGATATCTTCATGTGTCGCCACCCAGCCGCCGTCGGGCAACGGGCAGCGCGAGATCGCGAAGGTGCGTCCGTCCGTCAAGGTGCGTTGGCGACGCGTCGGGAGCCCGGTCGCGAGCGCGGCGCGCAGTTCGGTCAGGCAAAGTTCCGGTTCCTCGTCGGTGACGCCTTCGCGCTGCAGCGCGTGCAGGAGCTCCACGAGCGTGCAGTGCGCCTCGATGCGTTCGCGCGCCGGTCCGAACATGTCGCGGTAACGCTCGTTGCTGACGATGATCCGCTCGCTCGCATCGAACATGCACAGACCTTGCGACATGTTGTTGAGGGCGGCATCGATCACCCGATTCTGCGACGCGATCGTATCGGCGTGTGTCTGGGTCGTGTCGCGGAATCCCTTGATGGCCTCCACCATCTGGCCGATCTCGTCGCCACGGCCGGAAGCGGCGAGTTCGAAGTCCGCGTCGCCGGCCGAGACGTGCCGCATCGCCCGCGTCACGGCCTGGATCGGGTGGACGATCGAGCGCGCGAAGCCAGCCGCAATCATCAGGCCGATCCCCAGACCAGCCACACCGCCGAATGCCAGCCAATTCCTGCTGACGAGAGCGTCGTTGCGCGCATTCGTCAGCGACACCGACATCTCGGTGCCGGCTTCCCAGGCGAACATGACCATGCGCGACGACATGATCGCGAACTTGTCGTCGATGATCGCCATCAGGTCGGCGGTCCGCGCGGCGTCGTTGCCGGCCGCGTGCACCAGTTCGCGCACGCTGCCCGCGTAGGAGGCCCATTCGGCGGCGAAGTCCGAAAGCGTCGCCATACGGTCGCCGTCCCGACCCTTTCTGCGGGTCAGATTGTCGAAGCGCGACTGCACGGCGGCGAGGTCGGTCGTGATTGCAAAAGCAAGGCCCGACGGATCGACGCCTGTGCCCGGTGTGGTTTTCAGACGGGCAAAGCGGAACACCCTCATCTGGGTCTCGGCAATATCCTCGACGATCCCCTGCGCTGATGCCTGGCGCGGCAGCTGGTCATCGCGAACCGCCGCGACGCGATCCGCGACCTCGTTCATGCGCATGAATGCGACGCTGCCCAGGGAGGCGAAGCAGGTCAGGATGACCGCGAAGGCGATGAACGTCTTCGTACTGATCGAGGGTGTACGACGACGTCCGCGCTGTCGCAACGTCAGTCGCGCGACGAGGTGTTGCCAGTATTTCCTGTAACCCATGTCAAACTCTCGTCACGACGTTCGTGTGTCGACGGGGCGTAGTTCAAGTCGTTGGGATCGAGGGTAAATTCAGCCGAGAGGGTAAATCGGTGCCGATAACGAATTGCGAATATGCCGGCGCAATTTTCATCATTTGGTTAGGCCGGCATTAACGAATTCCGCGACGACAAACCGGCAATTGCATCCAGGACGCCACTTACACCAACTTTCATTGGCACTGATCGATCCCGCTCTCCCGTCATTGCGAGCCACCGGGTTCGGCCTTCGGCCAGCCCGATGACAAGCTCCGCGAAGCAATCCAGTCCTTTCTTCGATGCCCCTGGATTGCTTCGTCGCTTCGCTCCTCGCAATAACGAGTCACGATCAACGAATTTTGGTATTAGTCCCACAGCCGGTCCTCCGCCGGAGGCGAACAGAAGAACGGCCGCCATGCGCATCGTCGAAATCCGCGAGAAGACCGCCTCGATCGCGTCTCCGATCGCCAATGCCTATATCGATTTCTCCAAGATGACCTGCTCGGTCGTCGCCGTGATCACCGACGTGGTGCGCAACGGCAAGAAGATCGTCGGCTATGGTTTCAATTCCAACGGACGCTATGGCCAGGGCGCGCTGATGCGCGACCGTTTCATCGCCCGCGTCATGGAAGCAAAACCGGAATCCCTGATCGACCTCGAAAACGACAACCTGGATCCGTTCGCTGTCTGGAGGACCCTGATGACGAACGAGAAGCCGGGCGGCCATGGCGAGCGCTCGGTCGCCGTCGGCACGATCGACATGGCGGTATGGGACGCAGTCGCCAAGATCGAAGGCAAGCCGCTCTACCGCTTGCTGGCGGACCGTTATCGCGGCGGCATCGCCGACGACAAGGTCTGGGTCTACGCCGCCGGCGGCTACTACTATCCGGGCAAGGACGACAGCAGGCTCCAGGACGAGATGAAGTCCTATCTCGACCGCGGCTACCGTGTCGTGAAAATGAAGATCGGCGCCGCCCCACTTGCGGACGACATCCGCCGCATCGAGGCGGTATTGAAAGTCCTCGGCGGCGACGGCTCGCGCCTGTGCGTCGACGCCAACGGCCGCTTCGACCTTCCGACCGCGCTCGCCTACGCGAAGGCGCTCGAGCCCTACGGGCTGTTCTGGTACGAGGAGGCCGGCGACCCGCTCGACTACGCGCTGCAGGCCGAGGTTTCGCACGCCTATGGGGGCGTAATGGCCACCGGCGAGAACCTGTTCTCGCACCAGGACGCCCGCAACCTTTTGCGTTACGGCGGCATGCACAAGGAGCGCGATTTCGTCCAGTTCGACTGCGCCCTCTCCTACGGGCTGGTCGAATATCTGCGCACCCTCGACGTCATGAAGGAACACGGCTGGTCGTCGCGCCGCATCGTGCCGCACGGCGGCCACCAGATGTCGCTCAACATCGCGGCCGGCCTGCATCTCGGCGGCAACGAGTCCTACCCGGACGTCTTCCAGCCGTTCGGCGGCTTCGCCGACGAAGTCGCGATCATCGACGGCCATGTGGGGCTGCCCGACATTCCGGGTGTCGGCTTCGAGGCCAAGTCGAAGCTCTACGCGGTCATGAAGGAGCTCGCGGCGTAGGAGTGCCCGTCAGCTCGCCTTCAGGAAGACGACGGCCGAGACCGACTCCCGCACCACCAGGCCGCCAACGGTCCGGACAGGACGTTGAGCAGATAGCCGTACATGGCGTGCCCGGGCGTCACGACGCTGAGCAGCACCGAAAGCAGCGCCGAGGCCATGAACACCAGCGTGCGCACATGGCCTCGCCGGGCGAGTTGCACATGCTCGCGAGCCACATCGGCGGCGCGCAGCCACATGGACAGGCCGGCGATGATCAGCATGTTGGCGGCGTAGAGCCACACCGCCGGCGGCAGGTCGCCGTAGTGTCCGGCGACGCTCGACGAGAACGGCACCGCGGTGACGAAGAAGAGATAGACCATCGACCAGTTGAGCACAGCCGGCGTCACCGTCTCGCCGTGCCGCAGCGCGATGTCGCCGCGCCAATGGGCGGCAAGGACGAAAAAGCTGATCGCGTAGGCGAGGAGCTCCGACCCGAGCGTCCTGAGGTGGGCGATCAGCGCCGCACCGTCCGTGATGGGCAGGCCGCCCGGAAGTCGGATTTCCAATACCAGGAGCGTCATCGCGAAGGCGAAGATGGCGTCCGCGAGGGCATCGAGACGGGATTTCGGAAAGGATCGCATCTGGCCTCTCACACAGTGATCGACGCATCGTCTTTACGAGTTAGGCACCGACCTTTGGTCGACCCGCGTTGGATGAAAGTTGCCGCGCCCGCAGCCTGCTCCCTCCCCCTTGCAGGGGGAGGGAACCGCGGGGCAAGTTCATGGTCTCCTACTTACTTCCCAAGAGCGAAGCGACGAAGCAATCCGGGAAGCACAAGATAGGGATTGGTTGCGTGGCTTCGCTCGCAATAACGGGAAGCGGTTTCTTCCAGGGTGACGGAGCCGTTCAGCGCACCGCCGCGGCGCGCTCGACGGTGATCAGTGCGCGCGCATCCTCGGCCGTCATCGGTTCGCCGAACACGAAGCCTTGCGCATATTCGCATCCCATCTGGTAGAGCTCGACGGTGTCGGATTCGGTCTCGGCGCCCTCGGCCACCACTTCCATGCCGAGATCGTGGGCCAGCGCCACGATGGAGCGCAGGATGACGGGCCGCGTGCCCCTGGAGGTCATGCGCACGAAAGACTGGTCGATCTTGATGGTGTCGAAGGGAAAGCGCTGCAGATAAGCGAGCGAGGAATGGCCGGTGCCGAAATCATCGAGGGCGAGGCCGGCGCCGAGATCCTTCATGCGTTGAAGCATCTGGGCAGCGTGCTCGGGATTTTCCATGACGAGGGATTCGGTCAGCTCCAGCTTGAGCGTGCCACGGATCAGACCGGCGCGGGCGAGCACGGTGCGCAGGTCGTGGATGAGGTCGTGGCGCAAAAGCTGGCGCGAGGAGACGTTGACGGAAGCAAACAGCGGCACGCGCGTACGCGAGGCCCGCTGCCAGATTCCGAGCTGGCGGGCGGTGCGTTCGAGCGCGAACAGGCCGAGATCGACGATCAGTCCGATCTCCTCGGCGACCGAAATGAATTCGGCCGGCGACAGGCGCCCCATTTTGGGATGATCCCAGCGCGCCAAGGCTTCGAAGCCGGCGACCGAGCGGTCCTCGAGGCGCATGATGGGTTGATAGAGGAGCGTGATCTCTTCACGCTCCAGGGCCCGGCGCAGTTCGCTCTCGAGCGTCAGCCGGTCGGTCTTGCGCGCCCGCATGGCGGGCTTGAACACCTCGATGCGATCGCCGCCGATGCGCTTGGCGTGATACATCGCCAGTTCGGCGTCCTTGAGGATGTCCTCGTGTTTGGAGGTCTGGCCGTCGGCGAGCGCCAGGCCGACTGAAGCCGTCAGGAAGATCTCGCGATCATTGAAGGCGATGGGCGCCCTCAAGGTCTTCCTCAACGTTTCCGCGAAGGCGATGATGGCGTTCGATTCCTTTTCGGACAGAAGGATCAGGCCGAACTGGTCGCCGGCGAGCCGGGCCAGCGTGTCCTGTGGCTTGAGCAGGCGGCCGAGCCGGCGCGCGAGCGTCAACAGGATCGAGTCGCCGACCGCCATGCCGACGGAATCGTTGACCTGCTTGAAGCGATCGAGATCGATCACCATCACGGTCGGCCGGATGGTAGTGTCCGCCTTGGAGAAGCCGAGCGCAGCTTCCATCCGGTCGATGAAGAGCTGGCGGTTGGGAAGACCCGTGAGGTTGTCGTGCACGGCGTCGTGCAGCAGGCGCTCCTCGGCGGTCTTGAACTCGGTGACGTCGGTCAGCGTGCCGACGAGGCGAACGACCTCGCCGTCGGTCCCGACCACCGGCCGCGCCTTGAGGCTGAACCAGAGATAATGGCCATCGGGCGTGCGCAGGCGGAAATCCTGCATCAGGCGGCCGCGACGGTGCTCGATGACGCCGTCGAGGGCGGCGCGGAAGCGGTCGCGGTCGTGCGGATGAAGGACTTCGAGCCACTGGGCGGCGGGGCCGTCGAGGGTGCCGCGCTTGAGACCCAGCATGGCCTCGGTCTCGGGTGAGGTGAACACCTTGTCGGCGGACACGTCCCAGTCCCATATCATGTCGCCGGCGCCGGTCAGGGCGAGGGCACGGCGCTCCACGTCGGAGACGATGCCGTGGGTGACGCCGCCCGCAAAGGCGTGCTGCATCACCGTGAAGCCGATCAGCATGACGATCAGGACCAAGCCGCCGAGGAGTGCCGGCGCCACGATGTCGTTCGTCACAAAGCCCCCGATGGTGAGGCCGGATGCGAACACCCACACGGTCAGGAGGAGCCAGGTCGGGATCAGGAGCACGGCGCGGTCGTAGCCGTGGGTAGCGAGATAGATGACGACACCCAGGCCCAGCACGGCGACGAACAAGAGCGACAGGCGGGCGATGCCGGAGGCGACCGCGGGATCGAACAGCGCCACCGCCACCAGGGCGGCGAGGAATACGAGCCAGCCGGCGGTGATGTGGGCATAACGCACGTGCCAGCGATTGAGATTGAGATAGGCGAACAGGAACACGACCAGAGTCGCGGTCAGGATCGCCTCGCCGGCGGCGCGCCAGACGCGCTCGGCGCCCGCCGACATGTCGAACACCTTGCCCCAGAATCCGAAATCGACGCCGATATAGACGAGCACCGCCCACGACAGCGCCGCGGCGGCCGGGAACATGACCGAGCCCTTGACCACGAACAGGATGGTCAGAAACAACGACAGGAGACCCGCGATGCCGATGACGATGCCGTGGTAGAGCGTGAAGGAGTTGACCTTGTCCTTGTAGGCGTCGGGCTCCCACAGATAGAGCTGCGGCACGCGATCGGTGCGCAGCTCGAGCACGTAGGTGATGACGGTGCCGGGATCGAGGGTGACGCGGAACACGTCGGCGGTCGCCGAGTCCTGGCGGTCCGGGCGGTCACCCGACGAGGGCGTGATGTTGACGACGCGCGACAGGCCGAGATCGGGCCACAGCATGCCCGAACCAACCATCTGGTAGTGCGGAACGACGATCAGGCGATCGATCTGCTCGTCGCCCGAATTGGCGAGAGCGAAGACCGCCCAGTTGTTGGAGGCCTCGCGGGCGCGCACCTCGATGCGGCGGATGATGCCGTCGGTCCCCGGCGCCGTGGAGACCTGGACGCGGTCGGCTTCGGTCGTCTGCAGCTCGACCACGCCGGTGAGGTCGATGGCGGCCGCATCGGTGCGCACGTTGACCGCGTCCACCGCGCGCGCCGGCTCGAGGCCGACAAGGCATAAAGCCGTCACCGCCGCCGCAATGGCCGCGCACCACTTCCGCAATTCACCGACCTCCTATACGGGCCGAACCCAGTTCCAGCATGGGCGATTTCGTAAATTGAAACAACGGCTTCGTCCAATCTAGTCGGGTTTGCGCCGATTTCGCGACGCAACCGTCGGCCGCCCCACCGAATGGTCGGCCGACCGCACCCTGGAGTAACCGGGGCGGACGGGCTGGGCAAGGTCTTCCATGGGCGCGCCGAACCGTGGGCGAGCCCAGCGTATCGCGGTTGCGGCCACTTCCGCCGGGAACACAATTTTCTACCAACGGTGGTGGGGATCGGTTCACGTGAGCCGTCGCCCTTCGAGGCTCGCCTTCGCAACCAAGTGTACGCAGGCTGCGCCTGCCATGGGCAGAGCACCTCGGGACGCCCCTCAAAGGCCGATGCCGCCTGTATTATTTCAAATGCGATTCCGCGCCTACGCAGAGTTCTTTACGTAATCGGTGCAGCCTCGGCGGCGTCAATCGGCCCCAAGGGGTCGTTCCGCGGACGGAAAACCTGCCGCAGCGGCGCATCACCAGCCTGGCGCAGGCTCAATCGCGCATTATGCGCGCCGTCTTTTCTTCGGAGTGCCCGGGTGATGGTTTCAACCTATGCCAGCTACCGCTACTATTCTCAGGACCTGTCGAAAGCGCTCAAGCGCACCGCCGCCGAGCCGCAGGTCGCGCACGACGCCGCCTATTACCAGGCGAATATCGGCAAGGTGAAATCCGTCGACGACTTTCTCGGCAACCGCCGTTTATTCAGCTATGCCATGAAAGCCTACGGTCTCGAGGACATGACCTACGCCAAGGCGTTCATGCGCAAGGTCTTGGAAAGCGACCTCACCGACTCCCATTCGTTCGCCAACAAGCTCGCCGACACCCGCTACCGCGAGTTCGCCGCCGCTTTCAATTTCCAGGCTGACGGCGGCGTCGCGTCCGGCGCCGACATCCAGTACGACGACCAGGAGGGTCAAACCGCCCTCCTGTATACCCAGCGCCAGGCGGCCGCCACGACCGCAACGTCGGTGGAGACGGCGTATTACAAGAACCACGTCGACGCGGTGACTTCGGTCGACGATCTCTTGCGTGACGATCGACTCTATTCCTACGCGCTCAAAGCCGTCGGCCTCGATCCCACGACGATATCGCGCACAGCGATCCGAGACGCGCTCACGAGCGACCTCGCGGATCCGGCGAGCACCGCCAACCGGCTGGGCGGCGACTTCCTCGAACTCGCGAAAAGCTTCAATTTTGCCACCGACGGCACCGTCGCGGCCGGCAACGCCCAGTCGACGACGCAGAAAGACGACACGGTGCGGCTCTATGGGTTGCGCAAGGACGCCGGGTTGTCCGACGCGCAGGCGCGGCTGCGCACGCTCAACTATCAGGTCGGTATCGACAAGGTGACCTCGGTCAAGCAGTTCGTAAGAAACACGACCCTCTACGAATATGCGCTGACGGCCTACGGGATCGATCCCGAGTCGGTCTCCGCCGCGACCATCACCAAGGTCCTGGAAAGCGACGTCTCCGATCCCACGAGCTACGTCAACCGGCTCGGCGACGAACGTTTCAAAGCGCTCGCATCCGCCTTCAACTTCGCCGCCGACGGCTCGGTGACGACGCGCCGGCTGGTACAGTCGATCTCAAGCGCCAGCCAGACCATATTGCGCTACGGCAGCCAGCTCGCCGACGACACGATGTCGCAGAGAGCCGGCGCGAAGGAGACCGCCTACTACAAGGAGACGATCGGCAACATCGATTCGCTCGGCGAACTCCTGAACGACAAGCGCCTCGTCACCTACGTGCTCGAGGCCTACGGCCTCGCCGACGCCAAAATGTCGGAGAAGACGTTGCGTGCCGTGCTCACCAGCGACCTTTCCGATCCCAAAAGCTACGCCAACACCCACGACAGCCGCTACCGCGACCTCGCCGCCGCCTTCAATTTCGACCGCGACGGCACCGTCGAGCGCGAAGCGCCGCTCGCCGCCCAGGACCGCAAGGACGTCATCGGAACGACCGACAAATTTCTCCGCCAGACCATGGAGTCCGAGGCCGGCGAGCAAAACGAAGGCGTGCGGCTCGCGCTCTACTTCGCCCGCAAGGCGACCTCGATCGACGACGCCTACGACATCCTGGCCGACAAGGCGCTCCTGAAGGTGGTGCAGACCGCGCTCGGCATCTCGGACAAGACCGCCGGCGCCAACATCGATGTGCAGGCGGCGATGATCAAGAAGCGCCTCAATATCGCCGATCTCCAGGATCCAAAGAAGCTCGACAAGTTCCTGGTGCGCTTCAGCGCCCTTTACGACATGCAGAACACCGACACGACAACGTCGGCGCAATCGATCCTGTTCGGCAATTCCGGCTCGACCGGCTTCGACCAGACGCTGGTGTCGAGCTTTCAGGCCTTGCTGCGCAGCAAGCTGTAGGGCCAATTCGGTCATTCCCGGGCCGAGCGAAGCGAGGAGCCGGGAATCCATACTCCGCAGCGCCGGGAGTATGGATTCCGGGTTCGCAGCCCTTCGGGCCGCGCCCCGGAATGACGAGGAGGTGTTCAATCAAATTCGACATCACACCGTCAGCACGATCTTGCCGATGTGCTGGCTCGATTCCATGCGGGCATGGGCGGCGGCGGCCTCGGCGAGCCGGAACGTCTTGTCCATCACCGGCCGCACCTGGCCGGCGGCGATCAACGGCCAGGCGTGCTGCTCGACCGCGCGGGCGATCGCCGCCTTGTCGGCGTCCGAGCGCGAACGCAGCGTCGAACCGGTGTGCGTCAGCCGCTTGAGCATGATGCGGCTGAAATTGACGGTCGCCTTGGGGGAACGCAGGAAGGCGATCTGGACGATGCGGCCCTCGACGGCGGCGGCCTCGTAATTCCTCTCGATATAGTCGCCCCCCACCATGTCGAGGATGAGGTCGGCACCGTGGCCATCCGTCGCCGACTTGGTCAGGGCGACGAAGTCTTGGGTCTTGTAGTCGATCGCAAGATCGGCGCCGAGCATGCGGCACGCCTCGCACTTGTCCGCCGAGCCGGCGGTGACGATGACGCGGGCGCCGAAATTCTTGGCGAGCTGGATCGCCGTGGTGCCGATACCGGAGGAGCCGCCATGCACCAGCAGGGTCTCGCCCTTCTGGAGACGTCCGCGCTCGAACACGTTGTGCCAGACCGTGAAGAAGGTTTCCGGGACGGCCGCCGCCTCCGCCATGGAGAGCCCTTCCGGTATCGGCAGGGTGTGGCCCTCATGGGCGAGGCAGTATTCCGCATAGCCGCCGCCGATCACCAGGGCGCAGACCTGGTCGCCCTTCTTCCAGCGCTTCACGCCCTCCCCGCAAGCGACCACCTCGCCGGCAATCTCGAGGCCCGGAATGTCGGGGGCCCCGGGGGGCGGCGGATAAAAGCCTTGGCGCTGGGCGACGTCGGGACGGTTGACGCCGGCCGCCGCCACCTTGACCAGGATCTGGCCCGGCCCCGGCGCCGGCCGCGGCCGCACCTCGGGGACAAGCACCTCAGGCCCGCCGGGCGCACGGATCGCGATGGCGGTCATGGTGGCGGGCACGGGCGTCATCATGTCGGTCCTCGGAGGGATTGAGAGCATGTCGAGGCGTGGTTTAGTCGCCGCCGCCCCATGTGACAACCGCCACCCGTTTCGGCTAATTTCGCCCCCAAAGTGACGAGCAAGCCATGCCAGCAATCGACGACGACGACCGGCCGAAGAAGAAGATCGTGCACGAAATCGGACAGGAACTCGCCCTCCTGTCGGTCGGCGAACTGCGCGATCGCATCACCCTCCTGAGGGAGGAGATCGCCCGCCTCGAGGCCGACATCGCCCGCAAGGGCGCCTCCAAGGCGGCCGCCGACCTGTTTTTCAAGAAATAGCCGCGAAATACGGACTACTGCGTAGGTGCTGGCGCGCACGTTCTGCGCGAAAACCCGCATGAATTAAGGCGGTATTAAGCTTTCCCCTTCATTACTCAATCCTGTCCATTTCGGTGGACACCGAGTGGCTCCTGTCCACTCTGTTTGACGCCTCCCTGTTATCACTTTGAGCCGCCGGTAACGGCGGCTCTTTTTTGTGGCAATGTGACGGCGCGCCGCCGGCAACCATGACTCCAGGTGACGATTTTCGTCGCTGGACAGGGGCGGTGAGGCGCGCTCATATGAGCACGGGGCTGGGCGCTACCCGCGTTGATTGGGGCACCGTTCGTCTGGCCCGGCTCACGCCGTCCATCAGGACGTCGCGGGACCAGCTAGGTCAGTGAGGCGTACCATGTCTGAGTACAAGGCCGGAGAGGCCGAACCGGTACGGTTCGGGCAGAAGCTTGCGTCCTCGCAGGCCTTTTTGTCCCTGTTCAAGGATGGCATGCGGCTCGTCGAGGAGACGGCTTCCTATCTGGACGGTCCCGGCCGCCAGGATTCCAAGAAGCTCGAACGCAGCGCCGCCCTGACCTACGCCACCGAGAGCATGCGGCTGACCACCCGGCTGATGCAGCTCGCCTCCTGGCTGCTGCTGCATCGGGCCGTCAACGAGGGCGAAATGTCGCTCGCCCAGGCCAACAAGGAAAAGACCAAGGTCAAGCTGGCCGTCGGCGAACCCGCCGATCCGACCGCGCTCGATCCCCTGCCCGACCATCTCAAGGAGTTGATCGAGCGCTCACGCGCCCTGCATGATCGGGTGCGCCGGCTCGACGCCACCATTCATGCGCCGGTGCCCGAGGAGCCGCCGGCCGGCAATCCGCTGGAACGCCAGATGGGTCTGCTGAAAGCCGCCTTCGAGCGCAACGAAGGCTGATACAATCAAAAGTAGGCTCTGCCCAGCGGCTGCGAATGCCCGCCTTTGCGGGCAGAACGCCGAATTGATCAACCGATTTCGTGTGCTTTTCAGCCCCGCCGCACCCGTCGCAAGGCGGCGCGCAAATGCGACAGCACGCCTTCTCACCTCACGGTGGAGACGCACGTTCCTCCCCGTCCGCGGCCGCTTTTCGCTGGCGGCCGGCGGTTGGCGCCTTTCGGCTATTTCTTCAGGCCGATACCGGAAAACTTCTTCTGGAACCGGGACACGCGGCCGCCGCGGTCGAGCAGCTGCTGCTGGCCGCCGGTCCAGGCCGGATGCGACTTGGGATCGATGTCGAGGGACAGTTTGTCGCCCTCCTTGCCCCAGGTGGTCCGGATGGTGAATTCGGTGCCGTCGGTCATGGCGACCTTGACGGTATGATAGTCGGGGTGAATGTCGGCCTTCATGACATATTTCCTTGTCGCCCCAAGGTTTTCGAGCTCGCTTGGCGGCGCGCGCAACGCGTCCTGTCGGAAAATTCGCGGGCTCTATAACCCGGCCTGGACGCGGAAACAAGGTGGGTCGGGTTCCGCCATCCGGCTCGGTTGTCGGGTGGGTGTTCGGTAAGGCATTGTCGGCCACCGGCCACCGTCGAGGGGCCGCGGCAGACAGGTCCGGGGAATTTCCACATGAGCTTTTTGTCGGGGAGCGAAGGGCGCGGTCTCGGGACACCGGCGCCGGGCGTCGGCCGCGAACGCGGCAAGCTCCGCCCTCTCATGATGCTCCTGCCCTATCTGGTCCGTTACCGGGGCCGGGCGGCGGCGGCGCTCTTAGCCCTCCTGGTCGCCTCGCTCGCCACCCTGGCGGTGCCGGTCGCGGTGCGCCGGATGATCGATTTCGGCTTCTCGCCCGAGCGCATCGGACTGATCGACCAGTACTTCTCGGTGATGATCGCGGTCGTGCTCATGCTCGCGGTGGCGAGCGCGCTGCGCTACTACTTCGTCACCACGCTGGGGGAACGGGTGGTTGCGGATTTGCGCTCCGCCGTGTTCGCCCATGTCACCCGGCTGTCCGCCGCCTTTTTCGACACCGCCCGCTCGGGCGAAATCCTCTCCCGGCTCACCGCCGATACGACCCAGATCAAGTCCGCGGTCGGCGCCTCGGTGTCGATCGCGCTGCGCAATTTCTTCCTGTTCTTCGGTTCCGCCGCCATGATGGTGGTGACGAGCCCGCGCCTGTCGGGCTTCGTCCTCGCCGCGATCCCGGTCATCGTGCTGCCGCTCGTCGGCTTCGGCCGCGCCGTGCGCCGCCGTTCGCGCGAAGCGCAGGATACCCTCGCCGACGCTTCCGCCTATGCGTCCGAACTCATCGGCGCCGTGCGCACGCTCCAGGCCTTCACCAATGAGCGCCTCGCCGGCGCCCGCTTCTCCGGCGCCGTCGAACGCGCCTATGATGCGGCGCTCAAGTCCACCCGCTCCCGCGCGGTCTTGACCGCCGTCGTGATCTTCCTGGTCTTCGCCAGCGTGGTCATGATCCTGTGGGTCGGCGCCCAGGACGTGCTCGCGGGCCGCTTGACCGCCGGCACGCTCGGCCAGTTCGTCCTCTATGCGGTGTTCGCCGCCGGGGGCCTCGGTGAATTGTCGCAGGTCTGGGGCGAAATCTCCCAGGCGGCCGGCGCCGCCGAGCGGCTGGAGGAATTGTTGTCGGAAAAGCCCGCGGTCGCGGCGCCGACCCATCCAAAGCCGCTGCCTCTTCCGGCACGCGGCGCGGTCGCATTCAAGGACGTGCGCTTCGCCTATCCGGCACGGCCGCAATCGACGGTGCTCGACGGCATTTCGTTCGACGTCGTACCGGGCGAGAAGGTCGCGATCGTCGGCCCGTCGGGTGCCGGCAAGAGCACCATCTTCCATCTGCTGTTGCGCTACTACGATCCGGCGTCCGGCAGCGTCTGCCTCGACGGCGTGCCGCTGGTCGAAGCCGACCCGGACGAAGCCCGCCGCCGGATCGCGCTGGTGCCGCAGGACGTCGCCGTGTTCGCGGCGAGCATTGCCGATAATATCCGCTTCGGCCGGCCGGACGCGAGCGACGCCGATATCGCGCACGCCGCCGAACTCGCTGCCGCGACCGAATTCATCACCCGTCTGCCGCAGGGATTCGAGACCGAGATCGGCGAGCGCGGCATCACGCTCTCGGGTGGCCAGCGCCAGCGCATCGCCATCGCGCGCGCCATCCTGCGCGACGCCCCCCTCCTCCTGCTCGACGAGGCGACATCGTCGCTCGACGCCGAGAGCGAAGGCCTGGTGCAGGCGGCGCTCGACCGCCTGATGGCGAAGCGCACCACCCTCGTCATCGCCCACCGGCTCGCGACCGTACTCAAATGCGACCGCATCCTGGTGATGGACCAGGGCCGCATCGTCGAGGAAGGCACCCACGATCAGTTGGCGAGCGCCGGCGGACTCTATGCGCGGCTGGCCAGGATGCAGTTCGAGACGGCGTAGAAATACGGACCAAGACGCCGGCGCAGACCCGATCCCAATCCTCGTCGACATCGGCTCGCCGTTATGAAGAGCGAAGAACGCGGCACTTCGGCGGCACGGACAACGAGCCGGATTACTTCGCTGATTTCGCGATGAAGGGAAGGACCGCGCCGGTCATGATCCTGGACGACTGGTTCAACTCGCCAGCGTGACGATAGTGGTCGCAACGGTGCGCTGGATGGCGCGGCCATCATGCGCGCAAATACGGATCGCCATTGCCACCGCCGTCGTCTCCGAACAATTTCGCGAACCAAATCATTGTTCGTGAAGGACTCGCGCGGCCGCGCGACGGATTGCCGCGCCTTCGTCTCCTCAGACCCTGCACCCATTATTGGGCAGAAGGCGGATAACCGCCGTGCTACCTGCTCATAAATACCCAAAACGCCAATATGGTGAGGGCAGAGGAATGACGAAGTATATTCCCGGCACGTCGCCGGACGGCAGAATAACGCGACGCTGGTTTCTCCAAGGCGTCGGCACCATCGCGGTGACATATTCTGCCGGAGCAGGCGGCATTCTCAGCCTCACCGGCCCGTCGGCGCAGGCCGCCGACGACGACAAGGTCAAGTACATCCATAGCTGCTGCACGGTCAACTGCACGTCCCGCTGCCATCTCAAGGGGCACGTCAAGGGTGGACGCATCGTCGCCGTGACCCCCGGCCGCCTGCCGGGCCGGGACGATTATCCGAGCGCCTGCCTGCGCGGAATGAGCTACGCACAGCGGCTGCAGGATCCCAAGCAACGCGTCCTCTTTCCCATGAAGCGTGTCGGCGAACGGGGCGAGGGAAAATTCGAGCAGATCAGCTGGGACGAGGCCTTCGACATCATCGCCACCAAGCTCAAGGAGACGCGGGAGAAGCACGGACCACAAGCGGCCTCGTTCTGGACGATGTCGGGTAACCTGGCCAAGCTGGCGTGGGAATCGACGACCCGCCTGGGTTTCACATTCGGGGGCACCACCTACAGCAGCGAAGGGCTCATGGGCGACCACGGCGCCAGCATGGGCATGGAGCTCGTCTTCGGTCAGCAGCGCGGCGGTCACGATACTCGCGACTACATGAACTCCAAGCTGATCATCCTGTGGGGACGCAATCTCGCCGACACCCACACGAGCGAGCTGCGCTACATCATCAAGGCGCGCGAGAACGGCGCCAAGGTCGTCGTCATCGATCCACGACAATGCAGCAGCGCGGCCGTGGCCGACCAGTGGATTCCGATCCGGCCACAGACCGATCCCGCCCTTGCGCTGGGGATGATCAACTACATGATCTCCCGCAATCTGCACGACGTCGCCTGGCTCAAGGCCAACAGCTGCGCGCCCCTCCTGGTGCGCGATGACGACGGCCAGTACCTGCGCATCGACAGCGCCTACGCGGTGTGGGACGAAAAATCCAAGAAGGTGGTTCCCGTCGGGACGGCTGGTGCCGATCCGGCCATCGCCGGCGAATATGTCGGCGCAAACGGCGTGAAGTGCCATCCGTCCTTCGTCGATCTGGCCCGTGAGGCCGCCAAGTATTCGATCAAGACGACGGCCGACATCTGCGGGCTCGAAGAGGCGGTCGTGGAGCAACTCGCCCACGAATACGCGACCATGAAGCCGGCCGGCATCCGCATGGGACAGGGCATGCAGCGGGTTTACAACGCCCACACGCCTTTCCGGGCAGTGGCGACCCTGGCCGCCGTCGCCGGCTACATCGGCGTCCCCGGTGGCGGCGCCTCACACATGGGCGGGACGGCCTCGATCAACCCTATTCCCGGCGTGACCGTGCCCGACTTCAATTTCGCCGAATGGGCCAATACCGGCGGCAAGCCGCGCATCCAGAAGAGCAGCTCGCAATTCTACAACATGGCCGAGAACGGCGAAATCAAGTTCCTCTGGATCGCCGTGTCCAATCTCATCAATCAGTCGCCCGACGCCAACCGGGTCATCAAGAAGGTTCTGCCCAACATCCCATTCATCGTCGACGTCGACCCATTCTGGACGTGGACCGGCAAATACGCCGACCTCGTCCTGCCGGGCAAGACCCATTGGGAGGTCTGGGACGTACTGGTCCGTTCGCCATGGGTCATGCTCGACCAGCCGGCCATCCCGACCATGGGCGAGAGCAAGTCGGATTGCGAAATCTGCACGGAAGTCGCCAAGCGGATCGGCCTGGAAAGCCTGTGGAACAAGACCGACGAGCAATGGGTGCGGACATTCCTCACCTCGAAGCACCCGGCATTTGCGGCCTTCAAGTGGGACAACTTCGTGAAAGAGGGCATCTTCGCCCGCTCCGACGGCATTTTCGATCCGGTGTTCTCGTTCAAGGATCAGAAGTACAAGACCCCGACCGGAAAATTCGAGTTCTACTCGGAAAAGCTGAAGAGGTTCGACCAGCAGGTCCCCACCTACACGCGGATGCTCGAAGATCCGAAAGGGGAGCGCGGGCGGAAATATCCGTTGGTCTGCATCAACTATCACGACCGCCTGAACGTGCACAGCCAGCACATGCTCTATTCGGCGCTGAAGCTCGTGCAGTCCGAGCCACTGGTCCAGATCAACACGACGGACGCCCGCGCCCGCGGCATCAGCGACGGAGCCCGGGTCAGAGTCTTCAATGACCGCGGCAGCTGCGTCCTCAAGGCCTTTGTGACCGAAGGAATCGTGCCCGGCACGGTCGGCATCGCCAATGGCTGGACGCCCGACCAGTACATCGAAGGCAACAATCAGAACCTGACCCATCTGACCCTCAACCCGGTCGAGGAGGCCATCAGCCAGACGAACTCCGCCTTCTACGACGTGCTGGTCGAGATTCAGAACGCTTAAAGGGGACACGAATTATGTCGACCAAACAATATGCCATGGTGATCGACACGACGCGGTGCGTCGGCTGTCAGACCTGCGTTGTCGGTTGCAAGATCAACTACCAGGTGCCGGGCAACTCGTCCCTGTGCCGCGTCGAGACGATCGGCAGCAAACAGATGTACAAGCCGACCGGCACCTTTCCGCATCCCGTGCTCGCCTTCCGGCCGCTGCTGTGCAACCACTGCGTCGATGCACCGTGCGTCAAGAACTGTCCCACCGGCGCGATGCACAAGGACGCGAACGGGATCGTGTCCATTACTCGCGATGTCTGCATCGGCTGCGGCACCTGCATCCGTTCCTGTCCCTACGGCATGCCCGTTCTCAACCAGGAAAAGAAGAAGATGGAGAAGTGCGACTTCTGCATGGAACGCGTCGAAGTGGGCGAGAAACCCTACTGCGTGGAAGCGTGTCCAGCCGAAGCGCGTATTTTCGGCGTCATCAGCGATCCGAACAGCGAATTGTCCAGACTGGTCGCGACCAAGCACGCAAAGCCGTTAACGCCCGAGTACGGCACCAGGCCATCGGTCTACTACATCTGACCTGATGCCGAGAGCCGGCCTGGCCGCTAGGCCGGCATGCGGACGTACCATGGTCCTCGTCGGGGAGACGCAACCGATCGGCAGATAAGGCTTGTCGGAGCTGTGGACCGCAACGCGTCGGCACCGCGTCCTTCCGGTGACGTTTGTCGGCCGGGCGCCGACACGTCAGCGGCGGGGCAATGGTGCGAGTACACCATCGAGACCATGGCGCTGCGATCCGGATGCCGGGAGTGATATGCGATTGCGGACCTGGACGGCGTCAGGAAAGCTTCGGAAAATGATCGATCGAGCAAGACAATGCGCGACCCCCGAGCACAACCGACGGTCCAACGACGATGCTCCCGGTCCCGCCATCCCACAGTCCGCCCAATCACACGGCAGGCTGGAGGTGCCTGCCCGCACCGGTTCATGGTCCGGCATGCCGCCGACACGGTGATGCCTTCAGCATCCGGCGCTCCGATGCACCGCGCCGGTCCGCGAACTACCGCGCCCCCGCCCCTCGCGGCGGGACGGACGAGGGACCGACATGCCGGTTATGATCAAACACGAAGCGCCCTCATGTCTGCAGGACATCTTCCGCAAGGAGCTCGTCCCCTGCACGTCGCGACATCTGCGCAAGGGCGAGCTTCTCTGGCACGACAAGGAGCCGCATCGTTACTGCTATCTGATCCGCACCGGACTGATCAAACTCTATGTCGTCACCGCCGAGGGTCGGGAAAAAACCCTGTTCTTCTATACGAACGGCACCCTGCTCGGATTCCAGAACCTCTCCAACGTCAAGCAGACGATTACGGCTGCGGTGGCGATGCTTCCGACCACGCTCTACGCCACCGATTTTGCGAGGTTCTACGGGTTCATCCTCAACGATTACAAATACACCCGGGCGCTGACTGAATATCTCTTCTACCATATGGCCGCGGAAGCCCAGGAGATCGTCGATGTCTCCCTTTCCGGCACCGACGAGAGACTGGCGGCGCTGCTGGTAATCCTGGCCGAGGAATATCTCGGGTGCTGCCAGGGCGAGGTGCTCATCCCTCTGAACAACGATGAACTGGCCAGCATGATCGGGGCGTGCCGCAACAGCATCTACAACGCCCTGTCGGGATTCCAAAAGCAGAAGCTCATCAGGAAGCACCGGGGCAATGTGGAGATCGTCGATCTCGAACGCTTGCGCGAGATGCAAAAGACACGTCGCACATAGCGATCACGGTCGAGGCGAGGCAAGGCCGTGAGCAGAGAGTATTTCGCGCTGCTGTTCTCCGCATTCTTCATCTATTCCTGCAACACCGTCTTCATGGTGGCGACACCGCTGTTCGTCATCCGGCTCGGCAGCACGGAGATGATGGCGGGAACGCAGGCGACGCTGTTCCTGTCGGTCGCGGTTTTTCTGCGCTTCTTCTTCGGCCCCCTGGCCGACGCCTACGGACGGCGCGTGCCGTTATTGCTGGGCAGCGCGGTCTATCTCCTCACGGCGCTCGGTTTCTTCTGCGCCACGGAACTCTGGCAGGTATTCGCGCTGCGGCTGGTTCAGGCGATCGGCCTCGCCGCGTTCTTTCCAGCGGCGATCGCGACGGCCGCGGCGTATGGCGGAACGGCCCGCAAGGGGACCTTCATCGGCCTCTTGCGCCTCGCGGCGTCCATGTCCCTGATGGCCGGCCCGGTCGGTGCCCTGTATCTGATCGACCATCACGGCTATGGCCCGTTCTTTGGGAGCACGGCCGTGGCGGCGTTGATCGGCATGCTGGCGATCCTTTGCGTGTCGGCGCGGGGGATCGGCAGCGCGACCGACGGCCCGCCGAACGACGCCGGCGCGGATTTCCAACGGCGGCTGAATTTTTTGCCGCTGCTGGCGAAGTACCCGCTGATCCTCGCCGTCACCTTCGCGGCCGCGGCCGGCTACGGCAGCTTCATGTCGTTCGCCGCATTGTTCGTGAAGTCCTCCGGCAGTGTGCTCAACGCCGGGCTCTTCTTCACCCTGTTCTCGGTTGGCGGCATTATAGCCAACGGCACTGTCGGCTGGCTGTCAGATCATGCTGGCCGGCTGCGATCGATCCTGTGCACAGTGCTGTGCCTCGGAGCCGGGACGATCCTTTTCGCCCTCCTTCCCTACCAAGCAACCTGCTTCTACCCGGCCGGCCTGCTGGCGGGAGCCGGCTATTACGGCAGCATCGTCGTCCTGATGGCATGGACGACCGATCGGGTCGATGCCGCGCAACGCACGGCGGCGCTGTCCTTGCAGCAGAATGCGCTCGATGCCGGCATCGCCGTCGGCAGCATGGTATTCGGCGCCCTGCAGGCCTATGCCAACGATTACGCTTTGTTGTTCGGAGGCTTGGGACTGCTCTACCTTTTCGTCGCGGTACTGATCGGATATTGCGGGAAAACAAGTAAGACGGTCAGCGGGTGATCGGTTCGGTCCGCAATGACGATGCGGACGTTTGCCTCTCAGCCCGCGGTCCTCACCGCGCACCTTCGCCTTGGTGTTGCCCCACACCGTGCTATTAATCCGCCCGCCATGACCTTGCCGGGATCCCTGATCGCCGCCGGCGCGCAAGCGCCGGCGAAATCGTCCGTGTGGCGGCTCGAATTCATCGAGACCGTGCGGCTTGCCGTGCCGATGGCGCTGACCCAGCTCGGCCAGGTCGCCATGATGACCACCGACCTCGCCCTGATCGGTCGAATCGGCGACGAGGCGGTGGCCGCAGCCGCGCTCACCCATACGGTGTTTTTCAGCGTCTTCGTGCTCGGTCTCGGCCTCGTGTCGGCCGTGGCGCCGCTCGCCGCGCAGGCCTACGGGGCGCGCCAGCCGAGGCTGGTGCGGCGTTCGCTGCGGGTCGGGCTGTGGGTGGCCGTGGCCACCGGCATTCCGGCGACTGCCGCCCTCCTGATCGGCGGCGAGCCGCTCCTCCTGGCAACCGGACAGAGCGCCACCACGGCGGCGCTTGCCGGGCACTATCTCGATGGCCTCGCTTGGTCGCTGCTGCCGTCGTGGTGCTTCATCGCGCTGCGCAGTTTCATGGGCGCAGTCAACCGGCCGGAGCCGGCCCTGTGGATCACGCTTGCGGCGATCCCGGCCAACGGGGCGCTGGCCTATGCGCTCATTCACGGGGCGTTCGGTCTGCCGTCCCTCGGCCTTCTCGGGGCCGGGCTCGCCACCACGCTGGTCGCCATCGGGATGTGCATCGCCGTCGCCTGGGTCGCCTCGGCCCGCCGTCCCTTCCGCAAATACCGCGTATTCGGCCGCTTCTGGCGGGCCGACTGGCCGCTGGGCGCGCGGCTGGTCAAGATCGGGGCGCCAATCTCCGGCGCCATCGCGCTGGAATTCGGCATGTTTGGCGCCGCCGCGCTGCTGATGGGCCGGATCGGCACCACCGCGCTCGCCGCCCACCAGATTGCGCTCCAGGTCGCCAGCATCATGTTCATGGTGCCGCTCGGCATTTCCCTGGCGGCGACCGTACGGGTCGGTCAGGCGGTCGGCCGGTGCGATTCCCGCGCGGCGCGCCGGGCCGGCTTCGCCGCCATCGTGCTCGGGGGCGCGTTCATGGCCACGATGACGCTCCTGGTCGCCTTGACGCGTCACGACATTCCCCACTTCTTCCTGGGCAGCGACACGAGCGCCGCCGAGACCGCCCGGCTGGTCGCCTCGCTGTTGGTCCTGGGGGCGAGCTTCTTCATCTTCGACGGCATCCAGACGGTCGCCAACGGTGCCCTGCGCGGCCGCAACGACACCCGCGTGCCGCTTCTCTTCGCGGCGCTGAGCTTCTGGGCGATCGGCTTCCCATTCTGCTACGGCTTCGGTTTCCCGGCCGGTCTCGGCCCGACGGGGGTCTGGATCGGCCTGACCATCGGACTCGTGGTCTATGCCAGCCTGCTGGTGTGGCGCTTCCACGCCCTGACCCGCGGCCGCAAGCCGTTGATCCCCTGAACGGCACCGGGCTTTACGCCCCGCACCCGCGGGGCTATTCGCACCCCATGACCGAAAGACTGACGATTGCGCGCATGGGTCATCGCGGCGACGGCATTGCCGACACGCCGGACGGCCCCTTGTATGTGTCCTGCACGCTGCCGGGCGAGAGCGTGGATGTGGAGCCATGGCCTGGCCATACCGACCGCCGCCATCTCTTGCGGGTCGAGACGCCGAGCCAGGAGCGCATCGCGCCCATCTGTCCCCATTTCGGTATCTGCGGCGGCTGCGCCCTCCAGCACTGGGAGACGGAGCGCTACCTCGACTGGAAGCGCGACCTGGTGGTGACCGCACTCCGCGATGCCGGCATCACGGCGAGCGTCGAGGCGGTGGTGGACGCCCATGGGGACGGGCGCCGCCGCGCCACCTTCCATGCCCGGCGCGGCGCCCACGCGGTCCTCGACGTCGGCTTCGCGGCCAGGAACGCCCACCACATCATCGCCATCGACCGCTGCCCGATCCTGGCGCCTCAGCTCGACGGCGCCATCGAGGCTGCCTGGGCGATCGCCGAAGCCCTGCAGGGGCACGGCAAGCCGCTCGACATCCAGGTGATCGCAACCGAGGCCGGCCTCGACATCGACGTGCGCGGATCCGGCGCCCTCAAGCCGCAGCAATCCATGGCGCTCGCGAGTCTCGCCGAACGTCACCGGCTGGCACGCCTGACCCGGCACGGCGAGCTGATCGCGCGGCATGCACCCCCGACGGTCAAGATGGGTCGGGCCGTGGTGACGCTGCCGGCCGGCGCCTTCCTGCAGGCGACCCAGGAAGGCGAGATGGCCCTCGCCCGCCTGGTCGATGCCCATGTGGGCGGCGCCAAGCACGTCGCCGACCTGTTCTGCGGCGTCGGTCCGTTCGCGCTCCGCCTCGCCGAGCGCGCCCGCGTCGCCGCCTTCGACAGCGATGCCGACGCGGTCGCGGCACTACGCCAGGCCGCCGCCGCGACCTCCGGCCTCAAACCGGTCGCTGCAGAAGCACGCGACCTGTTCCGCCGCCCGCTCGTGGCTTCAGAACTCTCGCGCTTCGACGCCGTCGTGTTCGATCCGCCCCGCCAGGGCGCGCAGGCGCAGGTGCGCGAGCTCGCCGCCGCCAAGGTACCGCTCGTCGTCGCCGTGTCGTGCAATCCGGCGACGTTCGCGCGCGATGCCCGCCTGCTCATGGACGGCGGCTACCGGCTCGAAACCGTCACGCCCGTCGATCAGTTCCGCTATTCGGCGCATGTGGAGTTGGTGGCGCGGTTTCGCAGATGATGATTCCGGGGTGCGTACTTGATCACGCTCTCCCGGCCTCATCCTGAGGAGCGCTCGTCTTCGAGCGCGTCTCGAAGGATGTGGCCGCTGCGGGGCCGCCCCCGCCCTTCGAGACGGGCGCAAAGAGCGCCCTCCTCAGGACGAGGGCGGGTCGAGGATGTCGTCCGCGCAAAGACGACCAAGGACGTTGGACGAACGATACTCAATTGAAATCGTCGTGTCCGCGTCCGCCCCAGCGTTGCTGCCACATGCGCTCGCCGATGGTGCAGGAGATGCGCGGCTGTTGCGCCGACGCGGGCACGACACGGGCTTGCGGCGTGCGTCCGGCGATCTCCAAAACCAGCTTGGTGCGGATTGCCTCCTTGAGTTTCTCGCGCTCCCGGATCGGCACCACGAAGGCGCCGGGACCGCCGATGACGCAGTCCTCGTAATAGATGTCGAGATCCTCGATATCGACCGAGTTGAACGCCGGCCGCTTGAGCATGATCGGCAGGCCGTTGATGGTGATCCCCTTGGCGACAACCGCGTCGCGGGCAATGTCGACGAGCTGGCCCTGGTTGTTGGTGCCGTCGCCGGAGATGTCGATCACCCGGCGGATGCCACGAAAGCCGCTGCGGTCGAACAGGCCGGCCGAATACAGGATGGCGCCCGAGATCGACGTGCGGGCGGCACGGCGCAGATACTGGCGGCCGATCTCGTCGGCAACCGCCTGCGCGCTGGCCGCACCATCGACGAGATGCCACGGCACGATCACGCGCTGGTCCGACGCGCCCGCCCATTCCACATAGGTGACGGCGATGCGGCCGTGCATGCCCTGCTTGAGGGCGTTGAGGAAGTCCGGCGACACCAGGGCCTCGCGATAGCCGTCGCGCTGCAGCACCTGCTCTTCGGGATCCATGGAGTAGGAGACGTCGACCGCCAGCACCAGCTCGACGTCCACATTGCTCTGGGTCTTGCCGGCCGGCATGTCGGCGAGCCGCACTCCGGGCGGGGCGGCGTCGCCCGCCGGCACGCCGACGATCAGCACCAGCGCCAGCACCCCGGCCACCCACGCACCGACCGACCTGCCGAACATCTTTCAGCCTCCGTCGCCACCGGAATGGTGGCATGACGGGGCGTGCAAGGAAAAGGCCAGCGGCGCCCGTGACGCGCCCGCACGGCCTTGAGCCGGTCACGATTGCGTCAGCTTTCGATGGGGCTGCGCGGGGTCAGCGCGCGACTGATCGGTTCCACTACCTGCCTCGGACGCGGAACCGGTCAGTCTGATGCCGCGTCAGCGCTCGATGGGTTCGCTCGACACGATCTCGATGCCGAATCCGGCCAGGCCGACATAGTGGTGCTCGACCGAGGTCAGGAGGCGGATCGACGAGATGCCGAGGTCTTTCAGGATCTGGGCGCCCAGCCCGATTTCCCGCCACTGGCGCTTTCGTTCCGCCTCGGTGACCGAGTCGCCGTTGTGCGGGATCGCCGACACCGGCACGCCGACCGAGCCGTCGCGCAGGAATACCATCACGCCGCGGCCTTCCTGCTTGAAGCGCTGCAGCACGGCGGGGATGGACTTCGACGGCCCGAGCACGTCGCGGATGAGATTGACCCGGTGCAGCCGCGTCGGCACGTTGCGGCCGTCGCCGATGCGCCCGTGCACCACCGCCATGTGGTGGACCTCGTCGAAGGGCGTGATGTAGGCATAGCCCTTGAGCGGTCCGATCTCGGTATTGACCGTGAACTCCTCGATTCGCTCGACCAGCTTCTCGCGCGAGCGCCGGTAGGCGATCAGGTCGGCGATGGAGAGGCGCACGAGGCCGTGCTTCTCGGCGAAGGCGGCGACCTGCGGCCCGCGCATCACGGTGCCGTCATCGTTCATGAGCTCGGAGAGGACGCCGACCAGCGGCAATCCGGCGAGCCGGCACATATCGATGCAGGCTTCCGTGTGGCCGGAGCGCATCAAGACGCCGCCCTCCTTGGCGAGCAGCGGAAACACGTGGCCGGGGCGCACGAAGTCGCTTGCGCCGCTGTTGGGGTTGGCGAGCGCCCGCACGGTGTTGTTGCGCTCCTCGGCGGAGATGCCGGTGGTGAGCCCGTGCTTGCCGTCGACCGACACCGTGAAGGCGGTGCCGAGCGGAGCGTCGTTGGCCGCCACCATGGGGTCGAGATGCAGCCGCTTGGCCTCGCCGCCCGACAAGGGCGCGCACACGATCCCGGAAGTGTTGCGGATGATGAACGCCATTTTCTCGGGCGTGCACAGGGAGGCCGCAACGAACAGGTCACCCTCGTTCTCGCGATCGTCGTCGTCGGTGACGACCACGATCTCGCCGCGGGCAAAGGCGGCGACTGCCGCCTCGATGGTCTCGAATTCTTCGGATGGGGTCATCCGTGAGTACTCTCTGATCTGGATGCGAACGGACGGCGCTAGGCGCCCGGCTTCGCGAACGGCCACGATACGCTGTCTCCGACCTGGCCGCGGTGACGGAGATAATGATCGGCGACGACGCATGCCACCATGGCCTCGCCGATCGGAACGGCGCGGATACCGACGCACGGATCGTGACGGCCCTTGGTCATCACTTCGGCCTCTTCGCCGTAGCGGGTCACGGTCCGGCGGGAGCTGAGGATCGACGAGGTCGGCTTGACGGCGAAGCGGGCGACGACTTCCTGGCCGGTCGAGATGCCGCCCAGGATGCCGCCGGCGTGATTGGCGAGGAAGCGCGGCCGGCCGTCATTGCCGATGCGCATCTCGTCGGAATTGTCCTCGCCGGTGAGGGACGCGGCTTCGAAGCCGGCGCCGATCTCCACTCCCTTGACGGCGTTGATGCTCATCAGCGCCGCGGCGAGATCGGCATCGAGCTTGCCGTAGACCGGCGCGCCGAGCCCGGCCGGCACGCCTTCGGCGACCACTTCGATCACCGCCCCGACCGAGGAGCCGGATTTGCGCACGCCGTCGAGATAATCCGCGAAGGTCGCGGCCGCCTGGGCGTCGGGGCAGAAGAACGGGTTCTCGTCCACCTGCGCCCAGTCCCAGCGGGCACGGTCGATCCGGTGCGGCCCCATCTGCACGAGGGCGCCGCGCACGCGCATACCCGGCACGACCTTGCGGGCGATGGCGCCGGCCGCGACCCGCATGGCGGTCTCGCGCGCCGACTGGCGGCCGCCGCCGCGGTAGTCGCGCAGGCCGTATTTGGCGTCGTAGGTGTAGTCGGCATGGCCGGGCCGGTATTTGTCGCGGATGTCCGAATAGTCCTTGGAGCGCTGGTCGACGTTCTCGATCAGGAGCCCGATGGGCGTACCGGTGGTCACCTGGGTGCCATGACCGTCGTCGAACACGCCCGAGAGGATGCGCACCGTATCGGGCTCCTGGCGCTGGGTCGTGTAGCGCGACTGCCCGGGCCGGCGCTTATCCAGATAGGGCTGGATATCGGCCTCGGAGAGGGGAATACGCGGCGGGCAGCCATCCACCACGCAGCCGAGCGCCACCCCGTGGCTCTCGCCGAAGGTGGTGACGCGGAACAGGTGGCCGAAGGTATTGTGGGACATGGGTCAAGTTTCGCTGCGGCCTGCCGGGGCGGGTCGCGATCGGGGGCCGCCCCCGTCCGGATTTGGCAAGGCCGCCCGTGTGGTAGCCCGCTCACCGGGCGCGGTCAAATGCGCGGAGAATTTCCGACATCTGCCACGAACGGCGCGTGCTCTTTCTTCCCAGCGGGGCGAGGCAGGGGGCAATGGGGCACGGGCCTCTCGAAGGCGCACCGGGCGCGCCGCCGTTCACCCGAACGACCCAAGAATATCCGCCTTCGTCAAGGTCGTGCGCAGGGCCTCGTCGGAGACGTGCGTATAAATCTCCGTCGTCGCGATGCTGGAATGTCCGAGCAGGCGCTGGACGAAGCGGATATCGACGCCGGTCTCGATCAGGAGCGTCGCCGCCGTGTGTCTGAGCATGTGCGGCGTGACGCGCCGCGACAGCCCGACCTCGACCGCATAGCGGCGCAACCGCGAGCGGATCGACTGCGGTTTGAGTGGCGCGCCATGGCGATTGACGAACAGGGCGGGGCTGGCCGCCGCCCCGCCACGGCGCGCCTGCACCAGAGACTTCAGTTCCGTGCGCAGGTCGTGATCGACCACATAGGCGACCCGGTCACGGGCCCCCTTGCCCTGGATGCGCAGCGACGAGCCGTCCACCGCCACGTCTTCCAGGCGCAGTTTACAGAGTTCGCCGACTCGCAGCCCGGTCGCGATCATCAGCCGGACCGCCGTTGCGAGATTCGCGTCCAGGCTGCCATGCCGGCGCCGGCCACGCCCCGGCAATGAGGACAACAGCGACGAAGTCTCCGGTCGCGACAGCGTCCGCGGCAACCGCTTGCGGCGCGGCAGCCGCAGCCGCCATTTCGAGAACGGGTCCGAGCCATGGCCAAGCTCGCCCTGCCGCCGGAAGAACGCCCGCAGGCAGGCGAACCGTCGCCGTACCGTCGCGACCGTGAGCCGACGGGTGCCGGTGAGGTGCTCCAGATAGGCCTTGAGAACGTCCTCATGGACGTCCTCGACCTTCACCCGCGGCGGCAGGAAGCGGCGGAAGTCGGCGAGATCGGCCGTGTAGGCGAGGATCGTGTGTTCGGAGAGCTGGCGTTCGACTGCACAGAAGTGAAGAAATTCCTCGACCGCCGACCCGAACCGCATGACGCATACCCCGCATTTCCGCTGCGGAATGTGCGCCGGGGAGGCCGGGTGGGCCAGGAATGGATGGAGTCAGGATTAATTGGTGAAATACTACCTGCGCGTGTATCGCGCGGCACATCCACTCAGATGGCTTGCACCTGCGAAGCCGAGTGCGACC
>JAVDCA010000027.1 GCA_030848545.1 Astrobacterium formosum
TTGTGCGAAGGCTGAGCGACTTAACAAACGCCTGAAAATGCGGATTGCTTTTCCGGTCAGGCTCTCAGGACGACGGTCAAGGTCAATGAGGTTGGCATTACGATCTGTCGCTACCGTCCGGTTCGTCGGACCTGTCCGGGTCGCCGGCGTCTTCGCTCAGCCCGGCCCAGATCTCCTGCTCTTCGGCGAGCAGCCGTTCGATCACGGCACGACGGGCCGGATTGGTCTCGCTGGCGAGCAACGTCCGGTAGCGGTGGATATTTTTCGAAACGACGAATTTGCGCATTGTTTTTGTCGCCGACGGTTTGCGTCGCCCCCGTCATTTTTCGAGCATACTCCCCACAAAGCCTGCCTGCCGGTCGAATTCTCGCTCCTGCCGACAGTGATATTGATGGAACTTGCCTTGTGGAACTCGAGCCTCGGCCCTGCGATCAAGTCGAGCGGTCAGCCGAACCATCCAAGCCACAGCCCGGCAAAAGCGATCGCGACGGCGGCGATGCCGACACCGAGCACCCAACGCATGCTGCGCCCGGTTTCTCCGGCGCGGGCCTGGTTGGTCGGCTTCACCACGGGACGCTCGTTCGCTGCCATACCGTCAACCTTCGACGTTACAAAAATGACGCCCCCGGCCGGGACATAAAACGCGACCGGGGGCGCAGGTAAGGACGACGGCTGGGGGAACGGGGGGTGTGGCGCCGTCGCCCGTCAAATCAACGTCGGCTGGGGCATTGGGTTCCGACCGCACAACGGCGGCCGGTGGTGTCGGATGCAGTTGTGGAGCGTGCCCAAACGGTAGCGGAGCAGCGTGACGCTGTCAAGCATATTTTCCTATAAAGCCATAGATGGGCATGTTCAGGCAGCGCATTGCCGTCAAAATTCATCTAAGCCATTGTTTTACTTGATTTTATATAATCCTTTCAAGACGACTAAAACCTCTATATAGGATCTAATGCTCCGATCACCCTAGCCGCGGCTGCGACGGACCGCGTTCGCGCTCCGCCGCTTCGCTCGCTGCTGGGCCTAGTGCATGATCGTTTGCGATGGAAGCAGCCGGGTGATCCGTCATCCTTCGAGGCTCGCTTCGCTCGCACCTCAGAACGACGGTCAAAGTCAGAGACCGCTGGTGTTACGCCGCCCGCACGGCGCCCAGGAAATTCTCGACCTCGCGTTTCAGTCGCCCGCTTTCGTCCGCGAGCGCCCGCGCCGAGGCGAGCACTTCGGCGGACGCTTCGCCGGTCGCGGCGGCGCCGCGATCCACATCGGCGATATTGCCGGCGACCGCACGGGTGCCGCGCGCCGCCTCGCCCACATTGCGGGCGATCTCCTGCGCGGCCGCGCCTTGCTGCCCGACCGCCGCCGCGATGCCGGCGGCGATGTCGGCGAGGCGGGCGATGGTCGCTCCGATCGCCTGATTGGCGGTGACCGAATCCCGCGTCGCCGCCTGCATGCCGGCGATCTGGGAGGCAATCTCGTCGGTGGCCTTGGCGGTCTGGGACGCCAGCGCCTTGACCTCGCTCGCCACCACCGCAAAACCCTTGCCGGCCTCGCCGGCGCGCGCCGCCTCTATTGTTGCGTTGAGGGCGAGGAGATTGGTCTGCTCGGCGACGGCGGTGATGAGCTTGACGACGTCGCCGATGCGGGAGGCCGCCTGCGCGAGTTCGACGATGCGCTGATCGGTCGCCTGCGCCTGCGCGACCGCTTCGGCGGCGATACGGCCACTCTCCTGCACCTGGCGACCGATCTCGCCCACCGAGGCGGTCAGCTCTTCGGTCGCGGCCGCGACCGCCTGCACATTGGAAGAGGCCTGCGAGGATGCCGACGCGACCGAGCCCGACAGGCGCTGGGTCTCGTTCGCGGTCGTGCCCAGCGTGCCGGCCGCGCCTTCGAGCTGCATGGAGGTGGTCGTCACCGTATCGACGAAGCCGCCGATCGCCGCCTCGAACGAGGCGGCGAGCCGTTCCATCGCCTGCTTGCGCTCGGCGGCAATGCGCGCCTCGGCGTCGCGCCGATCGGCTTCGGCACGCCGCTCGGCGTCGCGCTTCTCCGCTTCCGTGCGTGCCGCCTCGGCGATGCGCGCCTCGCGCAGGCGCCGGCCTTCGCGCAGCCCGTCCTGCAATTCGTGCAGCATGTCGGTCATGCGGCCGATCTCGTCGCGGCGGCCGCGCGCGGGCAGCGCCGCGTCGAGATCGCCGGCGGCGAGCACCTGCATGGCGGCCTGCATGGCGGCGAGAGGCGATGCGACGGCGCGCACCACGAGGGACGCGAACACCAGCGCGACGATGAAGAACAAAGCCGCGATGGCCAGCATGGTGGCGAGCCGGTTCTTGAAGCCGTCGATGCGCACGACCAGAAGCCCGTCGAGTTCGCGCGACGACGTCCGCCACAGGGTGTCGGCAGCGGCCAGCGCTTCGCCGGCGCGCGCCGTCAATGCCGTAAGGTCGACGCCGCCGCGGGTGCGATCATCGCGCAGCACGCCCGTCACGGCGGTCGCCTCGGCGGCGAAACGCGCGGCCGCCTTGGCGAAAGCCTTGGCGGGCGCATCGAGCGGCGCGGCGAGATTGCCGGCGGGGTTGCCCTTGACGGCGGATTCGAGCGAGGCCGCGGCGCCGCCGGCGGCGGCGCGAAAGAGGCCGATCTCGACGGTGAGCGCCGCCTTGTCGTCGTCGCCGAGGCTGTCGCGGCCCTTGTGGGTGTGTGCAAGCGCCACGAACGCGGCGATGCGATCGACCGCCTCCGGCAGCTTGGTGACGACGGTGTCCATCACGTAGTAGCTGTCGAGATCGGGATCGAGGGTGAGGTTGGAGCCGTCGGACACTTTCGTGACCAGCGTGCGCGCCGCCGCGACCGCATTGGCGATGGTGTCGTCGGCGAGCGGCAGGCGCGGCGGAAAGCCGAGCTTTGCGACCCGGTCGCGCAGTTCCCGGCCGGCGGCGGCGGAATCGAGGCCGGCATCGTGGCGGGCGCCGAGCGCCGCGAGCCTGTCGGCGCTGGCACCGGCACCGGAGGACACCGGCGTTCCCGCCCGCGCCGCCGTAAAGCCGGCGAGCACCGGCCAGACGCCGTCCAGATAGACGACGCCGTCGCGCTCCTTGGCGGAAAAATCGATGTCCTTGAAACTCTGCTGGACGAACAGGAACGTCATCAGGAATGTCGGCAGCGCCGTGAGGACGACGACGACGGCGAGCTTGGTACGGATTTTCAAGGAGGCGAACGACATCGTTCTCTCCGCGCATGCGTGGAAAGCCAAAGGGTGAACCGCAATGAAATTGAGGACCGAGCGGGCCCCGATACCGGCAGCCAGCGTGACGGGAATACGCAAATACTCGGTTAATATCGTACCGCCGGCACTGATCGAATATTAGGCGAATGCCACACGATTGTTCGGCGGCCACCCACGTCGGGGGCCGTCACAGAACCGCGATGTCGGATGACGCAGCGTCAGGCCGCGCGCACGGTCGCCAGGAACTTTTCCACCTCGCTGCGCAGCCGGCTGCTGTCGCCGGCGAGCGACTGCGCCGAGGCGAACACCTGCGCGGAGGCGGCGCCGGTTTCGGCGGCACCGTGATTGACGTCGGTGATGCTCGCCGCCACCTCGCCGGTGCCCTTGGCGGCTTCGTGGACATTGCGGGCGATCTCACCCGTCGCCGCGCCCTGCTCCTCGACCGCGGCGGCGATGCTCGACGCGATCTCGGCGACGCGGCCGATGGTGGCGCCGATCTCCTTGATGGCGGCGACCGACTGCTGCGTCGCCGTCTGCATGCCGAGGACGTGGGATCCGATCTCCTCGGTGGCCTTGGCGGTCTGCGCGGCGAGCGCCTTGACCTCGCTCGCCACCACGGCGAACCCCTTGCCGGCCTCGCCGGCCCGCGCCGCCTCTATGGTGGCGTTGAGGGCGAGGAGGTTGGTCTGTTCGGCAATCGCGGTGATCAGCTTGACGACGTCGCCGATGCGGGCGGCGGCCTGCGAGAGCCCACCGATGCGGCTGTCGGTCTGCTGCGCCTGCGCGACCGCGACGCCGGTGATGCGGCTCGATTCCTGCACCTGACGGGCGATCTCGCCCACCGAAGAGGCCAGTTCTTCGGCCGCCGTCGCCACCGCCTGGACATTGCCGGAGGCCTGGCCGGACGCGCTCGCCACCGCGCCCGAGCGCGTCTGCGTCAGGTCGGCGGTGCGCTTGAGCGTCTCGGCGGAGGCTTCGAGCTCGGTCGATGCCGACGACACCATGGTGATGATGTCGCCGACCGCGGCCTCGAAGCGTTCGGCGAGTTCGTGCATCGCTTCCCGGCGCGCCGCCGCCGCCTGGGCGTCGGCCTGGCGCTGGCGCTCGAGTTCGAGGGCCTCGGCGGCGCGCTTGTCCTCCGCGGCCCGCCTTTCGGCCTCCTGCCGCTCGACACGCAGCCGTTCGGCTTCGATGAGCCCCAGCTTGAAGATTTCGAGGGCGCCGGCCATCTCGCCGACCTCGTCGCGCCGCCCGACCCCCGGCACCTCGACATCGCGTTCACCGGCGGCGAGCGCCCCCATGGTGGCGGCTATGCGCATGATCGGCTGGGCGATGCCCTGCCCGATCAGCCACGACAGGAATGCGGAGAGCAAAGCGATGACGACGATCGACACCACGACGACGCGGACCATGCGGGTCTTGGTGTCCTCGTTGGCGGCGAGCGCAGCGGCGCGACGCGCCTCCATGGCGGCGTGCAGCGCCTCGACGGCCGGCTCCATCTCGGCGTAGACGGCAGCGAGCGCGTTCTGCGCCTGCGCCTGACGCTGGGCGCCTTCCATCCAGGCGAAGAAGCCGCGTCCATAGGCCTCGAGCCGGGCGGAAATGTCCGCCATCGCCGCCGCCGTCAGGCCGGCAGCGGACAGGCGGGCGCGGAAATCGTCCACGCTCTTCCTGAGCGCCTCGCCGTATCGTGGATCGCGCCGCAGCATGAAGTCTTTCTCGTGGCGCCGCAGCGTCAGCATCGATGCGGTCAGCGCCGGCATGTCGAGCTTGGCGAGTTCGGCCTCGATGGCGTGCACCGCCCGGCGCAATTCGCCTTCGAGGCCCTGATCCTGGGTCAGGCCGAGGGCGCGGCTTGCCGCCGCCAGCGCCGTGAAGGCCTCGCGATAGCGGCCGAGGCCGGCGCGCACCTTGTCGATCTGGGCCTTGACGTCGCCGGCCTGCAGGGCGTCGACCACGACCGTCATGGAGTCGATGCGGCGCGCCGCCTTGTCCGCGAACGCCTCGTTCCTGGCGACCTGGGCGTCGTCCTTGCGCATCAGGAAATCTTTTTCGGTGCGGCGCAGTTCGAGCATGTCGATCTGCAGCTCCTGGCCAACCACCATCACCTCGCCGGCCCGATCGGCGGCGCGCTGCTGCACCTCCTGCACGCCGGCGCCCCACATGGACACGCCGGCGACCAGCAGCAGCCCCGCGATGCCGACCGCCGCGATGGCGGCGGTCTTGGTCTTGATGCGACGGTCGGTGAACAAACGCCGCAAAGGCGACGGACCGGAAACTGCGGGGGCGGCCATGAAGATGCACCTTCAGATAGCGGGACGTCGATCGCACACTACCGGCCGAACTCTTAATCGCGTCTCAATTGAATATTATTTTCACGACAGTATAGACATACTATATGCCTCGATTTCCGGCAGCAGACGCAACCCCGCAGCCGCAGCCGTGCCGAAACGATGTGCAAACACGATCCCGACACCATCGGTGCTCGCACCGGAACGGGCGTGCGAGATCCCGGAATCATGACATGGGCACCACCTGATGGCGGCATTGCGCGCGAGCGTCGCCAGGGAACGTCCGAACGAACGTGCGGGCGAACGCGCGCCGGCGTGGCGCGCGGCATCATCGCGATCGCGACGCTCCGCAAAGGCGCGTTCCCCGGCACGACGACGTGCGTTATCTTTGGACGTCTCCACATCGGCTGCAGGAACGCCCGGCGACGTCGAACACCACGAGACCTGTTCTTCAGCTTGATCGATACTCGCGCCATGCAATATTCGCCGTCGAGAGCGCAGATATTATGGGAGCGAAATCATGCCGCAGCGCGCGCGAACAAAATATTAACCAACAACCTGTTACTCTTTTTTTACCTCGTCTCCAGTTCAACCACAACCATTGCGATAACGTCGTGAATGCCGAGCAGGTTCTCGCCAAAATCGTCGAGCTGACCGCCTCCTCCGTGGAGATCGGCGTCGATACCGCCAATATCCTGTCTTCGAGTCGCGACATCCAGTCGGCGGTGACCACGATGGCCGGGGCCGTCGAGGAATTGTCGACATCGATCTCGGAAATCGAAAACTCGGCCCGGCAGTCGTCCGATGCGGCGCGCGACTCCACGACCAGCACCGAACTGGGCGTGCGCGGGCTGACGCAGCTGCGAGACGAGATCACCACCACCGGCAACGCGTTCGGCGCCATCGCCCGCAAGACCAACGAGCTGCGTCAAGTGGTTTCCGGTCTCGGCCAGGTCGTGGCGCTGATCTCCAAGATCGCCGACCAGACGAATCTGCTCGCCCTCAATGCCACCATCGAGGCCGCTCGCGCCGGCGAGGCCGGCAAGGGGTTCTCGGTGGTGGCGAGCGAGGTCAAATCACTGTCACGACAGACGCGGGAATCGACCGACACCATCCGGGAACGCATCGACAAGCTCAACGCATCTTTCCTCGACGTCATCACCACACTGGATTCGTCGCAATCGAACGTCGACAAGGTGGTCGAACTGTCCGCCAATGTGGGCGAGCACTTCGACCGTATCCACGAGAATACGACGGCGATCTCCGGCAAAGTCGCCTCGCTGGCAGACGTCATCTCGCAGCAGAAGGTCGCCGTCGAACTGCTCGCACGCAACATGACGGTCGTCGAGAACAAGGGGGACAGCAACCTGGCCGCGATCACCCGGCTGGCCGACCAATCGGACAATGGCATCCAGTTGATCGAGAGCTGGCGGGCCGCGCTCGCCGCCGAGGAGATCGAAAACAAGATCCTCCATCTCGCCAAGGCCGATCACCTGATGTGGAAGAAGAACCTGCTCGACCTCGCCATCGGACGCTCGAATCTCAAGACGGCCAACTTCGCCGAGCATACCGCCTGCCGGTTCGGCAGGTGGTATCACCAGTCGGACAATTCGTACCGGCACCTGCCGGCCTTCCGTATGCTCGACGCGCCGCATCAAAAGGTTCACCACCACGGCATTGCGGCGGCGAAGTGCTTCGAGAAAGGCCAGCTCGCGGACGGAATGATCCACTTCAAGCAACTGGAAACCGCGTCGGTCGAGGTTCTGCGGCTGTTGTCCGAACTGATCAGCCAGAGCGACGCCGACCGCGCCGTCTCGCGCGCCTGAGGTCCTTCGCCGAAGACCCGCATGGCGGCGCGCCTGAGCGCGCCGGCCGCGGGCGGTGGCGTCAGGCGGCGCGCACCGTCGCCAGGAAGCCATCGACCTCTTTCTTGAGCCGGTTGCTCTCCTTGGACAGGGACGATGCCGCTGACAGGACCTGGGCGGAGGCGGCGCCGGTCTCGCCGGCGCCGTGATTGACGTCGGTGATGTGGGTCGCGACCTGGGCGGTGCCGCGGGCGGCCTCGCCGATATTGCGGGCGATCTCCGCCGTCGCGGCGCCCTGCTCCTCGACCGCCGCCGCGATCGAGCCGGCGATCTGCGAAATGCGCCCGATGGTGCCGCCGATCTCCTTGATGGCGGTGACCGAGGCGCCGGTCGCGGTCTGCATGCCGGCGATCTGGGCCCCGATCTCGCCGGTCGCCTTGGCGGTCTGCGCGGCCAGCGCCTTGACCTCGCTCGCCACCACCGCAAAACCCTTGCCGGCCTCGCCGGCGCGCGCCGCCTCGATTGTTGCGTTGAGGGCCAGGAGATTGGTCTGCTCGGCGATCGCCGTGATCAGCTTGACGACGTCGCCGATGCGGCCGGCCGCGATCGAGAGTTCGCCGATGCGGGCATCGGTCGCGCCCGCCTGGTTGACGGCCTCGCCGGCAATCCGGCTCGATTCCAGCACCTGGCGGCTGATCTCGTCCACCGAGGACGACATCTCTTCGCTCGCCGAGGCGACCGAATGGACGTTCGAGGTCGCTTCTTCCGACGCCGCCGCGGCCGCGCTCGACAGCGACTGGGTCGACTGGGCGGTACGCGACAGCGTCGTCGCCGCCGCTTCGAGTTCGGTCGCGGCCGACGACACCGCGCCGATGATGGCGCCCACCGTCGCCTCGAATTTGCCGGCGAGGTCGAGCATGGCGGCGCGGCGCTCGGCCGCCGCGCGTTCGTCGGCGGCCTGGCGTTGCACGGTTTCGCGTTCCCCGACGGTGCGCCATTCGTCGGCCTGGCGGCGCGCCGCAGCTTCGCGTTCCTCGGCCTCGGCGCGCGCCTTGTCCTGCGCCTTGACCTTGAAATTCTCGACCGCCTGGGCGATGGCGCCGATCTCGTCCTTTCTGCCCAGCCCCGGCAGCACGACGTCGAAGTCGCCGTTCGCCAGCTTTCCCATCGCCACCGTCATTCCGCCGATCGGCACGACGATGGAGCGGGCGGTGAAGAACGCCACCATGAGCGACGCCACCGTCAGGCCGAGAACGGTCGCAAACAGTTCGATCGCGACGCGGTCCGCGGTCGCCGCGGCCGAATTCATGAACTCCTCGGCCTTCTGGTGGGCGAACTTGGCCATGCGCTCCAGCGGTTCGTCGATCTTGGCGAGCTGCATGGCGCCGCGGCTGCGGGTGACGGCGCCGGCCTCGTCCCTCCTGCCGTCGCGAGTGAGCTTGATGACCTCGTCGCGGAGCGGCTTCCAGGCCGTGAAGGCGGAGGCGGCGGCCTCGAGGTCGGCCTTGTTGCCGAGGAAGCGCTCGCGGACGACGCCGAAATGACGCTGGACCTCCTTCTCGCGCCGGTCGACATCGGCCACGGCACGATCGATGTCGGCGGCCGCCGGCGCCATGGCGACGTCCTTCATGGAGCGGTGCATGGCGATGATCTCGGCATTGGCGTCCGAGAGCGCATTGGTGACGGCGAAGGGAAGGCGGTAGAGGGAGCGGGTCAGGCCGCTGAGATCGGAGGTGCGCACATGGGCAAGCACCCCGAGCGCGATGGTGACCAGCACCAGGACGGAGAATCCGGCGGCGAGCCGCAGACTGATCTTCATGATGATGACGTGCCTCGTCAGCGAGTACAGGGCCCGACGACGCGGCACGGGGGCGTGAGGCGAACAGGCGGCATCGGTCGCGATAGATCGACGGCGAGGCTATTACCGAGACTATAATGTGATATTACGATCGCGCGAGTGGGCAGCAGAATGCTACCTTGCTAAGTATTTTCCGCCGATCCGAAAGATACGGCCGAGGGCGCCGGCGCGAGGCCCCGGTTCAGGGACGAACCACTGCGTTGCGCTCCGATACGGACTGAGTCGCGCCCGGGCACGGGAGTGAAACCGATCGGCCGATGGCGAGATCCCCGGCACCCTCCTGTCGCGAATTCTTGCGTCGAATCGATCTTTTGCGCTCGGACCGTCACATCTCGTCAACCAAGTTCCGGCACAAAGGATCGTCGCCGGCCCCGAGGCGCGGCTCCACGCCGCAACCCGCGGAACGAACCACACCCCACCGGCGTTGAATGGCGGCCTTCTTTCACAGTCGGCCGGAAATTGGGGGTCGCAGTTGCAGCCCGATCGAATCCTGTTCGTCACCTCCGAGATGGACGATTTCGTCCGCGTCGGCGGGCTCGCAGCCGTGTCGGCGGCGCTGCCGCGCGCTCTTTCGCATGTATGCGATATCAGGGTCCTGGTTCCGGGTTATCCGGGCGTGCTCGCCAGGGCGGGCGACATGGAGATCGTCGGCTACTGCGGGGCGTTTGCGGCCCTGCCGGCCTGCCGGATCGGCCGCTGCCGCACCCCGGACGGGCTCACCGTCTACGTGGTGCTGTGCCCCGAACTCTACGACCGCGCCGGCTCCCCCTACACGGACGAAAACGGCGTCGACTGGGCCGACAACGACATCCGTTTCGCCCGCCTCGCCGCCGCCGCCGTCGATCTTGCCGCCGGCCTCGCCGATCCGGCGTGGAACGCCGACCTCGTGCATGCCAACGACTGGGAATCGGCGCTGGCGCCCGCCTACATTTCCTGGCGAAAGCTCGACATTCCCTCGATCCTGACCGTCCACAACCTCGCCTATCAGGGCCTGTTCTCGGCCCGCACGCTGGAGCGCATCGGCGCCCCGCGCGAGGCCTTCCGCATCGACGGCATCGAGTTCTACGACAAGGTCTCGTTCATGAAGGCCGGTCTCGTCTATGCGAGCCATGTCACCACGGTGAGCGAGACCTATGCGCGCGAGATCACCACGCCGGAATTCGGCTGCGGCCTCGACGGCGTCTTGCGCCAGCGCGCCCAGCGAAGTGAGCTCACCGGCATCATCAACGGCATCGACGCGAGCTGGGACGCGCGCACCTGCCCCGACCTCCACAGCCCGTTTGAAGTGGGCCAGTGGGACGGCAAGCGCGCCAATGCCGACCATTTGCGCCGCAGCTTCGGCCTGGCGCTCTCCGACGGTCCCTTGTTCGGCCTCGTCGCCCGGCTGGTGCACCAGAAGGGCGTCGACCTCGTCCTGCCCGCCGCCGAGGCGATCGTGCAGGCCGGCGGCCAGATCGTCGTCATGGGCACCGGCGAGAAGCGCTTCGAACAGGCCTTGAGCGAGGCCGGCCGGCGCCATGCCGGGTCGATCGCGGTGACGATTGGGTTCGACGACGCCGAGGCCCGCCGCGTGTTCGCCGGCAGCGACTTCACCTTGATGCCGTCGCGCTTCGAGCCGTGCGGCCTGTCGCAGATGTACGCGCAGAAATTCGGCTCGCTGCCGATCGGCCACCGCATCGGCGGGCTTGCCGAGACCATCGACGACGGCAAGACCGGATTCCTGTTCGGCGAGGCCACCGTCGAGCATCTCTTCGGCGCCGTCTGCCGGGCCTTTTCCACCTTCGGATCGAAGCCGCGCCTCAACTCCATGCGCCGCCAGGCGATGGCGAAGGTGTTCAGCTGGAAGGACTCGGCGGCGAGCTATGCGGGGCTCTACCGGGAGCAGTTCGCATATCGCCGGTAACGGGATCGCATGCGCGGCGTCCAGGCGGCGGATCCCTCTAGTCCGCCGCCGCGCGCCCCCTACTTCACCACGATCTTGCCGCGGAACGCGTCGCTTTTCGAATTGGGCATGAAATACTCGTATTCGCCCGGCCGGATCGGCACGAAGGAGATCGTGGCCGATCCCTTGGCGTCGAACTCCAGCGAATGCAGTCCGAGCGGGCGCACCTCGATGTCGTTGATGACGACCTCGTTGATCCAGATGAAGCGGAAGAACTCCGGCGCCTGGATGGCCATTTCGCTGGTGCCGTCGCTTTCGATCTTCCAGCGATAGTACTTTCCGGCTTCGAGCTGCATCGCCTCCTTGGGGAAGGCCTTGCCGGCCGAAAGCACGAGCGTGGGCAGGTTGGTGCCCTTGGTGAGCAGCGTCGCGCCGTGGGCCGGCAGCGCCACCACGGCAGACAGGCCGGCAATCGCCAGCCCGGCGAGCTTTCCGATGACGGGTCTCTTCATCCTGGTCGTCCTCCCAATTTCCGGCATCTTGCTTGTGGATTGGCCGGCCCGTCATGCCTGGAGAACGGGCCGGCACGCCAGCCTACACAATGCGCGCGGCGGGTCTACTGCCGGCGTGTCGCAACCGAGAGGCAAGAAGCGGGATCGGCTCGGATTGTGACCGTCGGCGACACGCCGTCGCCGAAGGCCTGGCAATATCAAACTGTGAGCGGGCGTAATTCCCGTGCAATCATTTCCGTTGCGCCTGGGCCAGTCGAAACAACTCGGAAAGCCATTCGATGAAGACCCTGACGCGCGACGACAGATGGCGGCTCTGGGGATAGAGCACGGAGACGGGCATCGACGGCGGCGGAAAGGCCTCCATGACCACCACGAGCTGTCCGGCGGCGATTTGGTGCTCGACGCGATATCTGGGAACCTGGATCACACCCAGGCCGGCGACACCCGCGGCCGTGTAGATCTCGGCACCCCGGACGACCACGTCGTACGGCAGTGGAATTTCCCACATCCGGCCGTCCTTCTCGAACTCCAACGGATAAGGCTGACCGGTCGCGGAAGCCGCATAGGCCACCATCCGATGACCTTCGAGTTCGTCCGGCGTCGAAGGGACACCGCGGCGTTCGAGATAGCCCGGACTCGCAAGCGTGAGTTGCTCGAAGTCCGCGACCCTGCGTCCGATCAGGGAAGAATCCGTGAGTTCACCGGCGCGCAGGACGCAATCGACCCCTTCCGTGATGAGGTCGACCATGCGGTCGCCTTCGCTCAGCGTCAGCGATATCCCCGGATAGCGCGCCAGGAACGCGGGCAATGCCGGCAGCACGAAAAAGCGGGCAAGGGTCCCCTGCATGTCGACCCGCAGAGGTCCCCTCGGCTCGGCCTCGCGAAACACGTTCTCGGTCTCATCCAGGTCCGCGAGGAGACGAACACAGCGCTCGTGATAGAGCGCGCCATCAAGCGTCGGCCTCACATTTCGTGTCGACCGCTCCAAGAGACGGACGCCCAGCTCGGCCTCAAGACGCTGGATCGCATGGGTTGCGCTCGGGCGGGGAACCTGCAGGTCACGCGCCGCCTGGGCGAAGCTTCCCCGCTCCACGATCCGAACAAACAAACGCATGACATCGATACGGTCCATGCGGGCCTAAATACCAGATTGTTATGAATTTCGAAATTCTGATGTTGAACCGGGCGGACTATTCCCTCGCATCGAAACGACTACCTTCCTGCCATACCCTGGCGGGCTGAAGCCGGCTGATGGGCCAGCCACCAGCCAAGAGGGAGGATACGATGGAAACGACCCGGCGCACGCTTCTTGCGGCCTTCATCGCCGCTCCACTGGCTCCACTGAGTGGAGTTGCGGCCGCCGCTCAGGGGACGCCGGCGCTGCCGCTTACCCGCGCCTGTGACGACGACAATGCGGCCACGGTGGAACGAGAACCCGGCCCGTTCTTCAAGCCCAACGCTCCGCTCAATCGTGACCTCTTCGCGGACTCGCCGCGAGGCGAGCGCATCACCGTCGCGGGCTTTGTGGTCGATGATCGTTGTGGCCCGCTTCCGGGCAGCCTCGTGGAAGTCTGGCACGCGGACGAAAACGGCCATTACGACGAGCAGGGCTTTCGTCTGCGGGGTCACCAGTTCGCCGACGAACGGGGCCGCTGGTGGTTCAACACGGTCGTGCCGGCGCTCTATCCCGGACGAACGCGCCACTTCCATTTCAAGGTCCAGCGCCCGGGCGGACGTGTTCTGACCACGCAGCTGTTCTTCCCCGGCGAGCCGAGGAACGCGCACGACCGGCTCTTCGATCACTCCTTGCTGATGAACATCAGCGACACCGGAGATGGCCGGTTTGCCCGCTTCGACTTCGTCGTCTGACGGAAGACTCCGACCCTCGCGGTTTCCGCGCGGGTACGAACCGCGAACCACCTCGACCAGGAAGGAAATCGATCATGCCGTTTGCAAATTACAAGTTCCCCGAAGGCGCGCTCAATGCCGAGCAGAAGGAAGAAATCATCCACAGGACCACCTCGATGTTCGTCGAGTATTTCGGCGAAGGGGTGCGCCCCTACACCATGGTCCTCGTCGATGAAGTCGCCGACGGTGGCTGGGGCCGTGCCGACGAGACCCTCACCATTGCCAAGATGCAGGCCATGACGCGGGGATCGGACTGAGGGTCCGGTGCCGGAGAAAGCGCACGAATTTTCGACAAAGCGGAAGTATTCAGGAAAAGACCGATGACCGATGTTCAGAATCAAGTCGCAATCGTCACCGGTGCGTCGCGCGGCATCGGCGCCGCCATCGCGCGGCGTCTTGCTGCGGACGGCTTCGCCGTCGTGGTGAACTACGCCGGCAGTACCGACGCCGCCACCAAGCTGGTGGATGGGATTAAGAAGACCGGCGGGCGGGCCGTCGCCGTACAGGCGGATATCAGCGACCCTTCGGCAGTGAAGCGGATGTTCGATTCCGTCGAAGCGAGCCATGGCGGCGTCGACGTCCTGGTGAACAATGCCGGCATCATGAAGCTCGCGCCCGTCGCCCAGACCGACGATGCGACTTTCGATCGCACGATCGCCGTCAACCTCAAGGGCACGTTCAATGGCATGCGCGAGGCCGCGAAACGGTTGCGCGACGGCGGCCGGATCGTGAACTTCTCGTCGAGCGTGGTCGGCCTCTATCAGCCGGCCTATGGGGTCTACGCCGCCACCAAGGCGGCGGTGGAGGCCCTGACCCATATCCTTGCCAAGGAACTCGGGCCGCGGCGGATCACCGTCAACGCGGTCGCCCCCGGCCCTGTCGCCACCGAGCTGTTCTTCGAGGGCAAGGACCAGGCCACGATCGATAGCATCAAGCAGATGAACCCGCTCGGCCGCCTGGGCGAGGCGGACGACATCGCCGCGGTCGTGTCGCTCCTCGTCGGTCCCGACGGCGGCTGGATCAACGGCCAGGTCGTGCGCGCCAATGGCGGTGTCGTCTGAGGAGCCGTGCGATGGAGAAAGTCATTCTCATCACCGGCGCCTCCAGCGGCTTCGGCCGTCTGACGGCCAATGCCCTCGCGGCCGGCCGCCATACGGTCTACGCATCGATGCGCGGCCTGAACGGCCGGAATGCGGCGCAGATGGGCAAGCTCGCGGCCTATGCGGAAAGCCACAAGGTCGACCTGCGGGCGCTCGAACTGGACGTGCAGTCGGAGGAGTCCGCCAGGTCGGCCGGTGTCTTCGCAACTCCACCCTGGACGATATGTACGTCAGGAACGGTCATGTCCGCGAGGATGGCACGACGATCCACGACATGTACTTCCTGCGCGTGAAGGCTCGGGAGCACTCGGCCGAGGCCTGGGACTTCTACAATCTCGTCGCGACCGTCTCTGGCGACGAGACCTTTCCGGCGGCGTGACAGGCCGACGGACTGGTGACGATCTCGTCCTTCCCGGGATGATCCGGGAAGTCGCTAAATATGCCCGAGCCAGAACGGCTTGACGCCGGCGAAGGCGTACCAGTCCTTGACCAGGCGGCGTTCGGCCTCGGCGGCGGAAGCCTGGTGCCAGCCCAGAATGCCGCCGGCCACGAAGGCGAGGCTCTTGGCCGAGGCGGCGCCGTCGGTGCTGCCGCAGGACTCCACCAGCCGGCCGAGCGTGCCGCGGGCGACCGAAAGGTCGTTCATGCGGCCGAGATCGTCCTGCAGCCGCGTCACCTTGCGGATGAACTTCTTCTTCGAGCGGCCGTCGAACAGGTTGACGAAGAAATCCAGCGCGTAGCGCAGGCGCTTGAGCGCGATCCTGGCCTCGTGGCGCTCCGCCGCGCTCAGGAGCTCGAAACCGGCGGCCTTGCGCAGAAGCTTCGCGTAGACGCGCGACAGCGCATGGGCCGCGAAGCCGACCAGCGGCTGCTCTGCGTCGTCGCTGCGGCCTGATCGCCCGTCGCGGGCAAGCCGGGTCAGGTCCGCCACCAGGGCACGATGGCGCGGCGAGCCGAGCGCTTCGGCGACGGCCGCATAGGCCGCGGCCTGGTTGGCCTTCAGGGTGGCGAGAAGCGCCGCCGCCGGCTCGCCGTCGCTCAGCCCGGCGACGGTCGGTGCGAGCAACTCGGTCTCGACGATGTCGAGGTCGCGGGCGGCACCGAGAACGCCGGCAAGCCAGCGCAGCTCCGTGTGGATGGGGGCGGCCTTCCCGCGCTCGAGCAACGGCCTGAAGATCTGCAGGGCGGCGCGCAGCCGCCGCAGCGCGATGCGGCACTGGTGCACGCCTTCCACATGCAGGTTGCGGCGCGCGCACTCTTCGTTGGCGGCGAAGTGCTGCAGGGAGTGGGCAACGATGGCGGCAAAGGCCTCGGCCCCGGTCATGTGGGTGGAAAGATCGAGGCGCGGCGCCCGCGACCACCGCGGCGCGGCCGGACGGGCCTCCTCGGCAGGGTCCACTTCGACGCGATCCACCTCGATGGGGGCCACCTCGACGAGGTCCAGCTCGATGGAGGCCACCACCTCGACGACGTCCGCCGCGGCCGGGCCGCCGGCCGGTGCGTCGGCCGCAGGCGCGGTCGGCGGCTCGTCTGCCGGCGCGACCGGCGGGTCGGCGTCGTGCGAGGCCGGCATGGGGGTTTCCTGTGCAGTTTCCTGTGGCGGCGGGTCAGGCCGATCGGTGAACGGATTGAGGAGTGCGTCGGGCATGGGAATATGGGCGGGCCGCGGCGAAGCGGGTGCGCCTCCTTCCGGTTGCCCGGCGGCCGGACGCGCCGCGTGCAACCAGATCACGGGGTCGATCTTGGGCTGTGACGCCATCCGTCCGGCCTTCGAAAGGCTGCATGGCCCGCGGGGATAGTCCTCGCGGGCCGCCGGCATCGGGCCGATGCCGTTCGAATCATCCCTCACGGCAGCACTATGACCAGCCCGGCCGGGGCGGCAAGGCGGATTTCGGCGCGGGAGGCGCGCGCACCCTGAAGGTCAGGCGGCGCGCACGCTCGCCAGGAAGCGGTCGACTTCCATCTTGAGCCGGTTGCTCTCGCGCGACAGCGAGGCCGCCGACGACAGGACCTGGGTCGCGGCCGAGCCGGTCTCGGCGGCGCCCCGCTCCACCGAGGCGACGTCCTTGGCGACGTCGGCGGTGCCCTTGTGGGCCTCCTGGGCGTTGCGGGCGATCTCGCCCGTCGCCGCCCCCTGCTCCTCGACCGCCGCCGCGATGGAGGTGGCGATGTCGGACACGCGCCCGATGGTGGCGGCGATGCCCTTGATGGCCGTGACCGACACGTCGGTCGCCGCCTGCATGCCGGAAATATGGGTCCCGATCTCACCGGTCGCCTTGGCGGTCTGGGCGGCGAGCGCCTTGACCTCGCTCGCCACGACCGCAAATCCCTTGCCGGCCTCGCCGGCGCGCGCCGCCTCTATTGTTGCGTTGAGGGCGAGCAGATTGGTCTGCTCGGCGACGCTGGTGATCAGCTTGACGACGTCGCCGATGCGGGCGGCGGCGGCCGCGAGCTCGCCGATGCGCGAGTCGGTGTCGTGGGCCTGTTGGACGGCCTCGCCGGTGATGCGGCTCGAGGTCGCCACATGGCGACCGATCTCGGCCACCGACGACGACATTTCCTCCGCCGCCGAGGCGACCGACTGGACGTTGGCGGCCGCTTCTTCCGAGGACGCCGCGACGGTCGTGGTCAACGCCTGGGTGGAACGGGCGGTGTCGCTGAGCGAACCGGCGGCCGCTTCCAGTTCGGTCGCGGCCGACGACACCGCGCCGACGATGCCACCCACCGCCGCCTCGAATTCGTCGGCGAGCCGGTGCATCGCGTGTTTGCGGGCTCTGGCGGCTTCCTCGTCCGCCCGGCGCCGCAGTTCCGCTTCGCTTTCGGCGGCGGCGCGCTTCGCCTCCTGCTCGGCGAGGGAACGCGCTTCGTGCTCGTCGGCCTCGCGGCGGGCCTTTTCGACCGCCTTGACCTTGATGGTCTCGACCGCCGCCGCCACCTCGCCGATCTCGTCGCCGCGGCCGAGCCCCGGCAGCACGACCGAGAAGTCGCCGTCGGCGAGACGGCGCATGCCGGCGGTGAGCGCCTTCAAGGGGCGCACGACGCCGCGGTTCATCAGCGCGGCGAACAGGAGCGTGAGCGCCAGCACGGCGGCGCCGATGCCGAACGACCACAGGCGGGCGCGATCGAGCGCCGCCGTGAAACTGGTGCGGTCGACGCCGATGACGTGCACGCCGATCGGATCGCCGCGATAATTGGCGACCGGCGCCAGCACCAAGCCGTATTCGACGCCGGCGATCGCGGTCGTGCGCATGTCGGAGGCGCGTTCGAGCGCTGCCTTGAGCTCACCGGCGGCAAACACCGGTAGTTCCGCGAAGGTCGACGCGAAGGTCTCGAAACCCTTCGGGGTGGCGAGCATGAAGGCGACGTCGGCTCCGGTCGCGCGCTTGAAGTCGTCGAAGAACGGCTTGCCGAACGACAGGCCGATCTCGAACGAGCCGACATGCTCCTTGTTCCTGAACACCGGCACGACGCCGCGGATTCCCAGGCCCTCGACGCCGTATTCGAGACCCGATACCGGCTTCCGGGTCTTGTTGACCTCGAGGACCGTGAAGCGGAACGAGGACAGATCGTCGCCGAACTTATCGGGACGGGCGAGACGCAGGAACGACACCGCCGGCGGCAGATGGAACTGGGCCTGGGCGACCGCATGCGCGGATTTGAGATGGGCGCCGCCCTCCACCGTCAAGCGGGCGAGCGCGGCGCGATCGCGCGCCGCGAAGACGCTCTGCACCTGCGTATTGGTCGCGATGGCGTCGGCCATGGACAGGGCGCGGCGGGCATCGTCGCGGATCTTGGCGAGGAAGAACGCCTCCAGGACACCGAGCTGGTTGCGCGCAGCCTGCTCGGTCATGCGCCCGGCCAGGACGAGATTGCTGGCGGTGGTCGCCGCCACGGCGGCGACGACGCTGACGCCGAGAACGAGAGCCAGGCGCATTCCGATGGAAATGTGCAGCGTCATGGACGTTCCCCCACATCACGGACAGGTAGAGTGACAGGGGGACCACAAATTTTTCCCTAATTTGTTCCCGTTTCAGTATAAACGCGTCATTTCTCGGTAGAATTATGCTCTCATAGATACTATTCCTTCTGTGTTGTAACTATTATGGGTTGCACTGTCGCAACGACGTGCAACACCTGCAATAGGTGCCGTGGCGGCAGCGAATTCGTCGGCCGAGCGGCGGCGAACGCGACGCGCCACGTCCGCAACGCCTCGGACAGGGGCGCGTCATCGCCGATTGAGGCGAGCCCACAACGGTGTTAGCAGCAGCGCAACATCACCCGGGAAAGGATCCGCCATGGAGACGCGTCGCTTCGGAAGGTTGGAATTCACCGTCGGCCGGATCGGCTTCGGGGCCTGGCAGATCGGCTCAGCCTGGGGGGACGTCAGCGAGGCGGACGGCGAGGCGGCGCTCAATGCCGCCCTCGACGCCGGCATGACCTTCGTCGACACCGCCGACGTCTACGGCGACGGCCGCTCGGAAAAGATCATCGCCAAGGTCCTCAAGGCGCGCGGCGGGACGCGGCCGATGGTGGCCACCAAGGCGGGGCGGCGCCTGTCGCCCCACACGGTGGAGGGCTATACGGCGGACAATCTCGAAGCCTTCGTGGACCGCTCGCTGCAAAACCTCGACACCGACTGCCTCGACCTCGTCCAGCTCCATTGCCCGCCCCCGCAGGCGTATTATCGCCCGGAAATATTCGCCGCGATGGACGCCCTGAAGGCCAAGGGCAAGATCAGGAGCTACGGCGTCAGTGTCGAGAAGGTCGAAGAGGCCCTCAAGGCGATCGAGTTCCCAAACGTCGTCAGCGTGCAGATCATCTACAACATGTTCCGCCAGCGCCCCGCCGAACTGTTCTTCGCCCAGGCCCGCAAGAAGAACATCGCGGTCATCGCCCGCGTGCCGCTGGCGAGCGGCCTCCTGACCGGCAGGATCACGAAAAGCACGCGCTTCGCGAGCGACGACCATCGCGCCTTCAATCGCAACGGCGAGGCGTTCGACGTCGGCGAGACTTTTGCGGGCGTGCCGCTCGAGGCCGGCCTCGCCGCCGTCGAGGAAATCCGCCGGCTGGTGCCGCCCGGCGCCGCCATGGCGGCGTTCGCGCTGCGATGGATTTTGATGAACGAGGCCGTGACGGTCGTCATTCCGGGCGCCCGCAACGCCGACCAGGCGCGAGCCAACGCGGCCGCCGCGGAACTGGCTCCGATCGCCGACGACACGATGGCGGCCGCCCGCGCGGTCTACGACCGCCTGATCGCCCCGCACGTACACCAACGATGGTGAGGTGCGTGGCCGCGGCATCGGTGTGAAGGGTTTCGCTTCGGGCTTAAATAAAGGTCGCGCGGCGCCGGGTGGGAACAGCGCCGCGCGACAGCGATAGTCCGCAACCGTTGCTCCCGTAAGTCGGTGCGGTCAATCGCTCCGAAGGGAGTCGCGAGCATCGCGACCCGCATATGATCGCCCTGATTTTGTTAATATCGAATGTAATGGGCCGTCACGCCGCCATATAATACAGCACCCGCGTACTCTCGTATTATAGGTACGAACATCGATGCCGCGACGTCAGGCGCGGCATTCGCGCGTCAGGCGGCGCGCACGCCGGCGAGGAAGCTCCCGACTTCCTTCTCGAGGCTCGCGCTCTCGTGCGCGAGCGAGCGCGCCGCGGTGAGCATCTGCGAAGAGGCCGTGCCGGTCTCGCCGGCGCCGCGGCTGACTTCGCCGATATTCTTGACCACCTCGCCGGTACCGTGCGCCGCCTGCTGGACGTTGCGGGCGATCTCGGCGGTCGCCGCGCCCTGCTCTTCCACTGCCGCCGCGATGGCGCTGGTGATCTCGGATATCTTGTGGATGGTGCCACCGATCTCGTTGATGGCGGCGACCGAGTCGGCGGTCGCCATCTGCATGTCGGAGATCTGCGAGGCGATCTCCTCGGTCGCCTTGGCGGTCTGGGCGGCCAGCGCCTTGACCTCGGCGGCGACCACCGCGAAGCCCTTACCGGACTCGCCGGCGCGCGCCGCCTCTATTGTTGCGTTGAGGGCAAGCAGGTTGGTCTGCTCGGCGATCGCGGTGATGAGCTTGAGCACGTCGCCGATGCGGCCGGCCGCCTTCGACAATTCGCTGATGCGGGCGTCGGTCGCCTTGGCCTGCATGACCGCCTCGCCGGCGATGCGGCTCGAGTCCTGCACCTGGCGGCTGATCTCGCGCACCGACGCCGCCAGTTCCTCGGTCGCCCCGGCGACCGATTCGACGTTGGCCTGCGCTTCGGTGGAGGAAGCCGCCACCTTGGTCGACAAATGCTGGGTCGATTCGGCGATGCGCGTCATGCCGCGCGCGGAGGCTTCGAGCTCGCCCGATGCCGACGACACCGTGCCGACGATGTCGCCCACCGCCTTCTCGAAATCGCCGGCGAGCTTGTTCATGGTGGCCCGCCGCTCGGTGACGAGGCGTTCGTCGGCGGCCTTGCGTTCGGACACCGTGCGGGCGTCGGCGGCGGCACGCGCCCCGTCGGCGGCAGCGATGTAGACGGAGATCGCGAAATCCATGTCGAGCATGGACGCCCGGGCGATCGCGCCCTGCATCGCCGCCTTCTTCTCGCGCACCGCCTTGCCGTTGAACATGCCCTCGACGAATTCCGTTTCGACCGCCCGCAGGAGTCCGGCGAGGATGAAGCTGTAGCCGCCGATGTACCAGCGCGGCTCCAGCCCCAGCCGGTGATGGGTCTCGCCGATGCGGGTGACGGACTTGATGTAGGCGTCGTCGAAGCGGCCGGAGACGATATTCGTCCAGTGCTTGATCTGCATCTCCTTGGCGTGGCGCATCACCGCCTCGGTGGCGAAATACTTCCTGGCTTCCGGCGTCGCGGTGACGTGGGCATAGAACGCGTCGAGGATGCCGGGCAGAACGCGCGAGATCAGCGGCTGCGCCTCGCGCAACGCCGCACGCATGGCATCGTCGACGCCGATGAAAGCCAGACGATCGGCGAGTAGACGATCATTGCTCATGGAGGGTCCTCGAAGCCGCCGCGCGGCCGCATTTCGAATCTGTCGGCCGAAATGTGGCAGCGAAGACTTAATCGCGACTGAATTTGGGATTCGGGCGTTTGTGAATTCGCGCGTCCGCAAGCGGATTTGTCGCCGCGGACCTTACGTCATCGGCAGGAACACGTAGCCGGCGACGCATCCGGCGCCGGCCGTCACGTGGCAATCGGAGTGGCGCGGGCGCTCTTCAGGCGGCACGCACCGTGCCGAGGAATCTGGCCACTTCGGCTTCCAGTGTGGCGCTTTTCTTGGCGAGCGAGCACACCGAAGCGAGCACACCGAAGCGAGCACCTGGGTCGACGCGGTTCCGGTCTCGCCGGCACCACGATCGACATCGGCGAGGTCGCCGGTGACCTGAGCCGTGCCCCTCGCGGTACGTCAGAATGGAACGAGTTTAGTTGGACCTTGAATTAATACCGGCTCCCAATGGATTTCGGCATTAATGCCAGCCGTCGTTACTGATGCCTCACTTTTACCGTCGTCCTGAGGCGCTCGCCGACGGCGAGCCTCGAAGGTAACGGATCACATGGGTCGATCCCCGCTGCCGTTGGTATTATTTGCCGCCAGACCGGCGGTTATCTACGTTATCTTCCGTAAGTTTTACTCCGTTGCTGTAGACATTGCGGCTGCGCAACGGCAATTTCGAGTCGTGGTTGGGGACGAATCAATCGCCACCGGTTTGCGTTGTTGTCGAGAGGTGAATTGGATGCCTTCGAGGAGTCGGGCCGCCGTCGAGGCCAGCCGGCCGTCGGCTGAAAGCGGGACGCGGGTCCCGCCAGATGCCGCGCGCACGAGCCGCCCGGGAGGTGCCCATGACGATGCCAACGCGCCTGCAGGTCGCAAATTGTCCGACATGCTGGCGTCGCGCCGCTGCGCCGCGAAGATTGCGGCCACCCTCGGGAGGCTCGGTTACGGCTTCGCCGTGATCCCGGCCACCGCCAAGCCGAAGCGGTCTTCACGCAAGGGCTGAACATTGCTTCGCGCACCGTCAGGGCGAGCAGCCTCGCCATGACGGGTTTTTTTGTCGCGCCCGCAACAGCGGTTTGACACGAAGCAATGCAGAGCACCAGCGCTGGCGGGCTCGACGCGGGTGCGCACGTTCGTGTCGAGGCGGCGGGCGAGTGCCTCGCCGCCTCGGTTGTTCAACGCACGCAGCGTCCCCCGACATTGCGGGTGCCGGCCGGGCAACTCGGCGCCGCCGGACGTGGGGGTGGTGCGGCCCGCGGCGGCGGTGCGGCCGGACGAGGCGGCGGAGCCACGCGCTGCGGCTGCGGACGCGGCGGAGGTGCGACTCGTTGCGGCTGCGGACGCGGTGGCGGTGCCACGCGTTGCGGCTGCGGGCGCGGCGGCTGTGCCACCGGACGGACCGGCTGCGGTTGCGGGCGCGGCGGCTGTGCCACCGGCCTAACCGGCTGCGGCTGCGGACGCGGCGGTTGCGCCACCGGACGGACCGGCTGCGGTTGCGGGCGCGGCGGCTGTGCCACCGGCCTAACCGGCTGCGGCTGCGGACGCGGCGGTTGCGCCACCGGACGGACCGGTTGCGGCTGTGGCCGCGGTGGTTGCACCACCGACGGGGTCGGCCGCGGTGGCTGTGCGGTCACGGGCGCAGCGGTCGGCGGTGTCGGCGGACGCGGCGGCTGCACGGCAGTCGGGCGTGACGTCGGCGGCACGCCCGGGCGCGGCGGTTGCACGGCCGTGGCAGCCGGCGTCGGCGGCACGCCCGGCCGCGACGGCTGGGTGGTGACCGGCGCCGCAGTGGGCGGTGCCGGCGGACGCGGCGGCTGCACGGTCGTCGGCGCCACCTTCGGCGGTTGCGGCTGGCCCGGACGCAGGCCGGGCACGGGCGTTCCGGCCGGAATGCCCGGCGTCACGCCCTGGATGCTCGGACGGCCGGTCGGTCCCGTCGGCACACCGGGCCGCGGCCCCTGGGCGGGGGCGACGGTCGGTGCCCCCTGCGGCGCGACGGGCCGGCCCGTGGTGGGGCCAGGACCCGGCCGCCCGCCGGGCGGCAGGCCGACGCCGGGGGTCACGGGACGCACCGGGGTCCCTTGCGGAGAGGGTGTGGTCATCACCCCGCTCGGCGGCACGCCGATGCCGGGCGTGGTCGGCCGGGGCGTCGCCGGCCCGACCGGCCGGGCACCGGGCATGATGGCCGGACCGGTGGGTTGCGTGCGCGTCGTGGGCGGCATGACCGTCGGCGACGTTCGGATGCCGTCGGCTGGACGACGCCCGGTGACGGGAATGCGGATGCCGTCGGGCGGACGGCGGCCATCTCCCGGGCGCGCACCATCCGGCGGACGTCCGCCGTCGGGACGGCGGATGAAATCGGTCGGCCGCCGGATGCCGTCCGGCCGACGGATGAAGTCGGTCGGCCGCCGGATGCCGTCCGGCCGGCGGATGAAATCGGTCGGGCGTCGGATGATGTCGGGCGGACGCCGGCGGTCGACGACGATGACCACCGGCGGCGGCGGCCGCACGATGATGATCGGCGGACGGGGCGGACGCGGCGGCGGCGGCAGGAAGAAGAAAGGTGGCGTGTCGTCGAACACCGGCGGGGGCGGAGCAAAGCCCTGCGGCACCATGTCGGCGAGACCGACCGCCTCGTCGTAATAGTCCGGCGGTAACGGTTCGGGCGCCGGCACATAGGTGGGCGGCGGCGCCGGCGGGGCGGCGAGCGCCTCGAGCCGGCCCTGCGCCTCGGCCGCATGGGCTCCGTCGGGATAGCGCTTGAGATAGTTCCAGTAGGCATTGCGCGAGTTCTGGGCGAGCGCGCGCCGCCACAGCACTGCTTCGCGGCGGGAATTGATGATGTCCCACACCTGGCCGGCGAAGGGATGCTGCGGGAAGAGTTCGACGAACCACTGATAGCCGGCGAGCGTGTCCTCCTCGATCGCCGCCTGATAGGCGTCGTCAGGGGAAAGGCCGCGCAAAAAATCGCGACTGAACGGCCGCTCACCCTTGGGTGGAATGCGCACCATGCCGACCGGAGCGCCGGCCGGGGTTCCGGGGGACGGCGCCGCGACCGGCGGAACCACCTCCGGGGCCGGCGTTGCCGCCGACGCCTCGAACAGGCGAAGATCGACGCCGAGCGACGACACCATCCACGGCACCTGGGCGCCGGCGCTCGCCTGATTGACCTCGAGCCTCGCCCCCTTGGCGATCTGCTCCATGTCGAGACCGGGCTGGCGCATCAGCGTCACCAGGGCGGTCGTATACAGGCTGTTGGCGCCCTGAGCCGGCGGCGCCACCGCGCCCGGGGCGGCATTGAAGGCGGCGAGCATGCCGTCCGGCACATTCATCAGGGCCAGCCCGGGCGGCACGACCCGCGGCGTGCCACGGCCGAAACCGTGGTCGTGGGCGGCGTCGAGGATGACGATGCGGGCCGCCGCCGGCAGCTGGGCGAGTTCGGCCATGAGATCGCCGAGCCGGAAGGCCTCGTAGGCGACATCCTCATCGCTGGCGATCTTGGCGTCCACCGGCACGAGGTAGTTCTCGCCGCCGGACTGGGCGCCGTGGCCGGCGTAATAGAAAAAGGCCACGCCGTCAGGGCCTGCGGCCGCCACCTTGTCGAGGAAGCCGCGCATCACCTGGCCGATCTCGGCGGCCGGCACATTGGCGAGTTCGGCGACGTCGTAGCCGGCCGCCCGCAGGGTCTCGGCGACGAGACCGGCATCGGCGACGCTGGTGGCGAGCGGCGGCGCCGCCGTGTAGGCGCCGTTGCCGATCACGAGGGCGACACGGGATTGGGCGATATTGGATTGGGCGATTCCGGGTTGGTCGATACTGGGTTGGGAGGTGGCGGAAGTAATGGCGGCGACGACCAGCAACACCACGCTCACCGTGGCGACGACGACGCAACGCATGACACCCCCCGCAAACCACTCAAGCCCGACGGCGTCCCCACGCACATCTCGGACCATGGTGCAGCATCGGCCCGGGCCGCGCCATGACATTGATCGCGGTCAAACGCGGGCGTCTGATCGCGGCTTTGCGCCACGAAAACATTCGTTTCAGGCCGTCGCCACCCGCTTCGACGATGCCGCAACGTCTTGAGCCGCCGGTCACGGGGCCTCGTAGAAGAATTTCAGGAGGTCGAGGGCGCTGCGGTTGGAGTTCTGGAACTGGGCCGGGTCGAACGAGGCGGTGCCGAGTCGCGCGTGGCCCGGCAGGGTCGCGAACAGGGTGTCGTCGACGTTTTTGAAGCCCATTGACCATTCGGCGAACATGCGTGCCGGCATCTCACCCTCGCCGAGCACGATCTTGGTGTGGTGCCGTGGATCGCGCACGATCTTGTCGTAAAGGGCGCGGACGGAACTCCGTTCGCCTTCCAGCACCTGGATGAAATGGCCGCTGTCGGTGTCGGACGAATATCGGTAGACCAGCAACCCTGTGATGCCGAGCCTGGTATTGGCGGCGCGGCTCGGAACGAGGATCGCTTCCAGTTCCGCCTTGTCCATCGATCGGGCGGCCTGGCTGACATAGACGAGATGGTACATTCCCTGAAGGCTCTCGCTCTGAAGGCTTTCACGCTCGGAGAAGGGATGGCCGGCGCCGCCTGATAGCGCCTCCCGGGGGATCACAGCGCCGGAACGCTAGGTGGTTTTCGGGCGAAATGAAATCAGCTTTGCGTGACAACCGCGCTTGCATCGGCGCCGGGATTGTCGGACACGATACGGCGCGGACGCAGTCGAACCGGCCGCCGCCGACGTGGCGGCGGCTTCGGGATACCCGACGCAAGCCGACGCAATCCGTCGCAACCCTGCGGCAGTCGTCCGGGTGACGTCTGCCCTCGCACAATCGCCCATATGGGCGTGAAACGACCCCGCGAACACCGGTAGCCTCATCCGAATGACGCAATCCCCACCCGACGACCCGCCGTTCTGGAAGCGCAAGACCCTCGCCGAGATGACGGCGTCGGAATGGGAGAGCGTGTGCGACGGCTGCGGACGCTGCTGCCTCAACAAGCTCGAGGACGAGGACACCGCCGAGATCTATTACACCGATGTCGGCTGCCGCCTGCTCGACTTCAGGAGTTGCCGCTGTCGCGATTACGCGAACCGCACCGCCGAGGTGGAGGATTGCGTGCAGCTCACCCCGGCCAATATCGGCGAAATCAACTGGCTGCCGCCGAGCTGCGGCTACCGGCTGCTGACGGAGGGCCGCGATCTCTACTGGTGGCACCCGCTGGTCTCCCACGATCCCGGCACCGTGCACGCCGCCGGCATCTCGGTACGCGGCAAAGTGTCGGCGCGCGAAACCGAGCTCGAAGTCGACGACCTCGAGGACCACATCGTCGAATGGCCGAAGGAAGTGCCGGCCACAGAGCCCGGACCGAAACGCAAGCGGGCGCGGTAGGCGGCCGCGCGAAAAGCGGATTTCAGCCATTGCGAGGCCGTGGCACAATGAGGCCATGCTGGCCTTGGTGATGGCGCGTCTCCCCCGCCGTCAGGTGCCTTCGCAAACCCCTCCACGAACGACCGCCCCATCGCTCCCGGTCCTGGCGGCCCTCCTGCGGCCGGCCGGTCGCCGCCGCTCGACCGCTCAGCCTGAGCTATTTTTGAATGCCGCGCGCCAACCCCTTCTCGATTTGACCGGCCATCAAGGGCGGGGTCTCCAGCATGGGGTAATGTCCGGCTTCGCGGCTGACCTCCACCTCGAGGTTCGGAAACAGCGGCCCTAACAGGCTTCGAACGGAATCGGCACGATACTGCGGCAGGTCGAATTCGCCGCACACTGCCGTCAGTGGCACGGGGAAGCCGCGCACCTGCGCAGAGACGTCGCTCTGCGTGAACATATCGAGATATCCAAGCATTGCCGGCCGGGTCGTGGCCTGCCGGGTCATGGCGAGCTTGCGCTCGACCCAGCCGCGCCCATATCGGTTGCCGCCCCGGGCCAGGATAGCGCGTTCCATCGCGGCGCCGTCATCAACGACGGATTTGAGTTGTTTCAATGCCTCCTCGTCCACGCGGAAGCCTGAGGCCGGCACCGGCGATATGGCGACCACGCTTTGCACCCGCCCCCCGGCGCGCTTCGCCAGATACTGGGCGATCATGCCCGACATGGAATGCCCCACCACATGAAAGCGCTGGTAACCGTAATGGTGCATCAGTCGCAAGACATCGTTGGTTGCTTCGTCCAACGAGTAAGATCCCGTCATGGAGCTGGAAAGTCCATAACCTCGCAAATCGGCGAAGACCCACGTAAAGGTGTCCAGGGGCAGAAACGGCAGCATCAGATCATAGTTGCGGTGATCGCCCATCCATTCGTGCAAAATCACCACGGGCTCGGGTCCGGAACCATGCCGAATATGGCCCAACACTGTCTGGTTGCCGATTGCCTGAATTGCGCCGGCGCCCTCCTGCGCTGACGCGCCGGCCATTACCACCGCGGCAGTTTCCTCTACTGAGCCGCACGGAGCGAACGTGGCAACGTTTTTTTCGTGTTCCATGAAATCCTCCTGGTCACGGAAGCCCTTACCCGGTTCGCCGCCTCAGACGTTGAGCAATTGGAAATGGCTCGGAATTTCCGGTGTGCGCGTTCCGACATGCTGGTAGGCGGCGCGGCCGTTCAGGTGCTCACAACAAATGAGCAGAGAAACCGCACCGAGCCGGAGGGACCCGGTGCGAAATCCGATGGATTTGCTCCGCATCATCCCATCAACCGATTGGGCAGGAAGGTCACGATGTCGGGGAAAATCGTGATCAGGATCAACCCGACCAGCAGGAGGAGGAAGAACGGGAGCGATGCCTTGGCGATGAAGAAGATGTCGCGTCCCGTGTAGTTCTGCAGCACGAACAGGTTGAAGCCGACAGGGGGCGTCAGCTGCGCGGCCTCCGCGGTGATCACGACGAAGACGCCGAACCAGATCAGGTCGATACCAAACGCCACCAGGATCGGCTGAATGATCCCCATCGTCAGCAGGATCATGGAATAGTTGTCGAGGAAGCACCCGAGGAAGAGATAGAGGACGCCCACGATGGCAAGGAAGCCGTAGGCGGTCAGATGCCAGTCTGCGATGCTGACGGCCAGCGCCTGGGGAATGCCGGAAAAGCTCATGGCGGTGGACAGATAGGAAGCGGCGGCAACGATGAAGACGATGAAGCACGAGGTGCGCGTCGCCGCCATCAGCGCCTCTCCGAAATTGTGCAGGCTGAGGGTTCTAAACACCCACGACAGCGCCAACGCCCCGACGACGCCGAGAGCCGCGGCCTCCGTGGGAGTCGCAATTCCGGCATAGATCGAGCCGATCACCAGCACGATCAGTCCGCCCACCGGGATCAGACGTCGCGATCCGCTCAGCTTCTCCAAGAACGAGCGTTGGATATCCGCGGGCGGGGTCTTGCCGGGGTTGAGCAGTGCCCAGCCCGCCGTGTAGGCCATGAACAAGCTGATCATCACGAGACTGGGCCCGATGCCGGCGACAAACAGCCTCGCGATCGACGTGTCGGTCACAAAGCCGTAAACGATCATCACCACCGAAGGCGGCACCAGAATGCCCAGAGTGCCCGACCCGGCCAGGGTACAGATGGTCATCCTCTCGTCGTAGCCGCGCTTCTTCAGTTCCGGCACGGTGATCTTGGCAACCGTCGCCGCTGTCGCTGCAGACGATCCCGATACGGCCGCGAAGATGCCGCAGGCCAGGATGTTGACGTGCAACAGGCGTCCCGGCAGGCGGACCAGCCACGGCGCAAGCCCTTCGAACATGTCGTTGGCTAACCGTGTGCGATGCAGAATTTCCGCCATCCAAATGAACAGCGGCAAGGCGGTGACGGCCCAGCTGTTGGTGGCGGTCCAGATCGAGGTCGCGGCCAGAGGTCCCGACGGGGCGGACGTCAGCATCTCCAACGCAAGGAAGCTGGTGGCGATCAACGCAAAGGCGACCCACACCCCGCTGCCCAGAAGCCCGAACAGAACCGCAAAAAGTATGGTCGCAGAGACCGGATCCATGTCATGCGCTCCTAGCGATCCGCTCCGAAATCGTCTTCACCCTCGGCGAGACGACTCTGCTCGTAGACGGGCTGCTGGCCGCGGCACATGCGAACAAACTCCTCGGTAATGGAAACGCCCAGCAAGAAAATCCCCAAAGTCATACAGAACTCTGGAATCCAAAGAGGAATGGACAGCATTCCATCGGAGCGGTCGTTGAAGAGGAAGGCCTCCCACGTCATGTTCCCGGTCTGGTAGGTCAGCCAGAACGACGCGATCCCGGCGACCAAGAGAGCAAACATCTCAAAAGGCCGGATCAGGCGGGACGGAAGGCACTGTGTGATTACCGTGATGCGAATATGAACGTTGTGGCGGAAGGTGTGCGCTAGCGCCAGAAACGAGGCGGCGACCAGACAGAACGTCGCGATCTCGATGCCCCCCGGCAGGGTCGTGTGGAATAACCGGGCGACCACCCCCACGATGACGCAGGCCGCAATCAAGAACACCGCCACGGCGGCGGCGATCCCGCCGCCAAAATACAAACCGCGCAAAAACTTGGACAGCATTACGACAAGCCTTTCTGTCCGATGGAGGGAGGCGGCAAACCGGCGATCATCGGCGCCGGTCTGCCGCGTCGGACGGCGCTCTATTTCTTGCCGAACTCCTTCAGCACGGTCTGGCCCAACTCCCCAGTCTGTGCCGCCCATTCCTCGAGCATCTGGATGCCGATCTTGCGGAGTTGAGCCATGAACTCCGGCGACGGATCCTGAATGATCATGCCGTGGGCTTTCAGCTCCTTGATGTGCTCCGTCGAACTGGTTTCAGATTCCAGCCATCCGCGCGTCTGGGCATCGAGAGCCGCTTCCCTCAGCACCGTCTTGAACTCCTCCGGCAACTGGTCGTAGAAGCGCTGGTTGACGATGACGGCGTTCATCGGCCGGTGACCGCCGGAGGTGAAGGTATAGTACTTCGCGAAGTCCCACGCCTGGCTCTGAACCCCCGCCTGCGGCGAGGTATACATGGTCTGGACCAGACCCGTCGCGAACGCCTGGGCGATTTCGCTCATCACGACCTGGACCGGCTCGGCGCCCATCAATTGCGCCAGCCGTGCCGTCTTGGTGCTGTAGACGCGGGACTTGAGTCCCTTGAAATCGTCCATCGAGGTGATGGGCTTGTTGGTATAGAAGCCCTGCATCGGCCAAGGCGTGGTGTAGAGCAGCTTGATATGCTGCCTAGCCAGCAGGGACTCGACATGCGGCTTGGTCAAAGTCCACAGCTTGAAGGCCTTTTCGCCGGTGCCGGCAATGAACGGCAGGGTCGAGGCATCAAAAACCGGATTCTCGTTGCCGTAGACGTAGATGTACATCTCGGCGATCGGCACCTGGCCGGCGCGCACCGCCTGCTTGGTCTCCTGGTCCTTGACCAGTGCGTTGGCGACGTGAAGGTTGATCTTGAACTCACCCTTGGACAATTCGTCGACCCGCTTAACGAAGAAGCGCAGGTTCTGGGTGAGGAAATTGCTTTCCGGCAAAGGCCCGGCCATGTTCCAGGTCACACGCGCCGCGGACGCGGGTTGGCCGAAGGCAGTAAGAAGAGCCGTTAGTGCGAGTGCGCTTTTAACTAGGGCCTTCATGTGTCCCTCCTATGGGCTCTGGCAACAATTCTCGCTCGCTGACATTTTTGATGCCGAAGCTCCCACCCGTCCTGCCCCAGGGAGCGCGGACAGGCGGGAGCGCGAATCCTAGACCTTGAAGTCTTCGATGCTTCGCGGCTTCTTGCCGTTGGGCAGCAGAACCGGCAGGACGATCCCCTCGGAATGCAGGGCCCACGGCAGAATCACGCCGGAATGGCCGCCCCGACCGCCCGCAACCACCACTTCCACGTCTTCCGGCGAACGGGTCACCGGCATGGGATGACGCAAGTCGAACCCAGGCGGCCGGACCGGAACCAGACCCCGGTTCCGGACCATCGGGGCGGCGTGGTGCGCGTACACATGGATGTGCTCGCGGATTCTGTCCTTGGTCCACCCGTCCCGCTGCAGCATCTCCGCGTGATCCGGCGTCAGGACCAGGATCATCGGACCCGGCATGTAGGCGTTGTTGCTTCCCAGCGTGGTGCAGCAGTCGACCAGGGTATCCATGAGGTCGCCGCCGGTTTCGCTCAGGAAATCGATGATGTCGTGCTGGGGCTCGGCCTTCAGCAAATAGACGGTCGTGGTCGATGCATCGAACCGCTCGGCATTGATCGTCTTCCAGGGGGTGAGCTTCGGATCTTCGCCGAAGCAGTAGGTGAATTCGGCCTGCGAGGAGATGCAGGCGAGATCGGCAAAGCCGGGAACCGACCGACAAACATTGACGATCGCCAGGTTGATCGCGCGCCCGACCGTGGCGTTTGCCGGGAACCCAGGCCCCATGCAGCCTTGGCCGCCATAGATGCCCACCTCGTCGCCCAGCGGGCCGCTGACGAGCGCCATGTTGCCGCCGGGATGCGATGTCGTGATCGACTGCAGGAAGTTGTACTTGGGATGGGCCATCGCCTGGAAAGAGGTGACCAAGATCGGCATGTGGTGGGGTTTGCATCCCGCCATCACCGCAGCCACCAAGACATCCTGGACGGTGATGTTCTTGCCGGTCGGCCCCACCTTCTCTGCCAGCACGGTCTCGGGGCTCCAGGGGCAATAGGCCTTCATCCGTTCGACGCGGACCGGGCTGGGCGGGATGATCGGTAGACCGTCGCTCACATGGAGTTCGTTGAAAAGGTCGTTGATCTCCTCGATACCCGGAGCCGGTTGAGCCTGGTCTTCCTCAGACAGCATGATGCGGCTCGCCAGATCGATCAGCCCGTTTGCCGCGGGAGCCTCCTGGTCGAGCCCGAAATGAAGCGCCGCGCGCTCTGCGAGCCGGTCCGGCGGCAGGGTCAGGGCGTCAAGAATGGCCGGCCAGTTCTTGTCCACTTCGGCGGCGATTTCCGCCGCCGTGCTGCCCTGGTAGATGTCCAGTGACGTCAGGCACAACTGACCGGCGCGATAGAACGCGACAGCCTTCACCAGATGCGAGCCGGGAGGCGCCGTGACGTACAGGGTGGGAATGCCGCATTCCTCCAGCGCAATGGTGACGATGGTCGTCGCCGCGCTCGTTCCCATGTCGCCCAGAGCGACGATGGCGGCCGCCGGCTTTTCCTTGGCCATCATCGCGGCGTAGGCCCGAAGCTGCTCGGTAGACTTGCCGCGCACGGTCTCGCGGTATTCGACGAAATTGGAAATCCCCGCGCCGACGAGCTTGTCCTTGATGCGAGAGAAAACGGTGCCGTATTCGCAAAACGAAAGCTTGGTATTGTCATAAAACAATACACGTCCATTGCGGAGCTGCTCGACGGACGCCCGGTGGGCGAGCTTCAAAAGCGGCCGATCCTGAATACCTCGCGGATCCAGAACCGGAAGCAGCTTGGAAATGGGCATTGGCAGTCCTCCTACGTGGCCAAATCAAACATGCGTAGCGTCAACAGAGAAACGATTAACCTTCGGTCGAAAGGCCAACATCCTCCATTTGATCATTGAAACCTTAGGATAAGTCGGGCGGGCGCGAACGCACGGTGTACGATTCACCCTGGTTGCGCCGTCGATTGATAAATCGATTTACTTCCCTTGAAAAAAAATGTACGCCTACATGGCTTATCCTGTCAACTGAATTTCACGGCCGGTTCCCCATGCCCCCGAAGTCCGAACAACGCGCCACTATTCAAGATATTGCCCGAGCCGCGCAGGTATCTCCGGCGACAGTATCCCTGGTCCTCAACCGAAAGGGCAACATCAGCGAAAATACAAGAACAAAAATTTGGAAAATAGCGGAAGAGATGCAATTCGTCCCCAATTCGATTGCCCGCGCCTTGCGGAGAGGGCGCACATTCTCCTTGGGAGTAGTTGTCAACCACTTACAAAACCACTTTTTCACGTCGGTCTTTAGCGGAATCGAGCGCGTCACCGATGCCCAAGGGTTCACCATACTGGTCTCCCAGACCCATGACGACGTGAACAAGGAACGTAGCCAAGTCCAGCTTCTCACCGAGCGCGGCGTGGACGGACTCATCCTATTTCCGTGCTCACAGGAATGGTCCCATGTCGATACGGTCGTACAGCGTTTCGGCCTGCCGACGGTGCTCATCGGCAATTATTTCGAGAATAAGGAGTATCTCAGTTTTGTTGCCGACAACTGGAGCGGCGCCTGCAAAGCGGTACAGCATCTTATCGCCTTGGCGCGGCAACCGATCATCCACATGGCCGGCCCGCCGACTCAGACCATGTGCCTCATCCGGCGGCGCGCCTTCGAATCGACCATATCCGAGAATTTCCCGGAGATTTCTACCAGCGAGCGGATTTTCCCGGTCGCGGCCCTCACTCCGGCCGAAGGTTACCGCGTCATGGCGCAGATACTGGAGCACTACTGCCCGCCCGTTTCGCTGTTCGTTATCAACGACGATACGGCCCTGGGAGTTCTGCGCCTTTGCGCGGACCGCGGGTTGCGTATCCCCGAAGACGTCGCCCTGATCGGGTTCAGCGACATCCCGACACTGAGCACCCTCAGCATCCCCCTCTCCACGGTACGCATCCCAGGCGAAGCAATGGGTGAAAAAGCCGCGACGACGCTGATCGAAAGCATCAAAAGCGGAAAACCTCCATTGCCGATGCGTGTGGAACTTCCCGTGGAGTTGATTTTGCGCGGCAGCACAAACCTTCCTGCTGCCCGCGGGCCCCTCGGGAACTCATCTGACGGGCGCTGAGCGGCATCCCTGGGTAACCGGTGCTCTATCCAACCTTTCTGAGGTCGAACTAAGGGGCGATGTTCGGAACTGCGAACTACAAGCCCGATCTCAAGGTCACAAGCGGACCGTCCAGGGCGCACCAGGGAACAGCCCCCCGAAGCGGCCCTGAGTTGCCGACTACCGCCCAGGCAATTCATGACCGGCGGCATCTTTCCAACAAAACTTTGACCTATGCGGGCATTGGCCGGTCCGGCCGGTTCGGCTAAGACATCGGATCATGACCCGCGTGTCTCGGCGTACCGGGCGCCGCCATGGGCGGCCGGACCGGGTTGTGCTTGCGAAACAAAAATTCGTTCTGTCACAAGGATATGGAACGTACCCTTAAAGTGGTCCGCCGGCAGCCGACGAGGGCTGCGGCCTCTCCCTTGAGGGATCGGGCGCCGCAACGCCGCAGGCGATTCGGCGCCGGGGCGAGGAACCGAAGGGGTCGGAAGCTGGGTGAGAAGGCGTGAGCGATCCTGACCATCATCCGCGGATCCGCTGGACCGAACGCCTGAGGCGTTTTTTCCTCGACCTCGACGCGCGCCTGGACTTCGGCCTTTACCAGAGCCGTGCCTGGAGCCGCGAGCTGTTCGAGCGTTTCGCCACCTACATGGACCGCTTCCATGTGGCCGGCTGGCGGCGCTGGGTCCTGGTCGAGCCGGCCTCGGAAGCCGCCACCTGGGGCATGGGCGGGCTGATCCTGATGCTCGCCCTGGCGATGCCGGCCTTCCTGGAGACTTCCGACGAGGACTGGCTCAAGAAATCCGAACTCGCCGTCGTGTTCCTCGATCGCTACGGCAACGAGGTCGGCTCGCGCGGCATCAAGCACAACGACTCCGTGCCGCTCGAAGAATTCCCCGACCATCTCGTCAAGGCGGCGCTGGCGACCGAAGACCGCCGCTTCTACGAGCATTTCGGCATCGACATTCTGGGCACGTTCCGCGCCATCCTGACCAATGCGCGCGCCGGCGGCGTCGTCCAGGGCGGCTCGTCCATCACCCAGCAGCTCGCCAAGAACCTGTTCCTGTCCAACGAGCGCACCATCGAACGCAAGGTCAAGGAGGCGTTCCTGGCCATCTGGCTGGAAACGCGCCTGTCCAAGAACGAGATCCTCAAGCTCTATCTGGATCGCGCCTATATGGGCGGCGGCGCCTTCGGGGTCGACGCCGCGGCGCAGTACTATTTCGGCAAGTCGGCCCGCGACGTGAACCTCGCCGAGGCGGCGATGCTCGCCGGCCTGTTCAAGGCGCCGACCAAGTTCGCCCCGCACATCAACCTGCCGGCGGCGCGCGCCCGCGCCAACGTGGTGCTCGACAACCTGGTCGAGGCCGGCTTCATGACCGAGGGCCAAGTATTCGGCGCCCGCCGCAACCCCGCCGCCGCCATCGATCGCCGCGACGAAGGCGCCCCGCACTACTATCTCGACTGGGCCTTCGACGAGATGAAGAAGCTCGTCGACAAATTCCCGAAATCCATCACCGAACGCGCCTTCGTGGTGCGCACCGCCCTCGACCCCGGCCTGCAGCACCGCGCCGAGACGGTGGTCGAGAACATGCTCAAGCAGTACGGCCGCGACTACCACGCCAAGCAGGCCGCCACGGTGGTGGCCGACCTCGACGGCGCCGTGCGCGCCATGGTGGGCGGCCGCGACTACGGAGTGAGCCAGTTCAATCGCGCCACCGACGCGATGCGCCAGCCCGGCTCCTCGTTCAAGCCCTATGTCTACGCCACCGCCCTGCAGGTCGGCGTTGTCAAGCCGACCTCCATGATCTCGGACGGCCCCATCTGCCTCGGCAACTGGTGCCCGAAGAACTATTCGGGCGGCTATTCGGGGACGATGACACTCACTCAGGCGCTGACGCGCTCCATCAACACCGTCGCGGTCAAGCTGTCGGTGATGATCGGCCAGGGCAGCGGCGAGTGGAACAAGGCCAAGGACGGACGCAACAAGATCGTCGCCAACGCCAAGGCCATGGGGTTGCGCACGCCGCTGCCTGACACGCCGTCGCTGCCCATCGGCGCCGACGAGGTGACGGTGCTCGACCATACGGTCGCCTACGCGACCTTCCCCAATGCGGGCCGGTCCGTGATGGCCCACGCGGTCCTGGAAGTGCGCACCGGCAACGGCGAGACCATCTGGCGGTTCGACCGCGACGGTCCCAAGCCCAGGCAGGTGTTCACCCCGCAGGTCGCCGCCGACATGGCCTTCATGATGAACAAGGTGGTCGAGGAAGGCACCGCGCGCCGCGCCATCCTTCCGGGCATCAAGGCGGCCGGCAAGACCGGCACCACCAATGCGTATCGGGACGCCTGGTTCGTCGGCTACACGGGCAACTTCGTCTGCGGGGTCTGGTTCGGCAACGACGACTATTCGCCGCTCAACCGCATGACCGGCGGTTCGGCGCCGGCCATGACCTGGCACGACATCATGGAATACGCCCACCAGGGCGTCGAACTCAAAAACATCCCCGGCCTGCCCGCCAATCCGTCGACCACGGCGCCGGCGATCGCCGATGCGTCGCGTGGCGAGGCGCCGCGCCCGGTGGCGCTGACGTCGCGCGGCAAGCAGGTGCTGCTGCGCATCGAACGGGCGATGGAAGAGGCCGGACGCGCCGGAAACGCCGTCGGCGGCGTCACGCCGGGACCTCGCGCCAGCGCCGAAGACGCGACCCTCGGCGCCGCGACCGTCGGCGCCGCGCCAACCGGCGCTGCCCGCGAGGCACTGCGGACGAGGCGCGGACAATGATATCGAGGAGCGGTGACATGCCTGAACGGGCGAACCTGTTCTTGCCTTGTCGCGAACGGGTGCCATCGTCGGTGTGACCGGGTGCGATCGTGCGTTTATTGCTGGGCACATTGTTTGCGTTCATGGTCGCGGCCGTTGTCGGCCTCGGCGGAACATGGACGGCGCTGAACCGGGGTGTCGCCTTCGGCGCCGTCACCATCGGGGCGTGGACCGCGTGGCCGCGCGCCGGTACCGCCGACATCGATCCCTATGCGCAGGCCGTTGTGGCGCGTTCCGGCGCGCTGCCGGTCGGATTGGGTGATGGCGTCGCCTTCATGGCGAGCCACGACGACGCCGGAAAGCCACTCGACGGCCGTTGCGACGTGGTGCTGCGCGGCACGACCCCGCAAGCCCGCTTCTTCACCATCACGCTCTACACGCCCGACGGCGCCCTCATCGCCACGTCGTTGGCGCGTTTGGGCTTCACCAGCCAGGAACTGATCCGCGGCGGCGACGGCTCCATCGAGGTGACCCTGGCGCCGCGCGCGCGCGCCGGCAACTGGCTCGCCACCGGCGGCGTCGAACGCTACCTGCTGGCGCTGCGGCTCTACGACACCCCGGTCGGCATCGCCACCAGGGCCGGACGCGAGGCGCCGATGCCCGCCATCATCACAACGGATTGCCCATGATCCGCTGGCTCCTGTGGCTCCTGGCCGGTCTCCTGCTCGGCGGCGTCGTTCATCTCGCCTCGATCCTCGTGCTGCCGCACACCGCGATCCAGGACGCCTATTCGCGGCTCTCCGCCGTGACGCCGGTGAATTCCTTCACGATCCTGCCCGAGGCGAGCCCGGCGGCGGCGGCGGTGCCGTTCATGGATCCGGCCTTCGCGGTCGCGGTGTGCCGGTTCGACCTGTCCGCCGCGCCCATCAATCTCAGCGTGCCGGTCAGCGCCGCCTATACGTCGGTGACGTTCTACACCCGCCGCGGCGTCGCCTTCTATGCCCTCAACGACCGCGCCGCCGGACGGCGCACCATCGAGCTCGACCTGATGACCTCGCAGCAGCGCGAAGCCCTTCCAAACGAGGAGGACATCACCGCCGCCGACCGGCTGATCATCGAGGCTCCGACCGCGACCGGCATGATCGTGACGCGCGCGCTCTCGCCCGAGCCCGGACAGATGGAACGCACCCGCGCCGCGCTCTCGGCGGCACGGTGTCAGCCGCAGTGACGACGCGAATAGGCTGAAAGCAATTCATCGGCGTTCGTCATTTCGGGACGCCGCGCAAGCGGCGAGCCCGCAATCCATACTCCGCAGCACCGAGGGTTATGGATTCCGGGCTCGCGGCCTTGCAGGCCGCGCCCCGGAATGACGAGGTCTGTTCCGGGGACTGCCTCTCACTTGGTGATGAGCGGCCTGGCGCCGACCGGGACGACGCCGGAGCCGGGGGCGCGGCCGACGGCGATCTGGCTCTCGGCGATACGCATGCGCAGAAGCGTCAGCGTGCGCTCGGTCTCGACCGCCATCGGGGCCGGGGTCGCGATGACGAGCCGTTCGAGGGCAGCCCGATAGGCCTCGGCGCGGTCGAGGAGCGACTGCTGCACCCACTCGACGATCAGGATGTTCTCGGCATTGCGGGCGACCGCATTGGCGTGCTCGCTGACATTGACATCCACGTAGCCGAGGCTCTTGGCGCGCTTGTCGTCCATGTCGAGGACGCGCCGTGCCGTCATGAAGAACGGCGAGATGCGCACCACGTCGTTGCGGATGTCCGTATCGAGTTGCGAGTAGCGCGCCGTCGCCGAGCGATAGGGCGTCACCATCAGGTTCTTCGCATAGGCGAGCCGGTCGTAATGGGGCCAGCCGGTGAACAGATTGGAGACGCCGTATTCGTTGACGATGGAGAAGAAGCGGGCCCGGTCGAACGGCGGCTCGATCAGCGGATAGGCGAGATCGCGCAGCTGGCGTTCGTCGTCGGTCAACGGATAGTTCGACGGCTCGCGATAGTTGTCGCGCGCCGCCGTCTGTCCGACCCAGGAGTGGATGTTGTCGGTGACCAATCCGGGCTTGAGGCGGCCGAGGTCGCCGTTCGGGCATTCTCCGATGCCGAACAGACAGATGAGCAGGGGGACGACCGCGATCACGACCGCGTCGCCCGCCGGCGACGCTTGCGCACCGAGGCCGCCGTTCCGGCGAAGCCGTCGGAAGGCTCGTCGTCCTGGTGCTCGATGCGGATGACCGGAAGAATGATGATCGTCGCCGATCCTCGCGGCACGCTGGCGGCGGCGCGGGTGATGTGGCGCACTTCAGGGAATGTGATCACTGTTCCCATGTTTCCCTCCCCGGCCGGGTGTTGCGATGGCAGTCCATGAGCCGGTGCGTACGATCCAAGGGGGCCGTACGATCCAAAGGTGGATCCGCGATGGTTAACGCTCTGCTAACGCACTCGCGCTATGGTATCGGGTCTGCTACTTAAGGTTTTTCACGCGACGGTTGCGGAACGACCGAAAGTGGCCGGACCCGACCGGAGACGAGGTGAGCGCGTGACCAAGACCAACACCAAGACCAACGTGGAAAAGCTCGAAGAGCTGATCGCCCGCGAGGACGGGCGCGGCGTCGATATCCGGTCGATGGCGATGCGCATGCTGACCGACGCCTATGTGGACGCCGTCGATCTCAGTCCCGAGGATGAGGCTCAATACGTGGAGATCGCGTCGCGCCTGATCGACGAGGTCGATGCCGCGACCCGGGAGACGGTCGCCGCCAGGCTGCGCACCTGCCCGCGCGTGCCGTCCGCTCTCGCGGCACGGCTCGACGTTCGGACAGAGCCCGTCGACGACGACGCGAACACCGGACGACGGTTCTTCACCGCCGATGCCGGCGAACGCCGCCGCATTCTCGCCGAGCTCGACGCCGCCGAGGCGACACCACCGCCCGGCGATGCTCCCCGTGTCATCGCCAGCCTGGAGCAGTCGGCCCTCGCCGGCCACCCCGGCGAATTCATCCGCGAACTCGAGCGCAGCCTGCGGCTGCCGCGCGAGACCGCCGAACGCATCGTCAACGATCTCGGCGGCGAACCGATGGTGGTCGCCGCCCGCGCCCTCGGCATGCCGCTCGCGGTGCTGCAGCGCATCCTCATGTTCGTCAATCCGGCGATCGGCCATTCGGTCCGGCGCGTCTACGACTTGTCCGACCTTTACGAACTGGTGACGCCCGCGGCCGCGCGCCGGCTCGTCGCCGCCTGGCGGCCGACGTCCGCGGGTGATCGCCCCGCCCCATCCCGGCCGGCACCCGAGCCGCGCTCCTTTGAAGACAGCCTGCGCGCCGCCGCATCCTCCCGGCCATTCGGCCGGAAGCCCGCGGTATCGACGCCACGCAAGATTCAGCGCACCACCTGATCGAGGAAGTGCCGCCCCTGGCGGTCTTCGATCTCGACGATCCAGACGTCGGGATCGAACTTGATCTCACGGGTGAGGAACGCCTCCACGGCCGCTTCGTCGGCCGGCAGAGGATCGAGGCACGCCACGAAGGCGCGGTCGGCCGGTTGGGCCTCGTCGAACGCCGATTGCGGCGCCGGCCCATAGAGATCGGCTGAGCCGTCGAGACGGTTGATCTTGATGAATATGGCGCCGGCGTCCTCGGCGCCGCGCCGACGCACGGCCCCATAGGCCCCACCGCCTTCGCAGCGGCGCACATAGGCCGCAACCCACAGTCCCGACTTCAACCGCATGGCAGTCTCGCTTTCCGCGCCGACGGCACTTGCGACCTCGCGGGTCGATTCGGCAAGCACCGGCGGACCGGCGTTGTGACTGCAGTGGTGTGGCAATGCCAAGGCGGCGCGCCGCCGCGATCTCAGTGATCGGCTCGGTTTTCGTGCCCCGGGCGCGCTGCAGCATGCAATGCTGCGCCGCGCCCGGGGCACGATGCCGTAGTAATCTCGCGGAAGCGTATCACTCGAGCGGCCGGCCCGACATGGTGCCGAGTTCGCGCACCAGCCGTTCCGACAGCTGGCCGGTGACGGGCATGTTGCGACCGCGCTCGAAACGCTCGATGGCGGCCCGCGTCTCGGGGTCGTAGATTCCCGTAGGCCTGACCTGGCCATAGCCGAAATCGCCGAGCACCCGCTGCACCGCCACGAGCTGCCGCGCCGGGGTCGGAACCGGCGGTGCCGGCGGCACGGTGGGAGGCGGCGACGGCTGTGCGGCCGGGGTGATCAGTTCGGCGATCGCGTCGCGGCGCGGCGCCGGTTGCGGCAGCGGCGTCTTCGCCTTGGCGGGAGCGTGCATGATCGCCTGCAGCGTCGCTTCGCTCATCTCGCCGCCGATCTTGACGCCGCTCGCCTGTTCGAACTCGCGCAGCGCCGCATCGGTCCTGGCGCCATAGATGCCGTCGACGGCGCCGTCGTAGTAGCCGCGGCGGGCGAGCTCGCGCTGTATGTCGGTGATGATATCGCCGCGCGTGCGCGTGGCCGCCTGCGGCGGCAATGACGATGTCGAGGTCGGCGCCGGCGCCACCTCGCGGCGTCCGACATCGACGGCGGACGGGCGCGGGCGCGGCATGGCGATGGCGCCGGTGGGCTCGCTCGCGGCGACCGGCGAGCGGACGGCGAACAGAGGCGCCGGATGCGGGCCCGGCTGCAGGAACAAGCCGTTGACCACGATCGCGGTCATCGCCCCGGCGGCGGCGACGACGAGGAACGAATCGCGCGGATTGCGGACCACGAGACGCCACCACAACGGCCGGCCCGAGCGCGGCGCGTCGTCTTCATCGTCAACTACTGGGCGTCGCAAGGCTTGACTACGCACTCTTCTTCACCGGCATCGTTTCTTCCGTCAGCACGGCGGCAAAGCCGTCCGCGTGGCGGATGATGTTGGACTGGATGGTCTCGCTCCTGGCACGCTCACAGTCGAGCGGAAGCCGAACCGTGATGCGGGTTCCCTCCCCGAGCCGGCTGTCGATGGCGACGTCGCCGCCGTGCAGGGACGCGAGCCCCTTGACGATCGACAGGCCCAGACCGGTGCCGTCGTGGCGGCGGTCGTAGGAACCGCGCGCCTGGAAGAACGGGCTGCCGATGCGCGGCAGGTCCTCGGCACCGATGCCGATGCCGGTATCGGCGACAGCGATCGCGATCATCGTCCCCTCCACCTCGGCGGTGACCTTCACCCGTCCGCCAGCGTCGGTGAACTTGATGGCATTGGAGAGGAGATTGAGCAAGATCTGCTTGAGGGCCCGCTTGTCGGCGACGATCTCCGGCAATGTCTCGGAAACGTGCATGGATAGTTCGATGCCGGCCTCACGCGCCTTCAAGGCGAGGAGATCGCAGCAATTGCCGATCGCGCCGGCGAGCCCGAACGGCTCGGGGCGGATATCGAACTCGCCGGTGTCAAGCTTCGACATGTCGAGAATTCCGTTCACCACCGCCAAGAGATGATTGCCGGAATCGTTGATCAGTTGGGCGTATTCGCGGCGGCGGGCGCCGTCGAGGCGCATCTCTTTTTCGTTCACCAGCATATCGGAGAAGCCGATGATGGCGTTGAGCGGCGTGCGCAGTTCGTGGCTCATGGTGGCGAGAAAGCGGCCCTTGGCATCGTTGGCACGCTCGGCCTCCCGCCGCGCCTCCTCGACCGACTGCTCCTGGATCTTGCGCGCGGTGACGTCGCGCATCACCGCGACCACCTCGCGGGCACCAAGCGTCACGGTCTCGCCGACGGCATGCCCGAGCGGTCGGCAGCGCATTTCGATCCAGATGAAGCGAACCGTGCCGTCGGCGTCGTCGCGGCGGACGCGGAATTCGACCGGATGCTCCTCGCCCTGGGCCGAGGCGTCGGAGAGCGCGGTCAGATAGGCAGGCCGGTCGGCGACATGGACGCGGTCGAACAGGCCGTGGCCCTTCAATTCGGCGGCGGTGGCGCCGAACATCGCCTCGGCGGCCGGCGAAATGAACAGCACGGTGCCGTTCCTGCCATGGCGCGCGATGACGTCGGTCATGTTGCAGGCGAGCAGGCGGTAGCGGTCCTCCTCGGCATAGAGGAGCCAGAAGCTCGTGCGCGCCAGCGACTCGGCTCCGAGCGCGAGACCGGTCGCATAGAGGGAAGCCGAAATGACGCCGAGCGCGGCGAGCGCTGCCTGGCTGTGCTCGGCCGGCGCCGGCAGGAGATCGTAGGCGCCACACAGGACGAGGAGCGCGGCGGCGGCGAGTACCAGCGTCGAGGCGACCGCGACGACCCGGCGCGACGCCGACAACGCCGCCTCAAGCGGCACGATGACGAACCAGATGGCCGCGAAGGAGCCGATGCCGCCGGTCTTGGCCGCCACCATGGTGACGAGACCGGTCAGCGCGAGGGAAGAGAGAACGTGCGCGCTCTCGAACTTGCCGGTGCGGGAGAGGAAATAGGCGGTCAGGATCGGCGCGATCAGCCAGGCGAATACCGCCACCTCCAGAAGGCTCGGAACGCCGCGCATCGCCAGATAGGCCGGCAGGGTCGCCAGCGCGGCGAGGCTGCCGAGCAGCCGCGGGGCGATGAAAGCGCGATGGCGTGCCGACGTCAGCGCGTCCGTCTGCACCGACGGATGCACCTGTGCGTCGACATAGTCGCGTATGGATGCGAGCAGTTTCAAAGTGCGTCCCGATCTTTCGCCGGCCCCGATGACGGCGCCTTCCCGTGTCCCGGCGGATCGTCGCAGAGGTGTTTTAAGCGAACGCTAAGGCAAGCAGCACCGCACTGCGTACAATTCGACTAATCGGGCAAGTCGTTCATTCACCACGCCGCATTCGCGAGCCATGGTGAACGCAACGTTGCATGGTGAACGACAGGTTGATTGGTGAACAACGGGTTGATTGGTGAACGCTTCGTTGCCGTTGGAGAGATCGCATGTTGCACGGCGTTATTTCTCGCCGCAGCTTGCTCCCTCTCCCCGCCGAACTCGGGCCTGCCCGCGTTCGGCAATCAATAGTGTCGAAGTCGGGCAGGCCCGACTTCGATGGGGAGGGGGTTGGGGTGAGGCGGCTCCGGCGCCGCGATCATGCACAACGTCCGGCATGGCGACCGTCTCGCCCGCGACTCGCTTCGCTTCCCCCTCACCCCGACCCTCACCCCAAATGGGGAGAGGGAGAAGGAAAGCCGTGCCGCGTGCGGTCGACCTGCGCCGGCAATCATGCCCGCAATGATCGCCGCGAATCGCGATCATTCAAATTGTCGGAAAATTCGCTGAAAATTCGCCGCGCATTTGCCGAAAATCCTCGCCCCGCATCGAACCGCACTTTCAAGCGTCGGTGGTAGGTTCGCCGCACTGGGGAAACAACAATCATGGGGATGTGGGAGATGATCATGATGTGAGGCAGGGTCATGTTCTTCCTCTTGCGAGTTACATTCTGGCTGTGCGTCGTTCTCGCACTGCTGCCGACCGGCGGGTCGAAGCAGTCCGACAACACACGGGCGCAGCAGGCCCAGAAGAGCGACATCTCCGCCGTCGAGGCCTTCTCGGCCGCAGCGGCGACCGTGTCCGACATGCGCCACTTCTGTGAGCGCCAGCCGGATGCCTGCGTACTCGGTTCGCAGGCAGCCGTTGCGTTCGGCCAGCGTGCGCAGGCCGGCGCCCACATGGTCTACGAGTTCATCAACGAGCGCCTGGCTCCGCAGGAGACCGGCAGCGTCGCTTCCCGTCCGGCGGGACTGAAGAGCGCGGTGCCGGCCGTCAAGGCCTCGCAGAACACGTTGACGCCCAACGATCTCGTCACTCCGTGGCGCGCGCCCATAAAAGATGCGCCCGGCCGCAAACAGGTCTGACCGAATTCGATCACAAGTCTGTCGAGCCACATATGTTGAACCTCCGGCCTTGCTTTGGCCGAGGCCGGTGCGCGGTCCCCCTGCCCGACTCGCGCCCGGCCTTTTTCTTTTCGTCGCCGGTGTTTCACCGCCGCTGAAGCCGCTATATGTCACCAAGGGCCCGGCATCGGCCGGTCTGCCCGAAGCGAGCCGCGGAACCCGGAATGACTGCAACCGGAACGACCAGAACCGGAACGAATGAAGCCGGAACGACCATCGACGAGATGCTCGACAATTTCTCCCTGCTCGACGACTGGGAAGACCGCTACCGCTACATCATCGAGCTGGGCCATACTTTGGCACCACTGCCGGAGGCGGCGCATACGGACACCAACAAGGTCCAGGGCTGCGCCAGCCAGGTGTGGCTGACGACGGCGATCGAGCCGGGAAGCGGTGGCCCGGTGCTGCGCTTTGTCGGCGACAGCGACGCCCACATCGTCCGCGGCCTGATCGCCATCCTGTTCGCGGTCTATTCGGGCAAATCCGCCCGCGACATCCTGGCGACCGACGCCGTCGCGATCTTCGAGCGGCTGGGCTTGCGCGACCATCTCACGCCCCAGCGCTCCAACGGCCTGCGCTCCATGGTGGAGCGCATCCGCGCCGACGCCCGCGCGGCGCTCGCGGAAGCCGTGTAGGCCACCTCACTCAACCCGGAACTCGGCATCGGCCGCGAGCCAAGTGGTGATCGCACCCGTGGCGGGGCCGCGCGCCTCTGCGCCGATCCCATAATGGCGCGCCAGGCGGTCGAGGCCGAGCTGCAGCACCACCTTGGCGGATCGCGGCGGCCAGATGCGCTCGCGCTCCACATCGGCGAGCCCCTTGAGGAAGCAGCACACGTCGACGAGCAGGCCGGAGAATTCCGGCCCGACGGCGACGAGCGCTCCATTGACGCGCTGGCGCGCCGCCACCATGGCCTCGGTGGGGTGGGTGACGCCGCCCGTGGTGACGACCACCTGGCTGGACCAGTTGGAGGTGGTGCGCGGCAGCATCTGGGCACGGGTGAAATCGGCGCGCAATCGCTCGCCGGCGAAGAACTGGATCGGCGAGATCAGCGCCTTGCCGTCGCGGCCGGTCCGTCGCGCCAGCCAGGCGAGCGGGCTTTCGCCCTCGTCCACGAGGACGCCGATACGCCCCTGCGGGGTGTCGACCTGGCTCCTGGCCAGGGTGAGGTGCTGGCCCGCGAAGCCATCGACCCCGGCGGTCGCAAGCGCGAGCCGGCGGGCGACATCACGACCCATGGGGGTCGGCACCAGGCGGCCATCGGCACGCCGGGCGGCGAACTCGCCGGCAATGAGTTCGGCCCCGGCCCGGGTGTCGCGGCGCGAAGATTTTCGGCGCGACGGCTTGCCACAGGCTTCACCGGTCATGCGAATGAGCAGACGTTCGGCCGCCTTGGTCAGCTTCACGGCGGCGCTCACGGTTGGCCTCCCGCGACAACGGTCGCGCGTTCAAGGCGCGCCAGGAAGGCGTCGAAGGCGGGATCTTCACGCCGCTCCTCGATGCGACGGCAGGCGTGCGCGACGGTGCGCGGATCGCGCCCGAACGCCAGGGCGATGTCGCGGAAGCTCAGGCCGTGGACCACCCGGGCGAGATACATGGCGGTCTGCCGCGCCAGCGCCACCGGCGCCGAACGGCGCGACGTGGCGGCAAGCTCGGCGACGGGAATGCGGGTACCGGCGCCGACCAGACGCTCGATCGCCCGGCAGCGGCCCAGGGCCGGCCGGGCACGCGTCAGACGGAGGATGCGGCGAGGCTGTTGCAGGGAGTCCGCGGGGGTCATGGACGAATCCTATCTAGGATGACGTACCTAGATTATGGATCAAACGCCAGACCGTGGGACAAGTTGGGCGCGATTTTTTTGCGTGTTGATTCAGTTGGGAATTTTAGCCAGAACCCGCATGGTTCGTGATCAACCATCCAGCGTAGTTATACCGGTCGGCTGGAAGCCCGAGCCAGTTCACCGGTGACCGGTCAACGCCGTTCCCCAACCTTCCCCCGCAAAGGAGAGCGAAGACAGCCCGTGGCGCGGCTGCTGTCATCCAAGGCGCCGGCCGAAGGTTCGCTTTGAAACGTCCGCCGCTTCACCCGACGAGGGTTCAGCGTCCCCGACGGCGGCGCTGCTGGCCAAGGCCCATCTGCTTGGCGAGCTGCGAGCGCGCGGCGGCGTAATTGGGCGCCACCATGGGATAGTCGGGCGGCAGGTCCCACTTCTCGCGATACTGCTCCGGCGTCATGTTGTACTGGGTACGCAGGTGCCGCTTGAGCGATTTGAACTTCTTGCCGTCCTCGAGACAGACGATGTACTCGGGCGTGATGGATTTCTTGACCGAGATCGCCGGCTTGAGCGGCTCGACCGGCATCTCCGCTGTCCCGCTCGACACGCGCAGCAACGCCGCATGAACCTGGTTGATCAGCCCGGGGATTTCATTGGCCGATACCGAATTATTGCTCACGTAGGCCGAGACAATATCGGCCGTCAGTTCGATGAAGTTTCCTGAATTGTCAGCCATGTGAAGCCCCGATCCCCCATGACGTTCGGCTTCGGCCGGCCGGCACCGGGCGAAAGTGAACGACCGAATACACACTTTGCGCAGCCCGATCATTTCGGGACGCGCCGTTCAACAGCGAGACGAACTACTAGTCGCCAACAAACGCAGCTTGCGTCCGCGATCGGCTATATCGCCCTGTGCCGCCTCATTCTGCCGCCCCATACCCCGTGGCAGACGACAGGCATGGCGACTCGAACATCCTGCCCGACAATAAAAATACGATCGCTCTGCGCATGACGCAAGAACAGATTCGAGGAAAATCAATGAAGACGCGCAGAACATCATCACTACGTCTTGGCGATATTGTCGCATCGCTGAGTCACACCAAGGCATCGCCGACTGCCGCACCCTTGTGCCGCACGGACCGTCCTTGAGGTCGCGGTGCCGCATGCTTACCTGCCCGGGGCAACCCCCGAGGCCCCCATGGACACCACCGATCGCTCCAAGCTGACCAAATCCGACGAGGAGTGGCGCCGCGAGCTCACGCCGGCCCAGTACCACGTCACCCGCGAACACGGCACCGAACGCGCCTTCACCGGCCCGTTCTGGGACGAAAAGCGTGCCGGCACCTATGCTTGCGTGTGCTGCGGCACGCCTTTGTTCTCGTCGGCGACCAAGTTCGAGTCCGGGACCGGCTGGCCGAGCTTCTTTGCGCCTCTTTCGGCCCAGGCGGTCGACACCCACGAGGACCGCTCGTGGCTGATGCGGCGCACCGAGGTCCGCTGCGCGGCCTGCGACGCGCATCTCGGCCACGTCTTTCCCGACGGGCCGAGGCCGACCGGACAGCGCTACTGCTTGAACGGCACCGCGCTCGCATTCACGCCCGAAGGTGAAACCAAATAGGCCGCCGAAAGACCGATTGATCCCATCCCGGAATTGTCGGAAACCGCGCCGGTCTTTCGTCCGCATTCGACCAATAAAAGAGAGCCCCATGCTGGACAGCCGTGCAGGCGCCCTTCCGCATGCCGACAAGCGGCCGCACCCTTACGGCCGCCACGGCATCACGCTCACCGACGACTATGCCTGGCTCAAGGCCGAGAACTGGCGCGACGTGATGCGCGATCCCACCGTCCTGCCGGCCGACATCCGGGCCTATCTGGACGCCGAGAACGCCCATGCGCAGGCCGTGCTGGCGCCGACGGCGGCGCTGCAGGACGAGCTGTTCTCGGAGATGAAGGCCCGCATCAAGGAGGACGACTCCTCGGTGCCGGCACCTGACGGCGACTTCGCCTATTTCCATCGCTACCGCGAGGGCGGCCAGCACCCGCTGATCTGCCGCCAGCGCCGCGACGGCGGCGGCGAGACCGTGCTCCTCGACGGCGATGCGCTTTCGGCCGGCAAGCCGTTCTTCCAGTTGGGCGGCGCCGACCACTCGGGAGACCACCGCCTGCTCGCCTGGAGCTGCGACGAGAAGGGATCGGAAGCCTTCACGATCCGGGTCCGCGATATGGAAACCGGACGCGACCACGACGACGTCATTGTCGAGACCACCGGCGGCGTCGTGTGGACCACCGACTCGAGCGCGTTTTACTATGCCCGCATCGACGCCCAGCACCGGCCCGTGTGGATCCTGCGCCACCGGCTCGGCACGCCGGTCACCGACGACGTCCTGGTGTTCGAAAGCAAGGACCCGGCCTATTTCCTGTCGCTCGACGCCACCCAGTCGCGCCGCTTCGCCGTCCTCACGCTCGACAATCACGAAACGTCCGAATGCTGGCTGATCGACCTTACGGCGGCTGATGCCACCGCGACGCCGGTCGCCGGTCGTGAGACCGCCGTGCGTTACACGGTCGAGCATCATCCCTCGTTCATGGGTGAGGACGCGCTCCTGTTCCGCACCAATGCCGACGGCGCCGAGGATTTCAAGATCACCTGGGCGCCACGGGCGACGCCCGATCGTGCCCACTGGCGCGATCTCGTGCCCCATCGGGCCGGCGTCTACGTTCTGTCCTTCACGGTGCTCGCCGACTGGCTGATCCGCCTGGAGCGCGAGGACGGCCTGCCGCGCATCGTCGTGCGCCACCTCGCCTCCGGCGACGAGCACGCCATCGCGTTCGCGGAGGAGGCCTATTCGCTGGGGTTCAGCGCTGGCTACGAGTTCGCGACCGACACGCTGCGGTTCGACTATTCGTCCATGACGACGCCGTCGGAAACCTGGGACTATGCCTTGAGGACGCGCACGCGCGACCTGCGCAAGCGCCAGGAAGTCCCGAGCGGCCACGACCCAGCCCGATACGTCACCAGGCGGGTGTTCGCCCCGACAGCGGACGGCGAGACGGTGCCGATCTCGCTCCTGCACCGCAAGGACACCGCCCTCGACGGCTCGGCGCCCTGCCTCCTCTACGGCTACGGCTCATACGGGCATTCGATTCCCGCCGCGTTCTCCACCAACCGCCTGTCATTGGTGGATCGCGGCTTCGTCTACGCCATCGCGCATATCCGCGGCGGCAGCGAGAAGGGCTGGCGCTGGTACCGGGAGGGCAAGCTCGCCGACAAGCAGAACACTTTCCACGACTTCATCGCGGCCGGAGACTATCTGCGCGGCCAGAGCCTGGTCGCACCGGACCGCATCGTCGCCCATGGGGGGTCCGCCGGCGGGCTCCTGATGGGCGCGGTCGCCAATATGCGCCCCGACCTGTTCGCCGGCATCGTCGCCGAAGTCCCCTTTGTCGACGCCTTGAACACCATGCTGGACGACAGCCTGCCGCTGACGCCGCCGGAGCAGCGCGAATGGGGCGACCCGATCGCCGATGCGGACGCCTTCCGCACCATGCTGGCCTATTCGCCCTACGAGAATGTGCGCGCCCAGCCCTATCCGGCCATGCTGGTCCTGGCCGGCCTCACCGACCCGCGCGTCTCCTATTGGGAGCCGGCCAAATGGGTGGCGCGGCTGCGCACCACCAAGACCGACGAGCGTCCTATCGTATTTCGCACCAACATGCAGGCCGGCCACGGCGGCGCGTCGGGCCGCTTCGAGCGACTCAAGGAAGTTGCATTGGTCTACGCCTTCGCGCTCGCGATCGCGACGGCGGGTGTCGGCTGAACAATTACGCTACACAAGCAGGCCTGCGATGGCATCGACCAGCGGCTTCTCGTCGCCTTCAAAGCTCGCAATCATAGCCGCCATGATGGCATCGGGATCGAGCCGTTCAAAATCGGGGTCGTGACCAGCCTCGGCAGCCAACAGCAAAAAGAAAGTCAATTGTGTGCGGCCATTACCTTCACGGAACGGGTGAATGGCATTCAATTCGGCCAGGAAGTGCCCGGACTTCTGGGCGAACTTGCCCGCGTCCACGTCCTGGAAAAACTGCTCCGCCTTCAGCGTACCGAACAGCTTTCCCATCTCGCCGGCGAGGTTCTCCGGGTAGCAGAACATGCTGCCGCCCTTGGAAATGCGGACAGTCCGCAACTCTCCCGCCCACGAATAGACGTCCTGGAACAGATGCCGATGTATATTGAGGTAGTGCGCGAACGACAGATCGCCTGCAGGCAACGGCTCGGCAGCGCGTTGGGCGGTAATTTCCGCCTCGAAAGCGTCAAGCTGCGCTTGGTCACCGATGTCCAGCTTGTTCTTTAGGACGGTTGTTCCAGGGTAGCAGTACGGGTCCGCAATGGCGTCGTACATAATCGCCAACATCACGCTTTGGCGTGCGCCCGGATGATGGCCTTGCGACGCTCCTCGGCAGACAGGCCGGCGCGGTCGAACTCAACCGCTCGCTTATTCATGCTCGGCGTGAGTTTGACGCCCTCAACGGCACTGATCTTCGCGAATCTGGCTCGGCCAACCATAAACCCGCCTTCGACATTGGCCTTGACGGTCGTTTTCCGCACAGCCGGTTTCCGTATCCGCATGCTGCAAGCGTACCACGCCCCGGAGACGGCCGACAAGCACCCCGGAAGCGCTCGGCCACCCGTTGATGGAACAAAATCTCGCTCCCCTGCCGGCACGCATCAACCGGCCCGCGGCGGCGGCGTTTCGCTCTGCTGGCTGTTCGAGCAGCGTTCGAACTCGCCGCTGCTGATCAACATTCTCAACAGTTCGCGCGTCACGTCGGGCAGATGCCGGCCGCGGCGGGTGACGATCTGAGTATAGGAGGCGATCTGCGCCGCGTAATCGAGCGGAAGCCATACGAGCTCCTCGTTCAATTCCCTCTGCGGCGAAGGCCGATAAGGCATCAGGAAGACTCCCTTCCCGAGGGCAACGAACGAGCGGATGAGCAGATAGGAATTGGCGATCAGAACCGGGCGCAGAGAGATGCGCTCCGAGCGGGCGATCAGATCGGTGATCTGGCGGCCGCCGAACTGCGGCTGCAGCAGTCCGACCGGATAGCTCACCACGTCGCTCAGCCGCGGCATTCGTCCCAATCGCGTGAGCGCATGATCGCGGTGCACGACGACGCAGATCGGGACCTCGGAGCGGGCGTGGAACACGAGCGAAGGATCGTTCGGAGCGAAATAGGTGACGGCGAGATCGACCTGATCTTCCAGGAGCGCATGAACCGCGTCGGCAGTCGGATGGACGAGCACTTCCATCTCGACGCGCGGATAGCGGTTCTGGAAATCCCTCAGCGGGCCGTTGACGACCCACGGCCCGAAGCCTTCGCCGATCGAAAGACGAACCCGCCCGTGCTCGACGTTGCGGATCGCATCGAGCTGCTCTCGCAGCGCGATCTCGGCCGATTGCTGGGCGCGATAGTATTCGCACAGGCTCAGGCCGACCTTGGTGGCGACGACGGAGCGCCCGCGCTTTTCCAGAACCGCGAGCCCCAATTCGGATTCCAGTTGCGCGATCTGCCGGCTGATGGTCGAAGGCGCAACATTGATCCGTTCGGCGGCCTGCCGGATACCGCCGCAGATATGCGTGTGAAACAGATAACGCAGCCGGGTCGGCTCGATCATCACCCAAGTCCGTTGCATCGAAGGCAACACGTTGTTCCAGATAGGCACCTTGATTGCAACAATTCGGGCTCCCTAGACTTTTGCGGGTGCCAGTGCGCCTCGACGCGGTGACATGACACCAGCCCCATGAGCTGGTCATTGAATTAGGAGCATCCCTGTGAGGTTCGGACGGTTTGTCGTTGCTGCTGCCATCGGGCTTTGCGCATCAGTATCCAGTTTGGCGCTGACTCCGCCCGCCCAGGCCAACACTTTTCGCTTTGCCGCGCAGGGCGACTTGAAGTCGCTCGATCCCTACGCGCTCGCCGAGACGTTCACGCTGGCCCTGATCGGCGGCGTCTACGAGGGACTGACGGCGCGCGACGCCCAACTCAAGATCGTGCCGGCGCTCGCCGAAAGCTGGGACGTCTCGGCGGATGCGCGCCGCTGGCGCTTCCACCTGCGTAAGGGCGTGACCTTCCATGACGGCACCCCCTTCACCGCCGACGACGTGATCTTCTCGGCCGACCGCGTGCGCTCGTCCGGGTCCGATCTCAAGACCCGGGTCCCCGCCGATGCGGTCTTCACCAAGGTGGACGACCATACCGTCGACGTCACGACGCCCGACCCCTCGCCTCTTCTCAATGCCGTCTGGGACACCTGGTACATCGTTTCGAAGAAGTGGACCGAGGCGCACGACAGCGTCCAGGTGAACGCCGGCGCCTCGGCACCGTCCTATATTTCACTCAACGCCAACGGCACCGGCCCCTTCCGGCTCGCCTCGCACAGCCCGGGCGTCAAGACCACCTGGGTGCCGAACGAGCGCTGGTGGGGCAAGCGCGAGCACAATCTCGACGAGGTCGTGTTCACACCGATCGCGTCCGGGGCGACCCGCGTCGCCGCCCTCCTCTCCGGCGAGGTCGACATGATCGAGCCGGCCCCGCTCCAGGACGTCGACCGCATCAACGCCAGCGGGTCCGCGCGCGTCATGCAGGGCCCGGAGGTGCGCACCATCTATCTCGGCTTCGACCAGCACAGTGCCGTGCTGCCGCGGTCCTCCGTCACCAACGGCAATCCGTTCAAGGACGTGCGCGTCAGGCGCGCCGTCTATCAGGCGATCAACGAGGATGCGATCAAGACGCGGGTGATGCGCGATGCCGCCGTGCCGACGTCACTGATCGTCGCCAAGGAGCTCTTTCCGCGCGCCGGCGAGTTCAAGCGGCCCGACTTCGATCCCAACGCCGCCAAGGCGCTGTTGGCCGCGGCCGGCTATCCCAACGGCTTCGAGGTCCAGTTCGACTGTCCGAACGACCGCTACGTCAACGACGAGCGCATCTGCCAGGCGATCGTTCCCATGCTTGCCCGGATCGGCATCAAGGCCAACCTCAAGGCGGAGCCCAAGTCGATCCTGTTCGGGCGCATCTACGCCAGCGGCGGTTACGCGACCTCGTTCTACCTTCTCGGCTGGCAGACCAACGGATCGGGCAGTCTCGGGGTCCTGCGCGACCTCTATACTTGCCGCGACGATGCCGGTCATGGCGGCGGCAACAATATCGGCAACTACTGCAACAAGAAGGTGGACGCGCTGACCATCGACATCGGGCGCGAGCCCGACGAGACCAAACGCAACCAGTTCATTTACGATGCCTACGACATCGCCCAGAACCAGGAAGTGGCCTACATACCGCTGCACCAGCAGACCCTGGCCTGGGGGATCCGAAGCAACGTCAAGGTGGTGCAGCGGGCCGACAACGACTTCCGCTTCTACTGGGTCACCAAGAACTGAGGATCAGGCGCAATGCTCCCATGGCGAGGTAGCGGCCGGACTGCCTCCCATGGGAGCGGTCGTATAGACTTCCTTCCGCGTCGCGAAAGCCCTTGCGCATGATCGCCCTCGTGGTCCGCCGGCTGTTGCAGTCTCTCGTCGTCATGCTGGTCGTGACGCTGATCGCCTTCATCATGTTTCGTTACGCCGGCGATCCGGTCAATCAGATGGTGGGGGTCGAGACCACCGAGGCCGAACGCCAGGCCCTGCGCGAGAGCCTCGGATTGGACCAGCCGACGCTGGTCCAGTTCGTCCGCTATGTCGGCCGCGTCGCCAGCCTCAATTTCGGCGTCTCGTTCCAGTTTCGCCGGCCGGTCATGGAACTCCTCGCCGAACGGCTTCCGGCGACCCTCGAACTCGCCCTCGTCGCCGCCATGCTCTCGCTCGTCTCCGGCATACTGCTCGGCGTCTACTGCGCCCTCAACCCGCGCGGTCGCATCTCGGCCGCGCTCCAGGCTGTGTCCCTCGTCGGCGTCAGCCTGCCGACCTTCCTCATCGGCATTCTGCTCATCTACGTCTTCTCGGTCGCCTTGGGGTGGCTGCCGTCATTCGGACGCTCCGGCCTCGTACCGGTCACCAAACACTGGTCGACGGGACTCCTGACGCTGCAGGGCTGGAAATCGCTCCTTTTGCCGGCAGTCACCCTCGGGCTCTTCCAGATGACGCTGATCATGCGGCTCGTGCGCTCGGAGATGCTCGAGGTGCTGCGGGCCGACTTCATACGCTTCGGCGTCGCGCGCGGCCTGCCGCAGCGACGCATCTACTTCCGTCACGCGCTGAAGAACACGCTGGTGCCAGTGATCACCGTGGTCGGGCTGCAGCTCGGCTCGATCATCGCCTTTTCGATCATCACCGAGACCGTGTTCCAGTGGCCCGGCATGGGGCTTCTCTTCCTGCAGTCCGTGCAGAACGTCGATGTGCCGATCATGTCGACCTATCTGCTGCTGATCGCGTTCATGTTCGTGATGATCAACATGGTCGTCGACCTGCTCTACAACGCCGTCGACCCGCGACTGAAGGGAAGCAGCCGGGTATGACCCGCACCACGAACGAAGCCGAAGCGCACGGCCGATCGGTCTGGGCGGGTGTGTGGCAGAGCGATCTTTGCATCGACTTCCGCGCCAACCGCCTGGTGCTCGTGGCGACGCTCCTGCTCGCGATCCTGCTGACGGCGTCGCTTCTCGCCCCCTGGGTCGCGCCGACCGACCCGTTCGACGCGATGTCGCTCGACGTCATGCACTCCAACCTGCCACCGGCCTGGCAGCAGGGCGGCAGTACGGAATTCCTGCTCGGCACCGACGATCAGGGCCGCGACATGCTCTCGGCCGTGCTCTACGGCCTGCGCACCTCGATCGTCATCAGCGCGCTCGGCGTGCTCCTGGCCGCCGCCATCGGGATCTCGCTCGGCATCGTCGCGGGCTATTTCGGCGGCTTCGTCGACACCTTGATCATGCGCACGGCCGACGTACAGCTGAGCTTTCCGGCGATCCTGATCGCGCTTCTGGTCGACGGCATCCTGCATTCAATGCTGCCGGCGCTCAAGCGCGACGACAGCGCCGCCATGGTCATCGTCATTTCCATCGGCCTGTCGTTCTGGGTGCAGTATGCCCGCACCGTGCGCTCCTCGACCATGGTCGAGAAGAAGAAGGACTATGTCAGCGCCGCCCGCCTGTTCGCGCTGCCGTCGCGCACCATCATGGTGCGCCACATCCTGCCCAACGTCATGAGCCCGGTGCTGGTGATCCTGACCATCAATTTCGGCCTCGCCATCATCACCGAAGCGACCCTCTCCTATCTCGGCGTCGGCCTGCCTCCCATGCGACCGTCGTTGGGAACACTGATCCGCATCGGGCAGGAATACCTGTTCTCGGGCGAATGGTGGATTGTCGCCTTCCCGGGCTTCGCACTCGCCATCCTGGTGCTCACCCTCAATCTCCTGGGCGACTGGCTGCGCGACGCCCTCAATCCGAAGCTGCGTTGAGGCCGAGAACCGAGATGGCGGACCCTGTCCTTTCGGTACGCGACCTGCGGGTCGAATTTCCGACGCGCCGCGATCTCCTGGTCGGGCTCGACGGGGTCTCGTTCGACATCCATCAGGGCGAGGTGCTCGGATTCGTCGGCGAATCCGGAGCCGGCAAGTCCATTACGGGCGCCGCCATCATGCAGCAGATCGCCGCGCCCGGCCGCATCGCCGGCGGCGAGATCAGGCTGAACGGCCAGCGCATCGATAAGCTCTCCCGCACCGGCATGGAACGCATCCGCGGGCGCCACATCGGCATGGTGTTCCAGGATCCGCTCACGAGCCTCAATCCCCTGATGACGATCGGGGATCACCTCACCGAGACGATCGGCGTTCATCTCGGCCTCGGCCGCCGGGCGGCGCGCGATCGTGCCGTCTCCCTGCTCGAAGAGGTCGGCATTCCGGAACCGGCCGAACGGCTGCGCAGCTATCCCCACGAGTTCTCGGGCGGACAGCGACAGCGCATCGTGATCGCGCTGGCGCTGTGTGCCGAACCCGAACTCGTCATCGCGGACGAACCGACCACCGCCCTCGACGTCTCCGTCCAGGCGCAGATCATCGCCCTCATCCGCCGCCTGTGCGACACGCACGGCACCGCCTTCATGCTCATCACCCACGACATGGGCATGATCGCCGAGACCGCGGACCGGGTCGCGGTGATGTATGCGGGCCGCGTGGTCGAGATCGGCCGGGTCGCCGACATCGTGGCGCATCCGGCCCATCCCTACACCCAGGGACTCATCGCGGCGATCCCATCGCTCGAAACCGACGCCGAACGCCTGCGGCAGATCCCGGGCGCCATGCCGTCCCTGTCCGCCATTCCGGACGGCTGCGTCTTCCATCCCCGTTGCGAGCTCGCCGACGATCTGTGTCGCACACGGCGCCCGGTCCTGGCCGGTGAGGGCGATCACCGGACGGCCTGTCACCGCACCGCGCAAGCGGAGTACGCGCCATGAGCGGCGCATCGCACTTCGTCGAGGTCCGCAACCTGTCGCGACGTTTCGACGTGTCGAAGCCCTGGCTGAACCGCCTGATCGAAGGCGGCGGCCGGCGCTACGTCGAGGCGGTCCGCGACGTTTCCTTCGACGTCGACAAGGGCGAGACCTTCGCGCTCGTGGGCGAGAGCGGATCGGGAAAGTCGACGGTCGCACGCATGCTCGTCGGCCTCATGTCGCCGGACCGGGGCAGCGTGACCATCGACGGCACCTCGATCACCGGCGAGGCTTCCAGGAGCGAGCAGCGCGCCCTGCGGCGACGCATGCAAATGATCTTCCAGGACCCCTATGCGAGCCTCAACCCGCGCTGGCGCGTCGGACGCATCATCGCGGAGCCGATGCTCGCCCTCAAGGTCGTGCCGAGCTCCGCCGACGCGGCGTCCGAGACGGCGCGGCTCCTGACGCTGGTCGGCATGAGCGCCGGCGACATGCGCCGCTACCCCCACGAATTCTCCGGCGGACAGCGTCAGCGCATCGCCATCGCGCGGGCGCTGGCGGCGCGGGCCGAATTCATCGTCTGCGACGAGCCCACCTCCGCCCTCGACGTCTCCGTGCAGGCGCAGATTCTCAACCTGATGCGCGATCTCCAACAAGAGCTCGGCCTGACCTACGTGCTGATCAGCCACAACCTCGCGGTCGTGCGCCATATGGCCGGCCGCATCGGCGTCATGCATGCAGGCCGGCTGGTCGAAGTGCAGCCGGCACGCCAGCTCTTCGTCTCGCCGCAGCACGACTACACCCGCATGCTGATCGGATCGGTTCCGCAAATGTCGTCGGCCATGCGTCGCGCGTCGTCGACACGAGGCGCGCCCTGCCCTTGAACCTGCCGGCGGCGCGCACACGTCACCTAGTATTCCTTGAAAGGCCAAGTTCGACATGAATCGCATCGACGACGACCGGCTCGCCTCCTATCTGCCGGATCTCATCGCGACGAGGCGCGACCTGCACGCGCACCCCGAAACGGCGCTGCAAGAAGTCCGCACCGCCGGCATCGTCGCCGACCATCTGCGCGCATGGGGCATCGAGGTGCACGAGAAGATCGGCGTCACTGGCGTCGTCGGCGTCCTGCACGGACGGCGTCCCGGCCGGCGCACGATCGGGCTGCGCGCCGACATGGACGCGCTTCATATGGAGGAGCACAACCACTTCGCCTATCGCTCGACCGTGCCCGGCAAGATGCACGCCTGCGGACACGACGGTCATACCGCCATGCTGCTCGGCGCCGCCCGTTATCTGGCCGCCGACCCGGATTTCGCCGGCACGGTGATATTCCTGTTCCAGCCCGCCGAAGAGACGGCCTCGGGCGCCAAGGCGATGATCGCCGACGGACTGTTCACCCGTTTCCCCGTCGACCTCGTCTTCGGCCTCCACACCGATCCGGCCCGCCCGCTGGGCGAGTTCGCGACCCGCACGGGGCCGGCTTTGGCCGGCGCGCTGAGCTTTCGCGCCGAGTTCCGCGGCACCGGCGGGCATGGGGGCGCGGCGCCACACCATGCGACCGACGTCACCATACCGGCGGCTCAATTCATGCTGGCGCTGCAGACGATCGTCGGCCGCAATGTCTCCTCGCTCGACTCAGCGGTGATCAGCGTCGGTCATGTGGCGGCGGGCTCGTCCGCATCCCCGAACGTGATGCCGAGCGAATTCGCGGTCGCAGGCACGGCACGCTACTTTCGCACCGATGTCCTGCGGATCCTCAAGGACCGGATGACCGAGCAGGCGGACCTGCTGGCGCGCGCCTCGCGCTGCTCGGGCGATGTCACCATCAACGAGGGGACGCCGCCGCTGGTCAACTCGCCGGACGGCTGCGCGGCCGCAATCCGCGCCGCCATCGATACGGTCGGCGAGGATCACGTCGACGGCGAACGCCCGCTGTCCACCGGGGCCGAGGATTTCGCCTACTTCGTCGCCGAGCGCCCGGGCGCATACTGCTGGATGGGAGCGGGTCCCGGCCCGGACGGGGTCGTCCACGACGTCCACACCCACTGCTTCGATTTCAACGACGCGACCCTCGCCCACGGCATCCGCTACTGGGTCAATCTGGTTCGCCATACGCTAGACGATTGAACGGACCGACAGGCGCGGTTCGATCGGGCGACCTGGCACCGAATTCGGCCGATATCAGCCGTTCTTTTCGAGATGGAGACGCAGTTCCTCGATCGAGGCGAAGTGCACCGTGCCTTGCGGCAGCTGCGCTTCGATGGAGCCGTCCGTGTAGAGCGTATAGGCCATGCCGTCGATGACGCCGGATTTCAGGATCGAGGCCGGCCGAGCCTCCACGTTCGGCCGGGGCTCGGCCGGGGCGCTCGTGGATGCGGCGGCGGGCGGCGGCGTCACGGCAGACTGCAGCGGCGGCGGCTCGGCACGCGGGCGCCGAAGTTCGTATCGGGTCTCCGGCCTGGGCTCTGAGCGGGGCTCGCTCCGGGGTTCATGCCTGAGTTCAGGCCTGGATTCGGGCCTGGGTTCGGGCCGATGCTCCGGCCTGGGCGGGCGGGCGGGCGCTTCGGCCTCACCCGATCGGGCCGGCGACTCCGCCGGCCACACGCCGTCGAACATGCCGCGACCGCGCCGCGTCGGTTCCGGTTCGGTGCGTTCGCCCGAAAGCGGCGGCTCGGGCGGCGACACCTCTTCGGCGGGGGCGCGCACCTCACGCGGGGCTTCGGATTTCGCCGCCCGTCCGCCGCCGATGCGGGCGAGGATGTCGGCGGGGCCGAATTTCGGCTCGTAGGGCGGCTCGGCCGGCGGCGGCGCCATCGTGGGCCGGGTCTGCGCCAGCGGTTCAGGCTCGGCAACCAGAGGCGGTTCAGCCCGAGCGGCGGCAAAGATATTCCGCGGCCGCTCGGCCTCCATGCCGATCTGAGGCTCCGTCATCCTGACGTCACTCGCACGCTCGCGGACAGCAGGCTCCGGCTTCGGCGGATAGGGAATGCGCGCCCGGCCGGGGGCGGTGTCGGCCGGCTCGGACGCCGGCAGGCCTCGCTCGGGGACGCGCGCCGTCATTACGTCGGCGACACGACGTAACTCGCGCAACACGGCGGCGATCCCGACCAGGGCGAGGCTCGCCCCCAGCCCGACCGTGCCCGCGATGATAAGCGTGTTGCCGAGGTCGAAGCTATTGTAAGCAAAGCCGAAACCGAGCGCGAACAGGCTCACGAGCGCACCCGCGATGCCGACCGACATGAAGAACGCGACCATCGCAGTCAATCCTCTACGCGACCCTAAAACACGACATACCAACGCCGGCCGGCCGCATTCCGTGCGCCCGTCGCTGCCGACACATTCTCGTCACCCCTAAAGGGGCATATTTCCAAATTACATCAACGTCGTTAACGAGTTTATTCCAATCGTCGCCATGGCGACCTGCGGTTGAATTTATCATGCCGTACCGGCGTCGAAGCCGGACGAAGACCTAACGGCAGGTATCGTTCGGCCGTTGCCCATACTCGAACCGCATCCTACTTAGGGGAGGTGGTTCGTTTTCCGTCGCTTCCATTTCCAATTCTCGACGGCAAGCCAAGCAGCCGGCACACAGTGCCGCGACCGAGGAGTCAACCCCATGTCGTTTTCGCTTCCTGATCTGCCCTACGCCCACGATGCTCTCGCGCCCTTCATGTCAAAGGAAACGCTCGAGTATCACCACGACAAGCACCACCTCGCCTATGTCAACAACGGCAACAACGCGCTCAAGGGCACCGAATGGGAGGGCAAGTCGCTGGAGGACATCGTCAAGGGCTCGCACGGCAAGAACCCGGCGGTGTTCAACAATGCCGGCCAGCACTTCAACCATCTGCATTTCTGGAAGTGGATGAAGCCGAACGGCGGCGGCGACAAGATGCCCGGCGAACTGGAGAAGCAGATCGTCGCCGATCTCGGCTCGGTCGCCAAGATGAAGGAGGACTTCATCGCCGCCGGCGTCGGCCAGTTCGGCTCCGGCTGGTGCTGGCTCGCCGTCAAGGACGGCAAGATCATCGTCGACAAGACCCCCAACGGCGAAAGCCCGCTCGTCAAGGGCGCCAAGCCGATCCTCGGCTGCGACGTGTGGGAGCATTCCTATTACATCGACTACCGCAACCGCCGTCCGGATTACCTCAAGGCTTTCCTCGACCACCTGGTGAACTGGGAGTACGTCGCCGAACTCTACGCGGCGAAGTAATCCTCCCGAGCCTCGTGGCGATCTCCCGAATGGCACCGCTCTCTCCCCGGTTGCAGGGAGAGAGTTGCCTGATGGGTCGTTGCCTGCGGCAGAAGCGCGCGGCAGCCCGCCACCGGCAGGCGCCGGACCTGCGGGTGCCAAGCCGGGCCCGCTGGTGCTAAAAGGTCGCCGCGCGCGCCGGACACCTGCCCGGCGTCACATCACGAAAGCCGGATGATGCCTTCGCAATTGCCGGCGGTGCAGCGTTTGGACCGCACCGCCGATCTTCTCGCCGTCGCGGTGCTCCTGGTCGCCGCGGTCGTCGCCGCGGCGACATTCCGCGATTACGGGCTGGGTTGGGACGACTTCACCCACTCCGAATACGGCGATCTCCTTTACGACCTCTACGCCTCCGGTTTTACGGACCGCAGGGCGCTGCATTTCGTCAATCTCTACGCCTATGGGGGCGGCTTCGACCTTCTCGCCGCCGTGGCCGCCAAGCTCCTGCCGTTCACGCTGTTCGAGACCCGCCGGCTGGTCGGTGCCGCCGTCGGCCTCCTCGGCCTGTTCGTCACTTGGCGCCTTGGCCGGCGCCTCGGCGGCCCGGTCTCCGGGGCGATCGCCATCGTGCTGCTCGCCACCTGCCCGTTCTTCTACGGCCACATGTTCATGAACGCCAAGGACGTGCCGTTCGCGGTGGCGATGGCCATCCTGCTCGCCGGCATGACGCGACTGTTCGAGAAATACCCCTCCCCCTCCACCGGCGGATCGGCGCTCTTCGCAGCCGGGATCGGCCTGGCGATCGGCACCCGCATTCTCGGCATCTTCGGCATCATCTACGCGACCGCAGCATTCGCCTTCGTGGTCGCGACCGAATGGCGGCTCCTCGGGCTCGATGAAGCGCTACGCCGCGCCGGCCGGTTCGTGCTCAGGCTCCTGCCATGGCTCGTTCCGGCCTATGCCCTGATGGCGCTGGTGTGGCCGTGGTCCGTGGTCGACCCGCTCAATCCCTTCAATGCACTGCTGTACTTCTCGCATTTCTTCGAAAAGCCGTGGCGGGAACTGTTCGACGGCGCCTTCATCCTCGTCCCCGACATGCCGCGACGCTACCTGCCGCAGCTTCTCGCCCTCAAGCTGCCGGTCATCCTCCTGGTCCTCGGCACGGCGGGCGCGGCCGGCGCCACCGCCGCCATCATCGCCGGAAGGCTCACGCTGCAACGCCGCGCGGCCCTGATGATGGTCGTGCTGGCGGCGCTGTTTCCCATCGTCCTGACCGTCGCCATGGGGCCGGCCATGTACAACGGCATCCGGCATTTCCTGTTCATCGTGCCACCCATCGCGGTCCTCGCTGGCCTCGCCGGCAGTCGGCTGATCGCGCGCCTGTCCGCGTGGAAGCCGGCGGCGGCGGCCGCCGCCGCGGCCGTGATGGCGCTTGCCTGCGTGCCGCCGGTCGCCGCCATGGTGCGGCTGCACCCTTACGAGTACGTCCATTTCAACCTGATCGCCGGCGGCACCCGCGCCGCCCGCGACCACTACATGCTCGACTACTGGGGCCTGTCGTTCAAGCAGGCGACCGACGCGCTACGCGACAAGCTCGCCGGCATGCCCGCCCCGTCCGGACGACGCTGGCACGTCGCCACCTGCGGTCCGCACCCGCCCGCGAAGGTCGGGCTGCCGGGACTGCAGGTCGATTGGACGCCGCAAGGCGCCGACTTCGCCTTGATGCTTGGCGAGTACTATTGCCGCAAGCTCGACGCCCCGGTGCTCGTCGACATCGTGCGCGACGGCATCTCGTTCGCCCGCGTCTACGACATCCGCGGCCGCGACATCGACAATCTGCTGTTCGTTCCCGTGCCCGACCCCAAATAGCCCCGCCGGAGCCGCGGCGCTGTCCGACCGGACGTTGCCATCTTGTATTGGGTGGCCGCAGGTCGGAATCGGCGATTGTCCGCGCCGGGGCGCTTTGCCAACATGAAGCGCCGTGCCGGACCGGCCGGCGCCGCGGGAGCACAATCCATGTCAAAGGCTGTAGCCGTCTTCGATGCCTACGGTACGCTGTTCGACATTCACGCCGCCATCGGCCGCCATCGCGCCGAGGTCGGCGCCGACGCCGACCGCGTCTCGGAATTGTGGCGCACCAAGCAACTCGAATATACCTGGACGGCGACGCTCGCCGGCCACTATGCGGATTTCTGGACGCTGACCGAGCGCGCGCTCGCATACGCATTGGCGCGCTATCCTTCCGTCGAACCGGGGCTGGCGCCGATACTCCTCGAAGCCTACCGCAATCTCGACGCCTTCCCGGATGCCCGCGCCGCGCTTTCGGCCCTCAAGGGCCGCGGAGTCCGCTCCGCCATCCTGTCCAACGGCACGCCGGCCATGCTCGAAACCGCGGTCGGCCATGCCGGCCTCTCCGCCGATCTCGATGCCATCCTGTCGGTCGATGCCATCCGCCGCTACAAGCCCTGCCCGGAGGTGTATGCGCTGGTGGCCGGACATTTCCGCCGGACGCCGGCCGAGGTGGTGTTCGTGTCGTCCAACCGCTGGGACGTGATGGGTGCGGCGACATTCGGTTTCCGCGCCGTGTGGGTCAACCGGGCCGGCCTGCCCGACGAATACCCCGAGGCAGCGCCGGAGCGCGTGGTGGCCGACCTGCATTCGCTCGTCGAGATGTTCCCATGAGCTTCGCGGACGGCGCGGCCGCCGTCACACGATGCCGTAGTGCAGGAGCAGGAAGTAGGCCGGGATGGTCGCCATCGCCATCACGGTCGTCAGCGCCGTGGTGACGGCGGCGTATTTGGCGTCGGCGTTGAATGCGCGGGCGGCGATCGAGACCTGCATCATCACCGGCATGGCCGACTCGATGATGAACACCTTGCGCATCAGGTCAGGCACGGGCACCAGCGAGGTCAGGACGATGACCACCGCCGGGGCGACCAGGAAACGGGCTGCGACCAGCACCCAGATATCGGTGCCGATGCGCAGCGAGCGCAGATTGCTGAAATAGACCGCGATGCCGAGAAACAGCATGGCAAGCGGCGTCGTCAGTCCACCCAGATAGGTGAAGGTGCTCTCCAGGAAAACCGGCAGCCGGATGCCCGCCAGGATGAGGATCACGGCGACCACCGAGCCGATCAGCGGCGGTGACAGCACGTTCCTGAGATTGGCGAGGCTGAACACCGACGGCATCAGCCGCGCGACCGTCGAGCCGCCGTCCATCCGCGCGAACGCCCAACCGTCCGTGCTCAGGCCCCAGGCGCCAATCGTCCAGAACAGGAACGACTGCACCAGATACCAGATCACCGCATAGGGCAGCGCCTTCTCGCCGAACAGCGCCACGTTGACCGGAAAGCCGATGAAGCCCGAATTGGCGACGAAGAACATGGCGCGGAAGACGCCGACACGGTGGGCCGGGACATGCACCAGGAACGAGGTCGCGAGCCCGATGCCGTAGACGACCAGCATGCTGGCGAGCGGAATCGCGATGGCGAGGCCCGCCTGCAGCAGGTCCGCCTTGCTGTAGGTACGCAGCATGCTGACGATCATGTAGAGCGGGATCGCGATGCACATGGCGAGGCGGGAGAACAAGACGCCGGTCTGCTCGTCGAACCAGCCCCGGTGGGTGAGGAAATAGCCGAGGCCGATCATCAGCATGCAACTGATGACGCCGCTCAGCGATTCGAAGATGTCCATGGCGATCGGTACAACGCTGGCGATGCCCCGATTCCCTGTGATCGGAGCGCGCCGCAGCAGTGCCGGCCATCGCCGCGCCCGCCTTGGGATTCCGCAACAACATCGCCGCAGCAGGGCTGCCATGCCGGGGGTGCAGTGCGAATGTTTTCGTGCCCCGGACGCGGTGCAGCGGACCGCACACTTGGCGGTCTGCCGCTCCGCAGCGCCGGGGCCTTGCTCCGCGGCTGCCCCGACCGGCGCCGGCGCAAGGCCCCGGACTGAACAGTCAGCGGCGCATCACTCCGCCATTGCGCGCGTAAACGCGCTCATGGCTCCATGCTGCACCGCGACCGGGGCACGTTACCGTGCCGAACGGATGAATATCGCCGCGAGAAGCCTCACCCCGCCAGCGCCGCCAGAACCCGCGCCCAGCTGCGCATGCCCTTGTGGAAGCTGGTGAGATCGTACTTCTCGTTGGGGGAATGGACGCGGTCGTCGTCGAGGCCGAAGCCGATCAGGAGCGTGTCGAGGCCGAGCACGCGCTTGAAGTCGCCGCAGATCGGGATCGAGCCGCCCGAACCGATCAGCAGCGCCTCGCGGCCCCACTCCTCGCTGAGCGCACGCTTGGCAGCGGCGAGCGGCTTCATGCCCCAGTCGAGCATCAGCGCCGGGCCGGCCGAGTGGTCGATGAAGCGCGCCGAGCAGTCGGCGGGAAGGCGCGCATTCACGAAGGCGCGGAAGCCGTCGCGGATTTTCAGCGGGTCCTGGCCGGCGACGAGGCGGAACGAGACCTTGGCGGAAGCCTGCGAGGGGATGACGGTCTTCGACCCCTCGCCGGTGTAGCCGCCCCAGATGCCGTTGACCTCGGCGGTCGGCCGCGAAGAGACCTGTTCGAGGATCGAACGGCCCTTCTCTCCCGCCGGCACCGACAGGCCGACCGGGCCCAAGAAATTCTCCGCCGTGATGTCGAGCGCGGCCCATTGCCGGGCCACCTCGGGCGGCAGGTCGTGGATGCCGTCGTAGAAGCCCGGAATGGTGACGCGGCCGTCATCGTCGTGGAGGGCGCCGAGAATCTTCGACAGCACCCGGATGGGATTTTGCGCCGCGCCGCCGAACAGGCCGGAGTGCAGGTCGCGGTCGGCGGCGGTGACCGTCACCTCCTCGTAGACAAGGCCGCGCAGCGACGTGGTGATCGCCGGCGTCTTGGGGTCCCACATGCCGGTGTCGCATACGAGCGCCAGATCGGCATCGAGTTCGCTTTTCGAGGACTCGACGAAGGCCGGCAGGTTCTTGGAGCCGCATTCCTCCTCGCCCTCGAGCAGCATGGTGATCGGGAGCGGCAGCGAACCGGTGACCGCCTTGAAGGCGCGGCAGGCCTCCACGAAGGTCATCACCTGACCCTTGTCGTCGCAGGCGCCGCGGGCGACGATCGCCTTGCGGCCGTCGGCCAGCGTCTCGATGCGCGGCTCGAACGGCGGCACGCGCCACAGGTCGACGGGATCGACCGGCTGCACGTCGTAATGGCCGTAGAACAGTACGCGCGGACCGCCATTACCGGCCGGGCTTTTGGCCACCACGGCGGGATGGCCACCGGTCGCCTTGACCCCGGCGACGAAGCCGATGCCGGCGAGATCGCGGGAGAGATGTTCCGCACAGGCGCGGCAATCGCCCGCGAAGGCGGGGTCGGTGGAAATCGACTTGATGCGCAGGAGCGCGAACAGCCGCTCCAGGGATTGATCGAGATCGGCGTCGATCCTTGCGAGAACGGCGTCGAGTTGTTGTGGCGATACTGTCACCGGCGACCTCCGAGTATGCTGCCCAGGACGCCGCGCACCACCGCCCGGCCGATCTGGTTTCCGACCTGGCTCGCGACCGAGCGAGCCACCTGCTTGACGACGACTTCGGTGGTCGACATGCGGCCGCGCGAACGGCCGCCGCCCGATCCACCTCCGAGAACTCCACCCAGGACACCGCCGAGAATGCCCCCCAGCCCGCCGCCGCCATCGGGTTCCGGCGCTTCGGCGGGCTCCTGCCGCGACCCACGCCGCGGCGGGGTGTCATCGTCCTGCCGCGCCGCGCTGGCGACACGCTCCTTCAGGACTTCATAGGCGGACTGCGGATCGATCGCCTGATCATAGCGGCCCTTGAACGGGCTTCTGGCGATCACCGACTTGCGTTCCTCCGGCGTGACCGGACCGACCCTCGCGCTCGGCGGCGCGATCAGGGCCCGGTCGACCATTGCCGGCGTGCCATTGCCCTCCAGGAACGACACCAGCGCCTCGCCCTTGCCGAGCTCGGTGATGACCTTGGCGGTGTCGAGATCGGGATTGGCCCGGAACGTCTCGGCGGCGGCCTTGACCGCCCGCTGGTCGCGCGGCGTGAAGGCGCGTAGCGCGTGCTGCACGCGATTGCCCAGCTGGGCCAGGACCTTCTCGGGCACGTCGAGGGGATTCTGGGTGACGAAATAGATGCCGACGCCCTTCGACCGGATCAGCCGCACCACCTGCTCGATCTTGTCGAGGAGCGGCTTTGGCGCGTCGTTGAACAGGAGATGCGCCTCGTCGAAGAAGAACACCAGTTTCGGCTTGTCGAGATCGCCGACCTCCGGCAGTTGCTCGAACATTTCCGACAACAACCACAGCAGGAACGTCGCGTAGAGCCGCGGGTTCTCCATCAACCTGTCGGCGGCCAGGATGTTGATGACGCCGCGGCCGTCGCGATCGGTCTTGATGAAGTCATGGATGTCCAATGCCGGTTCGCCGAAGAACTTGGCGCCGCCCTGGTTTTCCAGAACCAGGAGCTGGCGTTGCACCGCGCCGACGCTCGCCGAGGCGACGTTGCCGTAGCGTGAACCGATTTCCTTGCCGTTCTTGGAGACGAACGCAAGCAGTTCGCGCAGGTCGTTGAGATCGACGAGGCCGTTGGCATCCAGGCCGGTCAGGTCGGGGTCGTCGTCGGCGAAGCGGAACGCGATGTTGATGACGCCTTCCTGCACGTCATTGAGATCGAGCATGCGGGCGAGGAGCAGCGGACCCATCTCGAACACGCTCGAGCGAATCGGATGGCCCTGCTCGCCGAACAGATCCCAGAACACGGTGGTGAATTCGTCCGGCTCGTAGGTGATGCCGATCTCTTTGGCCCGCTTGGTGAATGCGTCCTTGGCGTCGCCCGGCGCGGCGATGCCGGAAAGGTCGCCCTTGATGTCGGCGGCGAACACCGGCACGCCGGCGCGCGCGAAACCTTCCGCCAAAGTCTGCAACGTCACCGTCTTGCCCGTTCCGGTCGCACCGGTGACGAGACCGTGGCGGTTACCATAGGCGAGCGTGAGATACCGAGGTGCGCGCCCTTTGCCGACGAAGATCCTGCCCTGCTCGTTGTTTGCCATCGCTCGTCCATCCCTGGTGGCGCCCGGCGGCGGCGCGCCGGTGCAGGTACGCTTATAGTGCGCCCGGCTGCCGCGAGCGAGAGAGCAATTTCGCGTTCAGAACATCGTGTCGACGCATGCGAAGATGCGAACTACGTTTCATCACCTGTTGCGGACAAGTCACGTTCGCGCACGAACGCCGACGATGTCGAGCCAACTCTTGTCTCGGAGAGGGCTGATGTTCAATATGTTTGGCCAAGCTGCCGACAGTGCAGAGAGGGGATCGGGCACATGGATGAACTCGTCGGCCGCATCGTCGCCAATGTCGGCGTCACTCGCCCTGTCGCCGAGGCGGCTGTCGGCATAATCCTCGACTTCCTGTCGCGCGAGGTCCCGTCCGAGACAATCGAGCCCCTGCTCGCACGCCTTCCGGGAGCCGATGCGGCAATCGCCCGCGCCCACGAAAAAGGCGGCCTGCCGGTCGGCGGCATCATGGGTGTCGGCACGCGACTGATGGGTGCCGGGCTCGGCATGGACCAGATCCAGGGCGTCGTCCGCGAGATCATCGCTTTTGCGCGCGAGAATGTCGGACAGGAGACGGTGGACGGTTTCGCCACCGCCATTCCCGGACTTCGTCAGTACCTTTAGGTCTTCACATGCCGTATGCCATCGCCGATCTGCATTCGCTCGACGAGTCCGCCGTCGCCAAGCTCAAATCCATCGGCATCCGCACCAGCGACAAGTTTCTTGAATGCGCCAGGACGCCACGGGGGCGGCGCGCGCTCGCCGAGCAGATCGGATATGACGAGCGCTCCATCCTGCGCTGGGCCAACCTGGTCGATCGCATGCGCATCAAGGGGATCGGCGAGGACTATGCCGGCCTTCTCGAAGCCGCCGGGGTCGACACCGTGCGGGAGCTCAAATATCGCAACCCGCAACGCCTCGCCCAGGCCATGGCCGACGTGAACAAGAACCGCAAGCTCGTGCGGCTGTTGCCCTCCGAGAAGCTGGTGGAGCGCTGGGTTGCGAGTGCGCGCACGCTGCCCCTCAAGATCAGCTACTGACGCGGACGGCGGCGGATTCTGAAAACACTTGGCATTGTGAGCACTCCAACCCTTTCTTCTTGGCCCCTGGATTGCTTCGTCGCCTTCGGCTCCTCGCAATGACGAGAGAGGCCGTCGTTGCGAGCGAAGCGAAGCAATCCAGGGGCCACACGACAGGACGAGCGATCAACCCGAAATCGCCCGGCGGGCTCCAGGCAGAACTCCTTGACAGTCTGCTCTCCGACGCGCAAAGCGGCCCGGCATGAGTGCAAAAGATACCTCCGTTCCCGCCCCGGTGGCGTCGGTCGCAGGCGCCGACGTCCTGACGCGCCTGCTGGGCCTTGGCCGGCCGCTGGTGATGGGCGTCCTCAATGTGACGCCGGATTCGTTTTCCGACGGCGGCCGGTTCCTCGACCCTGCCGCCGCCATCGAACAGGCCCGCCGCATGGCCGAGGACGGCGCCGACATCATCGACATCGGCGCGGAATCGACGCGTCCCTATGGCGGCGCCGAGCCGGTCGATGCCGCGGAGGAGCGTCGGCGGCTCGGACCGGTCATCGACGCGGTGATCGGGCTCGGCGTCCCGGTGTCCATCGACACCATGAAGGCCGAGGTCGCCGCCTGGGCGCTCGACCGCGGCGCCTCGATCGCCAACGACGTCTGGGGTTTGCAGCGCGACGGCGCCATGGCCCATGTGGTCGCCGAGCGGCACGCACCGGTGGTCGTCATGCACAATCGCGATGCCGCCGACGAGACGATCGACATCCTGGCGGACATCGACGACTTCTTCGCCAAAACCCTCGCCATCGCCGAGGCGGCGGGGATCGCCCGCGATCGCCTCGTCCTCGATCCCGGCATCGGCTTCGGCAAGACGCCGGCGCAGAGCCTCGTCGCGCTCGCCGGGACCTCCCGGCTGGCACATTTCGGCCTGCCCATCCTGGTCGGCGCCTCGCGCAAGCGCTTCATCGATTTCGTCTCGCCCTCGCCGCCCGACCGGCGGCTGGGCGGCTCGATCGCGGCGCATCTCCTCGCGGTCCTGGACGGCGCGCGAATCGTGCGCGTGCACGATGTCGCGGCGACCGTCCAGGCCCTGAAAGTGGCCGCCGCCATCCGGAGCCGCAAATGAGCGATGCGATCTTCGTCACCGGCCTCCTGGTCCACGCCCATCACGGCGTCATGGAACACGAGGAGAAGGTCGGCCAGCGCTTCGTCATCGACATCGAGCTCGAACTCGATCTCGCGACCGCCGCGGCGAGCGACCGCTTGGTCGACACGGTCTCCTATTCGGCTCTCGTCGAGGTCGCGACGCAGGCCTTCACGAACAGGAACTTTCGCCTGGTCGAGGCGGCCGCGGGCGCCATCGCGGACGCGGTCTTGTCAGCCTTTCCGCGCGCCGCCGCCGTCAAGGTGACGGTCCACAAGCCGCACGCTCCGGTCGCCGCCATCTTCACCGATGTGGGTGTCTCGATCCTGCGCCGACGACATGGCTGACCCACGAAATGGCTGACCCACCACATGGCTGATGTGCTGATCGCACTGGGGGGCAATCTGGGCGATGTGCGCACGACATTCGACCGTGCCGTGGCGATGCTGTGCGACGGCGGCGAGGTGCGGCTGATTGCCCGCTCATCGGAATACCGCACCCCGCCGTGGGGGGTGGAAGATCAACCCGCCTTCGTCAATGCCGGCCTGCGCGTCGCCACCGAGCTCGCCCCGCATGCGCTGTTGGCACGAGCGCGCCGGGTGGAGACCGCCCTGGGCCGTGACCGCGGCCACGAAACCCGCTGGGGCCCGCGGCCCATCGACGTCGATCTGATCGCCTATGACGATGTCCGCATATCCGACCCCGAGCTGGAGCTGCCCCATCCGCGTCTGTTCGAACGCGCCTTCGTGCTGGTGCCGCTCGCCGAGATCGCCCCCGATCGTTTCATCGCGGGTGTGAAACTCCGCGACGCTCTGACGCGCCTGGATGCCTCCGGCATTGAAATGTTACCACCGCGTCAACCATGACCGGCGGCGCATTGCCGCCATGCGCGAGAAACACGGCTCTTGCGCGCGGGGCTTTCCCCGGCTTTGATCTGGGTCATTGTGAATAGAGCCCTAGTGCCCGATTGGGCACACGCGGATTTCATTGGCAAAAAACGTGATGACCGAAACACAAGAACTCACGCTAGCAAAAGAGTTTCCCGCCCCCACGCGGGAACAGTGGCTCAAGCTCGTGGACGGCGTCCTCAAGGGCGTTCCCTTCGAGAAGAAGCTGATCAGCAAGACGTATGACGGGCTCACGATCGAGCCGCTCTACGCCCACGACTCCAAGGCGAAGCCGGTTGCTTCGCGACCACCGGGAGCGCCCTGGCAGATCGCCCAAAGGGTCGACCATCCCGATCCGGCCGTCGCCAACGCCGAGGCCCTGCACGATCTCGAGAACGGCGCCACCGCGCTTACTCTCGTGTTCGCCGGCTCGGTCGGCGCCTACGGCTACGGCCTGCCGGCGACCGAAGCAGCCCTCGATCGCGCCCTCGCCGGCGTCGATCCGACGGCGATCGCCATCGAGCTCGATATCGGCCCGTATTCCAAGGATACGCCCGCCCACCTCGCCGCGCTCCTGAAGAAGCGCGGCGTCGCGGCATCGGCCGCCAATGTCCGCTTCGGCTTCGATCCCATCGGCGCCGCCGCGATCAGCGGCCAGAGCCCGCTCGCCTGGAGCGAACTCGCGCCGCTGGTGGCGCCTGTCGTCAAGGCTCTGTCTTCGCAGGGCTTCAAGGGACCCTTCCTGGCCGCCGATGGCCGCGTGGTGCACAATGCCGGCGGATCGGAAGCGCAGGAACTCGCCTACACGCTCGCGGTCGGGGTCGCCTATCTGCGCGCCCTCGAGACGGGCGGCATCGATCTCGACACGGCGCGCAAGGATCTGTTCTTCCGCCTCACCGCCGACGTCGACCAGTTCCTCACCATCGCCAAGTTCCGCGCCCTGCGCAAACTGTGGGCGCGCATCGAGGACGCCTGTGGCCTGAAAGCCCAGCCGATCTTCATCTCCGCCGAAACCGCGTGGCGCATGATGACCAAGCGCGATCCGTGGGTGAACGGCCTGCGCTCCACCGTGGCGGCGTTCTCGGCCGGCGTCGGCGGCGCCAACAGCCTGACGGTGCTGCCGCTGTCGCTCCCGCTCGGGCTGCCCAACCGCCTGGCGCGACGCATCGCCCGCAACACCCAGCTCCTGCTCCTGGAAGAGGCGCATATCGCCAAGGTCGCCGACCCGACCGCCGGCTCCGGCGGCATCGAGGAGCTGACTTCCAAGCTGGTCGCGGCCGCCTGGGCCCTGTTCCAGGAAATCGAGAAGACCGGCGGCGCTTTCGCGGCGCTCGCCTCGGGGCTCCTGCAGGGCAAGGTCATGGCGGTGCGCTCGGCCCGCGAGGCCAATATCGGCAAGCGCAAGGACGCGCTCACCGGCACCAGCGAGTTCCCCAACATCCACGAGGCGCCGGTGCCCGTGCTCGACGTCAAGCCGGTCGCCCTGCCCGCCTTCGCGGCCGCCAAGGTCTCGTTTGCGGCGCTCGAACCCATGCGGCTCGGCTCGGCGTTCGAAGCCTTGCGCGACGCCTCCGACCGGGCGCTCGCCAAGACCGGCTCGCGCCCCAAGATCTTCCTGGCGAACCTCGGACCGATCGCGGCATTCACCGCCCGGGCCATGTACGCCAAGAACTTCTTCGAGGCCGGCGGCATCGAGGCGCTCGGCAATGACGGCTTCCCGTCGCAGGACGACATGGTCGCGGCCTTCAAGGCCTCCGGCGCCAAGCTCGTCATCCTGTGCTCGTCCGACGAGCTTTATGCCGCCGAGGCCGTCAAGGCCGCCGAGGCCATGAAAGCCGCAGGCGCCGCCTACATCTATCTCGCCGGCCGGCCCGGCGAGCTGGAAGCCGCGGTCAAGGCCGCCGGCGTGCAAGGTTTCATCTTCATGGGCTGCGACGTGCTGAAGATTCTGCAGGCCGCCCATGCTACACTCGGATTGAAATGAGCCCGTGTTTCTCGCTTTGAGCAACGCCAGTGAGTAACATGGGGAAGGAACCCTGATGACCCGCATTCCGGATTTCACATCTCTCGCCTTCGCGGACGCCAAGGTCGCGGCCCCGGCCGACACGTCGGCGCCGTGGAACACGCCCGAAGGCATCCCGGTGAAGGGCCTCTACGGCCCCGCCGACATCGCCGGCCTCGACTTCCTCGAAACCTACCCGGGCATGCCGCCCTATCTGCGCGGCCCCTACCCGGCCATGTATGTGACGCAGCCGTGGACGGTGCGCCAGTACGCCGGCTTCTCCACCGCCGAGGATTCGAACGCCTTCTATCGGCGCAACCTCGCTGCCGGCCAAAAAGGCCTCTCGGTCGCCTTCGACCTCGCCACCCACCGCGGCTACGACAGTGACCATCCGCGCGTGACCGGCGATGTCGGCATGGCAGGTGTCGCCATCGACAGTATCTACGACATGCGCACCCTCTTCTCGGGCATCCCGCTCGACAAGATGAGCGTGTCCATGACCATGAACGGCGCCGTGCTGCCGATCCTGGCGCTCTACATCGTCGCGGCCGAGGAACAGGGCGTGCCGCAGGTCAAGCTGTCGGGCACGATCCAGAACGACATCCTCAAAGAGTTCATGGTGCGGAACACCTACATCTATCCGCCCACGCCCTCGATCCGCATCATCTCCGACATTTTTGCGTACACCTCGCAGAACATGCCGAAGTTCAACTCGATCTCGATCTCCGGCTATCACATGCAGGAGGCCGGGGCGACGCAGGACCTCGAACTCGCCTACACGCTCGCCGACGGCGTCCAGTACGTGCGCGCCGGCATCAAGGCCGGTCTCGACATCGACAAGTTCGCGCCGCGGCTGTCGTTCTTCTGGGCGATCGGCATGAACTTCTTCATGGAGGTCGCCAAGCTGCGCGCCGCTCGTCTCCTGTGGGCGAAGCTCATCAAGCAGTTCGACCCCAAGGACCCGCGCTCGCTGTCGCTGCGCACCCACTCGCAGACCTCCGGCTGGTCGCTCACCGCCCAGGACGTCTACAACAACATGGTGCGCACCGCGATCGAGGCCATGGCGGCGACGCAAGGCCACACCCAGTCGCTGCACACCAACGCCCTCGACGAGGCCTTGGCGCTGCCGACCGACTTCTCCGCCCGCATCGCCCGCAACACCCAGCTGTTCCTGCAGCAGGAGAGCGGCACCACCCGCATCGCCGATCCGTGGGGCGGCTCCTTCTATGTGGAGCGGCTCACCGCCGAGCTCGCCAAGAAGGCATGGGCGCACATCCAGGAGGTCGAGGAGCTGGGCGGCATGGCGAAAGCCATCGAGGCCGGCATCCCGAAGCTGCGCATCGAGGAAGCCTCCGCCAAGACTCAGGCCCGCATCGACGGCGGCATCCAGTCGGTGATCGGCGTCAACAAGTACAAGCCCATTGACGAGAAGCCGATCGATGTCCTGAAGGTCGAGAATTCGGCCGTGCGCGTGATGCAGCTCGAAAAGCTCGCCAAGCTCAAGGCCGAGCGCGACCATCACAAGGTCGAGCAGGCGCTCGAAGCCCTCACCCGCGGCGCCGAGGGCGATGCCAATCTCCTGGCGCTCGCCATCGATGCCGCCCGCGTCAAGGCGACGGTGGGCGAGATCTCCATGGCGCTGGAAAAAGTGTTCGGCCGCCATCGCGCCGAAATCCGCGCCATTTCCGGCGTCTACAAGCGGGAGGTCGGCGCCATGTCCGATGCCGTCACGCGTGTGCAGAAGCTCGTGTCGCAGTTCGAGGCCGACGAAGGCCGCCGGCCGCGTATCCTGGTCGCCAAGATCGGCCAGGACGGTCACGACCGCGGCCAGAAGGTGATCGCCTCGGCGTTCGCCGATCTCGGCTTCGACGTCGACATCGGCCCTCTGTTCGCGACCCCCGGCGAGGCGGCCCGTCAAGCGGTCGAGAACGACGTCCACATCGTCGGCGTCTCCTCGCTCGCCGCCGGCCACTTGACGCTCGTTCCCGAGCTCAAGGCCGAGCTGAAGGCACAAGGACGCGAGGACATCATGATCGTCGCTGGCGGCGTCATCCCGCCGCAGGACTGGGACGCGCTCAAGAAATCCGGCGCCGAGGCGATCTTCCCGCCCGGCACGGTGATCGCCGACGCGGCGCAGGAACTGATCCACTCGCTCAACCGCCGGCTCGGGCATAGCCGCGAGGCGGCGGAGTAAGGCGAGGGCTTCAATCGAAGTTCGATGCGGATGGCCGGGCGAAAGCTCGGCCATTTTCATTTTAGAGAGCCTCCTTGCGCACCCCAGATACCTCTTCGGTATGGTCATGCTGCATCGAACGCGATTGCTCACGCGGGCGGCGCAAGTACAATCGCACTTCGCAAGACGTGGAGACTGCACCGTGGAACCGTGGCTTCGTTCGCTCTCGATATCAGCAGCTCTTTTCGCGTTGGTGGCATCGACAACCCCTTCCTCAGCGGCCGATTCGGCGAAGTCGATCGCCGAAGCGGCCGGACATTTCCCCGACACCATCGCGACCGTCTATGCGGTCGCCCCACTCCCACTCAGCACCAGCCCCGGCGGGCCGGCCGTGGGAACGCTCAATCCTTCGTCCAGCGCCAAGGTGCTCGCGGTCGAAGGAGACGATCTCAAGGTCGAGATTCGCGGCTGGCAGCAAGGCAGCGGCGGCCGCCTGGTGTTCCTTGCCGCCGGCCGTCGCATTCCCGTCGCGGAGATGAAAGACGACCAGAAAGGGCTGCTGCGACGCGGAGCCACGCAGACAGACGGCACGACCGGCCAGGAGTGGACGGAAGTCTCGCTCGAAGCCTATGCGCCCAGAAAGCAGTTCGTCGGTAATGTCGAGCTTTTGTGGACGTACGCCGAAGAGCTCATGAACGCGAACTGCACCACGTGTCACGCGCGCCATCCGGTCGATCACTTCACCGCCAATCAATGGGCGGGCCTCATCCGCACCAAAAAGGAGCGCGTCACCGCCAGCGCGGACCAGCTTACCCTCATGGGGCAGTACGTCCAGAAGCATGCGAGCGACATGGTGAAATAAACGCGCCGTTTCTCCCGCGCGGCGGTGCCGAGTTATGTGTGCAACAGCAGCGGACATCCCGCCACCATGAGCGCGCTGGATCGCCGAACCTCGCCGGTGATAGGATTGCAACAGCACCCCTGACTCGACGCCCCCGCAACGACGCCCGTGAGACAACGCGGCGACGAGTGTTCGACTTCGTGACTGTCGGTTTCACGCGTTCCTGGACCACGCCGGCGATGCGACCGCCGCAGGTTTTGCGGCTCGTTGGTCGGCTCTGAAAGTGAGGAAAGCCAATGCTCAATCGCAGAGATTTCATGAACACGGCACTGGCGGGCGTCGCCAGTGCGTCGATGTTCCCGCATCTGGCGCGCGCCGCCTCCGGCGCCGGCGGCGTCACCGACGGCCGCGTCCTCGCAAACACCTGCCTCGGACCGGTGTGGATGATCAAGCAGGGCGGCAAGGTCGTCGGCATCGAGCAGCTCAAACAGGACGGCGCCGCCAATCCCGTGCTGCAATCGATGCCGGACCGTCTCTACAACCGCGCCCGCATCAAGAATCCGATGGTGCGTCGCGACTTTCTAAAGAACCGCGAGAAGAGCGACCGCACCGGCCGCGGCTCCGGCGATTTCGTCGAGGTGAGCTGGGACGAGGCCGCAAAACTCGTCGCCGACGAATTGACCCGCGTGAAAGCGAAGTACGGCAACGCATCGATTCACCGTGGCAAGAGTTCGTGGGCGAGCAACCATGCCCATGTGCATCGCACCGAAGCGATGCTGCAGCGTTTCCTCAATGGTTTCGGCGGCGGCTGCACCTTCTTCGGCAACTACAGCAATCAGGCCGTGACCGAGATCCTGACGTCGGTCGCATGGGCGGCGCCCGGCAAGGCGAGCGACTGGCCGACCATCCATCAGAACGCCAAGCTGATCGTCCTGTGGGGCGCCAATCCGCTCGTCACCAGCCGGATCCTGTCGGCACGCTACGCCACCAAGGCGTGGTTCGACGTCAAGGCGAAGGGCATCGAGACGATCTCGATCGCGCCAGATCGCAACGAAACCGCCCAGGAGCTGGGCTCACGCTGGATCCCGGTCGTGCCCAATACCGACGCCGCCCTCGCGCTCGGCATGATGCACACGCTCCTCACCGAGAACCTCCACGACAAGGCGTTTCTCGCCAAGTGCACGGTCGGCTTCGACGAGTTCGCCAAATATCTCACCGGCGGCAAGGACGGCACCGCGAAGACAGCGGCGTGGGCAGCCGACATCACCGGCGTCCCGGCCGCGACCATCCAGGAACTGGCGCGCAAGATGGCGGCGACGCGCACGACCATCGCGTGCGGCTGGTCGGTGCAGCGCCAGCACAACGGCGAGCAACCGCCGTGGGCCCTCGTCGCACTGGGATCGATGCTCGGCCAGATCGGGCAGCCGGGCGGCGGCGTCACTTTCGGCCTGCATTATGCCGATGGTGGCTTTCCGACCCCTGCCATGCCGGTCGTCGGCGGCATGGCGACCGGCGCGAACCCGGTCAAACTCGCCCCCTTCCCGATCGCCTGCCTGTCGGACGCATGGCTCAACCCCGGCAAGGCGATCGACTACAAGGGTACCAAGATCACCTATCCGGACATCCAACTCGTCTATGTGGGCGGCGGCAATCTGTTCACCCACCATCAGGACACGAACCGCGTCATCAAGGCATTCCAGCGGCCGGAGACGATCATCGTCCAGGATCCCTGGTGGACTCCGACCGCCCGTTACGCCGACATCGTCCTGCCGGCCGCGAGCGATCTCGAACGTGACGACATCGGACAGGCGATCAACCTGATCTTCCCCGCCAAGACGGTGGTGGCGCCGCAGTTCAAGTCGCGCCTGGACTACGACATCTACACGGAGCTTGCTGATCGGCTCGGGTTCAAGCAGGCGTACACAGAGGGACGGGATGTTCTCGGCTGGTGCCGGTTCTTCTACGATCAGGCACGCGCCGCCTCGAAGACGGTCAAGATGCCGGCCTTCGACGAGTTCTGGAACGGCGACATGCTCCTCGAATTCCCGATGGGCAAGGGCACCAAGGTCCACCTCGCCGACTTCCGCGACGATCCGGAAACCAATGCGCTGGGCACCCCGTCGGGCCGCATCGAGATCACCTCGCCGACGATCGCCAAGATGGGCTACGCCGAATTCCCGCCCCACCCGGCCTGGCTCGAACCGGCCGAATGGCGGCGCAGCGCCAAGGCGGCTCAGTATCCCCTGCAGCTCCTGTCGTCCCATTCCTACTATCGCCTGCATTCGCAGATGGACAACACGGACGCCGGCAAGAACTACAAGGTGGCCGGCCGCGAGCCGGCTCTGATCAATACGGACGACGCGGCCTCGCGTTCGATCAAGGCCGGCGACGTGGTCCGCCTCTTCAACGACCGCGGCCAGGTGCTGGCCGGCGCGGTGGTGACGGACAATGTCATGCGCGGCGTGGTGGTGCTGCGGGAGGGCGGCTGGTACGACCCCGCCGAGCCCGGCAAGATCGGCACGCTCGACAAGCAGGGCAACGTCAACACCCTGACCTTCGACGATCCTCTCAGTTCGCGGTTCGGACAGGCGACGCCGGGCGGCACATCGATCATCCAAGTGGAGAAGTATCAAGGCGCGGCGCCGGCAGTTACCGCCTACGATCAGCCGGCGACCTGAGAACGTGCGACGGAACCTCGGTCTGCGCGCAGTCGCCGACCGACGGCTCCGCCGAGGCGGCGGAGTAGAACGGCACGGGATCACGAGGACCCGTCATTGCGAGCGCAGCGAAGCAATGACGGGAGAGCGGGATCGCTCAAGGTCAATGAAAGCAGACATTACACCCGCCGGCCCTCAGCACTCGGCGCGATCATGGCGGGCGCTCGTTTGCATATCCGTAGGTTCAAAACGTCGGCCGCCGGCCGCGTCGGCATCCAGCTGACCGTCCCGTAAATGGAAGACTTCGTCGAAACGACCGAAGATTTTTTCGTCGTGCGTCACCGCGATGATCGCGGCATGCTGCTCGACCGCGATCTTGCGGAGCAAATCCATGACGATTCCGGCACGATGGGAGTCGAGGCTCGCGGTCGGTTCGTCGGCGAGAATGATGCGCGGTCTGTTGGCCAGCGCTCGCGCAATCGCGACACGTTGCGCTTCACCGCCGGACAGCTGCGCCGGCATTCTGTCCTTGTGGCGTCCGACTTCGAAATAGTCGAGGAGCTCGATGGCGCGGGCACGCGCCGCGGCGGCGCCGAATCCGGCGAGTTGGAGCACGAGGCCGACATTGTCGGCGCAGTTGAGGAACGGCAACAGATTGTGAAACTGGAAAATGAAGCCGACTTTCTCGAGGCGAAGTCGCCGCAAGTCGGATCTGAGCCAGCGATCGTCGTAGACGACGTCTCCATCGAGCGTCATACGGCCGCCATTCGGTTCGAGAATGCAGCCGACGCAGTTGAGCAGCGTGGTCTTCCCGGAACCGCTTGCGCCGAGTAGTCCGACGATCTGTCCAGGGAAGACTTGCAGACTGACGCCGCGCAATGCATCGACGCGCGTCTCGCCCTCGCCAAAATGCTTCGAGAGGTTCTCGATCTCGACCAGCGCTGGTTCGACAGGATCAGCCATGGTTCATCCCGCCAGTGCACTTGCGGGGTCGACCTTCATCGCCAGCCGCACACCGAGAACGCTCGCGGCGAGGCACATGACCACCGTGATGACGAACACGACGGCGATGCTCGCGGGTTCGAGGACCAACCGCCGTGGAAAATAGGGCAGGAAAACGAGAACGAGCGTCAATCCGGCGAAAAATCCCACAAGTCCCAGCGACAGGGCCTGCTGGACGATGAGGCCGACGATCGTGCGATCCGGCGCGCCGATCAGCTTGAGGGTGGCGATGGAACGCAGCTTGTCCATGGTCATCGTATAGACGATCAGGGAAATGATGACCGTCGAGACGATCACCAGCAGCACCATGACCAGACCCATCTGCTTGCGCGATTTCTCGATGACGAACGTACTCAACAAATTTTCCTGCTGCTCCTGGGTGAGCGTCGTGAGGTGTTTCCATCGGCTGAGCGCCGCCGCGATTTCATCGCGCGGGACGTGAGGCGACACTTTGGCAATGACCGCGTTGATCTGGTCGTTCGTCTGCAGCGCTCCTCCGCGCGCGACCTCGCGGCGTTCGGATGGAGGAGCCAATTCAAACTGCAGGTTCTGCGCGTCGCGGAGCGTAAGATAGCCGACCGGGTCACCCGCCGATGTGGTGTTGTTCCGCGTCATGCCGACGATCGTGTACTTATGACCATGGGTTCCGAGCGGCACTTCCTGGCCAAGCGCGAGACCCGCGGATTGATCGACGATCATCTCATAACGTTTGCGCATGATGTCGCGGCCGGCGACCAGGTGATCCGGTCCGCCCGGCCGGTTCAGTTCGTAACCGATGATGTAGAGCCGCAGGGGAACGCCTTCGAGCGTTGTCTGGACCGATTGGTAGGTCACCGCCCCTGCGCGTTCGATCCCGTAGGTGCGCGCGACCATCTCCCGCGTATCGCCAGGGATGCGTGACGACTCGGCGAAAGGCCCGTTGGTGCCAGGCTGGATGACCCACAGATCCGCATTCGCCGCACGGGCCTGCCTCAGCGCCTCGTCGATCAAGCCCCCGTAAACCCCGGTGATCATGATCTCGATCCCGAGCAGCAGGCTGAGGCCGACGCAAGTCATCACGAAGCGCAGCAGGTTGTGGCGGATGTCGCGATAGGCCAGATTCATGACTTCTACCTTCCGGCGACTGTGGCCGCGCGTCCGATACGAAGTCCGCTGGTCAATCGGCTGACAACAGCCGCACCGGCGGGGATGCCGCCCGTCACCTCGTATCGCCCGTCGAGAAGCCGGTGTCCGAGAGTCACGTCGCGCCGCTGCAAACGACCATCCTCGAGCGTCCACGCGGTTCCGCGATTATGGTGTACCCCTGTGATCGCCGGCGCCGGAACCAGGATTGCCTGCGCGAGGCGGACCGTGGTGATGTAGACCTCCGCCTGTTCGCCGATATGGTAATCTGGCGGCAACTGATCGAACGCGACCTGGACGCGGCGCTCCTCGTTGACCCGGTCGCCTTCCGGCTCGATACGCGCAACACGGCCGTGAAATATCTGGCGCGGCAACGAGCGCAACACGATATCCGCCGGATTACCGACCTTGATTTCTCCGGACTTGCTCTCGTCGATATAGGCCAGCACCCAGACCGACTGCGGGTCGATCAACGTGAACACCGGTTCGCCGGCCGCGAGTGCCGTCCCGCGCTCCCGCTGCCGAGCCGTCACCAAGGCGTCGTACGGCGCCAGGAGAGTATGAAAATCCAGGACTACAGCTTCCTGCTGCTGCTGCGCCTTGACGTCGTTGATGGTGGCGTTCGACACGAGAATGTCGCCCTTTGCGACATTCACCTCGGCGCGAGTGGTGTCCTCGACCGCCTTTGCGGTCTGCGCGGCCTCGACCGACGTGATTTTGGTCTCCAGCAACGCCTGCCTTCGCTCGTTGATGGCCTTGGCGTTTCCATAGTTCGCCAGCGCGCGTTCGAGGCTCGCATTGGCGCGTTCGCGGCTGGCTTCGGCCTGCTCCCTCGCGGCTTTCATCCTGGCGATACGAGCCGTCTGCTCGCGGTCGTCGAGGCGGGCGAGGACCGCGCCTTTGGTCACCATATCGCCGACGTCCGCACGAAGGTCGGCAAGGATGCCCGCGACCTTGAACCCGACCTTGGACGTGACGCGAGCCTCGACCGTTCCCAGTCCGAATACCTGAACCGCCGCATCGGGCTCGATACGGGTAATCTGGACCTCAATCGGCCGCAGGAACAGTGCAAACACACCGCCGCCCGCGGCGACCAACAAGACAAGTGCGGCCGCGGCCAAGGTCCGGTACTTGACGGGCCAACCAACCGCTCGGTTCCAAAGCAAGCCGAGGATGTAACCGATGAGAAACCCGCCGATCACCGTCGCGGAAATGATCAGCGTCGCGGTCTGAGGAAAATTCAGGGACCATAACGCGTGCGGCTGCGTCTGACCCAAGACGACGCGCACCACAGTCACGAGATGGAAGGTCGCTCCCAGGCCAGCGAGCGTAAGACCTATCCATTTCGGTTTCACGGTCCTCATCACGTCCTCGCCGCCACCATGCGCAGATTCGCCTCCACCGCGGCCAACGCGGATGGAGCAATGTCCTGCAAACCCACTCTGGTTTGCGCGGAATTCCAGGCGCGCATCGGCGCATCATGGTCTTCCGCACCCTAAAGCTTACACCGTGCCCGAGTTCTCGTCCGATCGGAACAGCTCACAGCACGACTCCGAAGGCCCGCACTCCGGTATTCACATCCCCCACCGACGAATTCACTTCGGTCAAGTCCGCTGGTTAAGCCGATCTCATTTCCCACGATTGTCGCCCGGGTAAAGTTTTGTAAGCCGGACCTTGTTCGCGACACCTGGCGAAGCTGCCCGCCAGGCCTCGCGAATGACGTCCACATCGTCGGCGTCTCTTCGCGCGACGCCGGCCACCTCACCCTCGTTCCCGAGCTCAAGGCCGAGCTCAAAAGGGCTGGCCGCGTCTACGCGCCCGTCAGCCGGCGCGGGCCGTTCCGTCCCGCGACACCGAATCGACGAACAGCCGCAGCGCACGGGCGGCGTCGTTGGCGAGGTCGAAGGCGTCGTCGCCGTGGAGCCAGGCATTGATCAACCCTGAGATCAACCCGAAGCACGCCAGGCCGGCGACCTCGGGCGAGCCCCCGGGGAGCAGGCGACCGCGCGTTTCGGCGAGGCGAAAGACGGCGATGATCGCGGCCCTGAGCTGCGTCTCGAAATCACGCAGACGCTCGGGCGCCTCGCTGGCCGCGAAAGTCATCAGATGGCCGGTGATGTACCGCCGACCGGGCTGCGATTGCAGGCCACGAAACTGGTCGGTCACGAGTTCGACGAGCCCGGCGAGCGGGTCGAGCTTGGTGTCGGTGTGCAGGGCTTCGACGAACTGGTGCAGCGGAAAGCCGACACGATCCAGCAGGGCGAGCAGAAGACCATGCTTATTGTGGAAATGCCAATGCACGGCGCCGCGGCTGAAGCCGGCCGCCTGGCCGATCTCTTCCAGCGATACCGCCGCAATCCCCTTTTCGAGGAACAGCCGTTCGCCTGCGGCCAGAAGCTGATCCCGGGTGCGCTCGGACTCTTCCCTGATCCGTCCCATTAGAAATGCCCAGGTTAAGCATCGTTAACATACATACCGTATGTATGTGCCAGCCATCGATCCAGTTCGAATCGCCGGAAAGCCGCTTATGCCACCAAACACTACTGGTTGCCTCGTCGCGGTCAGTCTTATCCGCCGCGACTTCGCCCCGCTCGCCGTTGCGCCGCCGCACGGCCCTGACGCCCGCGCTCGCCGTCTCGCGGCAGGAGCCTGAGCATGGCCAAGAAACCCGGCCGCGGCGTCCATGGTGGCCATGGCTGGTTCGTCACCTTCGCGGATCTGATGGCCCTGCTGGTCGCCTTTTTCGTCATGTTGGTGACGTACTCGACACAGGACAACCAGAAGCTCCAGGCCGTCGCCGGCTCCATGCGCGACGCCTTCGGGGTCCAGACCAACGTTCGCTATGCGGGCATCGTCGAAGTTCCCGGGCTTCCGACGCGAAACAAGCTCAAGAACGCGGCCAATATCCCGCCCGAAGAGACGTCCGCCAATCCGAGCGATGACGAGCGCAGCCGCCGCCTGCACGGCGCCCGCCTGAAGCAGGATCACGCCATGGCGCTGGCGGCCGCCAGCCTGCGTCAAGCCATGCAGGACCTGCCGGAGGTCGCCGAAGTCTCCAAGCACGTCATGATGGAAGAGACCCGTGACGGGCTCAATGTCGAGATCGTCGACCAGGATGGGCGGTCGATGTTCGCCGACGGCTCCAAGGAGCCGTATGAGCGCATGCGTCGCCTGATCCAAAAACTCGCCGGCCCGCTCAGGTCGGCGAGTTTTCGGTTGACCATCGTCGGTCACACCGCGTCCCCCAAGACGTCGACGTCGCCCGATTACGGCCTGTGGGAATTATCAGCGGATCGCGCCAACGCGGTGCGGCGAATTCTCGAGCAGGAGGGCGTTCCGACCGCGAGCATCTTCGCCGTCACCGGCAAGGCCGATACCCAGCCGCTGTTTCCCGACGACCCGTTCATCGCCTCCAACCGGCGCGTGACGATCACGCTGGTACACGAACAGCCACCGGTTCCGGTCGACTTCGAACCGTGAGCGGCACCATCGACGCACGCCGCCCCACGCCGTACCTGCATTCTGGTCGCGCGGCGGCCGCGTTCAGCCTTGCTTGGCGGGTTTTGACGAGGCATCCGTGACGCCGAAATCCGACGACTTCGCGTCGGCTTCGGTGACCGTGAATCCTTCCGCCGCGAGCCCGCGCTTGAGCAGTTCGCGCACGGCGGCGGCGCGGCTGGGCATGCGGCAGCTGAAGCGCCAATTATCCAGCGCGACAAGCTCGTTGGGCCCGAGCATCACCTGCAGGCGTTCGATCCGCTTCTCGTCCATGCCGCCACCCCTATCCGGCTCATCCATTTTAGCTGAATGAGCCGGTTACTCAACAGGCGTGAGCGACGCCACGCGCGCAACTTCCCCGCCATGCTCACTTGTATTAACTGCGTAAACTAAAGTAAAAGCCGACGCTTTGGCAAAGTATGCCAGCGATTGTCGTCGCAATACTTCCGCGTTGAATGTATATTTTTTTCATGAGCAACATGATCCAGTTTGCCGTTCCCGGGAAACACCCCCCGGACAAGGAAGCAGATCACCGGATCGCGAACAGCCTTTCGGCGATCAGCGGCCTCGTTCGGATGAAGGCGTCACACGCGAACGGGGAGGATATCCGCCAGACCCTGCTCGACGTGGCGGGCCGTATCGAAGCGGTGGCGCGACTGCATCGCATGCTGGCCCATGCGAGCCGTACCGCCGTCCCGCTCAGACAATTTCTTCGGGACGTCTGCGCGGCCATGAAAACGACCGTGGCGGACGGGCTGGTGAAGATCACTGTCTCGTGTGCGGACGAACTGACGCTTCCGCCGCAGCAAGCCCTCTGGCTCGGTCTCCTGATTGCGGAGCTTCTCTCCAACTCCATCAAATATGCCCATCCGACCGGATTGCCGACGATCATCACCCTGGGATGCGACCGCGAGCACGATGGCTCATTCACGTTTTGGTTCGAGGATGACGGGATCGGCCTGCCGGAAAACTTCGATCCGACCAGCGGCGACAGCCTCGGCATGAAGATCGTGCAATCCCTGAGTCAGCAATTGTGCGGCCAGTTCGAGTGGCAGGATATCGGAATCGGCCTGCGCTTCACGTGCCGATTTCCGGCCGGCATGCGCGCAGGCGGGGACGGCCCATGACCACCGCCAAATGGCCGAACGATGCGCCATACAAGGACACACCTGCTTGTCCGTCCTGCGGCCGGCCGATGGCGTTGCAATCGCTGACGCCCAGCCCTCTCGGCGCTCCCGTAGCGCACTTCGGCTGCGAATGCGGATATTCCTCCACGGCGCCGTGGCTACCGTGGCCGCCGGTGCGGCAGCAACCAAATTCCGAGTGAGCCCCCCGCACGGGACGACCCTGCGGGCTCATTCCATATTCGCGAGCGTGATGGCAAAGCCCGGCAGCGCCGGCGTCGTCAAGGTCTCGTTCGCCCCGCGTTCGACGACCGACGCCCATCCGTCGTCGCCCGGTCCGGTGTGCACGAAGGCCGTGCGCTCGTTGGCATCGACGACCCAGTATTCCTCGACCCGGTGCTTGGCGTAGAGCCGCGCCTTGAGGCGGCGGTCGTAGACGAGGCTCGACTAGGCGACCTCGATGGCGAGGCGGACCGCCCGCGGTCCCAGATGGGAGAAGTTTTCTTCCGAGCGGATCAGGCCGGCACGTTCGAACACGACAATGTCGGGTTCGAGGATCGTATCGTCGGAGAATTGCAAGGTCATTTCGACGCCCAAGTTGAGATGATCCGGAAGAATGCGGGCGATGGCAAGATTGAGCGCGTTCTTGACCAGTTCGTGGGCGTAGCCTTTGGATGGCATCATCACGAGCTCTCCCTCCACGAGCTCGACGCGTTCGTCCTCACCCAGAATGCCGGCGTCGATCATGCGGCGCAGGTCGGCGGCCGAAAACGCTCGGCGGGCGAAGCCCTCGGCGGCTCTCGTGACGGCGACGTTCATCGTTCGGCCTCCGGCAGGTTCAAAGCCTGCGCCAGCGTGAAGGCGAAACTCGGCAGCACCGGCGTGGTCAGCTTGTCGTTCGCGCCGCGTTCGTCGACGACCTCCCAGTCGTCGCCGCGCGGGCCGCGGTGCACATGGGCGGCACGTTCGCCGGCATCGATCAGCCAGTATTCGCTGATGCCGTGACGGGCGTAGAGGCGCGCCTTGATCTTGCGATTGTAGGCGAGCGTTGCGGTCGCGATTTCGATCATCAGCCGCACGTCCTGGGCGCGCGGACGGGCAAAGCTCTTCGGGTCGGCGGCATAGATCGTGCGCGACACGATGGCGATGTCGGGGACGACCAGGATGTCGTCGCCAAGCTGCAGCGCGCTCTCGACCGCCACATACACCTCATCACCCGCGGCTTTCACCAGGGCGAAGTTGAGCGCGTGCTTGATGCGCTCGTGCCCAATGTGCTGCGACGACAGCATGACGATGTCCCCCTCGATCAATTCGAAGCGTTCCTCGGGCCCGAGCAGCCCCGCGGCCATCATTTTCGAGACGTCGTCGACCGTGAAGGCGCGGCGGGCGAAGCCGTCGGCGGCGCGGGTCACGGCGCCGGAGGACGTGCGAGTGATGGGGACGTTCATTGTTCGCGTGGTCCTTTTGGCCGCGTCCTTTCACACCACCATAACACACGCGTAAGGAGGTACAGTAGCGCCGACTCGCCCTTCAATCAGGGCCGGCGGCCCGCCCGATCACCGTCACCAGGATCCGCCGTTCCGTTCCGATGATGGCACCAAACGGGAAAGCCGGCCCGGGCGAACCCAGGCCGGCTTTCGTGACAATGTGCTCTCCGACAGGCCGGTGCCGTTACGCCCGGCCGGCCCAGGTGTCGATCTCGCGCTCCGCTTCGTCCTTGGCGTAGCCGTAGCGCTCCTGCAGGCGGCCGGCGAGCTCGTCGCGCTTGCCGTCGATCAGGGCGAGATCGTCGTCGGTGAGCTTGCCCCACTGCTGCTTGACCTTGCCCTTGGCCTGCTTCCAGTTGCCTTCGATCTGATCCCAGTTCATCAAGCGTCCTCCGTTGAAAGGGTGAATCTTGCGAACGCGTGGAGGCGACATCGTTGCCGACATCGTTCCCTGCGCTTCACCCCATCAACGCGGAACCCGAAGGTCGGGTTCCGGACCAGCCCTGTGACGGATAAACAGCAAACGCGGCTCGGCTCACCTCATTCCGGCGGACGGCCGGTGTTCTGGCGTTCCACCATCCAGCCCGGATATTCACGCGGCAGCGCGCTCACTTCCTCGAGCCGGGCGAGTTCGTCGGCCGACAAGGTGATCTCGCCGGCTTTGAGATTGTCGTCGAGCTGCTCGATGGTCTTCGCTCCGATGATGGTCGACATCACGAACGGCCGCGACATCACGAAGGCGAGCGCGATCCGGGCCACCGACACCCCGTGGGCTTCGGCGATCGGCCGCATCGCTTCGACGCAGGCGAAGGCGCGGTCCTTGTCGACGAACGGGAAATCGAAGCTGGTGCGGCGCGCGCCGTCCGGCCCCTTGCCGTCGCGATCGTATTTCCCCGACAAGAGCCCGCCGGCGAGCGGACTCCATACCATCAAGCCGATCTTTTCGGCGGTGATCATCGGCACGATCTCGCGTTCGAGGTCGCGGCTGGCGATGGTGTAATAGGCCTGCAGGGTCGAGATGCGAGCCCAGCCCCTGGCGTCGGCGAGGCCGACCGCTTTCATCATCGTCCAGGCCTGCCAGTTGGAGACGCCCACATAGCGCACGTGGCCGGCCCGCACGAGATCGTCCAGCGCCCGAACCGTCTCTTCGATGGGCGTGACGCGGTCGAGCATGTGGATCTGGTAGAGGTCGATATAGTCGGTGCCGAGCCGCTTCAGGCTGCCCTTGACGGCGTCCATGATATGACCACGCGAAGCGGCACGGTCGTTGACGCCCGCGCCGGCGGTGCCGGCCGCCTTGGTGGCGAGCACGATGTCGGTCCGTTTGCGGCCCGACGCCACCATGGCGCGGCCGGTGATCTCCTCCGACAAGCCGTTCGAATAGACATCGGCGGTGTCGATGAAGTTGACGCCGGCGTCGAGGGCGCGGGCGACGATGCCGTCGGCCGTTTTCTGGTCGAGATTGCCGATCGAAGCCCACATGCCGGGAGCACCCCCGAAGGTCATGGTGCCCAGGCAGATATCGGAAACGAACAGGCCGGTGCCGCCGAGTGTGTTGTAGCGCATGGGAAACGTCCGTCGATTTTTCGAGGATGACGACATGCCGGGTGGCACGCCGGGGAACGCGAAGAAAATTGTGCGGGCGAATGCGCCTTCTATGTAGGTCCGCACACCCAAGCCGACAATATGCGCCGCGCCGGGCTCATGAGCCGAATCTCGCCGCAACCCGTTCCGCGGAGAAGTGACGTCCTAGTATCGGCGGCACTTTGACGCGCCGACCCGCCCGGGCGCACAATGGCGGAATGCAAAACACAGTCCCGACATCGATCCGCCGCCTCGGCAATCTCGCCGTCTCCTCCCTCGGCCTCGGCTGCATGGGCATGACCACGTCCTATGGGGAGCGCGACGACGCCCAGGCCATCGTCACGATCCATCGCGCCCGCGAACTGGGCATCACCTTCCTTGATACCGCCGAGGTCTATGGTCCTCACAACAACGAGGAACTGGTCGGCCGCGCCATCGCGGGCCGGCGCGACGATTTCGTCATCGCGACGAAGTTCGGCTTCCGGATCACGGCCGACCTCAAGGTCGCGCCCGGCCTCGCCGGCCTCGACGGCAGCCCCGACAATGCCCGCCGCGCCGTCGAGGGCTCGCTCAAGCGTCTCGGTACCGACGTGATCGACCTGTTCTATCTGCACCGCGTCGACCCCAAGGTGCCGGTCGAGGACACCGTCGGCGCCATGGCGTCGCTGGTCACAGCCGGCAAGGTGCGTTTCATCGGCCTGTCGGAAGTCGGGCCCAAGACCATCCGCCGCGCCCATGCGGTCCATCCCATCGCCGCCGTGCAGAGCGAGTATTCGCTGTGGGAACGCGGCATCGAGGCCGAGATCCTGCCGACTTTGCGCGAACTCGGCATCGGCCTCGTCCCCTTCTGTCCGCTCGGACGCGGATTCTTGACCGGGACGATCACCAGCACCCAGGGCCTCGGCGCCAAGGACTTTCGCCAGGGCGATCCGCGCTTCCGCGACGGGAACGCGGCGCGCAATCTCGCCGCCGTCGAATGCATCGCCGCCATCGCCCGACGGCATGGCGCGACGCCCGCCCAGGTGGCGCTCGCCTGGGTGTTCGCGCAAGGCGACGATGTGGTGGCAATTCCCGGCACCAAGCGAGTGCGCTGGCTGGAGGAGAACGCAGCCGCCCGCGAACTCGCACTCGATAAAGCCGATTTCGCCGCCCTCGACGCCATCGCGGGTTCGATCGCCGGTGCCCGATATAACGAGCACAATATGGAAATGGTGGATCGCTGACGCGCCTTAAGGCGTCTCGGGCCGGCTTTACATAACTTTACGTCCGCGAGACGACCGCGAAACCGCCGCCGGCAATCATGTTCGCATCGGCAGACGCCGCCCCACCCGCAGGCGGCGGCGTTGTTGCCGCGACGGCTTTTTGCGAGACCTTGTGTCCAATCTGTCCCGGCAGGCTTCGCCGGGCGATCCGTCGAGCCCTGTCGCGACGATCGGCCCGCGCCTGTTCTTCGCTGTCGTCATGGCGGCGAGCCTTGCCGCGCTCGCGGTCGCGGTACTCGCCGAACGGCGGGGCGGACGGGCCGATTGCGCGCCCTGCCTCTACCAGCTCGCCCCCTATGTGCTTGCCGCGCTCATCGCCGGCGCGGCCATGTGGATGGGCGCTCCCCCGGCTCGAATGCGTCGCGGCGCCGTCGCCTGCGCGGCCCTGTTCGCATTCGGCTGCGCGGTGTCGCTGTTTCGCGAAGGCATACAGCAGGGCTGGTGGATGGGGCTTGCGGTCTGCGACGATCCCGCGCCGCTCGCCGCGGCCACCGCCAACGGGCTGTTCGATGGCAGTCTCGCCGCCCTGTGCGAGGCAAACGCATCGACGTTCGACGGCATCGCGTTGTCGACACTGAATTTCTTCTATTCGGCTTTTCTGACTTTCGCGTGCGTCGTCATGGCCGCCGTGGGGGAATTCGGCCAGGAGGCGGACCGCAACCGATGGCACGGGTGAGCAGCCCGCATCACGGCAAGCAGACACCGCCCGCTGCGAGCGGCCTGCGGCCCCAAACGCCGGCGCTTTGACCTCTTCGGCCAAACGCCATAGATATCCAGATATACGAGCCTGTGCTCGCAAGAATCGACCGAGGGATGACACGCCGGGGAAAACGACCGGACCGTCATGCCCGCCGACACCTCGCTGCCCATGTCTGTTCAGAGCCCGGACCCGCTCCAGGCGGCGATGTTCGTCGCCGCCGCGAGCGTCGGCGCACTTCTCCTGGCGTTCGTCGCCGAGTACGTGTTCGCCGTCGCGGGCTGCACCTTGTGCATTTATCAGCGCGTGCCTTACGGTCTGACGGCGGCGCTGTGCGGATTTGCCATGGTGGCGAGGATGCCGCCGCCTCGCCTGCGTCTCGTCTTCATCGCCTGTGCGGCCCTGTTCGCGATCGGCAGCGCCATTGCGCTCTACCATGTCGGCGTGCAGCAGGGCTTGTGGAGCGAACCCGGCGTCTGCGAAGCCGCGCTGCCGGACCCGGACGCCGTCATCGACCTGCGTAGCGCGCGCGCCACACGCCCGGCCTGCAGCGAGATCGACTGGAGCGTGATGGGGCTCTCGCTCGCCGCCCTCAACGCCATGTACTCGGCCGTGCTCGCCGCCGGCTGCGGCTTCCTCGCCACGCGTGTCCTCGGCGCATCAACCGGGGGGCGCGCAGACACCTGCGCCCGCTGACTGAAGGACGAACCATGCATCGACGCGCCCACGCCTTCCTCCTCGCGGCCTTGCTGCCGTCGATCGTTTTCGTCGCGACCGTTTTGGTTCACGCGGCGCCGATCGCCACGCCGCCGAAACCGCTCCTGCCCGACGCAGCCTTCGGGCGCGACGGCGCCCCGGTGACGGTCGTCGAGTATTCGTCTCTGGGATGCTCCCACTGCGCCGCCTTCCATGCCGAGGTGCTGCCGCGGATCAAGCAGGCCTATGTGGACACCGGCAAGGTACGCTGGGTCGTGCGCGACTTTCCACTCGGCCAGTTGCCGCTCGCCGGGGCCGTCGTGGCGCGCTGCGCCGGTCCGAACGGCTACCTGGCACTCATCGACATCCTGTTCCGCACCCAGGAGCGCTGGATGCTCGAAAAGGATCCGATCGGCGAACTGGAGCGGCTCGTGCGCCAGTCCGGCATGGGCAAGGAACGATTCAACGCCTGCCTGGCGGACCGCGCCCTCATCGACGGCGTCATGAATCACGCCCAGGCGGTCCAGAAGGCCAAGCTCGTAAGCGCGACACCGACCTTCATGATCGACGACGAGCAAGTCGTCGGCATGACGTCCTTCGAGGAGTTTGCGAAAACGCTCGATCGTCATCTTGCCGCAGCGCCGCCGAAGCCACGGCCGTGATGCTCAGGGTTGCGCCGGCCGACGCATGTGCCCTATAGTGGTCTTCAGCTGAAGCGCTGGCGCCACATGCGGCAGGAAACACGCAATCAAGTCTGGCCGCACTGGCGAAGGCACGAAGCGCGGTAGTACCATTTCATCGACGAAGCACCCGGCAGCTTGTGAAATTCGGCCTCTCGCAATGCATCGCTCATACCTCGCCATATTCGCCGCGTTGATGTTCGGGTCGGCGGCCTTGGCACAACCCCCGCAGCCTTCCGCTCCGCCGCAGACACCCTATTTCGTCGAGTTTCGCGTCGCCGACATGGGCGTCTACGGCCACAGCTACATCGCCTACGGACGTCTCTCGGCGAGCGGCAAGCCGGCAAACGTCCAGTATGCCGACTTCCATCCCGATGGCGGCAATGTGGGCCTGGCGGTCGGCCATGTGGTTCCGGTCGCCGCCGGCATGACGCCCGACCCCGAGGTACTCAAGCTGCCCCTCAACGCCTCCTGGCGGCTGCCGATCACCGCCAGCCAGTATCGGACCCTGACGACGGCGGTCAGCGCGGCGCGCGCCGACCCCAAGGTCTGGAGCGCGCTCGCCTACAACTGCAACAGCTTCGTCGGCGACATGGCCGAGGTGATCGGATTGAAGGCGCCCAGTTCGCTGTTGTTCGCCAACGCCTATATACCGGCCTTGCGCTCCCTCAACGAGACGACTGCAGACACGCGGGTGGCACACACGGCCGCGCCACACAAAGCCGCGTCGGGCCGGCGAGTGCAGACACACAAGCAGACCGAACGCCAGTTACGGCCTGCCGCCCCCGAGTCCGCACACCTGCCCGGGCCGTGACGCATGTCCGTCACGCGGTTCGTACCGCGGGTTCTGCGAGATTGCCTCGGTGTCGTGCCTCGGGCGCGGCGCAGCATGAGCCAGCAGTGCGCCCGGGTCACGAGCCGGACTGATCGGTCGGAAACAATGATGCGTCCGG
>JAVDCA010000028.1 GCA_030848545.1 Astrobacterium formosum
GCCTTGTGCCGGGCATCCACGTCTTTACAGCGGCAGAAGCAAGCAAGACGTGGATGGCCGGGACAAGCCCGGCCATGACGAAAGAGACGCCCCCCCTACTCCCGCGGCCGCTTGTCCACCACCCGCTTGGCCTTGCCGACCACAGTGCGCTCGATGGTGCCGGTGGGATGCAAGAGCACCCGCGCCGTCACCCCGATGGTGTTCTTGATGCGGCCGACGAGCGCGTCCGCGTAGGCCTCCACGTCGGCGCCGAGGTCGTGGTTCTCGCGCACTTCCGCGTGCACCGTCATCTCGTCGAGCCGACCCTCGCGTGTCAATTCGATCTGGTAGTGGCCGGAGCAGTGCTCGGCGGCGAGCAAGATCTCCTCGATCTGGGTCGGAAAGACGTTGACGCCGCGCAGCACGATCATGTCGTCGGAACGTCCCGTCACCTTCTCCATGCGCCGCATGCCGGGCCGCGCCGTGCCGGGCAGGAGGCGCGTCAAGTCGCGGGTGCGGTAGCGGATGATCGGGAAGGCTTCCTTGGTCAATGACGTGAACACAAGTTCACCCTTCTCACCTTCGGGCAGCACCTCGCCGGTCAAGGGATCGATGATCTCCGGATAGAAATGGTCTTCCCAGACATGCAGGCCGTCCTTGGTCTCGACGCATTCCTGGGCGACGCCGGGACCGATCACTTCCGAGAGGCCGTAGATGTCGGTGGCGTCGAGATCGAAGGCCCGCTCGATCTCTTGCCGCATCGCATTGGTCCACGGCTCGGCGCCGAAAATGCCGAACCGGAGCGACGACTCGCGCGGATCGAGCCCGGCCTTGGCGAAACCGTCGAGGATCGCCAGCATGTAGCTCGGCGTCACCATGATGGCGTCGGGCTGGAAATCGTTGATGAGCTGCACCTGGCGCTCCGTCATGCCGCCCGACATGGGGATGACGGTGCAGCCGAGCTTTTCGACGCCGTAATGGGCGCCGAGCCCACCCGTGAACAGGCCGTACCCATAGGCGACATGCACCATCATGCCGGGGCGCACGCCGGCGGCGCGGATCGAGCGCGCCATCACGTTCGCCCACATGTCGATATCGGCCTGCGTGTAGCCGACCACGATGGGCTTACCCGTGGTGCCGGAGGAGCCGTGGATGCGGGCGAGCTTTTCGCGCGGCACCGCGAACATGCCGAACGGATAGCTGTCGCGCAGGTCCGTCTTCATGGTGAAGGGGACCTTGGCGAGATCGGCGAGATCACGGATGTCGGAGGGATGGATGCCGGCCGTCTCGAAGGCGCGGCGGTAGAACGGCACGTTGTCGTAGGCGTGTTTCAGCGTCCAGGCGAGGCGCTCGCGTTGCAGCGCCATGACCTCGTCGCGCGAAGCCCGCTCGATCGGCTCCAGCCCGTCCACGATATCGCCCTCGAAGGCTTTTGCGAGCGCCGCGCCCATCGTCTCCTCCATTGTCTCAAGACTTGCGCGCCGGCACTGCGGCCGGCTTTTCGTCAATGAATGACCCGCCGATGGTCCGCGAATGGCCGCGGAACTCGGCGATGGTGACGCCAGCGGCGCTTACCCGCACATCATAGATGCCGGAGCGGCCCGAGCGCGAGACCTCGCGGGCTTCGGCGACGAGCCGGTCGCCGCGCCTGCCGGGATGGATGAAGGTGATGGCGCAATGGGCCGCCACGGTGACGACGCCGTAGGAATTGCACGCGAACGCGAAGGCACTGTCGGCGAGCGAGAAGATGAAGCCCCCATGGGCGGTCTCATGACCGTTGGTCATCGCCTCGGTCACCGTCATGGCGAGCGTCGCGGTGCCCGGGCCGACAGTGACGATTTCGATGCCCAATCCGCGGCTTGCGGCATCGCTCGCCCACATGGTGTCGGCGGCGAGGCGGGCGGTGTCCTCGGGGCTGCGGATGGCGGCGACGGCGGTCACGACGATCTCCCGGTGAAGCGCGGCACACGTTTTTCCATGAAGGCGCGCACGCCCTCGGCGTAATCGGAGGTGCGGCCGGCGCGTTGCTGCAGGTCGCGTTCGAGGTCGAGCTGGGTGTCGAGCGTGTTGCCCGCCGAGGCGTTGAACGCTTCCTTGATCAGGGCGATGCCCTCCGTGGGCTGGGTGGCGAGATGGGCAGCGAGCGCGTCCGCCTCGGCGCGCAGCCTGTCGTCGTCGATCGCCTTCCAGATCAGCCCCCACGCGGCCGCCTGCTCGGCACCGACCGGCTCGCCCAGCATGGCGAGGGTGCGGGCGCGGGCGTCTCCGATCAGGCGCGGCAGGAAGAAGGTGCCGCCCGAATCCGGAACCAGCCCGATCTTGACGAACGCCTGGATGAACCTGGCCGAGCGTGCCGCGACGACGATATCGCACGCAAACGCGATATTGGCGCCGGCGCCGGCGGCGACGCCGTTGACTGCGCAGACGACCGGCTTGCGCAAGGCTCGGATGCGGCGGATCAGGGGATTATAGGTTGCCTCCAGGGTGGCGCCGAGGTCGACCGGACCGTCGGACTGCATACGGTCGGAGAGGTCCTGGCCGGCACAAAAGCCGCGCCCGGCGCCGGTGAGAAGCACGGCGCGGCAGCTCTCGTCGCTCGCCGCGGCGTCGAGCGCCTCGGCCAGGCGAGCGTGCATGTCGGTGTTGAAGGCGTTGAGCCGGTCGGGCCGGTTCAAGGTGAGCGCCACCCATCCCTCGCGTCGATCCACCAGTATTGACGGGTCCACCCTCATCCCTCCCTTTCACTCGCCTCCTTGAACATACACCTCCCCGCCCTCGTCCTGAGGAGGGCGCTCTTTGCGCCCGTCTCGAAGGATGAGGCCGGGAGAGTCTGTTCGACAACGGGCTCCATCGAGCCTCTTGAATTAACCGATCGATCGGTTAATCTTTAAAGACAAATCTAACTCAAGGGGCGCCTTTGTCAACAGAGGACGCCCCGCCGGGAGGACGCCATGGCGGCACGCTTCGAAGCGCATCTGGGCCTTTTGCATGCGCAAGCCGCACGGTTGGTGACCGCCCGATGAGCGAGGCCCCGACCCGCGAACGCACCGGCCCGGTGTCCGTCGCACGGCGCGGCGACGTGGCGGTCATCACCGTCACCAATCCACCCGTCAATGCGATCTCACGGGCGGTGCGCGCCGGGCTTCTCGATGCTTTCAGATCACTCGCTGCGGACTCCAGCGTAACCGCGGTCGTGATCTCCGGCAGGCCCGGCCGATTCATCGCCGGCGCCGACATCCGCGAAATGAATTCCGCTCCCGAACCGCCACATCTGCCCGAGGTGGTGGCGGCGATCGAAGCCCTGGACGTTCCCGTGGTCGCCGCCATCGACGGCGCCGCGCTGGGTGGCGGGCTCGAGATCGCGCTCGCTTGCGACTGCCGGCTCGCCACGCCGTCCGCGACCCTCGGCCTGACCGAGACGCGGCTCGGCATCGTACCGGGCGCCGGCGGCACCCAGCGCCTGCCGCGCCTGACCGGGATCGCGGCGGCCATCCGGCTGATCGGCGAGGGAAAGATCCTCATCGCCCGGGAGGCGCTGAAGTCCGGGATCCTGGATGACATCATGGAGACGGACCTCTTGTCCGCCGCCTGCGCGCTGGCGCCGTCGATCGCCAAGCGCCGGTTGTCGGCCATGGGAGTCGCCCCGGGCGGCGACGAGGTCGATGCCGCCATAGCCGAGGTCATCAGGCGCGCCAAGGGGCTGCCGGCCGCCGCCCGCGCCGTCGAGTTGATCCAGGCGACGGCCGACACACCGTTCGCCGCCGGCCTCGGGCGCGAACGTGCCGCTTTCCTGGAATTGCGCGAAGGCCCCGAAGCCAAGGCGCTGCGCCATCTCTTCTTCGCCGAACGCGAGGCCGCCAAGGTGCCCGGCCTCGATGGCGTCACCGCCCGCCCGCTCGGGAACCTGGCTGTCATCGGTGGCGGCACCATGGGGGCCGGCATCGCGGCGGCGCTCGCCGACGCCGGCCTCCCCGTGACGCTGATCGAGCGCGATGCCGATGCGGCCGCATCGGCCACCGCTCGCCTGCACGGCCTCTACGAGCGCCAGGTGGCGGGTGGCCGCCTCGCCCGCGCCGAGGTCGAGACACGCCTGATGCGCATCACCGCCTCCGCCGACTGGTCGGCCCTCGCGGACGTCGATCTCGTCATCGAGGCGGTGTTCGAGGACATCGCCGTCAAGACCGACGTGTTCCGTCGCCTCGACGAGACGGCGCGGCCGGGCGCGGTGCTCGCCACCAACACCTCGTATCTCGATCTCGACGCCATCGCGGCGGCAACGTGCCGGCCCGGCGACGTCATCGGCCTGCATTTCTTCGCCCCCGCCAATGTGATGAAGCTTTTAGAAATCGTCCGCGGCGCCGCGACGGCACCGGACGTCGTCGCCACCGCGCTGGCGCTCGCCAGGCGCATGGGCAAGCAGCCGGTGGTCGCCCACAACGGCGACGGCTTCATCGGCAACCGCATCTTCGCGGTCTATCGCCGCCATGCCGAATACCTGATCGAGGACGGCGCCTCACCCGTCGAGGTGGACGCCGCCCTCGAGGCTTACGGCTTCGCCATGGGGATCTTCGCGGTGTCGGACCTCTCCGGCCTTGACATCGCGCTGGCGATGCGACGTCGGCGCGATGCCACCCGCAGCCCCGACGAGCGCTATGTGGACATTGCCGATCGCCTGTGCGCCGCCGGCCGGCTCGGCCGCAAGACCGGCGCCGGCTGGTACGCCTACGGTGCCGACGGCCGCAAGCGGCCCGATCCGGCCGTTGCCGACATGCTCGCGGCGGCGCGCGCGGAAAAGGGCATCACGCCACGGCGCTTCACGGCGCAAGAAATTCAGCGCCGCCTCGTCGCCGTCATGGCCAACGAGGGCGCCAGGGTGCTCGCCGACGGCATCGCGCTTCGAGCCTCCGACATCGATCTCGCCTTCGTGCACGGCTACGGCTTTCCGCGCCTGAAAGGCGGGCCCATGTGGGCGGCCGACAGGATCGGCCTCGCCACCATTCTCGCCGAGATCGAGGCCGCCCACCGTGCCGGCGGCGCCGGCTCCGAACCGGCAAAGCTTCTCATCGATCTCGCCCGCCGCAACGCGACCTTCTCCGACTGGCGCCCGTAAGCGCGAACGCAGGACAGGCCATGACACGCATTCTCGAAAGCTACGCCCTCGATCGCTGGACGGCGCCGGACGGCGCCCTCGTCGACATCCCGAGCGCCATCGACGGCCGCGTGGTGGCGCGGGCGTCGAGCGCCGGGCTCGATTTCGGCGCCATGGTCCGTTACGCCCGCGCGATCGGCGGGCCAGCTTTGCGGGCGCTGACCTTCCACCAGCGCGCCGGGCTACTCAAGGCCCTGGCGGTACGGCTGGGCGAGCAGAAGGACGCCCTCTATGGGCTCGCTGCCGACACCGGCGCGACCCGAGGCGACAACCTGATCGACGTCGACGGCGGCATCGGCACGCTGTTCGCCTATGCGTCGCGCGGGCATCGCGATCTACCCGACCAGCACTTCGTGGTCGAAGGCGGCGTCGAGCCCTTGTCGCGCAACGGCAGTTTCGTGGGCGTGCATGTGTTGACGCCACGGCCGGGCGTCGCCGTCCACATCAACGCGTTCAATTTCCCCTGTTGGGGCCTTCTGGAAAAGCTCGCGCCGGCGATCCTCGCCGGCGTGCCGGTGATCACCAAGCCGGCCACGCCCACCGCTTACGTGGCCGAGGCGCTGGTGCGGCTCATCATTGAGACCGGCGTACTGCCCGCAGGCGCCCTGCAACTGATCTGCGGCAGCGCCGGCGATCTCCTCGACCATCTTTCGGGTCAGGACACCGTATCGTTCACGGGCTCCGCCGACACCTCCGACCGCCTGCGCAACCACCCTGCCATCGGCAGGAACGCCGTACGCTTCATCGCCGAACGCGACTCGCTCAACGCCGCCGTGCTCGGACCCGACGCCGAGCCGGGCACACCCGAATTCGACCTGTTCGTCAAGGAAGTCGCCCGCGAGATGACCGTCAAGGCGGGGCAGAAATGCACCGCCATCCGTCGCGTCATCGTCCCGCGCCCGCACGCGCAAGCCATCGCCGAAGCCATCAAGGCGCGTCTGGCCGGCGTCGTGATCGGCGATCCACGCCGCGACGACGTCCGCATGGGGCCGCTCGCCTCGACGTCGCAACGCGCCGCCGTGCGCGCCGCCGTCGCCGAGCTTCGTCAAGAAGCCGAGATCGTCGTCGGCGATCCCGACCGCGTCGAACCGCTCGGCGGCGATGCCGATACCGGCGCCTTCATGGCGCCGATCCTGCTCTCCTGCGCCAACCCGCTCGCGGCGACACGCGTGCACACGGTGGAGCCGTTCGGCCCGGTGGCGACACTCATGCCCTACGACACGCCGGACGAGGCGGTCGCGCTGGTCGCCAGGGGCGAAGGCAGCCTGGTCGCTTCCGTGTTCACCCATGACGGAGAGGTCGCCGACCAGCTCGTGTTCGGACTCGCGCCCTGGAACGGCCGCATCCTGGTGATCGACCGCGACTGCGCCAAGGAATCCACCGGCCATGGCTCGCCCCTGCCCGCGCTGGTACATGGCGGCCCCGGCCGCGCCGGTGGTGGTGAAGAGATGGGGGGGCTGCGCGGCGTCTTCGGTTATCTGCAGCGCACCGCCCTGCAGGGTTCGCCATCGCGCCTCGCGGCACTGACGCGACGCTGGATCAAGGGCGCGCCGGCGCCTTGCGCCACCGTGCATCCATTCCGGCGCGACTTCGACACCATCCGCATCGGCGATACGGTCGAGACCGCCTCGCGCAAGGTCACCCTCGACGACATCGAGCACTTCGCCCGCTTCACCGGTGATGCGTTCTACGCCCACATGGACGAGGAGGCGGCGAAAGCCAACCCGTTCTTCGGCGGCCGGGTCGCCCACGGCTACCTCGTCCTCGCATTCGCGGCCGGGCTGTTCGTCGACCCGGCGCCGGGCCCCCTGCTCGCCAATTACGGCCTGGACAATCTGCGCTTCCTGAAACCCGTGGCGCCCGGCGACGACATCCACGTCCGCCTCACGGTCATGGAGAAGCGGCCGGGCCGGAAAGCGGACTACGGTGAGGTGCGCTGGGACGTGGAGGTCTTCAGCGGCGACGCCACGGTGGCGCGTTACGAGCTTCTCACGCTGAGTGCCCGCGCCGCGTGAGGCCGCGCGCGCCGCGGCAGACCGGGCGGGCCGGGCTTCCGCACGGTCTGCCGTATCGTCAGGTCGATTTATTTTCGTCCGCAGGGGCTTCGGACCCCGCCGGACCCCATCCGCGTAACCGGCATGTAACCCGGACACGCTAGGCTCCCTGCCGGGACAATGGACTGGGGCTGTCCGTCACCACCATTTGAGTGGCCAAGGTCGTCCGCGCCCGCCCCCGAGGCGCGCCCGCGATCGGCTGTTTGCCCCGAGGGGATTTGTGGTCAATGAACCGGATGATTGAGGCTGCGGCCGACACCGTGGTGTCGACCATCGTCAGCCAGGACGTGAGGACCGGCCTCGACCCGGACACGTTGCGCCGAGCCGTTCTCGATTACCTCCTGTTCTTCCAGGGGCGGCATCCGGCCATCGCCTCGCGCAATGATTTCTATCTGGCGACCGCCTATGCGGTGCGCGATCGCCTGTTCCAGCGCGGCGTGAAATCGCTCGACCTCCTGTTCCAGCATCCGGAGGCCCGCACCGTCGCCTATCTGTCGGCCGAGTTCCTGATCGGCCCGCAGCTCGCGGCGAGCCTCGTCAATCTCGGCATCTACGAGAACATGCAGAAGGCGCTGGCGGCGATCGACGTCCGCCTCGACGACCTGGTGGAGCACGAACGCGAACCGGGTCTCGGCAATGGCGGCCTCGGTCGGCTCGCGGCCTGCTACCTCGACTCGCTCGCCACCCTGGAAGTGCCCGCCATCGGCTACGGCATCCGCTACGAATTCGGCATTTTCGACCAGGTGATCCGCGACGGCTGGCAGGTCGAACTCACCGACAAATGGCTGCACCTCGGCTTTCCCTGGGAAGTGGCCCGCCCCGAACGGGCGGTCGACGTGTATTTCGGCGGCCACACGGAACGATATGTCGACGAATTCGGCCGCCCGCGCGTGCGCTGGCGTCCTGCCGAAACCGTGCGCGGCATCCCCCACGACACGCCGATCCTCGGCTACCGCGTCGACACCTGCAACCTGCTGCGGTTGTGGTGTGCGCAGGCGGTCGAGACGTTCGACTTCGCCGCTTTCAATACCGGCGACTACCAGGAAGCGGTCGAGCAGAAGGTCAGCTCCGAGACCATCTCCAAGGTGCTGTATCCCAACGACGTCTATCCGCAGGGCAAGGTGCTGCGCCTCAAGCAGCAGTACTTCTTCGTGGCCTGCGCGGTTCAGGACATGATGCGCAGCCATCTGCGCTCCGGCGGCAAGCCCGAGAACTTCCACCAGCGCTGGGCCGCACAGCTCAACGACACCCATCCGGCCGTCGCCGTCGCCGAGCTGATGCGCCTCCTCATCGACGAACATGGGCTCGCATGGGACGTCGCCTGGGAGGTGACCCGCAAGACCATGGCCTACACCAACCACACCTTGATGCCGGAGGCCCTCGAGTGCTGGTCGGTCGAGCTGTTCGGCTCGCTGCTGCCGCGCCACCTGGAGATCATCTTCGAGATCAACGAGCATTTCCTCGACGACGTGCGCCTGCGCTTCCCCGGTGACGACGGCCGCGTCTCACGCATGTCGCTGATCGACGAGAACAACGGCCGCCACGTGCGCATGGCCAATCTCGCCTGCGCGGGCAGCCACGCCATCAACGGCGTCGCCGAGCTCCACACCGAGCTCCTCAAGCGCCAGGTGCTGCCCGACTGGGTCGACATGTATCCCGAGCGCTTCGTCAACATCACCAACGGGGTGACGCCGCGCCGCTTCCTGGTGCTGAGCAATCCCGGGCTCACCCGGCTGATCAGCGACCGCATCGGCGACGCCTGGCCGACCCATCTCGACGCGCTGCGCGGGCTTGAGGCCTTCGTGCGCGATCCGGATTTCCGCCAGCGCTGGCGCGACGTCAAGCGCGACAACAAGGTGCGCTTGGCCCAGAGCATCAAGGATCGCACCGGCATCACGGTCGACCCGGACTCGCTGTTCGACATCCAGGTCAAGCGCATCCACGAATACAAGCGCCAGCACCTGAACGTCCTGCACATCATCACGCTCTACCGACGCCTCAAGGCCAATCCCGATCTCGACATGGTGCCGCGCACCTTCATCTTCGGCGGCAAAGCCGCGCCCGGCTATCAAGCCGCCAAGCTGATCATCAAGCTCGTCAACGCGGCCGGCGAACTCATCAATTCCGACGCGGACGTGCGCGACCGGCTGAAAGTCGTGTTCTTCCCGGATTTCGACGTCAAGAAAGGCCAGTGGATCTATCCGGCCGCCGACATCTCCGAGCAGATTTCGACCGCCGGCCTGGAGGCGAGCGGCACCGGCAACATGAAATTCGCCATGAACGGCGCCTTGACGGTCGGAACCCTGGACGGCGCCAATATCGAGATCCGCGAGGAGGTGGGACCGGAAAACTTCTTCCTGTTCGGCCTCACAGCCGAGGAAGTGAACACCACCAAGCAGAAGGGCTACGTTCCGCGCGCCCTCTACGAGCAGAACGTCGAGCTGCGCGGCGCCATCGAGATGATCGGTTCGGGGGCTCTGTCGCGTGGCGACCCGAACCTGTTCCGCCCACTGCTCGACGGCCTGCTCTGGCACGATCCGTTCATGCTGCTCGCCGACTACCAGTCCTACGTGGACTGCCAGGACGGCGTCAGTGCCTTGTGGCGCAACCAAGAGGAATGGACCCGGAAGTCGATCCTCAACGTGGCACGCACCGGCAAGTTCTCCTCCGACCGCTCCATCCGCGACTATTGCGACAAGATCTGGCACGTGAAGCCGCTCAATGGAAAGTCGAACGTGGGCTCGTGACCTTCGTTGGTTCGTCATTGCGAGCCGAAGGCAAAGCAAACCAGTCCTTTCTGTGGGGTCCCTGGATTGCTCGGTCGCTTCGCTCCTCGCAATGACGGTGGACGTTCAAATCATCGCCGCCCCCACCGTCCCCTCCCCCGCAAGCGGGGGAGGGGACCCGTTCAGCCCTGCTCGCGACCCGTCTCCTCGATGGCTGCGCGCAGATTTCCGGCGTGCAGTTCGAGCCGCCGCCGGGCCTCGCCGCGATCAATCCCGAAGCCGAGCAACACGGCGGTCTTGAGATCGCCGTCGGCCTGTTGGAGCCAGCGCGCCGCATCGGCCTGTGAGCAGTCCAGAAGCCTGGCCACGATCGCCACCGCGCGCCGGCGGAGCTTGGCGTTGCTCGCCCGCATATCGACCATCAGGCCGCCATAGACGCGCCCCAGGCGCACCATCACGGCGGTCGAGAACAAGTTGAGCACGACCTTCTGGGCGGTGCCGGCCTTCATCCGGGTCGAACCGGCGACCACCTCGGCGCCGGTCTCGACCAGGATGCGATGGCCCGCGACGTCGAACAGTGGCGCGCCAGCATTGTTGGCGACGGCGATCGTCACCGCACCGGCAGCCGCGGCGGCGCGCAGAACCGCGATCGTGAAGCGCGTCGTGCCGCTCGCCGCGATGCCGACGACGACGTCGTCGCCTCCGACGCCCGCCTCGGCCATGGCGCGCGTGCCGGCGGCTTCGTCGTCCTCGGCCCCCTCGACGCTGCGCATGAGGGCTTCTTGACCGCCCGCCATGGCGAACACGAGCCGTTCGGGCGGCCAATCGAAAGTGGGAGTCAGCTCGGCGCCGTCCTGCACGGCGATGCGGCCCGAGGTGCCGGCACCCGCATAGATCAGGCGCCCGCCGCGCCGGAGGGCCGGAACCGCATCCTCGACGGCTCGGGCAATCGCGGCAAGGGCTGGGCCAACGGCGGCGACAGCGGCGAGCTGGCCTTCGTACATGGCCGCGAGCATGTGCGGGACCGGCCAGGAATCGAGTTCGAGATGGCGCGGCGCGATCTCTTCGGTGGACATGTGTCGTCTCCGGAGTCCGACCTCAACCCGCGCTACCGCGAGCCAGGAGCAGGGCGCCGTCGACCGCATCGCCTTCGGCCGCGACCAGGCTGTGCTGGACGTCAGGCGCGAGCCAAGGACACATGGGTGAGGCCAATCCGCCGAGCAGGGCGACACGCGGTGCCCCACACTCGATCAGGCGACGCACCAGCGCGTCGATCTGCTCGGCAGCATCGCGGACGATAGCGCGCGCCACCGTATCGCCGGCATCGGCATGCCGCATGATGAGGGGTGCGAAGGTCGCATAATCGGTGGCGGTGGCCTGTTCCATCCATGTCACGGCATCGAATGGGTCGTTTTGGAAGTGCGCCATGACATCGTGGGTCAACCGGGAACCGATCGCGCGCTGGTCATGGGCGCGTAACGTGAGCCGGATGGCGGCGAGGCCGAGATCGGCGCCACTGCCCTCGTCCGAAATGGGAAAACCATAACCGCCGATGCGGATCTCGCGGCCACCCACGAATCCAAAGCCGATGCTGCCGGTACCGAGGATGACGATGCCGCCGTCGCGGCCTCCGTGGGCACCGAGGCAAGCGATCGCGGCATCATGGGCGTAGACCACCGAGCGGAAAGGATGCGGCTGCGTACTCAAATCCGCGAGCACGCAGGTGCGGCCGACGCCGGCGAGCCCGACGGCGGCATGCACCACACCGAGTTCATCCGAATCGAGCCCGGCATCGGCGAGCGCACTTCGCGAGGCCCTTTGCACCTCGGCGCTCGCACGCTCGATCCCGAGCCGCAGCGTCGCCGGGCCGGCCACGCCGTAGCCGAGCACACGGCCCTGGCGATCGACGACGCGGGCACGACAGCCGGTGCCGCCCCCGTCCACGCCGAGGAACAGGTCGCCGGGGGTGGTCATCCGCGCACCCTTCCGAGGTCGGGTCCGTCCTGCCCTCTTTTCCCGTCTTGCCGCACGTACTCCTGAGCAACTGGAGCTTCGATGCGATTGCCGGTTTGTTCGACCCGCCGTTTCATCGAGTTCCCTTCCTGAATTCTGCGGCGTCCCGGGCACCATCACTGGGTCTTCGCCAGCTTTCGAACTAGATTGCCTCCATGACAGATAGGTGCCTCGGGACAGCCGTGCCATCGACGACCGCCATCCAGGTGACCGCCCACGCGGTTCTTGCCGACCGCGTGTTCGACGGCCGGTGCTGGCACGAATCCGCCGCCGTGCTGGTCCGGGACGGCCGGATCGCCGCCATCGAGTCCTGGTCACAAGTTCCCGCCGACTGGCCGCAAACGAAACTACCGCCGGGCGTGTTCCTGACCGCCGGCTTCGTCGACCTGCAGGTCAATGGCGGCGGCGGCACCCTCCTGAACGATCATCCGACCCCGGAAGGCATGCGGGCCATCGCCCGCGCGCATCGCCGCTACGGCACCACGGCCTGCCTGCCGACCCTGATCACCGACACGCGCGCGCGCATGCGTGAGGCCGTCGCGGCGGCGCGGACCGTGGCCGGCCAGGATGGGGTGCTCGGTCTGCACCTCGAAGGGCCGTTCATCAGCCCGCATCGGCCGGGCGTGCATCGGGCCGATCTGGTCACGATGCCGGCGCCGGGCGATGTCGACCTCTTGTGCGACCTCGGCACCGCAGGCCGCTCGCTGGTGACGCTGGCGCCCGAATGCGTGCCGGCCGGCTTCGTGCGCCGCCTCGTCGAAGCCGGCCTGCGGGTTTCCATCGGCCACAGCGAGGCGAGCGCCGGCACGGTCCTGCAGGTGGTCGCGGACGGCGCCACCGGCGTCACACATCTCTACAACGCCATGCCCCCCATGAGCGCGCGCGAACCCGGCATCATCGGCACGGCTCTGGCGGAGCCGCGATTGATTGCCGGCCTGATCATCGACGGTCTCCATGTCGACCCCATCGCGGTGCGGGCCGCCTTCGCGGCCAAGGGTGCGGATGGCATCGCCCTCGTCACCGACGCCATGCCGACGATTGGATCGCAGGCGGACCGCTTCGACCTGATGGGGCGAAACGTAACGCTTGTCCGCAGCCGCCTCACCACCGACCAGGGGACGCTCGCCGGCGCCCATCTCGACATGACCTCGGCGGTGCGCAACGCCGTGCGGCTGGCAAAGATACCCCTGGAGGACGCCCTGCGCGCCGCATCGCTGACGCCGGCCCGTTTCCTCGGCATCGACAACGAGCACGGTGCCCTCGTGGCCGGTGGGCGCGCCGACATGGTGGCGCTGAGTCGCGATCTCGACGTGATGGCCGTCTGGATGGGAGGGATCATGGAAATGGACGTGTGCTCGTCCCCTCCCCGCGAGGCACGAACGTGATCCCGGTCATTCCGGGGCCGAGCGTAGCGAGGAGCCCGGAATCCATACCTCGCGGCGCAGGGCCATGGATTCCGGGTTCGCGGCCTTTCGGCCGCGCCCCGGAATGACGGCGACTGATGGACCGATCGGCTCTCAATAGCGCAGATATGCCGCCTGCTCGGCCATCCACGCCTCTTCGTCCGGACGCGTCAGTGCATCGAGGTCGTGCGGCGTCGCTGCGGGATCGTCAACCCACTCGCGCAGCAGCGGACTTCCGTTGATGACGTCGACGGCGAGCCGCCCATGCTCGTACTCGTAAGGAAAGTCGCGCCACAGCGGATAGTCAGGATAACGGCGGCGAATGACCTTGAAGGCGAGCGCCTGCAGGCGCCAGGGCATGAAGGCGGCGTGGTCGTAGGCCGGCCCTTCGGTATGGATCTGGATGCCGTGACAGAGCTTGCCCGCATGCTTGTGGAAGGTCGGCTCGAACCAGCATTCACGCAGACGGCAACCCTTAAGCCATTGTGGGGCCAGTGCATGCATGTCGGCCAGGATGGCGCGCGCATCGATGTCGGGAGCACCGAATAATTCGAGGGGGCGAGTCGTGCCGCGACCTTCCGACAGGGTCGTGCCCTCGAGCATCACGGTGCCCGCATAGGCCCGCGCCATAAAGAGGTTTGGGGCATTGGGGCTCGGATTGACCCAGGCCCGTTCGCCCAGGGGCCAGCCCCAGCCGGGCGCCGCGTCGGGTTCCCAGCCCTGCATTTCGACGACCCGGTAGTCGATTTCGAGAGACAGCGTCTCGACGAACCATTGTCCCAGTTCGCCGAGCGTCAGACCGTGGCGCATCGGCAAGGGCCCGGCGCCGACAAAGCTCTGCCACCCCTCCCGCAGCAAGAGACCCTCGACCGGGCGGCCGGCGGGATTGGGGCGATCCAATACCCACACGGACTTGCCGTGCTGCGCCGCCGCTTCGAGCACGTAGCGCAACGTGGTCACGAAGGTGTAGATGCGGCAGCCGAGATCCTGGAGGTCGACCAGCAGGACGTCGAACGTCGCCATCATGGCGTCGGTCGGCCGGCGTACCTCGCCGTAGAGGCTGAACACCGGAATGCCGTGGACCGGATCGGAGAAATCCGGCGACTCGACCATGTTGTCCTGCTTGTCGCCGCGCAGCCCGTGCTGCGGACCGAAGGCGGCGGCGAGGTGGAGATCGGGACAGGCCGCGAGCGCGTCGAGCGTGTGTGTCAGGTCCTCGGTCACCGATGCCGGATGGGCGAGGAGCGCGAGACGCCGGCCGGACAGAGGTGCGCGCAAGGCGGGTTCGGACAGGAGCCGATCGATTCCGAATTTCATGTCTTTATCGCCAGACCAGTGAATGGATGAACCCACCGGGGTCGTGAAAGTCGGGCTTTTCGCCGGGATGGGCGAGCGCCCAGCAGGTCAACCGGCCGCCGATATCCTCGATCACGGCCGACAGCCCGAGCCGGCACGAGGCCGCGTCGAAGTCCTGCAGCCGACCCAGATCGAGCGAGGTCCGCAGTTCGTAGCGGTCCGGGCCCATCTCGACCTCGACGCGAGGTTGTCCGACCTCGTTGGCGAATTGCTGATCGGCGCGATAGCTCCCGAAACGGTAGGCCGCCCATCGGGTCGACGGCGAGAAGTTGAATTCGTAATAGGCGGTCCCTTCGGACGGGCGCACGAACGCCTCGAAACAGGTGTGCTGCCACAATCCGTCGCTCCGCCCACCCGGCTGCGGCGGCGGCAGTACGACGGCCCCGACCTCGCCGGCGGCCACATAGGAGAACAGCACCAAGCCACCACCCGACGGCGAGACTTCGACCTCGATCTGCAATGCGGGAAAGACTGTCGAAACCGGATGGGGAATCAGGGCACGCGGCATGCCCGCATAGTAGCGTCGGCGGGGCATTGTTCCTATGCCGGCATGCGGGCTCACGTCCCGAGACCATCGTGCCGATGCCGCATATCCGCAGCAATTTGCCTCGTCGTCGCGGCGGCCTGCATCGCGAAACTTGCGGCGGGCACGAAAATCCTTTCAATTTCAGCGCCTTGACGCCTGGCACGTGCCTTGCAAATTTCGTCGGTGCAGCGATCGTGCAGGCTCCAGGCAGCGCGAGCGGCGGCCGCCGTACCGGAAGGAGAGGCCATGGGCAAGATCGTCGAGCTCGCCTTCGGGCGCCGCCAACTGAGCGTGGAACTCCCCGACAAAGCCGAACCGACCATCATCCGCAAAGTGCCGCTGGCGAAGATCGTCGATCCGCATGGAGCGGTCCGGCAGGCATTGGCGGAGCCGGTCGCGGCCGCACCCTATTCCGAGCTGGTGAAGAACCGGCGCAGTGCCTGCGTCCTGATCTGCGACATCACCCGGCCGGTGCCGAACAGACTATTCCTGCGACCCCTGGTCGAAGGACTGATGACCGCCGGCATGCCGGCCGAAAAGATCACCATCGTGATTGCGACCGGCCTGCATCGCCCCAACGAAGGTGCCGAGCTGGAGGAACTGGTCGGCGATCCATGGGTCCTGCAAACCGTGCGGGTCGAAAACCACTTCGCCCGCAACGAAGAGGACCACGTCGATCTCGGCGCGACCAGGCGCGGCACGCCGGTGAGGATCGATCGCCGTTTCGTCGACGCCGACCTGCGCATCGTCTCCGGCCTGATCGAGCCGCACTTCATGGCCGGCTGGTCGGGCGGCCGCAAGGTGATCGCGCCCGGGGTCGCCTATCACGAGACCATCCGCACGTTCCACAATGCGCGCTTCATGGAGGATCCGCTCGCGATCCAGTGCAACCTGGTCGGCAACCCGCTGCACGAGGAGCAGCTCGAAATCGTCGGCAAGATCGGCGAGGTCTATGCGGTCAACACCATCATCGACGAGGAGCGCGACCTCGTCTTCGTCAATTTCGGCGAAGTGATCGCGAGCCACGCGGCGGCGGTGGATTTCGTCACCGAATCCACCGTCGTCAAATATCCGCGCCGCTTCAAGACGGTGGTGACGTCTTCGGCTGGCTATCCGCTCGACAAGACCTACTACCAGACCGTCAAGGGCATGGTCACTCCGATGGACATCCTGGAGCCTGGCGGCACCCTGATCATCGCCTCAGAATGCTCGGAAGGGTTCGGCTCGCCCGAATTCCTCGACGCACAGCAGCGCATGATCGCCATGGGGCCGGAGCGGTTCCTGGCGACCCTCAAGGCCAAGTCGTTCGCCGAAATCGACGAATGGCAGACCGAAATGCAGATGAAGCCCATGCGCATGAGCCGCGTCCAGCTCTACACCACCGGCCTCGACGCCGAGCAGCGGCGCGCCACCGGAGTCGAACTGGTGGAGACGGTCGACGCCGCGATACGCGAGAGCATCGCCCGCCACCGCGATCCCACTCTCGCGGTCATCCCGGAGGGTCCATACGTGGTTCCGGTGTTCGGCGGTCATGGCTGAGCGCCGTCATATTCACCTCGATGCCGTTGGCGGCGTCGCCGGCGACATGTTCGTCGCCGCATTGCTCGATGCCCTGCCGGACCTTCGAACGCGCGTGATGGCGGATCTTGCCGCCATTCTGCCGGCAGAGTGCGGCCGGCCCGTCCTGACGGAGGGGACGAGCCGAGGTATAGCGGTCTGCCGGTTCTCCCTGGTCGACGCCGGGCCGCTGCAGGGTGCTGATCGCGGCGATGTGGACGAGCCAACGCGCGGCCGTAACCGGGAGCATTCCCACCACCACCTCGACGGGCACCATTCCCATGGCCAACATGATCACGACCATGGCCCTCACGACGATCATGACCACCATCATGGTCACGACGGCGCGCCGGTGCGTTTTCCCGAGCTGGTACGGATGATCGAAACGGCCTCGCTCTCGGCCAGAACTGCCGTGCATGCGATCGCGATCCTGCGGCGGCTCGCCGAGGCCGAGAGCCGCATGCATCGGGTCGCGGTCGAACAGGTGCATTTCCACGAGCTCGCCGATTGGGATTCACTCATGGACGTGGTGGCGGCCGGCAGCATCGCGGCAGCGTTGGGGGATTGCAGCTGGAGCGTCTCCGACCTGCCGAAAGGGCGCGGCCGCGTTCTCACGCAGCACGGCGTGCTGCCCGTCCCGGCCCCGGCCACGACTGAAATTCTCCGCGGCTTTCGCTGGCACGACGACGGCATCGCCGGCGAGCGTGTCACGCCGACCGGAGCCGCCATCGTGGCTCATCTGGTCGGCAGTGAACGGGCGGACGCGAAAGTCCCGACGGGCGTGCTGCAGGCGACCGGCATCGGCGCCGGCTCCCGCGATCTTCCCGACATGCCCAACATTCTGCGTGCGCTGGTGTTCGCGACGGCGCCGGAGACGTCGGCGGCCGACGACGTGATCGTGATGGAATTCGACGTCGACGACATGACCGGAGAAGAGATCGCGGTCGCGGCCGATCGCCTGCGCGGCATCGACGGCGTGATCGATCTCACCATCGGGGTGCGTTCGGGAAAGAAGGGACGGCCGTTCAGCGATTTCCGGCTCCTGCTGCGCCCGGAAGCACGCGCCGCCGCCGCTGCCGCGTGCTTTTCCGAGACCGCGACGATCGGGCTGAGGTGGCGTATCGAGCCGCGCATGTGCCTCTCCCGCCGCTCCGAGACGATCACGATCGACGGGACAGCCCTGCGCCGCAAGCGGGTGGCGCGCCCCGGCGGCGACACGGTCAAGATGGAGAGCGACGATCTCCGTCATTTCGAAGGCCTGGGCGTTCGCCGGGGCCTGAAGGCACGCTGCGAACACGAGGACGAGACATGACACGTCCCACCGGGCAGGCGGATCTGGTCGCAGCGCTCGATCGCCATGACCGGCTGGCGGTCGCGGTCAGCGGCGGCGTCGACAGCATGGTGCTGGCCTATGTGGCGCACCGTTTTTCGCGTACCGACATGATCGCCGTGCACGCAGTGTCAGCCGCCGTACCGGCAGCCGCCACCGCCCGCGTCGAGGCACATGCGCGCCGGCACGGCTGGCGCCTGCGCCTGATCGATGCCGGCGAACTTGCCGACCCGGCCTATCGGGGCAACCCCGTCGACCGCTGCTTCTTTTGCAAGACCAATCTTTACGCCCGCATCCGCGCCGTAACCGGCCTGCCGATCGCCTCCGGCACCAATGTGGACGACCTCGGCGACTTCCGGCCCGGCCTCGAAGCGGCGCGCCGGCACAGCGTGGTGCACCCCTTCGTGGAGGCTGGCCTCACCAAGAACGACATCTATGCGCTGGCGCGTGCCTACGCCCTCGACGACCTCGCGGCGCTGCCGGCCCAACCTTGTCTTGCCAGCCGGATCGAGACCGGGATCGGCGTCGACGAGGCAACGCTGAATTTCATCGAGGCGGCGGAGGCCGAGCTCGCGCCGCTGCTGCCGCGCGAGCGGGCGTTGCGCTGCCGGGTCACGCATTCCGGCGTCCAGGTCGAGTGCGGGGCGCTGCCAGAAGGCGACGAACGCCGGCGCATCGAACACTGGGCAGCGGCTTTCTGCGACCGGCACGGCCGCCGGTTCGCGGGCCTGCGGGTCTATCGGCGCGGCGCCGCCTTCCTTCGGACCGCCGCGGAATGAGCGAATTCGAGCTCGATTGGCAGCGCGAAGCGCGTATCGGAATTGCCGAAGCGGTGTTCTGCGCCGGCAAGACGCCGGCCCAGATCGATGCGATTCTCGAATCCGCCGGCGATCGCCGCTTGCTCCTCACCCGTCTCGACGAAGCCAAGTTCGCCGGCCTCGCCGAGGAGCGCCGGCGCCGGCTCGACCACGACCCGCTGTCCAACACCGCGTTTCACGGACCGCACCTGCAACCGACCCTCGACGGCCCTTGCATCGTGTGTGCGGGCACCTCCGACCTGCCGGTCGCCCGGGAGGCGGCCCGCAGTCTCGCTTTCGCGGGCTACCGATCAACGATCATGGCCGATGTCGGCGTCGCCGGCCTGTGGCGGCTGATGCGACGCATCGACGAAATCCGGACGTTTCCGGTGGTGATCGCGGTGGCCGGCATGGAGGGGGCGCTGTTCAGCGTCTTGGCCGGCCTCGTCGAGGCCCCCGTGATCGCAGTCCCGGTCTCGGTCGGCTACGGCGTGGCGGCCGGCGGCTACGCCGCCCTGAACAGCGCGCTCGCCTCCTGCGCGACCGGACTCCTCGCCGTCAACATCGACAACGGTTTCGGCGCCGCCTGCGCGGCAATCCGCATCCTGCGCCGCATCCCCGCCCATCGCCTCGATTCGCAATCATGACCGACGGCGGTCCTGTGGCCGCCGCCTGTCTCTCAGGCCCGACCGTTCTCGCCGGCGCGTTCGCCGACATCCTTGAGCCAGCGGTTCAAAGTGGTTCGGTCGACCCCCAGTCGACGCGCCGCCCTGGTCTTGGAGTTGTTCTCCTCCTCCAGCACTTTGGCGACGACGCGCAGGCGGATTTCATCCATGCTGCCGGTGATGAAGTCGCGCTCCACCCGATCCGGCTTTCGGCGTCTCGGTCGGCGGATGTCGCTGATGGCGAAATCAACGTCATCGAGACGCGCGATCGGTCCGGACGCCGTGATGGCGATTCGTTCCATGACATTGCTGAGCTGGCGGAAGTTGCCCGGCCAGTCGTAGTCGGCGACCATCTGGCGCAGATCGGCGTCGAGATCGACCACGTCGGTGCCGTGCGTGCGCGCGTGCCTGCGCAACAGCAGCAACGCGCTCGGCAGGATGTCCTTCGCGCGTGCCCGCAACGGCAGGGTCTCGAACTTGAGAACGTTGATGCGGTAGAACAGATCTTGCCGGAACGTTCCCTGTGAGACCATTTCCTCTAGATCCCGGTTGGTCGCCGCGACGATGCGGACGTCCACAGGAATCTGGTGCTCGGACCCGAGCCGCATCAGCTGCCGCTCCTGGATGACCCGCAAAAGCCGCGTCTGCAGCGCAAGATCGAGCTCGCCGACCTCGTCGAGGAACAGCGTGCCGCGATGGGCGAGTTCGAACAGGCCCTTTTTGCCCTTGCGCGACGCCCCGGTGAAGGCCCCCTCGACATAGCCGAACAGTTCGCTTTCCAAGAGCGTCGGCGGCAGGGCGCCGCAGTTCACGGCCACGAATGCGCCGCGGGCGCGCTGGCTTTCATTGTGGATCCCCTGCGCCAGCAGTTCCTTGCCGGTGCCGCTCTCTCCGACGATCAGCACGGTCGCGTCGGTACCGGCATATCGCCTTATGAACCCGAGCTGTGCCTTCATCCGAGGATCGCAGGTGACGTAGTCGTCGAGCCGCTGCTGGGCGACGAACTTGCTCTTGAGCTGTTCCTGGGACCTGACCTTCTGCTCGATCGTATAGAGGCGGTCGACGCTCTCGAGCGCGAACACCGTGCCGCGCAGCCCGTCGTCGCCGTTGATGGGATAGATGTAGCACAGCACACGACCGTGGCGCGTTTCGACCACCCGGCCGACTTCCCAGATGCCGTCCTCGATCGCGCTCTGGGCGACCGCCAGAGCCGGGTCGATCGCCTCGATGGACCTGCCCAACATCTCGTTTCGGTTCGTCTTGAACATCGTCGCGGCGGCCCGGTTCGCGTGCATGATGCGGCCGGCGTGATCGAGCGAGAACACCGCCTTCTCGAACATGTCGAGCACGGTGGACAGGTGGTCCCGGTTGACCCGCTCTCGCTCGATGGCATCGAGCACGGCGGTTGCACGCTCGACCGCCTCGCAAACGCCTTCCGGGCCGGAGGACACCAGGCGGAACTCGGCGCACAGATTGACGAACCGGCTTTGCGGGATCGTGTCGCCGATCATCACGTCGACGGCGTCCTGTTGCAGCCGCCGGCGCACGGTTTCCTGCAGTTCGTCGTACTCGGCCGCATCATCGTCGAACATGATGGCGCAGGACGGGATGCTGAGAAGATCGGAGATCCTCTTGCAGTCGCGCATCACACTCGCATGGCCCACGAAGGCGACCCGGCGCGGCGCCCTGAGAAGGTCGCCCAGCGCGTGGAGCACGTCGTAACTGTTGATCTTGATGTCGATGACCGGGAGGGCGGTGTTGCGGCGGAGCAGTTCGGCCGTGCGGCCGCGGCTGATCAACACCCGGTATCCTCTGGCTTCCAGCTCGGGCAGCCGCGTCACCGCATCCTCGAGATTCGCGGTCTCCACATCGAACGCACAGGCGCACGCATCCGCGAAGGATCGAGCGACTTCAGCCAGCTCCTTGTAAGGGGCGACGAGGCAGATCCGCGAGGCCATGATGGGGCGCTCTCCTCCGGAATCGGCGCCGCGCCTGCGGTATCGGCGCGGAAGTCGTGCCGACCATAGGACGGCGCTGCCCGCGCGAGAAGACTTACGCGGGCACCTCCAGAGGAGGTTGCGGATATTGCCGTCGCGCTGCGCGAGCGGGCGAGCTTCACGACCTCGCCGCCCCGGCGCTCATGGCGAGGCCCGGCCCCCCAGGAGGGAAGCCGGGCCCGCTATCGGCCTGGTCTCACGATCATGCGCGCGGTGACGAGGCCGCCACGACCGTTGCCGCCGGAACGACGTCGTCCTCGAGCCGGCCGTCGATGCCGCGGGCGCGCTGCCAGCGGTCGACCAGGATCACCGCCATCGGTCCCATGAAGGCGGTCGAGATGGTCGAGATCGAGATCTGCAGCGTCGCGATCGGCACCAGGTTCTGGTAGGCCTGGGCCTCGGCGGCGCTCATCATGCCGGACGCGGCGGCGACCGAGGCGGCGGCCGCGATGGCCGCGGGCGTGCCGACCGCGTTGCCGGCCGTGGTCGCTTCGGCGACAGGCGCGATGACGCTGCGCTCACGGGCCAGCTTGAAGGCGAGAATGCCGGCGAGCGCGGTCAGAACCGTCGTCATGACGCCGAGCAGCAGGCCGGCACCGACCACCTGCGGGTTGAAGAACACCGCCAGATTCATGTTGGCCCCGAGAGAAAATGCGAAAAACGGCACCGGCAGGATTTCGCCCGGCTTCAGGAATTCACGCAGCTCGTGGTCCAGGTTGCCGAGCAGCATGCCGAGGGCGATCGGCAGCAGCACGGCCACAAAGGCGATGACCGGGAAGTTGGAGCCGAGCAGGCCGAGCGACAACAGGGTGAAAAACGGGCCGTCGTTGAGCGACAGCACCGCCACCGCGGCGGTGTCGGAGCGGTTGCCGTATTGGCTCGTCAAGGCGGCGTACATGCCGCCATTGCCGTTGGTCATGGCGGCGATGATCGCCATGGTGGACAGACCGAACAGTCCGGTCCAGGGATCGATGAACTTGCCGACCAGCACGCCGACCAGAAGACCCATGAGGTATTTGGCGGTCGTGAGGATGACGCCCTTCTTCATCGCCCGGCCGCCGACCCTGAGGTTCATCTGGCTGCCGGCGCAGAACAGGAACAGGGCGATCAGGGTCAGGGCGCTGGTCTTGAACAACTGTTCGGAGAACCCGCCGATCCTGAGAAACTCGTAGTGGCCGCCCGCCGTCTTGGGCGCGCCGAACCACGCCAGGAACTCCTGGATGGGCGCAAGGTGCATCTGGTCTACCGTGTTCATGGCGGTGCCGAGCAGCAGCGGCACCACCATCAGCCCACCCGGGACTTTCTGGATCGTTCTCAGGATCTGCATGACGTCCTCCGTTCTGACATCGTAGCCTGGGGCCCCGTCGTGGTGATCGGCGGCTCCCGGCATCCGTGGCGCGATTCGCATGGCTGGGAGCTCGCGAATAGTTCGCTAGGCAGCCCGGCTGCGGCGATGCGACGGGGGTTGGTACAAGGCTCCCGGTGCGGGGCGAGACGAACCGGCCTGGAGCGGAGGCGATACGGTCCGCTCCCCTCGTGGGCCACCGCATCGAGGATCTGGCCGAGCGGCATCGGCCCATCCTTGACGCAATGAAGATTCATTGCTCGTCCGACCTGCAACGAAACGCGAAACAAGGCTCAGGCAGCAAGGAGCATGCCATGGTTAAACGGCCGATTTATCTAGCGGCTGGCAGTGCGTGCGCCGCACGAGCGATGCAAAACGCCACACCCGTGCGGCAAATGACCGGGGATGAGCAACCCGCGAGCGGCCCGCGGCGTTGAGGAATTCCACGCGCCTTGCGGCGGAAATCCGGGATGGTCCGGGCGGCTATCGTCGATCGGTACCGGCCGGATCGCGCCTTCCTTCCCTCAGAACGAGCGTATGCGGCAGGATCCGTGTCCGCGCTCGCCCCGCAGACAACTCGTCCCGCACCGCATCGACGATGGCCGGTCCGAAATCGGAATAGGGTATTCGTACCGACGAGAGCCAGGGTGCGATCCAGTCGTTGAGCGGATTGTCGTCGAAGCCGAAAATGCGGGGAAATGTCGCGACCCCGGCCTCGGCCAGGGCGCGATGAACCCCAAAGGCGATCAGATCGCTCATCGCGACCACGGCGTCGGGCGCCCGGCGCCCGGACAGGCGAAGGCCCGACTCGAGGCCGATGCGCAGATGGTCGGTGCTGTCTGCAGTCAGAATCATGTTCGCCGACACCGACCGGCCGCGCTCGCGAAAGCGCGCGCACATGGCATCGACACGCTCCTGTGTCGCCGACGACGCCTTCGAGGCGTGCACGATGGCGACGCGGCGATATCCATTTTCCATACAGGTGTCGGCGAGTTCAACGGCGGCCGCGGCGTTGTCGATGCCGATGAAGGACGACTGCCACCCGAGCGGATGGCGGCGATTGACGAAGACGATGCGCATGTCGGAGCTCGCCACGGCACGCAACTGAGCGCTGTCGACGGCTCCCAGGAGAACGATGGCATGCGCCTGACGGGCCCGCATCTCACGAAGATACTCGTCCTGCAAGTCCGCCGTGTCGTGGGTATCGCACAACACCATCACGAATCCGGCCCGCCGCAGCGCCGCTTCCGCCGACGTCGCGATCGCCGTCATGGTGGGGTTGGCGAGATTCGATGCCAGGACCGCCACCATGTGGGTCTGGCGGTTCCGCAGCGCCCGGCCGGCGCTGATGGGCCGGTAGTCGAGTTCGGCGGCGGCCTTGCGGACGCGGGCGATCGTCTCTGCCGAAGCCTTGTTGGCGACGCCGTTGATGACACGTGACACCGTCGCGATCGACACCCCGGCGCGGGCGGCCACCGCCTTGATGGAAACCGGCAGGCTGTCCTTGGCAATCATTCGGCTTGATCCTGGCAACGGCGGTGGTAGCATCCCTCCAGGGAAAACGTTTTCCCTCATTTTCCCTCGCATTGCAAGCGCCCGCCTCCGGCGGGCCCAGCCCGGGAGCAGTCAATGGGGAACCTACGCAACCTGCTCGCAGCCGCCGCAGTCCTCGCCGCGACGCTGCCGGCCACAGCCCAGCAACTCACCGTCTGGCACGATCTCGGCGACAACGGCATCAAGTGGTTCGAAGCCCTGTCGGCGGAATTCGCCAAGCAGAAGGCCGGCGCGACGGTGCGTTCACAGAGTTTTCCGACCGACCAGTGGTTCGGTCGGGTGATCAGCGCGATCAACACCAACACCGCGCCCGACCTGATCTTCAACAATTACGAGCGCGTCATTCGCATCCAGGACCAGACCGGCAAGGTCGTGGACTTGAAGTCGTTGATGGACAAGGTGCCCGACAAGGGCTTCCTGTCCGAGGACGACATGCGCGTCGCCACCTACAAGGGCCGGCAGATCATCATCCCGATCCAGCGCGTCCAGATGGCGTTCGGCGTGCGCAAGAGCTGGCTGGACAAGAACGGCGGCAAGTTTCCCGACACCTGGGAAGACGTGAAGAAACTTGCGGTCGCGTTCCGCGACAACGATCCCGACGCCAACGGCAAGGCCGACACGTTCGGACTGGCGCTCGAAGCCGCCAAGCCGCGCGACCTGATCCACATCCTCGACCTGTTCATGTTCGGATCTGGACTGCGGCACACCCTCGTCGATCCCGACGGCAAGATCACCGTCGATGAGCCCGCCCACGCCCAGGTCCTGGAGGAGTTCCTGAAGACCTACACGTCCTACCGTTTCGTCGCACCCGACACCATCAACCACTCCTTCGCGGAGATGTACCAGGTGATCGAAGGCGGACGCGCCGGCATGTTCAGGGTCGGCGACTGGAACGTGAAGAAGTGGGACGGCGCCAATGTGCTGGGCGGCGATTTCGTCTCCGGTCCATGGCCGAAATTCGCTCCCGATCGCCAGAACGCGGTGGTGATCGCCGGCATGCGCGGTGTCGCCATTCCGGAGAACTCGCCCAACAAGGCGCTGGCCCAGGAATTCGCCGCTTTCATGCTGTCGAAGGCCGCCCAGCAGGCGTCGTTGGAGAATATCGGCGCCGGCGTGCGCAAGGACCTCAACGTCTCGAAATTGTCGCCTCGGGCGCAGTTCTTCGCCAAAGCCGAAGGGCGCCTCGTCGCCTACGACTTCCCGGAATCGGTTCACGCCTTCTATCCTGAACTGGAAGCCGCCTACCACCGCAAGCTGATGTCCGGCATCGCCAACCCGCCGGCGGACTGGAAACCCTTCATCGCCGAGACCGCCAAGGAGATGCGCGATCTCGCCGCCAAACTCTCCAAGAAGTGAACAGGTGAACGGGCGCGGCGATCGCAAGGCGATTGTCGCGCCGGCGACCGTCATCACCGAGTTGAGCCGCAGCCGAACATCATGACGGCCGTCATCCACATCATCGCACGCGAGCGGGTATTCTACCTGTTCGTGCTGCCGTTCGCGGCGTTGACGATCCTGTTCGGCGTCTGGCCGATCCTGTTGTCGGTTCAAGTCTCATTGACCGCGTCGGCCTCGGCGCTCGGCGCCAGCCCGAAATACATCGGGCTCGCCAACTACGTGGCGGTGCTGGCCGACCCACTATTCGTCGCCTCCCTGTGGCGCACTCTCGCCTATACGGTCCTGTCGGTCGCCGCCAACTTGGCCTTCGCGCTCGCTTTCGCGACACTGCTCGATTCTTCGTTGATCAGGCGCGGCAACCTGTTCTTTCGCCTCGCTTTGTTCCTGCCGGTGATCACTCCGGATGTGGCCGGCTACGTGGTCTGGCGCTGGCTCTACGACCGTTCGTTCGGGGCGATCAACGCCGCCCTGACGTCGATCGGGCTGCCGGCGTTCGGCGGTCTGTCGAGCCCCGACACCGCCATGGCGGCGCTGCTGATCGCCGAGCTCTGGCATCATGCCGGGTTCTACATGATCATCTTCTTCGCCAATCTCGCCATTCGCGACCGCTCCCTGGAGGAGGCCGCCCATATCGACGGCGCCACCACCTGGCAACGCTGGCGCTATGTGGTGCTGCCGCAATTGCGGCCGGCACTCGTCATCAACACCGTCTACGCCATGATCCAGTTCCTCAAGACGTTCACGGTGATCGTCGTGATGACCAAGGGCGGTCCCGGCGACCGCACCAATTTCGTCAGCTACTACGCTTATCAGCTGTTCGATCAGGCCCGCTACGGCGAGGCGACCGCCATGGCGACCATCCTGTTCGCCATCGTGATCGTGCTGTCGCTGACCGCCTACAAGCTCGGGGACCGGGAGCCCGGCCGATGACCGCCAAGCCGACGAGCCGGTTCGCTCAGTTCGCCGCCTACGGGGTGGCGATCACCACCAGCCTTCTGTTTCTCTACCCCTACTGGTGGATGCTGGTGAGCGCCTTCCGGTCGACCCGCGAGATCCTGTCGGCGCCGCTGCGGCTGCTGCCGGAGACGCTCGACTTTTCCATCTTCACCGAGATCGGCCGCATCGGCGGTGTCGATCTGTCCACCTATGTGATCAACTCCATCGTGATCACCACGCTGTCGACCCTGGTCGGCGTGATCGTCACCGCGCTCGGGGCCTATGCGATGGTGCGAAGACCGAAGGCACCAGGGTTCACGTTTCTGCGCTACGGTTTCCTGGTCACCATCATGTATCCGTACATGCTGCTGGTCATCCCGGTCTACATCGTCATGTACAAGCTCGGCCTGCTCGGCTCCTACGCGGGCATCATCCTGTTTCTGGCGCTCGGACCGATTCAGTTCTTCCTGTTCGAGCAGTTCTTCCGCGCCATCCCGTCGGAGGTGATCGAGGCGGCGATGATCGACGGCGCCAGCGAGTGGCAGGTGCTGACCCGCATCGTCCTGCCCATGGCGGCCCCCATCACCGCGACCGTGACGCTGATCACCTTCCTGCTCAACTGGTCGCAGTGGTTCCCGATCCTGATCATCTCCCGGTCGCCCGACACCTACACGCTGCCGGTGGCGCTCCTGTCCATGAACAGCGAGCTGGGATCGAATTTCCAGGGCATCATGGCGTTGGCCGTCATCACCACGCTGCCGGTGGCGATCCTGTTCCTGCTGGCGCAGAAGCGGGTGATGGAAGGCATGGCATCCGGCGCGGTGAAAGGATGAGATGGCCTTGAATGTGATCGAGCAATCCACTTCCCTGATCGAAGCCATCGAAACCGCTCGCCGCCGCAGCATCGCCTGGCTGAACAGCATGCAGGTCGCCGGCAGGCCACGCGGCGTGATGCGCATCAGCGGCCATCACGATGCGACCCGATGGCCCGACATGCTCCTGCCCGGCACATATAACGGGCTTCTGTGCCGTCACCTGATCGAAGGGCTCGACGACTTCTCCGGACCCGAACAGTCCGATCTCGTGCGCTGGCTGGAAGGCTTCCGGGTCGCCGACGGCCGCTTCCGCATGGGCGCCATGAAGGACGACGAGGTCTTCAAGAAGCCCGACAAGGCGGAGACCTGGCGCTATATCGACTTTCACGTCACCAATTATACGCTCGGCGCCATCGAGGCACTCGACCCCGGGCGCCGACCGGTGCTGGATTTCGCGCTGCCCTATCTCGACGAGCGCACGCTCGGGCATTGGCTCAGCATTCGCGACCTGCGCGACCCATGGCAGGAGGGCAACAACATCGTCAATCTGGCGAGTTTCCTGCTGCTCTTGCGCCGCCACGGCGAAGGGAAGCGGAGCGGCGACGACCTCGCCGCGGCTGTCGACGGCGCGCTGGCCCGTCTCTTCGAGTGGCACGAACGCCTGCAGGAGCCGGCGACGGGGTTCTGGGGTGTCGGTCAACTGTCGGACGCGATGCGGCTCAAGGATGCCTTTGCGGGCTCCATGCACAACTTCCACATCTGGTACGAAGCCGACCGGCCGCTACCCTATCATGAACGCGCCATCGACTACTGCTTGTCGCTGCCCCCAAAAGTCGACAGCGCCTGCATCGACGTCGATGCGGTCGACCTCTTCGCCCACGCCTGGCGTCTCCTCGATTACCGACGTTGCGACATCGAGGCCTGGTTGACGGCGCTGCTGCCGGCGCTGCTCGCCGATCAGAACCTCGATGGCGGGTTTTGCGACGTGCGCGAGGGGGTACGGCGGCAGGACGGATGGGTGGGCGGCTACGGGGAGCCGCAAGGGCTGTCCAACACCTTCGCGACCTGGTTTCGCTGGATCGCAATCGCGATGATTGCCGACATTCTGTTTCCCGACCAGTGGCGCTGGCGGTTTCGCCGCATGATCGGCATCGGGTACCGCATGCCGCAGCTGGCAGGGCTGGTCCGCCGCTCGGCGCTTTGACCCCGACCTGACGAGGGTCTCCCCAAGCCATCACCAGCTTTGCTTCAGACAGGGTGCCAGCCTTTATTCAACGCATGAAGAACCGCCTGTGTTCCGCGGGCGTGCTTCGCATCGCCACCTTCTGCCTTTCATGGTCTCCGGACGCCACCAGCGACGCTGACTGGAACATTCAGGCGCAGCTGTTGTTGGGCGTGTACAAACGGAGGCAATCATGCAGGACCAGAGTTCCGGGGGCGCGCCGTCCTCGTCACGGCACCAAGACACACTGGGCGGTAACATCGCGGGCGCGGCCAGGGAAGCTTACCAAAAGGCCGCCGACCTGAGCGGCGAAGCGGCCGAGCGCGGACGTGCGGCGGCCGCCGAGGGCGCACGCATGGCCAAGTCCCAGATGAAAGGTGTGCTCGACCGGCAGGTGGGCGTGGCGGCGTCGGTGGTGGGCGACGTCGCTCGCTCGTTCCACGTCGCCGCTGACGACCTCGAACGCAATGCGCCATTCGCCGGCGACCTCATGCACGGTCTTGCAGATCGGATGTCGGGCTATGCGGAGGACCTCCAGGCGCAGAACACCGATGACCTCTTACGTACCGCCAGCGATTTCACCCGCCGGCAGCCAGCCATGGTCTTCGGTCTCGCCGCCCTGGCCGGCTTTCTCATGTTCCGGGCCATCAAACACACCCCGTCCTCGGTGCAGGCGCCTTCGATCCAGCCGTCGCAGAACGATTTTTCCGAGGATGACGAAGAAGAAGACAACGACTCCGGCGCCGCCGTGAGCGCCCCACCGCGCCGGCGCAGAAGGAAACGCGTCGATGACGTCTGACCACCTCAAGAATGCGGCCCTGCCGCGGGCGCTCTCGGACGCCCTGGCCGATGTCGCCGACCTCATCCAGAAGGAACTCCGGCTTGCCCGCGCCGAACTGTCGAAGCAGTTCGTCACCAAGCTGCAGGGTGGCGCCTGGATGGCGGTTGCCGGCGTGCTCGGCCTCGTCGCCCTCTTGCTCCTGGTGTTGGCGCTCGTCCATGGCATCGCCAGCTTCGGAATCGCCCTCCACTGGTCCTACCTGATCGTCGCGGCCGTGGTCGCGCTCGGCGCAGGGCTGGCCTTCTTCAGGGGTCGCTCCGACATGCGTGAGTCTCTCACGCCCGAGCGTTCCATCCGTAGCCTCAAGAACGACATCTCCGCAGCCAAGGAGCACCTGGCATGAAGTCCCGCACTCGTAGGCGTAATAGAGACACGGGCAGCGCGCTGTTCGCCGCCGCCCGCACCAATCCGGAAGGCCTGCTGCTCCTGGCGGCCGGAGCCGCGCTCCTGCTCCGTGGCGGAATTTCGCTTCCCTCACCGCGTGGGCGCGGCGGCCGTGGGGCGCAGGACGGCACTTTATCGACACGGCGCTGGGTCGATACCGATCGCGTGACGGAGACCATGGAAGGGGCACGCGACTACGTCTCCGACCTGGGAAGCCAGGTGGCCGACGGTGCGGCTTCGTACGCTTCCTCGGCAAGCCGCTACGCGGGCGAGATGGGACACACGGCTGCGCTTCGCTCCGAGCAGCTCTACGAAGACACGACATCCACGCTGAGCGAAACCGGGGAGCGCATCCTGCGCGATCAACCACTCGTCGTCGCGCTCGCCGGCCTCGCCGCCGGCGCAGCACTCGCCGCCGCCTTTCCGCGCACCGAATTGGAGGCGCGGACGCTCGGCCCGGGAGGCGAGCGGGTGGCGGAGTTCGCAGCCGAATCCGCGAAGGAATTGAAGCAGGCGGGCGTCGCGGCAGGCGAGCGACTGAAGAGCGCGGCCGATCAGCGCGGCCTCAACCCCGACGGGATGAAGGATCTGGCGCGCGAAGCCGCCGATGCCTTCGCGGGTTCGCTGTCTGGCAACAAGACCTCCGGACGGCCGAATGCCGAACCTTCGAACAAGGAGCGCCCGGCTTGACCGGGTGCTCTTCAAGTCCACATCGCCCGGCATGCTGCCGGGCAGCCTTTGCGAGGAGACTGCGATGATCGAGCCGTCACTTCAGGAGCTCGAGAACGATGTGGAAGCCACACGAGCCCGACTGACACGCAATCTGCGTACTCTGCGCTCGCCCACGGCGCGCGAGGAATTCACCGATGCGCTCAAGCACGAAGCGCTGGCGGTGACGGACGGCATGGTCGATCGCACGCGCAGCGCAGCGCAGACCCAGGCCGCCCGATGGATCGACGACATCAAGGCCCGTGCCGCCGACAATCCGTTCGCGGTCCTGGCGATCGCCGCCGGTATCGGCTGGCGCCTGATGCGCGATCCGCCCATTGCCACCGCGCTGGTCGGAGCGGGCCTGTTCAGTCTCTGGCGCAGCGGCACTCCCACCAACGGCGGATTGAGCGATGGGGAGTATGTCGATCGGGCCGTCAAGAATCTCAAGCAGACGTCGCGCGCGGTCGCCGCACAGGTGAGCGAGCGCGCCGGCGACGCTGCGGCAAATGCTAGCGACACGCTAAAGGACTGGAGTGGCGAGGTCGCCTCCGCGGTACGTCAGACCGGCGCCAAGGCGGTCGATACGGCAGTGGCGGGAGCAGCCGACGCCTCCGATCGTGTGGATACGGCCTTGCAGGCGTCGCAGGCGACCGCCGTCCAGGCAGTGAATCGCGTCGGCCAAACGGCGTCCGATATGCAATCGGCGGTCAAGGAAGGATCGGTCCGGCTCGTCGACGAGATGTCGAACGGAGCCGGCGAGACTGTGGCACGTCTTGGGGGCGCCGCCACAGGGCAGAGCACGGAGGCGGCCGCCCTCGCACATTCCGAGGATGCCGCCCCCCGCTCTGGATTCCGGCATCCGGAAGAATTCCCCGCCGCATCCACTCGGTGGACCGACGGGGCAGCATCCGTGGACCACACCGCGACCCGATCCGATACCTTCAACCAGGTCCTGCTTGGAGCCGCCGGGGTTGCCGTCGCAGCCGCGCTGGGCGTCGCCCTCCAGCGCCGGCTGTCCGAACTCGAAACGTCGGACTGACGCGTCCCGGAAATCCGATTCGCCATATGGGGCGATGGGGGGCGTGGCACACCGAGCTCATCGGGCAGAAGGCAGCGCGCCTTCCAGCCCCAGTTCCCCGGCGATCCTCTTCAGTTCGGCGAGCGTGTCGTGGGGGAGCAGCAGCCCTTCGCGGCGGTTGCGTTCTTCGGTTCGCGCCTCGATCTCGCCCGGGTAGTGCACCTCCGCGACGTCTTTGGCCAGCGGAACAGACTTCAACTCGGCGACGTAATCCTCCATGCGGGTATTGAACTCCTCGACCGGTAGAAAGGCCGCGATGTCGAGGGCGATCACCAGATGACCGCAATTGCTTTTTTCCGCAGTCTTGTAGGGGCTGTGGACTTGCGACAGGAACCCGCTTCCCGTCAGCACCCCCGACAGGATGTCCATGGCGGCGGCGATCGCATAGCCCTTGTGCCCGGCCATGGGAAGAATAATGCCGTCGATGGCGGCCTGCGGATCGGTCGTCGGTTCGCCTGCGGCATTCAGGGCCCAGCCGGGTGGAATCGGTTGATGGTTTTGTCGTGCCAGATAGATCTTCCCCCGCGCCACGCCCGTATTCGCCATGTCCATCGCAAAGGCCGGATGCCGCCCGGCCGGAACGGCGACCGACCAGGGATTGGTGCCGACGATCTTCTTGCGTCCGCCCCACGGCGCCATGGCGGGCCCGCCATTGGTGCTGAGCTGCATCACGCAGCCCTCCCGGGCGCCCGCCAGCGTATAGTACATGCAGGTCCCGAAATGATTGGAATTGCGCACGCCGACCGCCGCGATCCCGTGCGCCTTCGCGCGCTTGACGGCTTCACGGGTCGCCTGCATCGCCAGCACCTGACCGACGCCGTCATGACCGTCGATGACGGCGACGCCCCCCGCGTCGATGACCAATTCGGCCGCCGTCACCGCCTTCATGACGCCGTTGCGCACGCGGTCGAGATACCAGCCGAGCCGCAGGACGCCGTGCGACTGGTGGCCCCACAAATCGGCCTGCACGAGCGTATCCGCCACCAATCGGGCGTCGGCGTCCGGCATTCCGACTTTCGCGTAAACGGCGCTCGCGAACTCGACAAGCGCGCGGGGATCGATTCGTCCTTGTGCAAACATGTTCTTCTAGCCTGACCCGAGATGAGAAGCCGGCGGAAAGACGAAACCGGTCATCCCTGGACCGACCTGAACCGATAGATGCTGCGGTGACGATAGACGCCGTCCGGCGCCAGCCGGGCACTGGGATAATCCTCCCGATTCGGCGCGTCCGGCCAAATCTGCGGCTCCAGACAGACGCCGTCCGACTGCCGATAGAGAACGCCGCGCTTGCCGGCAATGGAGCCGTCCAGATAGTTGCCCGAATAAAACTGCAACCCGGGCTGATCTGTCCACAGTTCCAGAATTCGTCCCGAGCGCGGCGCTTCGAGCCTTGCGGCGAACTGCGGCTCGGCGGCGGCATCGAGGCAGAAATTGTGGTCGTAGCCGCGCCCGTTGCGGAGCTGAACGTCGTCACGACGGATCCGCGCGCCGATCGCCATCGGAGACCGAAAGTCGAACGGCGTACCGGCGACGGGCCGAGGATACCCCGGCAATGGAATTGCGCCATCATCGATGGCGAGGTAGCGCTCGGCCGGGAGCGTCAGCACATGATCGAGGGCTTGCAAGCCGCAAGCGCCGCCGTCGAGATTGAAGAAGCTGTGGTTGGTCAGGTTGACGATCGTCGGCCGGTCGGTGCGCGCCTCGTAGGATAGCGTCAGTTCGGTCGAACCAGTCAGCCGGTAGGTGACGCTGGCTGCGAGCCGACCCGGGTAGCACCCCTCGCCATCGGGGCTGACATGGGCGAGCGTCACATGGGGGCTGGCGTCGTCGCCGAGATCGGCGATGTGCCAAAGCTGGCGATCGAAGCCATTGGGCCCGCCATGGAGCGCGTGCGGTCCGTCATTGGCCGCGAGCCGTACCTCCTGGCCGTCGAGCACGAAGCGGCTGTTGGCGATGCGGTTGGCATAGCGGCCGATGGTCACGCCGAAGAATCGCCGGCCCTCCACATAGCCTGCGAGATCGTCGTGCCCGAGCACGACGTCCTCACATTGCCCGGCGCGGTCCGGCACCATCAATGCCTGGAGGGTCGCCCCGTAGGTGAGGATGCGCGCCTCGAACCCCGCGCCGCCGCGAAGTGTCACGCGTTCGACCACCCGACCGTCCGGCAGGTGGCCGAAAACGTCTCTTCCGATGGATCGCGAAATGTCGACCATGGCCACCGCAGGCTCCCGAGGCGGCAGCATATGCGCGCGAGCGCCAAGTTCCACAACAATCCCGCCGTCACGTATTCCAACGTAAGTCGCTTTGCCGTCGGGGCAACCTGGCGGCAGATTGGCCAGCAGGCTCGTACATCTTGAGTCCGCACAACCATAGGAAACGCGGGGGTGCCCAGCTGGTTCCGCCATATTACTCGGCTTTGGCGAAAACTTATCTGCTCGCGCGCCGAAATTTCATCATTATACTTCCCGACAGTTACGCCGCTCGGCGAGCGATTTTCTTCATTCGGAACATGAACTGGACCCCCATGGACACATCCGCAACACTGGCTTTCAAAGCGCCGGCCCGGACAGCGGGATGGCGTGAAAACAAGTTCCTCGCGCAGTTGCCCACTCCCGAACGGGAGCGGCTATTGCCTGATCTGCAAGAAACCGACGTGGCCGCCGGATCTGTCTTGTTGAAAGCCGGCGAAGCCGCCACCCGGGTTTTCTTCCCGATCAACTGCGTGATCTCGATCACCAGCGCGCCCGTGAATGGTGTCGACGTTGCGCTGGTCGGCTCCGAAGGGCTCTTGATCTCCGGTCCGACAGGTTCATCTCCCTCCATGTTCAATGCGCTCGTCCAGGTACCCGGCCAAGTAGCCGTCGCCGACGCGCCGGCGTTCGATGCCTTGTGCGAGGCCAGTCCGGCAGCCCGTCGCATGCTGCAGCGCTGGCAATACACGCTATTATTCCAGTCGCAACAAATCGCGGCTTGCAACGCCGTCCACGACGTCGAGAAGCGGCTTTGCCGTTGGCTGCTGCAATTTTACGCGCGCACGCGCATTGGCATGCTTCCGGTCACCCAGGAAATGCTGGCGAACATGCTCGGCGTCCAGCGGACCACGGTGACGCTCGTCGCCCACCGGTTGCGCAACAAGGGCGTGCTGCGCCAGCGGCGCGGCCGCATCGAGCTCGTGAACATGTCGCTGCTCGAACAGTCGGCTTGCGATTGTCATCGGTCGATCGAGGTGACCTGCGAGGCCGTCATGTCGACACCGGCCGAGCCTCTTCACTTCGATGACGAAATTCGTTCCGTCCCGGCGCAGTAAACCGGCGGACGGCCGCATCAGGCGCGGCTGCATACGCCGGCAGCGACCAGATTGCCGACGAAGCAGCGCGCGCTTTCGTGCCAGGTCATGGTCCGTGCGTAGTCGCGGCAGGCGGCGCGCGACAATAGCAGAGCGCCTCGGCAGGCTGTTCCGAGATCATTGTCCAGGACGGCCACGGGCGCACTGCCGACCACGTCCCGCGTCGCCGCCACCGGAAAGCCGGCGATGGGCGTGCCGCTCGACAGCGCTTCCAAAAGGACGAGGCCGAACGTGTCGGTGCGGCTCGGAAACACGAAGACGTCGGCGGCTGCATAGAGCGCCGCCAGTTCCTCGCCCTGCTTCTCGCCGAGGAACAGGGCGTTCGGATATCGGCTCGCCAGATCGCCCCGCGCCGGTCCCTCTCCGACCACCACCTTGGTGCCCGGCAGTTCGAGCGAGAGGAACGCCTCCAGGTTTTTCTCGACGGCGACGCGGCCCACACTCAGAAACATCGGACGCGGAATATCGAGCGACTGCCTGTCGCGCGGGCGGAACATGTCCGTGTCGACGCCCCGGGGCCAACGCAGCACCTTGCGGAATCCGCGTGTGGTCAACTCGTCCATCAAGGACGGCGTCGACGCCATGGTGGCACGACCGCCATTGTGGAACCAGCGCAGCCATGACCACGACAATTCCTTCGGGATCGGCCAGCGCGCGGCGGCATAGTCGGCAAAACGGGTATGGAAGCTGGTCGTGAACGGCCGGCCGCGACGGATGCAATGACGCCGGACGAGATGCCCGATCGGCCCCTCGGTGGCGATATGGATGGCATCGGGCGCGATGGCAGCGATCCGTTCGCCGACTTCTCCGGGCCGCGGCACGCCGAGACGGATGTCGCGGTAGGTCGGCAGGCCGATGGTCGGCATGCCTTCGTGGTTGAGAAAGCGCACGGTCTCGCCGATGCCCGTCAACGCTTCCGCCACGGCCACCAGCGTCCTGAGCACGCCGTTGACCTGCGGGTGCCAGGCATCCGTCGCGATCAAGATGCGCATCAGGCCGCCTGGACCTCCATGGCGGCGGCATCCTCGGCACCCTGCGGCGTCACCGACGTCCAGGTCAGGATCTCAAACTCGCCGTTGAAGTGTTCGACCGCCGCCGAACAGCTCTCGACCCAATCGCCGCAGTTCACGTACCAGGTATCGGCGACCTTGCGGATGACGGCGTGGTGGATGTGGCCGCAGATGACGCCATCGGTGCGGTGGCGGTCGGCCTCAATCGACAGCGTCTTCTCGAATTCGCCGATGTAGTTGACTGCCTCCTTGACGCGCGCCTTGGCCCATTTTGAGATCGACCAATAGGGCAGGCCGAACCGGCGCCGAACCCAGTTGAGTGCCGTGTTGAGAGCCAACGCGAACGTATAGGCATGGTCGCCCAGAAAGGCGAGCCACCGCGCGTTCTTCACCACGAGATCGAACTGGTCGCCGTGCATCACGATGTAGCGGCGGCCGTCGGCGCCCACATGGACGACCTGCGGGGCAACCTCGACGCCTCCGAAGTGGCGACCATAATATCCGCGCAGGAAGTCGTCGTGGTTTCCCGGCACGTAGACGAGGCGCGATCCCTTGCGGCCCTTGCGCAGCAGTTTCTGAACGACGTCGTTGTGGGTCTGCGGCCAGTGCCAGCCGTGGCGCAGTTGCCAACCATCGATGATGTCGCCGACCAGGTAGATCGTGTCCGCGTCGTGCCAGCGCAGGAAATCAAGTAATTGCTCCGCCCGACAACCCCGGGTTCCGAGATGGACGTCGGAAATGAAGATGGCGCGGAATGTGCGTTGATTGCTTGCCGGCATGGTGAGGTATCGTGGTTCGGGTCCTGTGGCCGAGGAATTCCGACTTCGAATCACCCGCCCGTTGGCGTGGATACGCATCTTCTGTCTCATTCCGATGACGCTTCGAAGTCGTCCGACCGTCACAAACGGGTCTTGTCGCGGAACTGTCGTTCGCCCGTGAAATGGTCGCCGACGGTGATTCGCCAAAAAGACGCGAGCGTTGTTTGCACACTCCCAATCCGGTTTTCCTCCCGACCAGTTCGAACCGGCAACGGGTCGCGATGCCGGCGATACGGTTGTTCCGCCTGGCGCGTCACGGCGTTCGCCGCAGCGGTATCGTCGAATGGCTGCGTGCTCACGCGCGCTGGTTCGGAATTGCCGTCGCGATCGTGGTCATCGCCGGCTCGTTCGTGATGCTGTTCCACCAGCTCGAGGGCATCGATCCGGGCGAGGTCATCGTGGCCCTGCGGGCGCATCCGTCGCAGCGGATCGCACTCGCCGGCCTCTTCATCGCCGGCGCCTATGCGACGCTCACTCTCTACGACTGGTTCGCCCTGCGGACGATCGGCGCGACCCACATACCGTACCGGATCGCCGCCATGGCGAGCTTTGCGAGCTATTCCATCGGCCACAATATCGGCGCGACCGCGTTCTCGGGCGGCGCCATCCGGTATCGCATCTATTCGGGCCGCGGCTTGACCGTGATCGAGGTCGCCAAGATCTGCTTCGTCACCGGCCTGACCTTCTGGCTCGGCAACATCACCGTGCTCGGCCTCGGCATGATCATGGCCCCGGAAGCTGCCACCAGCGTCGATCAGTTGTCGCCCGGGATCAACCGCCTGATAGGAATCGCGGTACTGTGCGCCCTCGTCGGTTACGTCACCTGGGTGTCGTGCGGCCCGCGCCGGATCGGACGTGATCATTGGAGCCTCGTTCTTCCCGGCCGCGGCTCGACCCTGCTGCAGATCGGCATCGGCTTCCTCGACCTGACTTTTTGCTCGCTTGCCATGTACATGCTGATGCCGAGCGAACCGCATCATGGCTTCGTCACCGTGGCGGTCGTCTTTGTGTCCGCAACGCTGCTCGGCTTCGCCAGCCATTCGCCCGGATCGCTGGGCGTGTTCGATGCCGCCATGGTGTTCGCCTTCGCGGCGGCCGACAAAGAGGAACTGGTCGCCGCGCTGCTGCTGTTCCGGCTCATGTATTTCATCACGCCGTTCGTACTGGCGCTTTCCATCATGGCGGTGCGCGAAGGCATGATCGCCTTTCGGCGCCCGTCGAGCGATACGGCCACCGCAGAGGCGTCATCAAAGCTACATGTGTGACACGATATTCACAGTCTCCGCGACTCGCATGGCTGGAGGGAAATTGACGAGCATCGATCATTCGGCGAAGCGCCGCATGGGCGCCGCCGTCCGCCGCCATCGCGCCTTCTCGCGCACCGGCGCCCTCGAAGTGCTGTTCACCTGGGCGTTCCGCCACATGGTCTATCCGCAGATCTGGGAGGATCCCGAGGTCGACATGGAGGCCTTGGCGATCACCCCCGATTGCGACATCGTCACCATCGCGTCCGGCGGCTGCAACGTGCTTTCCTATCTGATCGCCGCCCCGCGGTCGATCACAGCCGTCGATCTGAACACGGCCCATGTGGCGCTCAACCGCCTCAAGATCGCGGCTGCAAGGCATCTGCCGGACTGGGACAGCTTCTACCGCTTCTGCGGCAAGGCCGACGATCACTCGAATATCGACGCCTATTGGCGACACCTGTCGCCACGACTCGACACCGGCAGCCGCGCCTATTGGGAAGGCCGCGGCGCCTTCGGGCTCGGGGCGCGGCGCATATCCATGTTCGAAGACAATCTCTATCGCCACGGGCTGCTCGGCCGCTTCATCGGTCTCGGCCATGCGGTGGCGCGGCTCTACGGCGTCGACCCGCGCGGCATCCTGCGCGCGCGCTCGCTGGAGGAACAACGCCGGTTCTTCACCAATTCCATCGCGCCTTTGTTCGACAAGCGTTTCATCCGCTGGGCCGTCGATAACCAGATGGCGCTGTTCGGGCTCGGCATTCCGCCGGCACAATACCAGGCGCTCGCCACCGCCGGCGACAGCATGGCGGCAGTCCTGCGCCACCGCGTTGAACGGCTGACCTGCGATTTCAGCATCGACGACAACTATTTCGCCTGGCAGGCATTCGGTCGCGCCTATGGGGAAGCCGGCCCGTGCCCGCCCTACCTCGCCCGGCAGAACCACGACGCCGTGCGCGCCCACGCCGACCGGGTCACTGTCCTCAACAGGTCGTTCACCGAGCACCTGCAGGGTTGCCCGGACGCCTCAGTCGACCGCTACATTCTGCTTGACGCCCAGGACTGGATGACCGACCGCCAGCTCGACGACCTGTGGCGGCAAATCACCCGCACGGCACGCGACAACGCCCGCGTGATCTTCCGCACCGCCGCCGAACCGAGCCTGCTGCCCGGCCGCCTCGATGCCGATCTGCTCGGCCGTTGGCGCTACGAGGCCGACCAGTCGAAGGAACTCACCTCCCGCGACCGCTCGGCCATCTATGGCGGCTTCCATCTCTATGTCCTGGAGTCCGGCCGGTGACCACAACCGCGCTCGTGCATCCCATGGACAGGATGTACCGGCACCAGCGCCACATCTACGATCTGACGCGCAAATGGTATCTGCTCGGCCGTGACCAGATGCTCGCAAACCTGGCGCCTCGGCCCGGCGACCGCATTCTCGAAGTCGGCTGCGGAACCGGCCGCAACCTCGTGGTCGCGGCGGCGCTCTATCCCCAGGCACGGCTTCACGGCACCGATGTGTCCGCCGAGATGCTGACGTCGGCGCGGCAGGCGGTGACCCGCGCCGGTTTCGAGCGCCGGATCACCCTGGCGCTCGCGGACGCCACACAGCCTTTGACGGCTGCGTTCGGCGTGCCGGCCTATGAGCGCGTCTTCATATCGTACGCACTGTCGATGATTCCGGCCTGGACGACGGTACTCGATCTGGCGTTGGATGCGCTCTCTCCCGGCGGCGAGCTCCATATCGTCGACTTTGGAGCGCAGGAAGGTCTCCCACCGCCATTACGGAAAGCGCTACGCGCGTGGCTGCGGCTGTTCGATGTCACGCCGCGGGATGGTCTCGAAGACGAGCTTCTCATACGCGCCGAACAGCTGAATGCGGCGGTCGCCATCGACCGGCCTTATGGCGGCTATGCGCAGCATGCCGTGGTGCGCTTGCCGTAACCACGCTCCCCCGTCATTGCGAGCGAAGCGAAGGAATCCAGGGCTCCGAAGAAAGAGCTGGATGGCTTCGTTTCGCTCGCAATGACGAAGGGCGCGCGTTGGAACTCACTTTCCGCGAAGTCTGACCCTACACCAAAATCTTGCGGATGCGCGCGCTGGCCATGTCGATCGCGATCACGGCCAGGATGACGATGATGACCTGCGCCGCCGTCTCGGCGTAGTGGAAGCTGCGGATGCTTTCGTAGAGGGTCTGTCCGATGCCGCCGGCGCCGACGATGCCGAGCGTGGTGGCCGAGCGCACATTGGTCTCCAGCCGGTAGAGCGTGAACGAACTCCACAGCGGCATGACCTGCGGGATGACGCCGAAGATCACCTCCTGCAGGCGGCCGGCGCCGGTCGCCCTTATGCCCTCGACGGGGCGCGGATCGATGGCTTCCACGGCTTCCGAAAACAGCTTGGCGAAGATGCCGAGATTGTGGACGAACAGCGCCATGACGCCCGCGAACGGACCGAGGCCGACCGCGACCACGAACATCAGCGCGAACACGATCTCGTTGATGGCCCGGCAGGCATCCATCATGCGGCGAAGCGGCTGCACGATCCACACCGGGGCAATGTTGGACGAGCACAGGATCGCGAACGGAATGCCGAAGAAGACGGCAAGCGCGGTGCCCCAGAGGGCGATCTGGACCGTCACCACCATGTCGGCGAGATAGGTGTCCCAGTCGTGAAAGTCGGGTGCCAGGAAGGCGGCGCCGAACTCCGCCATGTTGCGCCAGTCGGCGAGCAGCGCCGACACCCGGAACATCTCGGCCGCGTTCCAGCTCCACGCCAAAAGGACGATGAGCAGCAGCCAGCCGATCCAGCCGCGCATGCGCCGCGACAACGGGTGTTGCGGAACCGTGACGGACGGCGTCGCGATGGTCCGGTTCGGATCGGGAGCGGTCGTGTCTGTCATGGCATGTGCGAAGGCGCCGGACCGGATGGTCCGACGCCCTTCGATGTCCTGCGTGGTTCAGTTCGTCGCCGCAGTGGCGAGCTTGGACGCCATATCGGCGATCATCTTCTTGAGCACGTCACTCTTCTTGGCCTTGTCGGCCTCGATGAAGGTGGTGCGGAAGGTCGAAAACGAGCTCTTGTCCGCCTTGGCGGCCTTGTCTTCGTAGGACTTGATCTCGGCCTGAAGGGCCGCAATCTGCTTCTGCTTCTCCTCCGCCGACAACTTGTCGTCGCTCTTCACTTTCAGCATCGACTTGTTGGCCTCGAGCGTGCGGATCGGCAGGAGTTGGTCGTCATTGGACGGGTTGAACGGGGCCCATTGCAACCCCGCGAGCTTCGCCTTGGCGGCCGCGACTTCGTCCGGAGCACCGACGCGACCATAGCTCATGATGAACGTATAGAGCTTGGTCTTGACGTCGGCCGAGATGTCCTTGCGCCAAACCAGCGGATCACTCGGGATCAGCGGCGAGGTCCAGATGACGCGGATATTCTTGGCGGCGTCCGGCGCCGTCTTTTCGAGGCGACGGAGGTTTTCGCTGTTGTTGGTGGCGACGCTGACCTGCTTGTTTGCGACTGCCATGCCGTTCGCCTCGTGGGAAGCCCCACGCACGGTCTTGAAGCACTGCTTGGGATCGATGTTCTTGGCGGCGAAGATGTAGGAGGTCGGCACCAGGAAGCCGGAAGTCGAGTTCGGATCGCCGTTGCCGAAGTCCAGGCTCTTGTCGCATTTGAGAACGTCGTCGAGGCTCTTGATCGGCGAGTCCTTGTGGACGATGAGGTGCGACCAATAGCCGGGATTGCCGTCGCCGTCGACGGACTGCGCGAAGATCTCGCCGTTGGCGCGGTTGACCGCCTCCATGGCCGACTTGTTGCCGAACCAGGCGATATGCACCTTCTTGAAGCGCATGGCCTCGATCACGCCGGCATAGTCCGACGCGTAGAAGCCGTTGATCTTGTGGCCGGTGGCCTTGGCCATGTCTTCCAGGAAGGGATCCCAGATCTTCTTCAGGTTGGTGGAAGCTTCGGTGGAAATGATGCCGAAGTTGATTTCCTCGCCGGCGGCCTGGGCGCACGCCGCGCCGGCCATCATCGTCAATGCCACGGCAGTCGTGGCCAGGGTCTTCAAGGCTTTCATCGATGGGCTCCTGTAGCGGTTGACCGCACTCTGCTTTGCATCGCGGCGGGCGAGGGATGTCCTACGCCGTGCGGCGATCTGCGTGCGGCCACGCGTGCGCCGAGTGGGCGTCGTTGACGGGGGCGTGCCGCGAATCGGGGACCGGGAGATGCCCGGCTGCGACGAATTGGGGGAGATCGGCGTCGGGCCGGCGCCACGCCGGCGCCAGGTCGTTCTTGGCAAACAGGATGTCGTCGCACTCCGCCCCATAGAGGTTGCAGAATTGAGCCTCGGTCAGGGCAGCGGACGGGCCGTCGTAGACGATCTTGCCGGCCTTGAGCGCGATGGTGCGCGGGCAGTACTTCAGGGCGTATTCGACCTGATGCAGAGACACCAGGACGGTGATGCCGTCCCGCCGGTTCATGTCGGCGAGAATGTCCATCACCCGCCTGGCCGAGGCCGGATCAAGAGACGCGATCGGCTCGTCGGCGATCAGGAGCTCTGCGCCCTGGACCAGCGTACGGGCGATGGCTGCCCGCTGTTGCTGCCCGCCCGAAAGGTCGCAGCCGCGCTTGAGCGCGTGCTCCGCCATGCCAACCCGGTCAAGGGCGCGCATCGCCAGCATCTGCTCGTCCATGGTGAAGCGGCCCAGCGTACCGCGCCAGGCCGCCGTGCGGCCGAGGCGGCCGAGACATACATTGGTGAGCACCGTCAGCCGCGGCACGAGATTGAACTGCTGGAAGATCACGCCGGTGCGCGAGCGCATTTCGCGCGCCCCGCCGTCGATGCGGCCGTTGCGTTGCATCGGCCGCTCGAACAGCCGGATGGCGTTTTTCTCGGCATCGCCGTCGGCGCCGCGGTCGATCGGCAGCAATCCGGCAATGGAACGGATCAGGGTGGACTTTCCCGACCCGGAGGCGCCGATGAGCGCGACCATCTCGCCGCGCTTGATGGAAAACGAGACGTCGTCGAGGACCGGCGCGCCGCGGCCAAAACGCTTGCTGACGCCGCGAACGTCGACGACGGTCGGGTGCGGGATTTCGATAATGTTCATGCCGGCAAGCTGGCAGGCTTGCATGACAGCGCGATGAAACCAGCCACGCTACCTTGGGGATTGATCCTCGACCTCCCGCACCGCAATGCCGACCGGCGCCACCCGCATGACCTCGAAGGTTTCTCCGGGCGCCCCCTGGCGCAACAATGCGAGACGGTCGACGACGATCGGGCGCGCACCGATGGCCTGATCGAGGAGCCGTCTCAGCCGCGCCATAAGGTCGTCGGCCTGCTCCGGCGGCAGGCGGCCGGTCAGCGTCATATGGAAGCGGAAGTCTCTGAAGACATACGGGTATCCCCACTGGTCCAGATTGGCGATCTGGGCAGGATCGAGCCCGGCGGCCAGACGGCGCTCGCGCTCCCGTTCGGACAGGGACGCCCGGAAGGGCTCGAATGTCTTCACACACGCGTCGGCAAGATCGGACAGGGCCAGAGGCATATGGTCCGGCACGATGGCGACGAAGCGGTCAATGAGGTCGACGCGCGGCTGGAAGATCGGCGCGCCATCGAACCCCGCGGCCAGGCGATCCAGGGTCGCACAAAGATCCCGCTCACAGGCATCGGGCATCAACCGGAACGGCGCCTTCAAGGTGGCATGAAATCCGTAGGTGCGAGGCTCCCGCGTCAGTTCGTCCCAGGCGGGAATGCCCGATACGAGTTCGGGAGGACAGGGAATGTTGACTGCCCGATAGCAGTCGTATCCGATCACCGAGCTTCCGAACCGATAGAGTTCGGTTTCGGCCGCCGGGACGAAATAGACCGCGTAGCGAGCTTTGCTCATGCGACTTCACTCGCAACGCATTCATGTTTTTCGAGAAACGCCTCGACCTGCAGGTGGCGGAGGTCGGGCAACGCGGCTGCGAGACGTTCGTGACTCCAGTTCCACCAGGCGAGTGCCTGCAGACGTTCCGCCACCTTGTCGGGGAAACGTTGCCGGATCACCCGGGCCGGATTGCCGGCGACGATCGTGTAGGGCGCCACATCCTTGGTGACGACGGAGCCGGCGCCGACCACGGCGCCGGTGCCGATGGTGCGGCCAGGCAGCACGATGGCGCCGTGCCCGATCCAAACGTCGTGACCGATCCTCACCGCCTGGGCGCGCCGCCAGGCGAACAGGGACGTATCATCGCTCGCATCCTCGAAATACCAGCTCGACCGGTAGGTAAAATGCGATTGCGTCGCCCGGGTCATGGGATGGTTGACCGGGTGGATGCGGGTCATGGGCGCGACAGAGCAGAACTTCCCGAAGGTCGTATAGGCCGCCTCGCTGTCGTTCATGATGTAAGAGTAGTCGTCGAGAACGACCTCGTGCAGCTTGGTGCGGGCAGCGACTTCCGTGTAGATGCCGAGCCGACTGGCATCGACCGTGGCGGTCGGGTCGATGAGCGGGGTCGTGGAAAGTCTGGTCGTCATGAGCGGCGCCCGTGGGAAAAGCCCGACAAGAACGACAAACGCATGACAGGACCGTGACGGCCGCAAGCTCGGATGTGGACGACGACTCAGTTTTGCACGAGCAGGCTGACGCGATCGGCGGCGAAGCGTGCCTGGGTGGTCACGATCGGCACGCCACGCTCGTCCACATCGACACTGTCGACGACCAGGATCGGCCGACCGGGCGAGAGCCCCAGGTGCGCCGCATCGACGGCGTCTCCGATTGCCGCCGTCACGCTGGTGCTCGCGCGCCGGTAGTCGCGAATGCCGAAATGGGCGAGCGTCGCCGTCATGGAGCGTTCTTGCCGATACACTTGCGCAACTTCGGGCATGCGGCCGGCCACGACCCAACTCGCCGCATGGCAGACCGGGACGCGATCGGCGCTGCGCAGGATGTCCAGGCGGACGACTTCGCTCCCCTCCGCGACGGCCAGCCGCCGGGCGACAGCGGCACCGGCCGGCTCGACCGCATGGCCGAGCAGACGTCCGCCGACTTCGTGGCCGGCGATACCGACGATCTCGGAAAAGCGGGTGCGTTCGCCGATCGGATAGGTCAGCCGCCTTGAGGCCACGAATGTGCCGCTGCCGCGCGCCGAACGCACCAGGCCGCGCTCCGCCAGGGCCGCGAGAGCACGGCGGACCGTATGACGATTGACGCCGAAACGCTCGGCGATGTCGGTTTCGCTCGGCAGCCGCCCGTCGGTGCCGTAATCGCCTGACGCGATCGCCTGCTCGAACTGGTCGGCGATGCGCCGCCACAGCGTCACGCCGGAATGTCCGGCCTCCAGCTCACTTCCAGGCGATTCCCGCATCATTGCCGGCGCCCCGACTCCTATTGTCATCGCCGCGTCATGTCGTGCCGCTACTGACTTGTCTAGTCACATAGACAACTTTGTCAATGGAAGCACGACGTGACCACCCCCGCCTCCTCTCCCCATGGCGCCGAAGTGAAGGCCCGCCGCGCCGCCATGGCGACGCTCGCCCACGCCGACGCACATGAACTCGCCGATCGTCTGGCGCTCCTGCCCACCCTGCCCGGAAGCGAAGATCTGCGCCCGGCGGAAATCGGCCTCGTCATGCTGCGCGGCCGCATCGGCGGCGACGGCGCACCGTTCAATCTGGGCGAGGCCACCGTGACGCGCGCCGCCGTGCGGCTTTTGTCCGGCGAAATCGGCCATTCCTACGTGCTCGGTCGGGCGCCCGAGAAGGCCCGCCTCGCCGCCGTCTGCGACGCCCTGTGGCAGCACCCCGGCTATCGCACCCGTATCGAAAACGACGTGCTGGCGCCAATCCGTGCCCGCCTGGAGGGCGAGCGATCGCGCCGGCGCGCGCAGACCGCCGCCACCAAGGTCGAGTTCTTCACCATGCTGCGGGGAGAGGACTGATGCCCGGCCAGGCCATCCGCCTCGACCCTGCCATCGCCAGCCAGGCGGCGTTCCGGGCCGTCATGGATGCCATGTCGCATCCCGGGGAAGTGCGTACGTTCGCCACCACCGTGCGGGCGCCCGCTCCCCTCAATCCGGCCGCTGCCGCGGTCGCCTGCGCGCTGATGGATTTCGAAACGCCGGTGTGGCTCGACGGACCGCTCGCGGCGGCGCCGGAGTTCGTGACTTGGTTGCGCTTCGAGACCGGGGCGCCGGTGGTGGCGGCGGCCGATGCGGCGACGTTCGCCGTCATCGCCGACCCGCTCGCCATGCCGAGCTTTTCGGCTTTCGCCCTCGGCAGCCACGACTATCCGGATCGCAGCGTGACGCTCCTCGTCCAGGTTGAGCGCTTCGGTGAGGGTGAGCCGATGCGGTTGTCGGGTCCCGGTCTGGCGCGCCCGCGCGGCTTTTCCGCCACACCGCTCCCTGCCGATTTCATTGCCCGGCTGCACGTCAACCGCGCCCTCTTCCCCCGCGGCGTCGACATCATCCTGGCGAGCGACGACGCGGTTGCGGCCTTACCGCGCTCGGTGCGCGTCAAACGGGAGAGCGACTGACATGTATGTGGCGGTCAAGGGCGGCGAGCAGGCCATCGACAATGCCCATGCGCTGCTGGCCGAGTTGCGGCGTGGCGATCCCGCCGTGCCAGAACTCGGCCTCGATCAGATATCGGGGCAATTGTCCCTCGCGGTCGACCGGGTGATGAGCGAGGGCTCGCTCTACGACCGCGAGCTCGCTGCGCTCGCCATCAAGCAGGCCCGCGGCGATCTCATCGAGGCGATCTTCCTGGTACGCGCCTTCCGCACCACGCTTGCCCGCTTCGGCGCCTGCGAGCCGCTCGATACCGAAACGATGGAGATCAGCCGGAGAATCTCGGCGACATTCAAGGATCTGCCGGGAGGCCAGGTACTCGGCCCCACCTTCGACTATACCCACCGCCTGCTCGATCCCGCGCTCGCCAGTGGCGGCGAACCGCCGCCCGCCGCGACGGCAACGCAGGCCGATGCGGCGACGATGCCGCGTGTCACCGATCTCCTCGATGCCGATGGGCTGATCGAGCATTCCCCTCTCGACACCGGCGCGCCGGTCAACGATCTCACCCGCGAACCACTGCTATTTCCGGCCGATCGCGACCTGCGCCTGCAGAACCTCGCCCGTGCCGACGAAGGATTTCTACTGGCGCTCGGCTATTCGACCCAACGCGGCTTCGGCCGCACCCATCCGTTCGTCGGCGAAATCCGTTTCGGCGAGGTGGAAGTGGAATTGTTCGCCGAAGAGGTCGGCTTCGCGGTGCCGCTCGGCTCTGTCGCGGTCACCGAGTGCCAGATGATCAACCAGTTCATTGGCGGCGAGAACGAGCCACCCCGCTTCACCCGCGGCTACGGCCTCGCCTTCGGGCAGAGCGAACGCAAGACCATGTCGATGGCGCTGGTCGACCGCTCGCTGCGCGCCCGCGAACTGGGCGAGGAAGTCGCGGCGCCGGCCCAGGACGAGGAGTTCGTGCTCTCCCACTCCGACAACGTCCAGGCGACCGGCTTCGTCGAGCACTTGAAATTGCCGCACCATGTGGATTTCCAAGCCGAACTCGGCCTGGTGCGCTCGATGCGCGAGGCGTTCTTCGCCCGCACGGAGCTTCGCACGGACCCCCTCGAGGAGGCCGCCGAATGAGTCTTCCGGCCTACAATTTCGCCTATCTGGACGAGCAGACCAAGCGGATGATCCGCCGCGCCGTCCTGAAGGCGATTGCGATCCCCGGCTATCAGGTGCCGTTCGCGAGCCGCGAGATGCCCATGCCTTATGGCTGGGGCACCGGCGGCGTGCAGGTCACCGCCGCTGTGATCGGTCCCGACGATGTCCTCAAGGTGATCGACCAGGGTGCCGACGACACCACCAATGCGGTGTCGATCCGAAAATTCTTCGCCAAGACCGCCGGCGTGAAGACGACGACGGCGACCCGCGAGGCGACCATCATCCAGACCCGCCACCGCATCCCCGAGACACCCCTCCACGTGGGTCAGGTCCTCGTCTACCAGGTGCCGATCCCGGAACCGCTGCGCTTCCTGGAGCCGCGCGAGACCGAGACGCGGCGCATGCATGCGCTGACCGAATACGGGCTGATGCACGTCAAGCTCTACGAGGACATCGCCCGCCACGGCCATATCGCGACGACCTACGCGTATCCGGTCAAGGTCGACGGCCGCTACGTCATGGACCCCTCACCGACGCCGAAATTCGACAATCCCAAGATGGACCAGTGCCCGGCCCTGCAGCTCTTCGGCGCCGGCCGCGAGAAGCGCATCTACGCCATTCCGCCTTACACCAGCGTCGTCTCGCTCGACTTCGAGGACTTTCCCTTCGAGCGCTACCGCCACCCCGGCACCTGCGCGCTGTGCGGCGCCACCGACACCTTTTTGGACGAGATCGTCACCGACGACGCCGGCGGCCGCATGTTCGTGTGCTCGGACACCGATTACTGCGAAACTCGACGGGCCGCTCACTCCCCTCCCCCGCTTGCGGGGGAGGGTCAGGGAGGGGGCTCTGCGGCTGGCGCGGCGCAAGAGGCTTCCCCCTCCCTACCCCTCCCCAGCAAGCGGGGGAGGGAGGAGCAAGACCTCAAGGCAGCAGAACATGACTGAATCGTCCCTCCTCATCCGCCCCGCGACCGCCGCCGATCTGCCGGCCGTGCTGGCGCTGTACGCCCAGCCCGACATGGATGACGGCGATGTCCTTCCAGTCCCCGAAGCCGAGCGGTTGTTCGCCCGCTTCGTGGCCTATCCGGATTACACGCTCTACGTCGTCGAAGACGGGCCACGCGTCGTCGGCACCTTCGCGCTTCTCGTCATGGACAATCTCGGCCATCGCGGCGCGCCGTCGGCCATCGTCGAGGACGTCATGGTGGCGCCGGACGTCCAGGGCGGCGGCGTCGGCCAGCGCATGATGGGTTTCGCCGTCGCGCGCGCCCGCGAGAAGGGCTGCTACAAGCTGATGCTGTCGTCCAATCTCAAGCGCGAACGCGCCCACATATTCTACGAGAAGCTCGGCTTCGAGCGCCACGGCTACAGCTTCCGCGTCGATCTCGGAGCAAACCCATGAGCGCCGCCGGGAAACCGCTGCTGACGGCCGATAACATCTCCAAGCGCTACGGCCGTCAGGTCGGCTGCCGCGACGTCTCGCTCACGCTGCACGAAGGCGAGGTGCTGGCGGTCGTGGGCGAATCCGGCTCCGGCAAGACGACGCTGCTGAAGCTCCTGTCGCGCCAGCTCGCCATCGATTCCGGCCGGCTCAATTATCGCATGCGCGACGGAGCGGTGCGTGACCTCGCCACCATGGGCGACGCCGAGCACCGCTTCCTGTTCCGCACCGATTGGGGCTATGTGCACCAGGACGCCGCCCAGGGCCTGCGCATGAGCGTGTCGGCCGGCGCCAATGTGGGCGAACGCCTGATGGCGCTCGGCGCCCGGCACTACGGCACTATCCGCACCACCGCCACCGACTGGCTCGAGCGCGTCGAAATCCCTGCCGTCCGCATCGACGACACGCCGGTCACCTATTCGGGCGGCATGCGCCAGCGCCTGCAGATCGCCCGCAATCTCGTCACCTCGCCCCGCCTCGTCTTCATGGACGAACCGACCGGTGGTCTCGACGTCACCGTGCAGGCGCGCCTGCTCGACCTGATCCGCGGCCTCGTCGCCGATCTCGGCCTCTCCGCCGTCATCGTCACCCACGACCTCGCCGTCGCACGCCTGTTGTCGCACCGGATCATGGTGATGAAGGACGGCGAGGTGATCGAAACCGGGCTGACCGACCAGGTGCTCGACGATCCGCGCGAGCCCTACACCCAGCTTCTGGCGTCCTCGATCCTGCCGGTGTGAACCAGAATGAGCCAACCCATTCTCGAACTCGCTGACGTCTCCAAGACCTTCACGCTGCACCTGCAGGGTGGTCTGCGGCTGCCGGCCGTGAGCGATGTGACTTTCAGCGTCCATCCCGGCGAGTGCCTCGTACTGGCCGGCCCGTCCGGCGCCGGCAAGTCGTCGATCCTGAAGATGATCTACGGCAACTATCGCTGCGACAGCGGCCGCATCCTGGTGCGTCACGACGGCACGACGGTCGACGTTGCCCGAGCCGCGCCGCGCGAGATCCTGGCGCTACGCGCGTCGACGCTCGGCTATGTCAGCCAGTTCTTGCGCGCCATCCCGCGGGTTGCCGCCGTCGATGTGGTCGCCGGCGTCCAGGGCGAGATGCGAGACGCTGCCGTTACACTCCTGCGCCGGCTCAATGTATCTGATCGGCTGCACGCCGTACCACCGGCGACATTTTCGGGCGGCGAGCAGCAGCGCGTCAACATCGCCCGCGGCTTCCTGCCCGACCTGCCGGTCCTGTTGCTCGACGAGCCGACCGCTTCGCTCGATGCCAGGAACCGGGCCGTCGTCGTCGAACTCGTCGCCGAGAAGAAGCGCCGTGGCGTCGCCATCGTCGCCGTCGTCCACGACGACGAGGTGCGCGCGGCCATCGCCGATACCATCGTGGACATTCAACCCCTGACCAGCCGAGCGGCCTGACCATGCCCCCCGATTCCCTCGTTCTCGCCAATGCCCGTGTGGTTCTCGCCGATCGCGTCGTCGAACCCGGATGGGTCGTGGTTGAGGACGGCACCATCGCCGAGTTCGGCGAGGGTGCCGCGCCGGAGAAGGGCCTGGACCTCGCCGGCGACCTCGTCATCCCCGGCCTGGTCGAACTGCACACCGACAATCTCGAAGCCCACGTGGCGCCGCGGCCGGGCGTGCGCTGGGACACGCTCGCCTCGGTCATCGCCTACGACGCCCAGCTCGCCACCTGCGGCATCACCACGGTATTGGATTCGCTGCGCGTTTGGCGCGAGGAGGGCGACCAGGAGGTCGGCGGCGAAGCCGCCCACTTCGCCGACACGATCCACGATGCGCGCATGTCGGACCTTCTGCGTGCCGATCACTTCCTGCACCTGCGCTGCGAGGTGCCGATGCCGTACGTGGTGAGCGAAGCCGAGAGCCTGATCGGCCGGCCGGAAGTGCGGCTCGTCTCGCTGATGGACCACACGCCCGGCCAGCGCCAGTTCCGCGACGAGAAGAAGCTGCGCGAATACTATCTTGGCAAGTCCCGTGCCGCCACGGAGGCGGAGCTCGACGCCATGTTCGAGACCCGCCGCCGGCATTCCGAGCTGCACGGCGAACAGAACTATCGCGATCTCGTCGCCCTCGCGCAGCGCCACCGGCGGCCGCTGGCGAGCCACGACGACACCTCCGAGGAGCATGCCGAGCAAGCCGTGCGGGACGGCGTCGCCATCGCGGAATTTCCCACCACCATGGAGGCGGCGCGACGCCTGCACGCCGCCGGCGTCAAGGTGATGATGGGGGCACCCAACCTGGTGCGCGGCGCCTCCCACTCCGGCAATGTGGCGAGCGCCGAATTGGCGCGGGCGGGCATTCTCGACGTCATGTCGTCCGACTATGTGCCGGCGAGCCTGCTGATCGCGGCCTTCACGCTGGCGCAGCGCTTTCCCGCCATCTCCCTGCCCGGCGCGGTCGCGACCGTCACCAAGACGCCGGCGGAAGCCGTCGGTCTCGGCGATCGCGGCGAGATCGCCGTCGGCAAGCGGGGCGATCTGGTGCGCGTGCGCATGAACCGTGACATGCCGGTCGCCGTCACGGTCTGGCGCCAGGGACGGCGGGTGGCATGAGCGGCGGCGACGATTCGTCTTCCGGCACGCTCGTCCTGGTGGTCGGGCCGAGCGGCGCCGGCAAGGACACACTGATCGCCATCGCGCGCGACCTGGTCGGGACAAACGAACGGGTGAGCTTCCCGCGCCGTATCGTCACGCGCGAATCCTCCGCGGCGGAGATCCACGACACCATGGCGGCGGACGAATTCGACGACGCCGTCAGGCACGGCGCCTTCGCGTTCTGGTGGCCGGCGCACGGATTGAAGTATGGCCTTCCATCGGCCATCGACGACGACCTGCGGCGCGGCGTCACCGTGGTGTGCAACGTCTCCCGCGCCGTCGTCGGACGGCTGCGGCAGACCTATGCGGATTGCAAGGTCGTGCTCGTCGACGCTCCCCGGGATGTCCGCGCAGCGCGGCTCGCGGCTCGCGGACGCCGCGCCGACGGCGACGCCAGAGCGCGCCTGGATCGCCTCGGCGAGGCATTCGTACCCGACTTGGTCATCATGAATGTGGGCGATCCGGGCGAAGGCGGGCGCGCGCTCGCAGACGCCATACTGGCGGAGGCCAGTTGATCGAGCGCATCGCAAGAAGCGTTCTGTTCTCGAATCTTATGCCCCCTCGTGTGGCCACTGGATTGCTTCGCTTCGCTCGCAATGACGGCGCCGTCATTGCGAGGAGCCGAAGGCGACGAAGCAATCCAGGGGCCACACGGCGGGGCGATTCCGGCGCCGAGAGCCTCGCAGGCTACCGCTCCCCGCCCGCCGGCCGACCCAACCGCTCTTCGATACGGCGTGCGGACGTTTTCACCGCCCCGACCAGATCGGGCTCGGGCTGGGTCACCTTGAACTCGGGAACCACGATCGAGATGGTGGCAAGACAGGTGCCGCGACGATCGCGGATCGGTGCCGCGATGCAGGCAACCGAATAGTCGGATTCGCCGGCCTGGATCGACAAGCCTTCGGCGAAGCAGCGCCGCGACGTCTCTGCCAGGACCACCTCATCGGTTTCGGCCCGGCCAGTCGGCGAAGACTTGGCCGAGGCGCGAAAGAGGGCCAGCCGCTCGGCTTCCGGCAGGTGACCGGCGAGGAGACGGCCGGACGCGGTCCAGTTGAGCGGCACGCGGGTGCCGACCCGCGACGTCACCTGGAAATGGCCGGAGCCTTCGGCCATCGCCAGCACCACCATGTGGTGGCCATCACGGCCGCAGATCTGCACGGTCTCGCCGACCGCGCGCGACAATTCGTGCATCTCGTGGGTGGCGATGGTTAGCAGGTCGAGATTGCGCGCATAGCTCAGGCCATAGTGATAGAGGCGCGAACCGAGCCAGACATTACCCTCGCCGGTGCGGTCCAGCATGCCTTTTTCGACCAGATCGTCCACCAGGGCGTAGACGGTCGACAAGGGCGCGCCGACCGCCTTGGCGAGTTCGTAAGCGGTGGCCGGGACCTCGGTGGTCTGGAGATGATCGAGGATCTGCAAGACGCGATCGATGCCGCTGACCCGCGCGCGCCGCGCCTCGGGCGCCGGCGCCTCGACCGCAGACACCGCGGCGGCAGGGCTGGATTGCACATTCGGCCGCGTCAACGCCATTTCGATCAATCCGGCCAGTTCAGGATCGCGGCTTCCTGCCGCATCTTCCGCGCCGCGAAATCACTGACAAGAGGCTCGTTGCGCTGTTGCGCCTCGTCGAGGATTTCGGCGAGACGGCGCCCGACGATGAATTCCTGGCCGGGATGCAGGTTGCAAGGATCGAGATAGAAATAGCCCAGTTCGGCCTCGTGGTCACGGGCGATCACCGGCGGATCGCCGGCGGCGAGCGCATCCACGAGGTCCCAGGCGGCGAGCCGCGCCTCGTCCGGGACGACGACGACACGCAACCGATCGAGCGGATTATAGGTCGGGTCGGCTTCGATGTCGGCGTAAATACCGGGGCGGCCGGCGAGGACGGAGAGCCAATGATCGAGGGCGTCGCGTTCGCGCCGGCGCACGGCGACGTGGTCCCGCTGCTCCCACGCCTCAAGTGCCGCAACGGCACCGATCAGCGTCTCTTTACCGGCCTTCATGCCGCGGCCGATGCCGCGGTTCTGCAGATAGGTGGCGCGCACCAAGTCCTTGCGGCCGGCGACGAGCCCGCCCGTCGGACCGCCGAGGAATTTGTGCGCCGAGTAAATGGCGATGTCGGCGCCGGCGGCGAGGAATCCGGTGAGATCGTATTCGGAAGCCGCGTCGACGATCACCGGCACGCCGCGCCCGTGGGCGATGCCGATGAAGGTCGACAGTGGCACCATGCCGTAGCGGGCCACGTGATGGGAGACCACGTAGAGGGCGGCGGCGGTGTTCTCCGTGATGGCGCCGGCGACCTGGTAGCCGGAGGCCGAGGTCGCCTGGCCGACCGGCACGACGCGGGCGCCGGCGAGACGCACGGCCTGCTCGACCGGGGCGCCGTAGTCGACCATGTGGCCGGCCAGGAGGACGACCTCGTCCTTGAGACCGGTCGCGTCGGGCAGCCGCTCGATGGCGGCGAGGTCGGGGCCGGTCATGGTGGCGGCGACGGTGAGCGTGATGCCGGCGGAGCACGACGCGGTGACGAATCCGGCCTCGGCCCCGGTGGCGCGGGCGACCGCACGGCTCGCCAGCCGGTGCAGATCGCCCATCTCGACGAACTGGGGCAGGAGTTCGCCCATGGCGGTGATCGCGTCGGGCACCACGATGGAGGCGCCGAGCGACGTCATGGTGCCGGAGGCGTTGATGACCGGACGCAAACCGAGCGCCGGACGGGGATCGGAGGCGGTCATGGGAATTGTCCTATGCTTCGTCGACGGCGAAGATGGCTTCGATCTCGACGGTGATTCCATTCGGCAGCGAGCCCATGCCCACTGCCGAGCGGGCGTGGCGGCCGGCGTCGCCGAACACAGAGACGAACAGGTTCGAGCAGCCGTCGATGACCTTGGGGTGGTCGCCGAACTCCGGCACGGCATTGACCATGCCGAGGACTTTGATGACGCGCCGCACCCGGCCGAGGTCGCCCAGCGCCGCCTTGAGCACGGCGAGGAGATTGAGGCCGGTCAGCTCGGCATGGGCTCGTGCCTCATCGAGGCTCGTATCGCCGCCGACCTTGCCGATCTTGAGCGCACCCGAATGGTCGCGCGGCCCTTGACCCGACACGAACAGGAGCGAGCCCTCGCGGACATGGGTCACGTAATCGGCGACCGGACGCGGAGCGGGGGGAAGCGTGAGACCGAGGGCGGCGAGGCGCTGCTCGGGCGTGGACGGGGTGGCAATGGACATGGGGGAACTCCGGCTTAGAGAGACACGCCGCCCGCGCCGACGCGCAGGCAGGCGACGAAGCGACCTTGCCCCACATCGGTGAGCGGCGGAACGGTTTCGGCGCAGGCAGGCAGCGCCTTCGGGCAGCGGGTGCGGAAGACGCAGCCGGAAGGCGGCGCGATCGGGCTCGGGATGTCGCCACCGAGCGGTACGTGGACGCGCCGTCGGCTCGGGTCGGGCACCGGTGCGGCAGCGATCAGGGCCTGCGAATAGGGATGCAGCGGCGCGATGCGCACATCGCGGCTCGAACCGCGCTCCATGACGCGGCCGAGATACATGACGACGATCTCGTCGCACGCATAGGCGATCACGGACAGGTCGTGGCTGATGAACAGCATGGTCAGCCCCAGCCGCCGGCGCAGGTCTTCCATCAGGTTCAGCACTTGCGCCTGGATGGAGACGTCGAGGGCGGACACGGGCTCGTCGGCGACGATGAAGTCCGGCTCGACCGCGAGCGCGCGGGCGATGCCGATGCGCTGGCGCTGGCCGCCCGAGAATTCGTGCGGATAGCGGCTGGCGTGATCGGCGGAGAGGCCGACCAGTTCGAGGAGCTCGACGGTGCGGTCGAGACGGGCACGGCCCTTGGCGTAACCGCGCGTGTCGAGCGCTTCGGCGATGATCGCCCGGATGGTCAGGCGCGGATTGAGGCTCGAAAACGGATCCTGGAAGATGATCTGCATGCGCCGCCGCCACTGGCGCATTTCCCGCGCCGACAGCGCGAACACGTCGGTGCCGTCGAAGCTCATGCGGCCCCCGGTCGGCTCGATCAGGCGCAAGAGCGTGCGTCCGACCGTCGTCTTGCCCGAGCCGGATTCGCCGACGAGCCCGACGATGCGGCCGCGCCCGATGGTCAGGTCGACGTCCTCGACGGCATGCACGATGCGCCCGCCGGGCGCGTAGAAATGCTTGACCAGCCCGCGCACTTCGATGAGCGGCGTAGCCGGCGCCTGGTCGACGTCTCGGGCGACCGCGATGGTCATGCGGCCTCCATGCGGATGCAGCGGGCGACGTGTCCGGGTGCCACAGTGGTGAGTTCGGGCGGGCTCTCGCGGCAGGCTTGGGCCGCCAGCGGGCAGCGCGGCGCGAAGGCGCAGCCGGGCGGCAGGTTGGTGATGGACGGCACGAAGCCCGGAATGGCGGCGAGCGGCCGGCGGCTGCCGTCGGCGGCGATGTCGCGGTCCGGATCCGGCGTCGAGGCGAGCAGCGCCCGCGTATAGGGGTGGCTCGGGCGCCCGAACAGGGTTTCGGCCGGCGCCTGCTCGACGACACGGCCCGCATACATCACCACCACCTCGTGGGCGATCTCGGCGACGACGCCGAGATTGTGGGTGATGAACAGCATGCTCATGCCCATGTCGGCCTGCAGCCGGCGCATGAGTTCGAGGATCTGCGCCTGGATGGTGACGTCCAGCGCCGTGGTCGGTTCGTCGGCGATCAGAAGCTGCGGCGTGCAGGCGAGCGCCATGGCGATCATGGCGCGCTGGCGCATGCCGCCCGACATCTGGTGCGGATAATCGTCGGCCCGCGACTCGGCGGCGGGGATCTCGACCTTCTTCAAGAGTTCGACGACCCGCCTGCGCAAGTCGCCGCGGCTGATGCGCTCGTGCAGTGCGATCATCTCGCCGATCTGCTCGCCCACGGTCATCAGCGGATTGAGGCTGGTCATGGGCTCCTGGAAGATCATGGCGATCTCGGGCCCGCGGATGTGGCGGAAGTCCGCATTGGTGAGGCGGGCGAGGTCGCGTACCCGGCCCTCACGGTCGCGATGCAGGATGCGGCCGCCGGCGATGCGGCCCGGCGGCGCGATCAGGCCCATGATGGACAGGCTCGTGACCGACTTGCCCGAGCCGGATTCGCCCACGACCGCGACGGTGCGGCCGCGCGGCAGCGAGAAGGTGACGCCATCCACCGCCTTGGCGGTGCGGTTGCCGGTGCCGAAATGCGTCTTCAGCCCGTCCACCCGCAACAGGATGCCTTCCGGGAGGACATCCGGTTGCGACGAGGCAGAAGGCGCGGCGGCCGGCGTCACAGCAGCCATCCGCAGTTCGGGCAGGCCGCGCGACCTGCCGGCTCCGCCGGGCGCTGGTGCCGGCTGGCGGCGACGGCTGTGGCCCCGATGATGGCGCGGCGCGGCTCGAAGATGCGGTCGAGGACGGCCGCATAGCCTTTGGAGTCCTTGACGTTCACCTTGGCGTCGACGACGTCGAACAGGGTGAAGTCGGCGCGTGCACCGGGCTTGAGGAAACCGTCGCTCGGCCTGCCGATCACGGCGCGCGGACGGATGGTCGAAGCCTCCACCACCTCGGCGAGCGGCATGCCGAGCGCCATGAGTTTCGACATGGTGGTGGCAAGATCGCCGACGGCGCCGTCGAGGGACCAGCCATGCAGGTCGGTAGAGATCGTATGCGGCTTGAGGCCGCGCTTGATGGCGACTTCGGCGACCTCGAAGGAGAACGAGGCGCCGCCATGGCCGACGTCGAGCACGACGCCGCGGGCGGCCGCCGCTTCGACCTTGCGATAGAGCGTCTCATCCTCGAGGATCGAGCCGCCGATCTTGCCGTTGAAGCAATGGGTGACGATGTCGCCCGGTTCGAGCATGTCGATGACGTCGTCGTAGGTGGGCGGCGGCTCGCCCACATGCACCATCAGCGGAATCTTGAGAACCCGCGACATCTTCTTGGCGATGTGCAGCGGCTCCAGCCCCCACGAGCCGAGGATGACGCCGCTCGCCCGCAGCTTGAGGCCGATGATACGGTCGCGATTGGCCTCGACCACGGTGGCGATACGATCCACATCGATGAAACGCATGTCGATGAGTTCGCTGATGCGGTTGCAAGCGACGAGGCCGATGGAGCCGATATTGAGAAAGGCGTAGATGGTCTCCAGCGCCGGTTCGATCACGTATTCGCGCAAGCCGTGGAAGTTGGCCTCGCCGGCGGAACCGGCATCGACCAGCGTGGTGACGCCGCGCGGAGCGCCGCATTGGGTTGGCCGCAACGAAAAGTCGGAGCCGCCGTACCAGATATGCGTGTGCAGGTCGGTCCAGCCCGGAGACAGATAGCTTCCGGCCGCCTCGATGACGCGCGTTCCCGCCGGCAGGCCATCGCCGACCTGCGGCGCGGCGGCAATGACCTTTCCGTCGCCGTCGACCAGCACGTCGAGATGGGACGGCGCGCCGGCGAGATCCGTGAAGGCGAGCGGCGTTGCGCCGCGGATGAGCAGCGGCCCAGTGGCGCGGTCGAAGAGATCGTTCATCAGGTTGTCCTCGACAGACGGGGATCGAGCAGGTCGCGCAAGGCATCGCCGAGAAGCTGCAGCGACATCACCGAGAGGATGATGGCGACGCCGGGAAACCACATGATCCAGCCCGCCTGGTCCATGAACTGGCGCCCCATGGCGATCATGGTACCCCAGGTCGGGATGTCGGGCGACACGCCGACCCCCAGGAAGGACAGGCCGGCCTCGGCCAGGATCGCGTTGGCGAAGATGAAGCTGCCCTGCACCATCACGGGCGAGGCGAGGTTGCGCAGCACGTGGCGGACCAGGATCACCGGTGTCGGCACGCCGAGCGCACGGGCCGCCTCCACATAGGCGAGTTCGCGGATGACCAGCGTCGAGGCGCGCACCACGCGGGCGACGCGCGGCGCATAGACGATGCCCAACGCCAGCACCACGTTGACGGCGCTCGGACCCAGCGCGGCGACCAGCGCGATGGCGAGCAAGATGTCCGGGAACGCCATCATGGCGTCGATCAGCCGCGACAGCGGCGGATCGAGGCGGCGGAAATAGCCGGCGAACAAGCCGAGCGTGACGCCGATCAGCGCCGACACGACCACCACGGTGCCGCCGACGGCGAGCGAAATGCGACCCGCATGGATGGTGCGGGACAGGACGTCGCGGCCGAACTCGTCGGTACCGAACAGGTGGAGGAGCGACGGTCCTTGCAGGCGCGAGCGGATGGAGAGTTGCCCGGGCGGATAGGGCATCACCTGGCTGGCGAAGATCGCCAGGGCCACGATGACCACCAGGACCACGAGCCCGGCAACCGCAGGAGGCCGTCTCAGCAGGCCGGCGAGAATGCCGCGCTCGGCGTCCATCGATGTCGACGTCGCCGCCATCAGTACCTCACGCGCGGGTCGACCGCGAGATAGAGCATGTCGATGACGAAGTTGATGATCACGTAGAGGCCCGCGATCACCAGGAGTGCCCCCTGGATGACCGGATAGTCGCGCCGCAGCACCGCCGAGACGATCAGTGAGCCGACGCCCGGCAGGCCGAACACCGTTTCGGTGACGATGGCACCGGAGACGAGCAGCGCCGCCGTGAGCCCGATCACCGTCAGGATCGGGATGAGGGCGTTCTTGAAGGCGTGGCCGAGGACGACCTGCCATTCGCTCATGCCCTTGGCGCGCGCGGTGCGCACGAAATCGTCGCCGAGGACGTCGAGCATGCTCGCCCGGGTGAAACGGGCGATCAGCGCCGAAGAGACGATGCCGAGGGCGACCGCCGGCAGCACGAGGTGGTGCAGGCGCGTGCCGAGACCGGCGCCCGGACCGCCGTAGCCCGACGGATCGAACCAGCCGAGTTTGACCGCGAAGACCTGCATCAGCACGAGGCCGAGCCAGAAGCTCGGCACCGAAGCGGCGAACATGGCGAGCGTCGTGGTCGCCTGGTCGAACAGCGAGCCGCGCCAATAGGCCGACAGGATACCGACCGGCAGCGCGATCGTGCAGGCGATCAGCAGCGAAAACAGGGTGAGAAAGAAGGTCGGCTCCGCCCGCGCCAGCAAGGCCGCGCCAACCGGCTGGCCAAGAAAGATCGACTGGCCGAGATCGCCGGAGAGAAGGCCGCCCACATAGCGCAGATACTGGACCGCGAGAGACTGGTCGAGGCCGAGCCGGACGCGCAGATCGGCGACGTCCTGCGGGGTCGCGTCCGGTCCGAGCATCATCGCGGCCGGATCGCCGGGCGCGATGCGCACGATGACGAAGACGATGGTCACGACGAGCGCCATGACCACCGTCATCTCGATCAGCCGTCGGATGAGCGGCTTGAGCACCGCTTACTTCTCCAGCCAGGCGTTCCAGAAATACGGCCAGGGCGCCGGCACCACGCCTTCGAGCTGCGGCGACTTGGCGGCCAACGCGTTGAAGTTGCCGACCTTGTAGGCGGGGATTTCGTCGTAGATCAGCTTCTGCATGCCCTCGAACAGCTTGACGCGCTTTTTCAGGTCCGTCTCGGTGTTGAGCGCGCGAACCGCCTTGGCCTTGGCGTCGGAAACCCACCAGCCGGGCGCGGAATCCGCCATGTAATTGATCAGCGCCGGCTCGGGCAGGAACGGCGAGTGGGTGATGTAGATGTCCCACAGGGCCGGATCGGCGCGGCGCTGCACCAGCGTCGCCCACTCGACCACGTCCATCTGCACCTTGAAGCCGGCGGCTTTCAGATATTCCTGCGCCACCAGCGCCATCTTGTAGTGGAACTCGTATTGGCGGCTCGTGAGGATACGCACCGGCTTCACGCCGTCATATCCGGACTTCTTCAGGAGCGCTTTGGCGGCCTCGGTGTCGCCCTGCGGCTTATAGGCTTGCGTGCCCACATTGCTCGACCACACATATTCCTTCGGATAGAGCGGCGCCTCGACGGAGAAGAACTCCTTCGAGCCGAAGGCTGCCGTGAGCATGTCCTCGGGCGCCAGCGCGGCCTGCACGGCCTTGCGGGCGTCGAGGTTCGCGAGCACGCCGGCCTTGTGGTTCATGAAGAAAATCGGCCAGCCGAACGGCTTCAAGATCAGCGGCTTGTCCTTGCCGCCTTGGACGCGCGCATAGGACTCGACCGGCAGTGAGTCCACATAGGCGAACTGGCCGGCGACGGCCCCTTCGACACGGGTCGAGGCGTCGGGCACGGGCACGAAACGGATCTCGTCGAGATACTGCTTGCGCGCGCCGCCGTAGCCATCGGGCTCGCCGGCGCGCGACTTGTAGCCGTCGAAGCGCACGAGCTGGATGTATTGGTCGGCCTTGCGCTCCTTGAGCATATAGGGGCCGGTACCGATGTTCTTGGTCAGCGTGTCCTGGGCGGCAGCGTCCGCCGGCACAATGATGGCGGCGGCGTTGTTGAAGGCGAGGAACGCGAGGAGCGGCGCATAGGGCTCCTTCAGGGTGATCTTGACGCCGAGGTCGCCGTCGGCGGCGACGCCGGTGACGAAGCCGGCGACCTGCTTGCCGCGCGAGGCGATCTTGAGCCAGCGATTGAGCGACGCGACCACGTCCTTGGACGTCATCTTGGCGCCGTCATGGAAAGTGACGCCGTCGCGCAGCTTGATCGTATAGACGAGGCCGTCGGCCGACACCTGCGGCATCTCGGCGGCGAGCAGCGGCGTCACCGCCCAATTCTTGTCGAAAGTGAACAGCGTCTCGAACATGTGCTGCGAAATGATGCCGACCAGGTCCGCCGTCGAGGACACGGGATCGAGGGTCGGCGGTTCGCCGATGGTGGCAACATTGATGACGCCGCCTTTTTGTGGCGCTGCGGTCGCAGGCCCCATAATTGCGGTGGCAGCGGCGGCGGCAGTAAGGACGGAGAGGACAAATCGCAAGCGAGGCTTCGTCATACCCGATCTCCTGAGTGGGACGCGCGTTCCATAATCCCAACATTCCGTTATTATGGAATGTAGTTCATAATTATGTACTAGCCTCCGCCGTCGCGTCTTCATTGTCAATAGCAGTCGCGTCCCGGCCGGGTTTTGAACCCGGCCGGGCCTCGCATCGATCTCGCGCTTGCCCACCTACGCGGCAGCGTCAGCAGATGCGCTCGTCATCAAGGTACGGATATCGCGGTCGGCCTTCTGCAGCAGCGCAAAGGCCTTGAACTTGGCGTCGTGGAATGCCGCGACGGCGCCGCGTTGCGGCCGGATCGTCGCGCGGATCCGGCACATGGCTTGCGACGCCGTCCCGATCGAGTCGTACGCACCGGCCGCGACGGCACCCACGATGGCGCCACCCAGAAGCACGGGCTCGCGCGTTTCCGGAAACGCCACATCGAGCCCGGCGGCGTCGGCGAGAATGCGGCATAGAAGCGGGCTCTGCGCCGCGCCGCCGCTGACCACCACGGTGTCGAGGGCGACACCCTTGGCGCGCTGGGCTTCGACGATCTGGCGCGTCCCATAGGAGAGGCCGCACAGGCCCGCCACGTGCAGGCGCACCAGACTCGCGAGATTCGTCTCCAGCTTCAGCCCGTCGATGACGCCGGTGGCGCTCGGATCGGCATGGGGGGCGCGGTTTCCAAGGAATTCCGGCACCACGTGCAGGTCGCGGGCGAGGAACGCCGCCTTCTCCAGCGACCCCGCCATATCGACCGCCTGCTGCTCCAGATAGCCGAGCAGCGACTGCCCCTTGGCCTTGGCGGCAGTCTCCGCTTCGGCAGCGGCGGGATGGAGCGTGACGAGATGATCGAGCGCCGCCCCGTAGGCGGACTGGCCGCCTTCGAGCAGCCAATAGCGTGGCACCATGGCGCTGTCATAGGGCCCCCATACGCCGTCCACGAAGGCGGCCTGACGGGTCAGCGTCATGGCGCAGGCCGACGTCCCCATGATCAGTGCGATCTGGGTGGTCGGGTCGAGCCGTTCGTCGTTCTGCCCGCGACCGCCAAGTGTCCCGACGCCGCCGGAGTGCGCATCGATCAGGGAGGCACCGACGGGCGTTCCGGCCTTCAGCCCGAGGTCGGCGGCCGCGGTTACCGTCAAGCCGTTGGCGAGCGGCGTCGCGATGTCGACCACCCGCGAACCGATGCGGGCGAAATCGTTGTCCACCAGATCGCCGAGCCCGACAGTGCGGAAATAGTCCGGGTCCCAGCGCTGCTCATGGGCCAGATAGGTCCATTTGCAAGTCACCGTGCACACCGAGCGTTCATGGGCTCCGGTCGCACGCCACGACAGGAAGTCGGCGAGATCGAAGAAATGCGCCGCCGCCTTGTAGGTCTCCGGCTTGTTCTCCTTGAGCCAGAGGATCTTCGGCGTTTCCATTTCGGGCGACATGACGCCGCCCACATAGCGCAACACCGGATGGCCGGTCCCGTTGATGCGGCGGGTCTGTGCGAGCGAGCGATGATCCATCCACACGATGATGTTGCGATCGGGGTCGCCGGAAGGCCCGACCGGCAGGGGCCGGCCGGCCGCGTCCAGCACCACCAGGGAGCAGGTGGCATCGAACCCCAGCCCCTTGACGGTGTCGGCGTCGATACCGGCCGATTGAACCGCCTCGCGCACCGATTGGACGACAGCCTGCCAGATGTCGTTGGAGGACTGCTCGACGATGCCGCCGTCCTCGTGCCAGATGCGGATCGGCCGCTTGGCCGATGCGATGAGCACGCCGCGGGCATCGAAGACGCCGGCACGGGCAGAACCGGTGCCGACATCCACGCCGATGAAATGATCACCCATGTCTGGTCACTCCGCTCTGGTCACTTCGTGGCTCAGGCGGTCAACGGCCGCCCATCGGCGGCCGAGCCGCACAATGAAACCTCTATGCCCAGTTCGGCGGCGAGCGCCGCCTTGGCCCGCATGGCACGGTCGGCTGCGTCCGCGTCGGTCGCGTAGACCACCTGGATGTGGTTGGCCTTGTGGCGCGCCATCATCTGGTCGCGGGAGACGCCGTAGAGAACGCCGTGCATCATCGGCCATTCGTAGTTGGTCAATTTCCAGCGCCGTTCGGTCTCGGCCTCGGGCAGCGCGATCGCCTTGCCGCGGCCGATATCCATCTTGAGCCGGCCGCCCTCGACGAAGACGCGCGACCACACGATCTCGCCCGGCCTGGAGACGCCGCGCAGCGTACCGCCGCCCTTGCGGAAGAACATCGGCGGCTGGCGCATGGACGAGGAGCCCGCATAGCCGCCCGTATGATGGGCCGCCGGCACGGCGCCGGAAATCTCGAACACCCACACGTAGTCCTTGGTGGTCCCGGAGCGGTCTTCGTCGCCCCAGCGTATGTCGTGCAGCGTCGTCTCCACCGGCTGCCCGAGGGCGCGGTGGACCCGGTTGGTCAGGAGTGCGTCGAGGCCGGCGCATTCGTCGACCTCGTTGAAATGCACGATCGCGCGGCCGTCGCGAATGACCGTGCCGGCGGCATCACGCACCGGCGGCCGGTCGTCGTTGTTGAGGAGCCCCTCGACCAGGTCGGAGGCCGGCAAAAGGTCCTTCAAGCCCTGCTGATACTGGATGCCGATCGCCTCGCAGCCGAACTCGTCGGCGAGCCGCACGGCGGCGACGTACATGCGGCACTGGTCGAGGACCTGGTCCGCCGTCAGTTCCTTGGCGCCATCGGTACCGAACTTGAACTGAAGGCCCTTCGCGACCAGCCAGTCGAACGCCGCCTTGGCTTCCTGGTCCGGCACCTGGGTGGTCGCGTAATAGAGCGTCGACTGCGACAGGCGCTCCTTGAAGATGCCCAGCGGGAACAGGAGTTCATCGGGGATGATGGCATTGTACATGCCCATGCAGCCCTCGTCGAAGATGCCCATGATGGTGCGGCGCGCCCGCAGGTCGGCGGCGATGGGCGCCGCGACCTCGCGTGCCTCCGCATCGAGGCCGCGGAACGGCCGCACATGGCTCGTCTCGTGCACGATGGTGCCGGTCGCGAGCCATTCCGCGAGCTTTTCCGTGAACCAGGCGTCCTCGAAAGTCTCGCTCCACAGCGACGAATAGGCGACGCCGGCTTTGGTCAAGGAGCCGTTGAGATTGAGGAGGCCGACGAGCCCCGGCCAGGTACCAGACCAGTTGGCGACCGTCAGGATCGGGCCCTTATGGGCGATGAGACCGGGCAGGACGTGCTGCGAATACTGCCAGACCGCCTCGGCGACGATCAACGGAGCGTCGCGATCGATGCCGGCAAACACCTCGAGGCCTTCCTTCTGGCTGGCGATGAAGCCGTGCTTCAGCGAAGGCTTGTAGGGATGAGCGCGCACGACCTTGCCGCCGAGGCGGGTGACCGCCGCCGTGAGCTTCGCCTCCATGTCGGCCTGAGCCGGCCAGCAGGTTTCGTTGGCGCTGGGGCGAAGATCGCCGCTGGCGACCATCTGGATTTTCGATGTCATGGCCATTTTGCCTGTCCTTCGATCCTTCGCGGGCTGGTTGCGAGCCCGCGGCATCAGTTGCCGAGAACCCACCGCGGCAGCGCGGTGGTGAGTGGTGGATAAAATGAGATCGCCATCAACACGGCGACCAATGGAACGAGCCACGGCACGATGGCACGGCTCATCTGCTCGAACGGGATGCGGGCGATGCGAGCGGTGACGAACAACACCACACCGACAGGAGGCGTAACGGTGCCGATCATCAGGTTGAGGACGAAGATGACGCCGAACTGGACCGGGTCGATGCCCAGCGCGATGGCCGGCGGCACCAGGATCGGAACCAGGATAAGCATCGCGGCGATCGCCTCCATGAACAGACCGACGATCAGGAGGACGACATTGACGATCAGGATCAGGAGCAGCGGATTGCCGAGATCGTGGGTGAGGATGCCGCCGACGACTTGCGGGATGCGGCTGACCGACAGGCACCAGCCGAGCAGCGCCGCGGTCATGACCAGGGCCATCACGACGCCGGTCGTCTCCAATGTGTCGAGTACCAGCTTCGGCAGATCTCGCAGGGAGAAGTCGCGGTAGACGAAAATGCCGATGAAGATCGCGTAGAAGGTGGCGACCGCCGACGCCTCAGTCGGGGTGAACAGCCCGCTGATCATGCCGCCGAACAAGATCACCGGCGCCATGAGGGCGAAGAAGGCCTGCCGGAAGGCGCGCCACAATTCCCACAATCCCGCCCAACGGTGGCGCGGCATGTTGCGGCGGCGCGCCATCACCACCACCATGGCCATCAGGGCGACACCCATCAGCAGACCGGGAACGACGCCACCGAGAAAGAGCCCACCGATCGATGTATCGGCCGAGACGCCGTAGATGATCATCGGCAGGCTGGGCGGGATGATCGGGCCGATGGTGGCCGACGCCGCCGTGATCGACGCCGCCGTGTCGACGTCGTAGCCGGCATCGCGCATCGCCTTGATTTCGAGCGTGCCGATGCCGCCGGCGTCCGCCACCGCCGAACCGGACATGCCGGCGAAGATGATACTCGCCAGGATGTTGGCATGGCACAGGCCGCCGCGCATCCAGCCGACCAGCGCGGTCGCAAATCGGAATATCCGATCGGTGATGCCGGCCGAGTTCATGACGTTGCCCATCAGGATGAACAGCGGCGCCGCGATCATCGGAAACGAGTTGGCCGCCATGGCGATCCGCTGCGGAACGACGACCGGCGGAACACCCCCGAACATCACGAAGGCGAAGGCGGCAAGTCCCATGGCGGTGAAGATCGGCACCCCCAGGAACAGCGAGAAGAACCAGATGGGCAGGATATACAGCATCAACTCGGTCATCGGCCGGCCTCTGCGTCCAAGAACTGGCAGAAGTCGTCGAGGGCGTGACGCGCGGTTTCCAACGCCACCAGAACGCCCGCCACGGGCGCCGCCGCATAGACCACCGCGAAGGTGAAGAACAGCGTGATGGTCTCGATGTCGAGATTGCGCGCCGTCATCTTCATTCCCTGCACGACCAGCACGGTCGCGAACACCAGGACGGCGACGTGGGACACCATCGCGAGGCCAAAGCGGGCACCCGGGGGCAACATATCGACGAGGACCTGAATGCGGATGTGGCTGCCGCGCCGCGTCGCGATCGACCAGGCGAGCAGCGCCACCCAGACGAACAGATAGCGGGTCAACTCGTCGCCCCAGATCAGCGGGTCGCCGGCGGCGCGCATGGCCACGGAGGCGAGGACGAGAACGAACATGGACAGGAACAGGGCGACCGCGAGGGCGTCCACGACGGTCTGCAGACGTTGAAGCGCCCAGGTGAATCGGCTTCGCATGCGGCCCTCCCGGCGGGCAGAAGGGCGGCGCCCGACGAACGCCGCCCCCCGATATGCATCACTGGACGGCGCGGATCTTGTCGAACACGCCGGCGCCCCAGCGGGCCTCGAACTGCTTGGGCAACTTGTCGAGGACGGGCTTGCTGAAGCTCGCCACGTCGGGCTGGATGATGGTGACGCCGGCCTTCTTGAAGGTGTCGAGCAGTTCCTTCTCCTGCTGCAGGATCTGCTCGTTATGCCAGGCGATGCCGACGCTCACGGCGGCCTGAATGACGTCGCGGTCGGCCGGCTTGAGCCCCTTCCAGAAGGCGTCGTTCACCACTACGACGCGCGGCGTGATGATGTGCGCGGTCAGGATGATGAACTTCTGCACCTCGTCGAACTTGCCGGCGCGGATGGTCGGCAGCGGATTCTCCTGGCCGTCGACCACGCCTTGCTTGAGGGCGAGATAGAGCTCGCCGAAATTGATCGGCGTCGGCTTGGCGCCCCAGGCCTCGACCATGGCGCGGAAGACGTCGTTTTCAGGCACGCGCACCTTCATCCCGGCCATGTCGGCGACCGATTTGACTTCCTTGCCGGTCGTCGTCAGGTGGCGCGTGCCATAGTAGGTCCAGCCGAGGATGCGCATGCCGCGCTTGGCGACCAGCTGGTCGTTGAAACCGGCGCCGACGGGCCCCGACAGCACTTTGGTCAGATGGGCGGCGTCACGCCACACATAGGGGGATTCCACCACCGAGATCGAAGGCACCCATTGGCCGAAATTGGCGGCCCCCTCGGTGACCACGTGCTGGACGCCGGTCGATACCGCCTCGATCATGTCGCGGGAGCCGCCGAGCTGACCGTCGGCGAATCCCTGGATGGCGATGCGGCCGTTGGTCTTGGCGCTCACATCCGCCGCGATGCGCTCGATCATCTTCGCGGCCGGATGCGAAGCCGAAACGACGTCTCCCCATCGGATCGTCACCTCGGCGGCTTGCGCCGGTACGAGGGACAAGGTCATGAGCAATCCGCCTATGGCGGTCTTCCAGAGCCTCGCAGCCATCGTTCTCCTCCATGTCGTGAACGCGGTTCGAACTGTTGAGCGGCCGGCGCGATCGCCCCTTCCTAGAGGCCGAGGGCGCGATTGCGGGCCGAGATGACGTGTTCGCCGAGCAGGCGTTCCGAGAGATCCGGATCACGCGCCTCGAGGGCGGCGATGATGCCGAGATGGTCGCGCATGACGGGTTCGACGATGTTGCCGAACAGCCGCGTCCCGGCCTGGTTGATCAGCCTGATCTTGATGGAATTGACCCGGTAGGTACTGGATATGATCTTGTTGCCGAGTGCATCGATGATGGTGTCGTGCAGGTTCCAGTCGGTGATCTGCGCCTCGGCGACGAGATCATCGTCGATCCGGCCCGCGCAGGCTGCATCCAGGACCGCTTCGTGCTGCCGGCGCAATTCGGCCAGTTCGTCATCGGCGGCGGTACGCACATATTCGCGCACGGCTTCCTTCTCGAGGAAGTAGCGGAACTGGAACGCATTGCGGATCAGATCGAGATCCACATGGGCGATCTGCAGGCCGCGCTGCGGCACCGTGATGATGAGCCCGTCCACCTCCAGCCGCGGAATGAGTTCGCGAATGGCGCCGAGCGGCATGCCGGTGACTTCCACCAACTGACGCTGGGTGACGAACTGGCCCGGCATGATCTCGCGGGCCAGCAGGCTTTCGGTGAACCGCTCATAGGCTTGCGTGCGCAGTTTGGCCATCACGACCCGTTCTGTTCGCCTCTCCGCCGCCAATCGCGGCCGCTATTTCATAAGCGCATTCCAGCGTTCAACCAATCCATTCGCCTGTGCGCGGGTGAGCTTTTCCAGGGGCGGAGCCGGCTCCGCCCAGGCCGCATCGCCGACCACATGCGCCAGAACGGCGCGCACGGCCGGCACGACCGGAAGCGAAACCACCGCGTCGACGGCCGGCGCGAAGGCCGCGTCTTCCTCGCCGGTCCGCACCATGCGGGCGATCCGCTCCGGCACGATGTTGGCGAGACCCGAGATGGTGCCCACGGCACCCTTGCGGATCATGGCCGCGAGATAGCCCTCGTGCCCGACCATGACCGGTACCGAGCCCAGCGCCAAGAGGGCTTCCGTGGTGCCCTGGTCACCGGAGGAATCCTTGACCGCGGCGACGACCTTGCCGAACCGCCGTTGCAACTCGCCGACCGCAGCCGGTCCGACGTTCACGCCGGTCACGGACGGGATATGATAGAGGATGATGTCGCGGGCGCGCGACCCGAGGCGTTCGATCACCTGCGTGTACCAGCGCACGACCCCGTTCGTGGCCGCGCCGTGATAGTAGAACGGCGGCGGCACCAGCACGCCGGCGCATCCCCATCCGAGCGCCTTGTCGATGAAGAGGACAGTGTCTTCGACCGACGTTGCCATGACGCCGGCGATGATGCGATCGGCCGGCACGCCCGACTTCATCAGCGCCTGGAGGGCAGCCTGTTTTTCGGCGACGCCGAACGACGCCCCCTCACCGGTGGTACCGAACGGCACCACGGCATCGAGGCCGCGCCCCAGCACATTCCCGGCGTGGGCGCACATCTTCGCCACGTCGATCGCGCCTGAAGCGGTCAGCGGAGTGACCAGGGCGGCCGTGGCGGCCCGTCCGTTCCAACGATCGAGCAGGATTACGCCTCCCGTTGATTCACCTCGACATGTATCTATCAATATACCTAACATGTCAGTGCGCAACAGTACTGATTCCGGGGGCCGAAAGACGGCGTTACCGTCGTCAAGTCCGGTTTCGCCCCCGACTCAGCCCGAAGCGTCGACTGCCATCGCTGCTGGCCTCAACACTCTTCTTCTCGGAAAGGCGACGCATCGAGCGCACCGACCCAAGAACCGGTTAGGCTTATCGAGCCGCCCTTTAACGGAGGATCGCGCATGACACTGTCCCGTCGTACTGTTCTGCTCGCCGGCGCCGCCAGCACAGCCATCTGCCTGAGCGGCGTGGCGTCGGCCGCAGCTTTGAAAATCCGCATCTCGTCGCCCGCCGTCGACTCGGACTGGCACGCCAAGATGCTCTACGTCTTCAAGGAAGAGCTCGAAAAGAGCGCTCCCGGCGAGTTCGACGTCGAGGTCCATCTCAACGGCGTCCTGTTCAAGCAGGGCACCGAGCCGCCTGCCATGCAGCGCGGCAATCTCGACATGGCGATGATTTCCGCCTTCGACATCGCCAAGCAGATCCCGTCCTGGTCGGTGTTCACGGCCGGCTATCTGATCCGCGACCCCGATCACCAGAACAAGGTTTTCGACGGCGCCATCGGCAAGGAGTACTACAAGCTGGTCGAAGACAAGATGGGCATCAAGATTCTCACCGTCGCCTATCTGGGCACGCGCCAGATCAATCTGCGCGGCAAGAAGAAGATCACGACACCCGCCGACCTCGCCGGCGTCAAGCTGCGCATGCCGGGCTCCGATGCGTGGCTGTTCCTCGGCCAGGCGCTCGGCGCCACGCCGACCCCGATGGCATTCACCGAGCTCTACACGGCGCTGCAGTCGGGCGCCATCGACGGCCAGGACAATCCGCTGCCGACCAACCGCGCCGCCAAGTTCTACGAAGTGACGAACCAGATCGTCCTCACCGATCATCTGGTCGACGCCATCTATCTGTCCATGTCCGGCCAGACTTGGAAGAAGCTCTCCGACGCCCAGAAGCAGAAGGTCATGGCCGCCGCCCTGAAAGCGCGCCAATACAACAACGAGAACCGCATCAAGGACGAGAAGGAACTGGTTGCCTTCTTCAAGAAGGAGGGACTCGACGTCTACGCTCCCGACGTCGCCGCCTTCCGCAAGCACGTGCAGGAAGCCTATCTCAAGAGCCCGTTCGCCAAGGATTGGGCGGCGGGCATCGTCGACAAGGTCAACGCCGTCAAATAATGCCGACGGCATCGGTTCGTGACCGACGCTTTTATTCGCCGTCATTGCGAGCCATCGGGTCAGGCCCATAGCGCGTCGAAGACGCGCGTAAACGCACTGAAGGGCCGGCCCGATGACAGGCTTAAGCGAAGCAATTCAGTTCTTTCTTCGTGACTCCTGGATTGCTTCGTCGCTTTGCTTCTCGCAATGACGAGCTTTTGGCTGACGACGTCTGCATCGAGCACTATGGGAGCTCGCCGTGGCAAAACTCTTCTCCTCGCTGCGGCGAGGTACCGAACTGGTCGGAGTGCTGTTGTTCTCCGCCATGTTCGTCATGTTCATCCTGCAGATCTTCACCCGCTACGTGCTCGGGCGTCCGTTCGGCTGGACGTCCGAGGCGTGCGTGATCTTCTACGTGTGGATCGTCTTCTGGACTTCCGCCTTCTTGGTGCATGAACGCGACCATGTGGCGTTCACGATCTTCTACGAATCCGCCTCGCCGAAAGGCAAACGCGTGCTCGCAATCATCGGCGCCGCTGCCCTGCTGGTCGCCTTCGCGGCCGCCCTGCCCGGCACCTTCGATTGGGTCGCCTTCATGAAGATCGAGGCAACGCCGGTGATGCACATCCGCTTCGACATCATCTATTCGGTCTTCGTGCTGTTCGTCATCGCCGTCATCGGGAGGGCGGGCTACGACCTCTATCGCCTCGCCGGACCGCATTGGCGCGAGGAGGTCGAGGAGCAGCGGCAGCCCGACGCCTCCGAAGCACCGACGAAGTGAGGACGAGGCCGTGAGCTATCCGTTCATTCTCTGCCTCGTCATCTTCCTCGGGCTCGCCGCACTGCGCGTGCCGGTCGCATTCGCGATGTATGCGGGAGCGATCTTCTACCTTCTTGCGTCCGGCCAGGACCTCGGCCTCGTGGCCGGGCAGAGCCTCAACGGCCTGTTCGACGGATTCGTGCTGTTGTCGGTACCGCTGTTCATCATCGCGGCGAGCTTCATGAGCGCCGGCACGGTGACGGATCGCCTGCTCGGCTTCTGCCAGGCACTGGTCGGCCGCTTCCGCGGTGGACTCGGCCATGTCAACGTCATTGCCAACATCATCTTCGCGGGCATGTCGGGTTCGGCGATCGCCGACGCCGCCGGCATCGGCAAGGTGATCATCGACATGATGCGCAAGAACGGTCGGTTTCCGGACGGCTACGCGGCCGCGATCACGGCCGCAGCAAGCGTCATCGGGCCGATCATTCCGCCGTCAATCCCGATGGTGCTCTACGCCCTCGTATCCGACACCTCGATCGGATATCTCTTCCTCGGTGGCGTGATGCCGGGCATGCTGCTCGGCCTGTGCTTGATGCTCTACAACTACTACGCTGCCACCAAGCGCAACTTTCCCCGCGACGAGATCGTGCCGCTCAGCGAGATTCCGAGCCGGACCTGGTACGCGATCCCGCCCCTGATGTTGCCCATCATCCTGCTGGGCGGCATCTATGGCGGCGCCACAACACCGACCGAAGCAGCCGCCGTCGCCGCCTTCTATGCCCTGGCGCTGGCCGTGTTCGCCTACCGGGCCATGGACTGGAAGACCTACCGGGCGTTGGTGCTCGATGCCGGACGCGGCACCGCCGTCGTCGGCGTCATCATCGCGTCTGCGCTCCTGTTCAACTACATCGTCGCCAGCGAGAACATTCCGCGGCTCGTCGCCATGAGCCTCAAGGGTCTCGAGGTCGCGCCGCTCACCTTCCTGTTGGGGGCGAACGTACTGTTCCTCCTCCTCGGCTGCCTGTTCGACGCCACGACGCTGCTTCTGATCGTCATCCCGCTGTTCCTGCCGGCGGCGCGCGAGCTCGGCGTCGACCTCGTGCATTTCGGCGTCATCATGGTGGTCAACATCATGATCGGCCTGATCACCCCGCCTTACGGCGTCCTGCTGTTCGTCATCAGCGGCATCTGCAAGATTCCGCTGCGCGCCATCATCCGGGAGATCTGGCCGTTCATCGCCGTCGAGGTGACTGCGCTGGTCATGATGACCGCCTTCCCCAGCATCGTCCTGTGGCTGCCGCGCCTGCTGGGCTACAAGGGGTGATGGTCATTCCGGGGCGCGCGAAGCGCGAACCCGGAATCCAGCGACGAACACCGAGCTCTGGGCTGGATTCCGGGTTCGGCCTTCGGCCGCCCCGGAATGACGTCGACGATCAGATGAAGCCGCTCTTCTCAATCACTCCGCTGCGAGGCTCGGCATGTCGAGCCCCTTCTCGCGGGCGCAGTCGACCGCGATGTCGTAGCCCGCGTCCGCATGGCGGATCACGCCGGTCGCCGGGTCGTTCCACAACACGCGCTCCAGGCGCCTGGACGCCTCAGGCGTGCCGTCGGCGACGATCACCATGCCGGCATGCTGCGAATAGCCGATGCCGACGCCGCCGCCGTGATGGATCGATACCCAGGTCGCCCCCGATGCGCAGTTGACGAGCGCGTTGAGGAGCGGCCAGTCCGACACGGCGTCGGAGCCGTCGCGCATGCCCTCGGTCTCGCGATTGGGGCTTGCCACACTGCCGGAATCGAGATGGTCGCGGCCGATCACGATCGGGGCCTTGAGTTCCCCGCTCGCCACCATGTCGTTGAACGCCATGCCGATGCGGTGGCGGTCGCCCAGTCCGACCCAGCAGATACGCGCCGGCAGGCCCTGGAACTTGATGCGCTCGCGCGCCATGTCGAGCCAGTGGTGCAGATGCTTATCGTGGGGCATCAGCTCCTTGACCTTGGCGTCGGTCCGGAAGATGTCCTCGGGGTCGCCGGACAGCGCCGCCCAGCGGAACGGGCCGATGCCGCGGCAGAACATGGGCCGGATATACGCCGGCACGAAACCCGGGAAATCAAAGGCGTTGGCGAGCCCCTCCTCCTTGGCCATCTGGCGGATATTGTTGCCGTAGTCGAGCGTCGGCACCCCCATTTTCTGGAAGTCGAGCATGGCCTGGACGTGCTCCACCATGGAGCGACGTGCCGCCTTTTCGACCGCCTTGGGATCGCTCTCACGTTTCTCTTCCCATTCGGCCAGCGTCCAGCCCTTGGGCAGGTAGCCGTTGCGCGGGTCGTGCGCCGAGGTCTGGTCGGTGACGGCGTACGGGCGGACGCCACGGCGGACCAATTCGGGAAAAACTTCCGCCGCATTGCCGAGGACACCGACCGAGAGCGGCTTTTTCTCAACGCAGCTCTTCTGGATGATCGCCAGCGCGTCGTCGAGGTTCTTCGCCTGCATGTCGAGATAGCCGGTGCGAAGCCGCGCCTCGATGCGGCTGGGCTGGCATTCAACGCACAGAATCGACGCTCCCGCCATGACGCCGGCGAGCGGCTGGGCGCCGCCCATGCCGCCCAGCCCGGCGGTCAGGATCCATTTGCCCGAGAAGTCGCCGTCATAGTGCTGGCGCGCCACTTCGGCGAAGGTCTCATAGGTGCCCTGGATGATGCCCTGCGTGCCGATATAGATCCACGAGCCGGCGGTCATCTGGCCGTACATCATCAGGCCCTTGCGATCGAGCTCGTTGAAATGGTCCCAGTTCGCCCAGTAGGGCACGATGTTCGAATTGGCGATCAGAACCCGCGGCGCATCCGGATGCGTCTTGAGGATCGCGATCGGCTTGCCGGACTGCACCAGCAGAGTCTGGTCGGCCTCGAGCCCCTTGAGCGCCGCGCAGATGCGGTCGAAGGCTTCCCAGCTGCGCGCCGCGCGGCCAATGCCGCCATAGACCACGAGTTCGCCCGGCTTCTCGGCGACGTCGGGATCGAGATTGTTCATCAGCATGCGCAGCGGCGCTTCGGTCAGCCAGCTCTTGGCATTGAGCGTGGTGCCGCGCGGGGCGCGAATCACACGGGCATTGTCGAGACGATTCATGGCGAGGTCCTTGATGTATTCAAAACTCGAGACTCGTCATGCCCGCGCTTGTCGCGGGCATCCACGTCTTGCTGCCGGCCGACGCAGAAGGACGTGGATGGCCGGGACAAGCCCGGCCATGACGGAGAAAGTTGCCGGCGCAGGTGGCAGGGCGCTGACATCAGTTGCCCCTGTACACCCGCTTGTACAGCGGATTGAAGCCGATGCGATAGACGAGCTCGGCGGCCGCATCGACGTCCCAGATGGCGAGGTCGCAGCGCTTGCCGGCTTCGAGCGTACCCGCCTCGGAGGCGAGGCCGAGCGCACGGGCGGCTTCGCGCGTCGCGCCGGCGACCGCCTCGTCGACCGTGAAGCCGAACAGGGTCGCGGCCATGTTCATGGTGAGAAGCAGCGAGGTGAGCGGCGAGGTGCCGGGATTGCAGTCGGTCGAGATCGCCATGCGGGTGCCGTGCTGGCGGAATGCGGCGACCGGCGGCTTTCGGGTCTCGCGCAGCACGTAATAGGCGCCGGGCAAGAGCACCGCCACGGTGCCGGCCCGCGCCATGGCGGCGGCGCCGTCCTCGTCGGTGTATTCGAGATGATCGGCCGACAGGGCGCCGTGCTCGGCGGCGAGACGCGCACCGTGCAGATTGGAAAGCTGGTCGGCATGCAGCTTGACCGGCAGGCCGGCTTCCTTGGCGGCCGCGAACACGCGGGCGACCTGCGCGGGCGAGAACGCAATGCCCTCGCAGAAGGCGTCGACCGCATCGACGAGGCCGGCGCGCTTCAGCTGCGGAATGAGGGCGCACACCGCATCCACATAGGCGCCCTTGTCGGAGGCTCCCGGCGGCATGGCATGCGCACCCAGATAGGTCGTCAGGACCGTGACGGGCCGCCGCGTCGCCAGGCTGCGCGCGGCTTCGAGCATGCGCGCCTCGGCATCGTCCTCGAGGCCATAGCCCGACTTCACCTCGACCGTGGTGACGCCCTCGGCGATCAGACGGTCGAGGCGGGGCAAAGCAGCGTCGACGAGTTCGTCGACGCTTGCCGCCCGCGTCGCCTTGACGGTCGCCGCAATGCCACCGCCGGCACGGGAGATTTCTTCGTAAGTGGCGCCAGCCAGGCGCATCTCGAACTCGCGGGCACGGCTGCCCGCATAGACCAGGTGCGTATGGCAATCGACAAGCCCCGGCGTCACCAGCCGGCCGTCGAGGCTGACACGTTCGCGCGCGTCCCACCCGGATGGGAGATCGGCCTCGCGTCCCGCGAAGACGATGCGGCCGTCCCGGGCCGCGACAGCGCCGCCATCGACGTTACCGAGGCCCGGCAGATCATCTCTCAGGGTCGCCAGGCGCGCATCGAGCCAAACCGTGTCGAACAACATGTCTCAAAAATCCGTCCGTACATGCGTCGAATGTGCTCTGTTCATACAGAATCGCGCCCCCATAGGCTATTCTCCCGGTGCTCTATCGGGTTTCGCGGCCGGCATCGGCGGTGCGATAGTGGGAGGCGCGGCCATGTGGCGGCGCCGGCCCGCGTTTTCCCCCATTGCCTGGACCGCCGGCCCAGCACATGTGTGACGCCGAAATTGTAACTTCTGCCTGTATGAGGTTTGAAAATCCATGGCCCATCAAGTGGTCGAATGCGTCCCCAACTTCTCCGAAGGCCGGGACATGGCGAAAATCCGCCAGATCACCGATGCGATCGAGGCGGTGGCGGGCGTAAAGCTCCTCGACGTTGATCCCGGGCCAGACACCAACCGCACGGTGGTGACCTTCGTAGGTCACCCCGACGCGGTGGTGGACGCCGCTTTCCAGGCCGTCAAGACCGCCGCACAGGTGATCGACATGACGGCCCACCATGGCGCCCACCCGCGCATGGGCGCGACCGACGTGTGCCCGTTCGTACCGGTCGAGGGGGTGACGCTGGACGATTGCGCGGCGCTTGCCCGCCGGCTCGGCGAACGCGTCGGGCGCGAACTGGCAATTCCCGTCTACCTGTACGAACACGCGGCGAGCCGCCCCGAACGGCGCAATCTCGCCGTGGTCCGCAAGGGCGAGTACGAAGGCCTGGAAGAGAAGCTCAAGGACCCGAACTGGGCCCCCGATTTCGGCGCTGCAACCTTCAATCCCAGGGCCGGCGCGCTGATCACCGGCGCCCGCGAATTCCTGATCGCGTACAACATCACCCTCAACAGCCGCGACAAGAGCCACGCCTCCGACATCGCCCTGGAGCTGCGCGAAAAGGGTCGCGTCGCCCGCCGCGGCCAGAAGAACGCCTTCTACAATTCAGGCGACGTGATCTTCTACCAGGACGGCAAATTCCCCTGCGGCAACTGTGATTTCGACGGCGCGTCCTTCGAGGAGACGGTTGCGCATTGCCGCGACGTGCACGGCTACGACCTCGTCCGTCTGCTCGCCCTCAACGACATCGATGCCGCCAAGGGCGTGGTCGGCAAGAAGGTCCATCGCGCCGGCCGCTACAAGGAGTGCAAGGCGATCGGCTGGTATGTCGACGCCTACAAGCGCGCTCAGCTCTCCATCAACCTGACCAACTACAAGGTGACGAGCCCGGTCGACGTCCTGGAAGCGTCCCGCATCATGGCGGCCGAGCGCGGCCTCGTGGTCACCGGCTCAGAGATCGTCGGCTTGGTTCCGTTCCAGGCGCTCTATCAGGCCGGGCAGCGCTACCTGAAGGCGCAGGGCAAGAGCCCGGCGATTCCCGTCGCCGACGTATTGGAAAACGCCGCCTTCTCCATGGGCCTCTCCGACGTGGCGCCGTTCGAGATCGAGAAGAAGGTGTTGGGCCTGCCCAAGGCGCCCGGCGCCCTGATGCAGATGACCGGCACGGCCTTTGTCGACGAGGTTTCGCGCGACACGCCGGCGCCGGGCGGCGGCTCGATCGCGGCGCTCGCCGGCGCGCTCGGCGCCGCGCTCTGCTCCATGGTGGCGAACCTCACCCAGGGCAAGGCCAGGAACGCCGACGGCGAAACGGCGCTCGCCGGCGCCGCCGACAAGGCACAGCGGGTCAAGGACGCGCTGGTGCTGGCGGTCGACGACGATACCGACGCCTTCACGGCCTACATGGACGCGCGGCGCCTGCCCGCCACGTCACCGGCGGAAAAAGCAGCACGCGACGCCGCCATGCAGGTGGGACTGAAGACCGCCGTCGACGTGCCGTGGTCGACGGCCAAACTCTGCTTTGAAGCCATGGAGGCGGCGGAAACCGCCATGCACCACGGCAATCCCGCCTCCATCACCGACACCATGGTGGGATTCACGATTGCGTTCGCGGGCGTGCGCGGCGGCATCTGGAACGTGCTCATCAACCTCAAGGACATCACCGATCCAGCCTATGTGGCCAAGATGAAGGCCGACTGCGCCGACCTGCTCGCCAAGGCGAAGACCCTGCTCGACCGCGCCGCGGCCCATGGCGATGCGCGGCTCGAAGAGATGCTGGGGAAGAAGTGAGTCTCGCCTGCCCCACCATTCTCACTACGTCATGCCCGCGCTTGTCGCGGGCATCCACGTCTTGCGGCCCGGACCAGCAGAAGGCGTGGATGGCCGTGACAAGCCCGGTCATGACGGGTGCAGAGATCCCGGGCGGTTCCTACAAGCACCTCACCCGTGCACGCCGCCCATATAGGCGCGGATGACATCCGGGTTGCCGCGGGCGTCGGCCGCCGTGCCGGCCCAGGCGAGGCTGCCGGACTCGAGCACGCACACGTGGTCGACCATGTCGAGCACGCGTTCGAGGCTCTGTTCGATCAGGACGATGGTGAGCCCGGCGCGGCGCAGCGCGTCGAGGGCCTCGTAGCAGATGTCGACGTTTTTCGGCATCAAACCCAACGACACTTCGTCGATCAGGAGAAGCCGCGGCTCGGCCATCATGGCGCGACCGATGGCCGCCATCTGCTGCTCGCCGCCGGAGAGCGAACCGGCGAGGTTGTCGAGCCGCTCTTCGAGGCGCGGGAACAGGGCCAGCACCTTGTCCATGTTGGCGGCGGTCGCGCGCGCCGCGCGCACATAGCCGCCGACGACGAGGTTTTCGCGCACCGTGAGATCGCGGAACAGGCGCCGCCCTTCCGGCGCCAACGCCAGGCCGCGGGCGCAACGCGCCATGGGGGAGAGCGCCGTGATGTCCTCGCCGTCGAACAGGATGGCGCCCGACTGGACCGCCACCTGGCCGGCGATCGCCATCAGGGTGGAGGTCTTGCCGGCGCCGTTGGCGCCGAGCACCGCCATGGCCTCGCCCCTCCGCACCGTGAAGGACAGGTCACGCACGGCGACGAAGCGGCCGTAGCCGCAGGTCAATCCCTTAAGTTCGAGCATCGGCCGCCTCCTTGCCGATATAGGCGGCGACGACGGCCGGGTCGGCCAGCGTCTCGCGGGTCGCTCCGTCGGCGATCTTGCGGCCGTTGTCGAGCACGACCAGCCGGGCGCACACTTCCGCGACCTTGGCGAGATTGTGCTCGATCAGGATCATGGTGATGCCACCGGCATTGAGGCGTACGAGCGTCTCGGCGAGCCGCTCGGCCTCGACCGAATTGAGCCCCGCGAGCGGCTCGTCGAGCAGCAGCACCTTGGGATCAATGGCGAGCGCGCGCGCCACTTCGAGCCGCTTGAGGGCGCCGAGCGGCAGTGCGGCCGGGTTCGCCTGCGCGAAATCGGCGATGCCCACCAGGGCGAGGAGTTCGCCGGCGCGGCGCTCCTCCGCGACACGTCCGACCGCCGCCACCGCCTTGAGAAGGCTGCCGGTCTTGGCGTGGCCGGCGGCCAGAACGACGTTATCGATGACGCTCATGGAGCGGAACGGGCGCACGATCTGGTGCGTCAGCGCCAGGCCGAGGCGGGCGCGGGCATCGGTCGAGAGTGTCGTGATGTCGCGTCCAGCGAGATGCACGCGGCCCTCGTCCGGCGCCACCACGCCGATGATGGCGCGCAGCAGCGTGGTCTTGCCGGCGCCGTTCGGCCCGATCAGGCCGAGAAGTTCGCCGGCGACGAGCGAAAATCCGACCCGTTCGAGGGCGGTGATGCCGCCGAAGTGCACCGTGACGGCATCGACTTGGAGGAGCGGTGTCGTCATGTCTCGCTCCGGCGCAGGCGACGTGAGAGGCTTGTGACGATACCGGCGAGGCCGTCGGGCGCAAACCGCATGGTGAGCACGATCAGGGCGCCGTAGAGCAGGAGCTTGTAGTCGTTGATCACCCGCGAGAACTCCGGCAGCAGGGTCAGCAGGACGGCGGCGACGATGACGCCCCACAGGGAGCCGACGCCGCCGACGATCACCATCGACAGGATCGAAATCGACACCGTGAAGCCGAACGCGCCCGGAATGATGAAGCGGGTAAAGTAGACATAGACCGCGCCAGCGACGCCGGCCAGGAAGGTGCCGATCACGAAGGCGGCGAGCTTGTAGAGCGGCACGTTGATGCCCAGCGTGCGCGCCGTCGCCTCGTCGTCGGCGACCGCCGCAAAGCCGAAGCCGAGCCAACTCCTCTTGATGTGGGCCGATATGGCCGCCATGGCGGCGACGAGGCCGAGGCACATGAGGATGAAGCCGATGTCGCCGAGGCCATGGTCGGGAATATTGGTCAGCCCCATCTCGGCGCCGAGCCAGCCTTGCTTGCGCACGAAGCCGACGAACACGAAGCCGACCCCCATGGTGGTGATGGCGAGAAAGTCCTCGCGCACCCGCAGCGACGTGAAGCCGACCAGGAGGCCGAGCACGGCGGCGGTGACGCCGCCGGCGACGAGCACGACCGGCAGCGGCCAGCCGGCGGCGGCCATGAGCGCCGCCGCATAGGCGCCGGTGCCGAAGAAGGCGGCGTGGCCGAGCGAAACCTGGCCGCAGAAGCCGGTGATGAGGTTGAGACCCAGCGCCAGCATGACATTGATGCTGACGACCGCAACAAGAGTGAGTTCGTAGGCGCCCATCACGCCTCGCCTCGAACAAAGAACGAATTGCGCGGAGGGCGACAGCCCTGTCGTTCCCGCCCCCTGCAAGGGGGAGGGCTAGGGAGGGGGCCAAGCCACAAGCACGGAGCAAGGGAAGACCCCCACCCCAACCCTCCCCCTTGCAGGGGGAGGGAGCTGACGGAGCGAGCGCCGGCTTTACGCAGTCGGATCATGAGCCCCTCGCGAACAGGCCCTGGGGCCGTATCATCAGGACGACGATCAGGAAGATGAACGCGATGGCGTCGCGATCCAGATAGGCGCCCGCATAGATGGTGCCGTAGGCTTCGATGACGCCGAGCAGGAGCGCGGCGGCGAGCGTACCGCCGACCTGGCCGAGCCCTCCGAGTACGATGATGGCGAGCGACTTGTAGCTCGGCACGCTGCCCATGGTGGGCTCGACCAGGTTGTTCAGGACCGCGACCAGCGACCCGGCGGCGGCGGCGAACACCGACGCGATGAAGAAATTGACGTAGCGGACTTTGATGGTGTCGATCCCGAACGAGCGCGCCATGGCGGGATCGGTGACGGTCGCCCGCCAGGCGACGCCGAAGCGGGTGCGCCGCATCAGCATGGCGAGCCCGGTCAAGAGCACGATGGCGCCGACCAGCATGGCGGCGTCGGCGGCCGCGATGGAGATGGGCCCCAGCGCGATGCGCTCACCCAGGCGCGGCATGTCGAAGGAGGATCCGTAGGGGCCGAAGACGATGCGGTAGCTCTCCTCCATGCAGATGAACAGCCCGATGGAGGCGATCAGCGCCACATAGGGCGGACGCTCCAACATCGGCTCGTAAAGGAGCCGGTAGACCAGCATGCCGCACAGACCGACGACGAGCATCGCCGCCAGGATGCCGAGCGCAAGGCTGCCGGTCGCGTTGGTGGTCAGGACGGTGATGTAGGCCCCGAGCGTATAGAGGCCCGCATGGGCGACGTGCAGGATGCGCAGCAGCCCGTAGATCAAGGTGAGGCCGATCGCCACGACCGCATACATGCTGCCGTTGACCAGCCCCTGCAGCACCAGTTCGACGTGGAGCATCGATCCTCCCCCAGCTCTCACCCGCCTCGCCCGGCCTCATCCTGAGGAGGGCGCACTTCCCGCCCGTCTCGAAGGCATCCAAGTCGGCTGTAGCCGACTTGAACTTTTTAATTGTTCAGCAACCAAGTGTCCGACGATCCGCCTCACTTCTCCGGCGTCGCCAAGAGCACCAGGTCGTCGATGACGCTTCCACGACTGTCATGCCCGCGCTTGTCGCGGGCATCCACGTCTTGCGGCCACGTCGGAAAAAAGGCGTGGATGGCCGGGACGAGCCCGGCCATGACGACGGAAAGCCCAGCTCACTTCTCCGGCGGCGCCAACAGCACGAGGTCGTCGATGACCGCGTAGTGGTGGAAGTTGGCGTCCTTGACGACCTGCACCTGCACGGGCTTCTTGACCTCGCCGAGACCGTTGAACGACAGTTTGCCAATCGAGGTCTCGAAGGCGTTGGCGCGGATGAAGTCGCGCAGCGCCTTGCCGTCGAGTGAGCCGGCTTTCCTGAGCGCCTCGATGGCGACGGTCGCAGCGGCATTGCCGGACGCCGCCACCATGTCGACGCGATCCTTGTAGGCCTTCTCGTAGTCGTCGATGAAGGCGCGCGTCGCCGGCGACTTGGAATCGCGGTCGAGCGAGGTGGTCACGATCACGCCTTCCGAGGCCTTGCCGGCGATCTCGATGAAACGCTGGCTGTCATAGCCTTCCTGGCCGATGATCGGGACATCGACGCCGGCGGCACGCAGCTGCGCGACCAGGGGACCCGCATTGAAGAAATAGCCGGGCGCATAGATGACTTCCGGGGCGTCGGCCTTGACCTGCGCGACCAGCGGCCCGAACTGCCGGTCCGGCATCGCGAAAGTGTATTTCTTGACGATGTTGAGGCCGAACTTGCCCGCCACTTCCTCGACGCCGGCGGTGAGCGCCTGGCCGAAGTCGTTGTTGACCGCGACGATGACGACCTTCTTCTTCTTGAGCATGTCGGCCATCAGCTTGGCGCCGGCGCGGCCCTGCACCTCGCCCATCATGCCGGTGCGGAAGATGAAGTCGCCCGCCTTGGTGATGTCGGGATGAATCGCGTAGGCCGACAGGTAGACCATGCCGGCGCGGTTGAAGACGGGCGCGGCAGCCCGCGTCGGGCCCGAATAGCCGCCCGACACGGCGATCGCCACCTTGTCCTGGCCGATCAACTTGTTGGCGAGCGGAATGGTGTTCTCCGGCTTGCCTTCGTCGTCGTAGACGACGAGCTGGATCTTCTTGCCGTTGATGCCGCCGGCCGCGTTCGCCTGCGCGACCGCGAGCTCGGCCCCCTGCTTGGCCGACTTGCCGTCCGCGGCCGCGAACCCGGTCAGCGGCGCGTGGAAGCCGATCTTGACCACATCCTGGGCTTGCGCCGGAGCGCACACCCACCCAGTTACCGAAAGCGCCAACGCCAAATATTTTAGACGGATACGCATCGCTGCTCTCCAATCGCGATTTAGCTGCGGCAACCATGCCCGCCGCCCAGGCGAAATCAATAGGTGATCACAGTTATGCGGGGACCCGCCGCCTCGTTGCGGCGGGCCTCCATGTGCACGCCGCCTTGCGGCTAACGGTTCCGCCGGCACGCGGGTATCGTCCCGCGCCTGCAACCCGGCCGGCAGACAGACTGCCATACCTCTGTATCGGGCGACCGAATCCTGCTTTAAGCAGGATTTGAGCGTGGAGAAACGAAATGCGCATCCAGCCGGTCTTTCTTTTCGACCTCGACGGCACGCTGGTCGACAGCGTCTATCAGCACGTTCTCGCCTGGAAGGAGGCCCTCGATTCCGAGGGCATCGAGCTTTCGGTCTGGCGCATCCATCGCAAGATCGGCATGAGCGGCGGCCTTTTCACCAATCAGCTCCTGCGCGAAACCGGCATGGAGGTGAGCGCGGAGCGGCTCGACCGGCTGCGGCGCAGCCATGCGGCCGCCTATCAGCGCTACGGCAAGCAGATCCGCCCCCTGCCGGGTGCGTGCGAATTGTTGGACTGGCTGACCCGGGAAGGCGTTCCGTGGGCGATTGCGACCAGCGGTCGCATGGAGACCGCCGTCGTCAATCTGACCGCCCTCGGCGTCGATCCCGCCAAGGTGCCGGTCGTGACCCGCGACCAGGTCAAATACGCCAAGCCCGACCCGGACCTGTTCCTGGCGGCGGCAGCGCGCCTGTCGGCCCCGATCGACACCGCGGTCGTGGTCGGCGACAGCATCTGGGACATGCTGGCCGCCATCCGCTGCCGGGCCCTGGGCGTCGGCCTCCTGTCCGGCGGCTACGGCCTCGACGAGTTGCAGGACTCCGGCGCCTTCCGGGTCTACGAGGATCCCGCCGACATGCTCCGCCACATCGACGAAGTCGGCGGCCGGCGCTGAGGCGGCGTTGCGGCGAACCGCACATCAGGCGGCGACAGGTTCGGGGCACACGATGACGCGCAGGGTGGGGCAGGCGAAAGCGCCGTAGCCCACCCGGCGATCTACTCCCGCGACAACTGCGCTTCGATGGCCGCCTTGTCGATCACCGACCACACGCGCGCGATCCTTCGCCCCGCGAACGCGTAGATGACGTTCTCGGTGAAGACGACGCGCCGGCCGTCCACCGCGAGGCCGAGAAACGCGCCCGCCGGCCGGCAGTCGAAGCGGAGCCGGGCGGCGACATGGGGTGGCTCGCAGACGAGGAGCTCGATCGCGAAGGCAAGATCGGGAATGTCGCGGAAATTGCCGGCGAGCATGTCGCCATAGCCGGAAAGCCCGAGCGGCCGTTCGTTATGGATCACGTCGTCGGCGACGAATTCACCCAAGGCATCGAGGTCGCGCCGGTTGAGGCAGGCGATATAGGCGCGGTAGTGCGCGGCGAGTTCGGTTGCGTCCATGCGGGTCTCGGTGAAACTATCGGCGATCCGTAGGGTGGGTCAGGCGCGGAGCGCCGTAACCCACCGTTCGGGACGCGCGGCGATCTCAGCCGGTGGGTTACGCGCCTTTCGACGCCCAAGCCACCCTACGACCTAACCAAGGCCGTAGAGCCCGCGCGCGAACACACCGAGGCCTTTGGCATCCAGGAGCGCGAGCGGCGCCCGGAAGGTGACGCGCACGACGCCGGGATGGCGGCCGATCTCGATTGCGCCCGCCATGGTGGCCCGGTTCATCACCTCGGGAAGACTCAAGCCCAGAAAGTCCGCGGCGCGCTGCAAGCCATTGTGGGTCGCCTCGTTGAGGTTCGCCCCCGTGCCGATGAACGACACCGGCGCTCCGACCTCGATATCGGCGACGCCGTGCCGGCGCGCCAGCGCCTGCGCGCGCGCCTGCTCGGCCGCATCGAGCGGGCGGGCCAGATACGGGACGTCCTCGGCGACCGGGAACAGGATGGGTCCGTCGATCGCAAGCCCCTTGATGACATGCACTTCCAGCGACGCCGTGCCGGCGACGTCGCAGGTGTGGCCGGCGATCTCGCCGTCGCCCTGCAGCGCATGCATGTCGCCCAGATAGATGCCGCCGCCCGCGACCTTGACCGGGCAGATCAGGACCGCGCCTTCGCGCACCGCATTGACGTCGAGATGGCCGTCGGTCTTGTGGGCCGCCAGCTCTTCCGCCGTGAGCGCATAGGCGTGCGGCGCGCCGACCAGGAAGGCGCCGAAATCGCCGGCGTTGTGGGAATCCGGCATGGCCCGCGACGGGGTCGTGCCCAGTTGCCCGAGGAACGGGCGCATGCGGGTCGCGACGCCGACCATATCGGCGGGCGCAAAGGTCAGGATCGGATGCTGGATCGAGGCGTCCGGCAGTGCCATCAGGCGATCGGCGTCCTGGGCGAACGCTTCCGCGGTCGCCTTGCCGACGGTGAGCCCGATGGTGCGCTCGTCGTCGAACGCGATGGTGTAGCCGTTGGCGAAGGTGAAAGGCGTCGCGTCGGCGCCGCATTTCTCGCAGCGGATCGCGGTTTCGCCGATGCCTTCGACCCGCGTCTTCGGCCACTCGGTGCCGCAGCCCGGGCACACGGCGGCGCAATAGGGATCGCCGTTGAAGCGCCCCGCCATCATCTTGTCGTTGCCGGACGCGGTCGCCGACGATGTGACGACGACGGAGCGGATGCGGATCGCGATGGCGTCGCCCACTTCGGCGCCGGCGACCGCGACCGGCCGCGTCACTTCGTGGCCGCCGCGGATTTCCGGCGTGATCATCGGCCCCCAGCAGCCCGGCGCCGTATTGGCGATGATGGTGCCGCCATCGGCCACCGGCCCGAGCATCGGCGCCGAGGGATCGAGAATCCCGTTGGTGAGTTCGGAGACCAGCACGGTCTGCTGGCCGATCGTCTGAGAGTGTTGAAGGCGGTTGAGCATGTCGAGCACTCCTCTCGGCAAACGAGGGACATCCGGCTGAGAGCTCGAAGTGTAGCCCGGATGGAGCGCAGCGCAATCCGGGGAGCCAGATGGACGACGAAACGCCCCTGGATTCCGCCTCGCTCCACCCGGACGACGTGCTGCGACTTGAAAGGAGTCGCCCATTGGGCTACATATTCCCATGGCCGGGGGGAAACGACTGCAGACCGTCGCCGAGACGTCGGTGTTCGTCGCCGACATCGACGACGCCCTGACGCCAGGCGAGCGCGATGCCGTGATCGCGAGCATTGCCGCCGATCCTGCCGGCGGCGACCTCATCCCGGGAACCGGTGGCCTGCGCAAGCGCCGGGTCGCTTTGCCGGGGCGCGGAAAACGCGGCGGCGCGCGGGTGATCACGCTTTATCTCGGCGAGGGGCGGCCGGTCTATGCGGTGTTTGTCTTCGCCAGGAACGAGCGGGCGGACCTTTCACCGCAGCAACGGCGCTTTCTGCTGCGGCTCGTCGAAGACATCAAATCGCGGGCGCGGACGAGGCTGAGGCGATGAAGAAGGAACGGTTCCAACAGCTCACCGACAGTCTCGCCGAGGTGGCGCGCCATGTCGGCAGCGGGCGTATTCGCGGCCGCGTCAGCGAGATCGAGATCGGCGCCGACGATGTCCGCGCCGTGCGCCGGCGCTCCGGCCTGACCCAGCGCCAGTTCGCCGCCGCCTTCGGCATCGGCCTCGGCACGCTGCAGAAGTGGGAGCGCGGCGAACGCCACCCGAGCGGCGCCGCCAAGTCGCTGCTCAAGGTCATGCAGGTCGACCTGGCCGCCGTCGTCAAGGCCCTGGCGCCGCCACCCCGCAAGGGCCGGCACGCCGCGTGACGGCCGGCGCACGAAGAAACGATACCGCCCGACCTCCGCCCTACGGGCTGTGACAGGCAGGCCGTTATGCCGCCATTTTCATGTCCGCCGCCGTGCACGCTTGCGCGGCAGTCCGGGCAATCACAGTCCGGACGTCACGTTCGGTTTGCGAACCGGCTTCACCCGCGCTTTTGGGGCCTTGGTGGGCGCCTTGGTCGGCGCGCCCGGAACGTCTTTGGCGGAGCGCTCTTTTGCCAGACGAAGAGCGCGAAGGCGCTGGCTTGTCGCCAGAACGGCGAGCCTTTCGGCCTGGTATTCGCGCATCGCCAGCTCGGCATCCCGAGCCCGCTGTTCCTTGAGGAATGCGGGCGTCGGCACTTGTTGTCGCGCGTTCGTTGAGTTCATCGCCCTTGCTCCTTCTCCGTTCACCCGGCGCGGTCGGGAATTGGAACCCGTCGTGATTTTAAAAATGGCGCAACGCCCGCGGCCGGGCCGAGATCGTCGCCGAGAAAAAACCCCGCGACCGGGTGACCAGTCGCGGGGTTCGAAACCACCAGCTTTGCCAGTACATCCGTGGTCAAAGCCATATGGCCATCAAGGCGCGCGATCAGACCGCGCGCAGATTCTCCGCCGAGGACTTGCCGCTCCGTTGATCGGCGACCACGTCGTAGGTGATCTTCTGGCCCTCGCTGAGAGAACCCATCCCGGCGCGTTCGACGGCGCTGATGTGAACGAAGACATCCTTGTCGCCGTCGTCGGGCTGAACGAAGCCGAAGCCCTTTTGGCTATTGAACCACTTCACGGTACCAGTGCTCATTTGGAACATTCCTTCATGTACGTGTTGTCGCCGCGTCGACAGCGCGACATCAAATTCGAATTTTGCTGAAAATCATCGAAAAGGCGCGTCATTCGCGCCGAGCCGAATCGTTCGACCGAAACTCGATAGACGGGATATGGCGATTGCCCCGCATGATTGCAAGCCCCTCCGGTCTCGATCACGGCGAGCCTCGGGGCAGCCACATGGCTGTTTCCGCCGCCGGGCGGGCCAGACAGCGGTAAGCGATGCCGCCGGCGAGCGCGGCGTGGGAAGCACGGCGAATGCGTAGGGCGCAATAGTTGTACTGAGTCACAAGGTCGCGGGGCTATGA
>JAVDCA010000029.1 GCA_030848545.1 Astrobacterium formosum
CTCAAACATGCCGCGTTGGCCCCACATCGGCACTTCGCCGATCGGCGCCGCCGCCGCGATCAGCAGCCGGTCGATACCGTCGACCGGGGCTTCGTCGGGACCGACCAGGGTCCCGGCCTTGTCTTTCATCAGTTCCATGCGGCTCTCGACGATGTTCGCCGTCGCGACATCTGCATCGCGCACCGCGGCATCGAGCTGTGCGCAGGCCTCCCGATAGGCGAAGGCAAGGCCGTCGAGATCGCCTGGAAGCTCCGCAAGAGCCGAAGCCCGACGCGCATCGTCGCGCAGCGTATCGAGGCGCTTTGCGCCGGCCTTGGTGAGGGTCGCGCGCGCGCCTGCCCCCTTGATGAGCTTCTGCTCGCGCAGATCCTCGCGCTCGTCGATGGTCAGATGGGCGGCTTCGCCAGTCTCGACGAATGTGAGCCGATCGAGTTCCGTTCGCGACTTCGCGGCCTCGGCGGTATCAACCGCCGCCGCCGTGTGCTTGTCGACCTGGTCGCCGTGGCCGTCCCACAGTTTGCCCTCGCCGCCGGTGGAGAAGATCGCGGCATAGCGCGGTGCCGGGAAGGCGCGCTCCCACAGCCGATAGAATTCGTCGGGCTTCTGCGAGTTGTCGCGCCGTGGGGCATTGAGCAAAGTCGACGGCGGATCCTCGCCCAGGACATTGACCACCGGCTTGCCGCGCAACAGCACGATGCAGTGCTCGGTCTTGTCGCGCAGCACCTGGCCGCGGCCGATCTTGTCCTTCCCCCAGGTCAGCATGGTCGAGGCGCGCCAGTCCGCGCCCAGGGCGGCGATCAGACGATGCGCCGCGCCGGTCACGAGGTGATGATTGGTGACCCAGAAGCCCAGCGCGGCATCGGGCCCGAACAGCGGCGCCACCTGCTCGCGCATGAACGCCTCGCCGGCCTCGATCGACATGGCCGGATAGGGACGCAGGCTGCGGCCGCGCTCGTCGATCGACGCCTGGTCGTCGTCGCTTTCATGCGGCCACGGGAAATCGATCGAACCGGCCACATACGGCCCGTTGCCCGGCAGGGGCGGCGGCGCCTCGCGCATGGCGTCGGTCGCCTGCATGATCTGCAGGCGCTTGTAGGCGCCGTCGACCTTGCCGGTGCGGTCCATGTCCTCGCGCAGCCGGCCGAAACGGCCCGGATCGCGTTCCGCCGCCTCGACCACCCGCTCCGCCTTCTCGACGGTGCGGCCGGAGACGCCTGCGGCGACGCCGACCTTGTCCGAGGCACGCCCCTTGCCGGCGACCTCACCTTGCATCTTTCGCCCCGGCGCGGTCAGTCCGTGGCCCTGGCGGCTGCGCGCTTCGGTCGCGAGCTTGTCCTCGATCGCCCGCTTGATGGCGACGAGCTCGGACGGCGTGAACGGCTTCCTCTGCTCGTTGGCGTCGTATTCGCCGGCAATGATGGAGTCGATGTCGACGATGTTGACCGGAATAGGCGCCTTGCCGTACTCGCCGGTCTTGCTGCGCGACCAGGCCCGCATGCGGCGCCAGCCGTCGATCAGCTTGTTGGCCGGCGTGATCGCGACGCTCTGCAGGAGGCCGCCGCGGGCGTCGATCGATGCCGCCAGTCCGTCGATATCGCCTTCTTCCTTGCGGAAGCGATCGCCGACGTCGATCTCGTGCAGATACCGCCGCGGCGACTCCGTCGCGGTCAACACCGGTTGCCATGCGGCCTTTCCTGCCGGCCCGGCGAGCGGCGCCAGGGCGTCCCGGAGCGGCGCCGGCTTGGCTGCCTTCGGCTTCGCGGCCGCTTTCGGGGCCGGCACCTTGGCGGCTGGCTTCGCCGCCTTGCGGGCCTTCGGCGCCTTCGCGGCGGGCGTGCGCTTCGCCGCCTTCGCGCCTTTGCTGGTCTTCGCCTTCGACGTCTTTGCCATCACCCCCTCCTGCTCAATCGATCAGCTGCAGGGCGATGCCGACGCCCCGGACGGTTTTCATGGTCAGGCCCTCGGGGCGCAGCGCCTCGTCGCAGGCTTTCGCGACTTGGCCGAGCACGATGTCGGCGCTCGATGGCGGCGTGGCGCCCCACAGGCGCGCGATCAGGTGGCGGCGGTCGATGGGCGCCGGCATGCCGCGCGCCGTGAGGCGAACGAGCTGCGCCTGGCGAGCATTGAGGCGCACGCCGGCACCGCGGCGGCGCACCAGCACGGCGCCGCTGCTGTCTGAGAATTCCGCGATCTCGAGATCCGCAAAGGCGGCGTTCAGCCCCGCCCAGATCCCGATCCGGGCGCCCCCCCCATGGCTTCGGGCTTGGCTCGCGGCGGCTTGGGTGACCTTCGGCGCGGAGTCGTTCGCCGCCGGCGGCGGCGACGCGGGCTGCGGCGTCGCCGGTTCGGTTTCCGGTGCGGTGGCGCCGTCGACCACTTCAGCGGCGCGCTCGGCGAACCGGAAGGTCTCCGCCGCGTCGTCATTGCGGAAGAAGACGGCGCGGCCGGCGAGCGTCAACGTCCACACGCTGCCGCCATAGCCGACGCATTCGGAGCGGACCGCGGTGACGCCGTCGAGGAGCTGCTCGCCGATATAGGCGCGGTGGGCGCCGCCCTTGATGCGGCGGATGGTGAGGCGCGCCGTCATGGCATGCACCGCTCGAACGCGAAGGCGCGCGCGGCAGCGGCGTGGACGTCCGGCAGGAGCACGCCGGCGATCTTTGCCCAGCGCACATAGTCCGGCCCGTCCACGCCCCCCGTGATATCGATGAGCTTGGCGAGCGCCTGCAGAAGCAGGGCCGCCTCGGCTGTGATGAAGCGCTCGTCCGGCATCGGCCGCTCGATCGCGGCGGCGACCTCGGCGGTCAGGCGTTTGCAGTTTTCGCTGTGGCCACGGCGGGCGGCGGGCCGCACCATGATGTCGAGGGCGAGCAAAACGACGTCGTTGAGGACCTGGTGCTGGCGGGGCGGCAGAACGACGTTGTTCATGACGCGTCTCCCTCGTCACGGGAGTGCGGAGGCGGCAGAGGCGCCGGCACGTCGCCGATGATGTCGTCGAGGGGATCGCGGTCGGGCCGCATGGCGATCGAGATCACGCCCGCAAAAGCGATGAAGAAGGCGATGGCGACGGCGGCACTCGCCACCATGACGCCGATCCGCCGCCCCTCGCCGTCGCCGCAGCCCGTGAGCAGGAGCGCGAGCCCGGTGACCGCGATCAAGGTCAGGAGCGGGCGGCGGCAGGAACCCGGGGCATTCGGAGCCGGGACCGGCCGCCGCCCTGCCACCGCCGGGGGGGCATAGTTCGGCGGCGGCAACTGGAATGCGAAGAAGGCGCGGCGCCACGCCTCGTCGGCGCGGCGCCGCGTCGCCGGCCGGGCGAACGCGCGACGATGGTCCATCTCGGCGAAGGCGAGGATGTAGAGCGCGATCCCAAGCGCGATCGCCGCCATGGCGATCATCACCGCGGACTGCGCCGGCGAGAGATCGGCGTCGGGGATCATGGGGCGGGCTCCATGTCGCAAGGGGGGGGCAGCGGGTTCGTCGCTGTTGGCGGCGGCGATCGCGGGGGGCGCCGTCGAGATGCCGATCGGCGACGCGGCGCGGATGACGACGGCGCCGTGCGCGATCACGGTCACGATCGGCCCCGGACGCCGGGCGGGCGTGTTGTTGTTCTCAGGCACGAAATGACCTCCCCCCGGAGGCGCCCGGCGATCGGCCGGGCAACGAACGCAAAGGCGACTACCGCACGCGCCCGATCAGGCGCGCCCGCCGCGCAGCGACGAGCCGCGACGGCGCTTCAATTCTTCCGCTTCGCGCTTGAGGTCGTCGGAGCGCCGTTCGATCTCGCAGACCTCGTGGTCGTCGAGCATGGTCAGCCAGTGCGTCGCGTCGCAGCCGTGCATCCACAGCTGCAGGAACGGCGCGCCGTAGTGGCAATGGCAAAGGCGGCGGATGACCTTGCCGGAAAAGCCCTGCTCGCGGCCGATCAGGCGCTGCGCCTGACGGACGGAAATCTTCGCGTTGACGGCGAGCTGCTGGACGGTCTCGCCCGGCCAGACCGTCAGGCACAGACGAAGAATTTGTTCCTGGAACGCGTCATCCTGGTCGTTTTTTGCGACCACGTGGGCGTTTTTCACGACCGCCTGGTCGCGCCCCAGGTTTGCGAATTCAAACAGATCGCGGACATGCTTGCTCATGGCGAGCCGGCTTCTTCCGTGGGGGTCGGCCGGAGCACGTCGATCGGCCATTGGGCTCGGGGAGGCCAGTTGTCGGAAAACCATTCCAGGGCAGCAGCCACCTTGCGGACGCCGATGTCGCCACCGGAACGCAGCAGCCCGATGCGGCCGCTGTCCTTTAGGACGCGCGAGGAGATCGTCTTGTCGGGCAAGCCCGTCGCCGCCGCATAGGCGTCCACCACTGCGAAGAACTGATCGATGCCCCGAATCATCATGGACGACAGTAATCCGGGAAATTTCCCGATTCTGCAAGCGTCTTCTTCGGGGAATTTCCCGCTATTTCACAGACGCGGCGCCGGGGAATATCCCGAAATGATTCGGGACGGAACCAAGATGCCTCGCAAGCCCCCGTTGCGGCGTCGGAAACGGCCGCCCGCAGCGTCGCCGATCCTCGCCCGCATCGACCGCCGCCTGACCGCAGTGGGGAAAAGTCGAACCGGGGTTTTGAACGAGGCCGGCCTCAAGCCCGACGTGTTGCGCGACCTCGAACGCCGGTCGAAAGGGGGGCCCCGTGTCGAGGTCATCAAGGCGATAGCGCCCGCGCTGGAGACGACGCCGGAATGGCTTGCGTTCGAGGTCGGGCCGGAAACGGCCGGTGCCTGCGATGAGCCACGCAACGCCCGTCGCATCGTCATCCAGGGCGAGGTGGCCGCGGGGCTGTGGCTGGAGATCGACGCGTTCCGCGAAGAGCTGCTCGGCGAACTTCCATTCGCCGCCGACCCACAATATCCGGTCGAAGCGCAGTATGCGCTCGGCGTCAAAGGGACCTCGATCAACCGCGTAGCGAGGCCCGGCGACTACCTGCTCTGCCTCGATCTGGGCCTCTCCGGCATCGAGCCCAGCAACGGTGATCTCGTCATCGTCGAGCGCCGTCGCGCCCAGGGTGGCGAGAAGGAAGTCACGGCAAAACGCTTTCACCGCAACGAGACCAGGATCGAGCTTTTGCCCGACTCCGACGACCCGCGATGGCAGGAGCCGATCATGTTCCACTTTGCGTCACAGCCGGACGATGAAGAGATTGCGGTCGTCGCCCTTGTGACTGGTGTTTTCCGGTCGGCGAGAGCATGGCGGCGCCCGTGACACAGGAGGGGTGAGCGTGCGCATAGCGTTGGGCATTGCCACCGGGATCGCCATGACGGTCCTGGCATATGCCTGCATCCCCGACGCCGGTACGATTGTCGCGGCGATCGCGCGACACGGATTAAACGGACCGGTTGTCGCCCGTGCGCAAAGCGCGGTGGCGATACACCTGATCGACCCATCGAGCGCCAGCTTCGACTTTATGCGTGTCGTCGATACGGACATGGGGGCGACCGTCTGCGGTCGCGTCAACGCGAAGAACAGGCTGGGCGCATACGCCGGAGCCAACGGTTTCGTCTATCTCGACATTCTCGGTGTCGCGGCAATCGACGGCGGGCCCGATGCCACCAGGGCGTTTTTTCGCCGCTATCATGCCTATTGCGCATCGGACTACGTAAAGCCGCCGCCACGCACCCCGGAACAGATCCTGCGCGACGCACTCCGGGAGACGCCTCCGGGCGGCGGCAGGTAGCCCAGCGATCCCGGGATTTTTCCCGCCTCATATTTACTTCGGGAAATTTCCCGATATAGTCGTTCCGGTCGCAACCCGGAGCGCAGCCATGCCCGTGTCACCGCATCAGCCACAAGACCAGAGCCAGCAGCGCGATCGCCGCCATGGCGACCAAGGCTTGCGCGCCGAGGCGGTGCAGACGGCGGGACACCAGCTCACCAATGCTTCGCTTTTAGGATGTCGGCCGTTTTGGCTTGCCGATCCGTGGCGGTGCCCGCGGTGGGGGCGGCGCCGGCACGGGTGTGAGATGGGCAACGGCCGGGTTGGGGAAATGCTCCAGCGTCGCCCCGCTGGCGGCATCGACGGCCATGCCCACGACGCCGCCGAGCAGGATGTTGCCGGCCATGCCGGCGGCGCCGGCACCGGCAACGCGGGTGTCGACCCGGATCGTGTGCGGCTGATAGCCGGGCTTGGTGAAGGTGGCGATCAGGACGTCGTTGCGCTTGACCTGCAGAACGCACGGCGTGACGCAGCCGAGATTGGGCTGCGATGGCGGCGTCTCGCCCTGCGAATAGGTTCCGATTTCGCCGACATCGGTAGTGCAGCCGCCCGGCGGACAGACGGGCTCGGCCGCAACTCGAACCTCGGCGCCGCTCGGCACGGAGTCGAAGTTCATCTGTTCGTTCCATCCGCGCGTCACCGAGGCGCAGCCGGACAGCGCGGCCGCAGCCGCGACGATCAGCAGAATACGCATCACCCAGCCCCTTCCCCCAAAGCCTCCGCGGTGAGCGTATCACAACCCCAGGCGGCAAGGTAGCACCATGCCAGACCGCATCACCACCCGCGTCATCCTGATTGCCGGCCGCAACGTTGCGCTGCGGCTCGAGCGCTTGTACTGGCGCGACCTCCAGGCCCGCGCCAAACGCGGCCACATGAAGCTCACCGACCTCCTCGCCGCCGCGATCGGCGGCGCCGACACCCGCACCGCCTCGGCGATCGTGCGGCGAAAACTGTTCGCCTGGCGCGGCGCCGAGATCGCCGCCCAGGCCGGCCGCATCCGCGACCTGGAAAGCGCCCTCGCCGAGGCGCGCGCCGAACTCAAGTTCATCCGCTCGCCCCGCGGCCTGCCCTCCCTCGGCGCCGCGGCCCTGCCTGCCGCCCCGGTGCCATCTTCCCCGCCGGGGCGGCAGGGTTTTGCCGAGGCTGCCGCATGAGCACCCGCGGCCTCGGCCTCGCCCTCTCCGCCTTGACTGCCGCCCTGGTGGCAATCCCCGTCCTCGTCGCTTTGTTCGGACCACGCTGATGAAAGACGGCCTGTTCAGCCCGGCGGAAGCCGCCGAATACTTGACCATCACGGTCAAGACCTTGCGCGCGCACGTCAAGGACGGCAGCATCAGCTATATCCAGACCGGCCGCGGCAAAAAACGCCCCCATTACGCCTTCGCCCGCGCCGATCTCGATGCCTTCGCGGAGGCCCGCCGCCGTCGCCAGACCGTGAGCGTCCCATGTCCGTCTACCGGCCAAAAGGCTCAACCGTCTATGTCTTCGACTTCCAGCTCGACGGTCATCGGTTTTGTGGAACGACGGGCGCAACTGAACGCCGCGCGGCCGAGCAAGTAGAAGCCGACGAGCGCCGACGATCTCGCGAAAAGCTCGACCGCGAAGCGGTATGCGCCGGCGCTCCGCTCACCATCAATCTCGCCTGCGATCGCTACTGGATCGAGGATGGGCAACACAAGAGCAACAGCAAGGATCTGTTCCGGGATCTCGGCCGCCTGGTCGACTTCTTCGGCGAGAATCGTCTGCTCGCCGACATCCGCGACGACGACGTCGCCAAGCTGGTGGCGTGGCGGCGCGGCCACCACGTCCAGCGCCGCGGCGAGCGGAAGAAAGGCGCGCCGCCCCCGCCTCTGATCGCGCCCGCGACCGTCAATCGCTCGACCACGGAAGTGCTGCAGCGCGTGTTCGTGCGCGCGATCCGAATATGGAAGCTGCATCTTCCAGAGGCGCCACACTTCACCCAGCACATGCTGCCAGAGCCGGTCGAGCGAATCCGCGAGCTGCGCGCCGACGAAGACGAAGCGCTCGCCGGCGCGCTCGATCCCGACTACGAGATCGTGCGCGAATTCTCGCTCGCGTCGGGCTTGCGCATGCGCGAGACGCTGTTGACCTGGTCGCAGGTCGATCTCAACGCCGGCGTCATCATCCGCCTCGGTAAGGGTGGGCGGCCGATCCGGCTGCCGATCTCGTCGGAGATGCGCGACATCCTCGTCAGCCGGCGCGGCCATCATCCCGAATGGGTGTTCACCTACACGGCCAAGCGCACCCGCAAGGATGCGCCGAAAAAGCCCGGACGCGGGCCGCCCAAGCGCGTGCGCGGAGAACGGCGGCCGATCACCTACCAGGGACTGAAGACGCACTGGCGGCGCCGGCGCGCGGCTGCAGGCGTCGAAAACTACCGATGGCACGACAACCGCCACAGCTTCGCCACCAATCTCCTGCGCGCCACCGGCGGCAACTTCAAGCTGGTGCAGCGCGCCCTCAACCACGCCCGCATCGAGACGACGGCCAAATATGCCCATGTTCTCGACGACGAGGTGCGCGCCGGCCTGGAAGCGGCATCACGGACTCGTCGCAAGAAGTCCCGGGAAAAGTCCCGTGACGGCTCCGGCGGCGCCGCCTAGGCCTTGATCTTCCAAGGCTTTATGGATGGCAGCGTCCAGGGCTGGGGGACTGGGGGTCCCGAGTTCAAATCTCGGCGCTCCGACCATTTAACCCCTTGAAATCTTTTTGAGATTTAGAACGCCGGCGAACCAGGCACGGGTGCCGAAACGCATTAAAATGGCAAGAAGTCCCGGAGTCGTCGCAAAGAGTCCCGAAGAAATCCCCGCGGGTGTTCGTCCGAACTATGCGCCCCCTGGTGACTTTCGAAGACGCGGTGAGGACAATCGATGATCCGACTTGAGTACCGCGTCATCGTTGAGCCGCTGTCCGCCGAGGACGGCAGTGGATTTTCGGCCATCGTGCCGGACCTGCCCGGCTGCATGAGCGACGGCGAAACGCCGGAAGAGGCGATCACCAATGTGCAGGATGCCATCCAGGCCTGGATCGAGGCGGCCCACGACGTCGGCCGGCCTGTACCCGCACCGTCACGCCATTTCATTCCGTCGGCGGCGGAGTGAGGGCCGGCTCAGGCCGTAGGGCGGATCCGCCACTATCCTTCGTTTGGCGCAATACGCCTTCGCTATCTATTGCCCTACGCGCTTGTGAGCCAGCAGCGGCAAGGCGTCGGCTTGCCCGGTCGTGCCGGCGCCCGTAGCCTCCACGGATGCTCTGGGTCCTGCTCGCAATTCTCGTGGTCGGCGGCGCGCTGGCGATCGGAAGCGACCTCTTCGGCGGCGCGCCCGGTCAGTCGCGCATGATTGCCGCGGTCACCTGGTCGTCGGCCCTTCTGCTGTTCCTCGGGCGAGGACTTTTGCATCGGACCAACGCTCAGGAACTGGTCCGATCGGCTCTCGCGTGGTTGGTGATCGCGGCGGCGATTGCGGTCGCCTGGCTCCTGCACTCCTCGCTGTCGTGACGGAGAGGAAGGGCCCGTAGGGCGCATCAGCGCAGCTTGATCCGCCACTGTCCTCCGATCGGCGCAATACGCCTTCGCTATTGCGCCTTGCGCGCTGTCACTTCCGCTTCACCACCGCCGCCTTGCGCGGTCGCCCGCCCTTGGCGCCGTTGCGCCGGGCGGCGGCGGCTTTCGCCGGCGATGTCGCAGCGCCGGCGCGGGCCGCGCGTTGGCGATCCATGTAGGCCTTGGTGCCGAACAGCCCCATCAACAGCCCGGGCACGCTGAGGTCGACGTCCAGCCTTTTCCAATGCAGCCCGACGCCGAGCCCGAGAACTTCGATTTGCGTCAGATCGGCGTCACTCGCCTGCTCCAACCCCTCTGCGTCGCGCGCCGGAAAGGCGAAGCTGCAGCCGTTGGTGAGTTCGACAAGAACGCGTCCATGGCGACGGTCGTAGCGGGCCGCACGGGCGCGGGGCTCGGTCGCGAGCTGGTGGGCGCCGCGCTCTTCCGCCTGCGCGATCGCCTCGGAACGGTCATCGCTCATGTATTTTCCTCCACATCGCGATCAGCCGCTTAAGCTAACCCATCTCTATTCGGTTTATCAGACTGGCCAGACGAGCCTCGCCCTCGTCCTGAGGAGCGGCCCACTTGGGCCGCGTCTCGAAGGCATCCAAGTCGGCCGTAGCCGACTTGGAATCTATTGAGTTTCTATGTCGGGTAAACCCGACATAGGGGGCGGCCCCATCCTTCGAGACGCGCTCACGCAAGTCGGGCTTGCCCGACTTGCGCACTTGAGGTGCCGATGTCGGGCAGGCCCGACATCGGTGGAGCGCTCCTCAGGATGAGGCCGGGAGAGCTTGTTGGTCGATTGGGCGGTTGTACGTGCGAATCGAATGGTCTCCCGCATCTCCCGGGTCCAACCAAACCTTAATCCGCAACCTCTAGGTTGCGCCCCATGGCCCAGGTCGTCGTCATCGGCGCCGGAATTGCCGGCAGCCTTCTCGCCAGCCGCCTCGCCGGACGCCACCGCGTCACGGTGATCGAGCGCGCGTCCCGTAACGTCCCCCTTCCCGTCCTCGACCGCGGCCGGCCGGCCGGGCTCGACGAGCATGCCGGCTGCGGCCCGGGTGGTTCGAGCTATCTGTGGCACAACGGCTTGATCCAATTGGAAGACGAGGACTTTTCCGGCTGGCCGATCACGGCCGCTGACCTGTCCCCGTATATGGAGGCGGCCCACCGGGCGCTGTCGGGCGTCGCGATCGACAGCGTCCAGCAGGTCGAAGCCGAGCTGCGCGCGGCGTTCGCGGATGCCGGCGTGGCGCCCCGTCTCACCGGCCACTCGCTCTATTATCCCTCGCACCGGCGCAACCTGTGGAAATCGGAAGATGTCGCCGCAAAGCCGGTGACACGTGTCACCGGGCGGGTGGAGAAACTTCTCCTCGACGATGGCGGCCGCGCCTTGGCGGCGGTTCTCGCCGGCCGGGCGGAGCCGGTCCGGGGCGACGTGTTCGTCCTTACGGCCGGGGGCCTCGGCAGCCCGCAGGTCCTGGCGGCGAGCGGCCTCGGCCCCCTGGCGGGACGCTTCTATCACGACCATCCGGTCGGCTTCGTCGCCGAGGTGACGCTGAATGCCGACATCAACCGCATCTGGAACCGGTATGACCGCCGGCTCAAGGGCAGCCTGCGCCTGCCTCTGGTGATGCGCACGGCGCGCCAGAAATTCGCGTTCTATTTCCGCCCGGCCGGGCCGACGGCGCTGAAAGCAAAGAGCGTGTTGTCGGAACTGCGCAACAAGCCGTTCGATCCGCGCCTCTATGTGCGCCTCCTCACGCACACCAACGACATCGTCGAGGCGATATCGCTCAAGGCCGGCATCAACATCCCGACGCGGCGCTTCGTCCTGTACATGTGCGCCGAGCAGGTGCCGCAGACGAACGTCGCGATCGGCGCCGAGGGCGAGACGGTGACGCGCGACTGGGTGCTCGACGAGGATTTTCGCGCCGCGGCCGGCAATGCCATCGCGGGCGTGCTCGCCGAACTCGCACCGCTCGTCGAACGCCAGACCGTGTTTCCCACCTGGTTCGACGATCTCGCCACCGCCGCCCATCACAGCGGCACCTGCCGCATGGCGGCGACGCCCCAGGACGGCGTCTGCGACGGCGAGGCGCGCGTGTTCGGCACCAAGAACATCTATGTGTGCGACGGCTCGCTGATCCCGGCGGCCGGCTATGCCAATACCGGTTTGACCATCGGGGCGCTGGCCCTGCGATTGACGGAGATGCTCAATGCCTGACTTCGTCGTGAGTGGGATGACGGGTTTCGTCGGTAGCCATATTTCCGAGGCGCTGCGCAAGGCCGGATACACGGTCTCGTCCTATGGCGAGTTCCGCGACGGCACCGAGCGCGCCGGCACCTTCGTGCATTGCGCCAACATCCATGACAGCCCGACAGACAATGCCACCTTCACGGCCGACGTGCTCTCAACCATCGCGCCGCGCGTCGAGCGTTTCGTGCAGATCCAGACGTTCGCGACCCTGCACGGCTTAGGCGCGCTCGATACGGCGCGCATGAATATCGGCAAGACGCCGCTCCTGATGGGGCCCTACGGATTCGGCAAGCTCTTGCAGGAGCAGGTCACCTGCCGCGAAGCGGCACGCTATCCCGGCCTCGCGGTCCGCCTCTTCTATCTTCCCGTGGTGCTCGGCGGCGGCTCATGGGGGCGCGTGCTCGAACAGGCGCGCCTCCACGGCGTCGTGTTGCCGCCGATGATCAGCGCCAAGGCGCGCGCCAACTACATCCATGTGGGCGATATCGCCGAACACCTCATCGAGACCCGCACCGATACGGCGCCAGGCGTCCGACGCGCCGTCCTCAACCGCTCCGACAGCGCGACCCTCACCTGGCCGGAATTCTTCCGCGATGCGGCTTCGGTCGCAATCGACAACTCTCCCAAGGCGATCATCAAGCGCGCCGTCATCTGCGGCGGGCTCGCCGGCTACAACATCGTCAGCCGCTTGAAGACACCGACCATCCCCCCCGGCGTGCCCGACCGCCGGCCGCCGCGCCCGGTCGTGGCGAAGACGGCCGCGCCGATCCTCGCCGAGCCGTTCCGTTTCAGCGGCCTGATCCAGGAAGTGGTTTGCCAACAGCCCTACATCGCTGCGCGGTGACGCAAGACTAGCCCGCGAGCGCCTCTTCGAGCCGCCGCTTGCAGTCGGAGAGCGTGGCGAGGCTGGCGCGCAGGCGCTCGATATCATCGGCGGACAGGATGGGACCGGCGGGCGGCTGCACCACCACGACCGGCGCCGGAGCGGGCGCGACGGGTTCGGTCGATGTCTCGTCGACGACCTTCGCGACCTTTCGTGACGGACGGGCGGCGACGACGGGTTGCGTCTCGCCCCCCTCGTCCTCGGCCGACTCCTCGTGCGGCTGCAATTGTGGCTGCTCGGCACCGTCGCGCCAGACCGTCTGCACGAAACGCGGCCCCTGCTCGCGCAGGATCCGTTGCACGCCACGGATCGTATAGCCTTCGCCGTAGAGGAGATGGCGGATGCCGCGCAGGAGATCGACGTCGTCAGGCCGGTAATAGCGCCGGCCGCCGCCGCGTTTCATGGGCTTGATATGGGGAAAGCGGCTTTCCCAGAACCGCAGCACGTGCTGCGGCACGTCGAGTTCCTCAGCGACCTCGCTGATGGTGCGGAAGGCGTCTGGAGATTTTTCCATCGCCCTCGCCTCCGCCTCACTCGGCCGCCGCGTCGGGTTCCATATTGATGCGCTGCTTCAAGATGGCCGACGGCTTGAACACCATGACGCGGCGTGGCGAGATCGGAACCTCGGTGCCGGTCTTGGGGTTGCGGCCGATGCGCTGGCCCTTCTTGCGCACCACGAAGGAACCGAAGGAAGAAAGCTTCACGGTCTCGCCCCGTTCGAGGCAATCGGTGATTTCCTTCAGTACCATTTCCACCAGGGTGGCGGACTCGGTGCGCGAGAGCCCCACTTTCTGGTACACGGCCTCACAGAGGTCCGCGCGCGTCACTGTCTTTCCCGTCATCGCCCAGCCCCGAATCCCGGCCGACTAGAATTATCCCACTGAATTATCAGAGGATATGAGCTTGGATCGGGCCGGTCAACGGCTCTTGCACGGGATTGTCGCGAATTCGCTTTACCACCGCAGCAACACCGCCCCCCAGGTGAAGCCTCCGCCCATGGCTTCGAGCAGCACCAGATCGCCTTTTTTGATGCGGCCATCCGCCACCGCGACCGACAGGGCGAGCGGGATCGAGGCCGCCGAGGTATTACCGTGACGATCGACCGTGATGACGATCTTCTCCGGGGCGACCCCGAGCTTGTGGGCCGAATCGTCGATGATGCGCTTGTTGGCCTGATGGGGCACGAACCAGTCGATGTCGTCGACCGTGTAGCCGGTCGCCGCGAGGCTTTCTTCCACCACGCCGGTGATCATGGCGACGGCATGCCGGAACACCGCTTTGCCTTCCATGCGCAGGTGGCCGACCGTCTGGGTCGTTGACGGACCGCCGTCCACGAACAGCTTTTGTTTATGGCGGCCATCGGAGCGCAGGCGCGAAATCAGGATGCCGCGATCCTCGCGGGTGCCCGGCTGGGTCTGGGCATCGAGCACGACGGCACCGGCGCCGTCCCCGAACAGGACGCAGGTGGTGCGGTCGCTCCAGTCGAGGATGCGCGAAAACGTCTCCGAACCGATCACCAGCGCGCGCTTGAAGGCGCCGGTGCGCAGGAGGGCGTCGGCAGTGGTCATTCCATAGACGAAACCCGAGCAGACCGCCTGGACGTCGAAGGCGGCACCGCCCGTGATGCCGAGCCCGGCCTGGACGGCCACGGCGCTCGCCGGAAAGGTGTTGTCGGGAGTTGCAGTCCCCAAGACGATCAGGTCGACGGAGGACGCCTCCACCTGCGCCGCCGCGAGCGCATTCCTGGCCGCTTCGATGCCGAGCGTGACGGTGGTTTCCCCGTCCTCGGCGATATAGCGCTGGCGGATACCGCTGCGTTGGGCGATCCATTCATCGGATGTGTCGACCTTGCGGGCGAGATCATCGTTGGTGACCACGTTCCGAGGCAGGCAACTGCCGATACCGAGGACAACGGAACGCGTTTCGCTCACGACTGTGCTCCCGCAGCGAGGGTCACCGGTGGCACGGACGGTTGCGATCCCAGCATCTGATTGACCTTTTCCAACAAATCATACCTGACGACGTCGTAGCCGAGGTCGACGGCGGCGGCGAAGCCCTCCGCATCGGTCGAGCCATGGCTCTTGATGACCACGCCGTTGAGGCCCAGGAACACGCCGCCATTGATCTTGCGCGGGTCGAGTTTGTCCCTGAGCGTACGAAATGCCTCGCGGGCGAGTAGATATCCGAGCCTGGAGCGCAATGTACGGCCCAGCGCGCTCCTGAGATATTCGGCAATCTGCTTGGCCGTACCCTCGGCGGTCTTGAGCGCGATGTTGCCGGCAAAACCTTCCGTTACCACGACGTCGACGGTTCCCTTGCCGATGTCGTCCCCCTCGACGAATCCTGTGTAATCGAGATGGGGCAACGGCTGTTCGCGCAGGAGACGGCCGGCCTCGCGGACTTCTTCCAGGCCCTTGACCTCTTCGACGCCGACATTGAGCAGGCCCACTTTCGGCCGTTCGAGATCGAACAGGACCCGCGCCATGGCAGCCCCCATGGCGGCCATTTGCACAAGCTGCTGGGAATCCGCGCCGATGGAGGCGCCGACGTCGAGCACCACCGATTCGCCCCGCAGCGTCGGCCACACCGCCGCGATGGCGGGCCGCTCGACTCCAGGTTTGGTGCGGAGATGGATCTTCGCCATGGCCATCAGGGCGCCGGTATTTCCGGCCGACACGACGACGTCCGCCTCACCCTTCTTGACCGCGTCGATGGCGAGCCACATGGACGACTTCCAGCGTCCCTGGCGCAGCGCCTGGCTCGGCTTGGCATCCATGCGAACCGACACATCGGTGTGGATCACGCGCGAAGCGGCCTTGAGCGCGGGGTATTTGGCCATCAGCGGCTCGAGCTGAGCCGCATCCCCGTAGATGAGAAACTCGCTGTCGGGATGGCGCTCAAGGGAGACGGCGGCGCCCGGCACGGTCACCGGCGCGCCGTGGTCGCCGCCCATGGCGTCGATGGCAATACGAACCTTCTGCATGGATCAGTCTTGGTGGCTCTCTGGCGAGCGGGGCCGGTCCGCCCGGTGGCGACCACCGGTCCGGCGTCGGGAGCGGCGACAATAGCGTGCAGAAAATCTCTGACAATGGGGATTCCACCCCATCTTCACGACGCCTGGTTGCCGTTTTTCTTGAGTACAGCCAGCGCGTCGAAGGGTGATCCGCCAGCGTTACCGACGACGGTAGGCTGGAACTCCGCGCCCGCCTTCCGCGGGTATTTGTCAACCGCAAGGAGAAGGAACTCGGTCGCCAGCCGGCCGAGGTCGGTGCGGCCGTCGACGAGTAATTCCGGCGGGTCGTCGTCATCGACTGCCAGCACGGCCTCGGCCAAATCCACAATGTCGACGACGGCGCCTGCGGGCGCGAACGTCGCTCTGACCGGCTCGCTGATATCGCTTTCGATCGGTTCGAGGGTGAGGACGCAGGCCTGGCGCACCCGTGCATCGACGACGCCGGTCACCGCCATTCCTGCAGAGCCATGACGGATCACGTCGAAACTGGCCTCGAGGCGCAGCACGGCGTCGACCCCGGCGAGCTTGGCGACACAGTCGCAGGTGGCCCGATCGGCGGCCGCCGTGAAATGGAGCCCGTCCTCCGGGACGTTCTCGAGGCGAAGCGGAATGCTCCAGCAGGTTTCTGGGAAGTCTGCGGATTTCTTCATGACTAGGCTCCCGTCAGGGCGGGTGTTGCGATCGTGGCGGGGTCTGCGAACGGCACCGTGCCGGCCACGATCGCCGCCGGATCGGCGGCGGACAAGGCTGCTTCGCAGGCCTCCACATAAGCTGTGACGCGTCGGATCGGCGCCGATCCGGCCTGCCCGGTATCCCCGAAGAGATTGCGCGCCAGAGCGGCTGCGAGCATTTCGCGATCCCCCGCCGCCAGGGCCTGGTCGTAGGCGTTGAACCGGCCATAGAATGCCTCCCCGAATTTAAGCATCCTTTTCGGCACCGCGAGATCGCCCACCCCCATTTCCCGCAGATTGCCGTCCATGTCGCGGCAAAAGGTGTCGAAAATCTCCTGGGCAAGGGTATGCAGGTACCCTTCGCGGGTCAGCCGCCGCAGCAGCAGCGTCTGGTGCAGGACAATGAGGTCGAAGCGGCCGTCGATGGTGTCAGCGACGCCGTACTCCGTGTAAAACTCTGGCCGTCTCGACTGCGCCACGATCGCCGCGTAGAGGGCGGCGGCAGTCGCACCGCGCTGTGGCCGTCCGAACATGCCAAAAACCATATCTGTTAACATCCGGGCCGCAACTGCTGGATTGAAATGAGGACGTTCGCGAGGTAGATCAAAGGCCTGCGGGACGCAAGGGGATCGGGATTTGAGCGTTTTCGACCTTCGCCACGCGACCAGAAGAGTCCGCTCCGCCGGGCTGGTACTGGCGCTCGCCGCTCTCCTGGGCGGCTGCATCACCCAAGCCTATCAGCGTGGTTATATCGTGCCGGAGGGTGCACTCGAGCAGATTCCGCTCGGTTCCTCACAGGAGCAGGTGCTGATCGTGCTCGGAACGCCATCCACGGTGGCGACCCTTTCGGGCGAGGTCTTCTACTACATCTCGCAACGCACCGAGCAGACCTCTTTCCTGCCCCAGAAGGAAGTCGATCGCCGCGTCATCGCGGTCTATTTCGACAAGGACCGCCACGTCACCCGGCTCGCCAATTACGGTATCAAGGACGGCAAGATATTCGACTTCATCAGCCGCACCACCCCGTCCGGCGGACAGGAGCAGCACCTGCTCGGCTTCTTCACGAAAATGTTCAAGGACTGAGGGCGGCGGTCGCTTACTTACCCGCTCCGGGACCCGGATTCTGCGTCCGGCCGTCCGGACCGTGGAGGCCGTGCGGGTCGGCGGCAAAGAACATGCCCACCGTGGCGAAAACGCCGAAGCCGATCAGGAGCACCACCGCGATATTCTGCATGCGGGTATAGGACCCCGTCAGCAGCACGAGCGCAACCACCAGGAGTGTGATCGCGGCGGTGAAAGCCGCGCGGCTGATGAGGCGGTAAGTTGTCATTTTGATCCGTCCTCGCGTCAACGGTCTAGGCCCTTTTTCAATCCACGGCCGTTCTAACGCCAGACGCAGCTTAGCGCTCTTTGGGCCACTCGGCGAGCAGACTCGGACGATGCTTCCAGCTGGATGCGAACAGCACAAAACCCCGCGGCTCGCGCCGCGGGGTTTCGTTCTTCGCAAACCGACTTCGCCGGCTCAGTGCGCCAGCCGGTCGAGGGGATGAACACGAGTGTCCTCTCCGCCTACCAGGATGTCGGCGCGAATTCGTGGACCCGCACGGTGGTATCTCCCCGGAGTGATTCCTTCTTGGTCTTCCGCTCGCTGTGCTACATTGTAGCCCAGGAGATCGATAATGCCCGAGAACACCGTCGTCCGCGCCCGCATCGACGAGCGCATAAAAAATGAAGCCGCAGCCGTTCTGGCCGCCATGGGGTTGACCGTCTCCGACGCCTTCCGGCTGATGATGGTGCGCATCGCCCAGGATAAGGCCCTGCCCTTCGAACCTCTCGTCCCGAACGAGGAGACGATCGAGGCCATGCGGGCGGCACGGCGCGGCGAATTGACGGATGCGGCCTCTGCCGACGATCTGGTGGCGAGCCTGAATGAGGGCGATTAGCTACACCAATCGTTTCAAGCGCGACTTCAAGCGCGAGAAGGCCGCACGGCACGGCAAGACACTTGATTCCGATCTCACCGAGACGGTGCGGATGCTCGCGAACGACACCCCGTTGCCGCGACGATAATTCGACCATCCGCCGTCGGGCGATTGGAGCGACCATCGCGACTGCCACATCAAGCCGGATCTCGTCCTCATCTATCGCAAGCCAGATCCCGATCGGCTCGAACTGGTGCGCCTCGGTTCGCACAGCGAACTCGGACTGTAGGCTCTGGATTTGAAAAACCCCGCGGCTCGCGCCGCGGGGTTTCGTTCTTCGCAAAACCGACTTCGCCGGCTCAGTGCGCCAAAATGGCGAGGAGCAACAGCGCGACGATGTTGGTGATCTTGATCATCGGGTTCACGGCGGGACCCGCCGTGTCCTTGTAGGGATCGCCGACGGTATCACCGGTCACCGCCGCCTTGTGGGCGTCGGAACCCTTGCCGCCGTAGTGGCCGTCCTCGATGTACTTCTTCGCGTTGTCCCAGGCGCCGCCGCCCGACGTCATCGAGATGGCGACGAACAGGCCGGTGACGATGACGCCCAACAGCATGGCGCCGACCGCCGAGAAGGCAGCCGACTTGCCGGCGGCGCCGCCGCCGGCGATGAAGTAGATCAGGAAGTAGACCACGATCGGCGACAGAACCGGCAGCAGCGACGGGATGATCATCTCCTTGATCGCCGCGACGGTGAGCAGATCCACCGCCTTGCCGTAGTCCGGCTTGCTGGTGCCCTTCATGATGCCGGGATTTTCGCGGAACTGGCGGCGCACTTCTTCGACGATCGCACCGGCGGCGCGGCCGACCGCGGTCATGCCCATGGCGCCGAACAGATACGGCAGCAGGCCGCCGAACAGGAGGCCGACCATGACATAGGGGTTGTTCAGCGAGAAATCGAGCGTGACACCCTGGAAGTACGGGTGCGTGGCCGAGTTCGCGATGAAGAACTTGAGGTCCTCATTATACGCCGCGAACAGCACCAGCGCGCCCATGCCGGCCGAGCCGATGGCATAGCCCTTGGTGACCGCCTTGGTGGTGTTGCCGACGGCGTCGAGGGCGTCGGTGGACTTGCGCACTTCCTTCGGCAGGCCGGCCATTTCGGCAATGCCGCCGGCATTGTCGGTGACCGGGCCGAAGGCGTCGAGCGCCACGATCATGCCGGCCAGGGCCAGCATGGTGGTGACCGCGATGGCGATGCCGAACAGGCCCGCGAGCGCGTAGGTGACCAGGATGCCGGCGATGATGACGATGGCCGGACCGGCCGTCGATTCCATCGAGATGGCGAGGCCCTGGATGACGTTGGTGCCGTGGCCGGTGACCGAAGCGCCGGCGATCGACTTCACCGGACGGAAATTGGTGCCGGTGTAGTACTCGGTGATCCAGATGATCGCCGCGGTGACCAGGAGGCCAACGACGCCGCAGATGAACAACGACTGGCCGGTGAACTTGACGCCCGGCAACGGGCCGAAGCCGATCAGGACCTGGATCACGACGCCGATGCCGACGAGCGACAGGACGCCGGTGACGATGAGGCCCTTGTAGAGGGCGCCCATGATCGACTGGCTGGCCCCCAGCTTGACGAAGAAGGTACCGGCAATCGAGGTGAGGATGCAGATGCCGCCGATGGCGAGCGGCAGCGTCATCATCGGCACGAGCAGCGGCGTCGCGGCGAAGAAGATCGCGGCGAGCACCATGGTGGCGACGGTCGTGACCGCATAGGTCTCGAACAGGTCGGCCGCCATGCCGGCGCAGTCGCCGACATTGTCGCCGACGTTATCGGCGATGGTTGCCGGGTTGCGCGGGTCGTCCTCGGGGATCCCGGCCTCGACCTTGCCGACGAGATCGCCGCCAACGTCGGCGCCCTTGGTGAAGATGCCGCCGCCCAGACGGGCGAAGATGGAGATCAGCGACGCTCCGAAGCCGAGCGCCACCAGGGCGTCGATGACGATGCGTTCATTGGCCGCATGGCCCATGACACCGGTCAGGATGCCGAAATAGACGGTGACGCCCAGGAGCGCCAGACCCGCCACCAGGAGGCCGGTGATGGCGCCCGCCTTGAAGGCCATTTCCAGGCCGCCGGCGAGCGAGCTGATGGCCGCCTGGGCGGTGCGCACATTGGCACGCACCGACACGTTCATGCCGATGAAGCCGGCGACGCCCGACAGCACGGCACCGATCGCGTAACCGATGGCGACCGGCAGCCCCAGGAAATAGGCGACGATCACGAATATGACGATGCCGACGATGCCGATCGTCGTGTACTGGCGTTTGAGATAGGCCTGCGCGCCCTCGCGGACCGCCGCGGAAATTTCCTGCATGCGCGCCGAACCGGCGTCCGCCGCCAGAACCGTGCGAATCGCCCACACCGCGTAAACGATGGAGAGCGCGCCACACAGCACGATCAACCATAAAGCTGTCATTGAGAATCCTCGACTTTCTCGGATAGGCCGGAACGCCGAAGTCTCCCCCCCGGCGCCATACGGAGGAAGCCGACACCCCTGCCAGCCTGCGACCGTAAATCGCGGCGGACATTGCCAAAAACGTCACCACGACGCAACGGTAGCGTAATGGGATTCCGGTATCGGTCCGAAGGTCGTACAGGCGCAACCGAGCACTTTTACAACCGGCAAAAATCATGGTTGTGGCTGATTTGTTACAGCTATCTATGGTAAGTGGAATTATAGTCTCGGTTACCACAACGGGGGAGGTAGCCATGCGGACAGCTTGGACTATTGCGGCTCTGGCATTAGGATTGAGTACGGCTAGCGCGGCCGACATGCGGCCAGTGGTCAAGGCACCGATCGCGCCCCCACCGGTATGGAGCTGGACCGGCTTCTATATCGGCGGCAATGCCGGCTACAGCTGGGGCGAATCGGACACCTCGGTGGGCTATGTGACCGCGCCGGGCGGGGTTGCGATCGTGCCGCCGGCGGGCTCGGCCACCAGCGCCAGTTTCGACCTCAACGGCTGGGTCGGCGGCGGCCAGCTCGGCTACAACTGGCAGACGGGTCCCTGGGTCTTCGGCATCGAGGCCGACATCCAGGCGACTGGCCAGGACGGCGACGCCGGCTTCCTGTGCGCTGCGGCCGGCCTTGCCGGCGGCGCCTGCCTGCCGGGGCTGACTTTCCTTCCTCCTGGCGTTACCGGAACATCATTGGCGCTGAGCCAGTCGCTGGAATGGTTCGGCACGCTGCGCGGCCGGCTCGGATGGACGGCAACGCCGAGCGTGCTGCTCTACGTGACCGGTGGTCTGGCCTATGGCGAGATCGAGACCAGCGGCACGCTGACCGGCGCGACCCCCGCAGGCGTCCTCACGAGCACCGGCTTCTCGCATTCGAAAACCAATGTGGGCTGGACCGTGGGCGCCGGCGCCGAGGCACATCTCGGCGGCAATTGGACCGGCAAGATCGAGTATCTTTATCTCGACCTCGGCGACGTCAGCGGTACGGTCTCCGGCCTGGCGGCGGTGCCGGCCGTCGGCATCGCCGCCAACTACACATCCGACATCACCGACCACATCCTGCGCGTCGGCATCAATTACAAGTTCTTCTGAGCACCGCGACGACACCGCGCCGGTCACAAATGCTCCGGGCTCCGACCCGGAGCTCTTCAGGTCACCAGTCAAGCGGCACCCGTGCCGGGGGAGCGTTTCCGGCTGTGGGTCCTGCTTGCGCTCGCTTGCTAAAAAGGCAGCGCGCCGGGGTGGCGGACGACGACATCGCGGGCGGCAGCCGGCGTGGCGGCTCCGATCTGGCCCAGCGCCGCACGGGTCTCATCGGCAAGAAGACTTGCCACATGGGCGGGCCCGCGATCGCCGAGCGCGCCCAGCCCCCACAGGAATGCCTTGCCGAGGAAGACCGCGCGCGCCCCGAGCGCCAGCGCCCGCACCACATCGGCGCCGCTGCGGATGCCGGAATCCATCAGCACGGGCACGCGATCGCCGATGCGGGCAACCACCGCCGGCAGGGCGTCGATCGCCGCCGGCAACGGCTCGATCTGGCGCCCGCCGTGGTTGGAGACCACAATCGCGTCGGCGCCCAGCGCCACTGCCCGCTCGGCGTCGTCGGGATGCAAGATGCCTTTGATGACCAATGCCCGGTTCCAGCGGTCGCGATAACGGCCGACCTCGTCCCAGGTGAAAGCACCCGCCATCTCGTCGCGCACGAAGGCCATCACGGTATCGAGATCGGCCCCCTCGCCCGCGTATTGGCGCAACATGGCGAAGCGCGGCATGCCGTGGCGCGCCATGGCCATGAGCCAGCGCGGCGACGCGGCGAGATCCGCCATCAGGGCGAGGTCCTTCCTGAGCGGCACGGTGATGCCGGCGGCCACTTCGCGCGGGCGCGTGGTACGCACCGGCACGTCGAGGGTGAGCACCAGGGCGTGGACACCGGCCGCCTCGGCGCGCCGCACCATGTCGAAACCGACCGCATGGTCGTTGCGGGCGAAACGATAGAGCTGGAACCAGATGACGTCGGGAGCAAGTTCCGCCGCCCGCTCAAGCGACATGCCACCGGCGACGCCGAAAACATAAGGGATGCCCGCCGCCTGGGCGGCGGATGCCAGGAGTTCGTCGGCGCCCGGCCACACGAAGGCGGTGCCGCCCATGGGGGCAACGCCGAACGGCGCCCCGTAGCGGCGCCCCAAGAGCTCGATCACGAGGGCCGGCAATGTCCGGGTGACGCCGTAGCGGGGCACGAGCTCGACGGCGTCGAGGGCCGCCCAATTGCGGGCGATGCCCTTGTCCTCGCCGGCGCCGCCGTCACCATATTCGAAGGCAAAACGGGGCAGGCCGGCGCGGGCGCCGGCGCGCAGCCTGGCGACGGTCGGGAAGCGGCGCATATCGGCGCTGAAGACCTGAAAACCGTTAGGATCGCCGCCGGGCCGAGCCACGGCTGCGATGGCGGCGCCGGTGCGCTCGTCCATATCAATATCCTCTTGATCAATATCCTCTTGGCATCCTCTTGGCGGATGCCCGCCGCCGACCTCTAGAAATGGCTGTAGGACGGGCGGGCGAACGACATGCGCCGCCGCTCCGACATGAACAGGGCTTGCGGCCCCTCCTCGCCCGCGGCGCGGAACCGGCCGATGATCGCGACCTGAACGCCGACGGCTTGCGCGGCCTGCAGCAGCGGTTCCCACTGCGCTTCGGCGACGCTCGCCAGCACTTCGAAGTCGTCACCGCCGGTCAGGGCCGGCTCGACCAGGCCAGAGTCGGCGGCAATGGCTTTGCGAGCCGCCGCCGACAGCGGCACGGCGGCGACGTCGACCTCGGCAGTGACACCGGACGCGCGGCACATCTTGCCGAGATCGCCGGCGAGGCCGTCCGAGACGTCCATTCCGCCGGCGGCGTGTTCGCGCAGCGCCAGCGCGACAGCATTGCGCGGCCGCGGCAGCAGGTAGCGATCGAGAAGATGGGCGCGCTCCTCGGCCGTGAGCCGCCAGCTTCTGCCCGCGTCGGCGTCCTGGCGTAGGCGCAGACCCAGCGCGGCGTCGCCGATCGTGCCGGTGACGACGACGAGGTCGCCGGCGCGCGCGCCAGCGCGCATGAGCATGCGGCCATGCGGCACGGCGCCGAACACCGACACCGCGACCATCACGGGCCCGGGCGAGCGTACCGTGTCGCCGCCATACAGCGGACATCCGTGACGCTCGGCGTCGTCGCCGAGGCCGGCGGCGAACTGGGCGAGCCAGTCGTCGTCGATGCCGGCCGGCAGGGCGAGCGACAGGAGATGTCCGAGCGGCGTCGCCCCCTTGGCGGCGAGGTCGGAGAGATTGACGCGGAGCGCCTTGCGGGCGATCGCTCCGGGCGGGTCGTCGGGAAAGAAGTGGGTGCCGCCGACGATGGCGTCGGCCTTGAGGACGAGATCGTGGCCGGCCGGCGGCGTAATCACCGCCGCATCGTCGACGAGCCCGAAGGCGCCGGGCGCGGTGGCGAGTGGCTTGAAGTGCCGCGCGATCATGCGGTCTTCGGGGGAATCCTCTGCGTCAGCGACACTCATGGGCTCAGTCGTCGTGTTCCACGCAACGTCGGAAGATCACCCCGCCGGGTCGAGCTCCCCGGCGCGCAACCGTCGCGCCAGGACGTCGAGCACGGCATTGACCATGCCGGTCTCGTTCCTGTCCACGAAGGCGTTGGCGACGGCAACGTATTCCGACACGACCACACGCGCCGGGATATCGCGGCGCTTGTCGAGTTCGAACGCTCCGGCCCGCATCACCGCGCGCAAAATGGTCTCGACGCGCTTAAGGGGCCAGCCGTTAAGAAGCGTTTCGTCGATCACCGGATCGAGCCGGCGCTGCTCGGCCACGAAGCCGGTGACGATGTCACGGAAAAACGCCGCTTCGGCGGGCAGATACTGGTCGCCCTCCACTTCGCGGCCGAGCCAATGGCTCTCGAACTCGGCCAGGATGTCGTTGAGGCCGGTACCGGCGATGTCCATCTGGTAGAGAGCCTGCACGGCCGCAAGCCGGGCGGCGCCGCGGCGATTGGCCTTCGGCTCCGATCGTTTGACTTCGCCCTTCTTGGGCTCCGCCTTCTTCATCGCTTTCGTCCCGGCGCCTGCGCACGCTTGAGCCGGATGAGCGACAGCGCCGCCTGGACGGCGGTGCCGCCCTTGTCGCCCTCCTCGGGGCGGGCGCGCACGAAGGCCTGGGCCTCGGTGTCGACGGTGAGGATGCCGTTGCCGATGGGCAACCGCCGGGCGACGGCGATATCCATCAGAGCACGGGCGGATTGGCCGGCGACGATGTCGTAGTGGCTGGTCTCGCCGCGGATGACACACCCCAGCGCGACGACGCCGTCATAGCGCTTGCGGCGGCTGTCGAGTGCGATGACGATCGCCTGCGGGATCTCCAGCGCGCCCGGAACCGTCACCATGTCATAGGTCACCTGCGCGGCGTCAAGGGCACGGGTGGCTCCCGCCAACAGGGCGTCGGCGACGGCGTCATAGTAGCGTCCTTCGACGATCAACATTCGCGCGCCTTTCAGCGCGCCTTCCTTCGCGGGCTTGGCCCGCCGCGGTCCGGCCATTCTGTTCGCTCCAAGTCGCGCCGTCAGTAGCAAGGCCAACGCCCGGGAAGCAAGGGCGGCGCCCCGCGGGGGTTGGCACATACCGCGCGTTCGCCCGCCGGCATGGCGAACCCACGGTTACGATGCAGGCGAAAGTCAGCCCCGTTCGACAAGGCGCGCCGCATAACGCGCCATGGTGTCGATCTCGATATTCTGCCCGTCGCCCACCGCGAGCTTGCCGAAGGTCGTCACGTGCAGGGTGTGGGGGATGATCAGTACCGAAAAATCGTCGTCCCGGACCTCGTTGACGGTCAGCGACACGCCGTCAAGGGCCACCGAGCCCTTTTGGGCGATGAAGCGCGACAGCAAGGGCGGGACGCGCAGCACGAACCGCGCCATGTCGGGGAGATCGTCCCGGCTCACCACGGTGGCGATCCCGTCCACATGGCCGGAGACGATATGTCCGCCCAATTCGTCGCCGATCTTGAGTGCGCGCTCCAGATTGATGCGGGTGTCACGTTTCCAGTTGCCGACGGTGGTGAGCCGCAGGGTTTCAGCGGCGGCATCGACCGCGAACCAGGTCCGCCCGTCCTCCTCGCCGGTGTCGACCACCGTCATGCAGACACCGCTGCAGGCGATGGAGGCGCCTTCGGCGATGGTGGCGCGGTCATAGCTGCAACCGATCTTCAGGCGGTGCAACTGGCCCTGGGCAAGCGGACGCACGGAAAGAACCGTGCCCATATCGGTGACGATGCCGGTGAACATGAGTGGCTCGTGGAGCTGGTAGACGGGGGGCGCGCTGCCTCTATCACACCCGGGCGAACAATTCGACGGTGTCGTCTCCGGCGGGCTCGACGGCGAGGCGGGTGAATTGCGGAGCGTTCGTCAGGGCGGTGAGCGGCAGGCCCTCGAGGGCGTCGATGCCGTCCCCCCCGATTGCGTGGGGGGCGCGCATCAGGACCGCCTCGTCGACCAGTTCGTCCGCCAGAAAGGAGGCGGCGACCATCGGCCCGCCCTCCACCAGGAGCCGGGTGATGCCGCGTTCGCCGAGCCGCGCCAGCACTTCGGCAAGGTCGAGGCTGCCCTTTCGCCGCCCCACCCGGATCACCTCGGCGCCCTGCGCGCGCAACGCGTTTTCCGCCGCGCTTGGGGCATCGGAGGCGGCCACAACCCACACGGGTGTCGCCCCAGCACCTGCGACCAGACGGCTGGACAACGGCAGCCGCAAGCGGCCGTCGAGAACGACCCGGATGGGCGAGCGACCCGCCATGCCAGGCAATCGGCAAGTCAGTTGGGGATCGTCAGCCAGTACGGTGCCGATGCCGACCAGGATGGCGTCGCTTTGGGCACGCATCAGATGGGCGCGGACGCGGGCCAAAGCCCCGGTGATGGCGAGCGGCCGCCTGCCTGCGGCACCGGCCTTGTCGTCGGCCGTGACGGCGAGCTTGAGGGTGACGTGCGGGCGACCGTCGAGGATCCGGCGCAGGAAACCCGCGTGATCGCGTCGGGCCTCGGCGACGCCGAGCCCGACGTCGACGGCAATGCCGGCCGCCTTGAGCCGCGCGAATCCATTGCCGGCAACCTGCGGATTGGGGTCTCCGATCGCCGCCACCACCCGGGCGATACCGGCAGCGATGACGGCGTCGGCGCAGGGCGGCGTCTTGCCGTAGTGGGAACACGGCTCGAGGGTGACGTACAGGGTGGCGCCGCACGCCGCCGTGCCGGCGCGCCGCAACGCCTCGGTTTCGGCATGGGGCCGCCCGCCCGGCTGAGTCCAGCCGCGGCCGACGACGACCGGACCGGAAGGCTCCCGCCGGACCACCACCGCGCCAACGGCCGGATTCGGCCATACGCGACCGAGGCCACGCCGGCCGAGCGCCAGCGCCAGGGTCATGAATCGACGATCATCCAGTTCGGTCTGAATCTCGGTCTGCATGGGAGTAGCGTAAAGCGCACTTCCTTGCAGGCTTCAACCGGCCGGCGGTTGCCGACCCTCCCGGCACGGCCGAGAAGTCGTTGCCGCGAGCGCCATTTGCGTCCGGCGGCCTCGGCGGCATGATAGGGTCTCGCCAACGGCGGCAACGGGGCCATGATCGATTTGCGTAACGTGGAAATCTTCTTCTGGATTGCCACCCTGGGCAGCTTCCGCGCCGCCGCGGCCAAGCTGAACACGACCCAGCCGGCCATCTCGCAGCGCATGGCGTCGCTGGAGGCCGATCTCGGCGTCCGTCTGTTCGAGCGCGAGGCACGCGGCGTCAAGCTGACCGCCAAGGGCCAGGAACTGGTGTCCCACGCCGAGCGCCTCCTGCAGGCGCGCCATGAGATGCTCAGGGCCGCGCGCGAGGAAAGCGTGATGACGGGCCGGCTGCGCATCGGCACCGCCGAAACCATCGTGCAGACCTGGCTGCCACGCCTGATGGAGCGCATCCACGCCGCCTACCCGGCCTTGACGCTCGAGATCGATGTCGACACCACCAGCGTCTTGCGCACGCAGCTCATCGCCCGCCATATCGACGTCGCGTTCCTGATGGGCCCTCTCCTGGAACCCGATATCGAGAACCTGCCCTTGTGCCGCTATCCGCTCGCCTGGGTAGCGAGCCCGCGGCTCGACCTTGGTCCTGAGCCGCTCGCCCTGGAGCAGATCGCCCGCCACCCGGTCATCACCTATCCGTCCAGCAGCACGCCCTATCAGCTGGTACGTGAGATGCTGGCGCAGGCCAGCATCTCACCGTTCCAGCTCTATGGCAGCGCCTCGGTGGCGCTGATCGTGCGCATGGCCTGCGACGGCATCGGCACCGGCGTGGTGGCGCCGGTATGCCTGCGCGACGAATTGGCGCGCGGGGAACTCAGGTTGCTCGACGTCGATGCCGAGGGGTTGCCGGATTTGTCCTTCACGGCGGCGTGGATTCAGGGACCGGGCAGCCACGCGGCACAGACTATCGCGCGCATGGCCCAGTACGTCGCCTCAGAGATATAAGCTCTGCTTATCACTGCCTATGCGAAACGATGATTGGACGGGCGCCGGCTGGTGCGCTGCAATGCGGCCGCTTGCCCCGCGTGCAGTCCCTTGCCGGGTGCCTCCGGCCAAGTCCAAGCCTGAGCATCCACGCCTGAACATCCACGCCTGATCATCAAGCCTGGACGTCCTGCCTCCTCGACACACATGGAGACTTCCCGATGAAACGATCGCTGGTGTTGGCCGCCCTGACCGGGGCTCTGTTCGCAGGTCAGGCGCAGGCGCAGGATCTTCCCAAGACGCATCTGAAAGTGGTCGGCGGCCTGAGCAATCTGACCGCCTATCAGAATTTCGAAGTGCCGTTCTGGACCAAGACCATTCCGGAGAAGTCGAAGGGCCAGATCACGACCGAAATCAAAGGCTTCAACGACCTCGGCCTGAAGGGCCCGGAAGTGCTGCGGCTGATGTCGCAGGGCGTCATGGAATTCGGCACCGCGACGCTGTCCTATTTCGCCAGCGACAACCCGATCAACGAAGCGATCGACCTCGCTGGGCTTGCGCCCGACGCCAAGACCGCGCGCAAGATCACCGAAGCGTTCGAGCCGATCTACGCCAAATTCTATGGTGAAGGATCGAAAGTCCGCCTGCTCGGCATCTCGCCCTACCCGGCCCAGGTCTTGTTCTGCAACGCCGAAATCAAGGAACTCGGCGACCTGAAGGGCAAGAAGGTGCGCACGTCGAGCCGCAACCAGGCCGAATTCGTGGAAGCCTTCGGCGGCACCAGCGTGACGCTCGCTTTCGGCGAAGTCGTTCCCGCGTTGCAAAACAAGGTGGTCGACTGCGCCATCACGGGCTCGCTGTCGGGTTATTCGGCCAAGTGGTACGAGGTCTCGACCCATCTCCTGGCGCTGCCGATCAATTGGAACCAGCAGATCCATGCCGTCAATGAAGCGGCCTGGAACAAGCTCGACCCGAAGGTGCGCGACTTCGTCGCCGCCAACGTCAAGACCCTCGTCTCCAACATCTGGGACGCTGCCGCCGCCCAGACCAAGGAAGGCTACGACTGCAACACCGGTGCCGCCGCCTGCACGCTGCCGGTCAAGGGCAAGATGAAGCTCGTCGTCCCCACCGACGCCGACAAGGCGCTGCTCAAGTCCGTCCTGCAGGAGAAGATCCTGCCGAAATGGGCGGCCCGCTGTTCGGCCGACTGCGTCGCCGGATTCAATTCGACGATCGGCAAGGAGCTCGGCGTCACCGCCAAGAAGTGAAAGCCGCGAAGCGCGGTATTCCCACGTTCCGCCCTCGTCCTGAGGAGCGGCCCCCTTCGGGCCGCGTCCCGAAGGCATCCAAGTCGGCTACAGCCGACTTGGACTTCGTTGAGTTCCTATGTCGGGTAAACCCGACATAGGCGGCGGCCCCATCCTTCGAGACGCGCTCCAAGAGGAGCGCTCCTCGGGATGAGGCCGGGAGAGGCCGTTCAAGGTTCCGGCGAAGTTCACAGAGATTCGCATGACCCATTCCAACCACAACGGCCTCGTGCCCCGGCTGATCGATCTTGCGACGCGCCTGTCGCACGCCGCCGTCTATGCGGGCGGCGCCATCACCATCGCGAGCGTGCTGCTGATTTCGTTCGACGTCGTCGCCCGCAAGTTCTTTGGCTTCACCACCCGCGGCGCCGACGAACTGTCGAGCTACGCCTTCGCGATCTCGACCACCTGGGCGATGTCCTTCGCCACACTCCAGCGCGCCAATGTCCGCATCGATTTCATCTATCAGCACTTGCCGGTGCGGCTCGCGGCCCTGCTCGACTGGTTGGCACTGGTGACGCTCGCGGTCTTCGTCGCCATCCTGACCCGCTACGCCTACGAGGTGCTGGCGGCGTCCTGGATCCAGAACTCGCACGCCAACACGCCGCTGGCGACGCCCTTGTGGATCCCGCAGGGGCTATGGTTCGCGGGCTTCGTCTGGTTCTGCGTCGTGCTGGCCTTGATGCTCCTGCGGGCGTCGAGCGCGCTGGTGAGCGGCGACATCGCCGCCGTGCAGGCCCTATGCGGCGTGCGCTCGTCTCAGCAGGAAGCCGAAGAAGGGGCCGCCTCCGGCGAACGCATCATCCGCTCGGAGCAGCGGCCATGATCGCCACCACGCTGATCCTGCTGCTGGTGCTGCTCGGCCTGAGCATCCCGGTCGGCGCCGTCCTCGGCGTCCTCGGCCTGATCCTCGACCAGCTCTATTCCATGCTGCCGCTGTCGCGGGCTCTCGGCGAGATCGTCTGGACCTCCAACAACGAATTCCTGCTGGTGGCGATCCCGCTGTTCATCCTGTTGGGCGAGATCCTTCTGCGCGCCGGCTTCGCCGAGAAGATGTACGGCGCCATGAGCCTGTGGCTCTCCTGGCTGCCGGGCGGGCTGATGCACGCCAATATCGGCGCCTCGACTTTGTTTGCGGCGACATCGGGTTCGAGCGTCGCCACCGCGGCGACGATCGGCACCGTCGCGATCCCGCAGATCAAGCACTACGGTTACAACGAATCCCTATTCCTCGGCAGCCTTGCCGCCGGCGGCACGCTCGGCATCCTGATCCCACCTTCGATCAACATGGTGATCTACGGCGTCATCACCAACACCTCGGTTCCCAAGCTCTACCTCGCCGGCTTCATTCCCGGATTCCTGCTCGCCGGATTGTTCATGACGACGATCCTGGTCGCCTGCCTGATGCGGCCGGCGTGGGGAGGCCGCAAGATCACCGCCACCTGGGGCGAACGGCTGGCGAGCCTCGTCCATCTCCTGCCGCCGCTCGGCATCTTCCTGATGGTGGTGGGATCGATCTACGCCGGCCTGGCGACGCCGACGGAGGCGGCCGCTCTCGGCGTGCTCGCTGCTCTCATCCTCGCCGCGGCGTCGGGGCGACTGACCCTCGCCATGCTGCGCGAGGCCTCCGAAGGCACCATGCGGGCGACCGCGATGATCATGCTCATCATCATCGCGGCCTCGTTCCTCAACTTCATTCTGTCGGCGACCGGCATCACCGACGCCCTGATCAAGACCATCACCGGGCTCGGCCTGCCGCCGGGGCTGATGCTGGTGGTGGTCGTGATCTTCTACCTGGTCCTCGGCTGTTTCATGGAAACGCTGTCGATGATGATCACCACCATCCCGATCGTCACGCCGATCATGGTCAATCTCGGCTACGACCCGGTCTGGTTCGGCATTGTCGTCATCATCCTGGTGGAGGCGGCCCTGATCACGCCACCGGTGGGCCTGAACCTCTACGTCGTCCAGAGCGTACGCAAAGGCGGTTCCATGAACGCGGTCATCACCGGCGCGCAGCCTTTCGTCCTGGCGATGATGTTCATCATCGCTCTCCTCGCCGTCTTCCCCGATATCGCCATGTGGCTGCCGCGCCTGTTCGGCTAGACGCCAGTTGCCGCTGCTGCCTGCTGCCGCCCCTCTCCTATCGCTGGAAATCGCCATGAAAGCGCAATTCGACATCGACGCCGGCACCGCTTCACGCCACGTGGAGGTGGAGTTCGATCACCTGATCGTCGCCGGCTGGGCCGGCCGCGACGTCGCCGCCATCGAGCACCATATCGAGGAACTGGCGGCGCTGGGCGTGCCGCGCCCGAGCGCGATCCCGCTCTACTATCGCGGCGCCGTATCCCTCATCGACCAGTCGGACCATCTGCAGGTGGTCGGCAACGATTCATCCGGCGAGGTCGAGGTGTTCATCTTCACCGTCGACGGCGAACTGTGTCTCACCGTCGCCTCCGACCACACCGACCGCAAGCTCGAAGCCCACAGTGTCGCCTTGTCCAAGCAATTGTGCGGCAAGCCCATCGGCCGCCAGGCGTGGCGCTTTCACGACGTCGCCGACCACTGGGACGAACTGGTGCTGCGCGCCACCATCATCGAGAACGGTACGCCAGTGCTCTACCAGAACGGTACGCTGGCATCGCTGCGCCACCCGCTCGACCTCGTCGGCGGCTGCTTTGCGGGCGCCACCATATTGCCGCCCGGGACCGGCATGCTTTGTGGCACCATGTCGGCGATCGGCGGCATTCGCCCGTCGACGTCGTTCGCGATGGAGCTGATCGATCCGCGCAGCGGCCGCACGATCAGGCATTCCTACCGGGTCGAGCAATTGCCACATGTGGCGTGATATGGAAGCAATATGATCCAGAACTCGTCATTGCGAGAAGCGAAGCGAGGAAGCAATCCAGGAGTCACGAAGAAAGAACTGGATTGCTTCGCGGAGCCTGTCATCGGGCCGCGCTTCGTGCGGACCCGGTGGCTCGCAATGACGGTATGCAAGAGGCTGATGTCATGCTGACCAATTTCGACCTTGCCGATCCGCAGCAGGTGCGCCTCGCTGCGCGCGCGGGCGCGCTCGACCAGCCGACCGCCAATCTGGCGCCGGGCTTCGTCCAGGCCAACATGGCGATCCTGCCGCGCGAATACGCCTTCGACTTCCTGCTGTTCTGCCAGCGCAATCCGAAACCGTGCCCGCTGATCGGCGTTTCCGAGGTCGGCGATCCGGTCATGCCGCTCCTGGGCAAGGACTGCGACGTGCGCAGCGACCTGCCGCGCTACCGCGTCTGGCGGAACGGCGACATGGTCGACGAGACGACCGACGTGAAGAAATACTGGCGCGACGACCTGGTCGCCTTCCTGATCGGCTGCTCGTTCTCGTTCGAGGAGGCGATGCTGGCGGACGGGCTTCCGGTCCGGCACATCCAGTGCGGTTGCAACGTGCCGATGTACCGGACGTCCATTGCGACCACGCCCGCCGGCCGCTTCTCGGGACCGATGGTCGTGTCCATGCGTCCGCTCAAGCCGGCCGACGCAATCCGCGCCGTCCAAATCACGTCGCGCTTTCCGTCGGTGCACGGAGCACCGGTCCACATCGGCGATCCGGTCGCGATCGGCATCCGCGACATCGCCAAACCGGACTACGGTGACGCTGTCGACATCGCGCCCGGCGAGGTGCCGGTGTTCTGGGCCTGCGGGGTGACGCCCCAATCGGTGATCGCGAACTCCAAACCCGAGTTCTGCATCACCCACGCGCCCGGCTACATGCTGGTGACTGACCTCAAGAACAGCACGCTCGCGGTCTAGCCACGCGAGCGCGCGTCTTTTCTGCACCCGGCAGCGGCGACCTCCGCGGACGCCGCCCGAGCGGGCAAAAGCATCAGTGGGACTGGCTGCGCTTGCGGTAGCGGGGCGGCGGCGGCTCTTCGGAGACCCGGGTGCGGTTGAACGAATTCTCGCGGCAGAAGCCGCCAACGCCGCTCACCGAGGCCATGCACTGGTCGTAACTCGTAAAGCCGCAATTGGTCGAGCTGCCGGTGCGATCGCGCAATTCGGCGCACCACGGATAGTAGGGCTCGGCGGCCGCACGCTCGACGGCGCCCGCCAGGATGAATGCCGTCATGGCCGCCAACAGGATTCGCATCACTATCTCCTCCGGAGTCGCGCCATGCTGCCAGTGCCGCGGCGTGCTGTCCGTCTGAATCGCGCGGACGATGATAGGCTTCCACGATAACAAAATCGATGGGATCAAGTTCCGCGCGTCCCGTGCGTGACGACGCCTACTTGCGTACCGGCGCGACGACGGGCTTCGCGGCCGCTTCGTCCTCGCCGGTCAGTTCTGCGAGTGCCGCTTCGAAGTCCTTGGCTTCGCGGAAATTGCGGTACACCGAGGCGAAGCGCACATAGGCGACGTCGTCGAGGTCGCGCAACTTCGCCATCACGGTCTCGCCGATGGTCTCGGTCGTGACCTCGCTCTCGCCCAGGCTTTCGAGTTCCCGCACGATGGCCGACACGGTCTCCTCGACCCGCTCGGGATCCACATTGCGTTTCCTGAGCGCGATGAAGATCGAGCGGGCGAGCTTGTCGCGGTCGAAGGGCACGCGCCGGCCGTTCCTCTTGATCACCACGAGTTCGCGCAACTGCACGCGCTCGAAGGTGGTGAAGCGGAATCCGCAGGCGAGGCACAGCCGCCGCCGGCGGATCGCCGAGGAGTCCTCGGTGGGGCGCGAGTCCTTGACCTGGGTGTCGAGACTGCCGCAGCCCGGACAACGCATGGCCGTCCCCTGCTTTCGATCCTAACCGCGATAGATGGGGAAACGGGCGAGGAGCGCCGCGACCTTGTCGCGCACTTTGGCCTCGACCAGGGAATCTTCCTCGGCGCCCTTCTGCGACAACACGTCGAGCACCTCGGCGATCATGTCGCCGACCTGGCGGAACTCGGCGACACCAAAGCCGCGCGTGGTACATGCCGGCGTACCCAGGCGAATGCCTGAGGTCACGGTCGGCTTTGCCGGGTCGAACGGGATGCCGTTCTTGTTGCAGGTGATGTGGGCGCGCCCGAGCGCGGCCTCGGACACTTTTCCGGTCAGTCGCTTGGGGCGCAGATCCACCAGCATCAGGTGGGTGTCGGTGCCGCCGGAGACAATGTCGTAGCCCTTCGACTTCACGGCATCCGAAAGCGCGCGGGCGTTTTCGACGATGTTCTTCGCGTAGAGCTTGAACGACGGCCTGAGAGCTTCGCCGAACGCCACCGCCTTGGCGGCGATGACGTGCATCAGCGGGCCGCCCTGCATGCCGGGAAACACGGCCGAATTGAGCTTCTTGGCGATCTCCGGATCGTCCGACAGGATGACGCCGCCGCGCGGGCCGCGCAGAGTCTTGTGGGTCGTGGTGGTCACCACATGGGCGTGCGGGAACGGACTCGGATGGGCGCCGCCGGCGACCAGACCGGCGAAATGCGCCATGTCGACCATCAGCAGGGCGCCGATCTCGTCGGCTACGTCACGGAACCCCTTGAAGTCGAAGATGCGCGGATAGGCTGAGCCGCCGGCGACGATCAGCTTGGGCTTGTGTTCGTGGGCGAGTTTTCGAACCTCGTCCATGTCGATCGTGTGGTTGTCGGGCCGGACGCCGTAGGGCACGACCTTGAACCACTTGCCGGACATGTTGACGGGCGAGCCATGGGTGAGATGGCCCCCGGCGGCGAGATTGAGGCCCATGAAGGTGTCGCCGGGCTGCATCAGGGCCATGAACACGGCCGCATTGGCGGACGCCCCCGAATGCGGCTGCACGTTTGCGAAACTGCATCCGAAAAGCTTCGTAACCCGTTCGATAGCCAGGTTTTCCGCCACGTCCACATACTGGCAGCCGCCGTAATAGCGCTTGCCCGGCAGGCCTTCCGCATACTTGTTGGTGAGGACCGAACCTTGCGCTTCCAGGACCGCCCGGCTGACGATGTTCTCCGACGCGATCAGCTCGATCTCGTCGCGTTGGCGACCGAGTTCGCGACCAATCACGTCGGCGATTTCAGGATCGGTTTCGGCCAGCCCGGCGGCAAAGAATGCGTCGGGGGCCGCTCGGCCAATGGCGTCGGTCAAAGACATTGCGGGTTCCCTAAAGCGAAGAGTCGATGCGAGTCCCGGCGCGGCGATACCGTCCGCGTCCGGCCCGCGATAGCATATTCGCTCCAGGCCCGCCAAGCTTTGGGAAGGGGGTCCGGACAAGCACGCAAGATGTTGGGTGTCGACCGAGCCCCACAGGTCTGCGGTCCCGCGCGTCGGGCCGCGACGGCACCATGCTTCAGCCGTTCTCCCGCGTCAGCCGCCGCTCGAGCTTGGCGAGCGCGAGGCGCTGCAATTCGTTGCGCCGAGCCGTGACCGGGCCGACCACGCTGACCTCGATGCCGGTCACGGAATCGATCGCGGTCGCCTTCACGCTGGTACCGATGACGGTGAACTCGAAATAGACGTCGCGGCCTTCGGCGTCGTTCACGGGGCCTGCCCTCCCACCCGTCAGCCGCGTCGGCCGCCCTGTGCCGCGCCGGCACCATCACGTGAATAGATGTCGTCGCGGAACTGGACGACCCCGTCGGGGGTCGCCCACCCGGTCACGTAGACCCAATAGAGCGGCACGGCTTTGGCGATTCGGGCGTCCTTGCGCTCGCCCGACTTGATCACCTGATCGACGTCCATCCGCGTCCAACCCGGCGTCTCGGACAAGAGCCAGTAGACCAGCTCGCGCACGTTCTGGATGCGCATGCAGCCGGACGAATGGAAGCGGTACTCCTCCCCGAACAGGGTCTTCGAATTGGTGTCGTGCATGTAGACGCCGTGCGCGGAGGGGAAGTTGATGCGCACCGTGCCCATGGAATTGAAGTCGCCGGGGTCCTGCTTGAAGCGGTAGTTGACCGCCTCCTCGGAGTACCAGTTGACCTGCTGCGGCGTGAGCTCGTGGCCACGCGGATCGTAGATGCGGATGCGGTTCTGGGTGAGGTAATCGGGCTCGGCCTGCATCTTGGGGATCAGGTCCTTGCGCACGATGGAAACCGGCACCGTCCAGTAGGGGTTGAAATTGATTTCGACGATCCGGCTGTTGATATCCGGCGACGGGCGGTCCGGCTTGCCGGCCACCGCGATGTGGCGCGAGACGACGACATCGCCCTCGATCGCCTCCAGCTGGGCGGCCGGGATGTTGCAGACGACGAAACGCGGCCCGAGGTGGCCGCTCATGGCGCGCAGGCGAACCACATTGAGGCGCAGCTGCTCGAGCCGGGCGGCGGCCGGGACGTTGAGGGCGCGAAAGCTCTGCTCGCGCAGGACGCCGTCGATGGACAGCCCGTGGCGGGCCTGAAAGCGCTTGACCGCCGCTTCCACATAGGAGTCGAAAACGTCGGTGCTGCCGGCACTGGGATCGAGGTCGCCGGAGGCAGCGAGGCGCGCGCGCAGCGCCTTGACGCTCGGGTGCTTGTTGCCGAGCCGCAGCCGCTCCACCGGCGGCACCACGGGCCAGCCGCCGCGGGCGACGATCTGCTCGTAGCGGACAACGGCCGACTCCGTCGTCTGGGCGGTCGACGGCGACAGGGTCGGCAGCGATGATTTCGGCATCGTGATGGTGCGCGAGGCCGCATCGAAGCCGGCGCCGAAATCGCCGCCTTGGGTGTCGATGAGCTTCTGCAGCGGATCGTCGGCGGCGGCCCAGGCCGCATGCGCGAATCCGGCGGCGCCGACCGTACCGAGCGCCGTCATCAGCCGCCGCCGGCTGATCGCGTGTGTCTTCAACTTGCAGTCGCCCGACATCTGGCGATGACCTCGGAATGGTAGCCGTCCCGGCCCCGGACCTAGACCATCAGGGCGACCGGACGCAATGGACTCGCGCGATCGTGAGCGCAGCTTGCATCCGACGGCAGCCGCCCGGTACGGCGGGCGACGGCAAATCGTGGCGCGGAGAGCCGGGCGAGTTCCTGTCGGGCGAACCATTTCGGCTGCCGCAACGTTACCGACAGGCACGCGCCGGGTGTCAACCGGCCGCAACGGGGACGGCGAACGCGGTGGATTTTGCCGGTTTCCAGCCGCGGCACCAACGTATCGGCAGGCGTAGCGTCCGACCCGTTCCCGGCGCGTGCGCCCGCAATAACGCGCGACGCGCTCCGGGCGGGGGACCCGGAGCGCGTCGGCTGTCGATCCAATCGCGGGAGTGCGGACGATCAGAGACGATACAAAATCTGGTCGGTCCAGAACCGCTCGAGGCGGTGCAGCGACTTGTTCAAGGTGGCGAACTCATCGGTGTTGATGCCGCCCACCTGCTCCACCGTGCGAACGTGCTTCTGGTAGAGCGCCTCGACGATGTCGCGCACGTCGCGGCCCTTGTCGGTCAATTTGATGCGCACCGAGCGCCGGTCGACGCGGGAGCGCTGGTGGTCGAGGAAGCCCATCTCGACCAGCTTCTTGAGGTTGTAGGAAACGTTGGAGCCGAGATAGTAGCCGCGCGTGCGCAGCTCACCGGCCGTCAACTCCTTGTCGCCGATATTGTACAACAGGAGTGCCTGGACCGAATTGATGTCGGAACGACCGCGGCGGTCGAACTCGTCCTTGATGACGTCGAGCAGGCGCCGATGCAGCCGCTCAACCAGCGTCAAGGCCTCGAGATAAAGCGGACGGACTTGATCGAAGCGGTTGTCGCGCTCCGCGGATTCCACCGGCTTGGTCAGCGGTTTCATGTGACGCCCTTTGTCGATTATGTTCTTTTACGTTTTGTCGTTCGACGAGGCCCTGTTCCCCCGTCCTGACCCGACCATACGTCACACGCTCTAAGATCGGCTTAAACAACAGTATAAAGGCAACCTTTATTTCCGAAGGTAAATGATTGATTGAACGAGAGTTGTAGAGATTGCCGTTACGATGGATTCACCTTGACTGGCGAGCGCGTCATCGCGAGCAAGACCGAGAAATCCGGGCTCTTCTTCGCGGCGGAGGATGACGTCATCGGCTGCGTCTTCCCGTACTGGCACCACGACCGACACCACTAATGCGTGCTCTCGCGCAGAAAACGGATGATGCCGGAAAAATCGACTCCCGCATTGCCGTCGGCGTTGTCGATGAAGGCCTGGTAGACGGCGGCGGCGCCGGCTCCCAAGGGCGATGTCGCCCGCGTCGCCCTGGCGACGTCCTGGGCGAGTTTCAGATCCTTGAGCATCATCGCGGCCGTGAAGCCGGCCCTGTAGTCGCGGTTCGCCGGCGAAGTCGGCACCGGTCCCGGCACCGGGCAGTAGCTCGTCAGCGACCAGCACTGCCCCGACGACTTCGACGCGATGTCGAACAGCTTTTGCGGCTCGAGCCCGAGCTTTTCAGCGAGCACGAAAGCCTCCGAGACGGCGATCATGGTGACGCCCAGGATGAGGTTGTTGCAGATCTTGGCGGCCTGCCCGTTGCCCGCCCCGCCGGCATGCACCACCGTCTTGCCCATGGCGGACAGGATCGGTTCGGCGCGCGCGAACGCCGCCTCCTCGCCCCCGACCATGAATGTGAGGGTCGCCCCTTGGGCGCCGGCGATGCCGCCGGAGACGGGCGCGTCGACCATCATCAAGCCCTTGGCCACCGCGGCCGCCGCGATGGTGCGCGCCGTCTCCACGTCGATGGTGGAGGAATCGATCAGCAGCGCCTCGGCCGCCGCACTGGCGACGATGCCGTCCTCGCCCAGATAGGCGTCGCGCACATGGCTGCCCGCCGGCAGCATGGTGATGACCATTTCGGCGCCATCGCAGGCCTGGGCGACGGAGGTCGCAGCCGTACCTCCCGCCACGGCGAGCTTGCCGACCGACGCCTTGACGAGGTCGAAGCCGGTGACGGCGTGGCCGGCCTTCATGAGGTTCTCGGCCATGGGCAAGCCCATATTGCCGAGGCCGATAAATCCGATGCGCGCCATATTCCCCCCTCCCCTTTGTTCGTATTGGTCAGGACCTTTTTGGCCCGATCATGTCCATGTCCGTACCAGGCCGATGCCGGCGAGCCGCGTCATGGCGGATGCTCTCGTGCCGCCATGATGGCCAGGAACAGATAGGCGAGGATCAGGAGCAGTTCGACAACGACCACAAGAATCGCTTCCCCGTAGACCTGGGGAAAGAACACGTCGATGACCACCATGGAGACCGAGGAGGTCAGCCACACCACGGCCCCCCACGGGGCAGCGAGCCAAAGGCCTACGGCGGCGACGAGGTCGATGATGGCAAAGAACACGGTTGCGCTCTGGGCAGACGTGCTCATGTCCAAGAAGCCGTCATGGGGCCCCATAAAGCCGCACACCACCGCCCAGTGGTAGAGGCCCTTGAGCATGATGACGACCGACATGACGCGCAGGAACAGAACCAGCCAGTCGGTCCAGCCGCGCGGGACCGGCCGGCCGGACACGTCCGCAACCGGCTCGATGTCGCCGCGGGCTACGATCTTGATGGGCTCCGTCATGGCAGTTCGAGCTCGTCCTTGATGGGCGCGAAATGGGCCTCGACATCGGCGTCCGCCACCTCGGCGAGCGTCGCGGGGCGCCATTGCGGACGGTTGTCGCGATCGATCACCACCGCCCGCACGCCTTCGTAGAAGTCATGTTCATAGACGAAACGGGACACGAGGCGAAACTCGGCACGCATGCAGTCTTCGAATGTCCACATGAGCCCGCGGCGCATCTGCGCCAGGGCGATCTTGAGGCTTTTGGGTGCCTTGGTGCGGATGGTGCGCGCCAGCCCCTGCGCCCAATCGGCATCCGGACCCGTCCAGGCGTCCAGCCCGTCGACAATATCCTCGACCCGGTCGGGCGCGAACAGGCGATTGACGGCCACCAGGCGGGGCGTCAGGGGGCCTTCGCCGGCCGGCCGGGCGAAACCAGCCAGGATATCGTCCGTCGGTCCCGGCTCTGCCAGCGCATCGAGGAGTGCGCCGAAGCGCCCGGAGGCAACCCGATGGGTGGCGACGCCGGCCATGACCGCGTCCTCGGGGCCGAGCCGCTCGCCCGTCAGGGCGCAATAGGTGCCGGTGAGGCCGGCGAGACGGGGCAGGAACCAGGTGCCGCCCACGTCGGGAAACAGGCCAATGCCGACCTCCGGCATGGCGAACACGAAACGTTCGCCGGCGATCCGGTGCGAGCCATGGACCGAAATGCCGACCCCTCCCCCCATGACGATACCGTCGATCAGGGACACATACGGCTTCGGGTAGCGCTTGATCAGGGTGTTGAGGGCATATTCGTCGCGCCAGAAAGCGAGCGCGCGATGGTGCTCGCCGCTGCGGCCGTACTCGTAGATCACCTTGATGTCGCCGCCGGCGCAGAAAGCGCGCTCGCCGGCGGCGGTGACGACGACGCGCTCGACCGCCGGGTCGCCGCGCCATGCATCGAGCTGCGCAGAGAGGTGCAACACCATCTCGTGGGTGAGCGAATTGAGTGCGCGGGGTCGGTCGAGGGTGACGATGCCGGCGACGCCGCGGCGCGTGAACAGGATGTCGGGGGAACGGGATTCGTGCATTATTACATGTCTCAAACCTGTCGACTGCATCGTGACTGATCTTGTCCGGGTTGGCATCAATCGACCGCGAGCCGGAGGATCCGCCGTTCCATGATCGTCGCGAAGGAATACGGCCGTCCGGCGGAAATGCGTCGTCGGGACGCCTTTTGGCTCAATTGCCCAATATATCGCGGCCGATGATCAGCCGCATCACCTCGTTGGTTCCCTCCAGGATCTGGTGCACGCGCACGTCGCGCAGGACGCGTTCGATCGGATGATCGGCGAGATAGCCGTAGCCGCCGTGCAGCTGCAGGCAGCCATTGGCCACTTCGAAGCCGATGTCGGTCGCGAGCCGCTTGGCCATGGCGGCGAGCCGGCGTCCGTCGGCGTCGCCGCGTCCGACCGCGATGGCGGCACGGCGCACCATCAGCCGCGCCGATTCCAGTTCGGTTGCGTAGTCGGCGACACGGAAGCGCAGCGCCTCCATGTCGGAGAGCCTCGTGCCGAACTGCTTTCGCTCGCGCATATACGCGATGGTGCGATCGAGGCAGAACTGGGCGCCGCCGAGCGAACAGGCGGCGATGTTGAGGCGGCCGCCGTCAAGCCCGCCCATGGCGATCCTGAATCCTTCGCCTTCGGCGCCGAGCCGGTTGGCCGCCGGCACCCGGCAATTGTCGAAGAGCACCATGGCGGTCGGCTGCGACTTCCAACCAAGCTTCTTTTCGCGCGCCCCGAACGAAAGACCCGGCGTCCCCTTCTCGACGATGAAGGAGGAAATGCCGTGCGCTCCGGCGCCGCCGGTGCGCGCCATCACCACGTAGACATCGGAGACGCCGCCGCCGGAGATGAACGCCTTGGCGCCGTCGAGCACATAGACGTCGCCGTCGCGCACCGCCTTGGTGGTGAGGTTGGCGGCGTCGGAGCCGGTGCCCGGTTCGGTCAGGCAGTAGCTGCCGAACTTCTCCATGGCGACGAGGGCCGGCAGGAAACGACGGCGCTGGGCGTCGCTGCCGAACGTGTCGATCATCCACGCCACCATGTTGTGGATCGACAGATAGGCGGCGGTGGACGTGCAGCCTTGGGCGAGCTCTTCGAAGATGAGTGTCGCGTCGAGCCGCGTCAGCCCGGCGCCACCGACATCGTCGCGCACATAGATGGCGGCGAAACCCAGCGCCGCCGCCTGGCGCAGGGTCTCGACCGGAAAGACTTCGCCCTCGTCCCAGGCGCGCGCATGCGGCATCATCTCGGCCCGGGCGAAGTCGCGCGCGGTCGCGGCAAAGGCTTCCTGCTCTTCGGAAAGATCGAAGTCCATGGCGTTTCCCCTGCCCCAACCATACAGGGTTGAACTCCGGCCGCCTATGGGTGTCGACCTCGACTTTCGGCGTGGAGCATGGCGACATATCGGCTGTCCGTATGCCGTCCGGCATAGTGCTCGTCGATTTCTTTGAGCACGCCCTCGGCATGGTCCGGGTCGATCGCCTGAAGGATGTAGTCGATCTTGGCCTCCATGCGGTCGTCGCCTTCCTTGGATTGCGGCGAGCCCACGTAGAGCAGCATGGCGAGGCCGGCGACCTGCCACAGGAGCTGGAGGAATTCGGACTGCCAGTTCTCGAGCGTGTCGCGCATGAGCTCGACGAAGAATTCGCCCATGCTGATTGCCTGCGCATGGGCATGCTGCTCGTTCACATAGGCGAACCAGCCGAATACCCAGTGCCCCACGAGCGAAATGAAAAAGAAACCGAACGTGACCCAGGCAAATCCATAATGTTTCAACGACAGGCGCATGCGGGCCTCCTCTACGATGTACATTCGTTTTCGAAAACGAATGGGTGCCCGCAAAGTTGCAGCCCTGCCGGCTTGGCCCGAACCCGGGAAGGGAGTAGAAGGCCGGTCAAGGAGTCTGCCATGGCAATCAAATTCGGCCGCCCGATCGAGAACCCGCGTGCAACGCGGCAAGCCGCCTCGCTCGACCTTGTGGTTCGTCCGCGCCGCAACCGCCGCAATGCGTGGGTCCGGCGCATGGTGCGCGAGAATACGCTCACCACCGACGATTTGATCTGGCCGCTGTTCGTGGTCGACGGTTCCCGGCTGCGCGTACCGGTGCCGTCCATGCCGGGGGTCGAGCGGCTTTCGATCGACGAAGCCGTACGCGCGGCCGAACACGCGGCACGGCTGGACATTCCCTGTATCGCCCTCTTCCCCTACACCGACCCGTCGCTGCGCGACGAAGACGGAAGCGAGGCGACCAATCCCGACAACCTGATCTGCCGCACGGTGCGCGCCATCAAGAAGGAAGTGCCCGACATCGGCATCCTGTGCGATGTCGCCCTCGACCCCTACACCAGCCACGGCCATGACGGGTTGTTGCGGGGTGAGGAGATCGTCAACGACGAGACCGTCGCGGTGCTGGTCGAGCAGGCGCTGGTGCAGGCGCGCGCCGGCTGCGACATCATCGCGCCGTCCGACATGATGGACGGGCGCGTCGGCGCCATCCGGGCCGCCCTCGACGACGACGGCCGCAGCGAAGTCGTCATCATGGCCTATGCGGCGAAATTCGCATCGGCTTTTTACGGACCGTTCCGCGATGCGGTCGGCTCCTCGAAGACGCTCATGGGCGACAAGCGCACTTACCAGATGGACCCGGCCAATACGGACGAGGCGCTGCGGGAGGTGGAACTCGACATCGAGGAAGGCGCCGACATGGTGATGGTGAAGCCGGGCATGCCCTATCTGGACGTGCTGTGGCGTGTGAAGGACGCCTTCGCGCTGCCGACTTTCGCCTATCAAGTCTCGGGTGAGTATGCGATGATCATGGCCGCCGCGAACAATGGCTGGCTCGACGGCGAGAGGGCCATGATGGAGAGCCTGATCGCCTTCAAGCGCGCCGGCGCGGACGGCGTGTTGAGCTATTTTGCCCTACGCGTGGCGGAGAAGCTGAAGGCCGCAGGCTAGAAATCCGCAGATTAGGAAACCGCAGGCAGGACAGTGGTGCGGATTTCGGCACAGGTTCCCCCCAAAGGCGCGGCCAGGCCATATTCCCCCCCGGTTGTGATCTACGAGCGGCCCTCGAGAGCCTCGCGGGTCCTGGTGGTCGCCTTCAGCCTTCTGGTGGTCATCTTCGCCGGCTGGATGCTGACACCGATCATGCTCGCCCATTACCCGAGCGCTGTCGCGGCCGTCCCGCTTCTGCGTGACCTGATCGGCCAGAGCGGCACCCCCGACCCTGAACCCGTGGCGGAATCCATGGCGGCACCTGAGCCGAGCCCGGCCAACGGGATCGCCCTGAATGCCGAACCAGAACCGGCGCCTGCCTTCCCATCACCGCCCGCCACCGAGGCACGGCCGGCGCCGGCGGACAGCTCGACCGAATCCACGCATCCAGACTCCCCAGCGGAGGCGTCCACTCAAGCCGCCGTAGATATGCCGGTTGCGCTCGCGGTTCCGCCCGGCCTGCTGCCATGGCCTGACGCCGATCCGTCCGCCGCACCCACCGAACCGGTGGTTGCCGAAGTGACGACGGGCACGCTCGGCGAACCCATCGATGCCGCTCCGGTACCGCTGCCCCGGCCACGGCCGTCGGCCGCCTCCCTGGCCCGGCTCACGGTGCCGGTGCCGCGGCCACGGCCGGACGAAGCCCCGTCGGTGGCGGAGGAAAGCCCCATACCGGATGACGGGCTGTTCGACCGCCTGACGCGGCCCAACTGACACGAAAAGCACCTATGGGGCACCGACCGGCGAACCGGCGGCGAGCCTGACCGGCTGGTACCCGGCCTCCGCCATGGCGGTCAGGATGGCGTCCGAATGGGTGCGGTCGCGGGTCTCGACGGTGACGTCGAGCTTGGCGCCCTTGGCCGGCACGTCCAGGAACAGGCGCCGGTGCTCGACCTCGAGGATGTTGGCGCCGAGCGTGCCGAGCAGGGTCGCGATCTGGCCGAGGACGCCGGGACGATCCGGGATGGTCAGCCGAAATGCGACCATGCGCACGTCGCGCTCAAGCTCGCGCACCATGATCGACGACAGGATGCGCGGATCGATATTGCCGCCGCACAGGACCAACCCGACCTTGCGGCCGCGGAAGCGTTCGGGCTCGGCGAGAAGAGCCGCGAGGCCGGCGGCGCCGGCGCCCTCCGCCATGGTCTTCTGCAGGGTCAGGTAGGCATTGACCGCGCGTTCCAGATGGGTCTCGTCGACCAGCACGATGTCGCTGACCAGTTCGCGCACGATCGGCAGCGTCAACCGGCCGACATTCTTGACCGCGATGCCTTCCGCAAGCGTCGGTCCGCCGATCGGCCGGCTTTCGCCCGAAATCGCATTACGCATGGCCGGATAGAGGGTCGCCTCGACGCCGACGATCTCGATCGCCTCCCGCAGGCCCTTGGCGGCGACCGCATTGCCGGCAATGAGGCCGCCGCCGCCGATGGGGATCACCAGCACGTCGAGATCGGGGATCTCCTCCAGCATTTCCACCGCGATGGTGCCCTGTCCGGCCATGATCAACGGGTCGTCGTAGGGATGGACCAGGACGAAGCCCTTTTCCTCCACCAGAACCTCGGCGCGCGCCTGCGACTCCGCCACCGTTTCGCCGTCGAGCACCACGTCGGCCCCGTAGGAGCGGGTCGACTGCACCTTCACGAGCGGCGTCGTCACCGGCATCACGATGGTCGCCGGAATGCCGAGCCGGGCGGCGTGGTAGGCGACCGCCTGGGCGTGGTTGCCGGCCGACATGGCGACCACGCCACGGCGGCGCTCGTCCTCGCCGAGGGCGGAGAGCCGCACCAGGGCGCCGCGGTCCTTGAACGAATTGGTCACCTGCAGGTTTTCATATTTTACGTAGACGTCCGCACCCGTGAGCGCCGACAATTTGGGCGCCGGCAGGAGGGGCGTGCGCAACACCGCGCCGACCAGGACACGGCGGGCGGCGAGGATCGTCTCGAGGGAAATGGTCACGGGTACAACTCCGGTTCGCCGCGACCATAAGACCGGCCTTGTCGCGGCGCCAGCCCGTGGCATTCGGTGATATGCCCTGCCGCCGGCGGCCGGAATGGCTTATGCTCGTCCGGACTGGATCGGGAGATGGCCATGACCGACCGCGGACCCGGACACTTCGGCGCCGGCATCGACGTCAAGCCGCACGCCTACGACCCGTTGCACCAGCCGGAACTGTTCGAGGGCGTGCTGGCGCGCCGCATTCTCGCTTTCATGATCGACGTCGTGATCATCTTCTTGCCGGTCGCGCTCGCCGCCATCTTCATCTTCTTTTTCGGCATCATCACACTCGGCTTCGGCTTCGCGCTCTACTGGCTGCTCGGCCCGGGAGCCACCATCTGGGCGGTCATCTACTATGCGGTCACGCTGGGGAGCCCGGCGTCGGCGACACTGGGCATGCGCGTCATGGATATCCAGCTTCGCACCTGGTACGGCGCGCCTTGCTATTCGGTGCTCGGTGCCGTCCACGCCGTCCTGTTCTGGATATCGGTGTCGGCGTTAACGCCTTTCGTGCTCCTGGTCGGCCTCTTCAACGATCGCCGCCGTCTCCTGCACGACATCGTTCTCGGCACGGTCGCCGTCAACAACCCGGCGCGGGCCGCGGCGCTCGCCGGCTCCCGGCGGTTCTAGGGCACAACGCCGAACGAGGTCGCGGCGCGATCGAAAAGCCTTTGACGGCGCTGCTCCGGCGCGCGATCCTGACGGGAAAACCGCCCAGGGACTCCGTTGACCCAGCATTCGCGTGACACGCCCCAATTCTACCTCACCGCCCCCTCGCCCTGCCCCTATCTGCCCGGCAAGGAGGAACGGAAGGTATTCACCCATCTGGTCGGCGAGCGCGCCGGCGAACTCAACGATCTCCTGACCCATGGCGGCTTCCGCCGCAGCCAGTCGATCGCCTACCGGCCCGCCTGCGAAGTGTGCCGCGCCTGCGTGTCGGTCAGGGTGGTGGTGGGCGAATTCAAGCCGTCGCGCGGCATGCGGCGGGTGTTCGACCGGAATTCCGACCTGATCGCCGACATGCGCACCGCCGTGCCGACTTCCGAACAGTATTCCGTGTTCCGCGGCTATCTGGATTCGCGCCACTACGACGGCGGCATGGCGGACATGACCGTGCTCGACTACGCCATGATGGTCGAGGACAGCCATGTAAAAACCCGCATGGTCGAGTATCGCCTGCGCACGCCCGATTCCGGCTTCACGGGCCGTGGCGGCGAACTCCTCGCCGTCGCGCTGACGGACGTGATCGGCGACGGCCTGTCGATGGTCTATTCCTTCTACCAGCCCGAATACGGCTACCGCTCGCTCGGCACCTTCATGATCCTCGATCACATCGCCCGCGCCAGAAAGCTCGGCCTGCCCTATGTCTATCTGGGTTATTGGGTGAAGGGCTCACGCAAGATGGACTACAAGGCCAGATTCCTGCCCCAGGAACGGCTCAAGCCCGAAGGCTGGGTGCGCACGAGCGGTTGAACGGGTCCGCCGATTGTGCATCACGCATGCGACGCTCGCGCATACGAGATAACGTTTTTGCGCAGAGTGGCACATTGCTGGCACAAGCCGAATCGCGTCATCTGCCGTCGTGGCCGCCGCAGCCGACCCGGAACAATCTCTCCCCGACCGGCGTTGGAACGGACAGTCACGGATGGAATGACCGCAATGCTCGCATTTCTACGCCGCCTCACCTTCCACTACGGAATCTATCGCCGCTACCCGCTGCGTCCGGTGCCAGCACTGCGCAATGCGTGGCGGATCGCGCGCTGACTTGCGAGTGATAAATTCCACTCATCGCGATGGCGATCAAGTCGGCTGCGGCGCCTCTTCAGGAAGGGTCGCGCGCAGAATAATGCCCGCCGGCAAATAGAAACCGTTGAAGCGATTGCCGGAGAACGGTGCGCTTCCGAGTCCTTCCATTGGGAAGTGTCGGCCGATGCCCGCCATGGCGGGATGGTTGGCGGAAGCCATTTCGATGTCGCCAGCCGAAAGATCACCCAACTCCGCTCGGTGCTTGCTGATGACTTCGGAAAGACGGCCATAAAATTCGCGTTTGTCGTCGACCTCCGACGGCGGAACGATCCACAACCTCCATGAATCATCATCAAGGCCATGAACCCAAATCGCAATCCGTGGCGCAAGTCCCGCTGCGTCGAGCGCCTTTACCAGCGTGTGCCCGCTGCTCACCAATACGTTCTGATCCATGGGAGCACTCTCGAATTCGCAGCCGCGACCGCGTTCATCATCAATTGCGCGCTCATGAGGTCTTTGGTTTCGTAGCGGGCATCGGGCGACCATTCCAATACAATTGCCCAACTTGCAGCGAATTTACGGTCGCTGTCCTGCTTTTCCTTCAGAGCCGTCGCAAGCCCTGCAAGGCCGAGCAGCGTCGAGAACTTGTGATTCCAGACATTGTTCAGAATGCCTTGCCCGGGATGGTCTCGGCGGCGACCTGAAGGGCAATGCACGCCTTCAGTCCAATCTCGATTGAATAGCCTGCTAAATAGTAAGCGCTCGAATATCGGCCATGCTGCAAAAGCAGCTTTGCGTCAGCCGATTTGGCTTCGGCATTCGCCTGAAGATCGATGCGCTTGAATCCGTATGGCATCGTCCCCTGCAGGGTGAAGACAAGATCAATCTCCGGTTACCATATACCGGAAGCTGCAATTGTTGCCAGACACAAGAATCGGACAGTTCAAGCTTCTACCCGGGACGCGCCGACCCGCGTTCAACCGCCGAACTTGTTGCTGCGCGGAAAGCCCTTCGGGGCGATGCGGCCGGCATCGGCGCGATTGCCGCGCCAGTCGGCGAGCTCCTTCAAGGTCAGGGTGAACACGCGCCCCGCGGGATCGGTCCAGGTCAGTCCCTCCTTGCCCACGAAGGTCTTGATGTCGGAGAGGCCGCCGTCCTTGTAGCGTTGTAGCCGCACGCCGGCGCCGCGGGTCATTTCCGGCAGCTGCTCGACCGGGAAGACCACGACCTTGCGGTTGTCGCCGATGACGGCGACCTGGTCGCCGGCGAGTTCGGTGACCGCCCTCGCCTCGTCGGGCATCTTGACGTTGATGATCTGCTTGCCCTTGCGGGTATTGGCCAGGCACTCGTCCTCAGGGACGATGAAGCCCTTGCCTTCGTGGCTCGCCACCACGAACTTGCGTCCGCCCACGAACGGGAAGACGGCGACCAGATCGGCTTCCTCTTCCATGTCGATGAGCAGCCGCACCGGCTCACCGTGGCCACGCCCGCCCGGCAGCTTGCCGGCATCGATCGTGTAGAAGCGGCCATTGGTGGCGAACACCTGGATCTTCGAAGTGGTCTCCGCCGGAAACGAGAACTTCAAGGCGTCGTCCGTCTTGAAGGCGACCCCCGAAACGTCCTCGACCACGCCCTTGAGCGCCCGGATCCAGCCCTTCTGCGAGACCACCACGGTGATCGGTTCGCGGATCACCATGGCCTCTTCGATCGCCGCTTCATCGTGCTCCGGCGCCTCGGCATACTTGGTGCGGCGCTTGCCCAATGGGGTCTTGGGCCCGAAGGTGGTCTTGATGGTCCTGATCTCGTCGCCGACCCGCTTCCATTGCTCCGGTTCGGATTTGATGAGGTCCTGCAGGCTCTTGCGTTCCGACCTGAGTTCCTTGTCCTCGCGCCGGATTTCCATTTCCTCGAGCTTACGCAGATTGCGCAGGCGCATGTTGAGAATGGAGTCGGCCTGAAGCTCGGTGAGCTTGAAGGTCCTGATCAGCACCGGCTTGGGCTCGTCCTCGGTGCGGATGATCTTGATCACCTTGTCGAGGTTGAGATACGCGACCAGATAGCCGCCCAGCACTTCGAGGCGGTGCTCGATCTGGGCGAGGCGCCAGCGCGAGCGGCGCAGCAGGACGTCGCGGCGGTGGTCGAGCCATTCGCGCAGCATCTCGGCAAGGCCGAGCACCTTGGGGATGCGGCCCTTCACCAGCACGTTCATGTTGAGCGGGATGCGGCTCTCGAGCTCGGTGAGCTTGAACAGCGATTCCATCATCAGGCCGGGATCGACCGTGCGGGCGCGCGGCTCGATGACGAGGCGGATGTCCTCGGCCGATTCGTCGCGCACGTCGGCGACCAGCGGCAGCTTCTTCTCGTTGAGGAGCTCGGCGATCTTTTCGACCAGACGCGACTTCTGCACGAGCCACGGAATCTCGGTGATGACAACCACCCAGGTGCCGCGGCTACCCTCCTCCTGTTCCCACTTGGCGCGCACGCGGAACGAGCCGCGGCCCGTGGTATAGGATTCGGCGATGGTCTCGCGGGAATCGATCACGATACCGCCGGTCGGGAAGTCGGGTCCCTGCACCCATTTCAGCAACGTTTTGGTGCGCGCGGCGGGATTGTCGATCAGGTGCAGAGCCGCATCGCACAGTTCGGCCACATTGTGGGGCGGGATCGCGGTCGCCATGCCGACGGCGATGCCCTGCGAACCGTTGGCGAGCAGGTTCGGGAATGCGCCGGGCAGCACCACGGGCTCGTTCTCGGAGCCGTCATAGGTGGGGCGGAAGTCGACCGCGTCCTCGTCGATACCGTCGAGCAGGAGGCGGGCGACCTCGGTCATCCGCGCCTCGGTGTAGCGCATGGCGGCGGCGTTATCGCCGTCCACATTGCCGAAATTGCCCTGCCCGTCGATGAGCGGATAGCGCTGGGCGAAGTCCTGGGCGAGACGCACCAGCGCGTCGTAGACGGCCTGGTCGCCGTGGGGATGGAATTTGCCGATGACGTCGCCGACCACGCGGGCCGACTTCTTGAAGCCGGAACCGGGATCGAGCCGCAGCTGCCGCATGGCATAGAGGAGCCGCCGGTGCACCGGCTTCAAGCCGTCGCGGGCGTCCGGTAACGCCCGGTTCATGATGGTGGACAGCGCGTAAGCCAAGTAGCGCTCTTCGAGCGCCTCGCGCAACGGAATGTCCTGAACTTCGGACGGTTCGGGGGGAATCAGTTGTTTGCCCATGGGAGGATCGCATACAGTCAAGCCCGACGGCGGACAACCGCTGCGGCCGGAACCGGTAAAACGCCGCCGACGTTGAGGTGCGCGTTGTCAGCATGGCGCGATGAACGCCACGCGATGAACGGTACATGAACGGGGCAGCCAGACGTTTTTCGGCCCTGGTCTTCTATGATGATCGCGTGTGGTGGAGCTTCACGGCTCTGTGGGGGGCTATTCGGGGGCTTGAAGGAGGTAGGCATGCGGAAGTGGATTTTGCTGGCCGGACTGGCCGTGGGTCTCGTCACGGTGGGAGCGTTCAATGCACCGCGCGCCGAAGCAATGACGTTCGGTACGCCGGCGGGAGTCGCACTGGCGGCCCAGGACACCAACCTCGCCGAGGAAGTGGCCTATGTGTGCCGGCGCGTCTGGCGTTGCGGCCCCTATGGTTGCGGCTGGCGTCGCAATTGCTGGTGGAGCGGCCCGCGCCACTGGGGACCCCCGCGCTACTGGGGAGGACCGCGTCCTTATCCCCACTGGCGTCACCGGCATTGGCGCCGCCGGTAGGGCGCGTCCCGGAAGTGACATTGTCCGGCGGCATCGAAAGCGGTGCCGCCGGATCTATCTATGAACGCATGGTGGCGGGTCGCGGCCCAACACCGACGCCAGAAAACTCTGGCGTGCGTCGGGCATCGGACATCCACGCGGTTCCAGCACGCGCCGGTCGAGAAAATATCCGGTCAGCGCGAAGGCGGCGCCGACGTCCGCCGCGTCGGGACATTCTTCGATATCGTCGGACATCGTCATGAAGGCAGGCAACGGCAACAGCTTGTCGCGCCACGGCCCGGCCGCGGCCCGCGACACCGCCCGTCCTGAACGCGGCGATACGTAGATCAGGTCCTCGGTCGTACCGGTGGCGGCGCATTCGCTCAGGTCGAGCCCGAATCCCAGTTCAGAGAGGATCTGCAGTTCGAAGCGGGCGAGCCGCGCCGCAAACCACAACGGATCGTCGAGGTCGTCGACCAGGGCCAGCAGGGCATCGAACACGTTTGCGTGCGGATCGCGCTCCGGCAACAAGCGGCACAGGGCGGCCACATGGGTAACACCGTAGAGGGCATGGGCGCGGTCCAGGAAAGTCGCCGCCCGCAGGTCAATTCCCTCGACCGTATACTGGCCAAGATGCTCGTCGAGCCGCGCCCGCCACGTCACCGTGACGGTGTTGCCTGGCTGCAGCACGGGCCTGAGCCGTGTCCCACCGCCGCCCCGCACCATTCCGAGATGGCGACCATGGGAGATGGTCAGCACTTCCAGGATGGCGTTGGCCTCGCCGTGCCGGCGGGTGCCGAGGACGATGCCGGTGTCGGTCCATTCCATGGTCGGCTTATAGCTCGAAACCAGACCCCGACCTACCCATCGGCACGCCGCACCGGATCCGGGCGAAGTGGCGTGCCTGATGCTTCATAATGCCGCGATTTGATCTGGATCAAACGATGTTTTGCAACAAAGGCAACAAATGGATTGCAACTAATTCGCAGCATCTGAACCCCCGGCAGATTTGATCCCCGCGGTAATCAGGGAGGTTCTCCATGCGCCGTTTCGCCTTCGCGTCGGCCCTGCTGCTTGCGACCGCAGCAACCGTCGCGGCCGCCGAAGACCCGTTGCTCAAACAGGCCCGGGAGGTCTTCAACCCGGTACCGTCGGTGGTGCCGGCCGTCAAAGACAATGCGGTCACCCGCGACAAGGTTACGCTCGGCAAGGCGCTGTTCTTCGAACCGCGCCTGTCGGCGTCCCACCTTCTGAGCTGCAACACCTGTCACAACCTGTCGATGGGCGGTGACGACAATCTCGAGACGTCGATCGGACACGGCTGGGCCAAAGGTCCGCGCAATGCCCCGACCGTGCTCAACGCCGTGTTCAACATCGCCCAGTTCTGGGACGGCCGCGCCGCCGACCTGAAGGCCCAGGCCAAGGGTCCGATCCAGGCCGGCGTCGAGATGAACTCGAAGCCGGCTGACGTCGAAACGACGCTCAAGAGCATTCCGGAATACGTCACGATGTTCAAAAGCGCCTTCCCGGGCGAAACGGAGCCGGTGAGTTTCGACAATGTTGCCAAGGCGATCGAAGCGTTCGAGGCGACGCTGATCACGCCCGGTGCCCGTATCGACCAGTTCCTCGAGGGCAACACCGCGGTGCTCACCAGCGTCGAGAAGGACGGCCTCAAGCTGTTCATGGACAAGGGTTGCGTCGGCTGCCACGCCGGCGTCAATTTCGGCGGCGAGGCCTACTTCCCGTTCGGCGTCGTCGAGAAGCCCGGCGCCGACGTCCTGCCGGCTAACGACCGCGGCCGCTTCGAGGTGACCAAGAGCGCCGACGAGAACTACGTGTTCCGCGCCGCGCCGCTGCGCAACATCGCCATCACGGCGCCCTTCTTCCATTCCGGCAAGGTGTGGAATCTCAAGCAGGCGGTAGCGATCATGGGCACGAGCCAGCTCGGTGAGAAGCTCTCCGACAAGGAGATCGACGCCATCACGGCCTTCCTCGGCACCCTCACGGGCGAGCAGCCGCGTGTCGAGCTGCCGATCCTGCCGGCGAGCACCGATAAGACGCCATTGCCGAAGCCGATGAACTGACGAGTTGGGGAAACGCCTGATCCCGACGAAGGGCCGCGTGAGAACACGCGGCCCTTTTTCTCGGCTTCAGGCCTTCTATTCCCGCGGAAACTCCAACCCCATTTCCCGGTAGCGCTCGGGGTCGTCGCCCCAGCCTTCGCGCACCTTGACGAACAGGAACAGGTCGACCTTCTTCCCGATGATCTCCATCAGCTCGCGCCGGGCGTCGGCGCCGATCGCCTTGATGGTCTGGCCGCCCTTGCCGAGCACGATCTTGCGCTGGCTTTCGCGCTCCACAAAGATGGTCTGCTCGATGCGCACGCGCCCGCCGCGCAACTCCTTCCAGACCTCGGTTTCCACCGTCGAACGGTAGGGCAGCTCCTGGTGCAGGCGGTGGAACAGCTTTTCGCGGGTGATCTCGGCGGCGAGGCTGCGCAGGGGAGCGTCCGAGACCTGGTCCTCGGGATAGTGCCAGGGGCCGGCTTTCACATGGGCGGCGAGCCAGTCCTTGAGGTCGGGAACGCCGCTGCCGGTCAGGGCAGAAATCATGAAGGTGACGTCGAACTTCGCCTGCTCGTTGGCGGTCTGTGCCAGCGCCAACAGCTTCGGCTTGGCGACCAGATCGACCTTGTTGATGACCAGCACCTTCGGCCCGGAGACGTTGCCGAGGCGCGCCAGGATCGCGTTCGCTTCGTCGTCCAGCCCGGCCTTGGCGTCCACCAGCACGGCGACGATGTCGGCGTCCTGGGCGCCGCTCCAGGCGGTCGTCACCATGGCGCGGTCGAGGCGTCGCTTGGGCGCGAAGATGCCGGGAGTGTCGATCAGGACGAGTTGCGCCGGGCCCGCGATGGCGACGCCGCGTACCAGCGAGCGCGTCGTCTGCACCTTCGGGCTGACGATGGTCACCTTGGTGCCGACCAGGGCGTTGACCAGCGTCGACTTGCCGGCATTGGGGGCGCCGATCAGGGCGATGAAGCCGCACCGCCTGTCGCGGCCGGCGTCGTCGGAATTCTCTTGGGTCAAGGTGTTCTCAGGCATCCTGTTTCGCCGGCTCCACACCTTCACGCGTCAGCATGGCCGCCGCCGCCGCCTGCTCGGCCACCCGCTTGGACGGCCCCAGGCCTTCGGCGGGCGCAAGTTGCGGCAGCGAGACCTCGACGCGGAACTCGGGATTGTGATGCGGGCCGGTACGCTCGACCTCGCGGTAGGATGGCGTCGGCAATCCCCGCCCCTGCGCCCATTCCTGCAACACGGTCTTGGGATCGCGAATCGGCTTCTGGGGTTGGCGCATGCGTTCGCCCCACAGCCGTTCGACCAGTTCACAGGCGGCCACATAGCCGCCGTCGAGAAACACGGCGCCGATCAGGGATTCGCACACGTCGGCGAGGATCGCCGGCCGCTTGCGGCCGCCGGAATTGTTTTCCGAACTGCCGAGCTTGATGGCAGCGCCGAGGTCGACGGCGCGCGCTACCTCGGCGCAGGTCTCCTTGCGCACCAGATCGGCGAGCCGGCGCGACAGTTCGCCCTCGTCGGCACGCGGGAATTCGCGGAACAGCATCTCGGACATCACCAGCCCGAGGACGTGATCGCCGAGGAATTCGAGACGCTGATAGCTGCCGTGGCGGTTCTTGCCGGACAGCGCCGAGATGTGGGTCAACGCGCTCGTCAGCAATTCGCGGTCGGCGAAATCATAGCCGATCCGCTCCTCGAGCTTGCCGGCGCCCTTGAGGCCGCGTGTCATCGAACGATCGTGAACAACCTCGACCAGCGCACCGCCCAAGGCCAGGCCCAAACGTGCCAGGCCGCCTCGCCGTCGCCGATGGAGAAGAAGATGATCTGTGCCTTGCCGACGATATTCTCGAACGGCACGTAACCGACCTGAGACAGCACGCGGCTGTCGGTGGAGTTGTCGCGGTTGTCGCCCATCATGAAGTAATGGCCGGGCGGCACCACATAGACCTGGGTATTGTCGAGAAAGCCATTGTCCTGCAAGTCGAGGGTCTCGTAGGAAACCCCGTTCGGCAAGGTCTCGCGCCAGCGCTTGATGCGCATGGTGTGGCCGCCGTCGGCGTCGATGAAGTCGGCGACGCGCTCGCGCTTGACCGCGGTGCCGTTGATGAAGAGTACGCCGTCGTTGACCTGGATGCGATCGCCCGGCATGCCGATGACGCGCTTGATGTAGTCGGTCGAATCGTCCTTGGGCAGGCGGAAGACCACCACGTCGCCGCGATCGAGATCGGAGCCCATGATACGGCCGGAGAACAGGTTCGGGGACAGCGGCAGCGAATAGCGGCTGTAGCCGTAGCTGTATTTGGACACGAACAGATAGTCGCCGATCAGCAGCGTCCCCATCATCGAACCGGACGGGATGTTGAACGGCTGGAACAGGAAGGTGCGGATCACCAGTGCGATGATCAGGGCATGGAAGATCACGCGCGCGGTCTCGGCGATTCCGCCCTCTTTCCGCTTTTCGTCGGTCGACACGCTCATAGGCCTCTCGTCACGTCGCTCGCGCGCTTCCTTCCGGCCCCCGCGAGGGTCGCCTGACGGGGGTGCACGGTCAAAATATCATTGCCTTATCAGACGTTTATACGCGAAACTTGGACTCGCCCGCGAGGCTCGGCCGGCTGTCGCGACAACGACTTTTAGCCGCTCACTCGCCGCCGCGCAATCAAGCCCTCGTGTCCGTGCATTCCGCCGAGATCACCACCATGGCTTGAGCGATGGGCCATTCGTCCGTCAGAGCGAGGTCAATTCGCGCTTGTGTTCCGGGCGGTGTGATGGCCTCCAGGCGGCGCCGTGCGCCGCCGGTGAGCTCCAGGGTCGGACGGCCCGACTTCAAATTCACCACCCCCATGTCGCGGAAGAAGACGCCGTTACGGAAGCCGGTGCCCAGCGCCTTGGCGCACGCTTCCTTGGCGGCGAAGCGCTTGGCGTAAGTCTCGACCCGATTGGCGCGCCGCTCCGCCTTGGCACGTTCGACGGCGGTGAAAACGCGCGCGACGAAACGTTCGCCATGCCGTTCGATCGTCTTCTCGATGCGACGGATGTCGACGAGATCGATGCCGATGCCGAGGATCATGGCGCCGACGCCTTGCTGCGGCCGCGCGCGATGGCGTCGCGCATGCGTTCGACCGCCGCGCGCAGTCCCACGAAGATGGCATCCCCGATCAGGAAATGGCCGATGTTCAGTTCGGCGATCTCCGGCAGTGCCGCGATCGTCTCGGCGCTGGCGTGATCGAGCCCGTGGCCGGCATGCACCTCAAGGCCGAGCGAGCGGGCGAGCCGGACGCCGGCGCGGATGCGGGCGAACTCGGCCAGGGCGCGCTCGTTCTCGCGGGCCGCGAGCGCCTCGCACCAGGCGCCGGTGTGGATTTCGATCACCGGCGCCCCGATGGCGGCGGCGGTCGTGATCTGGGCTTCGTCGGCGGCGATGAACAGCGACACGCGGATGCCGCCGGCCACGAGCTTCTGCACCGCCGGGGCGAGATGTTGGCGCGATCCGGCGACGTCGAGGCCCCCCTCGGTGGTACGCTCCTCGCGCCGCTCCGGCACCAGGCAGGCGGCGTGCGGCTTCACTCGCAGTGCGATCGCCACCATCTCGTCGGTCGCCGCCATTTCCAGATTGAGAGGCTTGCGGATGTGCTCCTTGAGTCGATGGATATCGTCGTCGCGGATGTGGCGGCGATCCTCGCGCAGATGTGCGGTGATGCCGTCGGCCCCGGCCGCGATGGCGACCTCGGCCGCGTGCAGTGGATCGGGATGGCGGCCGCCGCGGGCGTTGCGGACGGTGGCGACGTGATCGACGTTGACACCGAGCCTGACCGGAAGAAGTTCTGACACGCTGGGACTATCCGTTGACGCGCTCGACTTTTGCGACCATCGGCTTGGCGCGCAGCTGAGCGATGATGGCCGTGAGGTGTTTGAGGTCGTAGACTTCCAGATCGATGGTCATCTGGGTGAAATCGGGCGAGCGGCGCATCATGCGCACGTTGTCGATATTGCCGTCGTGCTCGGCGATCACCTGGGCGATGCCTGCGAGCGAGCCCGGCTCGTTGAGCGATTGGATCGAAAGACGGGCCGGAAAGCGCTGCGGCACCGTGTCGTCCACGTCCCAGCGCACGTCGAGCCATCGCTCCGGCGCATCTTCGTAAGCCTTCAAGGCCGCAGACTGGATCGGGTAGATGGTGATGCCCTCCCCCGGCGTGAGGATGCCGACGATGCGGTCACCCGGAACGGCACCGCCGTGGGGCGCAAAACTCACCGGCAGGTCGCTGGTGATGCCGCGGATGGGAATGCCCTCGTCGCGACCGGGCGCGGCCGGCACCTTGAACTGCAAGGCCCGTCCCTTCTTGAGGCCGAACCAGCCGCTTTCCGGCTTCGGAGTCGGGATCACCGCCGTGCGTTCCTCCTTGTAGTCCGGATACATGGCACGGACGACGTCGGAGGCCTTCATCTCGCCGCGGCCGACGGATGCGAACACGTCGTCGATGTTCGAACGGGCGAGCCGCGGCAGCGCGCCGGTGAGCTTTTCGTCGGAATATTCCCGCTTGGCACGAACGCACAGGCGTTCGACGATGCGCCGTCCGAGCCCCGCATATTGGGTCCGCACGGCGGCCCGCGTCGCCCGCCGGATGGCGGCCCGCGCCTTGCCGGTGAAGACGATGGATTCCCATGCCGCCGGCGGTGCGACCGCCGTCTTCGAGGTCAGGATCACGACTTCGTCGCCGTTCTGCAGCTCGGAAATCAGCGGCGCGATCTTGCCGTTGATCTTGCAGCCGACGGCGCGGTTGCCGACGTCGGTGTGGACCGCATAGGCGAAGTCGATGGGGGTAGCCTTGCGGGGCAGCGCAATCAGCTTGCCCTTGGGGGTGAAGCAGAACACCTGGTCCTGGAACAGTTCGAGCTTGGTGTGCTCGAGGAACTCTTCCGGATTGGAGCCCTCGGCCAGCAGCTCGATGGTGCGCCGCAGCCACGCATAGGCGTTGGATTCGCGCGACAGGAGATCGATCGGCGAGCCGGTCGAGTCCTTGTAGAGGGCGTGGGCCGCGATGCCGTATTCGGCGATCTCGTGCATCGCGTGGGTGCGGATCTGCAGCTCGACGCGCTGGTTGCCGGGGCCGATCACGGTGGTGTGGAGGGAGCGGTAGTCGTTCTGCTTGGGGGTCGACACATAGTCTTTGAACCGGCCGGGAACCACCGGCCATGTGGTGTGGACGACGCCCAGCGCCTGGTAGCATTCGGGCACGGTCGGCACGACGACCCGGAAACCGAAAATGTCGGACAATTGCTCGAACCCGACCGCCTTGCGCTCCATCTTGCGCCATACCGAATAGGCGCGCTTGCGCCGGCCCGTCACCGTCGCCGAGATACCGCGATCGGCGAGTTTTCGGGTCAGCTGCTGTTCGATCTCGCCGATCAGGATCTTGGAGCGGGCGGCGAGTTCGTCGAGGCGGGCGTTAATGACCCGGTGGGCCTCCGGGTGCAGTTCGCGAAAGGACAGGTTCTCCAGTTCCTCGCGCAACTCGTACATGCCGATACGCCCGGCGAGCGGCGCGTAGATGTCGATCGTCTCCTCGGCGATCCGCCGCCGCGCTTCCGGCGGCATGTGCCCGAGGGTACGCATGTTGTGCAGGCGGTCGGCGAGCTTGACCAGAAGAACGCGCACGTCCTCCGCGATGGCGAGGAGAAGCTTGCGCAGGTTCTCCGCCTGCTTGGCCTCGCGCGAGACAAGGTCGAGGCGGGCGAGCTTGGTCAGCCCTTCGACCAGATGGCCGATGTCCTTGCCGAACACCTGGTCGATCTCGGCGCGGGTCGCCTCGGTATCCTCGATGGTGTCGTGCAGGAGCGCCGCCGCGATGGTGGCATCGTCCAGCTTGAGGTCGGTGAGGATGGCGGCGACTTCGAGCGGATGGGTGAAATAGGGGTCGCCGGAGGCGCGCTTTTGCTCGCCATGGGCCTTCATGGCGTACACATAGGCGCGGTTGAGCAGGTCCTCGTCGGCCTTGGGGTTGTAGTTCTTTACCCGCTCGACCAGCTCGTATTGGCGCATCATCTGGGCCGGACGGCGCACCACTTCCCGCGGTTCGGCCTCCACCGGCGGCTCCACCCGCGCCACCACCTCCAACTCACGGCGCAGCTCCGATCGCCGTTTGGGCTGTTGCTGCATGCGTGGCAGGTCGGTCGTACCCATGATGTCCTGAAAGCGACGGCCACTCGGGCCGGAAAACAACGCTTCCGTCTATGATCGGGGCGAATCCGGCCGGTCACAAGGCGAAATTCATGATCTGGTTCACAAAACTGAACCCGGCGGCGGCCACGACCGGCCGCGGTGGCCGCCGAACAAAAAGGCCCGGCGGAACGCCGGGCCGAAACCACTCACGGACCGCCTATGTCGGTGCCGTCACTCCTCTTCGTCGGGCTCGACCGGCTCCGGCCTCTCCTCGGGCGGCGCCAGGCCTTCGAGGCCCTTGAGGAGCTCTTCTTCGGTCATACGTTCCCCGATTACCTCGGTATCATCGGCATCCACGGAGCCGCTGGACCCGATCAGGGGGACGTTGTCGGGCTCCGGCTCGTCCACCTCCACATACTTCTGCAGAGTGTGGATGAGGTCTTCCTTGAGGTCTCCCGGGGAAATGGTCTCCTCGGCGATCTCGCGCAGGGCGACCACTGGATTCTTGTCGTTGTCGCGATCCAGCGTGATTTGCGAGCCGGACGAGATCATACGGGCGCGATGGCTGGCGAGCAGCACGAGGTCGAAGCGGTTTTCGACCTTGTCGATGCAATCTTCTACGGTGACACGGGCCATGCCTCGTCACTCCCATAAGTAGGTTCAGTATAGGGATTCCGATGCTAGGTATCGCCACCAGAGCGAAAGCGCAAGGGCATATCGCGCCGAATTATTGACTTGGCGTTACCGCCCGCCTCTGTTAGGCCAGCGCCGGGAAGCGACACCGGCGCCCGTTTTTCGGACGCGCAGGCGGCCCACGGTAGCTAGGGGCCCCCGGTTCGGCGTTTCCAACGACGATGTTAGACCCGTCTATTGCAGCACATCTCCGGTCGCGCCCGGGCTAAGGCGCCGTGACCGGCGGAACCCACGGACCAAGAAAAGCTTCGAAAGACACACCATGGCGGTACCGACTGAAAAAATCGCTCTGTTCATTGATGGCGCCAATCTCTACGCAACGGCCAAGTCCCTCGGCTTCGACATCGACTACAAGCGGCTCCTGCGAGAATTCCACTCGCGCGGCTATCTGTTGCGCGCTTTCTATTACACCGCTGTGATCGAGGACCAGGAGTACTCGTCGATCCGCCCGCTGATCGATTGGCTCGACTACAACGGCTACACGGTCGTCACCAAGGCGACCAAGGAGTTCGTCGACCAGACCGGCCGCCGCAAGGTCAAGGGCAACATGGACATCGAACTCGCCGTCGACGCCATGGAGACCGCCGGCAACATCGATCACATGGTGCTGTTTTCCGGCGACGGTGACTTCCGCTCACTGGTGGAAGCCGTCCAGCGCCGCGGCGTGCGCGTCACGGTGGTCTCGACCATTTCGACCCAGCCCCCCATGGTCGCCGACGAACTGCGCCGGCAGGCCGACATCTTCCTCGACATCGTCGACCTGCAATCCAAGATCGGCCGCGATCCTTCAGAACGCACCGAACGGCCGCCGCGCGAAGGACGCGAGCCGCGTGAGCCGCGCCAGCATACGCCCCAGTTCCTGCAGCGCAGCGTTGCTCCGCCGCGAGCCCCCGCCCAGCCGGGCGCGGGCGACGACGAGTTCGACGAGGACTGAGGGGGCAGCCATGCCCCTCCCCGCCCACGCACCTGGTCACGCATCTGGCCACGAGCCGGACCGCGACTGCCCGCGCTGTCCGCGCCTGGTGGCATTCCGTGAAACCTGGCGGGCGCGCCAGCCGGGCTGGTTCAATGCCCCGGTCCCCTCATTCGGGCCGGACGATGCTCGCCTGCTGATCGTCGGCCTCGCGCCCGGCCTTCAAGGAGCCAACGCCACCGGCCGGCCGTTCACCGGCGACTGGGCCGGCGATCTCCTCTACGCGACCCTGATCGAGTTCGGCTTCGCGCGCGGCCAGTACGACGAGCGACCCGATGACGGACTGGAACTCGTCGACTGCCGGATCACCAATGCGGTGCGGTGCGTGCCACCGGAAAACAAGCCGATCGGGGCGGAGATCGCCACCTGCCGGGACTATCTGCGTCCGCAACTCGCCGCCGATCGGCCGGTGCGGGCGGTGGTGGCACTCGGCCGCATCGCCCATGACAGCCTGCTCGCCACGCTGGGTCGCCGCGCCGCCTCGGCACCGTTCGGCCACGGCGCCGTCCACGATTGCGGCACGTTTTCGCTCTATGACAGCTATCACTGCTCCCGCTACAACACCAATACGAGGCGCCTGACTCCGGACATGTTCCGCAAGGTGTTTGCGGACGTGCGCCGGTTCATCGATCGAGCCGACGCCGGCGTGCGCAGAAGCCGTTGAATCCACCCGACCCGCCGGCCTGTTTTCGTCATGGAGCGGATCAGTCCGGGATCGGCGTCCAGCGCGCCGGCAGGAAAGTGCCGTAAACGAACTGGATCTGATCGAGTTCCGAGCCGCTGCGCCCGGCAAAGCCGAGCAGGAACGATCCGTTCGGCACGTTCTCATTGAACGGATCGCCACCGCCGCCACCGCCATCGAGCGCGTCGCCGTTGCTGGTCTTGAAGGTCAGATGATCGACCCGCTTGCCGCTGCGCCCGGCGATATCGGCCACCACATTGCCGTGCTTGAGATTGATCTTGTTGCTGAGGCTGCCGCCGTTGCCGCCATGCTCGACCGTCCAGGTGGTGGACGTGTTGGTATAGGTGGTGATCAGCTTGTCGATGCGTGCACCGCAGCGCAGTTGTAGCGCACTGATCCGGGTCTGCTGCGGGATCGCCGTGTCGACGTTGACGTCGTCGAACGGGCCACCACCGCCGCCGCCACGGCTCTCCGAGTGCTTGACCTCGTACTCGAGTTCCGGCGTGCCATTGTCCAGCGACGGCAGCTTGGGCGACACGAACGAGCCGGTCGGATCGTTTTCATAGGCGATGATCAGGTTGTTGATCGTGTCATGATCGGTCTTCGCCGCCGCCGCCGTGGCATCGACCTTGCCGTCGCTGTAGCCGCCGTAGAACTGGTAGACTTGCTTGATCCACTCGATCTGGTTCTGCAGTTGCTGAATCGTCACCAGCGGCTTGGTCAGGCCGCCCACCACGGTGTTGCCGACGAAGAACTCGCGGTTTTTGGCGACGGGCTGGAAGTCGCCGAAATTCGGTACCCGTTCGTAGCCCAGGGTCTCGAATTCGACGATCGCCGGCGCCGTGAGCTCCATCGACGGAAAGGCGAGCGCGAACTCGATGATGTGGTCGCTGTCGGGAAACTTGGGGTCGCGGATACCGGACATGTTCTGGTCGAATGCGATCCGGGTGGTGACCGACGAGTTGAACGAGCTGATCTTGGTCTGCAACGAAGCATCGACGCTGCCGCCCTGAAAGATGCCGTGGGCATTCATCGACGCGGTGAGCTCGAACTGCTCCTCGCGAGTCTGCGAAAAATAGGTGTAGACCGCATAGTACTCGCCGCCCTCCGAGACGGAGGAGATGAAGGAGTCGCCATAACCACGGAAGAAGTTCCGCAGCTCCTCGGTGCCGTGCGGCGGATTCATGCCCTGTTTAAGCGCGGCATGGGTCATGACTTCGCTGCCCTTCAGATGCCGGGCGAAGACGACGATCGAGACGCTGAAGGTCGTGATATTGAGGTTGTGGACGAATTTCGTCTTCTGATCGACATTGCCGACCGGGCCGAAGCTCACCGACAGCGATTGATCGATCTCGAGCGCGCTGCTCAGCGTCTCGATGTCCGTGCAGATCCGATAGCTGACGCTGCTGGTGCCGCCGACGGTCTTCGTCTCGCCGGTGAGTGCCGTCGACAGGCCGCTGCCCGTGACGCTGTCATATCCTTGAAACACTGCGACCGGGGCCGCGCGAGCGACGACATCGGTCGCTACTGTTTCGACGCTGACCGGCGCGGCGGAACGAATGAGTTCAGCCATGGTGACCTCCCCGCTGAAAGCGTCAGGCCGCCGGCTTCGTCTCATCCGGCTTCAACCCAGCGCCGCATCTGACTAACACACAATCTACAGTAGTTAAATACTATGATACGGCGAAAGTGTTTCAGCGCACCCTCAGTGGTCGATTTCGGGGGATGGGCGATTTGGCACGAACCCGGAAGGGCAGTCATGGGTCGCGCAGCCAAGCGACCACCTGCTCGGCGCTCTTGTCTGGCGGATAGACCGGATAGAAGACCTTGCGCACGACCCCGTCGGTGATGACCAGCACCATGCGCTTCAAGAGCGTCATGCCCGAAATCGTGAAGGTCGGCAGACGCAGCGCCAGGGCAAACTCGAGATCCTCGTCGGACAACAGCGGGAACGGCAGGTGAAGCCGCTCGACGGCTTCGCGCTGATAGTCGCTGTCCTGGGTCGACAGGCCGAACACGCGGGTGACACCGAGTCCCTGGAGTTCGGCGAAATGGTCGCGGAACGAGCACGATTGCGGCGTGCAGCCGCGCGCGCCCGGGATGTCGTCCCAGCCGTCGGGAAGTTCCGCGCCCGGCTGGCCGGTGCGCGGATAGATGTAGATCACCGTCGTGCCGGCGAGCGCCGAGGGGTCGACGCGGGCGCCGTCGGTCGCAGCGAGCATCACCGCGGGCAGACGCGCCCCTTCGAGATGGCCGGCGGCGCCGTCGTCGATGGGAACCGGCAGCGCTGTCGGCAGGACGGTGGGGTCACGCAACGTGGTCATCGGGGGCCTCGATCAATGGATCAACTCTGATAGATAACCGCCGGGACAGGCGGTTGGAAACGCCGGCCAGGCCGGCGTGGTTTGCAACCGCCCCGGCTTATCCCTTAAGCCGCATCAGGCGGCCACGCTCGCGATCCCAGTCGCGCTTCTTCTCGGTCTCGCGCTTGTCGTGCAGCTTCTTGCCGCGCGCCAGGGCGAGTTCCACCTTCGCCCGGCCCCGGTCGTTGAAATAGAGCTTGAGGGGGACGAGCGTCATGCCCTCGCGATCCACCGCGGCACTGAGCTTGTCGATCTGCCGGCCGTGCAGGAGAAGCTTGCGCGGGCGTTTGGGCGCGTGGTTGTTGAACGGGCCCGCCTGCAGGTACTCGGGAATATTGGCGTTGACGAGCCAGATCTCACCCGATTTGGAGTCCGCGTAGGATTCGCCGATGGTCGCCTTGCCTTGCCGCAGCGACTTCACCTCCGAGCCGGTGAGCGCGATACCGGCCTCGAAGGTTTCACCGATCTCGTAGTTGAATCGCGCCTTGCGATTATCGGCGATCATCTTGCGTTTGGGTTCGGGCTTGGCCATGGCGATACGGAATTCCGGGGAGCTATTTCTTCAAGAGGTCGCGGATCTCGGTCAAAAGGACTTCCTGCTTGGTCGCAGCAGGCGCCGCCTTGACCTCTTCGGGCTTGAGCCGGTTGACGAAGCGGACCACCAGGAACAATACCCAGGCGACGATGAGGAAGTTGAGTACCACGGTCAGGAAACTGCCCCAAGCCAGGACGGCGCCCTGCTTTTTCGCCTCGACCAGCGAAGCGGCCGTGACCTTGGAGGACAGTGGCAGGAAATAGTTGGAAAAATCCAGCCCGCCGGTGATCGCGCCGATGATCGGCATGAACAGGTCGCCGACCACCGACTGGACGATGCTGCCGAACGCGGCGCCAATGATGACGCCGACCGCAAGGTCGACGACATTGCCGCGCATGGCAAATTTCTTGAACTCCTCGAGCATGTTGCACTCCCCGCTTGGCGTTCGCACGGAGGACACGGCCGCCGCCGGCGCCGCGCCTTTCGTTGCGCTCCGAACGACAACCGGGCGGAGTTTAGTTCACCAGGCCGGCATGGACCATGGCGGCGCGCACCGTGGTCTTCGACTTGTCGGACAGGCCGACGAGCGGCAGGCGCACGGTCTCTTCACATTTGCCGAGCACCGAGAGGGCATACTTGGCCGGCGACGGATTGGTCTCGCAGAACAGGTCGCGGTGCAGCGGGAACAGCTTGTCGTTGATCTTGACCGCGGTGGCAAAATCCCCCCGCAGGCAGGCCGCCTGGAACTCGGCGCACAACCGCGGCGCCACGTTGGAGGTGACCGATATGCAGCCATGGCCGCCATGGGCCATGAAGCCGAGCGCGGTCCCGTCCTCGCCCGAGAGCTGGTTGAAGTCCTCGCCGAGCATGGCGCGCTGCTGCGACACCCGCACCATGCTGGTGGTGGCATCCTTGACGCCCGCGATGTTCTTCAATTCGAACAGTCGCGCCATGGTGTCCACCGTCATGTCGATCACCGAACGCGCCGGGATGTTGTAGATGATGATCGGAATGCCGATCGCATCGTTGATGGCCTTGTAGTGGTGATAGAGGCCTTCCTGGGTCGGCTTGTTGTAGTAGGGCGTGACCACCAGCACGGCGTCCGCCCCCGCCGCCTCGGCATGGCGGGCAAGATCAATCGCCTCGACGGTCGAGTTGGAACCGGCGCCGGCGATCACCGGCACGCGCCCCCTCGCCTCGTCGACGCACCATTCCACCACCTTCTTGTGCTCGTCGTGGGAGAGCGTCGGGCTTTCGCCGGTGGTGCCGACCGGAACGAGGCCGTTGGTGCCCTCGCCGATCTGCCAGTCCACCAGGCTGCGGAACGCTTTTTCATCGACCGACCCGTTGCTGAATGGTGTCACCATGGCGGTAAACGATCCGCGGAACTTGGTCTTGGCGGTCATGGAACGCTCCTCGGGAACGGGACGATCGACGGCCCCGCATCGCGGCGCCGTAGGCGATTCATTGTTACCGGCTCACCCATGCGGATAAAAGCCTCTTGGCGGCGCGGCGACGAAATATCCCGCCGTCGCGCAGGACTGATTTTGCCAATGCGTGCAGCGGCGCGATGATCGGCGAAGCAGATCCACGCGCTACCCGGCTGCCGCGCCACCATTGGTCGCAGAGGCGAGCCGCAACATCGCCACGATTGCGGGCGATTAGGCTTTCGTCAAACTTATCAGGTTAATGAGCAGTTTACGGGGCGCCTTTGATTCGAACCGGCGGGGGGATCGCGACCTTGAACCCACGGAAGATGCTGACCATTTGCGCGCTCGCCACACTCGCGAGCGTTGGCTGGACGACGTTTGCCTCCGCGACCGGCAACGCCACCACGAAGGTCGTCGCAACCAAAACCCTGGCGCCGGCGAAAAGCACGGCGAACCCCAAGACCGACGCCAAGGCGACTGCCAAACCCGACACCAAGGCGATCGCCAAATCGGACGCCAAGTCGAGAAAGCCGGCTGCCAAGCCTGCGGCCAAATCGACCAAGCCGGTGACCGGCCATGCGGCGAGCGCAAAGGGAAAATCCAAAGCGACGAAACCGGCCGCAAAGACAGCCTCTCCGGCCGGCAAGCCCGCCGCGAAACCTGCGGACAAGAAGCCTGCGGACAAGGCGTCGGCCTCCAAGGCGGCCGTGCCGATGCCGCGACAGCGGCCGGCCGCCGAGGCGGCCGCGATCCGTGATCCGGTGAGGCGTGATCTTCCGGTGACCCGCGACCCGCCCATCGCGCGCACGGCCGCGGCCGTGCCGATGGCGCTGCCTTCCGTCGCGACGATGCCGGCACGCGCGGTCTCGGCAACCGATATCGATGCCCTCAAGCAGATCATTGCGTTCGCCCGCAAGGGCCGCCCGGCGGATGCCACCGAGGCCCAGGCGACGATCCGCGATCCGCTCGCCCGCAAACTCGCCGAGTGGATCATCCTGCGCAGCGACGACAACAATGTCGACTTCGCCCGCTACAATGCCTTCATCGCCGCCAATCCCAATTGGCCCAGCATCGTCACGCTGCGCCGGCGGGCGGAAGCGATGATGTGGCACGAGCGGTTGGGGGCACCGGCGGTGCGCGCCTTCTTCGCCGACATCGAGCCCTTGTCCACCAAGGGGCACTTCGCCCTCGCCCGCGCGCTTCTTGCGAGCGGCGACCGCGCCGGCGCCCGGGAACATGTGCGCGACGCTTGGCGCAACGACGATTTTTCCGCCGATCTCGAAGCGGTCGCGCTCGAACTGTTCGGCGACCTGATCACCCGCGCCGACGAGAAGGCGCGCATGGACCGACGGCTCTACAACGAGGACAACGCCACCGCATTGCGGGCGGCGCAGCGCCTCGGCGGCTACGCCCCGGCGCTCGCCCGCGCCTGCGCCGCCGTCTATCCGAAATCCGGCACGGCGCAATCCAGGAAGGCGCAGGACCTCATCGGGGATCTGCCTTCGGCGGCGCAGAACGAGCCGATCGTAGTCTTCAGCCGCATCCAGCTCCTGCGCCGCGCCGACCGCATATCCGAGGCCGGCGCCTTGATGCTCAAGGCGCCGCGCGATCCCCAGCAGCTCCACGACCGTGACGAATGGTGGGTGGAACGCCGGCTGACCGCCCGCAAGCTCCTCGACATCGGCGACGCCCGCACGGCCTACCGGGTCGCACGCGACGCGGCGCCGCCCGAAAAGGACAACTACCGCATCGATCACGAGTTCACGGCCGGCTGGATCGCGCTGCGTTTCCTCAATGATCCGGCGACCGCCGCCCAGCACTTCGCCCGCATCTCCCACGTCGCCACCAACCCCATCTCCCTGTCGCGGGCCGGCTACTGGCAAGGCCGCGCCGCCGAGGCGGCGAACCGGCGCCAGGAGGCGCGCGCCTTCTACCAGGCGGCGGCGCGCTATTCGACCGCCTATTACGGCCAGCTCGCGCGCGCGCGGCTCGGAATGGCGGAGATCGCCCTCACCCATCCGGCCCCGGCGCATCGCGCCGCGCCGCCGACCGAAGTCGCCCGGGCCGCCGAACTCCTCTATGCGGCCGGCGAACGCGACCTGCTGGTGCCGTTCATGGCCGACGTGCCCGATAAGTCGGACGACGTTCCAACCCTGGTGCAGCTCGCCGAACTCGCCAACCGGCACGGCGACGCCCGCTCGGTGCTGCTGGTCGGCAAGACCGCGCTCGGGCGCGGCATGCCGTTCGACCACTACGCCTTCCCGACCGTCGGCCTGCCGCGCTTCAAGCCCATCGGCGCCGACGTCGAGCCGGCGGTCGTCTACGCCATCGCCCGCCAGGAGAGCGCCTTCAATCCCAAGGTGGTGTCGAGCGCCAATGCCATGGGGCTCATGCAGGTGACCCCGGCGGCAGGCAAATACATCGCCAAGAAGCACGGCGTCGCCTACGACCAGAAGCGGCTCCTCAACGACACGGTCTATAATGTCCAATTCGGCGCCGCCGAATTGGGCGACGTCCTCGAGCGCCATCGCGGCTCCTACATCCTCGCCTTCGCGGCCTACAATGCCGGCGCCGGCCGCGTGCGCGAATGGATCGAGCGCTACGGCGATCCGCGCGACCCGCAGATCGACGCCGTCGATTGGGTCGAGCGCATCCCGTTCTCGGAGACCCGCAACTACGTCCAGCGGGTGATGGAGAACCTGCAGGTCTATCGCGTACGCTTCGGCGGCGGCACGAAACTTCTGATCGAGGCCGACCTGCGGCGCGGCACCGCGGCCAATTGACCGGGCGGCTCTGGCGATGACGCCGGCCTCGAGCGTTACGACGGCCGGCGACGGCTTTGCCAGCTGCTTCATCTCGGCACCGGATGGCCTGCGGCTGCACGCACGCCTCTATGGCGGGCCGGTTGCCGCGGCGATGCCGGTCGTGTGCCTGCCCGGCCTCGCCCGCACCAGCGCCGACTTCCACGAAATCGCATCGGCGCTCGCCGGCGACGCAACGTGTCCACGCCGGGTCGTCGCCATCGACTCCCGCGGCCGTGGCCGTTCGCAATACGACCGCGATCCCGGCAATTACACCCTCGCGACCGAACTCGCCGACGTCATAGCCGTCCTCACCGCCCTGGACATCGGCCCGGCCGTCTTCATCGGCACGTCGCGCGGCGGCCTGCTGACGATGCTGATGGCGGCGGCGCGGCCGACACTCCTCGCCGGTGCGGTGTTGAACGATATCGGCCCGGCAATCGAGGCCGAAGGCCTTGCACGCATCAAGTCCTATGTGGGGCGGTTGCCGGCGCCGCGCGACTTCGCCGACGCCGCCGCGATCCTGCGCCGGCTCGGCGGCCACCAATTTCCGGGCTTTTCCGATGCTGATTGGCAGATCCAGGCGCAGCGCACCTGGAAGACGGCGGATGGCGGGCTCGTCCTCGACTACGATCCAAAGCTGTCCGAGACGCTGGCGTCGTTCGATCCGACGCAGCCGCCTCCGCCCCAGTGGGCGTTGTTCGACGCCCTTGCGGGCGTGCCCGTCATGGTGATCCGCGGCGCCAACTCCGACATCCTCGCGGCGGAAACGCTCGCCGCCATGGCGGCACGGCGTCCCGACCTCGTCAGGCTCGACGTGCCCGACCAGGGCCATGCGCCGGCGTTGCGGGACGACGCGACCGTGCGGGCGGTCGCCGCCTTCGTGCAACGCTGCCGGCCGGCGGCGGCAGCCGGCGGTCATCCCGCATTTTCCTGACCCGCCGGCTCGGGCCGACGACCAGATCGACATCGCCGTCGATCTCAAAGGCTCGACGGTAACCCGCCGCGCCATCCCGGCGTCACGTCCGGCTCCTGTGCAAATGCAGCGGCTCGGCTTTCCCGACACCAAGGGTGCACCGTGGATCGACTACATCGTCGCCGATCCGGTCCTCATTCGCCTCGGTGGAGGAGTGATCACCTGGATATCCGTGACCAGCGCGGCTGAACCCGCGCGCGCCGAACCGTATCAGCATACGGCACTGGGCAAAATGTCAGGTTGACGACCCTTCATCGTACCCGCAAAGGAAGACTTCCACTCACGCGAGTGTTAATTTGTGGTTAAACAAATAGAACTCACGTAAACGTGCTTATTGTCCAATGGCCGGTTCGTATTTTACGAAGCGCTAGTCCGTACGGACGATGTATGCGCGCGTATTGAATTCCACGCCGATTCGACGAATTGGATATACGCGCAATACCTTATCGTTTGTTACGTGTAATTCTGTCGAAAGAGTTCTTTTCCGTGCGTGTTCCACTGTCCGCGAGCTTCGTGCGTACCTGCGAGTGCCCGCCCGGGCGTCGCAAGATCGACTATTTCGACGTCAAAACCCCGGGCCTGATGCTCGAGGTCCGCAACTCCGGCGGCCGTACGTTCTATCAGCGCTATCGCGATCAGCGCGGCCGCGAACGCCAGTTCAAGATCGGCCCCGGCGACGTTCTCACCATCAAGCAGGCACGCAGGAAGGCCCGCGAAGTGCTCGCCCAGGCGCTGCTCGGCGCCGACCCGCAGGACAAGCGCAAGGAGATGCGCACCATTCCGACTCTGCGCGACTTCGTCGTCGCCCAGTATGTGCCGTTCGCGAAGGATTCCAAGCGCAGCTGGCGCACCGACGAGACGATCCTGCGCATCCACATCGTCCCGGCGCTGGGGAAAAAACATCTCGACGAGATCTCCAACCGCGATATCGCCGAACTCATGCGCAAGCTTCGCCAGGACGGCTACTCCACCGGCACCACCAACCGCGTGCTGGTGCTCCTGCGCTACGTCTACAATCTCGCCAAGAAATGGGGCGTGCCCGGCGTCGTTGAAAATCCGGCAACGGGATTGAAGACCGCACCCGATGTCTGCCGCGAACGTTTTCTCTCTGCCGAGGAGGCTCAGCGTCTGCTCAAGGCGCTCGACACCGACGAGAACCAGGTCGCCGCCAAGGCCATCAAGCTCCTCCTGCTCACCGGCGCGCGCCGCAACGAGGTCACCAAGGCGAGGTGGGAGTATGTGGATTTCGAGCGCAAGACCCTGCTGGTGCCGATCTCCAAGACCGGCCGCGCCCGCATCATCGCCCTCAACCGGGCCGCGATCGAACTCCTGCGTTCGATCGAGCACCTGCCCGACAATCCCTATATCTTCCCCTCGCCGACGACCGGCCGCCCCTGCCCGTCGCTGCATTTCCCGTGGCTGCGCATCCGCAAGACGTCAGGGCTCATGAACTTGAGACTGCACGATCTGCGGCATTCATTCGCGAGCTTCCTCGTCAACGAAGGCGTGTCGCTCTATGTGGTGCAGGGCCTTCTCGGCCACACCCAGCCGCGCATGACGCAGCGCTACGCCCATCTCGCCCAGCAGACACTGCTCGACGCCGCCGAGATGGTGCCATCGGCGCTCACGCGCACCAATGGGCACGACACCCAGAACGGCTTTTAGCATCGAGTTCAACGGTACGTCTCTCGTGCCCCGGACGCGGTGCGGAGGACCGCTCTTCGCGGTCTATCGCACCGCAGAGCCGGGGCCTTGCTCGGCGCCGACCGGCAAGCGTCAGCGCGAGGCCCCAATTCTGCGCCGCATTACTCCGCTACGTTACGCTTCGCTGCGTTGCGTGCTGCGCCGCGCTCGGGGCAGCAGGAAACTGATCAGCCGCATTTGGTAAAAACCAACAACGTCGGACCTGACCGGAGCTTCGTCTGCCTGCCGATTTCAAGGCACGAATGCCGAAGCGATCTCGAAAATCTTATGTGACGAAAATACAGGTCGCTACTGGTGCGGGCCGGGTCCCGAGACCACGACCTTGAAGCCGCCGCCGGCGAGCGGTTCGAAATCGATACCCGCGCGGGCAAATACGGTTTCGAGGGCCACCACGGTGGAGCGGCGAATATCCACCGACGCCATCTCCAGGCGATAGATCGAGCGTTGGGACAGGCCGGCGCGACGGCCGAGTTCGGTCTGGCTCCAGCCCAGAATGGCGCGGGCGGCGCGGACCTTGGCGGCGAAGCGATGGCGGTCGGAGGCGACCGCCCAGGAGAGGTCGTCGCTGTCGCCCGACAGGAGCGGGCTGTCGGAGGTCGTCAGATGCGATACGTCGCCCTGACCGCGTTCAAGGGTCACGGACGAGATGTCTTCATCGGAAACGGACACCAGCTTGCCCATGTATGCGACGCAACGGAGCAGGAGTTTTTCTAACGGAGAACCCTCCGGCGGTGGACCGCCGGAGGGCTTTGGACTTTTAGGCTCGGATCAGACGATCAGGGCCAGAAGTTCCGCTGCACGCGGATCATGCCGGAGAACACGTCCCGATCGGACATGACGTAGGCTGCATTCGGCTTGCTGCCGCCAGGAGTGTGGGTCCAGGTCGCGCCATCGCCGTACTTGCCTTCGAACTTCGTGTACAGAAGGTCGAGACCGACGTCGAGGTTGCGCACCGGATTCCAAACCGTCCGCGTACCGACCTGGTACATGTTCCAGTCCGGATTGCAGCCGCCCACGACGCCCTGCCGGGCGCAGATCAGGGTGGAGGCGTTGTCGTTGAAGTCGACGCTCAAGTAGGCGCCGTACACCGACGAACGCAGGTTCGGGGTCCAGTAGTGCTCGAGACCGGCGTTGAGGCCGAAGATCTTCGTCAGCTCGATGTCGCCAGTGGCGCCGTAGACGCCATCAACGAGCACGCCAGAGAAGAACTTGCTGCCGTCGTAAAGGCCGAGACCGGGCTTGCCGTTCGAGTTACCGAACACGTAAGCGGTCGCGCCTTCGCTGTAGCTCGCCTGCATGGTGAACGTGTCGCCCGCGGCCCACGGCAGCTTGACCTGCACGGCGCCCTGGACGGCGAAGCCGAACCTGTCGTCCGGGTTGCCGGTGGTTTCGTTGGTCGGGACATAGTAGAGAGCCCGATTCTGCTGCAGAGCAGCCGACAACTGCGCCGTGCCCCAAGCCTGGTCGACACGCAGATTGCCGATGATGTTCGGCATCTGCTGGCCACCGGCCCGGTTCGTGAACGTGCCGCCCGTCAAATAAGCGTCAGCAGTCGACCAGATGCCAGCCTTGCGGATGTAGCCGTCTTCGATACCGATCGTGCCGGTGAAGCCGTTGCCGAACTGCGCGGTGTAGGCAGCGGTGTTGACGCCGTTGCCGGTATCCGAAGAGCCGACCAGGGTCGTGAACGAGGCATAACCGTTGGCGAACGCGTCGAAGAACGACTGCGTCTTGCCGAAGGTGAAGCCGCCGAGCTGGATGAAGGCGCGATCGAAGTAGATCTGGCCGTCAGCGGCGGTGCCGTTGGTCGACGAATACTGCATGCCCAGGCGGGAGAAGGACCGCAGGGTGCCGTATTCGGTCTGGGTGCGGGCGTCGAACGAGATCTGCGTGCGAACGCGCGTCTGGAAATCGTTGGTGCCGCGATTGTAGTGGGCCTGGGTGCCGTCCCAGTACTGGCCATGCGAACCGCCGGCATTGAAGCCGTAGTCAGCGCGGACCATGCCACCGATCTTCAGGCAGGTGTCGGTGCCCGGGATATAAAAGAAGCCAGCGCCGTAGAGCGCACAGACCTTCACGTACTCGACCGGCTTGGCCTTGACGGGAAGATCGGCCGCCTGAGCCCCAGCAACGGCGAGCACTGCGGCCGCCGAACCGAGGAGAAGGCTTTTCACCATCTTCATGTTGAACCTCCAGTTTTGCTTTCCGTGGGAGGGTTCCGTCGTGCCGGGCTTACGCCCTGAAGGTCCCCTTGACCCCGTGACCACCCGATTAAGTCGACGCTGCCTATTCGCTTCGTTCGACCGTCACCGGACGGGGCGACCTGGGGTTTAGCCCCCCTCCGTCGCTTCGATCACATTAGCGCAAGGAACCCTTCAGGCAATGAAGAACCAGCCCTTTCACACCCGCCAAAACACGGTTTCCAGACATGTGTTGCACAAAAATCACTCGCGGGTCGACCATTCGGAACTTTCTACCGACCTCCAGGGAAATTAAAATTAACACGTATTTACAGAACCTTGCTAGGAGGACGCCGAGCCTGACCGGTGCCGCTGGGCCGCCGTGGCCCGCAATGTTGCCGTTGCGCAACAGTAGTGGCGGCTACTCTTTCCGACTGCAACCAGCCCATCGAATCGCCGCCGGCGACTCGCAAAAAACGGTCTTCCAGGGTGGAAACAAATGATCGAGGGCCGTACTCGCGCGCGGGCGGGCGGCGGGAATCGGCGTTTTATCTCCCGGGCCGGCGACGCGTTCGAACCTGATCAACCGCGTCTGATCCACGCAAGTTTGCCGGCGAAAACGATCCCCACTCAAAACGATCCGGCTCCGGACGCCTGCGCGCCGGAGCCGGAAAATTCCTACAGGGAGCCGCACAAATCACCAGAACTGCGGGGCTTCACGGCGCCGCGGGACTGATCGCGCATCACCGAGCCGAGAGTTCAAGGGCGGCTCAGGCCGCCTTGCGCGGGCGCCGTCCACGCTTCTTTGCGACTTTGGCGACTTCCGCGGTCGACTCGATGGCGAATTCCTCGAGCTTGTGTCCTTGCTCGACCAGAGCCGACAACCATTTCGGCCGCAGCCCACGGCCGCTCCAGGTCTCGCCCTCGGGGCCACGGAAACGGGGCGCGACCTTGCCGCCCTTGAGCGGATGGCTGCGGCCACCCTTGCCGGCGCCGCGCGCCGACCGTCCGCCGAACTGCTCGAGCTTGTCGAGCTTTGCTCGCAACTCCTTGCGCTCGGAGGCGACCTTGGCGGCCAAAACGCTGTCGATATCGTTGCGCAAATCAATCAGCGCCTCGGCCGACATACTCTTTAAATTCAAGCCCTTCATTGGACGGCTCCTCAATTGATGTCGAGATAATGCTACTATTCCGGCCGATTTCTGATATCGAGCGGAATATTCCTATAGACAAAGAATTTCACCGTTGACAATTGAAATATGCGTTTGGTGACCTTCTCGCACGAGAAAAACCTAAAAAGCCACCAACTTCGGCATCGCTTGCGCATCGTCAAAATGAGGCGATTTGGCGGCTACTGCGGCGAATTTGCCGGGGACTTGCCGAAATTGCGCCATTGGGGCTCTGTCAGCTGCGTAACTTGAGCATGACGGTTGTGTAGGACAAATGCAGCAATCTGAGCTCGCATCGCAGTCGTCGGCCATGATGCACGACGGCGAAACACCGCCGGCGCCCCTAGGACGGCGAATTGTCGTCAATGCGACTGTCGTGTCGGCGGTATTCGCAGCGTTTCTCGCCCTGGAATGGATTTCGTTCATCCACGAATACAAGGGCCTGCCGGTAACGCCGTGGAATCCCGGCCTCGGCGTCGTATTCGCCATCATGGTGTATGCCGGCCCGACCGCAGGTTTGATCCTGTTCGCCGGGGTGGTGGCATCCGAGGCTTTCGTGCTCGATACCGACCTCGGATGGAATGTGGTGTTATCGCTCGCCGCGCTGACAGCAGCGAGCTACACGGCAATCGCCGGGCTCGTTCGCCGTACCCTCGGCCTCGACAGCAGGCTCAGTCATCTGCGCGACGTCCTGATTCTCCTGTGCGCAGGCCTGTGCGGCGCGGTGGCGAGCGGAACCCTGCTCACGGCCCTCCTGGTCGGCGTCGGCACCCTCGATTGGCCCGACGTGTGGAACGCGTCGGTGCCGTTGGTCATCGGCGACGTCATCGGCATCGCGGTGGTGACGCCGTTGTTGCTGCGCCTCGTCATTCACCGCCACCATTTCGATCCCCTGCAGATCGCGACCTTCGTTTCGGAAACGCTACTGCTCGCCGGCGTGATCATGGTGGCGCTGTTCGTCATTCTCGTCCGCGACGGCGGTGGCGGTCACAAGCTGTTCTACCTGTTGTTCCTGCCCGTCGTGGCCGCGGCTCTGCGGCGCGGTCTCGACGGCGCCTGCGTGGCCCTCGCCACCGCCCAACTCGGCCTGGTGGCATTTCTGCACCTGCGCGGCTACAACACCCAGGTATTCACCGACTTTCAAACCCAGATGCTGGTCCTGACCGCGACCGGTCTGATCGTCGGCGTCGCCGTCACCGAACGCCGCCACGCCGACCGAGTGGCACGCGAGGCCCAGGCGCGCGCCAAGCAGAAGGAGTCGGAGGCCGCTCAGGCCGCCCGCTTCAATCTCGTGAGCGGCATGGCGTCCGCCCTCGCCCATGAAATCACCCAGCCGATGACGGCGGCGCGGGCGCTGGCGCGATCGGTGCAGCACATCCTGCGCACGCCCGGCGGCGATCTCAAGCGTGCCGACACCAACCTGACGAGCATGATCGCCCAGATCGACCACGCCGGCGACGTCCTGCGGCATGTGCGCGATTTCCTGCGCCGCGGCGCACCGCAGACGAGCACGATCGACGTCCATACGGTCGTCCGTGAGGCCATGACGCTCGTCCAGGCCGACGCCGCCGCCCGCAAGATCGCCATCAAGGTGACTGCCGATCCGGGGCTTCCGCCACTGCACGGCGACCATGTGCAACTCCAACAGGTCCTGATCAATCTGGTCCACAACGCCATCGAGGCCGTGGCCTCCACCGGGCGCACCGGCACGGTCCAAGTGGCCACCCGTCGGAGCGACGATCCTTGCGGCGTCGAGATTGCCGTCATGGACGACGGCCCGGGCATTGCTCCCGACATGGTCGATCGCGTATTCCAGCCCCTCGCCACATCCAAGCACGAAGGGCTTGGCCTGGGGCTCTCGATCAGTTCGTCGATCGTCGCCGCCCATGGGGGCCGCATCTGGATCCACTCCGCCGAGCCCGGGCAGACGGAGTTTCGCGTCTTCCTGCCGATGTCTCCGCCCGCCACGATGTGATCATGTCCGGACCGCGCATCTATCTGATCGACGACCAGGCCTCCATTCGCCACGCCCTCGGAGAAATGCTCAGTGTGTTCGGATTCGACGTTCAGACTTTCGAAAGTGCCGACCGTTTCCTCGAAATCGCCGATACGGCGGCTCCTGGGTGCATCGTCGCCGACGTCAAGATGCCCGGGACCGATGGCATCGAATTGGTGGGCGAACTGGCGCGGCGCAAACTGTCCCTGCCGGTCGTCCTGATCTCCGGCCATGCCGACGTTCCGATGGCCGTCGCGGCCATCAAATCCGGCGCCGACGACTTCATCGAGAAGCCCGTCGACGACGTCGAACTGGTCGCCGCCATCAACCGGGCACAGGCGCGCATCTTTGCCGACGAGGATCGCCGCCGCGCCCAGGAAGGCCTGTCTCAACGGCTCGAACGCCTGACGGCACGCGAAGTCGAGATCTTCGATCTGGTGGTGCAAGGCTACACAAGCCATGCCATCAGCGAAAAACTCGCCATCAGCATCCGGACCGTCGAAAGCCACCGCGCCCAGATCATGGAGAAAATGCAGGCCGAAAGCGTCGCCGTGCTGGTCCGCCAGGCCATTCGCCTCGGGCGCATTTCTCCTTAATTTTCATCATCAATTTCGTTCGGCAAACGACCTCCGTAGATCTACGGCCTTGGCGGTACCGATACCGTTTGAGGCCCGTTGGAACTAGCATTTCCCACATCGGACGCGGTCTCAGTATCGACTGTCGCCGCAATCCCCGCCCCGGCATCGGCCAGCGGGTTCGCGACTACTGATTTCGGGGTGCGGCACGAAACCGAGTCGGCGTTCGACGAGCGTGATGGAGACGTCGAATGAGGCCCGGACGTTCGGTTCTTTCTCCGCAGCGGCGCGATCTGCACACCGGAGCCGGCTCGTCGACAACGCTGGCGCTTCTGAGTGCCACCGTGGCGATGCCGCTGGTGCTTTTGGCTGCTTTCGTTCCCGCCGTACTGATCCTGCCCCTGTTCGGAATGACCGCCGTCGTCTACGCGGCCATCTTCGCCGCCATAGCGTGGTGGCACAACGATGCCCGTGACGCCGACGGCGTCACCTGGTGGGACGTGGCCGGTGCGTTTGCGTTCATCGGCTTTGCCGCCGTCCTGCTCAGCAAACCCCAAGAGGTGCTTCTTCTGCTGGGCATGCACTGACGCCCAGCGTCCATCCACCATTCCAGACCGGGCCCCTCTGGCAGCTCAAACGCTGCGATGTCGGACTGGAGATCCGCGAATTGTCGGACCGGAAGCAACCGGTTCGTGCGCGGATTGTTCAACCAGAGCGCGGCCCGGCATTCCGACCTTCGGCATCTCGTGCCCGCGCTCCGTCAGAGGAGAAATGCGCGTGGCCTATCAAATCGCCGAGCCTGCAGAGAAGTTCGTCGCCCGAAGGGGCGCAGATGCGATCCCCTGCCCCTATGCGGATCAGGACCCGAAAGGTGTCCGGCTGGACAGCGACGTCATTCGTCTATCCGCCCGCATCGCAGCTCCGACGAATTCCGGCCTGTAGGTATCGAGGAGCTTCCAATGACAGGCCTTCATCAAACGACCACCATCTCGACCGCTCCCGCCATGTTTCCGAGCAACGGGCACGCCCAGCAAACCCCGATGCCGCATCGCCTCCCCGCGCCGGCAGTGGTCGCCCAACTTGCATCCGATTCTTCCCGTGGCCTGTCCGGCGACGAGGCACGCCGGCGCCTGCAGGAGTACGGCCACAACGAGCTCAAGAGCGCGCCCGAGACACCGTGGTGGCGGCGCATGGCCGAGCAGTTCGAGAATTTCCTGGTCATCATCCTCCTCGTCGCCACCGTGATTTCGGGCATCGAATGGCTGTTGCAGGATCCGCGCGAAAGCGCCCTGCCCTACGAAGCCATCGTCATCATGGCGATCGTGGTTCTCAATGCGCTGCTCGGCTTCATCCAGGAATCCCGCGCTGAAAAATCGGTGCGTGCCCTGATGGCGCTCGCGGCGCCCGAATCGACGGTGATCCGCGACGGCGAACGCCAGCGCATTCCAACCCGCGACATTGTGCCTGGCGACATCCTTCTGGTGGAAGCCGGCGACAAGATCGCCGCCGATGCCCGCATCGTCGAAGATGCCAATCTGCACACCGACGAGGCGCCGCTGACCGGCGAGAGCATGCCGGTGGCCAAGGAAGCCAAGCCGATCGACAAGGATGTCGGCATCGGCGACCGCCGCAACATGCTGTATTCAAGCACGGTCGCGACCTACGGGCGCGGCCGCGCCGTCGTGGTGGCCACGGCCATGAACACCGAAGTCGGCCGCATTGCCGGCCTGCTCGAGGCGGCCAAGAAGGACCCGACCCCGCTCCAGCAGGAGCTCGACCGCACCGGCCGCCGCCTCAGCATCATCATGCTGGCGATCTGCGGCGTCGTCTTCGCCACCGGCCTCCTGACCACGCCGGAAATTAACTTGAACATCGTGTTGGGCCTGTTCCTGTTCGCGGTCGCGCTCGCGGTCGCAGCCATCCCGGAAGCCCTGCCGGCCATCGTCACGGTGGGACTGAGCCTGGGGGTGCGCCGTATGGCCGCCGCCAACGCCATCGTGCGCAAGCTGCCGGCCGTGGAGACGCTGGGCGCCGCGACGGTCATCTGTTCGGACAAGACCGGCACGCTCACCCGCAACGAGATGACGGTGCGGGCCGTCTACACGTCCGACACGCTGATCGAGGTGAGCGGATCCGGCTACATTCCCGAGGGCGAGTTCACCGCCGACCGGCGTGTTCTGGCCGCCGGCTCGTCCATCCATGACGGTGTCGAGAAGACCTTGACGGCAGCCGCCCTGGCCAACGATTCCACCTTGTCGCACCACGAGGACCGCTGGCGGGTCCAGGGCGATCCGACCGAAGGTGCACTCGTCGTCGCCGCCCGCAAGTTCGGCTTGCCGGAGACGCTTGCCGAGGCCTATCCGCGCATCGCGGAAATTCCCTTCACGTCCGAGCGCAAGCGGCACACCACCATTCATCGCGATCGCCGAAATCCCGCCGAACTGCGCGTCTTCGTCAAGGGGGCGCCGGAAGTGCTGCTGCCGCATTGCCGCTTCGTCTGGAAGGACGGTGAGGCGATCGCCCTGGACGATCGCTCCCGCGCCGACCTCTCGCAGCGCAACGACGCCCTCGCCGGACAGGCGCTGCGCACGCTCGCCATCGCGGGACGGGTCATTCCCTCGACCGATCTCGGCCTTGATCCCGCCTCGGACGCGGTGCCGGCGTCGGACATCGAACTGCCGGAGACGATCGAGGACGATCTCATCCTCTATGGATTCGTCGGCATGATCGACCCCCCGCGTGCGGAAGCCAAGCAGGCGGTCGCGGTCGCCCGCCGCGCCCATATCCGCACTGTCATGATCACCGGCGACCATCCGGCCACCGCCGAGGCTATCGCCCGCGAGCTCGAGATCTTCGAACCGGGCGCCCGCCTCGTCACCGGTGCCGAGCTGCGCACCATGCAGGAGGCGGAACTCGACGGCATCGTCGAGCGCGTGCGCGTGTTCGCCCGCGTCGACCCCGAGCACAAGCTGCGCATCGTCGAGGCCCTCCAGCGCAAGGGGCACATCGTCGCCATGACGGGCGACGGCATCAACGACGCGCCGGCGCTCAAGACCGCCAATATCGGCGTCGCCATGGGGATCACCGGCACCGACGTCTCCAAGGAAGCCGCCGACATGGTGCTGACCGACGACAACTTCGCGTCCATCGTCAAAGCCATCGAGGAAGGCCGCGGCATCTTCGACAACATCCGCAAATACCTGGTCTATCTGCTGTCATCGAATGCCGGCGAGCTCATGACCATGTTCGCCGGCGTGATGTTCGCCGGAGTTCTCGGGCTCACTTCCATGGATGCCGGCCTCTTCCTGCCGCTCCTCGCCGCCCAGCTCCTGTGGATCAACCTCATCACCGACGGTCCGCCTGCCCTGGCCCTCGGCATCGATCCCAAGGACGAAGGCGTCATGGAACGGCTGCCACGGGCCCACGGCGCGGGCGTCATCTCAAGCCACGACTGGCTGCGCATCGGCGGTATTGGCTTCGCCATGATGATCGGCACGCTGGCGGTGCTCGACGCCTACTATCCGGGCGGCATGATCACGTTGTTCGCGACCGGAACGGCGCCCAACCTCGCCGACGAGGCCCACGCCCGCACGATGGCGTTCACCACCCTGATGATGTTCCAGCTCTTCAATGTCTTCAATTGCCGTTCGGCGACACGCTCCGCGTTCCATCGCCTGTTCGACAATGGCTGGCTGATCGCGGCGGTGGTCCTGTCGCTCGTCGCCCACCTCCTGGTGATCTACGTGCCGGTGATGCAAACCGCCTTCCATGCGGTGCCGCTGTCGATCACCGACTGGGTGGTGGCATCGGGCGTCGGCGCGACGCTCTTGATCGGCATGGAGATCGTCAAGCTGATGATGCAGCTCGAAAGGCGGCCGCCCGACGGCGCCTCGTTCCGCCGTTCGCCGGTGGAGGCGTGACATTGACGCGACCAGAACTGCGGCCGGGCCCCCACGGTCCGGCCGCGCATTCGTCGAATTCGCCGCGACAGTGGAGCGCACCCTGCTTGATCCTGCGAACAAGCTGTGGGCTCATCGGTTAAACGACTGATCTGCGACGGATGCGTCGGAACTCGGCTGCCGGCCGGTTCGTCGCGTCCGTCGGAGTAACGAGCGCTCTTTTCGCGCGCTCGCACACCCCCCAGACCGGGCCCCTCTGGCAGTTATCGACTGCGATGTCGGCTGGGTTTTTCAACGGTGGACGTCTCGTCCGCCGCCACCCCGACTCGCCAGAGGAATACCATGCTCGACTTCCTGACCCCCGATGCCTTTGCCGCCCTGTTCCAGGTGATCATGATCGATCTGGTACTGGCCGGCGACAACGCCATCGTGATCGGCCTCGCCGCCGCCGGCCTGCCGGCGGACCAGCGCACCCGTGTGATCCTGGTCGGCATCGGCGCCGCGACGGTGCTGCGCATCATCTTCGCCGCCATGACGACCCAGCTCCTGCAGGTCGTCGGACTGCTGCTCGCCGGCGGCATCCTTTTGCTGTGGGTATGCTGGAAGATGTGGCGCGAACTCATGGCGCAGCGGGAGCAGGCCGCCGGAGCGGACGCGATCAGCCACTTCGACGTCAACGCGGACGGCTCAATCGCCGCCCAGGCGCCGCAGAAGACCTTCTACCAGGCCACCATGCAGATCGTCGTCGCCGACATTTCCATGTCGCTCGACAACGTGCTGGCCGTCGCCGGAGCCGCGCGCGAACATCCGTGGGTGCTGGTGTTCGGGCTGGGCCTGTCGATCGTGCTCATGGGCGTGGCGGCAAACTACATCGCCCGTCTGCTGAACAACCATCGCTGGATCGCCTGGGTCGGCCTCGTCATCATCCTCTACGTGGCCGGCGACATGATCTGGCGCGGTGCCCACGAAGTCTGGCCGATCGTCTCTGCGCTCACCTGACGGCACGGGCCGGTCGAAAATGCGAGTCGAGGCCTGGCTCAGGCCTCGACGTCGATCGTCCCCCTGCCCCGCAGCAGTCCGCGTTTCGGAGCGAACAGCAGGGCCAGTACGAAGACGAGTGCCTGGATCAGCACGATGCAGGCACCGGTCGCCCCGTCGATATGGAAGCTCACCACGGTGCCGAGCGCCGCCGATGCCGTCGCGACCGAGACGGCAATGACCAGCATGCGCTCGAAACTGTCGGTCAAAAGGTATCCGATCGCGCCCGGGGCGATCAGCATGGCGATGACCAGGATGATGCCGACCGCCTTGAGGGAGGCGACGATGGTCAAAGACAAGAGGACCAGGAGCCCGTAGTGCAGCATCTTGACGGGCAGGCCGATGGACCGGGCGTGGTTGGGATCGAAGCAGTACAGCAAAAGATCACGCCGCTTGACGAGCACCACGATCACGGTGAAGCCGGCCACGATCGCGGTTTCGACGAGGTCGCGCGTAGTCACGCCCAGCACATTGCCGAACAGGATGTGGTTGAGGTGCTGGTCGCTCTCGATCTTGGTGAAAAGGACGAGGCCGAAACCAAACATGCCGGAGAACACGATGCCCATCACGGTGTCCTCCTTCACACGGCTGTTCTCCTTCAGGTAGCCAGTGAACAAGGCGCAAGCGAGCCCGGCCACAAAGGCCCCGACCGCGAGCGGCAGCCCGACCACATAGGCGATCACGATGCCGGGCAGGACGGCGTGGGAGATGGCGTCACCCATCAGCGACCAGCCCTTGAGGACAAGGTAACAGGACAGGACGGCGCAGACGGCGCCGACCATCAGCGAGACGATCAGCGCCTGCTGCATGAACGGGTAGCCGAGCGGAACGGTGATCCAGTCGAGGAGAACGCTCATGCGGACGCCTCCGCGGCGCCGACGCGACGCCGGGCCGCCAGGATACCGTGTCGCGGTGCGAACACGAACGCGGCCAGGAACAGGACGGTCTGCAGGCTGACGATCACCCCACCGGTCGCCCCGTCGAGGAAATAGCTCAGATAGGCGCCGACGAAGCTCGTCCCAACGCCGAGCGCGATGCTGATGAGGATCAGGCGGCCGAAGCGATCGGTCAGGAGGTAGGCGGTCGCCCCCGGCGTCACCACCATGGCGATGACCAGGCAGGCCCCGACGGTCTGCAGCGCCGCCACCGTGCAGGCGGACAGGAGCGTGAAGAAGACCAGCTTGAGGACGCCGGTGCGGATGCCGATGGAGCGGGCGTGGCTCTCGTCGAAAAAGGTCACCATCAGGTCCTTCCACAGGAAGGCCATGACGACCATGGAGACGGCGGCGATGACCGCCACCTGGACCACGTCCTCGTCGGCGATGGCCAGGATGTTGCCGAGCACGATGGTCTGGATCGAGACCGAGGTCGGCCAGATGGACGCCATCAGGAGACCGAGGGCGAACAGGGAAGTGAAGACCAGGCCGATGACCGCGTCTTCGCGCAGACGCGAAGCATGCTTGACGAACGCCATGGCGCCGGCGGCGAGGAGGCCGGCCAGGAAGGCGCCGACGGCGAAGGGCGCCCCGAGTATGTAAGCAGCGGCAACACCCGGGACGATGGAATGGGCGAGCGCGTCCCCCATCAGGGACCAGCCCTTGAGCATCAGATACGCGGACAGGAAGGCGCAGACCCCGCCGACCAGGGCGGAAACCCACATGGCGCGGAGCATGTAGCCGTAACTGAATGGCACCAGCAGTTCGGCGAGGAACGTGTCCATGTCAGTCGAGGTCCCGCTCGCGGCTATGGGCATCGCCGTAGAACACCAGCGGCCGCTCGTCGTCGGTCAGGACCGTGACGCTGCGGGCGTCGTCGTCGGCATGCAGGGCGGCCCCGCCGAGCTGGAAGTTGCGCAGCACGCCGCCGAAGGTGCGCTCCAGGTTCTTCTGGGTGAACACCTGCGCGGTCGGTCCTGCGGCCAGCACGGTGCGGTTGATCAGGATGACGCGGTCGCAGAAGTCCGGCACGCTGCCGAGATTGTGGGTGGATACCAGCATCAGGTGGCCGCTGGCCCTGAGCTCGCGCAGCAGCGAAATGATCGCCGTCTCGGTCTTGACGTCGACGCCGGTGAACGGCTCGTCGAGCAGGATGATGCGGCCTTCCTGGGCGAGCGAGCGGGCGAGGAAGACGCGCTTCTTCTGGCCGCCGGAGAGTTCGCCGATCTGGCGCTTGCGGTAGGCGCTCATGCCGACCCGCTCCAGCGCTTCGTCGACCTTGTGGCGGTCGTTCCGCGACGGCATGCGCAGGAAATTCATGTGGCCGTAGCGCCCCATCATCACCACGGTCTCGACCAGAACCGGGAAATTCCAGTCGACGTCCTCGCTCTGGGGCACATAGGCGACGATATTGCGCCGAAGCGCCTCGTCGACGGAAAGTCCGCACAGGCGCACCTCGCCCCTGGTCGGACGAACAAAACCCATGATGGCTTTGAAGATGGTCGACTTGCCCGAACCGTTGACGCCGACCAACGCGCATATGCTGCCCGGATCGAGGTCGAACGACGCGTCGCGTACGGCTGTGAAACCATTGGGATAGGTCACGGTGAGATCGCGCACCGCGATACTCGCCCCGAGGGCAGGTGCAAAATCGCGGGCGGCGGCGATCGGCTCGGCGAGCGCGGTCATGCCCCTAGCCCCTTGACGATGGTTTCGACCGTCACTTTGAGGAGGTCGAAATAGGTCGGCACCGGCCCGCCTTCGACACTGAGGGAATCGACGTAGAGCACGCCGCCGTAGCGGGCGCCGCTCTCGCGGGCGACCTGCTTGGCGGCACGGTCCGAAATGGTGCTTTCGCTGAACACGACCGGGACCTTGTGCTTGCGGACGAGGTCGATGACCTTGCGGACCTGCTTCGGCGTGCCCTGCTCATCGGCGTTGATGGGCCACAGATAAGCCTCACGCAGGCCGTAGTCGCGGGCCAGGTACGAGAACGCCCCCTCGCTGGAGACGAGCCAGCGCTGGTTCTCCGGAATGGTGGCGAGACGTTTGCGCAGAGGCTCGTCGAGTGCCTTGATCTTCGCCGCATAGTCTGCCGCGTTGCGATCATAGGTGGCCGCGTTCTTGGGATCGTATTTGACCAGCGCCTTACGGATGTTCTCCACATAGATCAGCGCGTTCGCGGGCGACATCCAGGCGTGCGGATTGGGCTTGCCGGTGTACGGCCCCTCGGCGATGCCCATGGGCTCCACGCCCTCGGTGACGACGGCGCTCGGCACTTCCTTGATGTTGTCGAAGAAACGCTCGAACCAGCGCTCCAGATTGAATCCGTTCCACAGCACGAGGTCGGCCGCCTGTGCCCTGACGATGTCCAATGGCGTCGGCTGGTAGTCGTGGATCTCGGCACCGGGCTTGGTGATCGATTCCACGACCGCTGCCGTGCCGGCAACATTCTGGGCAATGTCCTGGATGACCGTGAACGTGGTGACGACCCGGAACGGCTTGGGGGCCGGCTGGGCCTGGACAACGGCGGTCCATGCCGTCGCCAGAACCGTCGCGGAGACGATCAGCATTTTGACGGCAAAGGGAAATCCCCTGCGTCTGGATTCGACCGAACCATTTTCGCCGAAGCTGTTTGTTGTCGTCATTATTGGTCCCGATAATGCTAATGCTAATTAGTTGCAACAAGATGCGACGGTTTCCCCCCTTTGTCAATATCCGGCTACGACCCGGGTCGAGCATGCCCGCGGACGGACCTCCCGTGTGCGCGCGGCCTGGCCCGGACCAGCCGGGCCGCGCAACATTCAACAATAAGGAGTCCCCCAGTCGCCTGGAGTGCCCGGCCGCTGCGCTCCGTCAGAGGCGCCGCACGATCACTTGGTGTCGATGATCTTCTGCACCAGCGCCTTCATTTCCGGAGTACTGGCGTATTTGTCCCAGACCGGCTTGGCTGACGCCACGAACGAGGCGTGATCGATATCCTTCGCCTCGACGATGGTGGTGCCGGCAGCGATCACCACCTTGCGCGAGATCGCCTCGCGCTCGGCCCACAGCTTGCTGAAGTACTCGACCGAGTCCTTGGCCGCCTTGCGGATTGCCGCCTGGTCTTCCTTGCTCAGCGTGTCCCAGATCTTCTTTGAGAACACGACGACATCCGGAACGCTGGCGTGACGGGTCTCGCTGTAGATCGGCGCCGCCTCGTAATGTTTCTGCGCTTCGTAGGACGGATAGTTGTTCTCGGCCGCATCGACCAAGCCGGTCTTGAGCGCCGTGTAGACCTCGGCATACGGAATCGGCGTGGCGGCCGCACCCATGGAGCTCGCGATCGCGACCCACAGATCCGACGGCTGGACGCGGATCTTCATGCCCTTCATGTCGGCGACGCCGCGGATCGGCTTTTTGGAATAGACCGAACGGGTGCCGCTCTCCTGCCACATGATACCGACATAGCCGTGCTTCTCGAACGCAGCCAGGAGCTCGTCACCGATCGGCCCGTACATCACCTTGCGGAAATGGTTATCGTCGCGGAACAGGAAGGGCAGCGACGGGATCAGCGTTTCGGGAACGATGCCGTTGAAGTCGGCCGAGCCCAGACGGGTCATGTCCAGAGCTCCGAGCTTGACCTGCTCGATCGTATCCTTGCCGGAACCGAGCACCGAGCTCGGATAGATTTTGAGGTTGTACTTGCCGTTGGTGTACTTGGCGAGCTGATCGCCCATGTACTTCAGCGCCTTGCCGGTCGGGTAATCCGGCGGCTGGTTCTCGGCGACGCGAAAATCCTTCCCCAGGGCGAGCCCCGCGGACAGCAGCACGGCGCCGAGCGCCGCGACGCAGGTCATTCGACCGATCGACATGGTTCACTCCCTCGTTGAGGATCCTGGCGGACCGCCGGCATCGGCTGTGCGTACGAGGGATCAACCTCGATCCAGGATCCCGGAAATCAAAA
>JAVDCA010000003.1 GCA_030848545.1 Astrobacterium formosum
CCGACTGCAGCGTTTGGCGGCGCATCACGAGAGATGGCGATGCCGTCTGCCATATGCGATTGCCCCGCTGAAAGGGGGGAGAAGCAAGGCAGCGACTTTCAGTTCGCCCCTCCCGGCTTGCTCGCCCGCACGAACGCGCTCATGAACTTGCCGTCCACTTCGTCCGCCATGGCGTCGGCGTCGATGCCCTGGCCGACCAGAAATTCGCGGGCGTCCTCGACCCGGTAGATGCGCGTCGGCGTGATCGAGACCGCCTCGAAGCCGGCGGCGGCGAGCTTCGCCTCGTAATCGCCATCGCGTAGCGCGCCGGCGATGCAGCCGACCCACAGCAGCATGTCGGCGCGCAGCTTCTCGGGCACGTCGCCGCGCGTGACCACGTCCGACACCGCGAAACGGCCACCCGGCCTGAGGACGCGGAACGCCTCGCGCAACACCTGGTCCTTGTCGGCCGACAGGTTGATGACGCAGTTGGAGATGATAACGTCGACCGAATTGTCCGGCAGCGGGATGTGTTCGATCTCGCCTTTGAGGAACTCGACATTGGCGACGCCGGCCTTGCGCTGGTTTTCCCGCGCGAGCGCCAGCATGTCGTCGGTCATGTCGAGCCCATAGGCTTTGCCGGTCGCCCCGACGCGGCGCGCCGACAACAGGACGTCGATGCCGCCGCCGGAGCCGAGGTCGAGCACCACCTCGCCGGGGGCGAGCTCGGCGAACGCCGTCGGATTGCCGCAGCCGAGAGACGCCAGCACCGCCTCCGGCGGCAGGGCGCCAGTCTCCGAGATGTCGTAAAGATTGGAGGTGATGGGATTGTCGGCTCCCGAGGTCGTGCCGCAGCACGACGAGCCTCCGCAACATGAGGTCGATCCGGTGGCGACCCGGCGCGCCGCCTCGCCATACTTCTCGCGAACGATATCCTTCACGTCGACAGCACTCATGGTCTGCTCCTTGGGATGGCGCGGCGCGCCGTGGGGCCGAATTACCGGTTCAACCGCAGCAGGTCACCGCTTCCGGCGACACGGCCTTATTCCTGGTGCAGCACTCCGCATACAGAAACGCCAACAGTTCCTGCAGCGCGTCGGCGTTCGCCACATAGCGCAGGAATGTACCCTCGCGATGGACCCTGACCAGGTCCTCGTTCTTGAGCTTGTCGAGATGATGCGACAGCGTCGAGGCAGCGATCTCGAGTTCGCCGGCGATCTCGCCCACCACCAGTCCGTCCGGATGGGCGGCCAACAGCAGGCGCATGATGCGCAGGCGCGGTTCGGTCCCCATCGCCGCCAACTGGTCAGCGAATTCGGCGATGCGGGCGTCGTTTGCGGGCGCGGTCTTCTTCATAACGGTATTTCTACAATTATCGAATTATTGAGTCAAGGATGCCGCCTGGCTTGCCGCTTTCTCGCCGCCGGGAAGCCGGAGACGCAACTTCCGCGGCTTCTGTTTCCTCCAAATCGATCCTGCTCTAACCTGGGAGCACGCATCCGGACGGCGGCAAGCCGCGCCGGCATAAAAAAGACCGGAGGAAACGCCATGCTCGGCCTGATGCAGGACTGGCCCCTGCTCATTCATCGCATCATCGACCACGCGGCGGCCGTCCACGGACCGCGCCGGATCGTGTCGCGCTCCGTCGAGGGGCCGATCCACACGACCGACTACCGCGGCCTGCGCGGCCGCGCCCTCAAGGTGGCGCAGCAGCTGGAACGGGACGGCATCGGCCTCGGCGACCGGGTCGCCACGCTGGCCTGGAACACGTGGCGGCACGTCGAGGCCTGGTACGGCATCGCCGGGCTCGGCGCCGTCTACCACACCGTCAATCCGCGCCTTTACCCGGACCAGATCGCCTGGATCGTCAACCATGCCGCCGACCGCGTCATGCTGGCGGACCTGACCTTCGTGCCGCTCCTGGAAAGCCTCGCCGCGCGGCTGCCAACGATCGAACGCTACGTCATCTTGACCGACGCCACCCACATGCCGGCGACGGCATTGAAAAATGCCGTCGCCTACGAGGACTGGATCGCCGAGGTGGACGGCGATTTCGAATGGCGCATCTTCGACGAGAACACCGCCGCCGGCATGTGCTACACGTCGGGCACGACCGGCAATCCCAAGGGCGTTCTCTACTCCCACCGCTCCAACGTGCTGCACGCCATGTCGGCCATGGCGCCGAACGTGCTCGACATTTCGGCGCAGGACACCGTCATGCCGGTCGTACCGCTGTTCCATGCCAATTGCTGGTCGATGGCGTTCTCGGCCCCGATGGCGGGCGCAACGCTGGTGCTGCCCGGGCCGAAGCTCGACGGCGCGTCCGTGCACGGAATGCTCAACGACCACCAAGTCACCATGACGGCGGGCGTGCCGACCGTATGGATGGCCCTGCTCGCCCATCTCGACGCCATCGGCGGGCGCCTGCCGCACCTCAAACGCATCGTCATCGGCGGCTCGGCCTGCCCGCGAGCCATGGTGGAGGCGTTCCGGCACCGATACGGCGTCGAGGTCGTGCACGCCTGGGGCATGACGGAAATGAGCCCGCTCGGCTCCACCTCGCGGCTGATGCCCGAGCATGCGGGGCTCGGCCGCGAGACGGAACTCGACGTTCTGGCCAGGCAGGGCCAGCCGCCGTTCACCGTCGAGATGAAGATCACCGACGACGGCGGCCGGGAGCTGCCGTGGGACGGCAGGACGTTCGGTCGGCTCAAGGTGCGCGGCCCCTGCGTCACCCGCGCCTATTTCGCCGAGGGCAAGGAGGCGATCGACGCCGAGGGCTTCTTCGATACGGGCGATGTCGCCACCATGGATGCGCTCGGCTCCATGCAGGTGACCGACCGCTCCAAGGACGTCATCAAGTCGGGCGGCGAATGGATCTCGTCCATCGAGCTGGAAAACCTCGCCGTCTCCCATCCGCAGGTCGCCGAGGCGGCGGTCATCGCCGTGCCGCACCCGAAATGGGGCGAGCGGCCGCTCCTCATCGTCGTCCTCAAAGCGGGCGAGAGCCCGTCGCGCGACGACATCCTCGCCTTCATGCGCGGCAAGGTGGCGAACTGGTGGCTGCCCGACGACGTGGTGGCGATCGAGGAGATACCCCACACCGCTACGGGCAAGATCCAGAAGACCACTTTGCGCGACCGGTTCCGTGATTACATGCTGCCGAACGCAACCGCGATGGCGGGATGACGACAGGCATCGCCCCACGGTTCCCTCCCCCGCAAGGGGGAGGGAGCCGGCAGCACACGGGGCGAAGCAAGCCCGCATATCGTTTCGCCAACCGTCAACTCGCGTATACCCGCTCCACTGAACGCATCCCCCGTCCGCCTCGACCAAGGAGGGCCATTGCCACCACGCGGCGGGCGCTTTATGCCCGTGGCGCTGTCCTCCCATGACCCCTTCCCCTGGAGCCGGCCATGACGACGCTCGAAGCCGCGGCGCCACCTGCGGCGCCGGTCCCGGTCGCGGCGGCCGCCGCCGCCCGATTCACGGGTTCGCGCCCGGCCTTCACCCGGTTGATGATTCGCGGCGCCGTCCTGCAGGCGGTCACGCTGGGCATCTACCGCTTCTGGTTGATCACCGATGTGCGCCGCTTCTTGTGGGCGAACACCGAGATCGACGGCGACAGCCTCGATTATACCGGCACCGCCACCGAACTCCTGATCGGTTTCCTGTTCGCGCTCGCCATCCTGGTGCCGATCTACGTCCTGTTCTTCATCGCCGGCCTCGAACTCGGGCTCTACAGCCAGCTCGCCGGCGCCGCGGCATTCGCGTTCCTGACGCTGTTCGGCCAGTACGCGCTCTATCGCGCCCGCCGCTATCGCCTCACCCGCACGGTCTATCGCGGCATCCGCTTCCACCAGGATGGCTCCGCCTTCGTCTACGCGGCACGTACGTTCGCATGGGCGTTTCCCGTGGTGCTGACGCTGGGGCTCGCCTATCCGTTCGCGCAGGCGAGTCTGGAGCGCTACAAGGTCGGCCATACGCTTTACGGCGATCTGCGCGGACGCTTTGCCGGATCAGGATCACGCCTGTTCGGGCGCGGCCTGTTCATGTGGGTCCTCACGGTCGGGCCTTTGATTGCCGCCGTCGGGCTGTCGGCCGCCGGCATCGACTGGGCGGCGTTCGCCGACGATATCGCGCGCGACCGCTTCGATGACCTGGACCAGGCCGTCGCCGTCCATCCAGGGCTCGCCACCTTCACGGTCCTGGTACCGGGCGCTTTCTCGTGGAGCTTGCTGGCGGCGCTCATCCTCTATCCCGCCTTCCAGGGCATGGTGCTGAAATGGTGGCTCGCGGGCTTGCGCTTCGGCGAGGTGAGGGTCGCGACCAGCCTGCGCAAACGGCAGCTCTACGGCGCCTATCTACGCTTCGTCCTGCTGTCGGTGGCAATCACGCTCCTGCTCGCCATTGCGGCGACGATCATCGTTCTCGCCGCCGGCGGTTCGTTCGCCGCCATGGCCGACATGGGCAGGGTCTCTGCCCAGATCGGTATCGGGCTCGCGGTGGTCGGTTTCTATCTCGGCATTGCGCTTACCATCTGGGTCGTCTGGCAGGTGGCGGTCAAACTCGCCATATGGCGGATGACCGTCGATTCGGTGACCCTGGAGAATTTCTCCACCATCGCGCTGGTACGGTCGGGAGGCGAGGCGGCCTCGGCGATCGGCGAGGGCCTCGCCGACGCCCTCGGCAGCGGAGGATTCTGAACGCCGCATGAGCACGGGCATTTATTTCGACGGCCAGAGCAGCGTGCGCCGCGAGGTCATGGTCACGTTGGCGATGGACGCTCTCGAGATCGCGTCGGCGGAGGGCAAAGTCCTCGCCCGCTGGCCCTATGCGAACCTCGAGGCGCTGTCGTCGCCGGACGGGCTGTTGCGCGTTGCGCCCCAGGGCGACGCTCTGGCACGCCTGGAGGTTCGCGATGCCGAACTCGCGGCAGCGATCGACGAGCGCGCCGGCGGCATCGACCGTACGGGCGCCGCCGACCGCCGCTCCCGCCGCAAGGTCGTGCTCTGGAGCCTCGCCGCGGTGGTGTCGATGGTGCTCGTGGCCGTGTTCGGCATCCCGGAGATCGTCAAGCGGCTGACGCCCTTCGTGCCCTATTCTATCGAGCAGCGGCTCGGCGCCAGCGTCGACGGACAGGTTCGCGCCATGCTCGACGAGGGCAAGCCCGGCAGGCCGCTGCAATGCGGCACCGCGCCGGCAAGCGCCGGCGCGCGGGCACTCGCCAGTCTGGTGGCGCCGCTTGAAGCCGCGGCCGGGCTCGACATGCCGTTGCGGGTCGCCGTCCTCGACCGGCCAGAGGTCAACGCCTTCGCGCTGCCCGGCGGCTATGTGTACGTGTTCCGCGGCCTGATCGAGCGCGCCCAGACGCCGGACGAGGTCGCCGGCGTCATCGGCCACGAGATCGGCCATGTGGCCCATCGTGACGGCACCCGCGCGATCCTGCAGGCGGCCGGCCTGTCGTTCCTGTTCGGTACGCTTCTGGGCGACTTTGGCGGCGGCACCGCGGTGGTGTTCGCGACCCGCATGGTACTGCAGTCATCCTATTCCCGCGAGGCCGAGACCGCGGCCGACCTCTACGGCGCCGACCTGATGAGGCGCATCGGCGGCGAGCCGCGCGCGGTCGGCTCCCTCCTGCTGCGCATCGCCGGCAAGCCGGGCGGGATTGCCAATTTCCTCCTCGACCACCCGGAAGCGAGCCAGCGCGCCGCGGCGCTGGAAAAGATGCCGCGGCCGGCGCAGAAAGCGACGCTGCTCGACGCGGGCGACTGGACGGCGCTGAAGAAGATTTGTGCGGAGAAGCGGACGTGACGGGAAATGCGGACGTTGGCCGGCAGATCACCTCTTCTCCCTCTCCCCGCTTGTGGAGGGACGATCGGGGTGAGGGGCTCGTGAGGCGAGCCCACAACCCACGGACACGCCCCCTCACCCGCCACACTGCGCGCGGCGATCTCTCCCCGCCAGCGGGGAGAGGTGAAAAGGCGGCGATATGCAACAAGCCATCATTGACGGGACCCGCCGTTTTCGTCACTGCAGGCGTGGACTGATCAAATGCCACCGCGCCGCCGATTCGCCGAAGAGACCACCTCGCGCCTCGCCTCGTGGGCGCGGCGCATCGCTGTGTTCGCCCTCCTGACCGCGCTGCTTTCGATCATAATCGAGCGCGCCGGCATCTTCGAGATCATGCCGGTACTGGCGACGTTCGGGGCCTCGCTGGTCCTGGCGGTATTCGCCATCCTGCTCGCCTTCGCGGCCTTCGTGGTGATCTGGCGGCAGGGCTACAAGGGCCTCGGCCAGGCTGTCCTGGCGCTCCTGATCGGCGCCGCCCTGCTCGCCTATCCGGGCTGGCTCGGCATCAAGGCCTACCGGTTGCCGATGATCGCCGACATCACCACCGACGCCATCGACCCGCCGCGCTACGAGGCGATCGCGCGGCTGCGCACCCGGCAGGCCAATCCGGTCGCCTATGCGGGGCTCTACGCCGCCGAACTGCAGAAATCCGCCTATCCGGACATCGAGCCACTCGTCGTCACGATACCGCCACGAGCGGCTTTCGAGGCGACGCGTGCCCTCGTGGTCAAGCGGCGCTGGCAGATCATCAACGAGCGTGCCCCCGACCGGCGCGACGGCGTCATCGAAGCGGTGGCGCGCACGCCGATCATGGGGTTTCGCGACGACGTCATCATACGCTTCCGCGCCGTCCCGGACGGCACACGGATCGATGCACGCTCGTCGTCGCGCTACGGACGCCACGATTTTGGCACCAACGCGGCGCGGCTTCGAGCCCTGATCGAGGACATCGACACCGCCACCACGGTGGACAAGACCGAGCAGCCGCAGCGTCCAGCCAAGCCGCAGCCCGCCAACAAGCCGCCTCAGCCGGCTAGGCGATAGAGACCGGCGACGGACGGCGGTCCGTCGGTCGCGACCACGCCGCGGGCCACCAGATCCTCAAGATGGGCGAGCACTGAGAGCGCCGCGCCGCCCGAGAGCCGCGGATCGAGGCCGATATAGATGGCCCGCACCAGCGTCGGGATGTCGGCGGCGCCCTTGCCGAGCCTGTGCAGGATCGAGGCCTCGCGGCCGTGCCGGTGGGCGATGTAGTGGCGCACGAAGGCCGGCGCCTCGCGGATCGCGCCACCGTGGCCGGGAAGATAGACGCTCTCGGGCCGCGCCGCGACTTTATGCAAGGATTCCATATAGTCGCTCATCGCCCCATCGGGCGGCGCCACCACCGAGGTCGCCCAGCCCATCACGTGGTCGCCGCAGAACAGGATGTCCCCCCCCGTGAGCGCGTACGCCATGTGGTTCGCCGTGTGGCCCGGCGTCGCGATGGCTTCGAGCGCCCAGCCATGGCCGGCGATCACATCGCCGTCGCGCACCGCGTGGTCGGGGCGGAAATCATGGTCACCGGCGGCATCGAGCACGTTGTGCTCGCCGATGTGGAGAGCCCGGGCGGCGCGGTGCGGCCCCTCGCCGACCGTGACGGCGCCGGTCGCGGCGACGATGCGCGGCACGTTCGGCGAATGGTCGCGGTGAGTATGGGTGACGATCACATGGGTGACGGTCTCGCCGCGCACGGCGTCGAGCAGCGCTTGCGCATGCGTCTCGTCGTCGGGGCCGGGATCGATGATGGCGACGCGACCGCGGCCGACGATGTAGCTCATCGTCCCCCTGAAAGTGAACGGTCCCGGATTGCCGCACACCAGCCGGCGCACCAGCGGCGCCACCTCGTCGACGACGCCGGGGGAGAGGTCGAAAGTCTTATCGAAGGGTACGTCGTCGGCCATGGGGGTCCTGCCGATGGGGGGCCGAGTGGAGGTAATGGGTCGGAGTGGTGCTGCCAAGCCTGATGGGATGAATGTGCAAAGCGCACGCCGAAGCGCAAGGCCTGTTCCCTCTCCCCATTTGGGGAAAGGGAGCACGTCGAGTTTGGTGAGGGTCCCTGCCTTCGTTCACGAACGACGCGCTAGTTGTTCAGCGCCTGCAGGGGCGCCGGTATGCGGCCCCCACGGGCGACGAACTTGGCGCTCGATCGTGTATTGACCGGGATGACGCGGGCGTGGCCCAGGAGGCCGCCGAATTCGACGAGGTCGCCCGCCTGTCTGCCGACCGCCGGGATGACGCGCACGGCGGTCGTCTTGCGGTTGATCATGCCGATGGCCGCCTCGTCGGCGATGATGGCCGAGATCGTTTCCGCCGGCGTGTCGCCCGGAATGACGATCATATCGAGGCCGACCGAACACACCGACGTCATGGCCTCCAGCTTGTCGAGGCTGATGTCGCCGTTTTCCGCCGCTTCGATCATGCCCTCGTCCTCGGACACCGGGATGAAGGCGCCGGAGAGGCCGCCCACATGGCTCGACGCCATGGCGCCGCCCTTCTTGACGGCGTCGTTCAACAGCGCCAGCGCGGCCGTGGTGCCGTGGGTGCCGACCCGTTCGAGCCCCATGGCCTCGAGGATGCGGGCAACACTGTCGCCCTTCGCCGGCGTCGGCGCCAGCGACAGGTCGACGATTCCGAACGGGATGCCGAGGCGCTCGGACGCCGTGCGGCCCACGAGTTCGCCGGCGCGGGTGATCTTGAACGCCATGCGCTTGATCAGGGTCGCGAGCGCGCCGAAATCGGCGTGATCGGCCTGTTCCAGCGCCCGCAGCACGACGCCGGGACCGCTGATGCCCACATTGACGACGCAGTCGGGCTCGCCGGTGCCGTGGAAGGCGCCGGCCATGAAGGGATTGTCCTGCACGGCGTTGCAGAACACCACGAGCTTGGCGCAGCCGATCGAGCCCTGCTCTGCCGTCAGCGCCGCCGTCTCCTTGACAGTGCGGCCCATCATGGCGACGGCGTCCATGTTGAGGCCGGCCTTGGTGGTGCCGATATTGACCGACGAGCACACCCGTTTCGTGGCCGCCAGCGCCTGCGGGATCGCGGCGATCAGGTTGGCGGCGCCGGTCGTCATGCCCTTTTCGACCTGGGCGGAAAAACCGCCGATGAAATCGATGCCGAGTTCGTCGGCGGCGCGGTCGAGGGTGCGCGCGATGGCGACGAAATCGTCGGGAGTGGCGCGGCCGGCGATGAGCGAAATGGGCGTCACCGAGATGCGGTTGTTGACGATCGGGATGCCGAATTCGGCGCCGATCGCCCGGCTGGTGCGGGTGAGGTTCGCCGCAACCCGGGTGACCTTGTCGTAGATCCGCTCGCACAAGGGGCCGACACCGTCGGAAACGCAATCCAGAAGGCTGATGCCGATCGTGATGGTACGAATGTCGAGCCGCTCGACCTTGACCATGTCGATGGTCTCGATGATCTCCTCGGCGGAAAAACGCAGCGAGTGCATGGTGTATGTCCCCGCCTCAGATCCGGTGCATGGCTTTGAAGATGTCCTCGCGCTGGACCTCCACCTGGACCTTGAGGTCGCGGCCGATGTCCTTCAATCGCGTCGACAGTTCCTCGTAGGGCACGCGCGCCTTGGCGAGGTCGACCATCATGATCATGGTGAAGACCTCCTCGCGCAGCACCGACTGGCTGATGTCGAGGATGTTGACGTTGGCTTCGGCCAGGGCGCCGGTGACCGCGGCGATGATGCCGACGCGGTCGAGGCCGATGATGGTGACGATGGCGCGGCCGGAGGAAATGGAGGTAGGCATATGCATTCTCCTGCCCGGGAAGTCTGGCCCGGACGGTCTGGACGGCTGGCTTATAGGAAGGCAAAGCCTGCAACGCAAATACCCGACCGAACATCCCTCCCCTGAAAGGGGAGGGTCCGCCCGAAGGGCGGGGGGTGGGGTCACGCGGCATCAGCCACGAACGCCGGCGCACGTGGTGAGGCCAAGAGCCCCCACCCGGCCGCTTCGCGGCCACCCTCCCCCGCGCAAGAGCGCGGAGGAGGGATCGCGCAGAATTCGTGGTGACGGTCGCGCGACCGCACGGCCATTGCCAACCACCCCAAAAGCTCGCATTCATCGCCGATATTACCGGTCGCCGGACTTTCGGAGGTACCCGCATGGCACTCGTGCTGACGCCGGGACGCGTGTCCCTCGCCACTCTCGCGGACGTGTATTGGCGGCAGACACCCGCCATGGTCGAACCCGCCGCGCATCCCGCCATCGCGGCGGCGGCGGCACGCATCGCCGAAGTCGCCCGCGGCGACGCGCCGGTCTATGGGGTCAATACGGGCTTCGGCAAGCTTTCGAGCATCCGGATCGATGCTGCCGACACCGCCACACTGCAGCGCAACCTGATCCGATCCCATTGCTGCGGCGTCGGCGCGCCGCTCGCCGCGCCGGTCGTGCGGCTGATCATGACCTTGAAGCTGATCTCGCTCGGCCGCGCAGCCTCCGGGGTGCGGCTCGAACTCATGGCCCTCCTCGAAGCCATGCTGGCTCGCGGCGTCCTGCCCGTGATCCCGGAAAAAGGATCGGTGGGCGCCTCCGGCGACCTCGCTCCCCTCGCCCACATGGCCGCCGTCATGATGGGAGAGGGCGAGGCCTGGCATGACGGCGAGCGCCTGCCCGGCCGCGACGCCCTCGCCCGCGCCTCTCTTGCGCCCATCACCTTCACGGCCAAAGAAGGCTTGGCGCTCATCAACGGCACCCAGGTTTCGACCGCACTGGCGCTGGCCGGCCTGTTCCGCGCCGAGCGGGCCCTCCAGGCCTCGCTCATCACCGGCGCCATGTCGGTCGACGCCGCCATGGGCTCGACGACCCCCTTCCACCCCGGCATCCACGAGTTGCGCGGCCATCGCGGCCAGATCGACGTCGCGGGAGCCCTGCGCCGCCTGCTCGACGGTTCGGAAATCCGCGAACGCCATCTCGTCGGCGACGAGCGCGTGCAGGACCCCTACTGCCTGCGCTGCCAGCCGCAGGTCGCCGGCGCCTGCCTGGATCTCCTGCGCCAGGTGGCGGCGACACTCGAGACCGAGGCCAACTCGGTCACCGACAATCCGCTGGTGGTCGGCGACGCCGTGATGTCGGGCGGTAATTTCCATGGCGAGCCGGTGGCATTTGCGGCCGACCAGATCGCGCTCGCCCTGTGCGAACTCGGCTCGATCGCGCAGCGGCGCATCGCGCTCCTGGTCGACCCGGCGCTGTCGTTCGGCCTGCCGGCATTTCTGTCCGCCCGACCCGGACTGAACTCCGGATTCATGATCGCCGAGGTCACCTCGGCGGCGCTGATGTCGGAAAATCGGCAGATGGCGCATCCGGCGTCTGTCGACTCGACCCCCACCTCCGCCAATCAGGAGGACCACGTCTCCATGGCGTGCCACGGCGCCCGCCGCCTCCTGCCCATGACCGACAACCTGTTCGGCATCGTCGGCATCGAGGCGCTCGCCGCCGCGCAAGGCATCGAATTCCGCCGGCCGCTTGCGACCAGCCGCGAGTTGCAAGCGAGCGTGACGACGATCCGGAGGAAGGTCGCGAGCCTGGAAACCGACCGCCACATGGCCGACGATCTGGCGATGGCGGCGGAGCTGGTCGCGAACGGCATGCTGGCTGAAGCGGTGTCGCCAGGTCTGCTGCCGACACTGACGGAGATCGGCGCCTGATCGTTCCGAGGCGTCGCGAACATCGGAAGCCGACCACCGCGCATGGGTTGTGCCCGCCGTCGCGCCGATTGGTCGAGGCGCGCCGGCATTCTTTTTCTACCCATTTCACTGGACCTTCATCGCTGTGTAATTCCGCTGCAAGATCATCGCGGTTCCCATTGCGAACCGGGAATTTTTGGAGAACCTCACATGCGATCGTTGTTATCGTCGGTTTCTCTCGTGGCTTTCACCCTGATGACCGCCGCCACGTCCGCGGCGCCGGTCGAAGTGGGCGTGCGTCCCCAATTTCTCATCAGCCAGATCAAGAACCCCGAACTGAAGGCGAGGCTGGAAGCCTGCATCGACAAGCCGATGGAGCGCAAACAGTTCTCGATCGCGCACCGCGGCGCGCCGCTGCAGTTCCCCGAGCACACGGTGCAATCCTACACCGCCGCCTATCGGATGGGCGTCGGCATCCAGGAATGCGACGTCGCCTTCACCAAGGACAAGAAGCTCGTCTGCCGCCACGCCCAGAACGACCTGCACACAACGACCAACATCCTGGCGACCGATCTCGCCAAGAAGTGCACCAAGCCGTTCGCGCCCGCCGCAGGCGACAAGCCGGCTTCTGCCGAATGCCGCACCTCCGACATCACGCTCGCTGAATTCAAGACGCTTGTCGGCAAGATGGACGCCGCCAACAACAAGGCAACCACGGTCGACGCGTACATGAAGGGTACCGCCAACTGGCGCACCGACCTCTACGCGGCGGCCGGCGGGACGCTGATGACCCACGCCGAATATATCCAAATGGTCAAGAAGCAGGGGCTGAAGTTCACGCCCGAACTCAAGACCCCGGTGGTTCCCATGCCCTACGAGGGCTGGACCCAGGAGCAATACGCCCAGGCGATGATCGACGAGTACAAGGCCGCGGGCGTGCCGGCGAAGGACGTCTTTGCGCAGTCCTTCAACCTCGCCGACATCCTCTATTGGATCAAGGCCGAGCCGGAATTCGGCAAGCAGGCCGTCTTCCTCGACGAGCGCGACGAGACGCAGGAGAAGACCTTCAACCACATGGACGCGGCGACCTTCAAGCCGTCCATGAAGGAATTGAAGGCCATGGGCGTCAATTATATCGCACCGTCCATGCCGCTCCTGGTCACGGTCGAGGGTGGCAAGATTGTGCCCTCCGTCTACGCCAAGGAGGCCAAGGCGGCGGGACTGAAGATCATCACCTGGTCGCTTGAACGCTCCGGCCCGCTGCAGAAGGGCGGCGGCTACTATTACAAGTCCATCAACAGCGTGGTGAACAATGACGGCGTGATCTACGAACTCCTCGACGTGCTGGCACGTGACGTGGGCATCGAAGGCATGTTCTCCGACTGGCCCGCGACGGTGACGTACTATGCGAACTGCATGGGGTTGAAATAGCAACGCCTTCGCCACGCCTCAGACGCCGTCATGGCCGGGCTTGTCCCGGCCATCCACGCCTTCCTTGCGGACGACCAGCAAGACGTGGATGCCCGGCACAAGGCCGGGCATGACGAAGGCACCCTCATTGCGAAGAGCCGAAGGCGACGAAGCAATCCAAGGCCGCAAAGGAAGAACCCGATTGCTTCGCTTCGCCCGCAATGACGGGTGTGGCAAAGCCTCAATGTATCTCCGGCTCCGGCACTGCCGCCGTACCCTGCAGAAAATCGAAGTCGCAACCTTCGTCGGCTTGGCCGACATGCTCGGCATACATGGCCCCGAAGCCGCGCCGATAGCGCGGCGCGGGCGGCGTCCAGGCGAGGCGGCGCAGCGTCATCTCCTCGTCGGAGACGTGGAGGTGGATCGTTCGCGCCGCGACGTCGATCTCGATCTCGTCGCCCGTCCTCACCAAAGCGAGCGGGCCGCCGACGAAGCTCTCGGGGGCGACGTGGAGGATGCAGGCGCCGTAACTGGTGCCGCTCATGCGGCCGTCGGAGATGCGCACCATGTCCTTGACGCCCGCCTTCACGAGCTTTTTGGGGATCGGTAGCATGCCCCATTCGGGCATGCCGGGACCGCCCTTGGGACCGGCATTCTTCAGGACCAGTATGTGATCGGGGGTGACGTCGAGATCGTCGCGATCGATGTCGCGAGCCATGTGGTTGTAGTCCTCGAAGGCGATGACCGGGCCGCGGTGCTTGAGCAAGCGCGGATCGGCCGCCGACGGTTTGATGACGCAGCCGCGCGGGGCGAGATTGCCCGTCAGCACCGCGGTGGCGCCGGCCTTTGAGACCGGTTCGGCCAGCGTATGGATCACCGGACGCAGATAGACCTGGGCGCCCTTGAGGCCTTCTCCGAGCGTGCGTCCCGTCACGGTGCCGGCCGCAAGATCGAGTTTCTCGGCGAGTTCGAACATGAGCCCGCGCAATCCGCCCGCATAGAAGAAATCCTCCATCAAGTACTTGCCCGAGGGCCGCACATTGGCGAGCACCGGAATGTCGCGGGCGATGGCGTCGAAACGCGCCATGTCGAGGGCGATGCCGGCGCGGCGCGCCATGGCGATCAGATGGATGATGGCGTTGGTGGAGCCCCCCATGGCCATGTGGACCCGGATGGCGTTGTCGAACGAGGCCGATGTGAGAAAGCGCGCCGGCGTCAGGTCCTCCCACACCATGTCGACGATGCGGCGGCCGGAGGCCGCGCACATGCGCGGGTGGCCGGAATCGGCGGCGAGGATGGAGGAAGCCCCCGGCAACGAGAAGCCGAGCGCCTCGGCGATCGCCATCATGGTGGATGCCGTTCCCATCACCATGCAGGTGCCGAAGGAGCGGGCGATGCCGTTCTCGATCTCGGCCCACTGCTCCTCGGTGATGCGGCCAGCACGCTTCTCGTCCCAGTATTTCCAGGTGTCGGAGCCGGAGCCCAGCACTTCGCCGCGCCAATTGCCGCGCAGCATCGGCCCCGCCGGCACGAAGATCGCCGGAATCCCCATGCTGATCGCACCCATGAGGAGGCCCGGCGTGGTCTTGTCGCAACCGCCCATGAGCACGGCGCCGTCGACGGGATGGCTGCGCAGCAGTTCCTCGGTCTCCATGGCGAGGAAGTTGCGGTAGAGCATGGCCGACGGTTTCACGATCGGCTCGGACAGCGACATGGCCGGCAGTTCGATGGGAAAACCGCCGGCCTGGAAGACGCCGCGCTTAACGTCCTGCGCGCGCTCACGCAGGTGGGCGTGGCACTGGTTGATGTCGCTCCACGTATTGACGATGGCGATCACCGGCTTGCCACGCCAATCTTCGGCGTCGTAGCCCATCTGGCGCAGCCGCGAGCGGTGGCCGAAAGAACGCAGGTCGCCGACGCCGAGCCAACGGTGGCTGCGTAGTTCCTCGGCGGTCTTACGGTTGGGCATCGGCACGTCTCCACTCCAATACGCATGCCGAAGTCTATCCCGTCATTGCGAGCGAAGCGAAGCAATCCAGCTCATTCTTTATGGCCCCTGAATTGTCCCGTCGCCTTCGGTTCCTCGCAATGACGAATGCCGAGGCCTCAAACCGGCCGCCGCGATCACCTCATCCCGAGGACGCGCTCCCCACCGGCCTGCCGGCACGGCGGCCGGCGAGCTGGCTCGCCGACACCACGATCGCGACCGCGGCGCCGAGAATATCCGTGACGAGCCCGGGATCAATCAGCAGCAGGCCGCCGCCGATCAGAAGCGCGCGTTGCCACGCGGTCGTCGCGATGAGGAAATAGCCGTGCAGCCCGGCGGCGAACATCAATATGCCGATAGAGGCGGTGAGGAACGCCTGGACGACCTGCGGCCAGGTGCCGATCATCAGCAGCGCCGGTTCGTAGACGCACATGAACGGCACGATGAAGCCGGCGGCGCCGATCTTCACCGCCGCCCAGCCGCTTTTCCATAGATCGGCCTTGGCGATGCCGGCAGCCGCATAGACCGCGAGCGCGACCGGCGGCGTGATCGCCGAAAGGACGGCGAAATAGAGCGCGAACATGTGCGCGGCCGGCGGTACGACGCCAAGCTTGATGAGGGCCGGCACCAGGAGCGCGGTCAGGATGATGTAGGCGGGCGTGGTCGGCATGCCCATGCCGAGCACGATGCCGGCGCACATGGTCAGGATCAGCGCCAGCAGCAACGAGCTGCTGGCGAGATGGACGACGAACTGGGTGAAGACGATGCCGAGCCCCGACAAAGTGACGACCCCGATGACGACGCCGGCGCAGGCGCAGGCGGTAGCGACGCCGAGTGCGTTCTTGGCGCCGTCGACGATCGCCTCGATGAGGTTCTGCCAGTTGACGTATCCGCGGGTCGATGCGCGCAGCGCCGCAACGGGAAAGCACAACAACGTGCCGACAAGGGCGGCGAGCGGCGCCGAGTATCCCGAATACATCACCACCAGGATGGAGATGACCGGAATGAACAGGTGGCCGCGCACGCGCATGACTTCGCCAAGCCGCGGCAGTTCGCTGCGCGGCAGGCCGACGAGGCCGCACCGCTTGGCCTCGAAATGCACGGCGGCGAAACAGGCGATGTAATACAGGATCGCCGGGATGATGGCCCAGATGACCACCTGGCCGTACGACACCGCCAGGAACTCGGCCATCACGAAGGCGGCGGCGCCCATGATCGGCGGCATGATCTGGCCGCCCGTAGAGGCGGTCGATTCGACGCCGGCGGCGAAGTGGGGCGGGAATCCGGAGCGTTTCATCAAGGGAATCGCGATCGGCCCGTCGACCATGACGTTGGCGACCGCCGAGCCAGAAATGGTGCCGAACAGGCTCGACGACAGGACCGAGACCTTGCCGGGGCCGCCGGCGGAGTGGCCGGTCAGGCTCATGGCGAAATCCATGAATAGCTGCCCGGTGCCGGTGCGCTCCATGAAGGAGCCGAACAGGACGAAGATCAGCACGTAGCCGGCCGACACCGACAGCGGGATGCCGAAGATGCCCTCGGTGGTCATGAAGAGCTGGTCGAGGAGCCGCATGGGCTCGAGCCGGGCGATCAAGAGCCCGTAGGCGAGGAACACGAGCGCGGTGATGGGCAACGCCCAGCCGATGACGCGCCGCGTCGCTTCCAGGACCATGACGGTCATGACCACGGCCATGACCATGTCGAGAACCGAAAGGTCATCGATGTAGTAGATGCGGTTGACGACGTATTCGTAGTTGACGAACAGGTAGGCGATCGGCGTCACCGCGACCACCAGCAGGACATAGTCGAGGGGTGACGGCAGCCGACCGTCCATGTGCCGCTGCTCATCGGAGACCGGCAGGTCGTCTTTTGCCGCCGTGCGGCGGAACAGGAGAAAGGTCAACACCACCGCGAAGAACAGGTGTGCGCCGCGGAACAGGATCGCCTCCGGCGACCCGAAGGCGATCGCCCAGATGTGGTAGGCCGCCATCGCGATGGCGGTAATGGTGACGGCGACGTTGACGGCGATGGCGTGACTGACGGCGCGCGGCATGACGTGACGTTCCCCCGATCCCTCGTGATGCGGCGCGGCTCGCCGCAGCCGGCTCCCTCTCCCCGTTGGGGAGAGGGTCGGGGTGAGGGGGCTCCGGCGGTGCGATTTCGCACGACGTCGTCCCCACCCTCTCCCGATCTGGCGTGATGATTTCGCGCCCGACTGGCTTCGTTACCCCCTCACCCCGACCCTCTCCCCAACGGGGAGAGGGAGAAGAGGCGTCGTGCCGTATGCGCTCGCCTGGGGGACGGTCGACTACGTCAGTTGGTTGCCACCGCGATGCCGGCTTCCTTGAAGTAGCGGGCGGCGCCGGGATGGAACGGGACGCCGATGTCCTCGGCCATGTCCTTCGGGGTCAGCTTTTCCATCGCCTTGTTGACCGCCGCCATGGACTTGATGTTGTCGGCCATCGCCTTGGTCATGCGGTAGACCATGTCCTCCGGCAGCTTGCAGGAGACGACGATGTGGGTCGCGTAGCCGATCACCTTCACGTCGGCGTTCTGCTTCGGATAGGTCCCCTTGGGGATGGTCACCAGGGTGTAGCCGGGATTGAGCTTCTTCATCTCGCCGAGCTGGTCGGAGAGATCGAGGATCTTGACGTCGCGGGCGGCCGCGAGGTCCATGACGGCGCCGGACGGAATGGTCGTTCCGAGCCCGAAGGCGACGGCATGGCCGTCCTGCACCTGGGTCACCGAGTCCGTGTAGGAGACGAAGCTCGCCTTGACGTCGTTGTATGCGAGCCCGTTGACCTTGAGGAGCTGGCCGGTGATCAGTTCGCCGGTGTTGCCGCGCTGCTGGGTGGTCACGCCCTTGCCCTTGAGGTCCTTGACCGAGTTGATGCCGGCGTCGGCGCGCACCACGAGCTGATAGTATTGCGGGTAGAGCGTCGCGACGTTGCATACATTGGTGGCCGCCCTGGGGAACGGAGCATTGCCCTTGAGGCCATCGACGGTGGAGATGGAATTGCCAAACCCGGCATCGGCCTTGCCTTCGTCGACGCCGCGCACATTGGCGATGCCGGCGCCGGGCAACGACTGCACCGAGAGGCCGGGCACCGCCTTCTCCCACATGTCCTTGAGCTGGCCACCGAGTGGCACCCAGACCCCGCCCTGCGGGCCGGTCATCAGCTTGATCTCGGCGGCCGGCGCGGCAGCCGCGAACGCAATGGCAAGGCCGGCTCCGAGGCTTGCCGCAACCCAATGATTTCGCGTGGCGATCGTCTTCATGGCGTTTCCCCTGCTCGGCCGTCTCTATGTGCGGCCATTGCTGCGCCGCCCTCGGGCTCCGGAGGGGCCTTGGGTCGGCGTCCAGGCAAGAGGGTATGCGCCCTCGATGCCTTCGCACAAGGGCTGCGTTACCACTTTGGATGCGAGCCGGTTCCGGGAAAACGGATACTCAATCGCCCTGGAAAGCCGCCTCCCGCTTCTTGGCGACCGTGGGCAGAATTGCGATCACGAGGCCGGCGAGCGCGAGGGCGAGCAAGGTGGCGCTGATGGGCCGGCGCAGGAAGACGGTGGGATCGCCACGGGAGATGAGCAGCGCCCGGCGCAGATATTCCTCCATCATGGGTCCGAGCACCATGCCGAGCAGAAGCGGCGCCGGCTCGCAGTCGAGGCGGCGGAAGACGTAGCCGAGAAGGCCGAACAGGGCCATCAGGTAGATGTCCATGGTGGTGTTGGACAGGCTGTAGACCCCGATGGCGCACAAAACGAGGATGACCGGATAGAGGAAATGGTACGGCACCAGGATCATCTTCACCCAGATGCCGATCAGCGGCAGGTTGAGGACGAGCAGCATCACGTTGCCGATCCACATGGAAGCGATCAGCCCCCAGAACAGGCCCGGCTGCTCGGTCATCACCGCCGGACCGGGCTGGATGCCCTGGATGATCATGGCGCCGATCATCAGCGCCATCACCGGGTTCGACGGAATGCCCAGCGTCAGCATGGGGATGAACGAGGTCTGGGCGCCGGCATTATTGGCCGATTCAGGCCCGGCGACGCCCTCGATGGCGCCCTCCCCGAACGGCACCTTGGGTGTGGCGATCTTCTTTTCCACCACATAGGAGGCGAACGACGACAGCATGGCGCCCCCGCCGGGAAGAATGCCGAGGATCGAACCCAGCGCCGTGCCGCGCAGGATCGGCCCGACGATCCGTTTCAGGTCGTCCCGGCTGAGCAACAGGCCGGTGACCTTTTTGGTCAGAAGGACGCGCCCACTTTCGCCGGTCAGGTTGGAGATGACTTCGCCGATGCCGAACATCGCCATGGCGATGACGACGAAATTGATGCCGTCCACCAGTTCGGGAATGCCGAAGGTGTAACGCATGATGCCGGTGGTGACGTCAGTTCCCACGAGCCCGAGGATCAGACCAATCAACACCATGCCGAGGGCGCGGATGAGGGAGCCGTGCGCCAGGATGATGGAGGCGATCAGGCCAAGCACCATCAAGGAGAAATATTCCGGCGCCAGGAATTTCAACGCCATCGCGGTCAGCGGCGGGCTGAATACCGCGATCAGAATCGTCGCCACCGTGCCAGCGAAGAACGAGCCGACCGCCGCGGTTGCGAGCGCGCGGCCGGCCTCGCCGCTGCGGGCCATCTTGTAGCCGTCCAGCGCCGTGACCACCGAGGAGGCCTCGCCCGGCAGATTGACCAGGATCGCCGTGGTCGAGCCGCCATACTGGGCACCGTAATAGATGCCGGCGAGCATGATCAGCGCCGAATCCGGCGACAGCCCGAAAGTGATGGGCAACAGCATGGCGATGGTCGCCACGGGCCCGAGGCCCGGAAGCACACCGATCGCGGTCCCCAGCGCGACGCCGACGAAGCAGTAGAGGAGGTTGGCGAAGCTACAGGCGGTCTGCAGGCCGAGCCAGAGATTGGCAAAGATGTCCATTTATCGATCCTGCCTCACCCGAACCAGGATCCGACCAGCGGCAGCGAAATGCCGAGCAACTGGACGAACACAATGGCACAAAACGCAATGGTGGCGGCGGTGAGAAGAATGAGCTTTTTCCATTCGGCGCGGAATTTTTCACTCGCCGACGCGGCGCCGAACATCAGCACCGAGAGTGCGATGACCAGACCGGCCCGCGGCAGCAGATAACCGCAGGCGACGAGCGAGCCGATGACCACCAGGGCCGGCCTGAGCGCGAAGGCCGGCAGAGCCTCGCGGGCGACGAAGAACGAGCGCACGATCGACACGCCGCCCACCACCATGAGCAGGATCGAGAGCATGCGCGGGAAGTAACCCGGCCCCATGCGGCTCACGATGCCGAGCGAGTAGCTCTGCGCCATCATGAGCGCGGCAGCCCCGAAGGCGACGAACACCGCGCCGGCCCAGAAGTCCTTGGTTCCCTTGATCACGGCTGAATTCCTGCGAACGACCTCACGCGGCCTTATGCCAACGGCATTGAACCATGTCCGGCGCCATCATTTGCGGTCATTGCGAGCCACCGGGTCCGCGCGAAGCGCGGCCCGATGACAGGCTCCGCGAAGCAATCCAGTTCTTGCTTTGTGGCCCTGGATCGCTTCGTCGCTTCGCTCCTCGCAATGACGAGCCAAAATCAACGACGCCACGACCTCGTCATTCGACCTTGATGTTGGCCGCCTTGACCAGCTTGGTGTAGCGCTCGGTCTCTTCGCGCAGAAAGGCGGCGAACTCGGCCGCGTTGTTGCCGACCGGCACGGCGCCGAGAGTCGCGAACTTCTTCACGACCTCGGGGTCGCGCACCAGCGCCGCAACCTCGGTCTGAAGCCGATCGACGATCGCCTTGGGGGTTCCGGCCTTAACCATCAAGCCGTTCCAACTGTCGGCCTCGAAGCCCGGGATCGCATCGGCGACCGGCGGCATGTCGGGGGCGAGCGGGCTGCGCTTGAGGCTGGCGACGCCGAGCCCGACCAGCTTGCCGGAGCGCATGTTGGGCAGCGCCGTGATGGCGGTATCGAACATGATGTCGATCTCGCCGCCGAACAGCGCCTGCAGGGCGCGGGCTGAGCCATTGTAGGGCACGTGCAGGACGTCGACGCCGGCCTTGATCTTGACTTCCTCGACCGCGAGGCCGCCGGAGGTCACGATCCCGAAGGAGCCGAAATTGATCTTGCCGGGCTCGGCCTTGGCCTTGGCGACGAATTGGGCGGCAGACTTGATCCCGAACTCGTTCCTCGCCACCAGGAACAACGGGTAGTGCGCCACCTTGCTGACCGGCACCAGATCCTTCGCCGGATCGTAGGTGATCTTGCCCGCCAGTGTCGACGGCGCGAGCGTGATGGCGGTGGGCGAGCCGAGCAGCAGCGTGTAGCCGTCGGCGGGGGCCTGCACGGCGAGCGAGGCCGCGAGCGTACCGGCGGCGCCGGGACGGTTGTCGATCACGACCGTGACGCCGAGCCGTTCGCCGAGTTTCTGCGCGACCAGGCGGGCCATCACGTCGGAGGCGCCGCCGGCCGGGAAGCCGACCAGGAACTTGATGGGTTGTGACGGCCAGTTCTGGGCGCTGGCGCTGGTCGCCGACAACGCGACCGCGAACGTCAACGCGGCCGCCCGGAGGGCATGGAAGACCCGATTGGACATGAGCACGATCCTTGTTCTCGTGTGCACTGAACCTGCGTATCCGGGGGTCGATGGAAGAGCTCTAGAAATAGCCGCCCTTGGCGGTGATCTGTTCGACGGTCTCGCCGGCCTCGACCCACGAGAAGATCCGCTTCTCGTTTTCGAGGATGGCCTCGGCGCGTAGCAGCACCTCGTAGGCAATCGCGCGCGGGATGACGACGACGCCGTCGATGTCGCCGACCACCACGTCGCCGGGGCGGATGAACACGTTCCCGATCTTGATCGGGATCTGGTAGTGGGTAATCAGGCAACGGCCGAGGCTGCCGTTGGGGCTGCGATAGCGGTAGAAGACCGGAAAGTCCTTTTCCATAATCTGGTGGGTATCGCGCACGCCACCGTCGACGACGGCACCGCGCACGCCCTTGGCATGGACCGTCGCCGTCATCACGCCGCCCCACATGGTGCCTTCAGTATCCCCGGAGGCATCCCAGCAGACGAGGGTGTTCTTCTGCATCTCGCCGAGCATCTGCGCCCGGTAGGTCAGTTCACCCGAAATCCTGGTGTTGGGGGCGCTCTTCACCGTGAAGGCGAAACCCGCGACGGTGCGCTCCGGACGCAGCGGCTTGAGATAGCCCGGCAGCGCCTGATCGAGCAGCGCCCATTCGCGCAGGACGTCGCTCAAGGCGCCGCAATACATGCGCTCGAAGCGGGCGAGCAGTTCGTCGTCTGGCACCGGGAACGAGACCTCGGGAACGACTTCACGAGCTTCGAGAAGCTTTTCGAGATTCATCAGCTTGGCTTCACGCTGGAGCAGCGTTTCTCCCTGGTCCGTCATTGTCGCCTCGAACGCCTTCGTGCTGGGTGTTGACACCGGTCTCACTTATGAGACATAGTCTCATATCTGGTAAACTGTAGTCATGCCCAAAAAGCCACGTCAAGACGTTTCCGCGGTTGAATCGCCGGCGCCCGCCGTCGAGCGCGCCGTACAGCTCCTGCGCCTGATGGGCGAACGGCCGGGAGGCCTGAGCACGCAAGAACTCGCCGACGTCACCAAGACGCCGCGGGCGACGCTCTACCGCATCCTCAGCGTGCTGACGTCCCACGGTTTCGTGCAGGAGGCCGAAGATGGCCCGGCGCGCTATCAGCTCGGCCCCGCCGTCGCCAAGCTGGGCCGGCAGGCGCCGCAGCCGCGCAATTTCGTCGCCCTCGCCCAACCCCTGATGGAGCACCTGGCGCAGACGGTGCGCGAGACCGTCAAGCTCGTCGTCATCGACGGCCTCGATGCCCTGACGGTCGCGGTGGTGGATACCGGGCTCGATGCCCGCGTCACCTCGCGGGTGGGAACCCGCATGCCTCTGTATGTCGGCGCTTCGCAACGCCTGCTGCTCGCCCATGCGGGTACCGACCTGCAATGCCGCGTGCTGGCCATGCCGCTCGCGCCGCGCACGTCCCGCACCATCACGGATCCGCCGCGCCTCATGGCCAGCCTGCAGCGGCTCTCCCAGGAAAGCACATCCCAGACCCACAGCGAGGGCATCGATGGTGTCGGCGCCGCCGCGGCGCTCGTGCGCGGCGCCCGCGACGCCGTCCTCGGCGCACTCGCCGTCGTGTACATTCAGCACGGCAAGACCGCCGCGGAACTCAAGACGATCCTGGAAGCGGTCGAAGCGACCGCGCACGAGATCTCGGCCTGGCAGCTCGAACGGACGCCGCTCCGGTAGGGGCTTCCACGGCCCCTCGTTCGGTGGCGAAGGCCGCCGAGCTGCCAGGGCTCTGCAGCCCGGCGCAGCCGCATCTCGACCTGAAGGAATTCGCTGTGCAGGACATTTCCCATGCCGGCACCGTGGGCCGGGTCTGCGTCGACACCTGCTCGCACTTCTTGCCGGACGAAGGCCTTCTGGTCGGATCGTTCGGCGGGCGTTTCCTGCTGTGCAGCAGCGAAACCCACCCTCTGCCCTACATGCCGACGCGCCCAGCTTCTATCAAAAAAACGAAATGCCGCGCGAATGCGAATATTTGTAAATACAAGTCATATGTCCGCGGGCGCGATCCCGGCCGTATATTCTTGTTGGTTTCGAATAAACCACCTGCCCATTTGTTGTGAGTGCCGGGTTTGCAACGCTCCTATTTCGTGCCGCCGCTTGACCTTCGGCCGCGTGGCCACGAAAATATTCATCAATCGATGCCTTTGAAGGATACCCCTTGACTGCGATGCCTGCCGGCGGCATCTCCCGCCATGTGCGCCCTGCTCAAATCATCCGTCAAAAGCTCAACACGGTCGAGCAGGCGGAAGCTTTCTTCGAAAAGCACCATGATCCCTGGACGCTACGGCCGATGGGGCGGACTTTTTCCGCCACGACGACCTTGCTTCAATTGGGCGATCTCCGCGTCTGGTGTGCTGGGAGCGGGCCCGCGCATGAAATGATACCAATCGCGAGGCCTCCCCGCTGCTTGGTCAATTTCCTGACTGCCGGACGCATGGAAGCGCGTTTCGGAAACGAGATGGCGATGCTGTCCGAAGGACAGGGCTGGATTCGGGACTCGGGTCGCCTGGAATTCGTTCGAAAGCATCCAGGCCTCCGGATGACGTCGTTCGACCTCCCTCGCGCACTCCTCGAAGATCATCTGGAGAAGGCGCGCTCACGCGAGGCGTCTCCTCCCTATCAGTACGTTCACACGATCGACGCCAGGGAAGGCACTGGACGGATACTCGCAAATTTGGTTTCCGTCATCGTCAACGGGCTCGACACCGGCCAGACGCTGTCGTCTTTTTCGTATCCCGCACTGAGTTTCTCGACTCTCGTCCTCGACCTGCTCGTCCACGGGATCATTCTCGCACAACCCTCGCAAATCCGGACCATCGATTCTCGGACACTCAGACGCGCGATCGACTTCATCGAAGGCAATCTGCAGCGGCCGCTCGCAATCGTCGACATCGCCGAAGCCGCCGGTGTAGGTCCGCGGGCACTGCAGTTCGCCTTCCGTCGGGAATTCGGATACTCACCGCTGAAATACGCTCGCCGCCGGCGGCTGGCGGCCGTCCATCATGACCTCGTGACGAATACCCGCTCCCTGGGCATCGCTGAAATCGCCGCCCGGTGGGGGTTCATACATCTCGGCTTGTTTGCACAGCAATACCGCGAAGTCTACGGTGAACGTCCATCCGACACCAAGTGCGTTCTGTAGCGCAATCTCGTTTGGCCCCCACCTTCGGCTTCCCCGGCGATCAGAAGTCGGCCGCTCGTGACGTCATCACGCGCCGGATTTCCGGCGTCCGCGTCCGGGCGGCGCACGCTCTAACGAGTCGGGTCTTACATCGCACGGCAGCACGAGTTGCCTGAACGTTCCGCGAAGAATGGCAAATACGCTGCTCAATCCAATGCTCCGAGCGCGAACCGATAAGCCTCGGACAAGCCCTGGAGTGAGGCGATATTGGTCGAGCGCTACCGACATTGCCGGGCGCCGCTTCGTGGCAACGCATTTCGGGTCCGCAAGTGGCCGGCGATGACTATCGACGGACTTCGCAGGATCCGGATCACGGATCAGCAGCTCTCGGCGCCGACCGGCGGCCACCGGCCCGACGCGGCTCACGCATATCATCGCAATATCCGATGATGAACGGCATTCGCAGACGAAAGTTGGACATATGACAATCCTGCGTCTCCGCCGCCGTCCGCTTCAACAGACTTCACATGTCTTGCGTAAATAGCCGGCAGCACTCCCAAAGCAAAATCATCAGCCTGAAGCCCATGGCAGCACGCCGCACCATGGCAGCACAAGATGTGCCCAAACTGTCCGTGGCGGGTGCCCCGACGCATGCCAGAACTTCACCGGCGGGCCGAAACATCATCCACGACCACGCGGAGGTTCAGTGGATTGCACGCCAAACGATTCATTTTGGGCGCGACCGCCTATACGTCGTATTTCGAGACCAGTACGATATTTTCCGGCCGAGGATCTTGTGTCTCCTTGCGACACATCAATCGAATTTTAATATTCGGTAATCCATCGCGCTGCGGCAGCCGTACCTATTACATGTCGCGGCTGTGTGACGTGTTTCTGCCGTGGCCGTGCTTGATGCGTATTCGTCGGCGCAATCAGAACTAACAGTTCGAACTCAAGGTCACCGCACGATGAAACGCCATCGCCGTCGAGTCCCGCCGCCCGACATCAGCCATTCGTCTCGCGGCGATCCTGTGTGTAGCGGAGCCCGGACAGCGGTCGCGAACATTTCGTCTGCGATGTCCTGACGGCATTCTCTACAGCACGCATGTTTCTAGTATCACCTTAGTAGCGTCCCAGTAGCGTTCAGTAAAAAAACCGACACCGCCTTCAGCTCGGCGAGCACATGTTCGCCGGAGCCGGTTGGTTGCCGCCACGCAGAACAAAAGACCGAACACGGGGACTGTTAACATGTATGTGGTCGTCGACGATCGCCAAAGTGTCTCGGCCAGTTACGCCGCCGGCTTCAATCGTGAAGGCATCGTGTCCATTGGATTCGGGGCGGCGGACTTCCTGGACTGGCTACAGGTATGCGGCGACGACGACCTCAATGCCACCGAGGCGTTCCTGCTCGGCGAATGCGAGGACCAGGTTCTTCTGCCTGAAGTCGTCCGACGGCGATGCACGACACCGATCATCGCGCTTCGGAACATGAGGTCTCTCAAGAACACCCTCGAACTGTTCAGCGCCGGCGTCGACGACGTCGTCAACGCGCCCGTTCACGTTCGCGAGCTGCTGGCGCGGGTCGCCGCCATACGCCGTCGCACCCACGCGGCCTCCGCCTGCGGGAAGACGCGTCGCGCCCTGCAGGTCTTCTTCGACGGCCGCGATCCGGAAATCGACGGAACCGCACTCACGCTGCCGCGCCGCGAACTGCGGATCCTCGAATACATGGTCGCCCATCAGGGTCGTTGGATCACCAAGACACAGATATTCAATGCGATCTACGGCATCTTCGATGCGAACTTCGACGAAAGCGTCGTCGAAAGCCACGTCAGCAAATTGCGCAAGAAGCTGAAGACACGGCTCGGCCACGACCCGATCGTCTCCAAGCGTTTCGTGGGCTATCGCCTGGACGCCGGCGCGCTCGCCGACAGCAGCGACGAGGTCGCAGAGCCCACTTCGCGCCACGATGCACTCACACCCGCCCACGCGGCGGTGCTGACTGATTGGAACGGCAACGCCTCCCGTTCTTCGGGCCGCCCATATTTGGGGCGAAGTGCGATACGGCTGATTGGCTCCTGCACGCCGGATCGACTCGCCAACTCACCTTGAGGGAGGCTTGGACTCCCAGCCCACAAGCAGCCTTATACGGATTCCGCGAGATTGCCTCGGTATCCTCCTCGGGTCAGCGCTGCGGCATGCCATGCTGCAGCGCTGACCCGGGACCTCGTTCGGAGCCAGGCCCCGGTTACGCGTCTTACGCGTCGCATCATTCGCATAGCGCGTCGAAAACGCGCGTAAACGCGCCGCGGGCTCATGCTGCGCCGCGCCCGAGCACGAACCGAACCGATCAACCGGAAACAGTATTAGTGCCGGATTGATGCAGGCCGATCCAACCCGCGTTCAGCGACGCAGGTCTTCCTTGGTGACATAGTTGAACTCCTCGACCAGCACGTCCTGGACGATCTCGGACCGAAGCCGCTCGTTGACGCTCGCCTTGATGGCCGCTGTGAGTTCCTTGAGATCGACACGGCTCAAGTTCGAGAACTCCAGTTCCTCGTCCCCATAGATGCGCCGGAACGCTTCGTCGACCACGAAGGTCGCGGGGGGAACGGACAGCTGCCGATGGGTTCTCGCATCGACCGTGAACACGAATTGGGCAACGATGTAGCCCTGCACGGCGCCCTCGGCGATCATCGGCACATTGATGACCCTCGTCTTTTCGTATTCGATTCCTTCGAGATATTCCTGCTTGGGGGGCGGCTCGTAAGCGCGCGCCGACCAGAGCGCAACGCCATAGCTCGCCCCGGCCGTCACGACGCAGACCCACAATCCCGTCACGATGACGCGCAGCATGATCACTTTCTCGCCCGTGAGATGGCCGTGTAGGTGCCGTCCGATTCCGCGTCGCGAAACGATTTACAAATAATGTCAGCGACCGAGCGAACGGCATCGAAATGGAGGCGCAGGAGAGCCAGATTCTTGACGAGCTTGGCGCGCAGCCGTTCTATTTCCTCGGCGATCAGCGGATCCTGCGTCGCCTGGGCTGCATTCTTCGACGAGCGCACCAGTTCGAGAAGTCCTCGATTCTTGCGACGATAGAATCCGTCATAATCGACTCTGCTCCGTGATTGCAGGGCGACGATCTCCTCGTCGATGACGGTTTCGAGCCGCAGGATGGCGTGCAGCAACGCCGATGCCGTGCCGCTGTACTCTTCGGCGTACCGCATCGTGTTCGCCGCTTCCTCTGCCGCCGCCGTGTTTTCGGCAGTGGGCACGAGTGCGCCGGACACGGCCGCCGTGACGAAACCTTTGTCGTCCGTTGAATGCCCAGCATCACCGATCGAAGCTGTCTCCATCACGTTCATACGACTCCTCTGTCACTGCCTTCGTTGGTCGACGGTGGGTTGACCTCGTCGGGAGGGTGGGACTTCGCCAACATATGCGCGATCCCAATTCCACCCGACTTCGCGAGCTGCGTACCAAGCTGCTCGGCCAGCATGGAACGCCACACGTTCCCGGCCGTTCCTTTGCCGAAGATCTTGTCGTCTTTCGGCAGCATCGTCTCCATGAAGGTCTGTAGAATGAAAGCCTCGAACTTACTGTAGGTCGTACCGGCGATGTCGCCGCTCGTCGCCGGACGCGTAATGGTCGGGGCATCGCTGGGCGGCAGGGGGCCGAACGTCTTCGCCGGTGCGCCGACATCGCGTTCGGCCCGGACCGCCGCCGCTTCGGTCGAGAACTCGCTCCCCGTTGTCGATTGGAGGCGCGTCAACCTCTCCGTAGCGATGCGCGACGTGAGCGGATCCGCGGCGCCGAGGACGTCGGAGACGATGTCGGTCGCAACCATGATGGCCAAGTCGCTTCTCCTCAGTTTTCGCGCCCGTCAGGCCGCGGACGGAAGCCTCTTCGTATCATTGCGTCGCCGATCGCTTCGTCGAGCCGGCGCTTCTCGTCCGAGCGTTCCGCCGAGGTCGTAGCGGCCGCCCCCATGCGCTCGACGTGCTTGAGTTTGCGGGTTTCCGTCAGCAGAATCTCGGACTGCGTCTCCCGGGCTTTGCCCACGACCGCACTCTCCCGGCCGACCGACGTCAGACGCTTGGCGATGGTTTGGACGAAGAGACCGTGCAAGGGGTCGTCGGCGTTGAGGCTGGCGATGAGGCTGCGCTCCTCGTCGCGCAACTCCTCTTCACGATGCTGCAACAGCGCCAGTTTCCACTCCTCCAGGCGGTGCATCTGGCGCTGGACTGCGAGCATACGGGAGATCTTCTCGACCCTCGATCTCATCGCTTCACTCCCCGAGCCATGCGGCCAGGCCATGCATGAACTGCAGAAGATGCTCGGTAATCGTGACGTACAAAAGCAAGAGCCCGCCGAACAGCACGAACGGCACGGAGATGAAATAGATGGGAATCGATGGAACCAGCTTGTTGGCGAGACCGACAGCGAAGTTGACGACGACACCATAGATCATGAACGGGCCTGAAATCCTCAGCGCCAGCACGAACGCCTCGGAGAGCCGGTCGGCGAGCAGCGTCAGGGCAGTCTGTGCGTCGATTCCCTGCGACGGATCCCATACCCTATAGGAGGCGGCCAGGCCCTGCAGCACCTCCCAGTGCTGATCCGTCATGAAAAACAGCGCGGTGGCCGTCGTCACCACCAGTGGCGCCAGTGCGGGCAGAGGCCCGGCCTCGTCGATTTGCGTTCCCGGCATGGAGCCGAGTCCGATCGCCATCGCCGAGGCGGTAGCCAAGGTCTGCAACGCCAGGAAGAACACTCGCCCCAACAGGCCGATGAGACCGCCGACCATGATTTCCGACGCGATCAGAGATGCCAGGATGGCAAGCGTCGCGCCGTGCACCTTCGCGACCAGAACCGAGAGCACGAGCGGCGCCAGGGACAGCGAGACGGCGGCGGCGAGAAACAGGCGAACCTGGGCCGGAACGCTCGAGCTGCCGTAGCCGGGTACGAGCATCAAGCAGGTACCGATCCGACAGAAGACCAGGAACGTCGCCAGGATGATGTCGGAAATGTCCGTCGTCATGACACGGTCCCGAGCGACTTGATCTCGATACCGCGGGCGATTTCGGCGTGCGAGAGCACCGGCATATTGGGGTGAAGCCGCTCGACGATCATGCGCACATAGGGCCGCACCTCCGGCGCGGTCACCAGCACGAAACTCTCGTTCTGCTCCATGCGGGTGCGGATCGCCGCCGATGCGTCGGCGGCGAACTGTTCTATCAGGCGCGGGTCGACGTCGAATTCGGATACTTCGCCTTTGGCGTCCCGCTTGAGACCTTGATGGAAGGCAAGGTCCCAGCGATTGCCCAGGCGCAGGACCTTGAGCACGCCGTCGTCGGTGAAGTCGCCGCAGATCTGCTGCCCGATCCGGGCGCGCACGTGCTCTGCGACCTGTTCCGAGCGGCGCACGTGCGGCGCTATCTCGGCGATCGCCTCCAAAATGAGATGCAGGTTTCGAATGGAGACGCGTTCGGCCAACAGCAGCTTGAGGACCGATTGCAGACCCGAGTACGAAATCTGCGACGGGCAGATGTCGTCGATCAGCTTCTTGTATTCGGGCTCGAGGCGGTCGAACAGGGCGCGCATGTCCTTGTAGGACAGGAGCTGGCCGAGATTGCCGCGGATCAGTTCGCTCAGATGCGTCAACAGGACCGAGATGCCGTCGATCGGTGCGTAGCCTTCGCGGCGTAATTCCTCGACGAAGATTTCGGAAACCCACATGGCCTTCATGCCGAAGGCGGGTTCGGCGACCTCATCGCCGGGAAGATCCGGCTTGCGGCCGCCCTCGATGATCACCATCACCTCGCCGAGCCGCAATTCGTGCTGGGCGACCATCGTGTTGTGGATCTTGACGACATACTTCTTCGGAGAAATCGAGAGATCGCTGACGAGCCGGATCTCCGGGATGATGAAGCCGTACTGTTTGGCGAAGCTGCGGCGTAGTTTGCCGACACGATGCGCGAGTTCGCCATGCGCGCTCAGGAGTTGGGTCGAAAGCTGGGTGCCGAGCGCAAGCTCGATCTCGGCGGTCTTGAGCGCGTCTTTGATGGAATCCTTGTCGCCCGGCCGGGCGGCAATTTCGCGGGCCAGGCGCGCCTGCTCCTGTGCGTCCTTGGCGGCGCGCCGTCGGGGCACCGTGTAGCCGACGAACGCCATCGTTCCGCCCAGGAAGGCAAACGGCAGCAGCGGCAGGCCCGGGAGCAACGCCATGACGAACATCAACAGCGCAGCGACGCTGAGCGCCCGCGGATAACCGCCGAGCTGGCCGAACACGGCCCGCTCGGCGGTGCCGCGGGTACCGCCCTTCGAAACCAGTAGGCCTGCAGCGAGCGAAACGATCAGCGCCGGAATTTGCGTCACCAGGCCGTCGCCGACCGACAGCGTGGTATAGACGTCCGCCGCGCGCGATAGCGACATGCCGTGGTGGGTGACGCCGATGACGATGCCGCCGAAAATGTTGATCGCCGTGATGAGCAGGCCGGCGACGGCGTCGCCACGGACGAATTTCGACGCCCCGTCCATCGCGCCGAAGAAGGCGCTTTCCTCCTCCAGCTCGCGCCGTCGCCGCTGCGCTTCCTTGTCGTCGATCAGACCGCTGGCGAGGTCGGCGTCGATCGCCATTTGCTTGCCCGGAATGGCATCGAGGGTGAACCTCGCGCCGACCTCGGCGATGCGCGTCGCACCCTTGGTGATCACCAGGAAATTCACCGTCACCAGGATACCGAATATGATCAGCCCGATGACGAAATCGCCGCTCATCACGAATTTCGAGAACCCTGCGACGACGTGGCCAGCGGCGTACTCTCCTTGGCCCCCATTGGCGAGAATCACGCGCGTGGTGGCGACGTTGAGCGCCAGGCGCAGAACCGTCGCGATCAGCAGGACGGTCGGAAAGGCGGAAAAGTCGAGCGGCCGCTGGATCCACAGCGATACCATGAGGATCAAAGCCGCAAACGCGATCGAGGCCGCCAAACCGAGATCGATCAAGAGCGGTGGAATCGGCAGGACCAGAATGGTGACGATCGCAATGATGGCGAGCGCGAACGATACGTCCCCGCCACCTCTCCGCTCTCCGACCACGGATGCTGCCGCTTCGCTCATGCTCTCCCTGCCTGCTGTTTCGCGCGCAGCATGTCGGCTCAACCTTGCGCCAGGATGTCGCTGGGAGGCATGCCCGGCCTAGAAGCCGTGTTCGATCCGCGAATAGAGCAGCTCCGTGAAGGCGTACATGTGGGCACCGATGAATGTTCCGGATACCGCCACCACCAGGAGAATGACGACGATCTTCGGGATGAAGGTCAGGGTCATCTCCTGGACCTGGGTCAGCGCCTGTAGAAGAGCGATCGCAACCCCGACCACCATCGCCGCAGCGACAGCGGGCCCCGATGCGACGATGATCGTCCATATGGCCTGCTGGACGATGTCCAATGCATCGCGTTCGTTCATCAGCTGATCGTCACGCCCGCGTCCAGATAGACCGATTGGCCGTCCGCAAGGGTCGCTATGGCGCCGCCGGACACGATCGAGATCGAGGCGATCTTGCCGCTGACCGATTGGCCATCCGTCGAAATGAAGCTGAGGTTGCGGCCGATCAGCCCGTCGGCCTGTTCGAGCGCGGATGCGGACAGGAGCGAGTCGAGTTTGCTGTTCGTCTTGACCGCCTGCTCGACCTGCGAAAACTGCGCGAGCTGACTCATGTACTCGGTCGTGTCGGTCGGGTTGGTCGGGTCCTGGTTGCGCATCTGGGCGATGAGCAATTTCAGGAAGGTGTCGTAATCGACCGTGGACTTTGACGTGGTGTTCGATGATCGCGTTTCCGCGGCCGGGACATTCGACGTGTTCGTCGCGCTGGTGACTTCCATGTCTATTCTCCTGTTTTACACGTCGCCTCGACCGGTCGGCCCGGCAATCGTTTCCTTCGTCATCACCATGATCAGGCACTCGGTGCCGTGGCGGCCGGCGGTCGGGGCCGGTCAGGCGGCTCGGATCGGCGGCTCTTCACGAACCGAATCGAGAATCTGCCGCTCTGTCGCGAACAGACCCCGGATGGTTTTGAGACTCTCGAAGTATCTGCCCCCGACGATGAGGTTCTCCACCGCGCGCAACCCGGAAAGGATCTCCGCACTCTCGGACGCCTCGCGCAGCGCCTGCAAGTGTTTACTGCAGAGCTCGATCGCGCGCGGCATCTCGGCCGGGTTCATCAGCATCATCTGCACGATGAAATAGAGCTGTCGCAACGGCGTAGTGGCGTCCTCGACTTGCATGACCTGACTCTCCAGGAGAAAGATCGCGTCGTTGAGCAGCGCCAAGGAGACCTTGCGATCGACCTGGAGCACGGCACCGTTGACGAAGATGCGTTCGCCATTGCGCAGCGATATGCGGATCGACGACTTCATTTCAACGCATCCCGCACCGCAGCATTGACCGCGATCAGCGATTCTATGTCGCCGGCCCTGGTATGGCGGATGCAATCCGCCTCCTTGATGATCCAGATTCCGATCGAGATCAGGTTGGCCCGCAATTCCTCGGGCAGGCCGTTCTCAGGCCGGGCCAGATCCTCGACGAACAGCGTCCACAGCCGACGGATGTAGAGCAGCGACTCGCTGCGGAACGTTTCGGCCGTGTCTTCGTCGCGCAGCGTGTGCAAGAGCTCCACTCCGTGACTCAGCGCCCGATATTCGCGCTGCCGGGCATCCGAGCCGCTGTCCTGAAGAACGTCGTCATATGTGGTTCTGTACATCTGTATGAACTGCTCTACCGCCGCACCGTTGCAGTGCCGTCCGTCTCGCGTCAGGTGAGGTATGAGAGAATGCTCGTCTGCTGGATGCGCGCCATCAGCGCAAGTGCGGTGTCGACCTGCTTCTGCAGCAGCGTGACCCTCACCGATGCCTCGTAGGCGTCCACCGATTCGAGGGCGTTGATCTGTTCGACCATCAGATCCTGCTCGATCTTCATGGTTTCCGACGCCGCCTTGACGCGCTCTTGCGCAGTCCCCAGTCGTCCCTGCACGAGCGTGATATCGCCGATCGCGTCCGTGCTGAGCGATATCGCCTTGTCGACCAGCGTCTGGTAAGCCGCCTCGCTCATCTTCGTTGAACCGAGATCGCTCATCATGGTGTAGACCATGGCGAGCTTGCGAATGCCGCTCTCGTTGGCGCTCGCCGAAGTCTGGATAACTTGGGTGGTCGAAACCCGGCTTTGAATGTTTTCATCCGACGCCGACGACCACGTCGTTCCCCATGCCGGATCGGCGAACAAATTTGCGAACGTGGTATCGAGGAACGTCTCCATGTCGGCGGCGCTGATGCTTTCCACCGCCGAGTCGCCCTGGGTGAAGCCGAACTGAGCCAGGAAGGCGGCATCGACGGCCGCTTTGGCGGTCGAGGTCGACGTGTAGTCGTTCATGGTCTTGACGCCGGTGTTGATACCGCCGAACAGGTATTGGCCATAGAGCGTCGTGTTGAGCGTCGCCGTCAGTTGGCTGACATTGGTTTTCGCCGACGGCAGAACCACCTCGGCACCCGTGTCGGTGTCGCGGGCGGCGATCAGTTCCTTGACGAAGTTCTGGGCGGTCCCGACCAGCGTCGTCAACGCCGTCTGCGACGCGCTGAGCCGTCCGGACACGATTTCGTTGGTGTCGACGATCTTTTCCAGACGTGAATGCTCTGCCCGAAGCGCGAGATCCCGGCCGGTGAGCGCCCCGAGACTGAGACTCATGTCCGCATGTCGCCCGTCCGTCGCCTCTTTCGCGGCCGCGGTCTGAGCCACTTGGCTCTTCATCGCCGCCAGGCGCAGGGTACTGGTCAATGAATTGGTGGAGATGAAAGTCGTCGTCATTTGATCACCTTACCGCGTCGAGGAGGTTTTTGAGCATCGTGTCGACTGTCGCGATCACCTTGGAGGAAGCCGCGAAGGTGCGTTCGATCTGAAGCATGACGACCATCTCGTCGTCCATGTTGATGCCTTTGATGTTGGACAGCGCCTCACCGGTGCGCTCGACCACCGTGGTCTGATAAGTGGCGTCGGCATCGGCGCTCGCGAGCCGGGCGTTGAGCCAGCTCGCCGACGAGCTCGCATATTCGACCAGCGTCCCATTCGGGCTCGCCAGAGTGGAGGCGTCGAAGGCCTTATCGGCCGTCAGCCCATGCGACAATGCCTGTAGCCGGCCGAAGTACCCCTCGGCGCCCGTGGTGTTGTAGGTGTAGGCCGGATTGCCGTTGATGGCGCCATCGCGGATCCGGGTCGGATTGCCGCCTTTGTCCGGGTCGACCGCGGCGTTGACCCGAATCGTGCCGGCGAGCCCCGTGTTGACGACACCTGTCGTCGGCATCGCCGGAGCGCCCGCATATGTGAACAGGCCCGGCACATCGGGCAGCGTCGGAGTCGCGTTTTGGTCACTTTCGGCGAACACCTCGATCAGCCCGCGTGCGATTTCGTCGAGCTGGCTCTGGTAGGTCACGGTGATTTCGTCGCGCACCTCGGCCAAGCCGGCCAGATTGCCGGACTTGATCGGCATGACCGCCGACGCACCCGTGACCGGAACGCCGTCGACATAGACGGCATTTCCGCTGATGGTCGCGTCATACGCATAGGTGCGATTGAACGTGACCGAGCGCGCCTCCGTCTCGAACAAAGTGACACCGCTGTCGGTATAGATGACAATATCGTTGTTCTCACGCGTCGATGCCGAGATGCCGATCTGCTGCGACAGATCCGACAGGATGCTGTCGCGCATATCCAGATAATCGGTGACATCGTCTCCCTTGACCGTTCCCTTGACGATCGCGGTGTTGACGGATTCGAGTTTGGCCAGAAGACTGTTGATCGCATCGACCGATGCCACCATGTCGGCGTCGGCTTTCTGGCGCATCTCCTGGGTCGTGGTGGTGGCGTCGTTGAGCACGTTCGCCATGTTGGTGGCGGCGGTGACGAGTGCCTGACCGAGCGTGACGTCGTAGGGTGCGTTGGCGTACTGGTCGAGGGCGGTCGTCAGGGCAGACAATTTCGCGGCCGGCGACTGATCGAGTTCGGTGTCGTCGATGGTGGCGCTGCTCAGTTCCTGGACCGCGTTGTAGACGACGTTCTGCTTGGCGGACGAGGACGTCGCGGTCAGCAGGTTGGCGAACAGCGCCGTGTTCTCGGCACGTTGAATCGACGCCACGTAGACGCCGCCACCGGCCATCGTCGCCAACACCGCGCTCTTGCGCGAACTGCCCGACTCGTTCGCGCCGGCGATGTTGCGGGCGACGACCGACGACTGCACTCCCGTCGCCAGCAGCGAAGAGCGCGCGTTCGTAAGCGCAAAAGACAGGGACATGATTTTGCCTCTTCGTTGACCTGGCGGCTCAACGCTTCAGATTGACCAGAACGTCGAGCAGGTCCGAGCCGGTCTGGAACACCTTCGAGTTCGCCGTGAACCCACGCTGCGCCTCGATCATGTTGGTGAGCTCGGTGCCGAGATCGGCATTCGACGCTTCGATCGACTTGGGCTTGATGGTGCCGAGCCCGCTCGTTCCCGCCAGACCGATCTGGATGTTGCCGGAATCCATGCTGATCGAATACACATTGCCGACTTCGGGCTTCATCTTGTCGGGGCTGGCGCATGTCGCGAGCGGGACCTGGTAGGCCGCGACGCGCGTGCCGTTCTCGTAGACCATGTAGAGAACGCCGTTGCTGTCCATTTCCACCGAATCGACCGCACTCGGGGCGTTGCCGTCGGTGTTGGCCTTGAAGCTGAAGTCGGACGCCACCTGCGTCATGGCCGACAGATCGATGGTGAACGGCGAACCGCCCGGAATGGTCAGACTCAAAGAGGTTGGACTGGCCGCAGCGAGCCTGCCTTTTCCGGTCGCACTGACATCGAACGTGAACGTATCGCTGTCGAGGGGACCCGACGCGTACGGGAAGGTGTTGTTGGTCGAGACGGCGTTGTCGTAGACCTGGACGTCCCAGGTATTGGCCGCCGTCTTGAACATGTAGACGTCGAGCGTCACTTTGTTGCCGACATTGTCGTATGTGACCATGGAGGTCTTCGACGTGTAATTCGGCGGACCCGCGGAAATTGCCGCGTTGACGTCGAGATTGGCGTCGCTGGCGACCGACTTCGTGGACGGCGTGGCGACGAGCTGGCTTTCGGTCGTGTTGACGACCACGAGGTTCGACAGGCTGCCGCCGGTGGTCGGTGCGGCGCCGTCACGAATGTCGTAGCCCATGAGGTAGTAGCCGGCAGTATTGTAGAGATTGCCCTGCCCGTCGGGCACGAACGAACCGGCACGCGTCAAATACGGTGTTCCTTTCGCGTCGGTGACGATGAAGTATCCGTTTCCCGATATCGCCAGGTCCGTGACCGAAGTCGTCGCCGATATGGCGCCGCCATCGGTGATCGCATAGCGAACGGTCGTCTCGACGCTGCCGGAATTATAGCTTCCCGAGCCGCTCGGCAGGATCAGGGAGGAAAATTCGGTCGATGCGCGTTTGTATCCGTTCGTGTTGACGTTCGCGATGTTATCGGCAACGGTCGACAGCTTGTTCGATTGCGCGCCCATTCCCGACACGCTGGTCCGCATCACACCGTAAAGGCTCATCGAAGGCACTCCCTCAGGTCATCTCACGAAATAGAGTTGTTCGCTTGCGCGGAGCTGTTTCCAATGGCGAACACCCGGCATCAGCGACAGAGCGCGATTGCCGCGGGCGTCCAAGATCCAAAACCGCTCGTCACCATGTTGCTGATCACGCGGCAAACATAGCGCTTTTGCGCCGGATCGTTGTTCGGACCGGCATTGTAGCGCGCAGCCGCCATCGTCCAGTTGCCCTGGCTCGCTCGCAGTTCCTTGAGAAAGCGGGCGGCGTAGTCGACGTTGCGCGCCGGATCGAGCATCGCCTCCACCGACTCGAACCTCGCGCCGTGGAAATGATGATTGATCTGCATACATCCGACATCGATCAGTTTGGCGCCGAGGCGGCGTGCGGACCTGAACGCGTGCACCGCTTCGGCTAGCGACGCCGCGGCAACCGTTCGACCCTCGACGTTGAGCAGGTAGGGCCGCATGCCGCCTGCCCCACCGGTCTCGGTCAGGCCGACCGCATAGAGCACGCCGAGAGGAACGCCGTGGGTCCGAGAGGCCCGGACCATTTCGCGTTCGCAGGGACTTCCCGTTCCCGCCCACGATTGCGTCCCCGCGCTACAGATAAACAGCGCTGCTGCGAGCAGGCATAGGGACGGACGCCACATGCTCTTGTCCTCCCGACGCGGTTTGCTGCCGTTGCGGTCGGTCGCCTCGACCATCCGCCCCCCGATCCGCGCCGTTTTGCTGGCGATGCTCCGCCGCGCTCGACTGTTGCGAGTCCGGGCGCTCGAAGCTCTGCCCGAACGAGGTGTTCCCGCCGGAAGCGACTGTTCGCACGTCCGCCACCTGCACGTCGCCGACGTCGGTCTGGTATCCGGTGTCGCGCATCAGATCCGTCAATGCGTCGCGCTGTGTCTGCAGCAGCCGGGCGGTATCGTGGTTCGCCGCGACGACGCGCAGCTCGAGGTTATCTCCCTTCAGCCGCATCTTGATCGTCACTTCACCGAGGTCCGGAGGATCGAGCTGCACCGTGAGCATGCGCATCGGTGTGCGATCCGGCCGCGCGTCGACTTTCACGGCGGCGGAATCGACAACCGTTTCGGCGGAATCGATGAGGTTTGGCAGATCGGTGATTACCGCATCTGCGATCTGGCCGACCGCATTGGTCGCCGTCGGCGGCACGAAGTGCGTCTCTTGCGCAACCACACTTACTTTGGCCGGGGCGGCGGCGCGGAACTCGACCGGAACCCCGGCAACGGTCGAATCGGGGTCGTCGGGGATCGCCGGCTGCTGCGAGACGCTCGCCGCCGGGCTACGCTCGGCCGCCCCGCTATCGACCGCGGCCGAAAGCGCCGCTCTCAGGTCCGCGAGCGGTGACGACGTGTCGTTCGCCCGAGGCGACGCATGCACCGCCGGTGCAACGACCAGGGCCGCCATGATGTCGGTCGTCGACGTCGGCTCCACGTCATTGCTTGCGGCGTCAAGACGACCTTCGTTGCGCCGTTCGTCGCACTCCTCGGGCTTCTCCATGTCGGGAGCCGCGACGATGGCGACGAGTTCGTCTCGCCATGCCGCGGACGCGTCGGCCACCGGCACGACAGCTGCGGCAATATCGGCGGCCTTCAATATGACGCGGGTCGCCTCGCGCTCCCACGTCGGACCGGCGGCGGATGGCCGTTGCGCTGCCGGTCGCGACTGCGGCGCTGCGGCGGTGCGCTCACCTGCGGTACGGCCGTCGGCCTTTCCTTTTTGGGCCATGGCACCGAGAAGGTCGCGAAACGCACGACTGCCCTCGTGCGCCGCCTTCCTCGTCGACGCCGCCTTCACCGCCGTCGAAGTGCGTCCAGACGCCGATTCGGCTGCAACGGAAACAGCAAGGTCTGTGTTGGACAGACAAATGTCACTCATTGGACCTGCTTCTCGAAAAGGGCGTCGAGCTCGCCCAACTTCGTTCGCGCACGCTCGAGCGCCTCGGTGGCCGAGCGCACGTCGATGCCCGGCGGAGCGGGCGGCGGATTGGCCTCGTTCGCATGCGGCGTCGACTTGCGCAGATGTCCAGCCAATACGACGGCGGCGTCCAGGAGTTCGACGTCGCGCGGGCTCAGCAGATTGCGGTCAATCTCGCGCAGGTCGGATAGGCTCGCTTCGAACCTTTCGGTGACGACGCGCGCAGCAGCGCGGTACAGCCGGGCGCGCTCGTGTTCGCGGCTACGCGGGCTGGCGAGAGCAGCCGCCTGGTCGGCGGCGAGCTGCGCCATGGTCGGCTTGCCGCGCAGGACAGCGGTTCGCGCGATGAGCAGATAGAGCGTGCGCCGGCTGTCCGCGTCGAGGTGATCCAGCATCGCCGACAGGCGGGGAAAGTACCGGTCGTCCTGGGCGAAGCCGAACCGCGTCAACGCCAGCGCCAAGCGCTGGCGGAAATTGCCGGCATAGATCGAATTCGGAAAGCGGCGCATATACCCGATGGCCAACGCTTCGAACTTCTCGAAATCATCTGACTGGCCGGCGACGAAGACTTCGCGGCGCAGCGCCGCCTCCTCCACCAGGGTACCGGGCATCAGGAGCCGGGCATCGTCGAGGCGGGCGAGCGCTGCCTTGACGTCCTGGCGCACCGCAAGCGCCGACTGCACGATAGCGATCTGCCCGCCGAGTGTCGCCGGCAGGGTGCGAGGGTCGAAATCACGCAAGAACTCGGCGGCTTCGCGTTCTCTCCCTTCAATATAGGCGAGCGCACCGACGATGAGCTTGTCGCCCGCATCGATGTACTTGCGATCGAGCAGCGTTCGAACCACCTGCGGATGCCCGCCGCTGAGCAGGAAGATGACGGCCGCTTGCGCGTTGCGGCGGTCCTGCCATGGTTCCTGGTCGACGGCGAGGAACTCGTCGCCGATGCGGGCCAGCATGGTCACCTGCGCACCGTGCGCCTCGATGCTGCCCTGGGCGACCTGATCCTGCAGGAGTTGCAGGGTGCGCACCAACCTGTACGGTTCTCGCGAGGATTGGGGCGCAGCCTCGGGCTGTGCCCATGCGGTGCCGGCGATGGTCGTGAGGATCAGGGCGCAGGAGAAAGATCGCATCACGACGGGCGATCCTTGACGAGGATTTCGATGCGCCGGTTCTGCGCGGCGAGCGGGTCGTCGGCCTTCTTCAAGCGGCGATCGGCATGACCTTCGATGCGTTCGATACGTGCCGGCGTCGTGCCGCCGCGAACGAGCATGTGGTAGGCCATGTGGGCACGGGCCGTGGACAGGCGCCAGTTGTCGTAATGAGTCGATCGGAACGGGCGGCCGTCGGTGTGCCCGCGCACCACGATCGGTCCCGGACGCTCGGCGATGAGCGGCGCGATCTTGTCGATCGCGCGCACCAGTTCGGGCTGAGGCTCGGCCGAACCGATGGCGAACATGCCGAAGTCCGCGGCGTCGGTCAGGCTCACCAGCAACCCGTCATCGGTGCGCTGCACCTCCACGACCGGCCCGGGCTTCGGGCCTGACGCCAGCGCGGCGCGGATGGCTGCCTGCAGGACCTCTGCTGCCGCATCGGCCGAATTCGCTTTCGGGGTATCCGCCTTGGGAACGGACTTGTCCGGCTCTTCGGGATTCGACCCGGGCGGAACTGTATCCTTGGCAATCATTTCGTTGGGCGGCAGCGGAGACGCATTGCCGTCATCGGGCTTTTGTCCGTCTTGACGGATGATCGCGGACGACAAGTTCGCCTGGGCAGTGCGGACCTGCGATTCCGGCGTCTCTGCGGTGGTCTCGCGGCCCGTTGACCGCGCCGAACCGGCGACGTCCGGCCGACCGGCCGCAGGTCGTGCAGGCTCGCCCGCGGCCAGCGCGGCGAGATCTTCGTCGACCGGCAGGCTGCCGCGCTCACCGGACCGAGTCGCCGCCTGCTCGATCGAGGCTTGCGGTGCCATTTGCCAATAGATGGGATCGAACGGATCGCGGTGCGCCTCGCCGTTCTTGGCGCCTTCGCGGTCGGAAGGGCCGAGCGAAATGCCCAGGCGCTGTTCCCGCCGCGTCTTTGCGGCAGGACCGCCAGCAATATCGGTCAGGATGGCGTAGGGATCGCGGAACAGGGCCGCCTCGTCGTACCGCGGAGTACGCAATTGGCTAGGCGTCTGCGGCTCTCTTGCCGCGGCCGGGGCAGGCTCCGACGCCTCAGGGAGCGGCGCCGGAGCCCGTGGGGGTGTGGCTTTGTCCTCTTCGCCCTGCGTGCCAGGCTCGTTCTTGGTGGGGTCGTCCAATCCCTTCCGGTCAGACGTGCTCTCCGCCAGTTTGACCGGATTGAAGTAGGAGGCGACACTTTCTCGCGTCTCTTGGTTGGTCGCATTGATGAGCCACATCACCAGGAAGAACGCCATCATGGCGGTCATGAAATCCGCGTAGGCGATCTTCCAGACGCCGCCCTTGTACTCCGCTTCGTTGAAAGCGGAGCGACGCCGTATGATCACCAACTCTTCGCCGCCGTCGCTCACCTTTTCGTCCGTCCCCATACTACTGCAAGGCCGCCTTCAGCCGATCCGTCCAGGCACGCAGATGCGTCTCTACGATCGTCTGGTCGCAGACCACGCGCAGCTCGCAAGAGTCGTCGGGAACGCAGCGCACCTGGACCGGACTGTCGGCCAGCTTGCGGCGTACGACCACCAGAAGGTCTCCGGGTCCGCTGATCCGGACCGGCGGATTGGATGGGTCGGAGACCAGCACGCCGAGTTGTGCGACGAACTCGTTGACCGCCTCGCGGGTGATGAATTTGCCGACCAACGGTTCGAGTACGCGCGCCAGGCTGCCGGCAAGATTGGCCTCGAGTTCCTGATAGCCACTCTTCAGCGACGCCGCGAGCGTATCCGCCTGCTCCACAGTCCAACGTTCGCGCTCGTCGTTGCGCTGCTGAGCATCGAGTGCGGCCACTTCCTTCAGCCTCGCCTCGTATTCCGCCATGGCCGCCGCCTGCCCTTCGCGCTCGCCCTGCCGGTAGGCTTCGGCGACCCTGTCTTCCACGCTCTCCTGGCGGGTGGCGGTGGCTGCAGCTCTTCGCTCGAACGGAATCACCCGTTCGGCATCTCCGGCACCGACACCACCCTGGTCCGGACTGAACCTGGTCAGGAGATCGCCGAGTGTGCGCGCGCTCATGCCATCTCTTCCTGTCGCATCCATTGCTTGAGGATAGCGGCTGCCTGCTCTTCATTGAGCTGGACGATCTGCTCGAGCCGCCGCTGTGGCGCGCGCAGGATCTTGCCGGTGAGGTCTTCCACGAGGTTGGTCCCCGCGTCGGTGACCTGCGCCGGCTGCTGATCCGCCTCGGCCTCCGCGGCGGCAATCGACGCCTCGGTTTCGGCGATTTCCACCGGTTTGGGCCGGGTCAGGATCGCGTCCATGGCGGGGCGCAACCCGAACCAGATCAGCAGGACCGCCATCGTCAGGATGGCGGCCGCACTGATGAAGCTGCCGAGCTGTCGCGCGATCACTTCCGTGAAACTGATCGGCGGAATCGGCGCCAGATCTCGCGCCCCATCGAGGAATTCGACCGCCGTCACCTGGATACGATCGCCGCGCTGATGTTCGAGACCGGCGGCGGCGGCTGCGAGTTGCGAGATTTCGGCGATTTTTGCGTCCAGTCCGGCCGGAGTCGTGTCGCCGCCCAGCGTCGCTGTCAACCGGGGTTTGTTGACCAGGAGCGCGACCGACAGCTTGTTGACGGCAAACCCGTCGCTCACGGTCTGGACCGTCTTCGACGACAGTTCGTAGTTGGTGGTCTCTTCCCGCCGCTGCTTCTCGTCGTTTGAGTTGCGGCCGCCGGCAGCGGTGACCTGCTGGTCGGGAATATTCTGCTGCACAGTGGCGGGCGTTTGGCGGTCGTTGTTCTGCGCCAGCTCTTTTTCTCGGACGGTGCGCACCGAGCGCTCGGCACGCGATTCCGGATCGTAGATGGTCTCATTCACCTGCCGCTTGTCGGTACTCAGCTGCGCCGCGACGCTGACTTCGAAATTGTCGAGTCCCAGATAGGGGATGAGCGCCCGCCGGATGTTCTCCTGGATCATCCGGCCGACCACCTTCTGAAGGCCGGCCATCTTGGTCGGCGCCGACATCGCGCCGTCGTCCTCGGCAAGCAATAGCGTGCCTTCGTTGTCGAGAACCGTCACGCGATCGGGCGTCATGCCCGGCACCGCGGCAGCAACCAGTTGCCGAACCGACTGCGCCGTCCTGGCTTCCGCCGGCCCCTCGGTGCGAATCACCACCGATGCCGACGGCGGCTGCTGCTCGCGCCGGAACGAGCCGCGCACGGGCAGGACGATGTGGACCCGTGCCGCCTTGACGCCTTTCATGACCTGGATGGTGCGGGCGATCTCGCCTTCGAGGACCCTCACCCGGGTCACCTCCTGCATGAAGGAGGTCAGGCCGAGCGAGCCGATCTTGTCGAAGAGTTCGTAGCCGGCATTCGCGCTCGTCGGCAGGCCCTTTTCCGCCAGCAGCGTGCGCGCATGCGTGGTCTCGCTCGGCCGCACCGACATCGCGTCGCCGGCGGTACTGATGTCGAATGTGATGTCTGCTTCGCGCAGGATCGCCGCCATGCGGCCCACGTCGTCGCGACTGAGACCCGTGTACAGGGTCTCCAACTCCGGCCGGCTCAAGTAATAGGCCCCGCCGCCGATCACCAGGAACACCGACACGCCGATCACAGCCAACGCGATCAGGCGCCGTGGGCCGAGCTCGAGCAGATTCTGCCACAGCTTCTGCATGTGCTCGCGGTTGATCATGACACCTCTCAGGCAACGTTCGGCCGGATATTCGAACGTCAACCTTGTCCGAGGGTTGCGGACCGCACCATAAAAAAGGGCCGCGCTCGTGGACGAGCGCGGCCCCCTCGAACCGAGACGTCAGACAGTTACTTGAACAGCGACAGGATGTTCTGGCTGTTGGAGTTGGCGATCGACAGCGCCTGGATGCCGAGCTGCTGCTGGACTTGCAGAGCCTGCAGGCGGGTCGATTCCGCGTTCATGTCGGCATCGATGAGCTGTCCGATGCCGCGGTCGAGCGCGTCGCTGAGCGACTTGACGAACTCGGAGTTGGAGTCGATGCGGGTCTTCACCGCGCCGAGGTTCGCCGAGGCCTGGGTGACGCCCGCGAGCGCGTCGTCGACCATCGAGATGTACTGCTCGAGGGTGGCGAGGTCCGCAGCCGAATCGGTAAGCTTGCTGATATCGAAAGTGGCGACCGTCGAAGTTGTCCACGCCGTGCCGGTGTAGATGTCGTGCCTCTTGTCCAAAATGGCCTTGTCGGACTGCGTGATGCCGGCGCCAGCCGCCGTCACGGCGGCGCCGAGACCGGCCGCACTGGCGTTCAGTTCGACGTCCATGCCGGCCGGGGTCGCGAGCGTGTCGTCCCAGGCCCGGCTCGCGAAGGCGATCTGCGTGCCGGTACTAACGAAGGTCACGTCCTTGATGCCGAGCCCGTTCAAGCCATCGACGATTGAGTCGAGAGTCGCGCCGGCCGCGTAGTTGTACGTGTGGACGGTCGGGGTCGCTGTGTCGACTGTGACGGTGATGGCGCCCGCAGCCGTGGTGTTGAAGCCGGCACCACCCGCCGTGATGCCGGTCGCCGCGGCGCCGACCACGCCCGTACCGTCGTACAGCTTGACGCTATCGATGCCGACGTCGATCGTGTTGATGCTGACCACGCCGTTGGCGCGCGAGAACGACGACACCACAGACTTGGTGTCGTTGTAACCGGTCGCCGAGGAGTCGACCGACAGCCAGTTCTCACCATTGAACACGGCGAGGTCGGCGGTGTTCTTAAGGTCCTCCTGGATGGCGTCGATCTCGGACTGGATCTTGTTGCGGTCGACGCCCGGCTCTCGGGCGGCGACCAGCTTTGCCTTGAGGGCGGTCAGGCCGGTCTTGTCGTCGCCGACCGTCGATTCGAGGGCGGTGTACATGGTGTCGACGGTCGCGGCGCCGAGACCCAGCGCGTCGGACACGGCCGAGAGCGCGACGTTGTCGGATTTCATCGTCGTGGCGATCGACCAATAGGCCGAGTTGTCCGAGGCGGTCGCGACCCGGTAGCCAGTGGAAATCCGGTTCTGCGTACTGGCGAGATTGGCGTTGACGTTGCGCAGAGTCTGCAAGGCCGTCATCGCGGCAGCATTGGTCATCAGGCTAGACATGCAAATGTCCCTTTGTGTTCGACATGTTTTATGGGGTGGGACATACCGGACTCTCACCGGTACGACAGAGCGGCGTCATGCCTTCGGGCCGGTTCTTCTTCGCGGGCCCAATCTGCCGTTTGGTCTTGGTAGCGCGCAATTATTACCAATTGCTGAACGAAACCTCCGAGACCGTCGGACATCCCCGTTCCGTGTGCGCGACCGAGACGATCCTGAGTATCTCCTTCGCGGTCCCTAGATGAACGATCGCACCAGTCCGCCGATCAGCATGTTCCAGCCGTCGATCAGGATGAAGAACAGCGTCTTGAACGGCAGCGCGATCACGGTCGGCGGCATCATCATCATGCCCATCGACATGGTCAGCGTCGCCACGATCATGTCGATGACCAGGAACGGCAGGATGATGAGGAAGCCGATCTCGAACGCGCGCCGCAACTCCGAAATCATGAACGCCGGGACGATGATGCGCAGATCGATGGTCTTGCCGTCGCCCTTCTGACGAAAGTTCTCCGCCGCCAGGCTCTCAAACGTCTGCAGATCCTTCTCGCGCACATGCGCGAGCATGAAATCACGAAACGGTTCAGTGATGCGGCCATAAGCTTCCTGTTCGGTGATCTCGTTGTTCATCAGCGGCTGCACGCCGTTCTGCCAGGCGCGATCGAAGGTCGGCGCCATCACGTAGAAGGTCATGAACAAGCCGAGACTGATGAGGACGAGATTCGCCGGCGTCGTCTGCAGGCCGAGGCCGGCGCGCAGAAACGACAGCGCCACCACGAAGCGGGTGAAACTCGTGACCATGATGAGCAGGCCCGGCGCCAGCGACAGCACCGTCAACATGGCGACGATCTGGATGATTCGCCCGCTCGCCGACCCGGACCCCTGCGGCATCAGCGCGCCCAGGTCGATGGTCTGCGCCGCCGCCGGCGCGGCGACGGCAAGGCACAGGAGAGCCGCGAGTGCCGGAATTGTTTTCACTGCACCACCAGCGTTTCGATGATCAATTCCTTGACCTTTCCGGAGGAACGCAGATTTGCGCGTTCATTGAGATCCTCGCGCAGGTACTGCAGCCCGCGCGCACCCTCGAGCTGCGGCAGCGACATCGTGCGCAGATAGGCGACGATGTCCTGACCGATCTGCGCCGCGATGACGCCGGTCTCGTCCTGACGCACGTCGTCGAAGACCAGCGAGGCTTCGACCCGCGCCCATGACGACGACGGCTTGGCGAGATTGGTGATCACGGGGGCGAGTTTGAGAAGGCGGGCACTGCCGGAATACTGCAACGGCACCGGACGCTCTCCCGCGATCTTCTTCTGCGCACCTGCGGCGAGCTGCGTCGTTTCGACGACTTGCAGGCCCAGCAATCCGCCGATCGCCGCCGCGAGGACGCCGAGCACGGCGAGCGTTGCAATCCACCGCATTACGCCTTCTCCTCCGTGGTCCTCGTGAACGTCAGAAGGGCACGATCTGGTCGTAGATCTGATGACCCCAGGCCGGCTGCTGAACCTCCATGATCCTGCCGCGACCGCCGTACGAAATTCTCGCCTCGGAGATCTTGTCGTACGGGATGGTGTTGCCGCGCGAGATGTCGCGCGGGCGTACGATGCCGGCGACCTGCAGGACCCGCATTTCGTAGTTGACTCGCACTTCCTGCGAGCCGCTGATGAGGAGATTTCCGTTCGTCAGCACCCGCGTCACCATGGCACCGACCGAAACCTTGACCTCTTCGGTCCGGTCGATCTTGCCTTCGCCTTTCGACGACGAAGTCGAACCCACATTGCTGTCGAACTTGCCGTTCGTACTCTCGGGCGGAAAGTTCAGGAGATAGTCGAATCCGAACTTTGTCTTCGATTCCCGTGCCCGATCGCTCTTGTTGTCGAGCTTGGCCTTGTCGTCCATCGAGATCAGAACCGTAATGACGTCGCCGACCCGCCGTGCGCGCGGGTCGCGAAACAGATCCGTGCCGTCGTTCCAGGCCGAGTGGAAACTCTTGGCCATCGGGGCCGGCGCCGATCCCGGAATCGTGTAGGCCGCGGTATGAAGCCCTTCACCGACCGCCGACATCGACGGAGCGACGCCGATTTCGGCGAAGTTGGCGCCGCACCCCCCGAAAGCCAACGCAGTCAACGACGCGCCGACAATTCTCCAGCGGCTCATTTTGCACTCTTCTCGCTGTCGGTGTCGCGCAACCCCGACAGCGTGTTGGCGAGATGGGCGGCGCGCGCCGGTTCCATTTCGTTGAGGATGGCGCTCGAATTGCGCACGTTGAGCTTGGCGAGAACCGCTGCCGCGGTGTCGTCCTGCATGCTGGCGATCTGGGCTGCGGCCGCATCGGGGCGCATTCGCGAGTAGATGCCGACCACGTTGTCTTCGGCCTTCTTGAGGAATTCCTGTCGCAGCTTGAGCCACTTCTCGTATTCGGCGCGCTTGGCCTCGAGTTCGGCGATGCGCTCGCGCAGCGACGCCTCTGTTTTCTCGAGTTCCTTCATCTGCCAGGCGAGGCGCGCATCCGCCGCGGCGTCGGAGATGTTGGTGCAGAACTGAGTGCCGTCGCTGGCATTGGCAGATGGCGCGGCTTGCGACGCACCGGACTTGCCGGACCTGCCCGCCCGCTTGGACCCGACTGCGCCGGTGATGTCCTCGGGCGCGGCCTTGACCGTGGCCGTGACCGCCGGCGACGCCGTACGAATGACAACACCCGCTCCCGTGCCCGATTGCGGAAAACGTGCATCGACCTTGCGGCGCGGCTTGGCCGCCGGTTTGCGCGCAGGAGACGGGCTGCGCGCGACTTGCGCGATGTCGAGGGGCGCGGCGACCGCCCGTGATTGCGCCATCGCTGCGCTTTCCATCCCGTCGACGAGCGCAAAAATGCCGAGAAAGAGCAGCGCTAGTCGCGATCCCATGAGCGGTTCCATTGCCTCTCGATGCACCATCAAGCTTATGTGACGCTGTCGTTACTGAATGACGAGATCGGCCTGCAATGCGCCGGCGCTCTTGATCGCCTGCAGGATGGCGATAATGCCGGAGGGTTTGAGCCCGATCTGGTTCAAGCCACGCACGAGCCGCTGCAGATTGGTGCCGCGAAGGATCGCCACCTGGGCGCCGCGCTCGTTGACCTCGACGGAGGTCTGCGGCACCACCACCGTCTCGCCGCGCCGGGCGAACGGCGCCGGCTGCGAAACGACCGGCATTTCGGTGATGCGGACCGTCAGATTTCCCTGGGTCACCGCGACCGTGGATATCTGCACGTCGCGCCCGATCACGACCGTGCCGGTACGCTCGTCGATGACCACTCGCGCCGGCGTGTCCGGTTCGACGACGAGTTCGCCGATCTCCGCCATGAAGCGCACCGGCCCGATCCTCTGCGGACGCGCGAGTTGGACGGTGCGAAAGTCGCGTTCGAAAGCCACCGGCGCTCGGAAGCGTCCGTGCCCGTAGGCGTTGATGGCGTCGACGATGCGCGTCGCGGTGACGAAATCCGGATTGCGCAGTTCGAGAATTTGCACGTCGAGATCGGCGAACCGATCCGGGAGCTCGCGCTCGATCACGGCGCCGTTCGGTATCCGGCCCGCCGTCGGCACTCCTTGGGTGACCGCCTGCGCCTGCCCCTCGACCGAGAAGCCCGCAACCGCGACCGGCCCCTGGGCAGCCGCATAAACGACTCCGTCCGCACCACGCAGCGATGTCATGACGAGGGTACCGCCCATGAGAGAGGACGCATCGCCGAGCGAAGATATGTTGACATCGATGCGCGACCCACGGCTGGCAAAGGGCGGCAAGTCGGCGGTGACAATCACGGCCGCGACGTTGCGTGCGCGGAGCGTCGTTCCGCGGACGTTGATCCCCATGGTATCGAGCATCGACTGCAGCGACTGCTCGGTGAAGGGAGAATTGCGCAGCGTGTCGCCGGAACTCTTGAGGCCGGTGACGATGCCGTAACCGACCAACTGGTTCTCGCGCATTCCCTTGAGATTGGCGATGTCCTTGATGCGCACGCCGGCGTCGGCCGAACCGGCGCAGACCGCGAAGATCAGGGCGGCAACGAGGCGGAGTCTCATCCGTTGTTGATCCGTATCGAGCCGTCCGGTTGAACCACGCCCATCACGACGACGCCGGTATCGACGTTGCGTACGCGAATGAGCGATCCCACGGATCCGGACTGCAACGGCATGCCGTAGGCGATGATGACGAGCCCCTGGTCCTCGACCACGACCCTGACCGGCACGCCGCGCGTGACCACCCGGGGGTCCTCGACCGCGTTGGTCGGGATGGGCTGACCGGGCAGCAGCGTTCGCCGCGCCGCACGCCCGACCACGAATATCTTGGAATCGAAGAACGCCTCGATGCCCGCCATGTTGGGAGCGAAACCGCGCTCGACCAGCGCGTCCTCGCGAATGACCTCGCCGGCGCGGATCGTTGCCGCCGGCACCGGCAGATTCTTCTGGTTGGCGGCGACGGCCGAGAACGACGACAGCACGAGCGCGACCAGCATGACACCGCCGAGACTTCGGGCTTTCGCCGCTTTCGACCGCCGGCTCATCATGAGCGCATCCCCTTGGCGACGATCGAGGACATCTCGTCGGAGGCCTGGATGACCTTCGAGTTCATTTCATAGGCGCGTTGAGCCGAAATCAGCTCGGTGATTTCCTTGACCGGATCGACATTCGAGGCTTCGAGGTATTTCTGGTAGATCTTGCCGAAGCCGACGTCGGCGGCGAGCCCGGTCACGGCGACACCCGAAGCCCGCGTCTCGCGATACAGGTTTCCGCCGAGCGGTTCGAGACCGGCCTCGTTGGCGAAGTTCGCCAGGGTCAATTGCCCGAGCAGGCGTGGATTGACCTCGCCGTCGACCTTGGCATAGACCTGCCCGGATTCGTTGACGGTCACTTCCGTCGTATTCTGCGGAATGATGATCGCCGGCTGGAGCTCATATCCTTCCGCAGTCACCAACTGGCGGTCCGCGTTCGTGTTGAATGTTCCGGCACGCGAATAGAGCGTCTCGCTGTTCGGCCCGACGATCTGGAACCAACCGCGTCCGTTGATCGCGAGGTCGTACGCGTTGCCCGTGCTCGACAGCGTGCCTTGCAGGTGCAGCTTGCGTACGGCCGTGTTGCGAACCCCGAGGCCGACCTTCACGCCTTCCGGAATCGCGGCTTCGCCCGTCCGGTTCGGCACGCCCTGCATGCGGTCGACCTGATAGAACAGGTCCGTGAACTCGGCGCGGGCACGCTTGTACGAAGTTGTGTTGATGTTGGCGATATTGTTGGCGATGACCTCGACATTGAGCTGTTGAGCGTTCATGCCAGTGGCCGCAATGGCTAGCGATTTCATGGCCGCCCCCTCAGATCGCCATCCGGCTGACTTCTTGATACGCCTGCACGACCTTGTCGCGCACCGCGATCGCGAGCTGCAGTGTCCGTTCCGCCGACATCACGGCCTCGACGACCTTCTGGGCCGACGCCTGGCCCTGCAGACCCGAAATGGCGGCGGCCTCCCCGCCCCGGATCGTGTTCATGGCGCCGGTCGCGATATCTCCGAGGACCGAATCGAACGACGCACCGATCGGCGCCGTCGCCGGACGAATGGTCGTCTCTGTGGTCGACACCGCCGCCGTGACGCCAGTCGCCACGGTCGTGTCCATTGCCAGTGCTGCGATCATCACGTTCCCTTGAGTAGATCAATGACCATCGCGACCATCGACCGCGATTGCTTCACGATTTGCAGATTCGCCTCGTACGAACGGTTGGTTTCCCGCATGTCGGCCATTTCGACCAGCATGTTGACATTGGGAAGCTTGACGTTGCCGTCCGCATCGGCGGCCGGGTGGGATGGATCGCGCTCGATCCGGAACGGCGCCTTGTCGCTGCCGTATTCCCTGATGACCACGGTGTGAGCCCCGACCGCCCGATCCAACGTGGCGTCGAATGTCACCGTCTTGCGCCGGTACGGATCGGCTCCAGCCGAGCTTCCCGTCGAATTCACGTTGGCGAGATTTTCCGAAACGACTCTCAGACGCGCCGATTGCGCCTCGAGCCCGGACGATGCGATGCGCATCGACGCCTGCAGCGGATCGATCATGCTCAGCCCTTGCTGCTTGCGATGAACATGCGGTGGAACGCCTTCACCACCGCGGTGTTCATCGAGTAGTCGCGATTGACTTCGCCGGCTTTGAGCATCTCCTGCTCGATACTCACTGAGTTTCCGGAGTGCACCACTTCCCAGCTCTCGCTCTTGCGGGAGCGCTGAACGTTCGTTTCTGCGGCGCTGAGGGCCATGTGTCGCGAAGAGGTCGTCGTCAGAGCGGCAGCGCTCCGCTCGAAGTTCGGCGCGAAAGGCGTGACGTCGAGCGCACGAAAGCCGGGCGTATTGGCGTTGGCGACATTGCTGGCGATCGTCGCCTGCCGCATTTCCAACCAGCGCGCCTGCGACGAAGCGAGCTCGAGTAGATGAATAGGTCCCACGATGCTTCCCCGTTCGATGTCCACTTTCTTAAAGTCGCAAACTTGTCTGAGGCTGGCGCGGCGACGCTTCTTCACGTCGCGCTCTTCTGTTCCTGCGAATAGAGGAAGTAGATGATCTCCGCCACGGCCCGGTAGAATTCCGGCGGGATGACCTGATCGATCTCGACACCGTCATAGAGCGAACGCGCCAGCGGCTTGTCGATGATGACCGGAATATTCTTCTGCTCGGCAATCTCACGGATCTTGAGTGCAACAAGATCCTTGCCCTTCGCCAGAACGACCGGGACCGGGTCTTCGCCACGCACGTATCGCAGGGCGATCGCGTAGTGAGTCGGATTGGCGATCACCATCGAAGCACGCGGCACGGCGGCGAGCATGCGCCGGCGCGACCGGTCGCGCGCCAATGACCGCAGGCGGGCTTTGACGAGCGGATCGCCTTCCACCTGCTTGTATTCGTCCTTGAGCTCCTGACGGGTCATGCGCAGATCGCGGCGCCAGAAGCCCCGCGTCCATACGAGGTCGAGAGCGACGAGCACGATCGTGACGACGCTGATCGTCGATACGAGGCGCAGGGCGATCGTCAATATCAATTCCGGAAGGTCGGCGGGATCTCCGAACATCGTGTTCACCGTCGTGGCCTCCGAGGCGCGCAGGACCATCGCCAAGATGACGGTGATCGCAACGAATTTGAAAACGGACTTGAAAAATTCTGTTTGGCCTTGAAGGCTGAACAGCCTGCGCCAGTTCTGCACGATCGACAGCCGCGCGAGGTCGGGCTGTATGCGCTCGAAAGCGACGTGTGGTGCGTTTTGGAGATATGCCGAAGCGATGCCTGCAATGGCGAGAACGACGACGATCGGCAACAGAAAGGCCGCGACCTCGATGCCGATCGCGCTTCCGAGGAGCAGCGCATCGGTGCCGTTGTCGAGGGGTACCCCGGCGGGATCATCTAGCGGACGCCTCAGAACCGTCACCAGCCGCCGCACGTTTTCGACGGTCAGGAAACTGAATATGATCAATAGTGCAAGCATCGTCGCGAAGATCGGCACTTCGCGCGAGACCGGAACCTTGCCTCGCTCGACGGAATCCCGAATTTTCTTTTCGGTCGGTTCTTCGGTCTTGGATTCCTGGTCCGGGATGTCAGCCATGCTCGATCCGTCAGCGGAACATGGCCTCGTCTTCGCGGTCGGCGTTGAGCTCTATGTCCCCGTTATTCGCCATCTCAAGCGCGAGATCGGTGATTGCCCGACGCGCTTCCAGAACCTCTCGCTGTGGTGCCGGGTCGCCGCTGGAGAGTTCGTGCTCGACGAGCCGCCGGCTCCGGGACGCCAGCGAGGACAGGATGAGATCGCGGAACGCGGGTCCGGTTCCCTTCAAGGCCACGACAATGCGCTCCGCCGGCACCTTGTCGAAGATCGCCATGCGGGCGCGCGGCGAGATGTTGGCGATGTCGTCGAACGTGAACAGAAGACTCTTGAGAACCTCGGCGACCTTGGGGCGGGATTCGCTGAGGTTCGCCAGCGTTTCCTCCATGTGTCCGCGCTCCATCTTGTTGATGATGTCGGCCATGCGCGTATAGGTGTCGGCGCCCATATTGCGGGCGAAATTGAGCATGAAGTCCTCGTGCAGCGTCTTGTCGACGATGCGCATCGCTTCTTCGACGATCGGTTTGAGGGTGAGCATGCGCCGAGTCAGGCTATTGCGGACCGCCGGCGGCATCTGCCCCATCACCTTGGCGGCGCAAGCGGGCTTGACCTTCGACAGGATCAGAGCGGCGATCTGCGGGTGTTCCTTGAGCAGGTAGGTGGCCAGCAGGTTCTCCGACACCGCGGAGATGCGTTCCCATATTGTCCGATTGGTGTTCCCAAGCACGTCGGACATGATCTCCGCGACCTGCTCGGGCGGCAGTACGTTGGTGAGGAGTTTCTCTAGCTCTCCGACCGTACCGAGAATGTTCGGACCGGCAGCGAACTTGTGGGCGAACTCCTCGATGATCGTCTCGAGTTCATCGCCGGTGATCGGCCTCAGGTCCGCCGCCGCCCGCGTCACCGATCGGATTTCCGTCGGATCGAACTGCTGCAGCATCTTGCCCGCCAGAGGCCGCCCCATCGCCAACAGAAGGGTCGCGACCTTGTCGGGTCCGCTCAGGCGCATGCGCGCACCGGTGCCCTTCAAGGGCGCGGCTACATCGAGTGCGGCGGCGCCCACGTCAGACGTCCGTCTCGGAATTGGCTGGTCCGACGATCTCGGTCAACGAGACCCCGAATCGTGAATTGTCGTCCTCGACGACCACCACCTCTCCGCGCGCCACGACGCGATTGTTGACGACGATATCGACCGGTTCGCCGACCCGATGGTCGAGCGGAATGACCGCCCCCCGCCCGAGCTTCATCAAGTTGGCGACCGGCATGGTCGCCGACCCCAGCACCACCTGCACCATGACGGGAATCCGCAGGATCGAACCGAAATTCGCCGGCCGCTCCGACTCGACGGGACGGTTCGGCGCTGCCGGCTTGGGATTGGCGAAATCGTCCAACGTCGCGCGATGCGCAGCCGCCTTCTGCTCGACGGCATCGGAGGCCGCCTCCGGTTCCAACGACTGGTTCATGACTTCCTCTCGACTGTTTCGACGGACGGCACGGTGCCGCAGTTTTTTTCTGCGCCGGACATGCCTCGTCCTAATTCCCCGACCGACCGATGGTGGCGAACGGAATCGTGTGCCGCTCGGCTTCGCCGCGCCCGTCCGGGTCGGATACCCGCAGCTTCCGCTCGCTCCTTCGCCGATCGATCTCCACCATGAGTTCGCGCGCTTCGTCTATCTTCCTGCCGAGCAGATGCACGAGCGTCGTTCCGTTCGCACTGAGATCGTGAACGGTGGCGGCGACGTCGTCGAAGGCGCGGTTCATCTTGGTCGTCGTCTGGACGAATTCCGCCTCGGACAAGCGCAACCTCTTCAGCTCGCGATGCATCGTCGTTACCCGCCAGGTGGTGATGACGAGCGCGACGAACAGGACCGTCTCAACGAGATAGGATGTCATCGATGAACTCTCGCTTCTGATCGACCGGGTCGGTGACCCGCAGGGCATAGGATCCGTCGCTTTGCCCGAGTTCGCACCAATACAGGAGCTGGTCGTTGCACTCGAGACGGATGAACGTGCGCGGGGTCGCATCCAGCGCGATCACCTGGCCGATGCGAAGATTGGCGACCTCATCGAGGGTCAGCAATCGCTCCTCGAGAACCGCCTTGAGCTCGACCTCGGTGCGCTGGATCTCCGTCTGCATCTGCCGGCTCCAGGCCGGATCCGAAGACACCGCGTCGCCGGAGACGACGTGAGTGAGACTCTGACGCAGAGGATTGAGCGCCGAATGGGGGATGATGACGAACAGTTCACCGCCGCGCGCCAGTGCCTGCAGCAGGAGATTGGCGCAGACCGCCATGCTGTTTCTCCGCCCGATGACGGCGAAGTCCATCCTGGTTTCGAGGCGCTCGAGCTTGGGCGTGATCTTGGAGATGGTCGCAAACGCCGCTTGCAGGGCCTTGCCGACGCGGTCGATCAAGGCTTGGCTGACGCGGATCTCGACGTTGGTGAACGATCGCTCTTCGTCCAGCGGCGGTTCGCCGCCATCGGCCCCGAACAGCACTTCGATCATGGTGAATATGAAGTCGCGATCGAAGCCGACCAGGATGCGCGAATCCCACTCGGGTACGTGGAATACGGCCGCGATCGCATTTGGCTCATATGTCTCGAGCATGTCGCCGAGGCGGCCGTTATGGATGCCGTTGAGCGAGAAGTAGGACGGTGAAGTCGACATCGTCCGGAAGGAATCGGCGCAATAGGTCGCCATGCGGTCGAAGATGACATTGAGCATCGGCAGCCGATCGACCGAGATGCCTGCGGCATCCAGGAGGCGGTCGGACAGTGGCTTCTGGTGTTCGTTCGGATTTGCATTTTCGGACATCATGGCCTCGCCGCGGCTGGTTTTTCCGTCCGCTCGGCGGCAGTGCGACCGGCACCGGCGATCGTCTCGTTCTCGACCACGTCGATAGACGGACGGTCGATGTCGTCGATCATCTTGCGTCCGTGTTCGAGCGCGATCTGCGGCAGGGCGCCGTTCATGAAGGCGAGCAGCGTCTGTTTGACGATCGTGTAGGAACGCAGTCGCTTCTCGCGGACCATCTTGACCTTGAGCGCCAGAGGCTCGATCACCGCATAGGACAGAAAGATGCCAGCGAATGTCCCGACCAGCGCCGCGCCGATGAAGCTTCCGAGCAGTTTCGGAGACTGATCGATCGCCCCCATCGCCTTGATGACCCCGAGCACCGCGGCGATGATTCCGAGCGCAGGCAGCGCTTCTGCGATCACCATCAAGGACGTGTACGGCTTGAGCTTGCTGTGGGCGATCGTATGTATCTCCTCGTCCATCAGCGATTCGATCTCGTGCGTGCGTGCGTTGCCGACCAGCATGAGACGAAAGTAGTCGCAGATGAACTGGGTCAACGAGGCGCTGGCGAGCACCGTCGGAAAGGCCATGAAGAGCGACGACGTGTTCGGCGAATCGATGTGGCCCTCCACCTCGTTGCGCGACTTGCCACGCATTTCCCGCATCAAGGCATAGAGGACGCCGAGGAGATCGAGATACTGCCGCTGCTTAGGCGCGGCGTTCGTCAATGCTTCGAGGATGCCCCGACCGGTGTCGGCGACCACCTTCCAAGGATTGGCGACGATGTAGGTCCCCGTCGCCGTACCGGCGATGATGACGAATTCCCATGGTTGCCAAATGACGGCGATATGGCCGCCGAGCGCGACGAAGCCGCCGAGCAACGAGGCGACCGTGAGGACCATGCCGAAGAGGATACTCAATGATTCGCCCCCGTGTGTGCCGACGCGCTGACGATTCGTTTAGAAATCGTGGCTTACGCGAGGCTGGCAGGAGACGACACCAGTTCCACGCAAGCCCGTTGGGCGAGCGTGTCGAAAGAATCGACGGGCAAGCGGCGTGACGGTATCGCGCGACAGCGATGCTCGAGGTCGGCCGGAGGCAGCCGCACGCCGGCACTCCGGATTGGAATTCAAGTCGATACGCACGTCGAAGCCGAACGAGGTACAGCCCCGCCATGCAATCTGCACTCTATGTCGGCCTTTCCGCCCAGGTCACCATGCAGAGGCGGCTGGAGACAATCGCCAACAACGTCGCCAACGCCAATACGGCCGGATTCCGCGCCGATGCCGTCAAGTTCGAAAGCCTGTTGTCGCGCACGGCGGCGCATGCAACGGCGTTCGCGACCGCGGGCGAGAACTACATCAACCGCTCCGCCGGCAGCGTGACCCGGACCGACAGTACTCTCGATCTTGCCGTCATCGGCACCGGATGGCTGGCTTTCTCCACTCCGACGGGGGTTGTTTACACCCGCGACGGCCGCATGCAGATAAACGCCGACGGCGAGCTACAGACCACGACCGGACGCCCGATCCTCGACCCCAACGGCGCTCCGATCGTCGTCGATCCGAACGGCGGTCCGATCACCGTTCTGGTCGACGGCACGATCACGCAGGACGACAATCAGATGGGAGCGATCGGCCTGTTCGAGATTCCTCCAGAGGCAAAGCTGACCCGCCACGACAATTCGGGCGTCATCCCGGATCGGCCGGCCCAGCCGGTCCTCGATTTCGTCAATTCCGGAGTCCGCCAGGGTTATGTCGAGGGATCGAACGTCAACCCGGTGGTCGAGATGACCAAGCTGATCATGGCGACACGCATGTTCGAGAGCGCCAGCTCGCTTATCGAAAACTCGGAAAGCACACTGCAGAACGCGGTCCGCACCCTGGGCGAGCCGACCAGAACCTGAACGGTTCCCGTGTTTCGATGAAGACCAGGAAGGTCAAATGAACGCCCTCGACAAATTGGCGACCACCCTGGCGGCGTCGCGACAGACTCTCCCCCTGGTGCGAATCGGCGGCTCGGTGTCGGAAGTCGCGGCGACCCACTATCGGGTCATCGGCCTGTCCAAGCATCTGAGGCTCGGCGAGATGATCTCGTTCGAAGTCGGCGGGCGCTCGCACATGGGCCAGGTGGTGCGGATCGATCGCGACGGCATCACCGCCAAGGCCTTCGAGCCACACGCCGCCGCCGGTCTCGGCATGCCGGTCTATCGGATGCCACCTTTGACCCTGTCGCCGCATCCGAGCTGGAAAGGCCGCGTCGTGAACGCGCTCGCCGAGCCGATCGACGGCAGCGGCCCGCTGCTGCCCGGCGATCACGCGATTTCGATCGATGCGGATCCGCCGGCCCCGATGCGGCGCATGCGCGTGCGCACGCCGTTGCGCAGCGGCATCCGCGTCGTCGACCTGTTCACGCCGATCTGCGCCGGCCAGCGCATCGGCGTATTCGCCGGCTCCGGGCTCGGCAAGACGACACTGCTCTCGATGTTCGCTCAGTGCGCCAACTTCGATACCGTCGTCACCGCCCTTGTGGGTGAACGCGGCCGCGAGGTACGGGAATTCCTCGATGACGCCCTGGCGCGCAGCCGCGCGCGCGCGATCACAGTGGTGTCGACCGGCGACGAGAGCCCGATGATGCGGCGCCTGGCGCCGCGGACCGCGACGGCGATCGCCGAGTACTTCCGTGATCGTGGCGAGTCCGTACTGCTCATCGTCGATTCGATCACCCGCTTCGCCCATGCGGCCCGCGACGTCGCGCTCGCGGCCGGCGAGCCGGCGGTGGCGCGCGGCTATGCTCCGAGCGTTTTCAGCGACCTGCCGCATCTGCTCGAACGCGCCGGACCGGGCGTCGACGGCGGCGGCTCCATCACCGGGATATTCGCCGTGCTGGTCGACGGTGACGATCATAACGAGCCGGTCGCCGACGCCATCCGTGGAACGCTCGACGGCCATATCGTGCTCGACCGAGCGATCGCCGACCAGGGCCGCTATCCCGCCGTCAACGTGCTGTCGTCGGTGTCCCGCGTCGCCCAGAACGTCTGGACGCCGGAGCAGCGGGGCCTGATCATCAGCCTGCGCGCCATGATTTCGCGTTTTGAGGATACCCGCGATCTGCGCCTGATGGGCGGCTACCAGCCGGGCCGCGACGCCGAACTGGACAAAGCCGTCCAGCTGGTGCCCCGCATCTATGACGCCATGCGTCAAACGCCGGACGATGCAGCAAGCACCGATCCGTTCCGCGAACTCAGCGACATGCTCAGGGGCGCGTGATCCCGGATCATGACGCAATCACTCGTTTGAATCGCAGTATGCCGCCGGATATCAGGCGATGCAGCCGCGCGCCACCACGGGCCGACGCGCGATCGTGCCGTTGACGTCGATGAGGTGGACTTCGTCGACCATGTTGCTGACCACGCAGGCATGGTTCGGGATGATCCGCACCCGCTCGCCGACCGAAAGACCGATCGGCCGGGTGCTGACCAGCCGTCCATGCTCTTCCGACAATTGATCGATTGCGATGTCGTCGCGCCCGAGCACATGGCCGTAGCCGGTAAGACCCAGGAGGTCCGACGTCAGAGCCTTGCTGCCCGCATCCACGATTGCGCGGTTCTCGGCCGGGACGGAGACGACCGTGGCATGGACCGTCAGGGCGCAGTCGTCCCATGACGCCACTCCCCGGGCGACCAGCGAGCGATCGTTGTAGACGTAGGTTCCCGGCCGGTACTCGGTCGTGACCGGAGCCTCGGCGGCCGACATCATCGACGGCGTGCCGCCGGAACTGACCACCGGCACCACGAGCCCCTCGGCCTCGACCAATGCCTTCGCGGCTCTCATGAAAGTCTCGACGGCGGCGGTCGCGCCGACGGGCGGATAGGTCATCAGTCCGCCGAACGCCAGTCCGGGGCTCGCCGCGATCCGGCGCGCGAGTGCGGCGGCTTCTGCCGGGGAGGCAACGCCGCAGCGGTCGGCGCCGGTGTTGCATTCGACCAGGACGCGGAGCTTTTCCGGTTCCGCCGCGAAAGCCGCCGACAGGCCGGCGGCGACCGCCATGCTGTCGGCAACTACGGCCAGTCGGACGCGCCGTGCCAACGTCACCAGCCGCGCCAGCTTGTCCTCGCCGACGATATTGTAGGTGATGAAGACGTCACGGATGGCCGGACAGCCGTCCACCATCGCCACCGCCTCGGAGATCTTCTGGCAGGTGACGCCGATGGCGCCGGCGTCGAGCTGCATCCTGGCGATCTCGGGCAGCTTGTGGGTCTTGATGTGCGGCCGCACCGCGAGACCATGCGCATTCGCATAGGCCTGAAATCGTTCGATGTTTCGCCGCGCTACGGCCAGATCGACAAACACGGCCGGCGTCGGGACGCCGCCGAACCTCGACTCCCACGACATCGCGTCGAGCTCCTGTCGTTCTTTCGACCATCAAAACGGGGCTGCTTGACAAGCTATGGAACCTGGGGCTGATGGTGTCAATCCAACATGGCGGGCGCATGTCCGTTATTGTGGAACACATCAGACCGGTTCGAGATTGGAGGTTACAAAATGGCCTTCCTGCTCCGCGGCAGCGCCCTTGCGCTTCCCGTCCTGCTCGCATGCATGTCGCTGCCGGCTTCAGCCCAACAGGCGACCAGCAAACTCGATGAGGTCCTCAAGCGCGGCCAGCTCATCATGGGAACCGGCAGCACCAACGCGCCCTGGCATTTCAAGAGCGCCGACGACAAGCTGCAGGGTTTCGACATCGACATGGGCCGTATCGTCGCCAAGGCCCTGTTCGGCGATCCCGACAAGATCCAGTTCGTCAACCAGTCGTCGGACGCGCGCATTCCCAACATCACCACCAACAAGGTCGACATCACCTGCCAGTTCATGACCGTGACCGGCACCCGCGCCCAGCAGATCGCCTTCACGATTCCTTACTATCGGGAAGGCGTCGGCCTGATGCTCAAGGCGGGCGGCAAATATGCCGACTACGCCGCCCTCAAGGCGGCCGGCAAGGCGATCAAGATATCGGTGCTGCAGAACGTCTACGCCGAGGCGATGGTGAAGGCGGCGCTTCCGGACGCCGCCGTCGACCAGTACGACTCCGTCGATCTCATCTATCAGGCGCTCGAATCCGGCCGCGCCGACGCGGTCGCGACCGACCAGTCCTCCATCGCCTGGTACATGACCCAGAGGCCGGGGCGCTACAAGGATGCCGGCTATGGCTGGAATCCGCAGACCTATGCCTGCGGCGTCAAGCGTGGCGACCAGGACTGGCTGAACTTCGTCAACACCGCCTTGCACGAGGCCATGACCGGCGTCGAGTTCGACTTCTACGCCAAGTCGTTCAAGACTTGGTTCGGCAAGGATCTGCCGCCGCCGAAGATCGGGTTCCCGGTGGAATTCAAGTGAGTTCGACGGCCCCGGGCGGCGAGCCTCCGCCCGGCGACGCCCGTAACAACGATCGGAAGGCGGCCGGTCCGGCCGTCTTCCCGTGCGGGGCCATACGGCGATGAGATAGCGGCGATGGGATACACGCTGAATTTCGACGCCGTCTGGCGCAGCCTCGAACTTCTGCTGCAGGGGCTCGCGCTCAGCCTCGCTCTGGCGGTCGTGGCGATCCTGATCGGCGCAGTGCTCGGCCTAGCCCTCGCCTTCGCGTTGAAATCGAAGGCGTGGTGGTTGAACCGGCCGGCGTTGGTCTACGTCACCATCGTACGCAACCTGCCGATCTTGGTCCTCGTTCTGTTTTCCTATTTCGCCCTTCCACAGATGGGCATCGCGCTGGGCAAGATCGAGAGCTTCGTCGCCACGCTGGCGGTCTACGCCACCGCCTATCTGGCCGAAGTGTTCCGCGCCGGCCTGCAGACCATTCCGCGCGGATTGACCGAAGCTGGCCTCGCCATCGGCCTGACACGAGGCCAGATCCGCCGTTCGATTATCATTCCCCTGATGCTGCGCAACACGCTGCCTTCGCTTTCCTCGACCCTCATCTCGCTCTTCAAGGACACGTCGCTGGCCGCCGCCATCTCGGTGCCGGAACTGACCTTCGAGGCGCGCAAGATCAACGTCGAGACGTTTCGCGTCATCGAAACCTGGATCGTCGCTTCGCTCCTCTATGTCGCCACCTGTTCGGTGATCGCCGCGCTGCTGCGCGCTCTCGAACGGCGGCTGGCCATTCCAAGGTGACGTCGATGTTCGATCTGCAGAGCTTCCTGAACGAATTGTGGATTGCCCGCTGGGCCGTCCTCTTCGGGCTCGGCACGACGGTGGCGATTTCGGCATTGGCGATCGTGTTCGGTTCCATCGTCGGCACCCTCGTCGGTCTCGCCCTGACCTATGGGGGCCGCTTTCTGCGCTTGGCTGTCCGCGCCTATACGGACTTCGTCCGCGGCACGCCGGTGCTCGTGCTGGTGCTCGCCAGCTACTACGTGATGTCCACCGTCGGCATCAATCTGACCCCGTTCCAGGCCGGAGTCCTGGCCCTCGCGGTCTTCTGCTCCTCTCACGTCGGCGAAATCGTCCGAGGCGCGCTGCAGGCGATCCCCAAGGGACAGATGGAAGCCGCCAAGGCGATCGGCCTGACCTTCCGCCAGACGTTCCTCTGGGTGCTGCTGCCCCAGGCGCTACGCCAGATCCTGCCCACCTGGGTCAACACGGCCGCTGAAATGGTGAAGGCCTCGACGCTCTTGTCGGTCATCGGCGTCTCCGAGCTGCTGCTGCGGACGCAGGAGATCATCTCTCGCAACTTCCTGAGCCTGGAATTCTATTTCTTCGCCGGCGCCCTCTACTTCGTCATCAATTTCGGCATCGAGCTGTTCGGCAAATACGTCGAGCGCAAGACCGCCGTCGCCGGACAGGGATGAGATCGATGTCGTCGCTTCTCGAAATCCAGGGATTGCACAAGCGCTTCGGCACCACGGAAGTACTCAAGGGCGTCGACTGCGCAGTCCGCCAGAGCGAGGTTGTCGCCATCATCGGCTCGTCCGGTTCAGGCAAAACGACTCTCCTGCGCTGCATCAACATGCTGGAGGACTTTCAGGCCGGCCGCATCGTGCTCGACGGGGAGGAAATCGGTTACGAGACCCGCGACGGCGTCCGGCGGCGAAAATCCGAGAAGGAGATCGCCCGCCAGCGGGCGCTGACCGGGATGGCTTTCCAGCAGTTCAATCTCTTTCCCCACCTGACGGCGGCGGAAAACGTGATGCTGGGGCTCGTCAAGCTGAAGCGCATGAGCCGCGACGAGGCCCGCACACTGGCCATGCGCTGGCTCGACCGGGTCGGGCTCGCCGAACGCGCCGATCATTTTCCCGGCCAGCTGTCCGGCGGCCAGCAGCAACGCGTCGCCATCGCCCGCGCCATCGCCATGCAGCCGAAACTGATGCTGTTCGACGAGGTAACTTCCGCGCTGGATCCCGAGCTCGTGGGCGAAGTCCTGCAGGTCATCAAGGGACTGGCCGCCGACGGCATGACGATGATGCTAGTCACCCACGAAATGCGCTTCGCCCACGAGGTCGCCGGCCGGGTCATTTTCATGAACGGCGGCGTGATCGGTGAAGAAGGCAATCCGAAGAAGATGTTTCTCGCCCCGCAAACCGAGCGGCTGGCGGAGTTCCTGAAATCATCCAGTTTCAACTGAGAGAAGACATCGACCAATGAAGATCAAGCGTTACGGAACCGGCCAGAAGGGCGCCGGAGGACAGCCCCTGCCGTTCGCCCGTGCGGTGGAGGCCGGCGGCTGGCTGCATGTCTCCGGCCAAGTCGCCATGGAGAACGGCGAGATCGTCCGCGGCGGCATCGTCGCGGAAAGTCGCAAGGCGATCGAAAACCTCATCTCCATTCTCGGCGAGGCCGGTTACGGCGTCGAAGACGTGGTGCGCGTCGGCGTCTGGCTCGACGATCCGCGCGACTTCTGGAGCTTCAACGGCGTCTATGCCGAATATTTCGGCGAAAACCCGCCGGCCAGGTCCTGCGTCCAGTCGCACATGATGGTCGACTGCAAGATCGAGATCGACTGTATCGCTTACCGCGCCGATCGCGCTTGAGGCGATGCAGCAGCCCCTGATTGGTCGCACGACCGAACCCCGAGGTGATTACATGTCGACCCCTCCCGCCGACATGGCGGCTCGCCGCATGCGCGGGCTCGATCGAGCTTTCGAAATACTCGATTTCCTGCGCGTGCGCCGCCGGCCGATGCGGCCCAACGAAATCGCGATCGCCATCGGGGCGCCGCGCTCGTCGGTCTACGAATTGACCAACCTGCTGCTCCGTCACGGCATGCTCGACCACCAGGGCGGGGACGGCCGCGTCTTTCTCGGACGCAAGCTCTATTTCCTGGGTGCGGCCTATGCGGACTGCTTCGACCTGTTGCGCGAGGCCGATCATCTTCTGGTCCGCCTTTCCGAAGAGACCAGCGAGACCGCCCAGCTGTGCATGCTCGACGGCAACAAGTACACCGTTGCCACGATGCGGGAAGGCCCGCGCCCGTTCCGCATTTCCACGACCGTCGGCGAGACCGTGCCACTGCCGTGGACGGCGTCCGGTCGCCTCCTCGTCTCTCACATGTCGGACACCGAGATCCTGGCCTTCATTCCGCCGGAGGACTTCGTGCTGCCGAACGGTACCCGCATCGCGGAAGCGACCTTCATCGCCGAAACCCGGCAGGCGGAGCGTGACGGCTACTTCACCTTCAACAGCGCCATGGGGACCTTCACCCATTGTTTCGCCGCGCCCGTGCGGCAGGACGGAGGGCAATGCGTCGCCACTCTCTGCCTCATCACTCCGAAGGAGGATGGGCTCGCCAATCGCCAGTCCTATCTCGAATGCCTGACGGAGGCGGCGCGGGAGCTCTCGGAGAAACTCGGATGGGCATCACATCGCGAGGACGTCGGGAGGTTTGCGTGAAGATGACCGACGATCTCTTTTCCGGTCCGTCAGCCGACCTCGAAGCCGTCCTGGAAGCTCGCGATGCGCGGGCCGAGCGACGGAAAAGAATTACCGACAAGTGGCCACGACCGTTGATTTCCCTGTCGATCGTCATGCCCGGCCCGGTGAAAGACTGTGCGGCGAGCCGCTACCTGCGACAGGCCGCACTCGACGTACTCATGCCGGCCCTCGGTCGCAAAGGGTGGCCGGCAGACATCGGCGAAGTCCATCACGGGATTACGGGCCCCGATGCGATCATCTCGGTCGCCGCGCCGCCCACTGAACTCAAGTTGGCCACCGTCGCGATCGAAGACACCCATCCGCTCGGCCGGCTGTGGGACCTGGATGTGATCGACCTCCGAATGGAAGCCGTCTCGCGCCGCAGTCTCGGACTGCCGGCGCGACGCTGCCTGGTGTGTTCGCAGCCGGCGCACGCCTGCGCACGCTCGCGCGCCCATCCGCTCGAAGAACTCCTGACCGCCATCAGGACCGTCATCGAGGCATATCGCGGCGCGGACGTCTGACCGCGTATCCGGGGAAGAAGCCCGCCGAGACACCGTACCCTGATGCCCCCCCCGACACCGTCAGCATGACCAAGTCTGACTCGTCGACGGATTCTGATGGTATTCAATGACGCCATCCCGTCGCGCAACCGGTCGCAAGCGAATTCGGACATGGGTACCTGCGACGACCGATAACGGTCTCGAAAATCCAATTCGCATCGGTTATCAGTCGACGCGGATTGCCTTCGTGGGGGAGAGATCGCTGCTGTGCCGACATCGACCAACTCGCATCTGAGCATCCAGGCGCTTTGCAGTCGCCTGCGCTTTCGCCACCTGCAGTTACTCGAAGCTCTCGGCCGCAGCCACAACATGCATATTGCGGCGCAGCAGCTCAACGTCACACAGCCGGCGGCGACCAAGATCCTCCGAGACATTGAGGAGACTTTGGACGTCGAGTTGTTCGAGCGCTTACCGCGCGAAATGAAGCCCACGGAGATGGGTCTGTTCGTCCTGCAGTTTGCTCACGAAAACCTCAAGCTCGCAGGCAAGTTCGTCGAAGAACTCGACAACATGAAGCGTGGTGGTTACGGCGTCATCCAGGTCGGGGCCACTTACGGCGTTGCTCCCCTGTTGTCGCCCTGCATCGTGCGAATGAAGGAACGCCATCCGCGGACATCGATCCTGGTTCTGGAGCGCACGAGCGACCTGTTGCTGGAACAGCTCAGGGAGAAGACCCTCGACTTCGTGATCGCCCGACCCCGCGGCGAGGACCAGCACGACCGCTTCGATTTCCGCAACATCGGCGCGACGCGGATGTGGGTCGTCGCCAACCCGCGTCATCCCTTGCTGCAGAAGGAGAACTTGACGCTGGCAGAGTTGATGGAGTGGCCTTGGATCGTGCAGCCGCGGACTACTCCGACCCGGCAGCTGTTCGAAGGCGCGCTGGCCGACAACGGACTCACCAGCCCGGTCAGTCTGGTCGAGACGACCTCCATCTTCATGTTCCTGCAGCTCTTGCAGGCGAGCGATATGCTCGCGGTTCTGCCCAGTTCTGCGGTCGGTACCTTTGTCGAACGGAACCAACTGGCGAAGCTGCCGATCCATTTCGCCCGCCGCATCGAAGACTACGGCGTGATGACGCGTCGCGGGGATCAACCGTCGCTGATGGTCGTCGAGTTCATCGACATCGTCCTCGAGGTCGCTCACGAGGAATTGCATCAGCCTGGATCAGACGGCGACGATTGATCTCGCCCATTGTCCACGGCCCGAGCACATCCTTCGGGATCGCGTCATATGGTCCCCGCCTGATCAGTTCGGTTCGTGCCCCGGACGCGCTGCAGCATGCGATGCTGCTGCGCAGGCCCGGGGCCTAGCTCCGCACGGGGCCGAAGGGTCTGCGACGCATCATTCGCAGAAGGGCGCATGCTGCGCCGCGCCCGGGGCACGATGCCGAGGCAATCTCGGGGAAATCGTATCATGCTCTGCTCGTGTCCGAGCGAGCGGGTATCCGTTCCTGCACAAAACACTTGGTCCCCGCTTGCGCGGGGACCAACGGCGTCGGAGCCAGCCGATGTCGTTCAGGCGATAACCGCTCTACGCCACTTTGCCAAACAACGGGATCTGATCGATGTTCATGTAGCGGTAGATTTCCCCGGCCTTGGCGCGAACCGGGGCGGAACCCTGCAGGTACTCTTCCATCGTCGGGATGCGTCCCAGAAGGGCGCACACCGCCGCCAGTTCCGCCGAACTCAAATAGACCTGGGTGTCGATGCCGAGGCGGTTGGGGAAGTTGCGGGTCGAGGTCGATATGGCGGTCGAGCCTTTACGCACCTGCGCCTGATTTCCCATGCACAGGGAGCATCCGGGCATCTCCATGCGGGCGCCGGACTTGCCGAGCATGGAATAGTAGCCTTCCTCGGTCAGCATCATCGCATCCATCTTGGTCGGCGGGGTCATCCACAGGCGCGTCGGCAGGTCCTGGGCACCGTTGAGAATATGTCCAGCGGCGCGGAAATGACCGATATTGGTCATGCACGAGCCGATGAACACCTCGTCGATCTTGGCGCCGGCGACCGCCGACAGCGTCTTGACGTCGTCAGGATCGTTGGGGCAGGCGAGGATCGGCTCCTTGATCTTGCTCAGATCGATCTCGATGACCGCGGCATAGTCCGCATTGGCGTCCGGCTCGATCAGGGTCGGTTTGGCGAGCCAAGCGAGCATCGCCGCCTTGCGGCGTTCCAACGCCTCGCGATGCTGATAGCCGTTGGCGAGCAGCCAATCGATCAGAGCCACGTTGGACTTCAGGTACTCGATCACGGGCTCTTTATTCAGCCGCACCGTACAGGCGGCGGCGGAACGCTCGGCGGACGCATTGGTGATTTCGAACGCCTGCTCGACCTTGAGGTCCGGCAGCCCCTCGATTTCGAGGATGCGGCCATTGAATACGTTCTTCTTGCCCTTCTTTTCCACTGTCAGCAGGCCCTGCTGGATGGCGACGTAGGGAATGGCGTTGACGAGATCGCGTAGCGTGATGCCCGGCTGCATGGTGCCCTTGAAGCGCACCAGCACGGATTCCGGCATGTCGAGCGGCATGACGCCGGTCGCCGCCGCGAAGGCGACGAGCCCGGATCCGGCCGGAACAGAGAACCCGATCGGGAAGCGGGTGTGGCTGTCGGCGGCAGTGCCGCAGGTATCCGGCAGGACGAAGCGATTGAGCCAGGAGTGGATGACGCCGTCACCGACCTTCAAGGCGACACCGCCACGCTCGGTGAAGAAGCCCGGCATCGACTTGTGATTCTTGACGTCCACCAGCTTCGGATAGGGCGCCGTATGGCAGAAGGATTGGATGACGAAATCGGCAGAGAATTCGAGGCAGGCGAGGTCCTTGAGCTCGTCGCGCGTCATCGGGCCGGTGGTGTCCTGTGAGCCGACCGTGGTCATCTTCGGCTCGCAATAAGCACCCGGACGCACGCCTTTGCCTTCCGGCAGGCCGCAGGCACGGCCGACGATCTTTTGGGCGAGCGTGAACCCCTTGCCGCTGTCGGCCGGTTCGGCCGGCTGGCGGAACAGGGTCGACGGCGGGAGCCCCAGCGCCTCACGCGCACGAGCGGTGAGGCCGCGGCCGATGATCAGCGGAATGCGGCCGCCGGCCCGCACCTCGTCGAAGATCACCTCGGACTTCACCTTGAACTCCGCGATGACCGCACCATTGAGGTACGCCTTGCCCTCGTAAGGCCGCAGCTCGACCACGTCGCCCATTTCCATCTTGGACACGTCGAGTTCGATCGGCAGCGCGCCGGCGTCTTCCATCGTGTTGTAGAAGATCGGTGCGATCTTGGATCCCAGGCAGACGCCCCCGAACCTTTTGTTCGGCACATTGGGAATGTCCTGTCCGGTGAACCACAGGACCGAGTTGGTCGCCGACTTGCGCGACGAACCGGTGCCGACCACGTCACCCACATAGGCGACGGGATGGCCCTTCGCGACCAGTTCCTGCAGGAGCTTGAGCGGACCGCGCACACCCGGCTCGTCCGGCGTGATGCCCGGACGCGGGTTCTTGAGCATGGCCAGCGCATGCAGCGGAATATCGGGGCGGCTCCAGGCGTCCGGCGCCGGCGACAGGTCGTCGGTATTGGTTTCGCCGTTGACTTTGAACACCGTGACGAACAGCGATGCCGGCACTTCCTTGCGCGAAGTGAACCACTCGGCTTCGGCCCAGGAGCGTAAGACGCCCTTGGCGTCCTTACAGCCGGCATCCGCCCGCCGCTTCACCTCGTCGAAGGAGTCGAAGACCAGCAGGGTCTTCTTCAAGGCTTCGGCCGCAATGACGTCGACCTCGGCCTCAGAGAGAAGACTGACGAGCGGCTTGACGTTGAAGCCGCCGAGCATCGTGCCCAAAAGTTCAGTGGCGCGGACACGCGAGACCAGAGCGACTTTCTCCTCGCCTTTGGCGATGCGGGTAAGGAACTCGGCCTTGATGCGCGCGGCCGCATCGACGCCCGCCGGCACGCGGTTGACCAGGAGATCAACGAGGAGTTCCTCTTCGCCGGCCGGCGGTGCGCGCAGCAGGTCGACAAGGGCCTTCGTCTGCTCGGGAGACAGCGGCAGCGGCGGGATGCCGAGCGCGGCCCGTTCGGCGGCGTGCTGCTTGTAGGATTCGAGCATGGACATGGTTAGCTCCTCCGTTAAACTGATGAATGTTGATGGATGACGGCGGGCAGCCGCGCCAGGAACCAGGTGACGGCGAGCAGGTCGGCGCTGCCACCCGGGCTGAGATTTCGTTCGATGAGGTCGTCATCGAAACGCATCATAGTCTTGAAAAAGTCCGGAGCTTCGACGCCGCCCCGATCGAGGAGCGTGCGGGCGCGCGCCTGTACATACGCCAAGCCGTTCATGCCGCCGCGGGCTACGAGATTGGTGTCCGGATTGCTGGCGAGAAGTGCGACCAGCGCCGCCGATAGGGAGAGCTGCTCGTCGCCGGTGCGGCGCCACGCGGTCCGGAACGCCGGAAGCGCGCAACCGCGCACCGTGGCGAACCCGGAGGCCGCCTCGCCGCGTGCCCCAGTCAATCCGTACCGACGAAAAACCGCTTCACCGGCCGTGGTGGCGCGAGGCGAAGCGTTCAATTCACATTCCACGACGCCGGCGGTCATCGACGCCACATCGGCGCAGAGTTCGTCGGGCCCCGCCACTTTTCCGAGCGCGAACCGCCGCCCCGCCGCCGCGACGAGAAGGCCGAAGGAAAAGATCGCCCCCTTGTGGGTGTTGACGCCATGGGTGGCGTAAAACATCGCGCGCTCGCATTCGAGCCCATGAGCGCGGAGTTCCGGCAAAACGTCCGCCGGCGGGAGCAATGCCGTCCGGGCTCCGGTGGCGAAAAACAACGGAAACCACGGCCGTATCGCCGCACCGCTCGCCATGAAGGTCGTGAGCGTCATGTCGCGATGGGCGCCTGAATTGCGCTGGTCCACCAGCCCCGGCTTCGGCGTCAACAGGACCTCGCGATGAAGCGCCTCCATCGCGAGATCACAGACCGAGCGGGCCGCAGCCTCGACCGCCGGGCGACTGCGGTCTTGCGCAGCCGCGCCGCGATCGCCGGGAGCATTCGGCTCATCCAGGCGACGTGCCCGCAACCCGTATGCCGCGGCATCACCTCTCGATTCCGCAGCGAGGTCGAGCACGTCCAGCGTCACGGCTTCACCTGGCGCACGACGTCGATCACCGACCCGTCGCGGTAACGCACGAGAGCGACGACGCGGTCCAGGAACTCGATCGGCTTCGGCTCGCCGGTCTGGGCGACCGCGCGGGCATAGAGTTCTTCGATTGGGCAGACCGGAAGTCCCGCTTGCTTCAAGCGTTCGGCGACTTCGGGCCGTTTCGGGTTGACCGCGATGCCCTGGTCGGTGACGAGCACGCCGACGGTCTCGCCGGGCGTGACCACCGTGGTGCAGTGCTTGACCACGGTGGGAATGCGCGAACGGATCAGCGGCGCCACCACGATGGAGAGATTTGCGCCCGCGGCCGTGTCGCTGTGGCCGCCCGAGGCGCCGCGCATCACGCCGTCGGAGCCGGTCAGCACGTTGACGTTGAAATCGAGATCGATTTCCAGCGCCGACAGGATGACCATGTCGAGACGATCGATCGAGCAGGCCTTGCTGGTCGGACTGGCGTAAACCTGGGTCGATATCTCGAAGTGTCGCGGCGACGTGCGCAGCGATTCCGCCGCCACCGAGTCGAAGCTCTGGGTGTCGAGCAGCGTGCCGATCAGGCCCTTGTTGTGGAGATCGACCATTCCGCCGGTCTGGCCGCCGAGCGCCCAGGCGGCAGTGATGCCTTTGGCCCGCATGCGCGTTTCGAGGAAGCGGGCCGTCGCGGTCGAGGAGCCGCCGGTGCCGGTCTGCATCGAGAAGCCGTCGTTGAAGTAGCCGCTGTGCTCCATCACGTCGGCCGACAACCGGGCGATGAGCAGTTCGCGCGGATTCGTCGTCGCGCGCGCCGCACCGACCGATATCTTGCTCGGATCACCGACCTCATCGACCTTGACGATCCAGTCGACCTGATCCTGACGAATCGAAGCTGGTCCGTTCGGGAATGGAACGATCTCCTCGGTCAGCAAGACGACGTTGCGGGCGTACTGGGCATCGACCATCGCGTAGCCGAGGGAGCCGCAGTGCGAGCGCCCCGACACCCCGTTGGCGTTGCCGAAGGCATCGCACGCCGAGACGCCCAGAAAGGCGACGTCGATGGCGATCTCACCGCTCTGGATCAGAGCCACGCGCCCGCCATGGGAATGGATGTTGATCGGTTCCTTCATCAGGCCGTTCGAGATCGCCTCGGCCAGCTTGCCGCGCATGCCCGAGGAGAAGATGCGGCGGATGACGCCGGACTTGATGTGCTCGATCAGGACCGAGTTGGACGACTGCAGCGACGACGAAGCGAGCGTCAGGTCCTTGAAGCCCATTCGTGCAAGCACGTCGACCACCATGTTGATGGTCTTGTCGCCTTCACGAAAGTGGTGATGGAACGAGATCGTCATCCCGTTCTTCAAGCCGGAACGACGCACAGCCTCCTCGATCGTGTCGACGAGCTTGCGATCGAGCTTGGCGGTCGGGCTGGCGAGGTGCGGCGACTTGGCGGCGAAGCCGTTGAAGATTTCGCGCCCCTTGAGTTCGGTCAGGGCGGAAAGCCCACTGGCGAGTTGGATAGTCATGGCTGAGGCCTTCCGTTCCTACTTGCGCACGCCCGAGGCGGCCGCGATCCGCAACACCCTTTGGGCGTGCGCGACCACCGGTGCATCGACCATCTTGCCGTTCAGGGAAACGACACCCAGCCCATCCTCCTCCGCCTTGGTGGCGGCGGCGACGACGCGTCGGGCGTAGTCCACTTCCTTTTGCGTCGGCGCATAAGCGTTGTGCAGAAGTTCGATCTGGCGCGGATTGATCAACGACTTGCCGTTGAAGCCGAGCCGCCGGATCAGTTCGACTTCCTTGAGGAATCCTTCCTCGTCGTTGAGGTCGGAAAAGACGACGTCGAAGGCGTCGATCTTGGCGACCCGGGCGGCGTGCAGCACGGCGCAACGTGCATAGAACAGTTCGGTGCCGTCGCCGCGCGAGGTCTGCATGTCGATCACATAGTCGAAGCCGGCGAGTGCGATGCCGATCAGGCGTTTCGACGCCTGCGCGATTGCGACCGCGTTGACCACGCCGGAGGCGGATTCGATCGCCGCCATCAGCTTGGTCGAGCCGACCTCGCGGCCGCACTGCTGCTCGATGCGCACGACCGCCGCTTCGAGCTGCTCGACGTCCTCGGCGGTGTCGGTCTTCGGCAGCCGGATCACGTCGGCGCCGCCGCGCACGGCAGCTTCGAGATCCAGAGGTCCGAACGAAGTCGACAGCGGATTGATCCGCACCACCGTCTCGATGTCCCGGTACACGGGCAGCTGGAGGGCGTGGAAGACCAAAAGCCGGGCCGTGTCCTTTTCACGCAGCGAGACCGCATCCTCCAGGTCGAACATGATCGAATCGGGACGATAGACGAAGGCGGTCGACAGCATGGCGGGGTTGGAGCCGGGCAAGAACAACATGCTGCGGCGTAGTTTCGTGGATGTCATTGCAGGATGCTCCAGTCCAGGCCCTCGACCGCGCCGCCCCTGAGCACGGCCGCTTGCAGGCGCGCCCGAATGGTGCAGTCGAGCGCTCCCTTGTCTTCGACGATCACGACCCCCTCGTTGATGGTGAGGCGGGCGAGCGTATCGGCCACGACCCGGCGAATCTGCTCGCCGAACTGGCGCTCGACCTCGCTCTTCACGACGACTTCCAGTGGTCCATCGGACGGAGAGACCTTGACGAGCACGTCGCTCGATTCGAGCGTGCCCGCCATGGCGTCCTTGATGATTTTCATGTCTTGCGCTCCGTTATCAGGCCGTGGCGCTCGTGTGCGAACCGACGGCCTTCATTCGATATTTCGACGACAGGAGATCGTAGGTCGTCTGCGGAACCAATTCCGCGATCCGATCGAAATCGTTCGTGCCCAACAGACGCCGCACCTCCGACGCCGAGATCGCCCGGTCGTGCGATTCGATGCGGGGGATTTCGACGACGGTCACCGGCTTGGCCGCGGACAGGTCGGCCTGCAGCCAGTACTTCATGTCCTCGTTGTATTTGCCGGTCGTCCGGCAGAAGGGTTCGGTTCCGACGAACCGGTGGGTGATGCCGAGCGCAGGGGCGATCCATTGGCGAAAGACCAGCAGATCGACCGCGGTGAAACAGTCGCCGGCCACGTTCTTTTCCTTGAAGAAGTAGCAGGAGAAGGTCGCCCGCGAGATCATGTACTGGGAGCCGGGGTGCAGCGTGACGCGCGCGATCCCTTCGATTCCGGACTTCATCAACTGGAATCGGTCGCAATACGGGAAGAGCGAGGCGTCCTCCGCGACCACGAACACGTGCAGCCAGTCACATGACTCGGCCGCCTTCTCGATGAGATAGCGATGACCGCGCGTGAACGGATTGGCGTTGAGCACCGCCGCGCCGATCCTGGCGCCCGGTTGCCGCGACTTGCTCAAACCGTCGCAATAGCGGCGGATGCCGATGGGGCTGTTTTCCAGCAACGTCACCAGACCCGGGACCTCGACGATCGGGTAGAACCCGCAGCCGGCGAAGAAAGCAATGTTGTTGGGGCGCGTGTAGAGAAAGAGGTGGCTGTGGCCGCGCTCGTAGGCGAGGTGGATGACCTTGTCGACGATCGTCAGGCTCAGGTGTTCGCCGCGGTAGAGGGGATCGGTGGCGACGCACTTCACGATGTTCTGTTCGAGGCCGCCGCAGGCGACCAGCTTGCGCCCCTCCCGGCCGACGACGAAGATTTCGATTCCCTCATCGTAGGACAGGCCGTTCCGCAGCAGGAAGGTCTCGATCTCAGCGCGTTCGCCCGGCTCCTCGGAAGGAACGACGGAATAGAAAATGAGTTCGGCGCACATATGCGAACTCTCAAAGTCCCATCGAGGACTGCTCGTGCCCTCGTTGACGGTCCACGACGAGGCGGGCCCATGACCATTCGGCCAGGGCCCGCCGGCTTGCGCGTCAGATCGCGGCAATGGCGACATTGAACGTCACACTCGGCCGCATCGCCGCCGAAGTCTTGGCGGCGTCTGGCCGGTAATAGCCGCCCATGTCGACCGGCTTGCCTTGCGCGCCGATCAGTTCGCCGTTGATCTTGGCTTCGTTCTTTTCCAGCGTCTCGGCCAAGGGCTTGAAGCGGGCCGCGAGTTCCTTGTCCTTCGTCTGGGCGGCCAGCGCCTGCGCCCAGTAGAGGGCGAGATAAAAATGGCTGCCGCGATTGTCGAGTTCGCCGACCTTGCGGGCCGGCGAGCGGTTGAACGCAAGGATCTTGCCGTTGGCGATGTCGAGCGTTTCGGCGAGCACCTGCGCCTTGGCGTTCTTGTAGGTCTGCGCCAGATGTTCGAGCGAGACCCCCAACGCGAGAAACTCGCCGAGCGAATCCCAGCGCAGATAGCCTTCTTCCTGGAACTGCTGCACGTGCTTGGGCGCCGAGCCGCCGGCGCCGGTCTCGAACAGGCCGCCGCCCGCCATCAACGGCACGATCGACAGCATCTTGGCCGAAGTGCCGAGCTCCATGATCGGAAACAGATCGGTGAGATAGTCGCGCAGCACGTTGCCGGTGACCGAGATGGTGTCCTGCCCTTTTCGGATGCGGTCGAGCGAGAACTTGATCGCCTCGACCGGTGGCAGAATGCGGATGTCCAGACCCTTGGTATCCTGACCTTTGAGATATTTTTCGACCTTGGCGATGATCTGGGCGTCATGGGCGCGCTTGGGGTCGAGCCAGAACACGGCCGGCGTGTTGGAGAGCCGCGCCCGACGAACCGCGAGTTTGACCCAGTCCTGGACCGGGGCGTCACGGACCTCGCACATGCGGAAGATGTCGCCGGTCTCGACCGGACGTTCCAGCAGCGTCTTGCCGTCCTCCGCGACGACGCGGACCGTTCCGTCCGCCGGCACCTCGAAAGTCTTATCGTGCGAACCGTATTCTTCGGCCTTCTGCGCCATCAGGCCGACATTGGGAACCGAGCCCATGGTCTTGGGATCGAAGGCGCCGTGCGCCTTGCAGTCGTCGATCGCCGCCTGATAGATCGTCGCATAGGCGCGGTCCGGGATCACGGCCTTGACGTCGTGCAGCTTGCCGTCGGCGCCCCACATCTTGCCGGATTCGCGGATCATCGCCGGCATCGACGCGTCGATGATCACGTCGCTCGGCACGTTGAGGTTGGTGATTCCCTTGTCGGAATTAACCATGGCGACGCCGGGCTGCTGGGCGTAGGTCGCGGCGATGTCGGCCTTGATGGCCGCCTTTTCGGCGTCCGGCAGCGTTTCGATCTTGGCCAGCAGATCGCCGAAGCCGTTGTTGAGATTGACGCCGAGCTTCTTGAGCGTTGCGGCGTGCTTCGCGAGCACGTCGGCGAAGAATACCGACACGGCGTGGCCGAACATGATCGGATCGGAGATCTTCATCATGGTCGCCTTGAGGTGCAGAGAGAACAAGACGCCCTGCTTCTTGGCGTCTTCGATCTCTTTGGCATAAAAGGCGCGCAGCGCCTTCTTGCTCATCACCGCGGCGTCGATGATCTCGCCGGCCGCGATCGGCGTCTTCGCCTTCAGGACCGTGACGGCACCGCCCTTGGCGACGAGTTCGATGCGGGCGTTGGTGGCTTGAGAAACGGTGGTGGAGACCTCGGAGCCGTAGTAGTCGCCGGCCGACATATGCGCCACGTGCGACTTGGAGTCCTTGCTCCAGGCGCCCATCTTGTGGGGATTGTTGCGCGCGTACTGCTTGACGGCGCCGGCGGCACGGCGATCGGAATTGCCTTCGCGCAGGACCGGGTTGACGGCGCTGCCGAGCACCTTGGCGTAACGCGCCTTGATGTCCTTGTCGGCGTCCGTCGTCGGGCTGTCCGGATAATCCGGGATATCGTAGCCCTTGTCCTGCAGTTCCTTGATGGCGGCCTTGAGCTGCGGGATCGAGGCGGAGATGTTGGGCAGCTTGATGATGTTGGCTTCGGGCCGCGTCGCGAGTTCGCCGAGTTCAGCGAGTTCGTCGCCGGTCCGTTGCGCGGGCGCAAGCTTGTCGGGGAAATTGGCGATGATGCGACCGGCCAGCGAGATGTCCTTGAGCTTCACCGATACCCCCGCCGCGCCCACGAAGGCCTCCACGATCGGCAGCAAGGAATAGGTCGCGAGCGCCGGCGCTTCGTCGACCTTCGTCCATACGATTTCGAGATTTGGCATATATATACCTCTGCGCGTCGTCGTCATGGCCGAACGAAATTGAAAATCGACGGGCGTATGTGCGTATGCCTTCTCCCCCGCGCCCTCCAATGAATTGTTCCCCGGCGCCCAATTCCGTCTGGTTATCGATATTCTCGCATGGTCCGGGAAATATACCGTCGGTCTTTCGCCACGCCGACTAAATCGCAATTCGACTTAGGCGGCGCAATTTCTAATTTTGCCACCATTGTTGCGAAATCAGACCAAACGGGGTTTTGATTTTATCGTTTCAGGATCGAGGGTATTGGGCTGAATAGTGTGGTCCCATTCACCATGAAATAAGTCGGCCTGCTGGATGATACGTATTTAACCGGCGAGGATTTATACACTAGCCGAACGTGTCCAGCCTGGTGCCGACCGCCTCATGCCGCGTTTCGATCGCTGTATCGTCCGCCATTACGAATGGACGAGGAGCGCGAGCTCCCACCCGCAATCCCACAACGGCGATATGGATGAAAAAACTTCACGAGTCCAAGGACTCGGTGTCGGGAAAATTGGTCGGAGTGGCAGGATTTGAACCTGCGACCCCCTCGTCCCGAACGAGTTCGGCGGCACGAAATCGCAGCATTTTCAATGTAATAGCATTGAGATTGTCGCGTTCTGTTCCTGTTTCGTTGCCGCGTATCTGTCGGGCCGACAGATACGAAAAAACCCGCCGCGGTGGTGACCGGGCGGGCTTCAAACAGACGCGACATGAGCGTCACCGCCGCAGCAACAGCGCCTTGATCTCAGAGGCGAAGAACCCGATGCCGCCCGCGATCGTCATGATGGCGAGCAGGATGCCGGCGGCCTTGTGCTTGTTCTGCTGGTAGTCGGTGACGATCGGCTGCATCCCGCCGATCGTCCGCTCCACAGTCGCCACCTTCGGCCCGACCTCGTCCACCTTCTTGTCGACACCGTCGACCTTGTCATCCAGGCGGGTCAGCCTGGACCGCAGTTCGTCATGGGTTTTCGATCCTGCCTCAAGCTTGGCGTCGATCGAGCCGAGCCGGTCGAATATCTGCTTTTGCGAGTTGATGAGATCGAGCAGCAGGGTATCGGTGGTCGACACGATCGCGGTTTCCTTCATCGGCGGATCACAGGTTCGTCGAGGAGATCTGGCGGCGCGGCCGACTCCGGCCTCGGCGCCTCGACCGTGACGGCCGGGACTGTTTCGGTGGGCCATGCCGGGATCGCCGCCTTCACTCGTTGCGCCACGGTCTTTCTCGGCGGCGCTGCTTTGGTCCGGGATGGCTGGGCTGCGAGGTTCGGCGGCCTCGGGGCAGGTCTTGCCCAGCCACATCCGGCCACGCCAGCCTCGACATTGCCGTCGATCCACCGTTGATCATAGTCGGCGCGGCCGAGCGGCTGGTATTCGGGCCGCTCGAACACCCGGCACTCACCGCCCGCGACACTGGCCACTCGTGGTGTCCCACAACCCGCCAGAAGTGAGGCAAGAGCGATAGCGGTCGCGACCTTGACGAGCTGCATTGATGGCCTCCTGATCCTGGCGAGCGACGGCGGCGATGGCGGCGTCGTAGCCGCTGCGATAGACGTGGTGGTGCCATGCGCCGTATGCCCCAGCGACGACGGCGGCGACGCCGAGAACGGCGGCGGCTTTGCCCCACAGGGGCAGGGCGCGGAACGCGACCGATGCCAAGCTCATGTGAACCTCTCCTCTCTGGCCGCGACCTCGCGGCGATGTTCGTCCGCGACCTTCTCGATCCAGACCCGCGCCAGCCCGTAGAGGGAACGCGCGACGACGATGATCAGCGCGGCGAGCGCGGCGGCGGCGAGCGCGGCGATCACCCATTTGCTGACCTGCTCTGGCAGGCCGGTGATGCCGGACAGGAATTCGCTGGCCTGCTGGTAGTAGCTCACGATGGACCCGAACAGACCTCCGGAGGTGAGGACCTTGGCCTGCTCCTCGCCGGCCCGCCCCTCGACCGTTGCCGATGCCGGCAGGTCGGCCTCGGTTGCCTTGCCGGTCTCCTCGGCGAGAAGCACGACCGGCGCCGGCACCTTGGCGCCTTCCGCCATGGCGAGGGCGGCGCGCCGGACGTCGGTGACGCGCTTGCCCCAACCCGGACCGAACGTCGACCATGTGCGCAGCCGCTTGAGGAAGGCGAGGCGCTGATCACAGATCGAATTGATCAGAGCAGCGGGATCGGCGGCGCCGGCACGCTCTATTGTCAGGTCGCCGATATGGCCATCGACGGCCACGCCGAGAGCGCGCTGCAGCCATTTCGCCGCTTGGCCCGGCCCGGAGTTCACGGTGCCATCGAACACGCAGTAGTCGAGGCCGGACGGCAGCTCGTCGCCGCGGATCGCGCCCCAGTACTGGCGCCGATAGATGTCCTTCAACTCGGCGTCGCTGATCAGCCGGACGCTTTGGCGGGCCAGTCCCTTGCGGTCTCGGAAAGCGTCATAGACCCGCTGAATGACGCCCTTCATCGTGGCGCCGCCCGGGTCCTTCGGGTGGTTGGAATAGCCGCCCTCGTGCGCCAGAACGCGCTTGAGCGCGGCGGCGAAATTTCCGCTGGTCATTAGGACACCCATTTGATGTGAAAATTGGGATGGCGTATAACGCAGGCGCTTGCTGGGGAACGCGCCATGGTCGATCTTCGCCATTCTCTAAAGCGGCTGACGTCGAAGGCCCGGATGCGGGCTCCACGCTTTGTCAGGAATGCGTATCGCCTCGCCAGATCCCTTTCGCCCGGCATAGAGTCAAAAACGATGCCGACCGAACTTGTGAAGGACTGCCGGGTGTTCGGCACGCGCTACGACATGCTCGATGGCATCCCGTCGGGTGGTGTTGTTGCAGAGCTTGGGACGTACAAAGGCGATTTCGCCCGGGAGATACTGCGGCGGAACAATCCCGGGGCCCTGCACCTCGTCGACATCGACTACTCGTTCTTTGATCACGAGCTGCGCAATGACGCGCGGGTCACGTGCCATCTCGGCTTCACGACCGAGGTCATCAGAGCGTTCCCAGACGAGTTTTTCGACTGGGTGTACATCGACGCCGATCACTCATACCGCGCGACACTGGCCGACGCCATGGCGGCGGCGAACAAGGTCAAGATGGGCGGACTGATCGTGTTCAACGATTTCGCCCATAACGACCTCGATCTTGGCAGGTACGGCGTCCACCGTGCCGCAATCGATTTTGCCTTGGAAAAGCGCTGGCCGCTGGCCTGCTTCGCTCTCGACTCGAACGCCCTTTACGACGCGGCATTTAAACGCGTCTCTTGATCACTTGTCGCGGCTGTCGATCCATCCGTGCGTCAACATCACGATGGTGTCCGACGTCGACGAATTGTTGAACCGTACGCGCACCTGGGCGGATGTGTTCGTGAACACCCCCCTTACGGGCAATCCATTCTGGTTGCCGGCCACCGGGCCGGCCACGCCGACGGTGAAATCGGCCGGACCAGGCGCGCGGTCTGTCTCGGCAAGCGACGTGACCAGTATCAGCAGGTTCACATTGGTGAGCGCCGCGGCCAGGACGACGATATCGGCCTCGACAGCGATCCCAGTCGGCACCGTCAGGGTGCGCGTAAATGCGGCAGTTCCGGGATTGGTCACCGTACCGTCGTTGGCAGCTCCACCCGACCACCTGAAGACGTCTCCGCGCTGCAGGAACTGCTTGATCGCCCCGGCCGTCCTGATGATCGACCCGATCCGACGCTTGCGGTCATAGTTCGCCGGCATTGTCGGGGCAGTCGCCGAGGCCGAAAACAGGGCATCGACGACGCCGGTGTCGGATCGCTGGATGAGCCACACATGATATGTCGTGTTGGCGATACTTCCCGTGTCGAGCCCGCCGCTTCCCGACCCGACAGCCCACGCCGCATCGAGCCGCTTTGTGAGGGCAGCGGCGAGCACCATCGTCGCCGCATTGGCGCTGTCGGCTGCCGCGCCAGGCGCAATATCGATGTCGTTGGTGGCGTCGCTCGCGTTGTTCGACAGGGTCAGCCCTGTCAAGTAGTTGGGAAGGACCGCCATCGCCTTCATCTGGCCGGCCGTGGCGGCGTCCCATTTGACCGTGTCCGTGGCGGTTAGGACGCGCTCAGCGGTCAGCGTGCCATTGGCCGAAGCCGTGACGTACTCGGCGCCGACCGGCGCCCCGCCGCCATCTCCTCCGGCCGGAACCTCCCACGCCATATCTGCGCGCAAGAATTTCGCTGCCGCGGCGTCTCCTGCGGCTGGCGCCGGCACAAGCCCTTTCGTTCCGCCCGACCCGGCATCACCGACCGCAGCGTTGAGCATGGCCGTGGCCTGGGTCGCGGTCAGATCCTCGACATTGCCGGTTCCGGCCGAGGCTCGCCCCTTGAACGTCGCTGTCGCGACTTGAGCCAACAGCGCGTTGGTGACGCCGTTGGCACTGATCGACAGGGCGCGGTCTGCCGATAGGTCGCCGCCACCAGCCAAGGGCGCAGTCGTGGCGATGGCGCGGGTGGTCGGAACCCTCGACGTATCGCTCGGGTGGACATGGTCGGCGCGCGCGAAATGCGTGGACGCGCCGCGCGCCGCCGTTCCGTCCATCGCCGGGGCACCGTCGCCGGCAGCAGACGCCTGCTTGATGACAAAATCCGTGGTCGCGATCTGCGTGGTGCTTGTGTCGACGGCAGCGGTCGGCGCGGTCGGCGCTCCGGTCAAGGCCGGCGAGGCTGCGAATACCAGAGCCCCAGTTCCTGTTTCACCAGTGACGGCCGCGGCAAGGTTGGCGCTGGACGGCGTCGCCAGGAACGCCGCGACACCTGAGCCGAGCCCGGATATGCCGGTGCCGACCGGCAATCCCGTGGCGTTTGTCAGCACGCCTGCCGACGGCGTCCCGAGATCACCGCCCTGGAAATATGCGGCGCCAGTACCCGTTTCATCGGTCAGGGCGGCCCGCAGATTTGCCGATGACGGTGTGACGAGCCAAGCCGCGATGCCGGCGCCGAGGCCAGACACGCCGGTGGAGATCGGCAATCCGGTCGCGTTGGTCAGGATGACCGCCGATGGCGTGCCGAGGTTCGGTGTAGTCAGGACCGGCGACGTGGCCCGGACCACTGCGCCGGTCCCCGTGTTGGCGGTTACGGCAAGCCCGTTGATCGACAGCGAGTTACCGACGCCGGCCGTGTCAAAGGTCTTTCCGGTCAGGGTATCCGTGGTGGCCTTGCCCACGAGCGTGTCGGTGGCGGCCGGCAGAGTGAGCGTGCCGGATGCTGCCGCGGCGGCCCTCAAGGTCGTTGATCCGCTCGCCGCTCCGGACAGGACGATCGGAACTGTTCCGGGCAGGGCCAGCCCCGACGTGGACAGCGACCCGACCAGCACGTCGCCGTTGCCGTACCAATTGTGATCGGCGGCCCGGTATCGCATGGACAGCCAGGAGAGGCCCGGGCGCGCCGCGACCATCTCCCCGACAGCCGTGGCGTCGGTCCCGGTCGCGCCAATTCCGACGGCAGCACCATTGACTTGATCGGCGCCGGGCCCGAGGACGACGTAAGCGGTACTCCACGTTGCAATGACCCCAGGGGTAGCGATGGATGAGGTCTTGACGCCGAGCATACCTTGGTCGGCCCCGCCGACCCACGCCCCGCCGGAGAGCGACATGCTTGAGCCGGTCGACGCGCCGATATCGTGCAGCGCGACGGACAGCGATGCGATGTTGTATTTCTGTTCCGTCGCGTCGTAGACCAGGACGTATCTGGTCGCGATGTCCGGGATGGCCTCGATCTCGACCAGCCCGGCCAGATCGAGCGACGCCACATAGACGCCGCCCGTCTTGACGATCTTCACGCCATCGGTGCCGATACCGGCGGGCCAAGCCGTGACGCGTCGGACCCGAACCGAGGTCCTGGGCGAAATCCTGACCCTCATGGCACTACTCCGTCAATCACCGGAATGGTGCCGACGAAAAGCGGAACGTCGTCGCCGTCCAGGGTCGCCGCCCCACCCACGTCGTATATTTGGCCGGCGCATAGCTTCTCGACTTCGCCGGACTCGAACCTGAACCGGTACGCGCCCGGAGATATCGGCGTGATCTTCCCGTTCGCGAGCGACGCGGTCATCACGATCGCCCCGGTGCGGGGGTCTGACACCGAGATCACCATGGCGGTTGGTTCGGTGGCGATCGGCTCGTCGGCGTCGTCATCGACGAGCTCGATGACATCGGTCCAAGTCTGGCTATCGGTGATTTCTTCGAAGTCGACGCGATCGACCATCAGAGCCTCACGTACCAAGTTCCAAGCACGAACCCGGGCATGTTGTTGTGGGCGGAATTACTCCCGCCCAACGCGGTTGTGCCGGACATCGCGGGAAGCGTAGCGGGGACGATGACGCCCGTGCTGGGCGCGCCGGTGGCGAGCCGGGCGGTGAGATCGCCCCCAGATGCGGCGCTGGCGAATCCGGGCTGGGCAGCATGATCATGCAGCCCTTGCCCTGCGGGAATGGTGGTCGCCAGCGTCGCGCTGGGTAGATGCGCTTGGGTCAGAACCACCGCCGGCTCGCCGCCGCTGCCGCCGGGCGTGACCGGGCCGGTGCCGACCGTAAACAGCGCGCCGGTGGACCGGTTCGCCGCCAGATTGCCCATGTCGTCCAGCCCGAACGGCGCCCGGAAACGACAGTCTGGAATTGTGATCTGCTTGTTGGCGGCCCAGTCCGCGGCGGCGTTGGCGCCACGCCCACCGATCACAGGACAGATGATGTCATCGAACTCGTATAGGTACGTGAACTGAGCTTGGCAGTCGGCGTTGGCCCGCTCGGTCGCGCCGCTGAGCGCCGCGCCGATCGTCCGGCCGTTGGCCCGGGTCCATCCGGAGATCGAGCCGGCGCCCATCCTGAATTTCCAGTCGCCGGTTCCGGCAACCGAATTCGGGTCCGTCGTGTCGACGCCGCCGCCACCACCAGACGCGCCGATGACCAACGCGTTCATTTCGTCGAACTGGACTACGCCGGCCGCATTGGTCAGACGGACGTGCACGCTGCCATCGGCCAGATAGAACATCGGGATGCGCCCCGCCCCGTCCAACGTGATCGGGTTCGGGTGCACGTCGGCGAGAACGGCGTCCCTGAATGAGTCTTGCGGCGTCGCCACCGTATTGGCCTGGAAAAAGTACAGTTTTCCGCCCTTGAGCTGCTTGCCCGTGTCCTTGTCGAATTGCATCGACAGGGGGAGGAATGGCAGAGTGCCGGCCATGCGAACACCTCTCGGCCCGGTCGGGCCGTTCTTCGCCTATTGTCTGGCGGTGTGGATGCTGTCGGGAGCGCCGGAGTGGTCGGTGCTACTGCTCGGTGTCGGCGCGGCTTGCCGCGGTCGATGGCAGCGCCTTGACCCCTTCCTGCGCAAGCAGTCGCGGCAGGAGGCTGTCGGCCCGTCTGATCGTATCGAGCAGCCTCGGGTTGCGCGCAGCCATATCGAGGAGGTCGCGGAGTGCCTTCGGGTCCTTCGAGGTCAGTAACTCGCCGACACGCTGAGCCACCTTCTCGTTTATGGCGCGACGTCCGGACTTCGTCAGCGCGCCGACGATCATCATGGTGCCGATATTCGACGGTCCGAAATCACCCTCCTGCAGGTTGATCCCGAGCCCGGTGCCGGCTAGTCCAGCATCGACGTAGCGTTGCACCGTCTTGCTGTTGCCGGCGACCGCATCCTTGGTCGCCTGCATCATCCCTTCAAGCCGCGCGAACGCTTCCAGGCGCCTGGCGCCGTCGGGTCCGAGCGCGATTTCGACCCGCTCGCGAGCGGCCGGAGAGTTGAGGACCCGGTTCATCACGTTGGTTCGATCCGGGACTTCACGCACCATCTTGATGAATTCCGACGCGAAGCTGCTGGCGAAGAGGTCGCGGTCGGCCGGAACCATCTTGGCCAGGGCGTCACGGGCCTCGCTGTTCTTGAGGCGCGCGGTCAGGAACTTCTGTCCGGCCTCGATGGCATCCTGGGCGCCGAAGAACCCGGCCGCTCCCTCACGCGCCACCTTGTATTCCGGCACGATCTTGTCGAGTTCTGTTTTCAGAAGTCGGGCGAGGTCATTGTATAGACCGGCTTGCTGGCTGCCGATCGGCGCGGCGCGCGCCTTGTCCTGCAGGTCGCGCGCGGCGTAGTCCCAAAGCTGGATGTTGGGATACGCCTTCATCCCGCCTTGTCCTGTCTTGATCAAGCCGCCATTCTCAACGCGGAACGGCGGGTTCATCGCCCCGAAGCCATCGCGCACCGCATAGTTCTTCCACTTCGAAATCGCGCCGCTCAGGGCCCGCTGCACGTAGGGTGCTGCGGTCAGCCGCTCCAGCTCCGGCGTCCAAATCTCGCGGTCGCCAGCCTCGTAGGCGCGCATATAAGCCGGCTTGTTCTGTGCCCTGGCCAGGTCCTGCAACGCCGCGCGCGCCGCGACCGAGTCGAATGCGCCGATATCCAATGACTTGACAGTATCGATCAGTCGATCTTTTTGCGTCCCTGCCCGCTCATTGAACACATCGGCGAATGCCTTGTTCGCGGCCGGCGACTTGATCGACGACGCGTCGGCCAGCCGTCTCGTCGCCGGCCCGCCCATGTCGGCCAAAACCACAGGCACGCCGCCGGCCTGTGCCTGTTCGACGGCATTGACAGCGTCGTCCACCACGTTGAGGGATGTCGGGTGGTCGATCTTCAGACTGCGCTCGATGTCGCGAGCCGCGATCACGTCGCGCCCCTTTGACGTGACGCCGCCGAGCAGTTTTTGAGCGCCTTGCCCAGCCAACTCGATCAATGGCGCAGCGACGGCCCCAACGCCGGCCCCGAGGCCAGCACCGGTCACCGTCTGCCTGACCGTATCCTCGGCACCCTCGCCAGCACCAGTCCCCGCCGAGGCGCCATACGCGGCGCCGGTGACCGCGGCATTGACTGTCCTCGCGCCGAGACCCGCACCTCGAGCGACAGTCGCGGCCGGCATGACCGGGATGGTGGCCAGGGCGCCACCGACCTCGCCGGCCAGATAGGCGCCGGGTTGGTCGCGCTGCGCCCGTTTCTGCAGGGAGCGCACCGCGTCGCGGCCCTCCTGGTAGGCTCGGGTCGCCGGGCCGGGATCGCCGAGCACACCTTCGTAGGCCAAGCGGGCCAGACCGACCGGGGCGCGGAGCCCGCCGAGCCATCCGGGCAGGCCGGACGCATTCGATGCGCCGACGATCTCGTCCTGGAAGTTGGCAGAGGCGCCAGCCGCCGCGCCGAGCGCTGCCGCCGGAGCCGCCGCCATGGGCTTCGGCTTCAGCGCGCCCGCGGTCAGGTCGGACAGTTCTTTGTTGGCGGCGGCCTCCTTCGGCGCGCTGCCGTCCGGATCGAATTCAGAGAACAGACCGGAGGCCGGTCGCGGAACATCTTCTGTCGACACTGTCACTGGAGCGGGACTTACGGCAGGTGCCGAACTTCTCTTCCCGTTCTCGAATTCAGCAATGCGTTGCGCCACGGCGCTGCGAACCTTTGGATCGCGGAGGTCGATCACGTCATCCGGCGACACGCCGAGACCTTCGGCCACGTAAGCGCTGTAGGCCGGGACCGGATTGCCGTCGTCGGCCGGAGCCCAGCGCGAGACCACGCCGGCCGGCGTGTTGATGCCGCGTCCCGCGTAGCTGTCCAGCAGGCGTTGAATGGCGAATTCACCCGCCTCCGGCGCGGCGAAGCGCGCGAACCGGCCATCCGATCCGGCATAACCGGGCAGGGAGCGGGCGAACGGCCCATCCTCGATGTTGCCCGGATTGTTGTTGCGGATACCCCGAGGCTGCGCCGCTTGGGATCGCAACGGCGTCACCGTGATGCGGGTCCGGCCCGTCTCCGGGTTGACGCCGTCGGCCCCGCCAGGATCGAATTCGTCAAAAAGGCCCATCTCGTCAGATCCCCGAAAGGCCCATTTCACGAGCCTTATTGATGACGCCCTTGATCCGCTGTTGCTTTTCGACTTCCGGGATGCCGCTCGCCTGGATTTTCGCGATCATGTCGCGAGCTTCCGACGCCGCGGCGCCCACCTGATCCTTCGTCTTGAGTTGCGGGACGGGCGCGGCGCCGCGATCTCCCTGCATCCCGGCTCCGGTCGGGACCATCTCGCCATTCGGCCCGAACGCGTAGGGCGGCTTGTAGCTCTGGCCGCCGCCACCGGCGATACCGGCGATCGTGGCCTGCCGGTTGCGTTGCTTCTGCGCCAGCACTTCCGGGGTGTCGCCGGGCCTCGGCAGGTACTGCTTGTAGGCGTTGTCGAATTCACTCTGGCTGATCGCGGCTCCAGACTCCCGGCGCAACGTCGCATTGATGAAGTCGCGCGCCGCCTGATCGTACTTCTGGTACCCCTCGCTGACGAACTTGTTTGATACGTCTCCCGGCAGCCAGCGATCGGCGAGACGATCCGTCATCGACTGCGATGCCGTGGCGAGCTTTTCGTCGCGCAGCACCTGTTCGGACTGAAACATCCGGTTGGCGTAGCCGGCATCCTTTGACTGGTTTTCGTTCATCTTGCCGTAGGCGTAGGGGTTGCTGCCCCCAGACGACCCTTGAGGGGTCACGACGCTCACGCCGCCGCCGTAGGGCTTGATTTCGATGATCTCGTCGTTGGCGCCCTTCATGTACTGCGGCTTTTCCGTCGCGGCCTTCTCCTGTAGCCGATAGCTCCGATCGGAGTTGCCCTGGGCGCGCCGCGCCTCGTCTTGGCGGAACGCGAAATCGCGCTCGTCACGGCGGGCGGCGAGGTCGCGCGCGGCCTGCCCGCTGGCGAGCGTGGCGAGCGACGTGAAGCCCTCGCGGTCGCCGGCCCGGAGCAGGTTGACGCCGGTGGCGTTCAGGTCGGGCTTTCCGTCCGGACCCATCACCACGGCCTGCCGGCGCGCCTCCATGACGTCCTCGTCGCGCCGCGCCTTCTGCCCGGCCATGTACCCGTCGAACGGGTCAGCAAAGCGCGAGAAGTCGATGAGCGGAGGACGAAGATCGGCCATTTCACTTCCCCTTGCCGGTGGAGTAGCCAAGAACCTTGGCGCCGATGTCGAGACCCTTGAAGATCGCGCCCCACGCGTTGGCCGAAGCGTTGTAGTCGGCCATGGCGCCTTCGGCCTCGGCGTTGCCCACGCCAGTCCCGCGCTGCCAGTCGTAGCTGGCTTGGTCGCGCCCGGCCTGATACTCGGTGCCGGCCGCCGTAGTGTTGACCGAGCCAATGCCGGAAGCGCCCTGGCCGGCGAGCGTGAAATACGGAGAATAGCCGTTCAGGTACTGCTGCCATGTCTGGTTGGCGAGGTCAGAGCCGTATTTCTGCTCGGCCGCGATGGTGCCACCCGAACTCAGCGTGCCGCGCGCCGCGGCGCCGCGATCGACCGCCGACAGGCCACTATCGAGCATCGACGTATACCCGGGGTTGGATTTAAACGCAGCGACCGCCCGGGCGCTGCCCTCGGCACCGTTGAGCCCCATGGCGTCGCTGTACGAGTTCACGCCCGTCATGCCGGTACTGTAGAGCGAGGTGAACGGGACGAGCGCGGCGTCATAGCGCTGGTCAGCGCTGGTCTTGCCGGCCTTGAGCGAGCTGGTCGCGTCGGTGTAGCCACGCTCGATGCCCTGCGCCTTGAGCCGGGCCGCCTCTTCGGCGTCGTCGCCGGAAAAGATACTGAAAAGCCCCATGTCACGGCACCTCTTTGCGCAGTTGGCGGATGATCCGGTCCATGAAGGCCAGGTATTTGTACAACTCTGGCGTCGCCATCCCGGTCTTGAGGTCGACGACGGGCTTATCCATGTCCGGCAGAGGCGGCGGAACTGGTGTCGATGTGGGCATTACGCCCTCCTTGGCTCGGCGCTCATGTCGCCGCCGTAGACCTCGACGTCGACGGCATCGCTGACCTGCAGCCGCCACCGGCGGCCCTGTGTCTTGGTCGATCCGCACTTCACGAGCTTGACCGGTCCGGCGGTCACGGCCTGCCGTCCGAGCTTGCGGTAACGAGGCGTCGACCACGTGCGGCCGTCGTCGGTGTGGCTGATCGCGATGGTCGGATCTGTCTGCATCGGGTCAGCTCCGGTCGCGACGCCGACGCCCTGCCTGACGTCGAACACGGCCTCGGCCACTGCGGCCCTGCTCGGAAACGTCGCGACCTGCCCGCTCTCCAGGGTCATCAGGAGCGGCCCCCCGATCTCGTCGCGCGCGAATTCGGAAATTTCCATCAGATTTCCTGAGCCGATGTCGCCACACAGCCACTTGTTGAAGGCGAACACCGACCCCGTCGCTCGCCACGTCGGCGCGAGATGACTTTCGCGCTCGTGCCATTCGAGCGAGGTCATATCCAGCACCCACGTCCATGACGTGGTGCGCAGCACGATTGATGGGCGCTGCGCCACGACATATGGGAACATCTTGATGCTGTTCGGGTCGCCGCCGGCTTCGATGAATGCCGCAATGGCGGCTTCCACGTCTGGCGACGATATAGGGGTCGGCGTGTAGCCGTTCAGCGCGTAGACGATCTTGTCGTCGCCGACGAACACGATGCCCTTGCCGATCCCGTCCTCGAAACCGGAGATCGCGTAACGTCCGATGATGCCCTTCGGGATCACGCCGAGCCGTCGGAACGGGAAGGCCGGCGCTGTCTCGGCCGTGTTGTGCCACACCTCGATCGATCCGGTCCCGGCCAGATACAGGTCGGAGAACGCGATGGCGCGGAGCAGGCCATCGGGCCTCCCCTCCGCGGAAATGTAGGTGGAGGCGTTGATCGCAGTCGAGTTGAGGTCGGAGGCAAAACACCGGCCATCGCCGGTGGTAAAAAAGAAATATCCATCCATGAACGTAACGCTGTTCGCGGCCGGCAGGTCCGCGTCGGGGTAGCTGGACACGCTGGACGACGTCACGACGAAGGCGCCGTTGCCTGGGTCGACCACGACGATGTCGGGCGTCGGCAGCTTGTTGTTTCGAGCCCAGAACACGCCATCCGTTCCACTCAGCGTCCCCACGCTGGTCGCGGCTCCGACACTGTCGAACCGGGTGATGTTGTTGGCGAACGCCGTGTAGAGCGTTGATCCAACCAAGATCGAGCCGCGATGGCCCGATCGGGCCGTGGTGGCGAAGGCCCGCAGACCGGGTGCCCGCCGCCACACATCGACGCTACGCGATGACGCGGGCAACAGGTCATGGCGGCAGTTGATCATCCTGCCGCCGCTGCCCGGCGCCGAGGTTTTGGGGAACGGGATCGAAACCACGTCACATCCTCAACATGCGATCGGTGCCGAGCGTTCGGCGAGGCGCCGTTCGACGGGCCGCGCCGCGCAACCGCTCCTCGGCCACTTCCATTTCGAGGGTGGGAGGAGCTGCCCGGCCGGACCCGGTCCCGATCCGCATCACCATGACGGCGGCGAGAGGCTCGAAAATCTCGTCCGGAATTCGGGTAAGGTCGGGGATGAACAGCTTATCTCTCACCCGCAGCTCGGCGGCGAGCGTGTCGCATCGCGACGAAAGGTCGGCCTCTTCCTCGGCCGGCAAGGCATCGCCGAACCCGATCACGTTGAGATCGAGCGCGACGCGCAGGACGAGGTCGCTCTTTTCTTTCATCGCTCGCCTCCGGAAGTGATGAGGCCGGGCCGCAGCCCGGCCTCTATGGTCACGCCGTACCGGATACGCGAGCGGCGAGATCGGGGAACACCGCCTTGACACCGCCGAGCACATCGAGGCGCCAGTTGCCCAGATCATTCACGCCGTCGTAATAGGCGATGATGCGCACGGCGAGACCGTTGCGGCTCTCGACATAACACTTCACGGCGCCTTCCGGCTTTTCCATCGGCACCATGGCGAGGGCGAATGCGTTTTTGTGGAACACCATGTTCTGCGGATAGATGGTGCTCGCCGTGCCGAGAACCGTGATGGCGGCGTTGTCGGCCGGCGCCGCACTCACGGTCTGGTACGCGCCCGACGTGATGATGGCAGGCGAGATGTTCGCAGTCAGGGCGCCGCCTGCGCTCGAATCGACATCGGCATTGACCACGAACTGCTGCAGGTAGGGCAGGACCTGCTTGGACACCGGATTGACCGCATAGACACCGGCGATGTTGAACACGTCGCCACGCTTCAGCCGGTTCGCCGCGGCCGCGGTCCACCCATCGGTGATGAGGCTCTGGGCATTGGTGCCGTCGTACGTGACGTTCTGGTTCGCCCCGTTGACCAGCGGCGTGCCGCCGAGCGGACCGACAGTATGACCCTGGACGCTCTGGGTCCCGTACATGTCGATGTTTCCGATGAGCGGCAGCTTGGCCTTTTGCAGCGCCGACTTGTTCACGTCGTTGATGAACGACCCGGCCAAATTCGGGATCAGAGCCCAGTTGTCGGCGGGCGAAAGAATGCCGACGCGCTCGCTGGCCGGAACCGACATCTCGTCGAGGCGCTGCGGTGCCTTGCCGAGATCGGCGTAGCTGTCGATGAGCTGACCGGGGGTGCCGACCCAGTTCCAGGTCGACTTGTAGGCTTCCGCCGCGATTGACCGATCAACTTCGGTCGCCACCGTCAGCATGGCCGAATCCAGGTAACGCTTATTGAAGTCGGCCACCTTCAAGGTCAGATCGTCGGACGAGAACTGCAGGTCCACGCCGCCCACGATGTTGAGCGTCATATCCATCGTCTTTTCGGTGGAGTCCTGCGGGGACGCGGTGCGACCAGATCGCCACGTGTACTTGGCCGGCTTGTTGATCTTGATAGTCGCGCCGGGCTTGTAGCCGTTGCTTTTCTTGGAAAATTCATCCTCGTAGCCGCGGTAAACGAGTTTGCCGAGCACAAGGTTGTTTTCGAGAAGCATCAGAGCTTCCCGGGCCACGTTCTGATACGTGGAGATCGAATTGGTCGCGGGCATCGTTTAAACCTTTCTGGGGTTAGCGGCCGTCAATTGCCGCCGCCGCCCTGACGCCAGGCGTAGTATTCCTCGCTGGTCATCTTGGCGGGGTCCTTGGCGCTGCCACCGGCTCCACCCTTCGGGGCGGGTGCCGACGGCTTGGCCTCGGTCTTGGTCTTGGGCTTGGGTCCGCGGATGCGCGCCTCCAGATTGCCGATCTTGCGAGCGGCGCCGGCCGGCGTCATGCGGTTGAGGTCGTCCACTACATCGGGATTTTTCGCGAGGAAGTAGGACAGGAGCGGCCCTTTCGGGCTCTCCAGGATGGCATCGCGCACATCGTTGCGGATCTGCAGGTTGCCGGCGGCGCGCATCACCTGATCGAAATCTTTGATGCGCGGCTTGGCTTCCTCCAACCGGGCATTGTAGGCCCGGACCCGTTGCCGATGTTCGACTTCTCGTTCGGCTGCGGCGTCGGCCTCCTCGGCCCGCCTGGCCTCGTCCCTGATCGCCTTCTTGGTCTCGTACGCGCGCATCGCGCGGTCGTAGGCCAGATAGTCGTTCGGGAAATCACTTTCCTTCGGCGCGACGAGGTCATCGTCTTTCGCGGACTGAGCGGGGCGACGTCGCGGAGCGCCGCGCGCCTCGTCCAACTCACGTTCCAGACGTGCGATCTTGTCCTTGTACCGCTTGGACCGCGACGGTTTGCGCGGCTTGTCGCCGGCCTCCCCTTCGCCTTCGTCTTCACCCTCGTCGTCCTCGTCGCCACCGACCTCGATCTCTTCCTCGTCGTCGGCCAGCGACACGTCCTCGGCCTCGGGCTGCCCTTCGGGCTGCGCCACGGTCTTGGTCTGATCCTCAACAGTAGTTTCGGGCGCGCCGCCAAGGGCTGCCTCGTTCTCGCCGTCCATCACATCCTCGTGGAGTTTGGCCCTTTGGGCCGATCAGGCTTCGGCGACCGCGTCTTGCGGTTCGCCCGTCGCCAGTTCTGCGGAGCCGGGCTCCAATTCGTGTTCGGCCGGCTCGACCGTCTCGGCAGGCTCGCCCGCCATCATCTCGACCAGCCCGTTGACCATGCCGTGGATGCGCGCCACCTCCTCGACCAGGGCGGCGATCGAGTTCGCGGTGTGGTCGACGCCGGTCCCGGCGCGAAGCTCGGCCTGCAGCTCGAGCTCCCTGATCCTCAGATCGATCTCGGCCTTGCGCGCGTTTGCCTCTGCGGTCTGCGCCCCGGCCTGGGCCTTCGCCACCTCGGCGCCGAGCTTCGCCATCTCGGCCTGCACGACTTCGGGAGGTGGGCCTTGCGGTGCGGCTGGCTGTGCGGGCTGCGCGCCAGGCGCCGGCATGTCGGGCGCCTGTTTGCCCTCGGCCTTGGCCTTCTCGCGCGCGATGATGGCCTGGATCGCCGGTGGCAACGTCGCCCTGATGCGCTCGACCATGTCCTGGGCCAGGGGCCAGTCCTGGGCCTTCACATAGAGGTCGAGGATTAGCGGAACCACGTTCGGGACCGCCTTCATCAAGGCTTCCATCCCGGCCTTAGCCTCGTCGCGCCGGGTCGAATAGCTCGGCCCGTTCTCGACCACCACGCCGTAGCTGCCGATCGTCACATCGTTGATGTAGCGCTTGACGCCCTCGGCATCGGCGCGGCGCTCGGTCGGCGACCCCATGAATTCGTCGCCCTCGTCGACCGGCTCGTCCCCGACCTCGATCGGCTCGTCCGGATCCGCGTCAAGCTCGCCGGTCGCCACGGCCTGATTGATTGTGATCGTGCTCAGCGATCCGTCGTCGTCCAGGACCTGCACCATGCGCTCGGTGTCGTAGACCCGAGGGATCAGGTCCAACAGGATGCGGTCGATCTGGCGTTCACCCAGCATGAAATTCTTGATGTACCGGATATTTCCGGTGTCGCCTTGGGCCTCGCGCGCCTGGATCGCGACGCCGCTCGTCTCGTTGCTGCGGCTGCCCAGCGAGGCATCATAGATGCCGGTCGTCGCCTTCATCCCAAGGTCGGCGCGGTCCACGGCGTCGCTGAGCCCGGATGACCCGATGGGAGGCGCCACGCGCTGTGGCGCCTGTCCGCCGTTGAGCGGGTCCGGCGTGTATTCGAGGTACGGGTGATTGACGGTGTTCGCGCTCCCCCACTTGTCCTCGGCGTCTTGAAAGTTCTTCTTGGTCCCGATCCACGGCGCCTTGGGGGCCAGCCCCAGCACCTCAGCTTCGGCGCTGGTGAAGAAGTTGAACCGGCGCTGCGGGTCCTTGGCGAAGCGCACGATCCCGTACCTGATCGTCTTGCGGCCGATCCTGATTTCCTTCCCGATCAGCGGGACGATCGGGATCATCCGGCCCGGCCACTCCTCCGGCTCCTCCAGGGTGTGGCCCAGCGTGATCAGCGACCGGAACACCTTGAAGCCGTCGCGCTTCCTGATCTCGGCGCCGGCCGCCCGGGCCTCGGCGATCTCGGTATCGGGGCGATCGGTCAGGTCCTCGACCGCGCCATCGGCATGGAGGGCCAGGGTCCTCTTGACCGGGCGCTTTTCCCAGTACTCGGCGACGCGGACGAAGTCCGAGCCGTACCAGAACGACGAATAGCGGCTGTCGTAGCTGTTGAAGTCGCCGAATGGCGCGTCCGGATGCTTCCGTTTAAACGCGGCATGGCTCATGTCGACCGGAACGAAGCAGTATTCCGCGTCCTCGCGGGTCGGCAGCTTCGAATTCGGGTCCCAGAGAACAGACACGCCGTCGTCGATCTGCATGACGCGGCATTCGGAGTTGAACGTGGTCTCGTCGGCATATTCGATGCCGACCCGCATGTGACCCATGCCGCACGCAACCTGTTGATCGGCGCCGATCCCGAACGCGGCCTCGGCCTCGCTCCGGTTTTTCACATACCGGATCATGCCCTTGAGGATGTTTGCCACGTCCTCGGTGGCCCTGCCGTCGATCGGCACGATCTTGGTCGACGGCTTGTTCAGGTCGATGTCGCCGGTCACTTGCTGGACGAACTGCGGCAGCCGGTTTTCGGTCAGCATCGGCCGATCCTCGGCCTCGCGCTGGACCTTGGCGTAGTCCGGCCACTGGTCGCCGCCGAGGAACGTCAGATCCTCGTAAGCCGCCTCGATGTTGTGGCGGTCGGCCTGATACGCTTCGTCGGCGCGCTCGGCCGCGAGCTTGTGGAAATCGTCCGGCAGCTCCTTGGACGCGCTCGGTCGCACCGGCTCGTCGGCGGGCGGCGGCTTCAAGATATGCGTCGGCTTCTTCGCCATGTCAGGACATCCATCCGCCGCCGTGACGTGGCGCGACCGCGTGCTTGCGCGGCTCGGCGCAGGCGAAGCGCATCATCATCAGGCCGACCCGGGACGAAGAGATCACGTCGTCGCGCTCCTTCACGATGATGCCGTCCTTGCGGTGATACCCGCGCTTTTCGGCGAACCAGCCGCCGCAGGTCGAGAACACCTTCCATCGCCCGGTCTTCATTCGGTCGAGCATGTCGGTGATGCCGGCCTCGACCCCGTTGCCGCCCGCCTCGTGAGTGGCGTGGTCGGGCAGCATGTTGAGGCCCTGCTTGCCGTAAAGCACCGCGAGCTGGTCGCCGCTGCCCTTGTCGTGCTGCAGGCCGTCATGGGGCCAAGCGCAGGGTATCCACTCGCCCCAAGGCTTGATCGCAGCGGCGTGGACGATCGGGGTCTGCTGCCGCTCGAAATACTCGGCGGTGACGTAGACCACGTCGTGGTCGCGGTCCCATGCCAGATTGGTGGCGCCGAACGGGTGGTCCCAGCCGAAATCCAAGCCGTTGATGCGCGGCCAATCCCATGGGATCGCGAACGGCGCGCACGTGATCCGGTCATCACCGATCGGGAACACGACGCCAGAGCCAAGCGTCGGAATTCCCTTGGTCCGGGCCTCGCGCTCGTGCTCCGGGTAGCTGTCTATGATCGCTTGACGCTGGGCGGGGCTATAGTGCTCGGCATCGTCGATCGTCATCCGGGTGATATGCCGGCTCACCTCACGCCCCGCATCAAGTCGCCGAGCGACGTCATGCCCCACATAGATCCGGGGTCGGCCATGATTGCCATGGCGTCGTCGACCGTCGCGGCCCTGGCCGTCTCGCGCCGCGTCTTGCTCACCGCCACCGGGGTCTGCAGCTTGCCGAACTGCGCTTCGATCTGGGCAGGGCCGGGGAAGTTCATCGAGCCTTCCGGGTAAGCCTCCCGAAACGCCGTCAACTGCTCCGGCGTCATCCGTCCCTCGATCGAGGCGCGGAGCGCATCTCGTCGGTTGAGGAAGGCTTGCACCCCCGACCGCCCCGACGCGCCGCCCGCCAACTCGTTGTCCAGGGCCTCGTCGATCGTGGACGGCGCCCGGCTCGGCGGCGGGGTCTTGCGCGTCACGGCGGGCCGGCCCTGAGGACCGATCTTTCGCGTCACCGCCATCCCGACGCTGTTCTCGACCGCCGGGGCGCCGGCATAGGTGCCGCCAGTGATCAGCGCGGCAAGGTCGAAGGCGCGATCGGTCATCTCCCGCTGGTTGATCTGGGCCCGGGCCTCGTCCTGGTCGGACCATCGGCCTGGCGCCTCCGGCTCCGTGGCGAACCGACCGGCGTAGACATCTCCCGGGACGGCGAGTGGATCGGTAATCGCGTTGAGCGCCGTCATCCCAGCCCTGCCGAGCCGGTCCGTGACGGCCTTCACTCGCTCATCGAGCGGTCCGGGCTGCTGTGGGTTCGGATTGAGGCGCGACCGCGCGTCGGCGATCGTCTCCGACAGGTAGCGCCCCAAGCTGGAGAGATCAGCCATGAAGCCTCGCGACCCAGCGCCGGAGCTGGTCGACGCGCTCCGGGCTCAACACCAGGAGAACGACCAGCGCGACCAGGAACGCGTTGATCGTGGCCTGGACCGATGCCAGGGCGCACAGCATCGCGATGGTGCCGAGCGAGTTCATGACGTGATGTGCTTCACCGCCCACATCACCGCTTCCTCGATCTTGGTCCGGGCGATCGAGAGTTCGCGGCTGGTGGCGTGCTGCGCTTCCAGGAGCCGGATGAACTCCAGACCCTTGTCCTTGATCGCCAGCATCGCGGCTTTCTCCTGTTCGGTGAGAACCCGGTACTGGTGACGCACAGTGTTGTTCGCGGTGCGCGCGTCCGACGTCGAATTGACTGATTGATCCGTCATTGGCTCTCTCCTCTGTGAAGCTACGGTGTGGTCGTCGCCTTGACGCTACCGCGCAACAGGCTGTCCTCCAGCGCGTCGAGCGACAGCCTGGTCCGGCGCGGGTCCTGGCCGCCTATGGCCGAGGCGAATGCCACGAACAGCACGGCGGGATCGACCCCGGCCTGACCAGCGATGCGCAGCACGTCGGCGGCGCGATCCGCGGTCCGGGCCATTGCCTTCTGCTTGAAGCCGGTCATTTCAATCCCCCGCATGCCTCGATGAAGCCGTGAACGACAGAACTCATTCCGCGCAATGGCGTGAACGTCATCCAGGCGATGCCGCCCGTCGCGTTCGTTCTGGTCAGGCCCTCGGTGTAGATGTCTTCCTCGGGTTCCTCGTCGAACCAGACGAAATCCAGCGTGTCGCCCTGCCACTTCGCCCGGCCCTGGTCATACGACTTGAACCCGAGTGTCGAGACGCCGTCCTTTTCCCAGCGCGGCCGGTCCGGATCGTTTCCAGTGTTGCGCCAGTGCTGGACCACGACGCTGTCGAGGAGATCAGGGACACCGCCGCCGGCCCGGGACCAGTCGAGAAGGTCATCGCCGGGTATCATCCCGGTGCCCCACAGGCTTTCGACCTTCGGCTCTCCGATCAGGATGCGTTGCGCCCCGTCGCGCACCGCGTTGAACCCGTCCGATCCGACCCATCCCCGCACCGGCCGATCCCACCGGTGGCCCTGCCACCACGACGGATATCGTCCGGTCAGATGAATGGCGGCTTCGGCCCCGCCCGACCACGTCTTGCCGAGCTGGTTGCCGGCGATGAACAGCCGCTCGCGATGTTCAGCCCCGGCCGCGTGAAACTCGGCCTGCTTGGTGTAAGGCCGGTACCGGTACAGCCTAGTTCGGTCGGCCCTGCGCCTCAGCTCGCCCGATATCGTCGTCAGCTCCCGCAACAGCCCGGAGATCAACTCCGAGCCGGGCGAGTTGGGTGATGATCTCTGCGGCCCGTCCGGTAAGGTCGGCCTCGCTCTTGTCCGCGAACTCATGGGTGACGTGCCGGCGCTCCACGAACAGACCGAGATGCTTGCCGAGATCGACCAGGGCGGCCCGCTTGTCGTGCAGCTTGAACCGGACCCGCTTCACGTCGGGCGCGTCGTCCCGGCCCGGAATGGTGTCAACCACGACCTCGGCCACGGCGGCGGCGCGGTCCCGGTCCAGCGCCGACAGGTCCACCACGGGATCGCCGGCCGCGTTGATCACGACGTAGTCCATCATGTTGGCGAAGCCGATCTTAGCCAGTTCGCCGATGACCGCTTCCTTGGTCACGGCGTGGCGCTCCAGGGCGCGCTCCGTGGCCTTGACCTCGATCTGGGACACCTGTTGCTGCAGCTCTGCAACACGCTGCACAATGTCGCGCCTTCGATGCAGCCGGGATGCAGCACCCCTGTTATCCTTGCCGAACACCTGCCGATAGCAGGCCGCAGCACTCCCGGCATTCTCGCCCCGCACGAAGGCTTGAGCAAAAGCCTCATGGTTTGGGTTTCCGAGCGCGGCCATGTCAGTCCTCAACCGCGTTTAAACGCTTCACGCCTTCGGGGTCGACGTCACAGAGACGGAATACGGCGCGCAGCCCGCCGTCCATGGTCAGCCCGACGAACCGATATCGTTGTCCAGCGAGGGCGGCGGGTCGCCGCGTCACGAAGGCCGCGCCCTCGATCGTCACCGGCACCGCGACGTCACGGCACATGGAACGGGTGATAGGGCGGAAACTGAGCGGGCCGACCGAGGGCCGCCGCGACACCGGCGGCGACGGCAAGAGCCGCGGTCTCATAGGGGAGCTGGCCGACCCCGGCGCCCATGGCCGGGATGGCCAGGTGCGACACGCCGAGCTTCATAGCCTCGGCACATGCGGCGCGGGCCGCGATGAATACCGACTCGGCGGCACCGATCGCGGCGGGCAGCCGGGTGACCGGCGCCACGACGAGGTAGGCGATCGGGCGTTGACCCGTGGGAACGGCCAGGGCCTCGCCGATCAACAGCTCACAATACGGGCGCAGCGCGACCATCTCGACGATCGTCGCCGCGATCTCCGGCATCCGTTCCCGGTACGTGTCGGCCGCGCCGCCCACCCCGCCGAACGCGTCGGCCGGCACCACGACGGCGTCACAGGCCAGCCGCGTTACGTCTCCGGTCACGACCTTAACCCTATCGACGAGCCCGACCGCGGCGAGCGCGGCCGGCGCCACTTCGGCAAGGCGCGGGTTGACGTCGCAGAACGTGATGTCCATCACGGCCTCCAATGGGGTGGCCCGCCCGAAGCGGGCCTCGGCGTCGCCGCCGGGGAATTACTTTTCGGCCTTGCCCTCGGACTTCTTGTCCGCCTTGAGCAGTTCTTCCTCGGCGCTCACCGGATTGTCGTGCCAGCCCTTCGGCAGCTTCTCGCCTGGGGCGAGGTCGAAAATCTTGGCGGCATGAACGGGGTGATAGCCCCACGTCGGGATGGTCTTGACTTCCATGGCAAACTCCTCTCGCGGAAAGTACCCCGGCCTTTTCGGCGTCCCGACCCGGCGCGGGCCGGGCGGCCGGGGGAATTACTGAGCGACGAACCCGGTCGGGGTGCGCGTCATCGTGGCGGCCGCGGGCTTCTCCGCGCTGGCCGCGCCATCGCTGATGACGGGCCCGCCGTTGGTCAGACCGAGCGCGGCCTGGATTTCCGCCGCGCTCTTGTCGAGGTCGGCCGCCATGGCCTCGGCCTGGTTCAGCACGATGTTGAGATTGTCGACGCTCGCCGTGACCCGCTCGCCCACGTCGTTGGCCCGCTTCGTCACCGCGGCGAGGCGGTCGCGCAACGTACCGGACAGGTACTTGATCGGGGCTGGCGCGCTCATCACATCTCCTGAAAGGTGCGGCGGTCCACGACCTTGACCCGTCCATGGCTCTGCGCTGCTGCGCCGGTGTTCGGTCCGGGAGGTCGTGTTTCTGGGAGCGACCGGGCCCACCGCTGCCCGACCGAGGAGACACCGAACACCGCGTGATTGAGTGACAAGCCACCCGGCGGGTGATCTACCGGCCAACACCGCGCGCCGCGGACGACTCGTGCAATTCGATCTTTGCCACCAGTTCGACCGGCAAGACAACAGTGCCGAGACTTGCCAACAGGATATCCACCCTGGCCTTGCTGTCGGCGCGCCGGACCTCGCCGATGAACCCGGAAAACGGCCCGGCCTCGACCTGGACGGCGTCGCCGGCACGAAAGGTGAGACCGTCAACGGTGGTGTCGAACACCCCGGCCTGCTCGGCGCGCCTCAGCGCGTTGATCTCGGCGTCCGGGACGCACGACGGGACGCGCGGGTCGCAGCACAGCAGCCCGGTCACGCCCTTGACAGACAGAACGGCTCCCCAGTCGTCACGGTCGAGGTCAAACGCGACGAACACGTAGCGCCGAAACAGCGCCCGGTCCCGGCGCTCGCGGCGCCTGGCGTGCCTGACCCACACCCGTTCGCGCGGGCCGTAACAGGGCAGGCCGAGCGCTGCGATCCCGAGCTCGGCCCGCCGCTCCCATCCCGCCTCGGTGTGGGCGACGCGCCAGCGACGCCCGATCGGCACGTCGATCACGGCGGCGGGCTCAACCATGGTTGACAGGCTGTGCTCGATCTTCGTCATGTCGCCTCGCGTTTAAACGTCAGTGATCCAGGCGCGGCCCGTCGTAGTCGGGCGGCCACTCGGCCGGGAAACGCCACCCGCCGTCGCGGTCGCGCGGGTATGGCTTGCCACGGGTCCGCCGGCCGTAGTCGTCCCACGCCTCAAGCTGCTTGCTCTCGGCCAACGCATGGAAGCCGGCGACCATGAGCTCCGGTTGCGGCTCGCCGTAATCGTTGAACCGCTCCTGGTTCAGCCAAGTGATGGCCTGGGCGACCTTGTCGGTGCCGTAACGGCCGGCGCCGCGCTCGATGGCGCAGAACCTCTTGGCCGCCGCCACGATGGTCGCGGGGTCACGGCCGGCCTTGACGAGCCGGGCGAACTTCTCGGCCGCCGGCTTGCGCGGGTTCGCGGCGCTGCCACGTTTCGGGTACTCGGCCCAAAATTCCTCGAACCATTTGTCGATCGCGGGGCGCGTCGCGGCAGCGACCGCCCGTACACTTTCCTTTTCCTCTCCTAGGTCCTCTCCTAGGTCCAGCGGCGGTTCGCGGCGGTTCGCGGAGGTTCGCGGCGAGGCTCCGCAATCTTCCGCTGGCTGCGGCTGGTCGCCTGCATCAAAGTGTAAGCCGGCATCGACAGCGGTGGCTCGCGGCGGCTCGCCCGGATGCGGAGGGATGGCAGATTTCCCGGCATTGTCGATTCGCTGATGTCGCGACCACGACGGGATGTCCAGGTAGCGCTTGCCGTCGACCTCGTAGAGCCTGACCACCCCCTCGGCATCGAGCTCCGACAGCCACCCGTCGATCAAGTCGGGCGCGTCGTCGTCATAAGGGTAGAGCTGGCCGGACAGGAGCCGGGACGCGGCGCGGCACCGTCCGTGGTCGTCAACGTAGGTCCAGAGCTGGACGAACAGAAGCCGGGCGTCCCGGCTCAGCCGGCCGATCGTCTCGCTCTGGGGGAATTCGGGCTTGATCGTGCGGATGCGCGCCATCGTCTTCTTGCTCTTTCAGTCCAGGCCGGTCATCAGCTCGGCGAAGCGATGCCGGCGGTGCGCCACCATGGGGCTTTCGTCGCCAAGATCGCCCCATTGATCGGCCATGGCCTCGGCGATGCCGGGATAGAAGCGCGAGCGCTCGCGCCATCGAGTCGCCGCGTGTCGTCCCCAGCCGGTGGCGCGGTGGACGCGTTCGGCGCGCCCGTCGACGATATCGGTCGGAACGAGGGGCGGCAGATTGCGAAGCCACAGGCACGTGGCTTTGGTCTCGCCATGACCGAACTGCCACGGCTGCACGATCTGCGTTGGCGGCTGCCAGTTGACGATCCGCTGTTGCGCGTGCCGATGCATCCGCGGGTTTTCCACGCATACCCGCTCGATCGGCGCAGTCCAGAACGCGGAAAACAGGGCCGCGGCGTCATCGAGTTCGCGCCACATCGAGTCCAGCGTGCGGCCATTCGGCGGTGCATGGAGCCAGCGCAGCCCCGACTTGCACAGTCGCGTGCACGGAGGGTGGGCTACGATCAGGAGGTCCCATCCGTCATCGAGATAGTCGCGCGCGTCCCCGATGATGTGCTGATTGCTGCGGTCCTCGGACGGGAGCAGGTCGCACGACCAGGCATCGTGCCCGCGAGCCGCGAATGCCCGCCGAACCACGCCAGAGAATTCGCATGCAACCAAAACCCTCATTGCGGCGCCCCGCGGCCGAGCGCTATCAGCACGGCGTGCAGCTTGCTCCGGGCCTGCAGCTTCATCTTGATCCGGTCGAAGTGGGCCTCCACCGTCTTGGTTGCAGAGCCCAGCTTGGCCGCCACCTCTTTGGCCGATCGGGCACCGTCGATGGTGAGCGCCAGAATTTCGAATTCGCGCGGCGTCAGGCAGGCCAGGGCCTCGGTTCTCTCGATCACGGTGAGACCTCCGGCGGCGCGCTTTCCAGCGAGCGAAGCGTGTTCAGGGCGGCACCGAGCCGGTCAATCAGCAACTGACCCTCAGACTGCGAACCGACCACTCCGGCTTTCTTGAGCGCGTGGGGCAAGGCCCTATTGAGTAGGCCGCAGAGCGCGGAGACCTGAGCGGTGAGTGTGACGGGTTTCGGATCGCTCATTCCAGACCCTCCATGAGGTGCGAGACGTCGGCGCCCGGTTGCGGAGATGCCGGAGCGGCGAACAGGTTGCCGCGCTCGGCCTCGGCCTCGCCGAGATACTTCGCGGCCTGGCGGAAATAGCTGTCCTTGAGCTCGGTCCCGAGGAAGTGTCGGCCCGCCTTGATCGCGGCGAAGCCTTCCGACCCGATGCCCATGAACGGCGAGAACACGACATCGCCGGGGTTCGACCACAGCCGGATGGCGCGCTCGATCAGGTCAAGTTGCAGCGGGCAGACGTGCTTTTCGTCGCCGGCATCACGTGCCGCCCGGACGTTGAGGACGTCGGTCTGGTCGATGTCCATCCAGACCGGAGACGCCCATTGCTGCCATTGCGCGACCGGGAACGTATTCGCGTCCTGCCCGACCGGAACCGCCTTGTCCTCACTCTCCGGCGTCTTCCTGAACACCAGCACGTAGTCGGGCATGCCTTGGCGGGACCGTGTCGCGTCCTTCTGGAGTTGCTTGTAGAGCAGGCCCAGCGCCTTGGTGCGCTGCATCTCGACGACGGGGTCTTTCCACACCGTGATCCGGGAATGATAGGTCCAGCCCGCCTCTTCGTGCACCTTCCGGATGTCGGCCGGGAAGTCGTAGAGGTCGATATAGCCGTGCGTCGACTTGGTGCGCGGCAGATCGGAGCAATGCACAGCGGTGAGACGGCCCGGCTTGGTCGCCTGGTACAGCGCGGAGACGAGCGGGCGGTACTGTTCGGCGAATTCCTGTTCCGATCCGACATTGCCCATGTCGCGTTCGCTCTGCGAGTAGATGTAGAGCGAGGCGAACGGCGGGCTGTAGATGGAAAAGTCGACGCTGTTGTCCGGCAGCGTCGCGGCGAACTCCACCGCGTCGCAGCGATAGGCGGCGAACCAGTCGCCGTGAGCCTGATCGAACACTTTCGTCATTGCATCCACGCCGGCAGGCGCGCCTCCATGTCGGGTTGATACGGGTCGAGGATCTGATGGGCGCGGGCCGCCCGCAGCATCGCAGCGCTCATCTCGCGCTTCATCCGAACGTGATCCTCGGACTTGCGCGTCACGGTCGCGGCGATTTCCAGTTCGGTGTCGGCGCAGACCACGTGAGCCGTGACCTTCTTGGTCTGGCCGAACCGCCAGAACCGCCGAACAGCCTGATAGAAGCTCTCGTAGCTGAAGCTGACCCCGGCAAAGATCGGGGTGTGGCAGTGCTGCCAGTTGAGCCCGAACCCGGCGATGCTCGGCTTGGTCAAAAGGTTCTTGATGTCGCCTCGCGAGAACGCGTCCAGCGCGTCCTCCTTGGCGTCGACAGACATCCTGCCGTGCACCTCGCGGATTTCCGGGCAGGCCCGGCGCACCGCCTCGGCCTCGTAGTCGGTATCGACCCAGACACAGACCGGGTCGGGGCCGGCGTCACGGACCAGGCGCGCTACGATATCGGCGCGGACCTCGGCGGTGAGGCGCTTTTCCTTGTGGATCGCGGTAGCGGATCGGTCTGGGATACGGAAAAGCCTGCCCTGTCCGTCCGTCTCCTCGCCTCGGTCGATCGAGCGGTCGGACCTGACCACGTGCCGGCGGATGTCGAGGGGCGGCAGGTCGAACCCCTCGTCGCTGTAGCCAAGATCAGATGGCTTGCCGACGCACCGGGCCCATGACGCGACCCAATCCCAGAACGGCCGCACGGCGTGTCGCTTGAGCCGCCAGTCTTTGGTATTCGCGCTGTCGTGCAGGAACCAGCGCACCAGCATCTCGTCGCGATCCATCACGCCGAGGAAGTCGCTATGCTGACCCAGCTCGGTATGGTCGTTCGGGGCAGGTGTCGCGGTGCCGGCGAGACGGAATGGCATGGCGGCGAACGTCTCGATCAGCTTGCGCGTCGTCTTGCCGGTGAAGCTCTTGAGGATTGAGCTTTCGTCCAGGATGACACCTGCGAACTCGGCGGGATCGAACTTTTCCAGCCGCTCGTAATTGGTGACGACGATGCTGGGATGGTCCGGGGCGGCGCCGAACCGCGACACCTTAGCCTCGATCCCGAGCCGTTCCGCTTCGCGGACGTGCTGGGCACCCACTGCGAGCGGTGCGAGCATCAGGACGGGGCGGTTCGTCGTCTCGACCACGACCCGGCCCCACTCCAGCATCATCGCGGTTTTACCAAGCCCGGTGTCATAGAACAGGCCGGCCCGGCCGGCGCGGAGCGCGAAGTCGACGCCGTGCGCCTGGTGAGGAAAGAGCGTGCTGTTGAGTTCCGGGATGCGGGCGAGCCCGGCCCGCAACGCGACAGGCTTCTTTGCGGCGCACAGCGCCCGATAGGCGGACAGGTCCGTCACCACTCATCTCCGTCGTCCAGCGGTTCGAACTCGATAGTGGCGAGCGTGACGTGGCAACCCACGCAGATCAGTTCGACCGTCCACGGATCGGGGCTGTCAACCGCGGTGCCCGCCACAACCTCATGGCCACAGTTCGGGCAGGTGACGGCGCGGTGCCACCGGTCGCGGGCCAGCACAACGCCGGTCATGACACGACCCTCCGCATCGCGCGGGCCCAGTCCATTACAGTAGCGGTGTCCGGAAGTTCGGCGCCGACCTGTTCGACCAGGGCCGCGCACTTCCGGCAGGCGTGAAGTACCGTCGTGTGGTCGCGGCCTCCGAAGCGATGGCCGATTTCAGGGAGGCTATTGCTGGTCAGATGCTTGGATACCGCCATCGCCATGTGGCGTACCGCGACTAGACCTTTGGTCCGGCGCACGCTCTCGATCTCGCGCACCGTGACGCCGAACGTATCGGCGAATACCTGCTTGACGACGCGCACCGTGACGGCGGGCCGAACATCCGCCAGCGGCCATGCCATCGCGCAAGCCGCGACGACGGCACCAAGATCTGACCACTTGGCCGAAACCGCAGCGCGGCTGATCACGATTTCGAACGTCCGCAACGATTCGGCTACGAAGCCGCGGCCGACGCCGAGTTGTTCGGCGATACTGTCGGGGGGCAGATCGAAGCGATGAGCCGTCACCGCCGCCGCGATGGATCGACCGCGGCAATCCTCCGGCGCGACCCCGCCGAGGACGCTCATGGGCGCCATGTCGAGGGCCGCAGCCACCGCCATCACGACGTAACGGTAGGGCTGCGGTAGGCCGGGCGGCAGCGGATCGATGGGCTCCGGTTCAAGCTCCGGTTCGGGCTCCGGTGTAGCCTGCAGCGCAGGCGCTGCGACGCCTCCGTACAGGCGAGCCCCGATCTGACGATAGGCGGAACGCATTTCTTCCGCGCTCGCATATGTGCGAACGCACGCGACGAGTGTTGCCATTCCCCGTACTCCCCCGTGCGGAACACTCCGGCCGCGCGACCCGGTCTCTACCTCACGCTGTGGGCGATCAGCGTTTTCGCCGCGACCAGTTGAGCCGCAGCCGCCGCCAGATCGTCGTCGCGATCGTCCAGGCCAACTTGGCGAGCGATGGTGATGTCATGCTCAAGCCGCTGAATTTCGGATTGCAGGATCGCGATGAACGCGGCGCGGACCCGGGCCATGATCCAGTGCGGGACCACTTTCGCGCGCTCGCGCCGCAAGTTTTCGAGAGTGCCGGGAGCGATGCCGCACCGGCTCGCCACGGCGCGTCGGGCCTCGATCGTGTTGACGCCGAGGCGTCGCGCCTCGACATCTTCGATCGTGGCGACGAAGCGCGAAGCGGTGGCTATGTCGACGGTCGCGTTCATGGCTCGGCGGTCAATCTGTCCATCACCGGTGGATGACACGGCACTCTCCCCTGTCTCATGGTTGGCCATGGACAGGGACGACACTCACGAAACTTGGGAGCCGCTGTGGGCAGTTGCGCTCCCGGTACTTGGTTCATTCGGACCGATCCCGTTGGCGCGGGAATTCGGCCCGGCGGTTAGGCGAGCGGCGATCCGGTGGGGAATGCCGCTCGAGAAAATCGTTGTCCGGTCACGCCGCCGCGTTCGCATCGGCGGGCGCGACGAATTCCTCTGCCGATAGCGGGATGTCATGCTGACGGGCGTAGTCGAGCAGCGCTCGATGGTGGCGCTGGGGCACGACACCGCCAGTGCCGCCGACTGACTTCGGCCGCTGCCAATTCGAGACGCGCGTTCGATGTGCACCGGTGATGTTCGCCACCGCCGACGGGCCACCGAACTTACGGATGATCGTGTGTGCGGGTTCCAAGCTCATGGGGCGCATCGTAGCGCGTTTCGCTACAAAGGCAAGCCCCTACGTAGCGAATTGCGCCACAGACAGCCCGTAGCGGTATCCGCTACTGTGCCGGCCATGACGTTATCTCCAATTCATCAATGGGTTGCCAAAGCCCTTGAGGTGTCCGGTCTGTCCCAAGCCGAGATGGCCAGGCGGCTCACCACTGAGTTGCGCCGCGACATCGACCGAGCCGCAGTCAACAAGATGGTGAAGGGCACGCGCGACGTCGCCGCCGACGAGATGCTGGCGATCGAGACGATTAGCGGAGTGCCGGCGCCGTCCATCAACGCCATCACGAAAGTCCCGCTGATCGAGTGGGTGAGCGCCGGAAAGTTGAGCGAGCCGGCATCTCAACTCGCTGCCGACCAAGCACCTCAACTGGCCTTCGCCGACCTTGGCCGTGGCGACTTTTTCGCCTTGAAGGTTGAGGGTAATTCGATGGACCGAATCTCCCCGGAAGGCTCGATCATCCTGGTAAACCGGGCCGAGCGGACCTTGGTCAATGGCCGCTTTTACGTGTTCTCGCTGCGGGGAAAGACGACCTACAAGCGATGGCGGGCCGACGACCCTCCCTATCTCGCGCCGTACTCTACCGACCCTGTGCATGGTCCCATCTTTGTAAAAAAGAAGGACTTCGAGGTCGTAGGGCGAGTTCGCCGGACACTCATGGACTTATGAAGCGGGCATTTAAAATCGCCGGCTATGTGGCCCTGGCCGCCTTAGGCGGGCTGGTCGCTCTGGTCGCGATTGGCGAATACCCGCAGATCGGGACCGTCGCGATTTTCGGCGGCGGTGCGGTCGCGGCTCTCTGGATGGCAGGACGCGCCGTTGACAACGCCATTGATCGCCGAACGAGCGATATGGCCATCAAGATTTCGAGCCTGGAGCGACTGTCGGAACAGCAGCATGTGCGGATCGCCGCCCTGGAGCGGCGCACAGGCGAACTTGAGCGTTTAAATCGGATGTAGCTTTTTTCGCTACGACCTATTGACGATGTAGCGAGTTTCGCTACAATGGCTCCCATACCTCACGGGAGCCACCGATGCCCACCAAACCCAACAGCCACCTTGTCGACCAGCTTCTGGAAGCGCTGGGGTATGACGCCGCTGCCGTCAGGCGCTGTCAATTTCTTCCGCGCCCCGCGCGCCACCTGGCCGACGCTGAGGCCATCGCCGCTGCCCTTGAGCCGCACCTGATCATTTTCCGCGAGATGGTCGGGGCGGGCGAAGCCGCTGGCTGGGACATCGACAACAGCGAGATCTTAAACGCCGGCCGTGCCGCCGTGCTCGCGCTCCTCGGATCGCAGGAGTGACGGCGATGCCAACCAATCCCAACACTGGCACCACCGGCCCGATCGGTCGCGCCATCGATGTCATCGGCATCGCCGCCATGGCGGCGATGACCCTGGTCGCCATCGACGTGTTGTGGAGGTTGATGTGACCTCCGTCACCCTCCACGACCTGCGCCGCCAGATCGAGACGACCGGTCGCTACGACCACGCCATGGTGATGCGGGTCGCGATGGTCATGGCCCGCGGCGAGCGTGACGCCGACCGCGAGCTTTGTCGCCGGAGCGGCTGGTCTCCGCTGCCCTGGCGCAAGCATCTCGCCGCCGGGCTGCGCCGGGCCTGGGATTGGGCCCGCACCTACAAGGATGGTCACGACACCGCCATTGCCATCGCCGCGATGACGCCGGCCGAACGCGAGGCTCGCCGCCTCGAGCTCGCCGCCGAACTCAACGAAGGCGCGATCCCGCCCCGGTTCGACGACGCGGCGCGGTGCCGCGCGCTTGCGGCTCAGGTCCGAGCCGCCGATCTGCCGCGCCTGCAGGCCGCGGAGTGATGGCCATGCCGAAATTCACCAAGACCTCATGCAGCCAGTGCGGCCGTGAGTTCGGTCCTGGCGACGAGGGCTTCTCACATTGCCACCAGCACAGCCACCTCGATGCCGCAAAGCCGCTGGCCCGCGCCGCCGCGGAGCGTCAGGCCACCCGAATGCTCAAGTGCGAGTGCCTGGACTGCGGATACATCGTCCGGGTCACCCGCAAGTGGATCGACGCCGTGGGCGCGCCGCACTGCCCGCGGCACGGCGAGATGATCGTGGGAGGCGTGTGATGTCGCGCGTCGCGCGTCACGCTTCTCGCGGTCTGCCTGTTCAACGCCTTCATCGATGCCGCAGCGATCGGCGGGTTCATCGCCGCGCTGCTGATCTGGTTCGCCATTCTTTCCAATCACTGACGGGAGGGTTCTATGAGCGAGACGTTCAGATATCAATTCGGAGGCTGGCGCGAGGCCGAAGCTCGGCGTTGGGTCAATCAGGACGGCACGCCGGGCGGCATCGTCGCTGTTTCGGCCTCGGTCGCATCAAGTGTGCGCCTTCCCGAAACAGTCGTGGTCTGGCCAGACGCCAAGATCGCGGAAGGTGTCGCCAGCATCGGCGGCGGCGCCAGCATCGGCTACGGCGCCAGCATCGGCGACGGCGCCTGCATCGGCTACGGCGCCAGCATCGGCGGCGGCGCCAGCATCGGCGGCCGCGCCAGCATCGGCTACGGCGCCAGCATCGGCGGCCGCGCCAGCATCGGCTACGGCGCCAGCATCGGCGGCGGCGCCAGCATCGGCGGCCGCGCCAGCATCGGCGACGGCGCCAGCATCGGCGGCCGCGCCAGCATCGGCGGCGGCGCCAGCATCGGCGGCGGCGCCAGCATCGGCGGCCGCGCCAGCATCGGCGACGGCGCCAGCATCGGCGGCGGCGCCAGCATCGGCGACGGCGCCGTCTACGATGCCGGCGACTGGCTATTCGTTGCTGGCCCCCAGGGGTCGCGCAACTCCTGGACCACCGCCGTGTGGTCGCCGAAGCACGGCTTGCGTTGGTGGGTCGGGTGCCAGCAAGGGATCACGACAGATACGTTGATTGGCCGGGTCGTGCGTGACCACGCGGCCAACGAGGAACACCGCGAAAACTATCTGTACCTCATCGGCGGCGTCCTCCACCACCCCGGCCTCAAGCGCGCTATGGCGGCGCACGCCTCCTCACAGGCGATTGCAGCGGAGTAGGCCATGACCACTCCGATTTGCGATATCTCGTCTGACGCCCATCACCGCGTTCTGATCGCGCGCATGGCCGGCGCCCTGGTCGCCAACGGCATCGATCTCGGCGACGAACAGGCGGCGATCGTCCGCCTCGTCGCGATCGGGTTCCGCGGCGCCGATGTCGACAAGCACCTGGACGAGGCGATCGACCGCGCCCGGGTCATCAAGATCGGGACTGCCAGACCCGAGGGCATGGCATGACCGGGCTCTACTCGCCGACGCCGGGCCGCGTCACCCGCTACCCCGACGACGTGCCGCGCGAGGTCTGTGTCCAGTTCGAACGCCTCGCCCTGGACATCGCCGCGGCCGGGTATCGGCGCTACTCGGCGGATGCCGTGCTGCACCGCATCCGCTGGCACATGCAGATCGAGCACCGCGATAGCTCGTTCAAGGCCAACAACGATTGGACCGCATCGCTGGCGCGCTGGTTCCTGGCGCGCCACCCCGAACACCCGAGATTTTTCGAGACCCGCGAACGCAAGGCAGCGTGAGGAGAGAGATATGGCGAAGGTCGTGGCGAGCCGCGCCCAGATCATCAAGGTGAGCGATCTGTTGCGCGAGCATCTGAAGGAGGCGGGCGAGAACCTGTTCGCCTATGACGAGGGGTGGAACGACAAGCGTGTCGCCGACGACGTGACCGGGATCACCGCGATCCACGTGAGCAAGATACGCACGGACCTGTACGGCCGGATCAGACCGGCGGCGCCGGCCTTGCTGCAGGGGGGGGTAGTGGACGAGGCGCGCATGGCCCGGATCGAGAAGGGCTTGGCCGAACTCGCCGCCGACACCGGAAAGCTGTCCGAACTGGTCGACGAGGTGAGGCGCCTGCACGCCATGCTGTGCCAGTCGATCTCGGTCAATCGGCTCCTGGACGTCCGGCATCTTGCGGGACCCGTCAATCTCGGGCCCGTGGTCAACGGCCTGTCCCGCACCAACGGCTCTGCAGCGCACCGGTGATGTCATGACAGACCAATGGGAATGGTGGCGCCTCGCCCTGGCCGGACAAGCTCCGGCGATCGTGGCCGACGAGCCCGCGGCCGGGTTTTACGAGACGCGGAGCAAGAACAAGGCGACTGGTCAGGTCACGCGCGGCCTCGTCGCCTACTGGTACGAGCCGGCCGAATTCGAGACGAAGGGGACCGCGGCCAAGCTTTATTGCAAGGACGGGTTCGGCGCCGCGGCCCGGATGCTGGACGATCTCAAGGCCCGCGAGCGCTGGCCCTACGCATCGAAGCGGCCGATCTCAAGGGCCGTGTACGATGCGGTGAAGGACGGCAAGGGCTGGCCCGATGAGAACGAGGCGGCGAGGCGGGATCGCGTGAATTCCGCCGCCGCGCCGGACGCCGACAGCTTCGAAGCGATCCGGGACCGGATCGAGGACTTGGCGCGCGAGGCCGAAAGGCTGATCAAGAGCGGTGCGGCCAAGACGAAAGAGGAAAGCGATCAGGCCGCCGACGTCGCCGACCGGCTGCGCAAGCTCGAAAAGCGCGCCGACGAGCTGCGCGACGCGGAGAAGCGCCCGCACACCGAAAAGGCCAACGAGGCTCAACGGAAGTGGGCGCCGCTGGTCAACCGCGCCGACGATTGCAAGGCGCGACTCAAGAAGGTCGTGGTGACGCCGTTCCTCAACGCCGAGGCCGCGCGCCAGGCCGCCGCCATGGCCGCAGCCGTCAAGTCCGGCGCGGCTCCGGAGATCGTCGCGCCAGCCAAGACCACGGCCGGCACGACGTCGACCGTGGCGCTGCGCACCGTGACCTCGGCGGTGATCGAGGACTACGCCAAGGCGCTCGCCTACTTCGCCGACAACGCGAAGGTCAAAGACCTCATCCAGCAACTCGCCAACGCCGCGGCTCGCCAGGGCACGTGCCCGGACGGCTGCCGGATCAACACCGCTAAGGAGGCGGCATAGCTATGAATCAAGTCGCTGTTATTCCCAACCGTGCACCCCTCGCTGCCGGCGAGCGACCCGCTGCGATCGTTCCCACCACGATCGAGCAGGTCTGGCGCCTTGCCGAACTTGCCGCAAAGTCCGGCCTTGCCCCGCGCGACATGGCTGCGCCGGAGAAATGCGCCGTCGCGATCCTGCACGGACTGGAGATCGGGCTGCCCCCCATGCAGGCGCTGCAGCGCATCGCGGTGATCAACGGTCGCCCCACGATCTGGGGAGACGCTGCGCTCGCCTTGGTTAGGGCGTCCCGCCTCCTCGAGTCGATCAAGGAGGAAGTCGACGGCGAAGGTGACGCCATGGTGGCGACATGCACGGTCATGCGGGTCGGAGACCTGGAGACGGTATCGCGCACATTCTCGGTCGCCGATGCGAAGACGGCCGGGCTCTGGAACAAGCGCGGCAGCAGTGGCCAGCCGACCCCATGGATCACGCACCCTAAACGTATGCTGCAGATGCGGGCCCGCGCCTTCGCGCTCCGCGACGTCTTCCCCGACGTGATGGGCGGCATGTATATTGCCGAGGAAGTGGTGGACGATCGCGACGACGCGCCGCGCGCCGCCCAGATCGAGCCGCCGACGCCCGACGATCCGCCCCCAAACGGCGGGGCTCCGGCCGACGTCGATCCGCCCGCGCCCCCCGCCGACGCAAAGTCCGAGCCGGAGGCCGAACCCGCGACCCGACCCGCCGCCGAGACGGCCAAGGTCGAAACCGTCGATCCGGCCACGGGCGAAATCACGTGGGAGGACCCGGCCGACGCCGCGGCCGACGTCGATCCGCCAGCCCCGACAGAGGCCAAGCCGACGGTCGACGCGACCGAGGACCCGAAGTCAGGACTTCCCGCCTGCCTCGATCGCAGCAAGGGCGCGGCGAAGAAGTCCGACAAGCCCAAGCCGATATCGTTGAAGGATCAGGCGGCGTGGCTTGACGACTGTCGGGCCGCGGCGGAAGGCGCGGATAGCATGGTCGACCTCGGCGTCGCGCAGACCCGGCTCCTGGCGCCGTACCGCGACCGCGTCCCGCCGCAGATCGTGGCGCAGGCCGAGATGTTTTTCGACGCCAGGATGGAAGCCCTGGAGCGCGAGGCCGAAGCGGAGAACGACAAGCTCGATCCCGAGCAGTGGTTGCGCGACCTGGACGGCGCGCTGGCGGGGTGTGAGGCGGCCGAACAGCTCGGCGATGTCAAGGAAAAGGTCCTGCTGCCAGCCAAGAGCCAAGTGCCGGATGCGGCGTGGAAGGACGGCGTCGCCCGGTACCGCGCCAAGCTCAACTCGTTCATGACGAACCTGGACGCGGGATAGGCCATGACCGAGGTCATCCTGCGACGACGTCAGGGCAGGGCCGGCGAGGTCGGATTATTCCCCGTTGATGACGAGGGGTCCGACCTCCTGGCCAAGATCAGGGACGGCCGCGACGTCGGCGCCGACGTCGTGCAGCGCCGCAACCCGCGTCACCACCGGCTGTTCTTCGCGATCTTGAAGTTCGTCAAGATGCACTCGCCGGTGATGGCCGATGTCGAGATCGAGGACATCAAGGATGCGGTGAAGCTCGCCACCGGTTACGTCCGGCGCTTCGTCGATGTCGATACGGGCCGGGTCGCCTACGTCACGCGCTCCATTGCGTGGGGCGCCATGGATCAGACCGAGTTCAACGCCTTTTTCGATGCGGCCTGCAACGTCATCGCGACACGATGGATGCCGGAGGGCACCACGCCCGACGATGTCCGGCGCGAGCTGATCGAGATGGTCGACGGGCCGCACGCATTGGGGAGCCGAGTGGCATGACCGTTTACGTTGACGACGTCGAACATGCGTTCGGAAACATGGTGATGTGCCACATGTGGGCCGACAGCCTCGATGAGCTGTTCGCAATGGCGGACAGGATCGGGGTGCAGCGCAAGTGGCTACAAGGCCACCCCACCTTGTCTCAACCTCGTTTCCGCAAGGCGTCGTGGGTGCACTTCGACGTCGCCAAGAGCAAGAAAGCTATGGCCATCGCCGCCGGGGCCGTACTGACAGACAAATACGGACCTTCCGAATTCACAGCCCGCCAGCGCGGCGACCAGCGCATGCTCGATCGCATCGCCGACTGTCGCGCGCTCCCGCAGGCTACGTCATGACGCTCGCGTGCCCATACTGCGGGAATGCTGCGGCCCTCGTCACCGGCCGCGAGGTTTATCCGCATCGCGGCGACCGCGACCTGATCGAGAAGCCGTTTTGGGCATGCTTGCCGTGCGGAGCATGGGTCGGATGCCATCCAGGCACAACGAGCCCGCTCGGGCGCCTCGCCAACGCCGAGCTACGCAAGGCGAAGATGGCTGCGCACGCCGCTTTTGATCCATTCTGGAAAGCCAAAATGCGCCGCGACGGCGTGCCGAAAAAGAAGGCGCGAGGGCTCGCATACAAATGGCTCGCCGGCCAGCTCGGGATCGCTCGCGAGGATTGCCACGTAGGGATGATGGACGTCGAGACCTGTCGCCGCGTCGTCGAGGTGTGCAACGGATTTCGCAATCGGAGGGTTGTCGCGTGAGAATTTCCCCGATCGCCCCGCCCGGATCGCTGTTGAAGGTCGCGCCACGCGAGCACGCCACGAAACCGGCGCGCCGGCCGAAGTCGACGAAGGGCCGAGACCTTGACGCCAAGCACCTCGCCCTGGTCCGGCGCTGTCCTTGCCTGTCGTGTGATGCCGACCCGGCCGGCGAGGCCGCGCACGTCCGGATGTCCGGGCCTGACAAGCCGATGCCGGGCGCCGGCGCCAAGCCGAGTGATCGGTTCGCCCTGCCGATCTGCCCGGCCTGCCACACGCGGGGCGCTAGGGCTCAGCACCGCGTCGGCGAGGCCCGGTTCTGGAGGGGCCTTGGCCTCGACCCGCTCCTGATCTGCGCCGAGCTCTATGCCGCATCGCCCGACATCGAGGCGATGCGCGCCGTCGTGTTTAAACACCGTGAGGGGAGGTCGCCATGACGGACAACTGGTTGCACGACACGATCGACCCGGCCGGCATCTCGTTCAACTCGGCGGTCAAGGAAGCGATCGTCGCCGACGTTCTCGCCGAAATCGCGTGCTGGAACTACCTCCGCGGCATTCCCGAGCCGTACATTCGGATCGTCGTTGCAGCGACGTTACTCAACGCGGCGCGGCGCGGGTTCACGCAGCGGCCAGCGCCATGACAGACCGCAGCACCCCCCTCAGGCTATCTGTTGCCGTCAAGGAAGCTTTTCCGCATGGCGGGATGACGGTCAGCGGCCTCCGGCGCGAGGCCGCGGCCGGAAGGCTTGCCATCTTCAAGATTGCGGGCAAGGATTTCACGACCCTCGCAGATATAGACCGGATGATCGAGCGATGCCGCGACGAGCAAAAGGCCCCAGACTGTGGCCACAACCGGCGCGACGCGATCCCTCTGGCAAGGTCATCGAACAATCCGTCTGGTGTATCCGCGACGGAAAGCGGAAAATCAGCACTGGAATTGGCGCGGGCGAAGCTGGCCCTCCTGCGGAGGCCGAGCGAGCACTTGCCGAATACATCGCCGGCAAGGCCACGCCGCGCATCCGCGACCGTGACCCCGCTGCCGTCGAGATAGCGTCCGTTGTCGCAATCTACACCGAAGACGTAGTCGAGCGGCATAGCCGGCCGAAGGAAACCGGTGCCCGCCTGGGTCGCATCCTCGACTTCTTCGGCTCCGACACCCTCGACACGCTCAACAAAAAGCGCTGCCTGGATTACGTCGCCCATCGCGGCCATCAGGCCGCGGCCCGCCGCGAGCTCGAGGATCTGCGCGCCGCGATCCGACATCACTGGGAGGCCGGGCTGTGCACCGCGCTGACCCCTGTAGTCCTGCCGGAGCGGGGCGAGGCGCGCGAGCGATGGCTGACCAGGAAGGAAGCGGCCCGGCTCGTCGCCGCAGCATGGCGATACCGGGAGACCCAGAACCGCCGCGCCACCGACCGGGCGACCCGCCAGCACATCGCCCGCTTCGTCCTGGTCGGGCTCTACACCGGCACCCGGGCCGGAGCCGTTGTCGGCGCTGCGATGCAGCCGACCCCGGGCCACGGCTGGATCGACCTGGAGAACGGGGTGTTCTACCGGCGCACCGCCGGCATGCGTCGCACCAAGAAACGGCAACCCGCGGTCCGCCTGCCACCCCGCCTCCTCGCCCACGTCAGGCGGTGGCATGCCAAACAGGCGAGCAATCGATGGCTGATCGAGTGGAACGGTGAGCCCGTCAAGCGGGTCAACAAGGCATTCCGATCGGCATGCACCGCGGCCGGGCTCGGCACCGACGTGACCCCGCACACCCTGCGCCACACCGCGATCACCTGGCAGGCCCAGCGCGGCGTCCCGGTGCACGAGATTTGCGGATTTTTCGGTGTCACCCGCGAGGTGTTCGAACGGGTCTACGGTCACCACCACCCCGACTACCAGCAGGAGGCGGTCAACGCGCTCAACAAGGACCGGCCGAAACTGTCGGGCAATCTGTCGGGTCGGGAGCCCGGAAGCCTGCTAAGTAATGGTCGGAGTGGCAGGATTTGAACCTGCGACCCCCTCGTCCCGAACGAGGTGCGCTACCAGACTGCGCTACACTCCGATTGACAGGCCGCGTCTTATAGACTGCGTCAGGTGGGACCGCAAGCGCTGTGCCCAAAAGTCGGAAATCCTGCTAAAAGCCTGCCGCGACAACCAGATAGGTCCTCAGAATCGTGACTGCAAGACGAATTTCAGCCTCCGATCCGGGCGCGGTCGGCGAGGCGGCGCGCTGTTTGGCCGAAGATGGCCTGGTGGCTTTCCCCACCGAGACGGTCTACGGCCTGGGCGCCGACGCCACGAGCGGCACCGCCATCGCCCGCCTCTATGCCGCCAAGGGCCGGCCGCGCTTCAATCCCCTCATCGCCCATGTGGCCGATCTGGCCGGTGCGAAACGCCTGGCCCGATTCGGCACCGCCGCCGAGTCGCTGGTGGAGGCTTTTTGGCCGGGCCCCCTGACTCTGGTGTTGCCGAAGGCGCCCGACTGCCCGGTCGCCGACCTCGCCACCGCCGGCCTCGACACCATCGCGGTCCGCCTGCCCGCCCATCCGCTGGCCCGCGACATCGTGCACGCGCTCGGGCGCGCGGTTGTCGCCCCCTCGGCCAATCGCTCCGGCCACGTGTCGCCGACCACCGCCGACCATGTTTTGGCCGACCTCGCCGCGCGCATCGACATGGTGCTCGATGGCGGGCCGGCCGCGGTCGGCGTCGAATCCACCATCGTGGCCTGTCTCGACGGCGCGCCGGTACTGCTGAGGCCCGGAGGCCTCGCCCGCGAAGCCATCGAAGCCGTGCTCGGCGCCCCCCTCGCCGTACCGGACGGTGCTGGCGAGAAAAGCCCCATAGCGCCCGGAATGTTGAAGTCGCACTACGCGCCGCGCGCGCGGCTGCGACTCAATGCCCGCGAGGTCGGGGCGGACGAAGCCCTGCTCGCCTTCGGGCCACCGCCGTCCGACGCCGGGCACGCCCGCGCCGTGCTCAATCTCTCTGCGGGCGCCGACCTCGCCGAGGCGGCCGCCAACCTGTTTTCGCACCTGCGTACCCTTGATGCCACCGGCGCCACCTTGATCGCGGTCGCGCCGATCCCCCGAAAGGGCCTGGGCGAGGCCATCAACGACCGCCTGCGCCGCGCCGCCGCCCCGCGTCCCCGGCCAGAGCCGTCCGCGACCCCTGAGTGAGGCCCCATGTCGCCCCTGCCGTCCGCCGAAATCCTCGCCCGTTTCGTCGCCATCGTGGGCGAACGGTATGCCGTAACCAATCCCGCCGATCAGGAGCCCTACCTGATCGAGCAGCGCGGCCTGTGGCACGGCACCACCCCGGTGGTGCTGCGGCCCGGCAATGTCGGCGAAGTCGCGGCAATCCTGAAGCTCGCCGACGCGACCCGGACCGCCATCGTGCCGCAAGGCGGCAATACCGGTCTGGTGGGCGGCCAGACGCCCCATCACGGCGAAATCGTCCTCTCGCTCACCCGCCTCACCGGGATCCGCGAGGTCGACGCGACATCCAACACCATGACGTGCGAGGCCGGCGTCATACTCGCGACCGCACAGGCAGCAGCCGCCGAGGCCGATCGTCTCTTCCCGTTGTCGCTCGGCGCCGAAGGCAGCTGCACCATCGGCGGCGTCCTGTCCACCAATGCGGGCGGCACCGGTGCGCTTGCCTACGGGGTCGCCCGTGACCTGGTGCTCGGGCTCGAAGTCGTGCTCGCCGACGGCCGGGTGATGAACGTCCTCAACAAGCTCAAGAAAGACAACACCGGCTACGACCTGCGCCACCTGTTCATCGGCGCCGAAGGCACGCTCGGCGTCATCACGGCGGCAGTACTCAAACTCTTTCCGCGTCCGCGCTCGGTCGAGACCGCCTTCGTAGCGGTGCCGTCGCCGCAGCACGCGCTGGACCTCCTCGCCCTCGTCCAGGAAGCGACCGATGGCGCGCTGACGACGTTCGAGCTGATGGCGCGCATCGCCGTCGATTTCTCGTTCCGTCACGCCGCCTGCCGCGATCCGCTGGCGCAGACCTATCCCTGGTACGTGCTCCTCGAAGTATCGTCGACGCAGACCGACGGCCTGCGCGACCGGCTCTACGAGGCGCTGGAAACAGCCTATGCGAAACACTTGGTCGTCGACGCCGTCGTCGCCGATAGCCTGGAGCAACGTGGCGAGCTTTGGCGCGTCCGCGAAACCATCGCCGACGTGCAGAAATTCGAGGGCGGGTCGATCAAGCACGATGTTTCCGTGCCGATTGCCAACGTCCCCTCCTTCATTGACGAAGCCTCCACGGCGGCGGTGGCGCTGATCCCCGGCTGTCGGCCCTGCCCGTTCGGCCATCTCGGCGACGGTAACATCCATTTCAACATCAGCCAGCCGGTCGGCGCCGACAAGGCGGCATTCCTGGCCCGCTGGCATGATATGAACGCGGTTGTGCACGCCGTGGTGGGCAGGCACGGCGGCTCGATCTCGGCCGAGCACGGCATCGGCGTCCTCAAGCGCGACGAACTCACGCGGGTGAAGGACCCGGTCGCCCTCGAGGTGATGCGCTCGCTGAAACGCACGCTCGACGCGAACAACATTCTCAACCCCGGCAAGGTGGTGTGAGACTGACATCGGCCGTTCAATTTCGTGGTCATTCCGGGGCGCAAGCCAGCGCGAACCCGGAATCCAAAGCCACATGTCGAAGTCTCGGTTGGATTCCGGGTTCAGGGTGCGGCCTCCCCGCAATGACGGGATGGACGCGAAAGTCTGCACCACAGCTCGAACCAGAAAAGGAGCCCCCATGCGAAGCTTGTCAGCCTTCCTCCTGGCCGCACTGGTGTCGGCCACGCCGGTCATGGCGGACGACGTCACGCTCCTCAACGTCTCCTATGATCCGACGCGCGAACTCTATGTGGAGATCAACAAGGCGTTCGCGGCGAAATACCGCGCCGAGACCGGCAAGAGCATCGAGATCAAGCAGTCGCACGGCGGCTCCGGCCGCCAAGCGCGCTCGGTCATTGACGGGCTCGCCGCCGACGTGGTCACGCTCGCGCTCGCCTACGACATCGACGAGATCGCCGCGCGCGGCTACGTCGCCGCCGACTGGCAGAAGAAGCTGCCGCAGAATGCCGCCCCCTACACTTCGACCATCGTGTTCCTGGTGCGCAAGGGCAATCCCAAGAACATCAGGGACTGGGACGACCTCGCCAAGCCGGACGTCAAGGTGATCACGCCCAACCCGAAGACCTCCGGCGGGGCGCGCTGGAACTACCTTGCCGCCTGGGGCTATTCGCTCCGCAAGGGCGGCGGCGACGACAAGGCGAAGGACTTCGTCAAGGCGATCTACGCCAATGTGCCGGTGCTCGACACCGGCGCGCGCGGCTCCACCGTCACCTTCGTGGAGCGCAATGTGGGCGACGTCCTGATCGCCTGGGAGAACGAGGCGTTCCTGTCGATCGCCGAATTCGGCAAGAACAAGTTCGACATCGTCGTGCCCTCGGTCTCTATCCTCGCCGAGCCGCCGGTCGCCGTGGTCGACAAAGTGGTGGACCGCAAAGGCACGCGGGCGGCGGCGGAAGCCTATCTCCGGTTCATCTACGGCAAGGACGGCCAGGAGATCGCTGCCAAGCATTATTATCGCCCGCGCGATCCCGAGGTCGCCAAAAAATACGAGGCCTATTTCCCCAAAGTCGAGCTGTTCACCGTCGACGAGGTGTTCGGCGGCTGGCGGACGGCCCAAAAGCGGCATTTTGCCGACAAGGGCGTATTCGACGAGATCTATAGCCAGTGACCGTCGCAGCCCCTACCATCGGCGGCCGTGTCCATGGGAGCAGGGCCCCGGCCGTGAAATATGGAATGCCGACACTGCGGCCCAGCGTGATCCCCGGATTCGGGATCACGTTGGGACTGACGCTCACCTGGCTGGCGCTGATCGTGCTGATTCCGTTGTCCGGGCTGTTCATCAAGACCGCGGAACTGTCTTTCGACCAGTTCTGGGCGATCGTGTCCAGCCGACGGACCCTCAACGCCTTGAAGATCAGCTTCGGACTGTCGCTCGCCGCCGCTGTCATCAACCTGGTGTTCGGCGCCCTGGTAGTGTGGGCGCTGGTGCGCTACGAATTTCCCTTCAAACGCCTCTTCGACGCCTTGATCGATATTCCCTTCGCGCTGCCGACCGCCGTCGCCGGCATCTCGCTCACCACTCTATTCGCAGAGAACGGCCTGCTCGGCGCCGCCCTGGCCCCGCTCGGCATCAAGGTCGCGTTCACGCCGCTCGGCATTTTAGTGGCGCTCGTCTTCATCGGGCTGCCTTTCGTGGTGCGCACTGTGCAACCGGTGCTGCTCGATCTCGAGGCCGAACTCGAGGAAGCGGCAGCGACGCTCGGCGCCTCACGGCTGCAGACCATCACCAGGGTCATCTTGCCCTCGATCCTGCCGGCACTCCTGACCGGCTTCGCGCTCGCCTTCGCGCGCGCGGTCGGCGAATACGGTTCGGTGATTTTCATCGCCGGCAATCTCCCCAATGTCTCGGAGATCGCGCCGCTCCTGATCATCATCCGGCTGGAGGAATTCAAATATGCCGACGCGACCGCGATCGCCATGGTGATGCTGATCGCCTCCTTCGCGATCCTGTTCGCGGTCAATCGCCTGCAGCGCTGGTCCGAACAGCGTAGCCGCGACGCCTAGGAGACGTCGGATGTCGGTCTCGGTCGGAACACTCGTCAGCCACCGCAAGAAGCCCGCCGACGCTGCCCGCGCGGTGCGCAGCGAGCCGGCCTTGGTGCGCTGGACGGTCGTCGCCATCGCGATCCTGTTCCTGTTCGTATTCCTGGTGCTGCCGCTCGCGACCGTGTTCCAGCAGGCGTTTTCACGCGGCCTCGGCGCCTATCTGGCGGCCCTCGCCCAACCCGACGCGCTGGCCGCCATCCAACTGACCCTCATGGTGGCGGCGATCTCGGTCGCCCTCAACCTCGTCTTCGGGCTGATCGCCGCCTGGGCCATCGCCAAGTTCGATTTTCCCGGCAAGAGCGTGCTGATCACCCTGATCGACCTGCCGTTCTCCGTGAGCCCGGTGATTTCCGGCCTCGTCTTCATTCTCCTGTTCGGCGCCCAGGGCTTCTTCGGGCGCTGGATGCAAGATCACGACATCCAGATCATCTTCGCGCTGCCCGGCATCGTGCTCGCGACCGTGCTGGTGACCTTCCCGTTCGTGGCCCGCGAATTGATCCCGCTGATGCAGGAACAGGGAACCCAGGAAGAGGAAGCTGCGATTTCGCTCGGCGCCTCCGGCCTGCAGACCTTCTTCCGCGTCACGTTGCCGAACGTCAAATGGGCGCTCCTCTACGGCGTGCTCCTGTGCAACGCCCGCGCCATGGGCGAGTTCGGCGCCGTCTCGGTCGTCTCCGGCCATGTGCGTGGCGAGACCAACACCATGCCGCTGCACGTGGAGATCCTCTACAACGAATACCAGTTCGCCGCCGCCTTCGCGGTCGCCTCGCTGCTGGCGCTCCTGGCCCTGGTGACGCTGGTCCTCAAGGCGGTCCTCGAACGCCGCCTCGACGCGGAGTGAAGCGAAGATGAAGATCGACGTCAGCCATGTGACGAAGCAGTTCGGATCCTTCGCCGCGCTCGCCGGAGTGGATCTCGAGATCAAAAGCGGCGAACTTGTCGCCCTGCTCGGCCCCTCGGGCTCCGGCAAGACGACGCTGTTGCGCATCATCGCCGGGCTCGAATGGCCGGACGAGGGGCAGGTGTTCTTCGACGGCACCGACGCGCTCGCCCGCAGCGTCCGCGAGCGCCACGTTGGATTCGTGTTCCAGCACTACGCCCTTTTTCGCCACCTCACCGTGTTCGAGAACGTCGCCTTCGGGTTGCGCGTCAAGCCGCGCCGGCGGCGCCCCGACGAGGCCAAGATCCGCGCCAAGGTCCATGAGCTCCTCGACCTCGTGCAGTTGCGTCCCCTTGCGGAGCGCCACCCCAACCAGCTTTCGGGCGGCCAACGCCAGCGCATTGCGCTCGCCCGCGCGCTCGCCATCGAACCGAGCGTGCTTCTGCTCGATGAACCCTTCGGGGCGCTGGACGCCAAGGTCCGCAAGGAACTGCGCCGGTGGCTGCGCCACCTTCACGAATCCATCAACGTCACTTCGGTGTTCGTCACCCACGACCAGGAGGAGGCGCTCGAAGTGGCCGACCGCGTCGTGGTGATGGACAAGGGCCGCATCGAACAAGTCGGCACGCCCGAGGAGGTCTACGAACGTCCCGCGACTTCGTTCGTGCACGACTTCATCGGCGAATCCGTCGTCATACCGGTGTCGGTCGCCGACGGCGCATTGCATTTCGGCGGCGGCCGGCTCGCCCTCGATAGCCAGGGGGTGCACACGGGCGACGCCCGCCTGTTCGTGCGGCCGGCCGACATCCATGTGGGCCCACCCGACGACGCGCCGCTGAAGGGCACGGTCAAACGCGTGCACGGCATCGGCTCGGCGCGCCGCCTCGAGATCGATCTCGTGCCGGCGTACAGCATCGAGATCGACGCCAGTGGCACCGGCGCGACGCCCGGCGACCTGATCGGCCTGACACCCAACCGCTACCGGGTCTTCGCCGTCGGAGCTTGATACTCTCTTCGTCATTGCGAGCCACCGGATCCGGCCCGTAGCGCGCTGAAGGGCCGGCCCGATGCCAGGCCTAAGTGAAGCAGTCCAGCTCTTTGCCGTGCGACCCTGGATTGCTTCGTCGCTTCGCTCCTCGTAATGACGGTGAACTTCAGAAGAGCGAGCCCTGGCCCTCGCCGGTCTTCGGCTTTGCGGCCGAACGCGGACGGGCGCGCGGCACTGCGGGCGGTTCGGGTGGGGCGGCGCCGGAGGCGAGCGGCGCGATCAGCTCGGCACTATCGTTCGCGGTGCGGTTGACGGCGGTCGAGACCTCGTGGAATTCGAACAGGTCGTCCGGCGCCGGCGTGATCAGAGCCGCCGCGACCTCGGCGTCCACACGGGCGCAGTCGAGCCACAGGTCGAAGGCCTCCTCCGGGATCACCACCGGCATGCGCTCGTGCAGGTCGCGCAAGGCGCGGTTGGACGTCGTGGTGACGATACAGGCCGTCTCCACCTCCTCGCCGTTCGGCCCCATCCAGCACTCCCACAGTCCCGCGAAGGCGAGCAGGCCGCCACCGCGGGGACGGATGAAATGGGGCCGCTTGCGGCTGCCGTCCGCCTTCCATTCGTAGAAGCCATCGGCCGGCACCAGGCAGCGCCGCCGCCGCATGGCGTTGCGGAAGGCCGGCTTGTCGAGCACCGATTCACCGCGGGCGTTGATGATGAGTGAAAAGCCGCGGGGATCCTTGACCCAGGACGGCACAAATCCCCAACGCACCAGGGCGAAGTGGCGCTGGCCTTCCGTCAACCGCACCACCGGAATGGGCTGTGTCGGCGCCACATTGTGGCGGGGCGGAAAATTCGGCTGTTCGGCGAACCCGAACAACGCCCGGATGGCTTCCGGCGCGGAGGTGATGGCGTAGCGACCGCACATGGAATGTCATTACCTTGGGAAAGGTCGTCCTTTCCGTGACTTAATGCGACTTTAACCGGACGCAACGAGACTAGGTCGGATAGACCCGGTTGTGGGTTCCACAAGTCTTTCGATGCGCATTCCGGACAATCACCCGCTCCCTAGTGCCGGTCCGACGGCGCGCTCCGGCCTCGATGCCGAAGCGCTCGCGCATGCCAACATCAATCCGATCACCGGGCTCGCCACCGACTACCTCAATCATTTCAATGAAGCCATCATGCTGCTCGAGATGCTGTCCACCATGCCGGACTGCGTCGAAGACTTCCTCGCCTGGCGGCCGATGAGCTACCACGAACACTTCGAAGCCTCGCATTTCAAGGCGCGCGAGCTCGCCATCGCGGCCTACGACATCGCCAATCCGGCGGCGCGGGCGCGCCTCGATGAGCTCGCCGAAGCCATGAACGCGATCCTGCAGGCCACCCGCGAGGCATTGACGCTGCAGATCTCGCCGGAAGATGCCGGGCCCTTGGCCGCACAGGCGGCGGGATGGCTCAGGCCCCTGGTGGCGCGTGCCGGTGCGGTCATCAACGGCCACCAGATCTGCCCGGTCGAGGAAACCGACGGCGAGGCCCCGCAGGCCGCCATCGACGCCCTGTTCGAACGCTGAAACGGGGGCGTCGTGACCGACCCCGGCCGCAACTATCCCGCCCGACCGATTATCGCCGTCAGCGCCGCCATCATCCGCGACGGCCGCATCCTCATCGTCCAGCGTGGCCGCGCGCCCGCCCGCGGCGTCCATACCTTTCCGGGCGGCGTCGTGGAGGTCGGCGAACGGCTCGTCGAGGCGGCCGCCCGCGAGGTCCGCGAGGAGACCGGGCTCGTCGTCGTTCCCCACACCCTCATCGGCCATCGCGAGGCGATCTTCCGCGATGCCGACGGCCGGGTCGAACGGCACTTCGTCATCCTGCCCTTCGCGGCCCACTATGTGGAGGGCGAAGTGGTTCTCAACGACGAGTTGATTGCGGCGCACTGGCTCGAGCCCCATGAACTCGAAGGGCTCGAAACCACCGACGGGCTGTCCGAGATCGTCGCCGCCGCCTTCGGGCTGCTTGCGGGGCGCTGACGGCGCAGGAACGGCACAGGCCCGGGCAATCTCGGCTCGGTCGCTCTCTCCCCTCTTCCGCTTGCGAGGGAGGGAGCAGGCAGAGTGCCGGCAAATTGCCTTGCTCCCGCCGCAGCCGGAGGGCATATCGATTCCATCCATGCGCGCCCTCGCCCTCGCTCTCATCGTCGCCATCGCCTGCGCCGGCCCGGCCCGCGCCCAAGGCGGCCCGGTGCCATTCGAAGACGATCTGGCCCGGCTCGCCGAAATCCTCGGCGGCCTGCACTATCTGCGTGCCGTCTGCGGCGCCGACGAAAAGCAGACATGGCGGGCGGAGATGCAGGCCCTGGTCGATGCCGAAGCTCCCCCGGGAAGCCCGCGTCGCGCGAAAATGATCACCAGTTTCAACCGTGGCTTTCGCGGTTTCCAGCAGGCCTACCGCACCTGCACACCCGCCGCCGAACTCGCCATCCGTCGCCACCTGGCCGAGGGCGTCAAGATTTCCCGCGAAGTGACGGCCCGCTATTCCAATTGAGCAGGCTGCGTTAACCTTTCCTAAAGGTCTCGCCTAGGCGGGCCCGCCACCCGTGCTAACCTGACTCGGGATGTGAGGACGGCATTTCCGCCGCCAATTCGAGTTCGTTCGCATGACGCCTATCGCCGCGTGCCGCTCGCCCGACGAGCATGAGCAGAAGATGGCCGCGCTGGGCTATCTCAACGAGGCATGGGCGGAGGCTCGCCTCGATGGAATCGACGGCGACTGCATGGCACAGGCTTGCCTGTTCGCCGCCATCAGCGAATTCGTATCCACCTATGGAGAGGATGCCGCCGCCCGTTTCGCCGAGGGGCTCGCGAATCGCATCCACAACGGCGAATTTTCAATCGATCTCGCGCGGCAATAACCCGCCCTTACGGCGCGCGCGTCAGTTCGCGAAAGGCCTGTTCCCAGCCCGCGACCTCCGCGTCGGGGGAATCGGCGGGACACTGCATGGCCGAAAACGGCACTTCGCTCTCGCACGAGCCCAATCCCGGCAGCCTCAATCCGAAGGCGGCGTGCAGGGCACGATCGACATCGACGGCGAAGAACGGCTTGTGCAGGAACGTGACCGCGCCCGCATCCATGGTGCCGCGCACGTGATCGTCGTTCCGCTCGGCCGAAATCATGATGACCTTGGTGTTCGGCTCGCCCGTCAGGATGCGCCGGAGCGTGTCGAGGCCGTCGAGGCCCGGCATGTTGTAGTCGAGGAAGACGAGGTCGTAACTGCCTTCGGCGAACAGCTTCAGGGCGCGTTCGCCGCTCGCCGCTTCGCCGATGACGAGATTGAACACGCTGCGATTGAGAACGCGCAGGATGACCTGTCGGATGGTGCGGCTGTCGTCGACGATCAGCGTGCGGGTCCGTTTTGCGACACTCTGGTATGTCCTGATGATGTCGAGCACATCGCCGGCTGCAAACGGCTTGACCAGATATTCGTAGGCGCGGATCTGGCGCGCCACCTTGAGGCGGCGTTCGTCGGACCGGCCGGACATCAACGTCACGAAGGTCCTGTTGCCCTTGAAGCGAACGCGGCCGACTGCCTCCATACCGCTCATGTCCGGCATGTTGACGTCGATGAATGCGAGATCAATGTCGCCTTGCTCGAGGAGCGCCATGCATTCGAGGCCCGTCTCGGCGGTGATGAGCTCGAGCGGCCAGGGCGCGCCGGCGACGACGTCCTTGAAGAAGCGCAGCACCGTGCGCGAGTCGTCCGCGACCAACATGCGGATGCTGTGAAAATGGCTCATGCGTGGGATCCAGCCGCCCCGTCGGGCCCTATACGCAGGAGGCACAGTCTAGTTTTCGATTACTAATACAATACGGACAATTTCATCGATCTCGGCGAATGCTTTCTAAATCCGTACCGGGGGATGCGGGATTGAACATTCCCTCCCCACCTGGACTCGGACGACATTCGGCTGATCGGTTCGCTCGTGCCCGGAGGCGGAACCGACCACCGGAATCCGGAAATCAGATGCCTGCCGGCAGGGTCTCGCCGAAGCGCACCGCCGCACCTTGCGCCGGGGTCACCAATTCCCCCTCCCACATCACCTTTGCGCCGCGCACGAAGGTCCCGACGGGCCAGCCGCAGACCTCGACGCCGTCATAGGGGGTCCAGGCCGCTTTCGATGCGATCCAGGCACTGGTGATGGTCTGCCGGCGGGCGAGATCGACCACCGTCAGGTCGGCATCGTAGCCGACCGCAAGGCGGCCCTTGCGGGCGAGCCCGAACACCCGGGCCGGCCCGGCGCTGGTGAGGTCGACGAAGCGTTCGATGGACAGGCGGCCGGCGGCCACATGGTCGAGCATCACCGGCACGAGGGTCTGCACGCCCGTCATGCCCGAATGGCTCTTCGGATAGGGATGCGCCTTCTCGGCCAGGGTGTGCGGCGAGTGATCCGAGCCGAGCGTGTCGATGACGCCCTGGGCGAGGCCACGCCAGATAGCGGCGCGATGGCTTTCGTCACGCACCGGCGGGTTGAGTTGTGCCCGCGTGCCGAGGCGATGGTAGCAGTCGGGCGCCACCAGGGTCAGGTGTGACGGCGTCGCCTCGGCGGTGGCGACGTCCTTGTGGCCGGCCAGGAAGCCGATCTCGTCGGCGGTGGTGACATGCAGCACGTGGACCCGCTTGCCGGTCTCGCGGGCGAGCGCGACCAGCCGCTGCGTGCAACGAAGCGCCGCCTCGGCGTCGCGCCAGACCGGATGGGAGGCGGGATCGCCGTCGATCCGGAAGGCGAGGCGCTCGCGCAGCCGGTACTCGTCCTCGGAATGGAAGGCCGCGCGCCGGCCGATAGCCTTCAGGATGGCGCGGACCCCGTCGTCGTCCTCCACCAGCAGCGAGCCGGTCGACGACCCCATGAACACTTTGACGCCGCAGCAACCGGGCAGCCGTTCCAGCTCGGCGAGATCGCCAATATTCTCCCGCGTCGCCCCCACATAGAAGGCAAAGTCGCAGTGCATCCGCCCGACCGCGCGGCCGAGCTTGTCCTCGAGGGCAGCCGCGGTGGTCGTGGTCGGGTCTGTGTTGGGCATCTCGAAGACGGCCGTGACGCCGCCCAGGACGGCGGCGCGGGAGCCCGATTCGAGATCTTCCTTATGGGTCAGGCCGGGTTCGCGGAAATGCACGTGGCTGTCGATCACGCCCGGCAGCACTGTGAGGCCACGGCAGTCGACGACCTCGCCGGCCGAACCGGCATCGATGGCGCCGACCGCGGCAATGCGGCCGTCCCGCACCGCGACGTCGCGGACGCCGACGCCATCCTGGTTGAGGACCGTCCCGCCCTTGAGAACGAAATCGAAGGTTTCGCCCATCTCGCCTGCCTGCCCTTGTGACCTGCCGGGGGCCGCCTTACGTTTCGCGGCACCGCTTGGCAAGGGCATGTGATGAAAGCAGCACTTCTTCCCGACCGCGGGGTCGTCCGCATCGCCGGCGAACCGGCGCGAGGCTTCCTCAACGGTCTCGTCACCGGCGACATGGCTTCGGTGACGATGGACCATGCCGCCTATGCAGCCTTGCTGACGCCGCAGGGCAAGATGGTGGTCGATTTCCTGGTCGTCGAAGCCCCGCCCACGCTCGGCGGCGGGCTCCTGCTGGACTGTCCGCGCGATCTCGCCGCCGCGCTGGTGCAGAAATTGAATTTTTACAAACTGCGCGCCCAGGTGACGGTCGAGGACCTGTCGGACACCCTCGGCATCGTGGCAATCTGGGACCAGGGGACAGCCGCGGGCAGCCCCGGCTTCGCCGACCCGCGCCTGCCGGCGCTCGGCCGCCGCGTCATCAGGGAGCCGCATCTCGCCGCCGCCACGGCCGCCGGGATCGGCGCCATCCTCGTCGATTCGCACGACTACGAGGCCCACCGCATCGCCCTCGGGATTCCCCGCGGGGGCGTCGACTTCGCCTATGGGGATGCGTTCCCCCACGAGGCCGACATGGACCAGCTCGCCGGCATCGATTTCGCCAAGGGCTGTTACGTTGGCCAGGAGGTGGTGTCGCGCATGCAGCACCGCGCGACCGCGCGCACGCGGGTCGTCCCCCTCGCCTATGAGGGCTTTGCCCCGCAGCCGGGCACGCCCGTCACCGCCGGCGACAAAGCGGTCGGCACGCTCGGCTCGTCGGCCGCCGGCCGGGCACTGGCGCTGGTGCGCCTCGACCGCGTCGCCGACGCGCTTGCGGCCGGGTTGCCGCTGGCGGCCGGCAACGTGACGGTGACGCCGGTCAAGCCCGACTGGGCAACGTTCGCCTGGCCGGGGGAGGCCTCGGTTTAAGCGCTGGCGCGCTCCCATCCTCCACTTCAATTCGCCGCGTCTGCCGCGTATAGGAGTCGCCATGCCGCACGATGACCTCCCCCGCTGTTCCTGGCCGGGTCAAGACCCGCTCTACGTCGCCTATCACGACCAGGAATGGGGCGTGCCCGAATACGACGACCGGGCGCTTTACGAGAAGCTCGTGCTGGACGGGTTTCAGGCCGGCCTGTCGTGGATCACCATCCTGCGCAAGCGCGACAATTTCCGTCGCGCCTTCGACGATTTCACCCCCGAGAAGATCGCCCGCTACACGCCGAAACGCGTCGAGAAACTGATGCAGGACGCCGGCATCGTGCGCAACCGCGCCAAGATCGAAGGCACGCTCCTGTCGGCGCGTGCCTGGCTCGACGTGATGGAGAAGGGCCCGGGCTTCTCGACGCTCTTGTGGGACTTCGTCGACGGCAAGCCGAAGATCAACCGTTTCAAGACGACCGGCCAGGTGCCGGCGGAGACGCCGGTGTCGCGGGCCATGTCGAAGGAACTGGCGGCGCGCGGATTCAAGTTCTGCGGCCCCACCATCGTGTACGCCTTCATGCAGGCGGTCGGCATGGTCAACGACCATCTCCTGACTTGCCACCGCCACGCCGCATGCACCGCCCTGGCGGAGCGCAAGCCGTGAAAGGCATGGACGGACGAAAGCAGTTTCCGGCACCGTGCATGCCCCGCCGTCCCCTCCCCCGCTCGCGGGGGAGGGACAGGGAGGGGGCACGCCACGGATTCGAATCTCTCCCAGAAACCCCCTCCCCAACCCTCCCCCGCAAGCGGGGGAGGGAGCAATCGGTGCCATGACGACCCCTCGTTCCCCAACTCCACCGTCGAAAAACAAGCCGCGCGCTCCGCGAGCCTGGCAACGCATGCTGTCGGGCCGGCGGCTCGACCTCGTCGATCCTTCGCCGCTGGATGTGGAGATCGAAGACATCGCCCACGGGCTCGCCCGCGTCGCCCGCTGGAACGGCCAGACGACCGGCGCGCATATCTATTCGGTCGCCCAGCACACGCTCCTGGTCGAGGAGATCGGCCGACGCCGCGCCGGCGACGTCGACCGCCGCCTCGGCCTCGCCATGCTCCTGCACGACGCCCCCGAATACGTCATCGGCGACATGATCTCGCCCTTCAAGGCGATCATCGGCGACGCCTACAAGGGCGTGGAGAAACGGCTCCTTTCGGCGATCCATCTGCGCTTCGGGCTGCCGCCGGAACTGCCCGCCGATATCGAGCGCATGATCAAGGCCGCCGACCGCGCGTCTGCATTTCTCGAGGCGACGCGGCTTGCCGGCTTTTCGCCGAGCGAGGCACGCCGGTTCTTCGGCGCGCCACCGACCCTGCCGGCCACCGTCGAGCACGACTTCACCACGCCGTGGTCTGCCGCCGCCGCCGAGCGGCGTTTCCTGGAGCGATTTCACAAGCTCGCCGCGTTGTAGCGGTACGCTGGCGCCGCCGCGCCGGCTTTGCCTCGCCGCAGTGGTCTATCCTATAGTATGGGCAGTCGTTTTGGCCGTTTCCGGCTGCCGTTCAAACCGTCGACCTGCGATGATCCACGTCTGTTCCCTCGCCCGCCTGCACGACACCGTCGAGCGCACCGGCGCCCGCCACGTCGTCACCCTTTTGGGCGACGAAGACGGCGTTCTGCGACCGGACCGCATCGCCGCCGACGACCACCTGTGGCTGCGCATGCACGACATCGCCGAGCCGGCCGACGGATTTACGATCCCGTGTGCCGAGCACGTCGAACGGCTGATCGGTTTCGTACGCCGCTGGGACCGGCGCACGCCGGTGGTGATGCATTGCTGGGCCGGCATCAGCCGGTCGACGGCGGCGGCCTTCGTGTCTGTCTGCGCGCTCGCCCCCGAGCGCGAGGAGCGCGCGATCGCGCAGGCCTTGCGGCTAGCCTCCGCGACCGCCTGCCCGAACGTGCGCATCGTCGCCATCGCCGACGAACTCCTGGGCCGGCAGGGCCGCATGGTCGAGGCTGTGGCCGCGATCGGGCGCGGCTCGGCCGCCGCCGAGGGCATCCCGTTCCGGCTCGATCTCGCCTGATCATGGATGACACCTCGACCCGCATCGAAATCGGCCTGACGGCGGCGATCGTCGCCGTCGAGGGCGATGAGCCGATGCTGCTCGCCGCCGGTAGCGGCAGCGAAAAGCTGATCGGCCTGCCGTCCGGTCCGTTCGATCCCCGCGAACACCGCACCTTCGAGATCGGCCTGCGCGCCTGGGTCAAGGCCCAGACCGGACTGTCCGCCGGTTACGTGGAACAGCTCTACACGTTCGGCGACCGCGGCCGCCAAGTGCCCGCCGACGGCGCCCCGCACGTGGTGTCGATCGGCTACCTGGCGCTGACCCGCATGCCGGACATCGCCGGTCTCGCGGCTTCCGTCGGCGCCGGCTTTCGCCCCTGGTATCGCTTCTTCCCCTGGGAAGACTGGCGTAACGGCCGGCCGGACATCCTTGACACCACCCTCATCCCGCTGCTCGAGGAATGGTCGGCCGCGCCGGCGACCGACGAGACAGTCCGGCCGCTGTCGCGCCGCGAACGCCTGCGCCTGTGCTTTCCGGTCGGCGGCAGCCCGTGGGACGAAGAGAAAGTGCTCGACCGCTACGAACTTCTCTACGAGGCCGGCCTGGTCGAGGAGGCGCTACGCGACGGCCGCAGCGCCGCCAATGCGTGGGGCGAGCGGCCCCAACTCGGCGAGGCCATGCGGCTCGACCACCGCCGCATCCTCGCCACCGCCATCGCGCGGCTGCGCGCCAAGCTCAAATACCGGCCGGTCATCTTCGAACTGATGGCGGCCGAGTTCACGCTGACCGAGCTGCAGCTCACCGTCGAGGCGATTTCGGGACGTCACCTGCACAAGCAGAACTTCCGCCGCCTGGTCGAAACGGCGGCCCTGGTCGAACCCACCGGCGAGACGTCCATGACCACCGGCGGCCGCCCCGCCGCCCTGTTCCGCTTCCGCCGCGAGGTGATGCAGGAACGCCCGGCGCCGGGGCTGAGGTTGGGCGGGCGGTAACGGTGGCAGTCGCCGCCACATGAGGCGCAGACGCGACGACAGAGCCTCACCGCGATCCAGAGTGACCCACCACCACATCGAACGAAATGCCACGTCGGGACACTAAAGGAGGGCACCTCCCCGTTTTCCGGTACGGACATGATCGAAATCCTGCTGCTCCTGGCGGCTCTGGCCATCCTGGTCAAAGCCGGAGCCGACCTGCGCAAAACTCTCGCCGACATCGTCGATCGGCTCGGACGGTTGGAAGATCGGCTCGCCATCCAGGGTCGCGACATCGCCGCCCTGACTTTCCCGCAGGCGGCGCCGATGCCCCCGGTGCCGGCCGAACCGGCACGCCAGGAGGCGATGCCGGAGCCTCAGCCGATCACACCCGACATTGCCGAACCGCCAACGCCGGAAGATGCGACGCCCAAGCACGCCGCCGAAGTACCCGCCGAGCCGGAGAGGGACGTCCCGCCCGCCGCGCCGGCCCCGCAACCCATCCACGGGGAGCCGGAAACACCACCGCGCCGGCGCAATCTCGCCGATCTCGAACAGCGGTTCGGCACCCAGTGGGTCGTCTGGGTGGGCGGGCTGGCACTCGCGCTCGGCGGCATCTTCCTGATCCGCTATTCCATCGAGCAGGGCTATTTCGGCCCCGGCCTGCGCGTCGCCATGGGAGCGTTCCTGGCGCTCCTGCTGGTCGGTGCGGGAGAATTCCTGCGCCGTGTGGATCTGCGCACCGCAGCAGCGGAGAACGCCGTCGCCCACATCCCGGGCATCCTGACCGCCGCCGGCACCACCGTCGCCTACGCGACCGTCTACGGCGCCTATGCGCTCTACGAGTTCCTGCCGGCCGCACTCGCCTTCGTGCTGCTCGGCATCGTCGCCCTGCTGACGCTCGCCGCTGCGCTGGTGCATGGGCCCATGCTCGCCGGACTCGGCCTCGTCGGCGCCTATGTGACGCCGCTCCTGGTGTCGACCGCGCAGCCGAACTATTGGGCACTCTACGTCTATCTCGCCGTCGTCACGGCGGCGGCGTTCGGGCTGGCACGCGTGCGGCTGTGGCGCTGGCTCGACGTCACGGCGGCCGTGCTCGGCATGTTGTGGATGCTGCCCGGCATCGCCGACAAGACGACCGCGACAATCGCGGCACACGCCTTCTTCGCCGCGACCGGTTTTACGCTCAGCAGCGCCTTCATCGTCGCCGGCCTTCTGTACGGACCGCCGGTCGAGGACGGACGCATCGACCCGGTGTCATCCTGTATTCCCGCCGGCTATCTCCTGACCGCGTTCCTGTCGGTGATCGCCACATTGCATGCGCCGGTCGCGCTGGTCGTCTTCGTTTTCCTGGTCGCGGCGGCCGTCGCGATCGCGCTGCGCAGCGGGGCGGCCACCGGTATCGTACCGGTCGCGGCGACGCTCGCGGTACTCGTGGTACTGCACTGGGCGGTCGACGTGCGCTTCATCACGCCCGCGGGCCGCGGCAATTGGGCGATCGATTACGTGCCGGCGTTGCGCATCCAGGCCATCGGCCTGCATCTGGCCGCCGGCGCCACCTTCGCGGCTCTGTTCGGCGGCGGCGCCTTCCTGGCCCAGGGCCGCTCGCGGGTGACGCAGATCCCGGTCCTATGGGCGGCCACCGGCGGCCTAGCGCCCCTCGTCATCCTGATCGCCCTCTACTGGCGCCTTTACGAATTCGAGCGCGCGCTGCCGCTCGCCGTCGTCGCCCTCGTGGTCGCCGCACTGTACGGCTGGGCGGCCGAGCGCATGGCGAAATGCGAGACCGAACCCGGCGGCGCCACCGCGCTCGCGGTCTTCGCCTCGGCCGGCATCGCCGCCTTGGCGCTGACGCTGACCTTCGCGCTGGAAAAAGGCTGGCTCACCGTCGCCCTCGCCCTGATGGCGCCGGGCATCGCCCATGTGTCGCATCGCCGCCCATGGCCGATGCTGCGCTGGGCCATCGCCGTCATCGTCGCGCTTGTGCTCGCCCGCGTGATGTGGAACCCGCGCATCATCGGCACCGACCTCGTCGGCACGACGCCCATCTTCAATTGGCTCCTCTATGCCTACGGAGTGCCCGCGCTCGCCTTCTGGACCGCCGGTCACCTGCTGCGTCGGCGCGGCGACGACCTGCCGTCACGCATGACCGACTCGGCTGCAATCCTGTTTACGGTGCTGCTGTTCAGTTTCGAGATTCGCCATTTCATCCACGATGGCGACGTCTTCCGCGACACCAGCGGGCTGGCCGAAGCCGGCCTGCAGATCTCCGCATGGCTCGCCACGGCCATCGGCCTCGAACGGGCGCGGCGCGCCACCGGATCGATCGTCCATGATTGGGGCGCCCGCATCCTGGCGGCGCTGGCTTTCGCCGGCATCGTGTTCGGGCTCGCCATCGGCCGCAATCCGATGCTGACCGCCGAGCCGGTCGGCGGCCCATTCGTCAACCTCGTCCTGCTCGGCTACGGCCTTCCGGCCGTGCTCAGCGCCGTGCTCGCCCGCATCGTCAAGACGACACGGCCGCGGGCCTATTACATAGCCGCCGCCGTCACCGCCATCGTGCTGGCGCTCGCCTATCTGAGCCTCGAGGTCCGCACCCTCTTCCATGGTCCGGTACTGCCGTTCGGGCCGACCAGCGATGCCGAGCAATACGCCTATTCGGCGGTCTGGCTCACCTTCGGGGTCGCGCTCCTGGTCGGCGGCATCGTGCTCATTTCGCAGCCGGCACGGCTCGCCTCGGCGGCCGTCATCACACTCACCGCCGCCAAGGTCTTCCTCTACGACCTTGCCGGCGTGCAGGGCGTGTTCCGCGCCTTCTCGTTCATCGGCCTGGGCCTGGTGTTGATGGGGATCGGCCTTTTGTACCAACGCCTGTTGTTTCCCGACCGGCGACCGGCATGAAGAACTGCAGCGTTGGTCGTTGCACGACGACGGCCGCAACATTGGTCGCATCCCCTGGTTTATTGCGTATTGCCTTGCGCCCGGGAAACTGGAACGTGTGATGGCTTGCATATTTGCAAATGGTTCGCCTCGAATGCTCTCCTGGGATGACTTTCGCTACATCAAAGCCATCGCCCAAGGACGCTCACTGGCGTCCGCGGCCGAGGAACTGGCGGTCAACCACTCCACCGTGTTTCGCCGGCTGGGACAGATCGAAGGGCGGCTCGGCTCGCGTCTGTTCGAGCGCAGCCGTTCCGGCTATGCGCTGACGCCGTGCGGCGAGGAGATGGTCCGCCTCGCCGAGCAGATGGAAAACGACATCGTCGCCTTCGAACGCCAGGTCACGGGTCGCGACCTGCGCCCATCCGGTGAACTGCGCGTCACGACCAACGACGCGCTGCTGGTGCACATTCTGTCGGACCTGTTCGCAGGCTTTCGCCGCTCCTTTCCGGAAATCATGCTCGACGTCGTCGTCTCCAATTCCTCCCTCAACCTGTCCAAGCGCGACGCCGATGTCGCCGTGCGCGCCACCAACCGGGCGCCCGACACGCTGGTGGGGCGGCGCATCGCCGCTTTCGGCTGCGCGGTCTACGGCCTGGAGAACGGCAGGGACCGGGTCGAATTGTCCGATCTCGGCCGGCACAACTGGGTCGGTCTGGGCGAGAACCTCGCCGGCATCAAGATCGCCAAATGGCTGCGCGACCACGTTCCCAGCGACCGCATCGTCTATCGGGTCAATACCGTGCTGGGCCTCGCCGAGGCGGTCGAGGCCGGGATCGGTCTCGGCTTCCTGCCCTGCGCGATCGGGGCTTCGACGCCAAGCCTCGTGCAGCTTTCCGACGTGGTTCCGGATGTCGGCGGCGACCTGTGGCTTCTGACCCATCCCGACCTGCGCCAGACCGCGCGGGTACGCGCCTTCATGGATTATGCCGGCGCCGAGCTCGCCAAGAAGCGGCGCCTGATCGAGGGCGGGAGCGAAGTCAGGGCGGCGGAACCGGCCTGAAGGTCGGACGTTGCAGACCGATCAATCCTGCGACGGACGCAGGACCACCGCCGAATGCAGCGGTCGCGGCGCGCGGACCCGCCGGGGCTTGCCGCGCGCAACCGAGGCGACCGTCAGGCGCGGATTGAGGCGGACGAAATCGCAATAGGCAAAACCGAAGCCGGACAGCGAGCCGCGAAAGCTCTTGGCGTCCGTCTTGACCAGATTGAAGCAAGGTTGGAACGGAACACCGCGCACCGAGGCGCAGATGGAATCGGGATTGAGCCGGATGGTATTGGAGGGCAGCGTGACGTGGCGCACCGGTCCCTGGCCGCCGATCTGGATGGTACCCGCGACCGAACCGTCGGCATGGATGCGCCCGGCGCCGGTCGTGCCCTCGAAGCAGGTATAGGAGAACAGCTTGCCGGCGACAAAGCGCCTAGCCTCGTCCGGCTTCAACTCCTCGGCGGTGGCCGGGGCGATCAGTCCGACCAAAGCCATTATGGCGGCGCCACGCAGGAACATCGAGCACTCCACGATCACAACGGCTTCAATCTGCGCGAATTCATTTACCAGAGCCTTACCATAACGGGCACCCGACGGCACACAGCCTGTGATAGGAGCGCCTTCGCGGACGCAACCTATCCGATCTTGACCACCACCCGGCCACGGATTTGACCGTCGACGATGCGCCGCCCGGCCTCGATGACCCCTGCGAGGTTGGTTTCGCTTGTGATTCGGGCAAGTTTCTGGCGGTCAAGCCCGGCCTGGAGCCGGTTCCATGCCTGTTTGCGCAGGTAGGACGGCGCCATGACGGAATCGATGCCCAAAAGTGACACTCCGCGCAAAATAAACGGGGCGACGCTGCCGGGCAGGTCCATGCCGGCCGCCAGACCGCAGGCGGCGACCGAGCCCCCATATCGCGTCATCGACAGGACATTGGCGAGGGTCGAGGAGCCGACGCAGTCCACCGCCGCCGCCCAGCGCTCCTTGGCGAGCGGGCGCACCTGACCGCCAAGCTCGGCGCGATCGATCACCTGGTTGGCGCCCAGTTCTTCGAGATAACCCGCCTCCTGCGGCCGGCCCGTCGACGCGATGACGGTGAAGCCGAGGCCCGACAGGAGCGCGACCGCAATCGAGCCGACGCCACCGGCGGCCCCCGTGACCAGCACCGGGCCCGCATCCGGCTTGATGCCCTTGTGTTCGAGCGCCATGACGGCCAGCATCGCGGTGTAGCCGGCGGTGCCGATCGCCATGGCGTCGCGGGCCGTCAGTCCGTCCGGCAGCGGCACCAGCCAATCGCCTTTGACACGCGCCCGTTCGGCATAAGTGCCGAGATGAGTCTCGCCACAGCCCCAGCCATTGAGGATCACCTTGTCGCCCGGCTTCCAGTCCGGATGGCCCGAGGCCTCCACCGTACCGGCCCCGTCGATGCCGGCGATCATGGGAAAGCGGCGCACCACCGGCGCCTTGCCGGTGACAGCGAGGCCGTCCTTGTAGTTCACCGTCGACCATTCGACCCGGAAGGTGACATCACCTTCCATCAGGTCCTGCTCGTCGAAATCGGTCAGCGCGGCGCTGGTGCCGCCCTCGCCCTTGGTGATGACGATGGCCTTGAATGTGGGCACGAAACTATTCTCCCAGGACTGACAATACGTCGGCGGCGGAACCCGGCCGCCTGCGGCCCCATGTAGACCATGCCGCCCGGGCGAGGACAACCGCGGGGGCCGGGCGTCAGCCAGGACGCGGACGACTGCGTTCAATCCCGGTCATCGTCCAGCACCACATGGCGTCCCGGCGCGTGGTCCCAGCCGGACAGGTCCCCCAGTGGATAATCCGCCCATGCGTACGCAATTCTGCGCATGCTCCCGAGGGGAGTCGAGTGCGGAAACGTCGTCGCATCGCCCCTATCCGTCCTGGTCGGATTCGCATGGGCGAGGAACCTGCTCTTGAATTCCTGTTGGGTAATTCCCCACTTCATCACGAATGTGCGGCCACCTCGGTTGCGGCGGACCCGCTGCGTGCTGCGGCACGCGAAATGGTAGACGCGGCTCGCATCCACGATCCGGAAGTCACGGCAGCCCGCGACCCAGAACTTCATCAAGAGATCGTCGTCGCTGCTCATGCCGGGGCCGAATTCCGGGCTGTAGCCCCCCACCATGTGCCACCACATGCGGTGGACGAGCGTCGGTTGCGCCCCTTGCCCGTAACGATCCGAGCCGGCCGGACTCGCGAACCCGGCGAGCATTGCCTGCTCGTCGAAATCCGCGGGGCTGCGGCCGAAATCCTTGACCATCACGAGCGGATTGCCCGTGTCTATCGGCTCGATCAGCGTCGAGAAGAACATCGCGAGCCGGCTGGGGGTTTCTTGAACCGCCTTCACGAGTCCTTCGTCCCAGCCCGGACAGCAGACCATGTCGTCGTTCATGTAGAGGAGCCAGTCACGGCTCGCTTTGCCGGCAAGCCAGTTGGTCGCCAGGCAGACCCCGATATTGTCGCGCGATCGCGAATAAGCGAGTTTCTCCGACCGCACCCATTGCAGCGTCCCATCCGACCCATCGTTCACATGGACGAGGATCTCGTGCTCATGGGTCGAATACTTGCGAATGCTGTCGACGCAAAGCTTCAGGTATTCCAGGTTGTTCCAGGTCGGGATCACGATGCTGAACATTCGCAAAACCTCTTGCCGGCCGACGAACTCACGATAGCCGGATGCGGACGGACGTTCACATGAACGCTGCTCGATAGCCTCGACGCGCAAAGCGGATCAATGCGCCCGGAACTCATCGCCGAACGTCGCGCTCTTGTACCAACTTTCATTGACCTTGACCGTGGTCCTGAGGCGTGAGCCGAGCCTCGAAGGGCGATGGCCCCAAGTCGCCCGTAACGACGGCTGGCATTACGCGCTCACGGCCGATCCGAGCAATTCGCGCGTCGAGCACTTCCTGGCGCGCATGCTCTTGGTCGGGTCGACGAGCACAGCCGAGGCCGACTGGTTGAGTTTCTGTGCACGCTGATGTACAGCCTGCGCTTGTCCGCGGCAACGAGACTTGCAGCACAATGATGACGCGCGCTGTAGAGCGATTCACCGAATTTGACGCGCGCCTGACTGGTTACTGGCAAGATAAAAAGCTGGTGGGCCCCGAGGCGGACCGGACGGACGTACTCACTTCCATTGTTCTCGGTCTCGCACCATTGTTCGTGCTCACGGTCAGGGGCTGGACCAATATAGCTTTTGTCTTGCTTCTCATCTTGTCGCTGGTCGGGCTGCATCGCCGGTTCAAGAGCTACTGGTCCCTGCGGGCCGACAAGCGCATCATGTGGCTGAGCCTAGCACTCGCATTCCCGTTCATCGGCATACTTCTGAGCCAGCTTATAAGGCACGACATTCAGCCGTCGTACTACGATGGACCACTACGGCCGCTGGCCGGCATTCTTCTGCTTTTCCATCTCAGCGCCCGCAGGATCAATTTCGTCCGAATCTTTCAGTGGACGTGCCCGCTCGCGGTTCTCTTCAGCGGCATCGCGGTTTGGCTGAACCCCGCTCCTACGGCATTCTGGGGTGGACGTTGGGCCACGTATTTCGTCGATCCGCTCACCTTCGGCCAGTATGCCCTGCTGCTCGGGTTCATCTCGCTGCTCACGATCCATCTGGTCGAAAGGGACTCGCCGGCGGCCGTTGCGCTCAAGATCTCGGCCTTCCTGGTCGGGCTGGTCCTGTCGGTCGGCTCGGCCTCGCGATCGAGCTGGGCTGCGATCCCGGCATTGATCGTCCTGTGGTTCGCTCTGGTCGTTCGTGACCGTAGGCTGATCACCGCCGGTTTCACCGGCGCGGTCGCCGCCATTGTCGCCGCCTACATGTTCGTCGACATCGTTCACCTCCGCATCGATGCCGCCGTGAACGATTACGTCGCCTATTTCAGCGGTGGCAATCGCGACAGTCCGGCCGGACTGCGGCTGTCACTCGCACGGGTTGCGTGGGAGCTATTCCTGATGAATCCGCTGCAGGGCTATGGAGATCATGGCTTTCCGCCCCTGCAGCCGATCGAGGCCATCGCTCCTTTCTTCACACCACAGCTGGAGTATGCTCTCCACCACAACGGTGCACACAACGAGATTCTGCAGAACATGATCAGGTCCGGCATTTTCGGTCTGATCCGCAGCCTTCTGATGTTCGTCGTTCCGTTCGTGATCTTTTTGTCGGCCGCGCGGGCGCGGTCGACCGTCACCTCATCGGCAGCCGCCGTCGGCCTCAGCTACATCACGGCGGTGTTCTTTTTCGGCATGAGCACCGAAACTTTCAATTTGAAGTTCGTCTTCACCTTCTACACCATCATGATTTGCGCGTTGTCCGCCCAGGTGATCTGGAGCGCGCCGGCTCACGCGGCCGTGAAAATCGAGGCCACCTGAGACCGGAAGACGGACGCTTCGCGCCGGATTACATGCCTGTAGGATTCGAAGTCTTCGGCGCACGACCCGAACTCGCCGAAAATGCGCGCGACCTCCCTCCCGAACGAAGGCACGAAATCGCCATCCCGGGGATCGAGCTTGTAGCGATCCGGTATGGGAACGTCGACCGGATCGGCCGCGGATCCGTAACGGCACGTGACCACGCAACAGCCGTGCAGCGCAGCTTCGCGCGGCAACCTGTCCTTTCCGGGATGATGTCCGAAGTCGATGTAGAGCTTCGCCTCGAAAAACTTTTGTGCCAGTGCGTTCCGATCCAACCCCCGCAACGGCTGGAAGGACCAGTCGGGATATGCGTGCATCAACCGGGCCGTGATCTTCGCGCCTTTTGTCGGGTTGTATAAAATAACGTTCTGGCGTTCATCGCCCGTCTGCCGGTCGAGAGCGGAGAGATAATCCGGATCGAGATATACCGGAATGGGATCGGACAGCGGTGCCGACACGATCCCGTGGTCGGCCAGGAACGCCTCGGCGTAATGGCTCTGGGCGAAGTGCTTCAGCCCCTTCAGAGCGGAAATGCCCCGCCACGGCCGCCGGCCCTTGAGCAGGTTGCGCAGATAGCGAATGTTGTCGCGCAGGCGGCTTTCGTACCTGACGCACGTATAATTATTGACCGACATCCACCAGATCGCTGCCTGCGCGTTGCGGACCCGCATGGCGAGCGTCGGAAATATCTCGGGGAATACGATCAGATCTCCGCTGGCATCGACATAATCGCCGACCGGCACGCGATATTTGCGGTAGGGCTCCGGCACGGAGGCCCGATGATCGAAGGGATGGTAGACGATGCTGGCATTCACGCCCAGCCCGACGAGTTCGTCGACCAGTTGATGTAGAGCCTCGGGGCCCGCGGTGAGGGCATTGGCCGGGCAAATGACGAGAACGCGCGAATAAGCCATGGACCTTGGATCGCGCTTCCCGGCATGCTGTCAAGCGAAAGATCGACCTCTCCACAAGCCGGCCGGACGGACGCCGCTACCGCATTCCCGGTCGGGATTGCCCCTCTATGTCACGGACATCCATCCTGGTACGCTGAGCCCCGCTCTGCCCGGAGTACAGGCCCGCAATGACGAAGACGTACGATTGCTTTTGTTACTTCAACGAAGACATGTTGCTCGAACTCAGGCTCGAGACCCTGTGGGATCGCGTGGATTTCTTCGTCATCTCTGAGGCGACTTATACCCAGGTCGGCAAGCCCAAGCCGCTGAATTTCAATCTTCATCGGTTCGATAAATACAAAAGCAAGATCAGATACGTGGCAGTGGAGAATTTTCCACCCGGGCCTCCGGGCTTTTGGAAGAACGAAAACTACCAGAGAAATCGCGTCGCAGACGGATTGTTCGATGCGGAAAAGGACGACGTGATCATCGTTTCCGATCTCGACGAAATACCGCGGCCGGAAGCCATCGGCACATACGATCCGAAGCGATATAAAAGAGGCGATTTTGAACAGAGAGCGTTTGCCTACTATTTGAATAACCAACTCATGGATGGGGAACTGCCGGCGCGCTGGTACGGTTCAAAAATCACCACGTTCGGCCATCTGACGAATTTCTTCGGCAACGCCAGCGCGGTGCGGTCCTACAAATCGCAAGGATTGACGAGACGAATCCGACGATGGTGGTTTCGCAAGTTCGACGTGCAGATCATCGGCGACGGAGGCTGGCATTTCACCTGGGTGCTGCCGCCGGAGGGTATCGTCGCTAAAATGGAAGCGATCGCCGAACAGGAAGTGATCAAGGAAGAATACAAGCAGACGGCCTACATCACGAGCAAGATCAATTCAGGCGAAGATCTCCTCAATCCGCGCAGCAAATACGTTGCGCAGGACGTCATTCATCCACGTTTTCCGCGCCATCTTGTCGAAAACAGCACGACGTATCACAGGTGGCTGCGCCGGACCTGACCGCCCGTCACGCCGCCACCACCGCCGGCCGCTCGACCGGCTTCTCGACGATCGGCAGGTTGATCAGCGCCGACAGGATGCCGGTGAGAACGGCGAACCACCACACGATGTCGTAGGAGCCGGTGCGCTCATAGAGGATGCCGCCCATCCAGGCGCCGAGAAAGCCGCCGACCTGGTGGCTGAAGAAAACGAAGCCGTAGAGGGTGGCGAGCCAGCGGGTGCCGAACATCACCGTGACCAGCCCGGAGGTCGGCGGCACTGTGGAGAGCCAGAGCAGGCCCATCACGGCGCCGAAGACCAGTGCGGCGGCCGGGGACGCCGGCAGCGTGATGAAAGCCGTGATGGCGACGGCGCGCAGGAAGTAGTTGAGCGACAGGAGATAGCGGCGCGGGAAACGATTGGCGAGCCAGCCGACCGACAGGCATCCGACGATGTTGAACAACCCGATGACGGCGAGCGTCCAGCCGCCCACCTGGGCGGAAAGGCCGCGATCGATCAGATAGGCGGGCAGGTGCAGCGTGATGAAGGCGAGCTGGAACCCGCAGGTGAAGAATCCGAGTACCAGGAAGACGTAGGACCTGTGCGCGAACGCCTCCTTGAGGGCGGCCGACAGGGATTGGGTCGGCTCGGCGCCGCTCTTGGCCGTCGCGGGTGGCGTCGCCAATGCGAGCGACAGCGGCAGCACCAGCAGCATCAGGGCGCCGAACACCATGAGGGCGTTCTGCCAGCCGGTGTGGGTGATCAGCGCGACACCGAAAGGCGCGAACAGGAACTGGCCGAACGATCCGGCGGCGGTGCCGGCGCCGATCGAGAGCATGCGCCAGCGCTCCGGCATCAGTTTGCCGAAGGCGGCGACGATCAGGTTGAATGAACAGCCCGACAGGCCGAACCCGATCAGGACGCCGGCGGTGATGTGCAGCGTCGTCGGTGTCGTCGAATAGGACATGAGGGCGAGGCCGGCTGCATAGAGGAGCGCACCCCCCGAGAGGACCCGCACGGTGCCGAAGCGATCCGCGATCGCGCCGGCGAGCGGCTGGCCGATACCCCACAAGAGATTCTGGATCGCGAAGGCGAGCGCGAAGACGTCGCGACCCCAGCCATTGGCGTTCGACATGGGCGTGAGGAAGAAGCCGAAGCTGGAGCGCGGGCCGAAGCCCAGGAGAGCAATCAGGCAGCCGGCCAACAGCACCACGGCGGGCGTCCGCCAGCCCATGGAGCGCGCAACGGGGGTAGGAGCGTGCATGGTTTTGGATCTCGGCCGGTGATGAGCGCCGGCATCGCCTCGCTCGTTCTAATTACGGGCTTCGGGCAAGCCGCCAAAACGAATCTTGGTGATCGATTCGATGCCGTTCGCTCATGGGTTGTCGAATTGGCTGCCCTGGTACCCGCGAACGCCCAAGCTTGCATGGCTGGGGCACGGCAATGGGGTGGCGGAAGTGACATAAAAGTGCTATATCAGATTTGCTCTAAGTGAGAATAAGTGGAGAGGAATGCCGGCACCCCTTGCCGGTTCTTTTCGAAACCACATATACTCATAATGAGCATATCCGGGAGAGTGACCATGCCGGTGATCGAAGCCATTGGCCCCCGTAGCGAGCGCACGCCTGCGACGAGGAGCGTCGGACGCTCTCCGGCCGGCCGCCGATACCCTGTCCTGCCGATGCCCTCGCTGGAATGGAACGAGGAGGTGGCGCGCGAGACCGCCCACCTCTACGAACGCATCCGGCACGTCGTCCCCGAGATCGAGTGGCCGTTCTTCGCCCCTTACGTGAAGGCGATCAACGAGCTCAAAAAGGTACGCGGCGCCGTCATCCTGGCGCACAACTACCAGACGCCGGAGATCTACAACTGCGTCGCCGACGTGGTCGGCGATTCGCTGCAGCTTGCCCGCGAGGCGACCAAGACCACGGCCGAGGTGATCGTCCAGTGCGGCGTCCACTTCATGGCCGAGACGTCGAAGATCCTCAATCCCGACAAGGTGGTGCTGATCCCCGACAGCCGTGCCGGCTGCTCGCTCGCCGACGCCATCACGGGCGAGGACGTGCGCCTGTTGCGCGCGCGTTATCCCGGCGTGCCGATGATCGCCTACGTGAACACGTCGGCGGAAGTGAAGGCGGAGGTGGACATCTGCTGCACCTCGGCCAACGCCCTGCAGGTGGTCGAGAGCCTGGGCGCCGAGCGCGTCATCATGCTGCCCGACCAGTACCTGGCGAAATACGTCGCCTCGCAGACCGACGTGAAGATCATCGCCTGGAAGGGCGCATGCGAGGTGCACGAGCGCTTCACCGGCGACGAATTGAAGCGCTACCGCGCCGACGACCCGTCGATTCACATCATCGCCCATCCGGAATGCCCGCCCGACGTCATCGCCGAGGCGGACTACACGGGCTCCACGTCCGGCATGGTCGACTGGGCGCGCCGGAACCGCCCCAAGCGCCTCGTCCTGGTCACCGAATGCTCCATGGCCGACAACGTGTCGGCGGAACTGCCCGACATCGAGTTCGTGCGGCCATGCAATCTGTGCCCGCACATGAAGCGCATCACCCTGCCGAAGATCCTCGACAGCCTCCTGACCATGCAGGAGGAAGTGGTGGTCGATTCCGCCGTCGCCGAACGGGCCCGCCGCTCGGTCGAACGCATGATCCATCTGAAGAGCTGATGCGGCTCACGCCCCCTCGTCATTGCGAGGAGGCGAAGCCGACGAAGCGATCCGGTGCTTTGCCTCGTATCTCTGGATTGCTTCGCCTTCGGCTCGCAATGACGAGCAAAACCATGTCACACCCCATCGACCCGTCACCCGAACCGGGCGGCCTCGCCAACGACGTGGTCATCATCGGCGGCGGTCTCGCCGGACTATTCTGCGCCTTGCGCCTCGCTCCACGGCCCGTGACCGTGCTCGCCGCCGCTCCCCTGGGCGAAGGCGCCTCCAGCGCCTGGGCGCAGGGCGGATTGGCCGCCGCGGTCGCCGACGGTGACAGCCCGGAGGCGCATGCGCGCGACACCATCGTGGCCGGCGCCGGCATCGTCGACGAGGCCATGGCGCTTTCGGTGTGCCGCGAGGCCGGCGAACGCGTGCACGATCTCCTCGCCTACGGGGTGCCCTTCGACAAGGACCTGCAAGGCCGCCTCACGGTCAGCCGCGAGGCCGCCCACTCGGCTCGCCGCATCGTCCATGTGCACGGCGACGCCGCTGGCGCCGCCATCATGGCGGCGCTCGCCGAAGCCGTGAAGGCGACGCCGTCGATCCGCGTCATCGAAGGTTTTGCCGCCGAGGAACTGGTCATGTCCGGTCGGCACGTCGCCGGCGTCATGGCCCGCAAGACCGACGAGGCGGGTTCGCAGGTCCTGATCCTGCCCGCCCGCGCCGTCGTCCTCGCCACCGGGGGCATCGGCCATCTCTATAAGGTGACCACCAACCCGCCGGAGTCGTCCGGCGCCGGCATCGCCATGGCGGCGCGCGCCGGAGCCAAGATCGCCGACGCCGAGTTCGTCCAGTTCCATCCCACCGCCATAGACATCGGCCGCGATCCCGCCCCGCTCGCCACCGAGGCGCTGCGCGGCGACGGCGCCGTCCTGATCAACCGCGCCGGCGAGCGCTTCATGGCCAAGCTGCACCAGGACGGCGAACTCGCCCCGCGCGACATCGTCGCCCGCGGCGTGTTCGCCGAAATCGCAGCCGTGCGTGGCGCCTATCTGGACGCCCGGCAGGCGATCGGCGCAGCCTTCGCGGAAAAATTCCCGACCGTCCATGCGACCTGCCTGTCGGCGGGCATCGATCCGGCGCACGAGCCGATCCCCATCGCGCCGGCCGAGCACTACCATATGGGCGGCATCGCGGTGGATACCCACGGCCGCACCACACTGGGCGGCTTGTGGGCCGCCGGCGAGGTTGCCTCCACGGGCCTGCACGGCGCCAACCGGCTCGCCTCCAACTCTCTCCTGGAAGCGGTCGTGTTCGGCGCCCGCGTCGCCGCCGACATCGGCGAGCGCTTGCCGGCACGGCAAGGCCCATCGCCGGCGCCGAAGATCCGCCACGAGCCCTGCCCGCCCCCCGAGACCGCCGGCGAAAGCGAATTGCGCCGGCTGATGTCCACCGACGTCGGCGTCATCCGCGACGAGGCGGGGCTGACGCGGGCGCTCGCCACCATCCTGCGCATCGAACGCGAGAGCCATTGCCCCTGCCTGCGCAACATGGCGGTGACGGCACTCCTCGTCGCCGCCTCGGCACTGCAGCGCCACGAAAGCCGCGGCGGCCATTGGCGCGCCGACTATCCCTCGGCCGACCCCGCGCAGGCGCACCGCACCTTCATGACCCTCGACGATGCCCGCGCCATCGCCCACGCCGCCACCGCGCCGCGGCGGGTGGCCGCGGGGAGGTGATGGCGGCGCCTCTTCTCCCTCTCCCCATGGGGGAGAGGGTCGGGGTGAGGGGGTTACGAAGCAAGTGGCGTCCACGGGCCGTCATGCGGGGTTCAGGAGCGGTGGGACGCCGTCGTGCGCGATCGCACCGCCGGAGCCCCCTCACCCCAGCCCTCTCCCCTAAGGGGAGAGGGAGCCAGCTGCGGCGAGCGGCGCCGCACTCAGAAGAATGTCGATCCCATATTCTCAGGTCCTATCCCATGTCCCCTACCCTGCTCTGCCCCGACGCCTTCATCTCCCCGCTGGTGATCGACGCCGCCGTCGAGCGGGCGCTCGAAGAGGACCTCGGCCGGGCCGGCGACGTCACCTCGCTCGCCACCGTGCCGGAGGGCACGCGCGCCACGGCGGTGCTCGCCGCCCGCAGTACCGGCGTCATCGCCGGCCTACCGTTAGCGGCGGCGGCGTTCCGCCGCCTCGACCCGTCGGTCGCGATCACGGTGCACGTGCGCGACGGCGCCGCCGTCGTCGAAGGTACGAAGCTCCTGACCATCGCGGGCGATGCCCGCGCGGTGCTCGGCGCCGAACGGGTGGCACTCAATTTCGTCGGCGGCCTGTCGGGGGTCGCGAGCGCGACGGCCGAGTTCGTGCGTAGAATCGCCCACACAAAGGCGCGCATCTGCTGCACGCGCAAGACGACGCCGGGAATGCGGGCATTGCAGAAATACGCCGTGCGCTGCGGCGGCGGCCACAATCATCGCTTCGGCCTCGACGACGCCATCCTGATCAAGGACAACCACATCGCGGTGGCCGGCGGCATCACGGCCGTGCTCGAACGCGCCAAGCGCGCCGCCGGCCATCTGGTCAAGATCGAGATCGAGGTCGACACGCTCGCCCAGCTCGACGAGGTGCTGGCGACCGGCCTGGCCGACGCCGTGCTTCTCGACAACATGGACCCGCCGACATTGCGTCTAGCCGTGGCTAAAGTCGCGGGTCGGCTCGCCACCGAAGCCTCGGGCGGCATCACGCTCGACACCGCGGCCGCCATCGCCGAGACGGGCGTGGACTATCTCTCCTCCGGCGCGCTGACGCACTCGGCCATGAATCTCGACGTCGGCCTCGATATCGAGATGTGAAGCGGCATTCCGGGGCGCGGCCGAAGGCCGCGAGCCCGGAATCCATCGCCCCGGCGCTGCGGAATTTTGATACCGGGCCCGCCGCCACAGCGCGTCGCAAGACGCGTGTAAGCGCGCTGATGGCGGCGCCCCGGAATGACAGATGGCCAAGCCGTTAATGACAACTACAGCTTCTTGGCGGCTTCCTGCGTGGCCTGCGGGTCGCCCCAACTGGGCATGTCGGCGCCATCGCCCCATTTGCGCGGGCGGTAGAAGGTGTGCACGCCGATGCGGTCGAGCTTGCGCATCGTTCGCACCCACCAGGGATGCACCCAGTAGGCGTGATAGTGCGTCGCCTTGCCGACGTCGTCGAGCCAATACATGCCGTCGAGCGTGTCCTTGGCGATTTTCTTGGCGCGATCCCACGCGTCCGGCTCGGTGACACGATCCGGAATGCCGTCGCACGCGAAGGTGAACTGGCAGGCGAGATGGCGCTTGGCGTTCTGATAGACCACGTCGCAGACATTGTCCGGATAGTAGCCGGAGAACACCCGATTCATCACCACCTGGGCGACGGCGATCTGGCCGCGCGCACTTTCGCCGCGGGACTCGAAGTAGATGGCGTCGGCCAGGCACTTCTCCTGGCGCGGCCGCGTCTTGTCGGTCAGCCCAAGTCGTTCGGCCGGACTCATGGGACGGCGCCCTTCGCCGGTGACCTCGCCCTTGCCGGCGACGGTCTGGCCACCCGAGGCGGTCACTTCCGAGGGCTTCGGCGCGCTGACGCGCTTGGCCTTCGGGGGCAGCGGCGGCCAATCGTCGTCCTCGTAGATGACGCCTTCGCCCGGCGCCCAGGGCTGCAGCCCCTCGGACAGCATGCCGGCCATGGGCTCGGTGCCGAAATAGATGCGCGCCGTGCGCAGCGTCGGATTGACGTCGTCGCCGAGCGTCGGCACCGCAGTGTCGGGCTCCGCTTCGACCGCCTCGGCTTCGCCGCTGGCGGCTTGCGGTGGCGCAACCTGATCGACGGCCGACGCGGCCGGCGCGACCTCCACCGGCGCCTGCAGATTGCGCTCCTCGCCCAAGCTCTGCGGCTGCGCCGGTGCCGATGCGACCACATCGCGGCCGGGCGGCGACACCGCCGGGGTCTCGGGCTCCGTCTGTACGTTCTCGGACGGCGCCGGCGCGAATGCGTCCGGTTCCGGCCCTTTCAGGCGGTCACCTTTGCGGGTGCGATCGATGACCGGGAACCAGCGTTGCTCGAAGGGCTGCGCATCGGTGGCGGTGTGCGGCGAGATCGACCCGGTAACCGCCGGATCGAGGCTCGCGAGCCGCCATGTCGGCGCTTCGGGGATAGCGGTGCCGACCGGGCGCGGAAAACTGAAGGTGGCGGCGTGAAGCGTCGCGAACGGCGAGCCGACCAGATGATCGCGCCAGCGTTCACCGACGCCGGCCTGGCGCGCCATGAGGCTCGCGACATCCTGCGGCCCGACCGGCGCGGGCGCCAGCGACATCACGGCGCAAGCGAGGCCGAAGGTGGCATATGCCCCCTTCGGCCTGCGGCTTACGCTACGCTTTGTCACGCTTACGCTCACGCTCGGGACGCTCTACGCCTACGCCAGACAACAAACACACGGCACGCCACACACGCGACTCGCAGTGTCGGGCAAATCGTTAAAATTCGCGTGCCGCCATTCGCCCAACGTCAACCGTTGTGCCGTATTAACCTTGCTGCTGCGTTAATAGGGCGACGATTGTCGATGCAGTCGTGCGACTTCTGCGCGAACGATCCGCGCCGTCGTTAAGGCCGTGTCAATCATGATGGTGGTTGCGGTAGCCACGCGGGGGATTCGGAGCGGGGTCTCCTCTTCTCCTCCCCCTACTTCGCGAATGCGGAATCCAGCAGCCGCGCCAGCCGCGCCCCGGCGCGCGCCAGCCGTTCGCGTACGGTCGCGGCGTTGTCACGCAGATAGGCGGCGTCGATGACGACACTGCCGGTCGGCCGCTCACATGTGCCGCCGCGCCGGATGCAGTATTTCGTCCTCGCATTGGTGGCGATGGCGAAGGACTCGTTCGCCCAGTCGCGCGGCCGCAACATGGACCATTTCCTTCGCGACGCCGACGTCGCCGAGTTCGCAATCTCAGCCGCGGCCTGTGCGGCGTCGCGCCCGACTGTTTTGGTGACCAGGCAAGAGTCCCACGCCGCGTGCATGGTGCCGGCACATTCGCCGACGACCGCTACCTCGGTGCCGACCCGGTCGTCCTTGAAGGCGGCATGGAGCGGCTGATGGATGTCGCCGACCCAATGGGCGAGGAATTTCAGAGATGCCAGCCTGTCGCGATCACTGGCCGATTTCGAACGCAGGACCGCCAGGTCCTTGTCGATGGCGGTGACGACGCAGGCATCGGCCAAAGGACAGTCGGAGACGAGGCGCTTCGCCGAGCGCGGCACATGAACGATGTGCTCCTTGCCGCGCTGGCGCGGCTGGTCGGGCCACGAGCACGAATCCTCGAAGGCGGAGAACTCCGTGTCCAGCCGCATCAAACGCCGGATCTCGGCCTGCGTGGCCGGCGCCGCCAGCCGGAACGCCACCATGCAGACGATCTTGTGGCCGGCCTTGCCCCAGGCGGAGGCCTGACCACACAGGCCGACAATGAGGGCGGCGGAAAGCAGAATGGCGCGCAGGAGCATATGCATGCGCCTGCTGTAGCGCCGCTGCGAACGCCGCCGTGATCGTAGGAATGCCTATGTGGCAATACGGGTCGCTCACGACACGGGCCGCGGCCAACTGAACTCTCCCCCGCTAGCGGGGGAGAGTCGCAGATGAAGGCCGCCGTCTCACATCTTCACGCCCTTCTCGTCGAAATATTTGCGCGCGCCCGGATGCCACGGGATCGGCGAGTTCTTCGGCGCCTGGTTGGCGAGCGTGATGCTCCCGGCCTCGCGGTGCACGGCGACGAGCTCGGGCTGCTTCTCGATGAAGGTCTTGACGATGTCGTAGGCAACCTGGTCGGGCATCTTGGAATTGGTGACCAGGATGTTCTGCACCACCGTGATGGCGTTATCCTTGTCCTGGCCCGGATAGGTCTTGGCCGAGATGACGTCGGCCGAGTAGATGCCGCCGTACTTGGCATTCATCTTCTCGAGCACTTCCGCGTGGTCGATCATCTTGATCTTGATGCCCGGCGAGGCGCCGAGATCGGTCACCGCCGCGGTCGGCAGGCCGCCGACCCAGAAGAAGGCGTCGATCTTGCCGTCCTTGATGGCATTCACGGATTCGGCGACGCCGAGGCGCTCGCGCCTCATGTCCTTGTCCTTGTCGAGGCCGGCGGCCTCGATGACCCGGAACGCCATCACCTCGGTCGCCGAACCCGGCGACCCAGTCGACACCCGCTTGCCCTTGAGATCGGCCATTTTCTCGACCCCGCGGCCTTCCACCGAAACCACGTGCATGCGGTTCGGATAGAGCACCATCAGGGTGCGCACGTCGACCGGGTTGCCCTTGAACTTATCCTCGCCCTTGAGCGCATCGAGCGCGGCGTCGACCATGACGAGGCCGACTTCGCTCTGTTGCGAACCGATCAGCTTCAAATTGTCGACCGAACCGCCGGTGACGCGGGCGGTCGCCTGCACCTTGGGCAGATACTTCGACAGCACGTTCGCCATGCCGCCGCCCATCGGATAGTAGACGCCGCCGGTGCCGCCGGTCGCGATGGCGATGTTGAGATCCTGGGCGGAGGCGCCGCCCGTCCACAGGGCCGCACCGGCGAGGGCGCAGATGGCGAGCAAAGCGCGTTTTGACATGATGCGTTTCGACATGGTCTTCCTCCCTTGGTGGGCCGTTTCGTCGGCCCATGCTTGCGACAGTGCCGCGGTCTTACGTCATTGAAATCACTCGGCCGCCTGCGCCGAGGACGGCGCCGGCGACATGGCTTGTTTTACCAGCACCGCGGCGAGGACGACGAAGCCGAATGTCGCCGTGTGGCTGATGTCATGACCGGTAACCGCCTCGGCGAGCGCCTCGAGCAGGCTCGGGAACACGAGCAGCAGGCCGGCGAACACCAGAAGCGCCCGCTCGAACCCGCCGGCGCGGCGCAGGGCCCAGCCCTGCGCGGCGGCGGCGAGGGCGGCGAGGCCGAGCGCGGTCTTGAGCGTGATCTGGACGATGTCGATCCATGAGCCGTTCTTCGGCGCCGTCAGGAGAAGGCCGAGCCCCTGCGGGTCGAGCACGAACACGAACGGCACCAGGAAAGCGGGCAGCGTGTATTTCCACGCCTGCAGGGTCGTCTTGTAGGGATCGCCGCCCGTGATGGCGGCGGCGGCGAAGGGCGACAGCGCGGTCGGCGGCGACACTTCCGAGAGCACCGAATAGTAGAAGATGAACATATGGGCGGCGATGTCCGGCACCCCCAGCTTGATCATGGCGGGTGCCGCGATCACTGCGCAGATGATGTAGGAGGCGGTGACCGGTACCGCGAGGCCGATGATCCATACGATCAGCGCCGTGTAGAGGGCGGTCAAAAGGAGACTTCCGCCCGCATACGCAATGACGATGGAGGAAAACTTCAGTCCCAACCCGGTCAACGTCACAACGCCGACGATGATGCCGGCGGTGGCACAGGTGGTCGCGGCGGTGAGGACGCCGATGGAGCCATCGGCGAGCGCACGCACGAGGCGGTTAGGCGCCATGGCGGTGTCGCGATTGAGGAATGAGAGCGCGAAGGTGAGCACGGTCGCCCAGAACACCGACAGGGTCGGCGAATAGCCCCACAGCATGAAGAACACGATGGAGACGAGCGAGATGAAGTGGAAGCCGTAGCGGCGCGTCAACTGTCCGAGAGACATGTCGGGTTCGAACACGACCGCGTTGGCGCCGAAGCGCTTGGCGTCCAGTTCGACCATGAAAAAGAGGGCGAGATAGTAGAGGCAGGTCGGAATCGTCGCCATCCAGATGACGTCGAGATAACTGATCTTGAGAAACTCGGCGATCAGGAAGGCGGCGGCGCCGAGCACCGGCGGCGAGATGATGGCCCCTAACCCACCGGCGGCGAGGAGCCCGCCGGCGGCGTTCTTCTCGAAGCCCGCCTTCTGCATCAGCGGATAGGCGACGGCACCGATCGTCACCGTGGTGGCGACCCCCGAACCCGATGGCCCGCCGAGCAGGAAAGAGGACAACACCACCGTGCGGCCGGCCGAGTTCGCCTTGTTGCCCATCAGGGTCATGGAGAAGTCGATGAAGAATTTTCCGGCGCCCGATTGGTGCAGGAAGGCGCCGAAGATGGTGAACAGGATGATCAGGCTCGACGACACGTCGACCGGCGTGCCGAAGATGCCCTCGAGGGTGATGAAGAGGTGGCCGACGAGGGAGGAGACATCGTAGCCGCGATGATTCCAGGGCGCCGGCAGGTGGGGTCCCGCGAGCGCATAGACCATGAAGCCGAGCGCCACGATGGGCACGATGGGCCCGGTGGTGCGCCGCGTCGCCTCGATCAGGATGGCGATGAAGACGACGCCGAGGACGACGTCGAGGGTGGTCGGCAGCGTCGCCCGGTCGGTAAAGTCCTCCCCGCCCTCGATGGCGTAGACGAGGATCGCGGCGGCGGCGAGGCCGGAGGCGACGTCGAACCAGCGGATGCGGTTGCGATAGCCCTTGGCGAACGGAAAGACCAGAAAGCTCAGCACCAAGACGAAGGCGACGTGGGCGTAGCGCAGCGGCTGGGTGGCGATGATCGGGAAATCGGTGAACGGCCAGGCACCGGCGACCGCCGTGTAGAGATGGAACAGGCTCATGACGACCGCGACAGTCGTCACTGCCGTGCCGGCCCAGCCGGCGAGGCGATTGGTGACGCCCTCCTCGGCCTCCACATAGGCCTCGGCCTTGCGCAGCTGCTCTTCGGAAATGCCTCCCGTCCCGGCCATGGGGCCGGGCTTGCCTTCCTCGGACATGCGTTTCCCCTTAGGCCGGACGTTATTACGGCAGCCCTTTCCGGGAACGCTAGCACGATCGGCGGGGCGAGGAATACCCGCGACCTTGGTCGAAGCGAACATCCCTCCCCTGAAAGGGGAGGGCATAGGCGGCCTTCGGCCGCCGTCCTTAAGGACGCCGATGCAGAGCATCGGCTGCGCCGAAGGGCGGGGGTGGGGTCAAGCGGCATCAGCCGAGAACGCGGCGCAAGAGGTAAGGCCGCCCCCCACCCGGCGCCTTCGGCGCCACCCTCCCCCGCGCAAGGGCGCGGGGGAGGGATAAGAAGGTGTCACGCCGTGCGGTCGCCGCCTTTGCCGAGCGCGGCTTGCGCGGCGGCGAGTCGCGCGATGGGAACGCGGAACGGCGAGCACGACACGTAGGTCAGACCGGCCTCGTGGCAGAACGCCACCGAGGCAGGGTCGCCACCATGCTCGCCGCAGATACCCAGCTTGAGGCCGGGCCGCGCCTTGCGGCCACGCTCGTTGCCGATCCTGATGAGCTCCCCGACCCCATCACGGTCGATGGACACGAACGGATCGGCCGGCAGGATGCCCTTGGCGGTATAGATGCCGAGGAAGCTCGCGGCATCGTCGCGGGATATCCCGAAGGTCGTCTGGGTAAGGTCGTTGGTGCCGTAGGAGAAGAACTCCGCCGACTGCGCGATCTCCTCGGCACGCAGGGCCGCCCGCGGCAATTCGATCATGGTGCCGACGCTGTACTTCACCCGCACGCCGGTCTCCTTGTGGACCTCCTTGGCCATGGCGTCGATCCTCGCCTTGATGAGGTCGAGCTCGGCCTTGGTGGCGATCAGCGGCACCATCACTTCCGGCTTGACGGCCTTGCCGGTCCTCTTGCCGGCCTCCACGGCGGCTTCGAAGATCGCGCGCGCCTGCATCTCGGCGATCTCCGGATACGCGATGGCGATGCGGCAGCCGCGGAAGCCGAGCATGGGATTGAACTCGGCGAGCTCATCCGCCCGGTTGGCGAGCTTTTTCGGATCGGCCCCCATCGCCCCGGCGACCTCGGCGATTTCGGCCTGCGAATGCGGCAGGAACTCGTGCAGCGGCGGATCGAGCAGCCGGATCGTCACCGGCCGCTCGCCCATGACGACGAACAGTTCGACGAAGTCGGCGCGCTGCATGGGCAGGAGTTTTGCGAGTGCGGCGCGCCGGCTCGTTTCGTCGTCGGAGAGGATCATCTCGCGCACCGAGCGGATGCGGCCTTCCTCGAAGAACATGTGCTCGGTGCGGCACAGCCCGATGCCTTCGGCACCGAACTTGACGGCGACACGGGCATCGGCGGGCGTGTCCGCATTGGCGCGCACGCCGAGCTTGCGCACCTTGTCGGCCCAGCCCATCAGGGTGGCAAACTCGCCGGAGAGCTCGGGCTCCTGCATCTTGGCCTCGCCGACGAGCACCTGGCCGGCACCGCCGTCGATGGTGATGATATCGCCCTTCTTCAAGGTGAGGCCGCCGGCGCTCATGGTTCCGGCCGCGTAATCCACCCGGATGGTGCCGGCGCCGGACACGCACGGCTTGCCCATGCCGCGCGCCACCACGGCGGCGTGGGACGTCATGCCGCCGCGGGTGGTCAGAATGCCCTCCGCGGCGTGCATGCCGTGGATGTCCTCGGGGCTCGTCTCGACGCGCACCAGGATCACCTTGTGGCCATGGGCCTTGAGCTGCTCGGCTTCGTCGGGCGAGAACACCACCTCGCCGGAGGCGGCGCCGGGCGAGGCCGGCAGGCCGGTGGCGATGACCTTGCGCTCGGCCGTGGGATCGATGGTCGGGTGCAGAAGCTGGTCGAGGGAGGCGGGCTCGATCCGCGCCACCGCCTCCTCGCGGGTGATCAGGCGTTCGTTGGCGAAATCGACGGCGGTTTTCAGCGCCGCCTTGGCGGTGCGCTTGCCGTTGCGCGTCTGCAGCATCCACAGCCGGCCCTGCTCGACCGTGAACTCCAAATCCTGCATGTCGCGATAGTGCTTTTCGAGCACGCCGGAATAGCGCACGAGCTCCTTGTAGGCCTTCGGCATGGCGGTCTCCATGGACGGCCTGCCGGAGCCCGATATGACGCGCGCCGCTTCGGTGATCTCCTGTGGGGTGCGGATGCCGGCGACCACATCCTCGCCCTGGGCGTTGATGAGGAATTCGCCATAGAGCCGCTTCTCCCCGGTGGAGGGATTGCGGGTGAAGGCGACCCCGGTCGCCGATGTCTCACCCATGTTGCCGAACACCATGGCCTGGACGTTGACGGCGGTCCCCCAGCTTTCCGGGATGCCGTGCAGGCGCCGATACGTGATGGCGCGCTGGTTCATCCAGGAGCCGAACACGGCCCCGATCGCCCCCCAGAGCTGCTCGTGCGGGTCCTGCGGGAACGGCTTGCCGTGCTCCTCGGCGACGAGGTTCTTGAAGCGCTCGACCACGTCCGCCCAGTCGTCTGCGGAGAGTTCCGTATCGAGCTTGAGGCCGTGCCTGTCCTTGTGGCCGTCGAGGATATCCTCGAACAGGAGGTGCTCGATGCCGAGCACCACGTCGCCATACATGGTGATGAAGCGGCGATAGCTGTCATAAGCGAAACGGCGGTCGCCGGATTTCTTCGCCACCGCCTCCACGGTCTTGTCGTTGAGACCGAGATTGAGGACGGTGTCCATCATGCCCGGCATGGAGGCGCGGGCGCCGGACCGTACCGACACCAGCAGCGGGTCGTCCGGGTCCCCGAAAGTCTTGCCGACGATTTTGCCGACCTCGAGGAGTGCGGCCTCGACCTGGGCCTTCAGGGCCTGCGGATAGGTCTGCTTGTTGGCGTAGAAATAGGTGCACACGCCGGTCGTGATGGTGAAACCGGGCGGCACCGGCAGGCCGATGGCGGCCATCTCGGCGAGGTTGGCTCCCTTGCCGCCGAGGAAGTCTTTCATGCCGGTGCGGCCCTCCGCCTTGCCGCCGCCGAACGAATAGACCCACTTGTCCTTGGGGGCGGCCACAGGCGGCTTTCCGCTCACCTTGGTGCCGACAGGCTTGACCGAATGCCTTCGACCCGCTTTCGAGCGAGCCTTCGCCGTCTTTGCGGTCCGAACCGGACCGCGCTTGCCCTGGGGGCGTGTGCGGTTTGATTTGGATGCGAGTTTGGCCATGGCGATTCGTGCCCGGATGTGTGTGGGGGCTTGCAAAGCCGGGGGCTTGCAAAGCGAAGCACGGTCGCGCTATGCGCGCAACCCCGCAGAATACCGACTTATCCCATAGGATGATGCCCCCGGGATGCCCGGGTGCACGGAAAAGATGCCATCCCGCAAGCCATGCCTTAGCGGAAGATACCGAGCCCCGTGATGCCGACGATGATCAGATAGACGGCGACGATGTAGTTGAGAAGCCGCGGCATGACGAGGATGAGAATGCCGGCGATGAGGGCGACGAGCGGCTGGATGTGCGACATGGTGATCATGGCGTGGCCTCCTGACGTGCTTGGAACCCGGGAGCGAGAACGGGAGCGGGACGGAAAAGTTCCGTTCGTGGTCCGGCGAAATGATGGTCAAATTTCGAAGTCTCGCGGATCGCGCATCGCGTTCCAGAACTGCAGAACATCGATGACGCCGGCATCTTCGTCGACCGTATAGATGATCCAATATTGAGTGCGACGGCCGACCCGGAACAGATTGGCGCGATAGGGCGCGCCCATGTGCACAAAATATCCTCACGTGAGCGGCGCCTCGGCTATGTGAGTCGACAGAATGCGATCGAGCCGTGAAATCTGCTCAAGCGCGAACTCTTCGTCATAGGCACCGAGATATCGGGCAAATTCGTCAAGCTGGCGAAGCGCGACCGGCGCAATGCGGACGCGAAAAGTCATGGGACACGAAAAGTCATGGGACACGAAAAGTCATGGACGGCGTTTGGCGACGCGAAAGATGCCGATCAGGCGATCCTTGAAGGTCTGCGAGTCGTGGTCGACGGCTTGACCGGCAGCAACCTGCACCCGAGCTTGTTCGAGCCCGGCGCGCAATTCCGCGCGCTCCCGCTCCGAGAGCACCGGAACCTCCTCCATGGTGGTGACAGGCACCATGGTGACCCGCCGCTTGTCCCTGGTCTCAGTCGTCATCCGCCTAGATTAGCACATTTGCATGCATTCGGACACCCTCGACGTCGGGCCGGCCGCGAGCTGGGCAAGCGCCTGCGGCCGAGCAGGTGACGTATGTCCGCCTCGGCGTGGGGAGGGCACGTCAGCGTTCGTCTCGAAGAATGTGGCCATATCCTTCGAGACGCGCTCCAAGTGGAGCGCTCCTCAGGATGAGGGTCTGACTCGTTCCCTCGCCTCACCCCTCGATGCGCGAGAAGTCGGCGACCGCGCGGGTGGCGGCGCGGATCTCGTTCAGGAGCTTGAGGCGGTTCTCGCGCACGTCCTTGTCGTCCACATTGACCGTGACCTTGTCGAAGAAGGCGTCGACATGGGGCCGAAGCTTCGCCATGGCGGTCATGGCGACCGAAAAGTCCTCGCGGGCGACGGCGGCCGAGGCGTCCGACTTGGCGACCGCGATGGCGTTGGCGAGCGCGCGCTCCTCGTCCTGGCGGTAGAGCTTTTCGTCGGGCGCGCCGGTGTACTCGGCCTTGTCCTTCTTCTCCTCGATGCGCAGGATGTTGGCGGCGCGCTTGATGCCGGCAAGCAGGTTCTTGCCGTCGTCGGTTGACAGGAACGCGGCCAGCGCGTCGACGCGGCGCACGATCATGACGAGATCGTCCTGGCCTTCGAGGGCGAACACGGCGTCGACGAGATCATGGCGGGCACCCTGCTCGCGCAGTTGCACTTTGAGGCGGTCGGCGAAGAAATTGCGAAGCTCTGCCCCAACGAAATAGCGAGCCGCTCTAGCCGGGCCGTGACCTGGCGTTTGAGAAAGAACATGTGCTTGAAAAGCGACCGTCCCATTCTCGCCCGGTAGATTCTGTGGGAATTTGTCAGCAGCACAGTCGAATGCTTTGAGCAAGGGCAGCCTTATTCCGTTATCGAGAACAAGGCGAATAATGCCCAATGCTGCGCGTCGCAGTGCAAACGGATCCTTCGATCCGGTTGGCTTTTCATCGATGATCCAAAAGCCAGTTAATGTATCCAACTTGTCGGCGAGCGCGACCGCGATCGAAACCGGGTCGCTCGGCACGGCGTCGTCGGGGCCCTTCGGCTTGTAGTGGTCCTCGCAGGCCGCCGCGACCGACGCGTCCTCGCCCTGCGCGGCCGCGTAGTAGCGGCCCATCAGGCCCTGCAGTTCGGGGAATTCGCCCACCGCCTCGGTCAGGAGATCGGCCTTGCACAGCTTCGCGGCCCGCTGGACCTTCTCCACATCGGCGCCGACGAGCGGCGCCAGTTCCACGGCCAGACGCCCGATACGGGCGATGCGCTCGGCCTGGGTACCCAGCTTTTCGTGGAAGACGATGTGGTCGAACTTCGGCAACCGATCCTCGAGCTTCGTCTTGAGATCGGTCTCGTAGAAGAACTTGGCGTCCGACAGCCGCGCCCGGATCACGCGCTCGTTGCCGGCCACGATGGCGTTCCCGCCGTCCGAGGCCTCGACATTGGAGACCAGGATGAACTTGTTGGCGAGGCTGCCGCCGGCTTTGCGGACCACGAAGCATTTCTGGTTGGCCCGGATGGTCGTGCGCACGACCTCGGGCGGGATTTTCAAAAAGGCCTCGTCGAACGAGCCCATCAGCACCACCGGCCATTCGACCAGGCCCGATACCTCGTCGAGAAGCGCCTGATCCTCCACCAGTTCGAACCCCTGCGCGAAGGCGAGGTTCTTGGCGTCGGCAAGGATGATCTGTTTGCGGCGCTCGGGATCGAGCACCACTTTGGCGCGCTCCAGGGCGCCCACATAGTCGTCGAAATGGCGCACACCGATCTCGCCGGGCGCGAGGAATCGATGGCCCCGCGTGGTCTTGCCGGCATCGATGCCGTCGACCGAAAACGCCACCACGTCCGGCTCCTCGGTCTCCGGCCCGAAGGTGGCGACGATGGAATGCAGCGGCCTCACCCAGGTCAGCCGCCCGGTGCCCCAGCGCATCGACTTCGGCCACGGAAAGGTGCGCACCGCGATGGGCAAGATCTCGGCCAAAACGTCGATCGCCGGCCGGCCCGGCTTTTCGATCAGCGCCACATAGAAATCGCCCTTCTTGGGATCCTTCTGCACCGTCGCCTCGGCGATGGAGGCAAGGCCCGCGCTCTTCAGGAATCCCTGGATGGCGCCGTCGGGCGCGCCGACGCGCGGTCCCTTCTTTTCTTCCTTGAGGTCCGGCTGGCGGGCCGGGATGCCCTGCACGGTCAGGGCGAGCCGGCGAGGCGTCGCAAAAGCCTTGGCGCCCTCGTAGACGAGGCCGGCGTCGACCAGGCGGTCGGTGACGATCTTCTTGAGATCGTCGGCGGCACGCGCCTGCATGCGGGCGGGAATCTCTTCGGAGAACAACTCGAACAGAAGGTCGGGCATTCCGGTCTCGATTTCGGGAAGTTGGGCCGGCGTCGGATCGCGGCAATCGGGGCGGAAAATGCGTCAGAACAGCGCCCGGATGCAATCGCAAATCCGACCCGGGGCGCCGGTGCCGGTCTGCGAGTTGTCGAGCCTCGCTGGCCGGCAATGCACTCCGTAGCCAGGCACCGGCAGATTACCAGTCCCGACAAAGTAACCCATGGTAATCTAAAATTTTATCTGCCCGCCTTAGTAGATTTGCAAACATGGCGGAGTAGAAACGACTCAAATCCTGGGTGGTCCGCATGGCGTTCGGCACTATTGGAACCTGGCACTCGGACTTCCGGCGACTATTGAGGCGCCTGGAATTACGCAAGCGGCACGAGCGCGACTTGATCGTCCTCGTTCTCGCCCCCGTTGTATTCTTCATTCTTGCGACCACGACCGGCCTGTTGAATCATTTCTCGGTCCTGTCCCACTCGCACGTGATCATCGACGCCCTGCTGCTGGCATTCGTGGTCGCGGCGGTCGGCACCGCCGTCTATGCGTATCGGCGCATCAGCGACATCAACCGCGAGGTCGAGCGGCGCCGGCAGGCGCAGGCACAGGCGCATAGTTTCGCGCGCCACGATCCCCTCACCGGGCTGCCCAACCGCGGTTTCTACACCGAGCGGTTGCAGTCCGTCCTGTACCGGCTGCCGCCCGGCAGGTTCGCCGCCGTCATCGTGTTCGAAATCCTCGGCCTGAGGCTGGTCAACGACGCCCGCGGCCAGTATGGCGGCGACATCGCCCTGATCGAAATCGCCGAAGGACTGACCCACGTCGTTTCCTCCGATATGCTGTTCGCCCGCATGGGCGGCGACAATTTCGCCATCGTGATCCCCGACATGGAATCCATCGACGAGGCGGCGCGGCTCGCCCGCATCGTCGCCGGCGCCATCGGCCGGGCGTCGTTCGCCGGCGACACCGCCGGTTCGCTCGCCGCCTGCGTCGGCGTCGCCATCGCCCCCGACGAAGGTCTCGACGCCGACACGCTGACCCGGCGCGCCGAGCTCGCCATGGAGCGCGCCATGCGCACCGGTCGCTCCAGCATCTGTTTCTACGCCAAGGAGATGGACGCCCATATCGAGCGCCGCGGCGAGATCGAGCGGGCGCTGCGGGCGGAGATTTCCGGCACCTCCATCGTGCCCCACTACCAGCCGCTGGTGGCGCTCGATGGCGACCGCATCATCGGCTTCGAGGCCTTGGCGCGCTGGAATTCGCCGACGGTCGGCCCTGTCCCGCCCGACGTGTTCATCTCCGTCGCCGAGGAATGCGGCCTGATCCAGGATCTCGGCGACCGACTGCTGCGCCAAGCCTGCCGCGATGCCGCCGACTGGCCCGACGACATGATCCTCGCCTTCAACCTGTCGCCACGCCAGCTCAAGGATCCGGCGCTGGCGCTGCGCATCCTGTCGGTTCTGCGCGACACTGGCCTGCCGCCGCGCCGGCTGAAGATCGAGATCACCGAAAGCGCTTTCGTGGGCGACATCACGCTCGCCCGCAAAATCATCGAGGAGCTGCGCGGCGTCGGCGTGCACATCGCGCTCGACGATTTCGGCACCGGCTACGCCACCCTGTCGCAGCTCATCAGCCTGCACTTCGACAAGATCAAGATCGACAGGAGCTTCATCCGCCGCCTCGGCCAGGACACCGACTCGGAAGTCATCGTCAAGGCGGTGATCGGGCTTGCCCGCGGCCTCGGCCTCGTCACCCTCGCGGAGGGCGTCGAAAGCGCCTCGCAACACGGCAGCCTGCGAGACGCCGGCTGCATGCAGGGCCAGGGATACCTGTTCGGCAAGGCGGTGCCGGCGAGCGAGGCTGCGGCGATGATTACGGCGACGAAGGAACACGCCGCCGCATAATAAGCGAGGCGGTCTACGCCCGCCCGCCCCCGGCGGTCGCGAGCCAGGCGGCGCCACACGCCTTGGCGAGTTCGCGCACCCGCAGGATATAGCTCTGACGTTCGGTGACCGAGATGACGCCGCGGGCGTCGAGCAGGTTGAAGACGTGGCTCGCCTTGATGCACTGGTCGTAGGCCGGCAGAGCCATCAGGTGGCGCTTGTCGTTCGCGTCACCGCCGTTCTGCCAGCCGGCGTCGAGATATTTCTTGCAGGCGCCCTCGGCCATCTTGAACTGCTCGAACAGCATCGCGGTGTCGGCGTACTCGAAATTGTGGCGCGAATATTCCTGCTCGGCCTGCAGGAAAACGTCTCCATAGGTGACCTTGCGGTCGCCGTCGCGGCCGTTGAAGTTCAGGTCGTAGACGTTGTCGACGCCCTGCACATACATGGCGAGGCGCTCCAGCCCATAGGTCAGTTCGCCTGCGACAGGCGCGCATTCGAAGCCGGCGACCTGCTGAAAATAGGTGAACTGCGACACTTCCATGCCGTCGCACCAACACTCCCAGCCGAGTCCCCAGGCGCCCAGGGTCGGGCTTTCCCAGTCGTCCTCGACGAAGCGGATGTCGTGCAGGGAGGAGTCGACGCCGATCGCGGCGAGCGATTCGAGATAGAGCTCCTGCAGATTGGGCGGGTTCGGCTTCAGGATCACCTGGAACTGGTAGTAGTGCTGCAGCCGGTTGGGGTTTTCGCCATAGCGGCCGTCCTTGGGACGGCGCGACGGCTGCACATAGGCGGCATTCCAGGGTTTCGGCCCGAGCGCGCGCAGCGTCGTCGCCGGATGGAAGGTCCCGGCCCCCATTTCCATGTCGTAGGGCTGCAGGACGACGCAGCCATAGTCGGCCCAATACCGCTGCAAGGCGAGGATGAAGCCCTGGAACGAACGTTCCGGGCGCATATGGGCGGGCAGATCTGAAGACATGGATGTGGGGACCGATGACAGCGAACGGCGCGGACCCTATCGGCGGCCCCGACACGGGTCAAGCTGAGGGAAGCTCCCGTCAGCGCTGGCGTTTTGCCTCGTCGGGACGGAAGACCCCGGTCACCGGATCGCGGCGCAGCCGCGACCGCCCCGGCGCCGCCTCGGCACTCGGGTGCAGCTCGGCATTGACCCGCCGCCACTCCCGGGCGACGAGTTTAGCCAGCGCCACCGCGCCGAGCATGCCCAAGGCGCCGGCGGCCACAGGCGCAATCAAGGGTGCCATCTCGCCTCCTTTCCTCCCGCTCCGGTCATAGTCCGTAACGCGACCACAGGGCCCGCGTTTCGAGCGCGGAAATGATGTCGTCGGCGGCGAGGCCGATACCTGGTCCTGCGAAGGGGCCCGCAACTCCCGGCTGGCGGCGGCCGAACAGGCCGCGCTCCGCCGATACGAGCGGCGTCAGCACTTCTTCGCCATAGCGTTCGCGCAGCACCGCACGCAGTTCGCCGAGCCGGTCGACGAGACCCATGCCGAGTGCCGTCTTCGCCGCCCAGTACTCGCCCGAGAACAGGTTCGGTTCGTCCTCCGACAGGCGCTCACCCCGGCGCTCCTTGACCAGATCGATGAAGCTGTCGTGGATCTCATGCTGGATGGCCTTGAGGCGGGCAACGTCGTCCGGATTTTCGGGCAGGAACGGGTCGAGCATGACCTTGCGCTCGCCGGCGGTGTAGACGCGCCGCTCGATGCCGAGTTTCCGGATCGCCTCGTCGAAGCCGAACGTCGCCCCGACGACGCCGATGGAGCCGACGATCGAGGACGGGTCGCAGACGATCTCATCCGCCGCGCAGGCGATCATGTAGCCGCCGGAGGCGGCGACATCCTCCACGAAAGCGATGACCGGCACGCCCTTTTCGGCGGCCAGGTCACGGATGCGGCGGTGGATCAGATGCGACTGCACCGCCGATCCTCCCGGAGAGTTGATCACCAGAGCCACCGCCGTGATCTTTCGCATCCCGAAGGCGCGATCGAGGCTTTTCGCGATCCCGGCGATGGTCAGGCCGGGACGCAGCGGCGTCGAAAATCCGATGACGCCGGAAAGCCTTACGACAGGAACCAGAGAAACGCCGCGACGCCAGCGGCGTGGCAGCACCGGTTCGATCAGGTCGCGGGCGCGCAGCCCCAGCTGGCGCAGATGTTCGGTCATGGTCGGGTCGGCCATTGTGTCCTCACAAAGCATGCCAAGATCATCGGCATGTTACTCGTTATTAACCAATACCGGGCTTCCTTCCGGAACGGAATCTACAGCGTAGGGTTGCCGACACGGCTGGGGACCAAAGAGCGAGTCATGATAACGCTGAAGATCGTCCTCCTGGTGATGCTGGTAACGACCATCGTGGCGAGTGCCTATGCGACCGAACGTTCCGCCGGCGGCCAGCCGCAAGTCTAGGGGGTCACGGAGTTGGCCCCAGGGGCAGCGCTCGCGCGGCCCGCAACACCTCTTCGGCTGCGGCTGACGGCCGGCCATCGGTGTCCTGCAGATCCATGGCGGGCAGGACAGTGAGGGCATCCCGTGCACCCCTGACGGCACGTACGATAATCCGTATGGCCTCCGTTCCGGGTCGCGGTCTGACCGGCAGGACCACGAGGCCACCGAATTCCACGGCGAGCGCCGCGGCGACTTCTTCACGGGCATCGGCGCGATGAATCAATGTCAGGCTTCCGGCCGGACGCAGCAGGCGGGCGGCGGTGGCGATCCAAGTCCGCAAGCGCTCCGCATCACCCATGTGGGCGGCGCGGCGGGCAGCATCGGGCGAGGCCGCAAAACGTGCCGGGTCGTTGAACGGCGGGTTCATCAACACCACGGCGGCACTGCCGGCACCGAGACCGGCGGCCGCGAAGTCCGCCGCCTGCCCTTCCACATCGAGAATATCGACGCCGGCGCGGTCACTGAGCCCGTTGCGGACGATATTGCGGGCGGCGAGAGCGGCGAGATTCGCATCGATTTCGACCAGCCGCACGCGGATGCCGGCGAGGCGTACCGCGAGCGCAAGACCCGCGCCGCCGACGCCCGCTCCGAGATCGACCGCCACGTCCCCCGGGCCGGCGGTGACGGCGGCAGCGAGCAGGATGGCGTCGTGACCGACCCGGTGGCCCCGGCGCGGTTGCAGGAGCCGCAGTCGCCCGCCGAGGACGGCATCGTCGGTCACCGCGGCATCGGCGGCGCCGGTGTCGGGATGCATGATTTCAGCTCGCGTCGTCGAGCCGCAGCTCGTGGCCGAGACCGGCCTCGACGAGTAGCCGCCGGGCCGCCGATGCATGGACTTCCTCGACCAGGATCCGACGCGGCAGAATGCCGATCGATCCCTCCAGCACGCTCATGTTCTGGTCGAGCACCATATGGCGAATCGCAGCCCCGTCGAGGAGCGCGGTGACGGCCGAGACCAATACGGGGTCGTTGCTGCGCACGATTTCCTTCATATTCGCCTGTCGCCTCCCGGGGGATCCATAGCACGGACGACGCGACGCACGGAACAAAAGGTGAGCGGATACGCCTGGCCGTGCGATCTTGCCGAATGGTGGACAATGGTGGACAGCGACACCCTTGCCGCCCCGGGCCGGCGTTTTTATTGTCGGTCCCAGCTCATGCCTCCGGGAGATGCATTTTGGCCGTCGTCGTACCTTTCGAACCCCAAGGCTCCAACTCCCTCGACCGGCTGGTCGAACTGGTGGCCGCCGACATGGACCGCGTCAACGCCACCATTCTGACGCGCACCGGCTCCGAGGTGACGATGATCCCGGAGGTCGCCAACCATCTCATCTCCTCGGGCGGCAAGAGGCTGCGGCCGGTGCTCACCCTTGCCATGGCGCGGCTCGTCGACCATGGCGGCGACGGCCACATCAAGCTCGCCGCCGCCGTCGAATTCATGCACACCGCCACCCTCCTGCACGACGACGTGGTCGACGAGAGCGACATGAGACGCGGCAAGCTCGCCGCCCGCATGGTGTGGGGCAACGAGGCGAGCGTCCTGGTCGGCGACTTCCTGCTCGGCCAGGCTTTCAAGATGATGGTCGAAGTGGGTTCCCTCAAGGCGCTGGAGATCCTCTCCGCCGCCGCCGCCGTGATCGCCGAGGGCGAGGTCATGCAACTCGCCGCCGCCAACAACACGGCCACGACAGAGGACGAATACCTCGCCGTCATCCGCGCCAAGACCGCGGAACTGTTCGCCGCCGCCTGCGAGGTCGGCCCGGTGATCGCCAAACGTCCCAAGGCCGAGCAGGCCGCCTGCCGCTCTTTCGGCATGAATCTCGGCATCGCCTTCCAGCTGGTCGACGACGCGCTCGACTACGGCGGCGTCGCCGCCAAGCTCGGCAAGAATGTCGGCGACGATTTTCGCGACGGCAAGATCACGCTGCCGGTCGTGCTCGCCTTCCGGCGCGGCACCGACGCAGAGCGCGATTTCTGGCGCCGTGTCATCGAGAAAAGCGAAGCCTCCGACGCCGATCTCGAGCACGCCATCGGGCTCATGGTGAAGCAGCGCGCCATCGAGGACACGATCCAGCGCGCCCGCCACTACGGCGCCATCGCCCGCGACGCCCTCGGCCTGTTCCCCGACTCGCCCATGAAGCGGGCGCTGGAAGAAGCGGTCGAGTTCACGATCTCGCGGACGCATTAGGCCGCTCCATTCGGACCGCTCCATCTTCGCTCACCGCCCTTTCAAGCGGACGCCGAGAGGAATCATGCGAGAGGATGCCGCGAATAAGATGCGCTCCAAACAACCGCATTGCTTCAATCTATTCCACATCGGTCACTGCAGCATGTTACCGCACCACACCCTTTCCTGACTCGACAAGCGCCGCCAATTCATCCCACATCCTTTGCATGAACGATCCGCAGGTTCTCGCCGCCCTCAAGGACGTGCTCGACCCCGAGATGTCCATCAACATCGTCGACTTCGGCCTGGTCTATCGCGCCGTACGCACGGCGGAGCGGATCGAAGTGTCGATCGGCGTGATGTCGACCTGTCCGGCCATGGGCGTGCTGGTCGCGGAGGCCCGCACGGCGCTGCGACGGCGCTTCCCCGACGTCGCCCACATCCATGTCGAACTCGACATGGAGCGGCCGTGGTGCCCGGACCGATTGACCGACGAGGGCCGGTTGGCGCTCGGCTGGGTGGCGGCGCCCGTCACGCCCAAAAACGCGCCGCGCCATAGGGCGACGCCGCGCCCGCGCGCCTCCAAGGCGATCATGCCGAAAGTGTCGCGCCGCTGGACGCAGTGAGGGCAACCCGACAGCGCCGCCCGAGACGGGCCGGGGCATGTCGATCCACACCCCTTCGGATGGTATCTATCATTGATAGATGCCAAACTTGGGGAAGCGCGCCATGACTGAATCCGCCACAGCCCAGCTCTTCATGCACGGCTGCAGCCAAGCCGTCCGCCTGCCCGGCAAGGAGGTCAAGGTCCGCAAGGTCGGCCGCGACGTACTCCTGGAGCCGGTCGAAGAACCCTTCGACATGGCGGCGTGGTGGGCGAAGCTCGACCAATACAAAGACATTCCTTTCTTGCCTGAAGGACGCGGGCAGCCCCCCACGCCGGTCAATGATCGCCAGTACTTGGAGGACGGGGAAGATGGCATGGCAAATAAGCCCGACCTGAACAGCCCAAACGACGCACCGGTTTCCGGGCAGAAATCATGATCTGCTTCGACACCAACGCCATCATCGTGGTGATCGGCGCGGCGGCGAGGTGCCTTGTTGGCGGCCCGCCAACACGCGCGAATTCTCCCGCGGACCCGGTTTGAACCTGCAGGACTGGTCCGCTTCAGACTGAGGTCGTGGATGGAAGACCGCGTACGGCTCGATCACCAGCGACCCGTACGACGGCCATTTCGTCGACATGGAACCGACGAGACGGAGCGTTGCGGCGCGCAAGGATTACGCTTGTTGTGGCGCGCCGGCCCCCGTCACGCCGCCGCCATCGCCTTGGCCCGCGCGATGCCGAGCGCGAGGATGCGGTTGATCATGGCCGAATAGCCGAGCCCGTCGAATCTCGCCGCCTCGGCGAACACCTCCTGGCGGGCGATCTCGGGGTTCGGATTGGCCTCGAGGAAATAGGGCACGCCCTCCGCCGTCAGGCGGAAGTCGATACGCGCATAACCGTCGAGGTCGAGATTGCGACAGATACGGCGCACCAGTTTCTCGATGCGGCTCTGCAGTTCGGGCGGAATGTTCTCGGCCAGGCCCTGCAGGATGCCGCGCTTCTCCTGATACTCGGGATCGAATTTGACCTTCTCGGTGGCTATGCCGGTCGACAACGTGCCGAATTCGAGTTCCCAGATGGGCAGAACACGCATGCGCTCGTTGCCGATCACGCTCACATAGAGTTCGCGACCGGCGATGTATTCTTCCACGATCGCCGCCGTTCCGACGCGTTCGTGGACGAGCGCGACACGCTCGGCGAGCTTGTCGTCGCTCGTCACCACGGATGCTTGGGTGATGCCGCGCGAGGCGTCTTCCGACAGGCTCTTGACGATGAGCGGCCAGGAGAGCCGGCCCGGCTTCCTGACCTTGCGGCCCTTGGGAAAGACCGCGAAGGCCGGCACCGGGATGCGGTGATAGGCCAGGAGCTTCTTGGACAGATCCTTGCCTCGCGCCAGCATCAGGCCGCGCGGATTGCAGCCCGTGTAGGGAACGCGCAGCAATTCGAGATAACTCGCGACGTTCTGATCGTACATGGTCTCGCCGTGGAACTGTTCGAGCAGATTGAACACGATCTCGGGCTTGAACTGTTCGACCGCCTCGCGGATCGGCCGCAACTCTTCCTGGACGCTGAGGACATGGACCGAGTGGCCGGAGCGGCGCAGCGCGCTCACCACGTCCCAGCCGGTCTTCCAGGCCATGATCTCCTGCTCGCTGTGGCCTTTGAGCGTTTCCGGAGGCGCGTGTTCCGGATTGAGCAGGACGAGAACGCGCAGCTTTTGACGTTTCATAGCGCGAACCATTGCCGTCGTGACGGCGAGTAGAGCGAATGCACGGTCTCCGCGGTCACCAGGAGCGCGAAGTCGAGGCGCAGCTTGCCGAGCGGGCCGACGGCGCGCAGGTCCAACTCGCGGGCGCGGCGGATCATCCCGTCGAGGACGGTGTCGAGGGTGAGCTTGCGCTCGCCCGTCCATTTCGCCACCAGTTCCCTGATCTCGGCGCGGTTCTCGCGCACGAAGGCGGAGGCCGCCACGCCAGGATGGCGTCCGGTATCGGGGGTGAAGATGCGGGTGAGCGCGCGATCATAGGTGCGCGGCGTATCGACGACGTAGCGGGCGAACTTCTTCTTGTAATATTCCGCGAGCGTCCGGTCGAGATGCCTGAGCGGATCGACATGCATGCGGCGCGCCGCCATGAGGGGTTTCTGGCCGGCGATCTCGCCCATCACCTCGTCCACATATTCGAGCTTCTCCAGAGCCGGCCAGTCGGCATAGCGCTTGCGCCAGTTGGAGCGCGGCCGCAGCCAAACCGCGAAGGTCTCTGCGAAGTCCTCGTCGGGATGACTCTGGGCATACCACAGCGGCAGATGCTCGACGAAATTCTTGCTCGCCGGATTGGGCCGGTAATAGCTCGGATAGCGTTTGGACGAGCGGCCGAACAATTGTTGCCAGCGCCGGCGGCGCTGAAGCTCGAATGCGAACTGCACCACGTGCCCGGCCTCGTGGCGCAGGATGCGCATGCATTCCGGCACCGTGCCGCCTTCCACGTCGAGAATCTTTTTGCGCTCGAGCCGCATCAGACGCGGATGGGTGAGATAGAACGGTATGGCGATGCCCGGCGTGTTGTTGGGCGAGAACCACTCATCGGAAATCCAGGCATGCGGCCGCACCCTGATGTCGCGCTGGGCGAGCTCGTCATAGAGGTCGGCGAGACAGCCCTCGAGCCAGGTGCCATCGATGGTGACCTTGAGGTCCTTCAGGCGCAGCTGCAGGAGCTTCTCGTCGGGCAGCGTGGTCCAGGGGAATTTTCGGGCCATTGGTACGGCGGGAATCTTGGAGACAAAACAACTGCTTCCATGATGTCACGACGGCGCCCCGAGCGCAAATCGCCAAGACCGGACGGACCGTTTTGGCTCGAATTCGGATGCCGGAGCCCGTCGTTGCGGCATTCCACCGGGGCTTCGCCATGGGCCAGCCTTCAACCGGCCCGATCGCTCAGCTTGAGCGTCGGCGGGTCGGATCGAGGAGAGTCCGCAGCGACTCGCCGAGCGCATTGAAGGCAAGTGCAGTGCACAGGATCGCGAATCCCGGCGCGTACATCTGCTCGGGCGCGATTTCCATATAGCCATAGGCGCGTGCCAGCATCTGGCCCCAGCTCGGCTGCGGCGGCTGCACGCCGAGTCCCAGAAACGACAGGCTCGCCTCGGACAGGAGCGCGGTCGCGAGCAGCAGCGTTACCTGCACGATGACCGGCTGGATGGCGTTGGGCACGATATGGACGACGATGAGGCGCGCCGGGCCCATCCCGAAGGTGCGGGCGGCGTCAACGTAGAGTTCCCCCTTGACGATGATGGTCTGGATGCGGATCAGCCGGGCGATATTGGGTGAGAACACGATGCCGACCGCGATCATGCTGTTGGTGAGCCCGATACCGAGCGCCCCGGTCACGGCGATCGCCAGGACGATGCTGGGGAACGACAAGAGCGTATCGATCACCCGGCTGATGACGGTGTCGAGCCAGCCGCCGAAATAGCCGGCCGCGAGCCCGGTCGGCAATCCGATCATCAATCCGACGCAGACGGCGAGGAAGCTCGCATAGAGGGTCATCGGCGCGCCGTGGATCAGGCGCGCGAATACGTCACGGCCGAGATCGTCGGTGCCGAGCCAATGGACGGCGCTCGGCGGCGACAGGATATCTGGCGTCTGGGCGAGCGGGGAATGCACCGCGACCACGGCCGCGAACAGAGACAAGAGGACGAGCAGGATCAGGTAGGTGAAGGCGAGCGCGGCGCGCAGGTCGGTGCGCAGATAGGCGAAGAATCGCACCAACGCGCCCCTGCGCGGTGCCGGCGGCGGCCGGTCAATGGTTCGCTCGCTCATTTGTCCACCCGCGGGTCGAGCACCGTACAAAGAAGGTCGATCAAGAGATTGCAGCCGATCACGATCATCACCAGGACGAACACCGTGCCCTGCACGATCGGAAAGTCCTTGTTGGTCGCCGACGTCACCACCAGCGTGCCCGTACCCGGAATGGCGAACACCGCTTCGATGGCGACGGTCGCGCCCAGCGTGCGGTTGAACACGAGGCCAATGACGGTCAGGAGCGTCAGCGATACGTTCTTGAGCCCGTGGCGCCACAGGATACTCGACTGCGGCAGGCCTTTGGCATGCAGCGTGCGCACGTATTGCGAACCCAACACCTCTATCATGGCGCTGCGCAACTGGCGCGCGATCTCGGCGGTCCCGCCCATCGCCAGCGCGACCGACGGCAGGGCGGCGTGCATGACGGCGGCGCGCGGATCCTGGAATAGGGATGCCGCGCCGGTGGTGGGAAACAGGCCCAATCCGAGGGCGAAAAAACCGACGAGGATCATACCGAACCAGAAGTTCGGGACGGCGACCCCGAGGGACGCGATCGTGGTGACGACGCGGTCGACCGGACTGTCCACATGGGTTGCCGCCGTCAGGCCCAGCGGCACGCCGACCGAGATCGACAACATCAATGCGCCGCAAACGATCAGCAGCGTGTTGGGAAGCCGTCGCAGCACCTCCTCGACCACCGGTTGGCCGGTGATCAGCGACGTGGATAGGTCGCCGTGCATCGCAGCGAACAGCCAGCCGAGATACTGCCGCCACAGCGGCTGATCGAGGCCGAGCTGGTGGCGGATCTCGGCGATGCGCTCGGCGGTCGCGTACTCGCCGGCAATCACCGCCGCCGGATCGCCCGGGACGAGCTGCAGAAGACCGAAGATCACCACGGTGGCGAGCACGACGACCGGCAGCACCTGGACGAGGCGCGAGGCGAGCAGGACGATCTGACGCTTGGTCATGGCGTGCCTCCTGGGCGCTGCGGAACGATGGCGTCGCCGACATCCTCGGCGAAATGGCAGGCGCAGAAGTGCTCGGGCTCGACCTCTCGCCACGCCGGCACGTCCTGCATGCAGCGTGTCACCGCCATCGGGCACCGGGTGCGAAAGCGACAGCCGGAGGGTGGCGACACCGGGCTCGGCAGTTCGCCGTGCAGGACGATGCGCTGGTGGCTGCGCATGTGCGACGGCAATGCCACCGGCTCCGCCGACAGGAGCGCTCGCGTGTACGGATGCAGCGGCCGAGCCTCGATCAACTCGGTCGCCGCCAGCTCGACGATCTTGCCGAGATACATGACGGCTATGCGGTCGCTGATGTGGGCGACCACGCCGAGGTTGTGGGTGATGAATACGTAGGTGAGCCCGAATTCACGTTGCAGGTCGGCGAGCAGATTGAGAATGTCGGCTTGAATCGAAACGTCGAGCGCCGCCACCGCCTCGTCGCAGACGATGAGGGCCGGGCGCAGCGTCAACACGCGGGCGATGCAGACACGCTGCTTCTGTCCTCCGGACAGTTCGTGCGGATAGCGGTCGGCGAATTCCGGATTGAGGCCAACGCGTTCGATCATCTCGAGGGCCAAGCGGGTGCGCTCGGCACGCGGCAGCTCGCCGGCGACGTCGAGCGGTTCTCGCACCGAGCGCAGGATGGTCATGCGCGGATCGAGCGCCGCGTTTGGATCCTGGAACACGACCTGGAAGTCGCGCCGGTGACGGCGCAAGGCGGCTGCGCTCAGGCGATAGGGATCGTCGCCGTCGTGCAGCACCCGACCGGCGGCGGGCCGTTCCAGGCAGACCAGCGCCCGTCCCAGCGTGGTCTTGCCGGAGCCCGACTCGCCGATCACCCCGAAGGTCTCGCCGCGATGAACCTCGAGGCTGACGCCGTCGACGGCACGCAAGGTCCGACCGCCCGCGACCGGAAAATGGATGCCGACCTCGTGGGCGGTGATGATCGGCACGGCCGTCGCGGTCCTCATGCGGCGACCTCCCCGCGCAACGCGCCCGGCAGAACCAGCTCCTCCTGCCGGCAGCACCGCACATGCCCGTTGCCCGAATCCACGAGACTCTGCGGGTCTTCGCAGACGGAGCGCGCATGGGCGCAGCGCGGTCGGAAACGGCAGCCGGCCGGCATTTCGGCGACCGTCGGTACGCGACCGGGAATCGCCGGCAGCGTCGCCTTGCGCTGGGCGAGCGCCGGCAGCGAACGCAAGAGCCCGGAGCTGTAGGGATGGCGCGGCCGTACCAGCACGTCGTCGATATGGCCTTCCTCGACCACTTCGCCGGCATACATGGTGACGAGCCGCGAGCAGGTCTCCGCCACCAATCCAAGGTCGTGGGTGATGAACAGCATCGCCATGCCGAGCCTCGCGCACAGGCCGCCGAGCACCTCGACGATCTGCGCCTGTACGGTGACGTCGAGGGCGGTGGTCGGCTCGTCGGCGATCAGGAGTTGCGGCTCGCACACGAGCGCGATGGCGATCATGGCGCGCTGGCGCATGCCGCCGGAGAGTTGGTGTGGATAGGCATCGTAGCGCAGTTCCGGCTCCGGAATGCCGACCTGCGTCAACGCCTCGATGGCACGCGCGCGCGCCTCGCCGACGGAGACGTCGCGATGAGCGCGCAGGGTCTCGCTGATCTGCTCGCCGATGGTGAAAACCGGATCGAGCGCGCTCATCGGCTCCTGGAAGATCATGCTGATGCGGCGGCCGCGCACGCGCCGCATCTGCCGGGGCGACATGGCGGCGAAATCCTCGCCGCCCAAGAAGATGTTGCCGGTCACACGGCTGCGTCCGCGCGGCAGCAGGCCCATGAGGGCGAGCCCCGTCACGGTCTTGCCGCAACCGCTCTCGCCGACGAGCCCCACCACCTCCCCCGGCGCGATCGTGAAGGACACCTTTCGGGTGACCTGCACCTCGCGGGCGCCGGAACGGAAGTGGATACTGAGGTCGCGGACGTCGAGAAGCGCGTCTGTCATGCGATCTCCGTCACCGTTCGGATCATTGTTTGGGCGGATGCCGGCGCACGGCGGCCTCGTCGACGTCGGTCCCCCAGCCGGGTCGATCGGGAAGAACGAACTCGCCGTTCTCGATCACCGGCTGATGGGTCACGAACTCGCCTTTCCACGGCACGTCGTCGATGTCGATCTCCATCATGCGCAGATTCGGCACCATGGCCGAAAAATGGGCGCTGATGTGGTCGGCGAGATGGCCGTAGAAATTGTGCGGCGCGACGTTGACCTCGTAGGTCTCGGCCATGGCGGCAATCTTCAAGGCCTCCAGAAAGCCGTTCCAGAACACGTCGATGATGGCAACGTCCATGGTATAGGCGTCCAGGAACGGGCGATAGCCACGGCGTGTGAAGAGAGATTCGCCGCTCGCGATCGGGAAGGAAGCCTCCCGGCGCAGCAGCGCCAGACTCCCCGGATCGTAGATGTCGAGCTCCAGCCAGGCGAGGTCGTAAGGTTCGACTGTGCGCACGAGTTGAAGATAGCCCTCGGTCTTGAAGTGAAAATTGGCGTCGAGCATGATCGCGACGTCGGGGCCGGTGCCGGCGCGCAGGGCTTCCAGCTGGCGCGCGAGTGTCGCCATCACGTCGGGCTGCGGATTGAGCTCGGGAAAGCCTTTGGCGCCGAAGCCGGGACGGAACTGGGTCAGCTGTCCGTTCTCGAACGTCATGATGTTGGTCTTGAGCGCGCGGAACCCGCGCGCGCGCACCTCCTCGCCGAGGCGGGTGAGGTCGTCGAAGTCCTTGATCCGCGAAACGCCGATCTGCTCCGGGAATCGAACCCGGTAGCTGCCGCAGTGCGACCAGTAGACCGGCAGGCGGGTCCTGAGGGCGCCACCCAGGAGGGCGTGCACCGGCAGCCCCAAGGCCTTGCCCTTGATGTCGAGGAGCGCATTGCAGATCGCCCCCAGCGCATGCTGGTTGATGCCCGAATAGGCGGGCACGGTGCGGGTATAGAGCATGGCCATGATCCACTCGATGCGCATGGGATCGAGTCCGATCAGGCGCTCGCCGAGGGAGCGTAGCGTCGCGGTCAGTCCGGCGGTGCCGACATCCTCACTGTATTCCGACCAGCCGACGATACCGTCGTCGGTGGTGATCTTCAGGAAGGATGTGGTCCGCCAGCCCGCCGCGCCGTGCAGGTCTTCAACGCGCGCGATTTTCATTAAGCAGTCCTCTTGTCAGCTCGCGCGTCTTCAGCTCGCGAGATAGATGTCGTTGAATTTCGGCTTGCCGAGCAGGTTCGGTACATAGCCCTTCACGTTGGGTGTGAATGCCTCGATGCCGGGGATAAAGGCGAGTTCGCAGGACAGCGCGTGCTCGAGCGCCAGACGCTCCAGCTTGGCGAAGGCGCGTTTGCGCGATTCCTGATCGACCGCCGACTGCGATTCGTTCTGTGCCGCGACCATCTCGGGCGGCGGCGGCACCTTGCCGGCATTGTTGAAGCCGTTCTCTCCGTAGATGAGCAGGAACGGCTGGCTCGGATCGGGACGGCCGGTCCACAACGGCAGCAGCATGTCGCCTTCGCCGCGCACCATGAAGCGTTGATACATGTCCGCGCTCGAAGCCGTCGTCAGCTTGGCGGTGATGCCAGCCTGGCGCAGGTGCTCGATGATGATCTCGTGGCGCTGCTGCGAAGACTGGTCGGAGTATCCGTAGAACTGGATCTCGATCCCGTTGGGATGGCCGGCCTCGGCGAGGAGCCGACGCGCTCTGTCGGGATCGTGGGTGTAGAAATTATCCACCGAGGAGTCGTGTGCCCAGTAACCGGGCGGCAGCATGGTCTGGGCCGGGACACCGAGCCCGAGCAAGGCGACACGATTGAAGGCTTCGCGGTCGACCGCGTAGTTGATCGCCTTGCGGATGCGCACGTCGGCGAGAGGCGCGCGACTGTAATTGAAGACGAGGTGATAGTCGGCGATGGTCGGCGTGCTCGACACCACCACCTTGCCCTTCATGCGGTCGGCGACCACCTGCTGCTGGGGATTGAGCCGGTAGGCGAAGTTGTTCTCGCCGGCCACCACCGAGCGCAGGCCGGTGTTGAGGTCGGTGATGATGCGGAACACGAGGCCGTCGAGATAGGGCTGGCCGGGCTTCCAGTAGGCGTCGTTGCGGCTCATCACGACGACGTCGTTGTCGTTCCACTTATCGACCTTGAACGGGCCGGTGCCGACCGGGGCGCGATCGTGCTGCTTGCCACGCGCCTCGACCGCCTTCGGCGACGACATCATGCCGGCGCGATCGGCGAGGATCAGCGGCAGCGCAGTATCGGGCCGGCTGAGCCTGAGTGCGACGCGGTCGGGCGCGAGCACCTCCACGGCCTGCAAGGACTGCAGGTCGCCCTTGACGGAAGACCGCGGATCAGTGCGGGCGCGGTCGAGATTGGCCTTGACGGCGGCGGCATCGAAGGGCTCGCCATCGTGGAAGCGCACGCCGCTACGCAACGTCATCACCAGCGTCTTCGGATCCGGGAATTCCCAGGCCGTGGCGAGGCCCGGCTTCGGGGCCAGCGTCGACGGCTCGAAGTCCACCAGCGTGTCGAACACCGGATAGAGGACCATGTGGTCGGAACCGAGCCCGCCGGTGATCGGGTCAAGGGTCGAAGGGTTGAAAGGCGCGGCGATTTTCAATACGCCGCCGCGCCGAGGCGTCGCCTGCGCGTAGCCAAGGGCAGGCCATGCGCTCGCCGCCGCCAGCGAACCAAGGGTACGCAGTACCGTCCGACGCGCGACCGGCGCGTTCCACGGATGGTCATTGTCAAACGGCATCGTTTCGCTCCTTTGTGGCGAAGAACGTCTGTCGGAAACCGCTTTGATATCGGCGGGGCGGTCGCCCCGATGCCGATTGTGATGCGCAGTGGAAAGTGAGGGCCGGGCCGGCCATGCCCCGGAACGCCGACATGCTTGGGCGCGGCGCAGATCGGCCCTGGATGACACAATGGCTCAGGTGAGCGAGCCGAACGGAACGCCAGGGAATTGAACGCCCGGCGAGGTCGCAGGAAACCGAAGCGTCCTCCGGCGCTGCCGACCCTGTTCCCGATTCCCCGACCCTGTGGATTCCAGCCACCGCCTCATCCTCGGCATGGGGTCGGGGGCACCCCTGGGAAGACCCCTCACGGCGGGACCGGAAAGGCCTTTGACATTTTTATATATTATATATAATATTGGCTTGTAAACCGATTTTTCTTCCGGCTGCTCTTGCGGCCACCGCACCTCCTTGAAAAACTCTTTTCGGACAACGGCTTCGGCGGGGACGAAAATGGCGAGCGAGTCGGTCGGCATCAGCACGACCATGGCGGCGCGGGTCAGCCATGCCATCCGCAACGACATCATCAGCGGTGTCTTGTCACCTGGTGTGCGACTGAGGGTTGCGGAACTGAGTACCCGCTATGGCGTCAGCCACATCCCGGTACGGGAGGCGCTGCGCCAGCTCGAGGGTGACCGGCTGGTGGTGATCGACCCCCACAAAGGCGCGATCCTGCGCGACGTCAGCGCGAAGTTCGTCGCCGACATCCACGACACGCGCGCCGCCATCGAGGTGCTGCTCGTGCGCAAGGCGACCGAGAAAATCACCGACGCCGAAGTCGCTGAACTTGGACGCCTCGCGGCGGCATACGAGGAGGCGGCTGCAGCCGGGCGTTCCGCCGACATGGTGCTGGCCAATCTCACCTTCCACCGCTTTATCGCCAGGATCGCCGACAATCCGGAGGCGGCGGAATTTCACGATCGCGGCTGGGAGCTGGTCGTCAGCATCCGCAACCGATACGGCTTCGGCCCCGGCCGGATCGCTTCCGTCATCGACGAACATCGTCGTCTGGTGGCAGCCATTCGGGCTCGCGACGTGGGGTCGGCCGTGGCGGTTACCCAGGAACATTGCGACGCAGCCAAGCTCGACCTGCTCGACCGCATGGCAATCACAACCGGTCAGAGACCGACGGTGACCGCTCCCTGAAACATGCCTCTCAACTGTCGCAGCAAGGGCGAGGGCGGAAAGCCCGTGCGCCTGAACGGGCGAGATCGTGAGTGGTGCGCTGTGCATGCGGGGCAGCAGAACACTCCTCGCCGGAAGTTCGCGGCGCACGGTTTTCCCGGTCTGGGTTCTGAATGATCAGATCTTCTACACTGCCCTTCAGGATTTTCCCCGCCTAGCCGAGATGCCCGCTATCTTGACCTCGATGATTTTTCCTTCTGTACAGCCCGTCTTTCGCCAGAACTTCACAGCACGCGTGTAGTTTCAAGTTTCGGCACAGATAATACAAATAAGTATTTACCCGAGGGGCGACAAAAAGGCAGATCAGACGCGCTATCGTCGGGTTTGAAATCTGACAAATATCACTCTAGTTCCAACCTCCCTGCGTTACTCAGTACGCGTATCGGCCGAATCTCTTCGTTATTCGGGAGTGATGACCCGGCCGAAAGGTTCGGGCATTTGGGGCTGACGATGACCGCGATCTGCTACGGGACTTGGGACGGAGCCGTTTTCGACCACCGCTACGAAGCCGCGGACGCAGGCGTTGTTCCGGCATTGGTGGACATCGAATTCTTCGACAAGAACAATCGCGTCCGCGCCTTCTTCGGCGATCGGGGATTCTTCGTCTTCGATCCCACCGTCAGCCTGATCGACGGGCTGTGGCGGCAGATGATCAGTGCGGCCGAACAGTCGTGCGGCAAGTGCACGCCGTGCCGGATGGGTACCATCCTGATTCGCGATGCGCTCGATGCCCTGCGCCGGGGCGAGCGGACGCTGTCGCTGGCCGATATCGAAGTTCTGGCCGATCAGATGACGGCGACCTCCATGTGCGGACTAGGCCAGACCTGCGCGCGCTCGCTGCTCGCGGCCTTGCGCAACTTCAGCGATGTCATCGAGGCTGAAATCGAGCGCGGCCCGCAGCCCGAGCAAAACGGCATGGCCTACATGACGGCGCCGTGCATCGAGGCGTGTCCCTCGCGGGTCAACGTGCCGCGCTACATCGACTACATCCGAGACGGCAAGCCCGAGCATTCGCTCGGCGTCATCCTGCAGAAGTATCCCATGGCGGCCACCTGCGGCCGCGTGTGCGTGCGCTTCTGCGAGATGGCGTGCCGACGCAAACTGGTCGACGAGGCGGTCGGCATCAAGACGCTCAAGCGCTACGTCGCCGACCAGCAGCAGGGCAGCAAGGCACTGGCGTTCGGCCGCGAACTCATATCGCAGCCGCTCGGCCCCAACATGCGGGTCGCGGTCGTGGGCGCCGGCCCGGCCGGCGTCTCGTGCGCCTACCATCTGCTGCTGCACGGCTACCATGTCGACATTCTCGAAGCCCTGGACGAGGCGGGCGGCATGGCCAAGATCGGCATCCCGAGCTACCGCCTGCCCAAGGACGTGTTGCGCTCGGAGACGGACATCATCACCGAACTCGGCGGCCGCTTCCTGTTCGGCCGCGCGCTGGGGCGCGACTTCACCATCGACGACCTGTTTTCACGCGGTTATCGCGCCGTGTTCCTGGCCATCGGTTGCCAGCAGGGCACACGTCTCGGCGTCGAAGGCGAGGACCCGAAGCTTTCCGGCTACAAGAGCGGCATCGGCTTCCTGCTCGAAGTGCACGACCACGTCGCCGGCACGACGACGAGCTCGATCGACGGACACGTGGTCGTGGTCGGCGGCGGCAACGTCGCCATGGACTGCGCGCGCTCGGCACTGCGCATGGGCGCCGAGAAGGTGCACATCGTCTATCGCCGCACCCGTGCTGACATGCCGGCCGATTCCGAAGAGATCGAGGCGGCGCTGGCGGAAGGCATCGAATTCCACTTCCTGACCAACCCGGTCCGCGTCATCGCCGAGAACGGGCGCATCACCGGCGTCGAAGTCACCGACATGCGCTCGACATTGCCCGACGCCAGCGGCCGGCGCGGCGTCGAGGCGGTCCCCGGCACCGAACGCGCGCTCCCCTGCTCGACCCTGATCGCCGCCATCGGCCAGCAGGTCAACAAGGGCACGCTGAGCCCCGAGGACGGCATCAAGTTCGATCGCTGGAACTGCGTCGCGGTCAACACCGACGACCTGTCGACGTCGCGGCCCGGCGTGTTCGCGGGCGGGGATTGCGCTTCCGGGCCGTCGACCCTGATCCACGCCATGGCCAACGGCCTCAAGGCGAGCCGCAGCATCGACGACTGGATCCGCCTCGGCAAGGTCCAGTTCCAGCCGCGCGCGCGCATGCGCGAGATCCTCAACAGGAACAAGATGCTGGCGACCGACGCCGTCGAAGTACCGGTCAAGCCGCAGTACCGCGTCCACCATCCCGAGCTCGACCCCGAGGTCAGAAAGCAGATGTTCGAGGAGGTGGAGCAGACGATCAGCGCCGAGCAGGCCTATGCCGAATCGAAGCGCTGCATGCGCTGCTACCGCACCTATTCGGTGATCACCGAACGGCCGATTTCGAACGGAGCGTGATCATGCAAGTCCTGGATCAAGTCACGGCGGACGTCGCCGAGTTCGAGGCCGTCATCAACGGCAAGACCGTCACCGCCCTGAGCGGCGAAACCATTCTCCAGTGCGCACGCCGCTACGGCATCTATATCCCGACGCTGTGCGAGCTTCACGACATCGACCACACCCCGGGCACCTGTCGGGTCTGTCTCGTCGACATCCACACCCGTGACGGCGACAAGAGCCATCTCGCCACGGCCTGCACGACACCGATGCAGGAGGGGTTGGAGGTACAGACCCGCACGCCGGCGGTCCGCGAGATGCAGCGGCTGCAGGTCGAATTGCTCATGGCCGACCACGACCAGGACTGCGCCACCTGCATCCGGCACGGCAAGTGCGACCTGCAGGACGTCGCCCAGTTCGTCGGCCTGCGCACCAACCGCTTCTACAATCCCGAGCGCGTCGCCGCCCGCCCGATCGACGATTCTTCGCCGGCCCTGATCCGCAACATGCAGCGCTGCATCCGCTGCCAGCGCTGCATCGCCATCTGCCGCGACGGACAGGGCATCGACACGCTGATCCAGACCGGCAGCGGCATGGATACGGCGGTTGGGCTGCGCTACGGCCTGACGCAGAAGAACTCCGCTTGCGTGACCTGCGGCCAGTGCGTGCTGGTTTGCCCCACCGGAGCCCTGGGCGAACGCGACGAGACCGACCGCGCGCTGGCGATGATGTATGATCCTGACCTCATCACGGTGGTGCAGTTCGCGCCGGCCGTACGGGTCGGCTTCGGCGAGGAGTTCGGGCTGCCGCCGGGCACCAATGTGGAAGGCCAGATCATCACGGCGCTGCGGCTTCTCGGTGCCGACATCGTCCTCGACACCAATTGGGGCGCCGACCTCGTCATCATGGAGGAGGGCACGGAGCTCCTGCATCACCTCGCCGAGCGCAAGCGTCCGACCTTCTCGTCGTGCTGCCCGGCATGGATCAACTTCGCCGAGCGGCACTATCCCGACATCCTGCCGATGCTCTCGACCACCAAGTCGCCGCAGCAATGCGTCGGCACGCTCGCCAAGACCTACCTGCCGCAGCGCATGGGCATCGATCCCGCCCGCATCCGGGTGATCTCGATCATGCCCTGCATCGCCAAGAAGGACGAGGCGGTGCGCCGCCAGTTGACCCACGACGGCGTGCCCGAAATTGACGTGGTTCTGACCACGCGCGAATTCGCCCGCCTCCTCCAGCGCGAGCGCATCGATCTCAAGCGGCTGGAGCCGTCGACATTCGACAACCCCTATATGAGCGAATACAGCGGCGCCGGCGCCATCTTCGGCACCACCGGCGGCGTCATGGAAGCGGCGTTGCGCACCATGTACTACGTCGTCAATGGCCGCGAGCTCGAAACCGTCGAGCTCGAGCAGTTGCGCGGCTTCGAGGGCGTGCGCAGCGCGACCGTCGATCTCGGCGGGACGATCGGCCAGGTCAAGGTCGCCATGTGCCACGGCCTCAAGCCGACCCGCCAGATCGTCGAGGCGGTACGCGCCGGCACGGCCGATTTCGACTTCATCGAGATCATGGCTTGTCCAGGCGGCTGCGTCGACGGCGGCGGCACGCTGCGCTCCAAGAAGGCCTATCTGCCTTACGCCATGAAACGGCGCGAGACGCTGTTCGGCATCGACAAGAAGCGCGCCGTCCGCCAGTCGCATCGCAACGAGCAGGTGCAGGCGCTCTATCGCGACTATCTCGGAAAGCCGAATTCCGAGAAGGCGCACGAGCTGCTGCACACCTACTACACCGACCGCAAGATCGAGATGACCCAGACGGTCCGCGAGATCTGGGCCGACATCAAGATGAACTACAAGGACTACTGACGGCCGGCGGCGGGATGCGGCAACGCCGCATTCGGTCGGATCAACAGCGGACCGTAGAGCGCCAAGAAACCGCCGAAGGCGGCGAGCCAGCACACGCCGGCGAACGGCATCAGCACGGCCGCCCAGGACGGCACCAGGACGCCGCCGATGCGGGCGATCAAAGCCGCGATGACCGCCGCATAGAGCGCGGACGTGCCGGCCAGCGCCCGCAGCGGCCGGCCCGTATGGCCGAGAGTGGCGCGGGTCATCAGCGCGAGCGTCGTCAGACCGGTGCCGCCGATCGCCCACACGTGGATGGTCGCGAAGGCGAGCCGCGGCGCGACGACGATCGCCGCCGTGCCCGCGACCATGAATCCGAGCGGCAGGGCGCCGTAACCCAGGTGCAGGACGAACAGCAGCGGATCGCGCCACGTCCGTCCCGGCGTCCAGCGCGCCTGCCGGGCGAAATGCGTCAGACCGGCGGCGATCATCACGACACCGGCGGCAGGCGCCGGCAGGTCGAGCACCGGCAGGGTGATCCATGTCGCCAGGGCGGAGAGCCCGACGGCGATCGACAGCCTGTCCATACGATCGAATGCGGACGGCAAAGCGTCGCCGCGCGCCGCGAGATGATCGCGGGTGAACAGCGGGATGAAGCGGCCGAGCAGCACCATGAATTGGGCCATGATGCCGACGATCGCCAGTCGCTCGGCGAACACACTGCGCCCCGCCGCCGCCACCTCGCCATGGAAAAGGGGCAGCGCCACCGTCAGAACGACGAGAACCGCCATGACCGGCACCTGGTCGAGACGGCGGCCCAGGACCAGTTCGCGACCGAGGACGATCGCGAGCACGGCCGGGAACGCGGTGGCGATGGCAGCGCCCGCCAGGCTGCCGACGCCGAACGTGGCGACGGCGAGCCGCCCCGCAACCCACAAGGCCAGCAATGCGGCGACGGGAGCGCCGGCGATCAACCGCCGGCCGGTCCAGCTCGCAGTCGCGGTGAGCAGGATACCGGCCTGCACGGCGGGCACGTAGCCGAACAGCAATTCGTGCGCATGCCAGGCGGCTGCGGCCTCCGGCGAATGGAGTCGGGTGAGCAACGGCCCGGCCGCCACGACCGCGAGGCCGTGGACGGCCGCCGCCAGGAAGAACGTCCGGAAGGGTGCGCTCAGCACGACGGGGGAGCGGCGCGCGGTGGAGATCGCAGGAATGCTCATGAGCGCTGCTCGCCGGGCCGCGCAGTCATCGGCAGGGCCGGCAGGGCATTCGCGCGGCCGACAGCAAGCCGCGCCGCAGTTTTTCGGCGCCGCACGTCAGTGTATCGCAGGTAATCGGTCATCGTCCCTCGTCCACAAATCCCATGCAACCACTCTGTATTCGATCGCTGTAAGTAAATTTGCGAATGCAAAAATCTCGGCAGATACAAGTATTCGCATCATATTATTCTTGTGTTTAAAAACGTTCTATTCTACTAGACTTATATTTTAGTCTCTCTAAACTGGACATTTTCGATTGACAGGTACTAATATCGTTTTTTACTCAATGCAACATGGTCGCCGCAAAGGCACCGTCACCTTCCGGCGCCAGCCAGACGCCTCCAACAGGCGCAAGCCAGCCACGACCATCGCTCCCGTCCGCGAGCCCTTTGCTGGGTTCGCATCCCCTTTGCGTGTGCGGCCCTTGCCGGACCATGGGCCGCATGGTCAGTGAGAAGTGCCATGCCCGTCGCCATTGATTCCGCTGCCCCGACCTGGTTCCGGCCCTGCCTGCCGGCCCGTCGCCGCCGCCTGGCCGCGGCCGTCTCAATGGCGGCGCTGATGAGTGCGACAGGCGCCTTCGCCCAATCGGCCGCGCCCGGCGCCACGGTGAGATTGGAGGAGATCGTCGTCGACGCGCATGCCGACCGCACCGCTTCGTCCGGTGAAGCGCAGGCGCGGCGGCGGCTGGACGCGACTGCCGGCGGCACCGCCGTGGTGGCGACCGAAAGTCTCGCCGGCAAGGCTAATGTGTCGATCGCCGACACCCTCAACGCCATCCCGGGCGTGGTGGCATCGAGCTTCCTGGGCGGCAACGACCAACCCAAGATCCACATCCGCGGCTCCGGCCAGCAGACCAATCCGGTCGAGCGCGGCCTGCTGATGCTGCAGGACGGCTTGCCCATCAACCGCGCCGACGGCTCCTACATCGTCGGCCTGATCGATCCGCGCCGGGCCGATTTCCTCGAAGTCTATCGCGGCTACACCGCCAATCGCCTCGGCGCCACCGTGCTGGGCGGCGCCATCAACTTCGTGTCGCCCACCGGCTCCAGCGCCCCCGGTGCCGAGATCGCCGTCGAAGGCGGCGGCTTCGGCGACATCCGCACATCGATCCAGGGTGGCGCCCGCAAGGACAATCTCGACGCCCTGGTGCAGTATTCCTACAGCCATCGCGACGGCTATCGCGACTGGAACGAATCCGAACGGCACAACTTCAACTTCAACGCCGGCGCCAAGATCAACGAGTATGTCTCGACGCGCTTCTTTGCGGGCTATACCAAGCTCGGCTTCGAGGTGCCCGGACCGCTGTCGTGGAACCGGATGCAGGCCGATCCGACCCAGGCGGCGCCGGGCCCACAGGCGGGCGGCACCGATGCGGGCCCGAACGCGCTACGCGACAAGCCGCGGCGCGACACCGAACAATTCCGCGTCGGTTCGCGCACCACCGCGACCTGGGACGCCCATGTGGTCGACGCCGCCTTCGGTTACACCTACACGGACGACGTTTTCCGCTTCCCGATCGCGACCGGATTCCGCCTCACGGAGGGCGGCGACTTCACCACCTCGCTGCGCTACGCCTACGCGCCCGACAAGACGGCGGCGCTGCCGCTGTTCGAAGCGACTGCGATGTATGTGGTGGGCAGCGCCGACCGCCTCTACGCCAACAACATCAATGGCAATCAGACCAACACCTACGGTACCAACAAGCTCGATGCCGACACGCTGTCGCTGTGGTCGGGTTTCAACGTCCCGATCGGTGCGCTCACGGTGTCGCCGGCGATCGCCTATATGCACGCCACCCGCGACAACACCGACACTTTTGGCGCGACATCCTGGACGTACTACAGCAACACCAGCGCTGGCGTGGCTACCCCGGCGGGCTCCGCGACCGCCCGCAACACCTCGTTTTCGCGCTCCTACGACGCGTTCAATCCGAGCCTGGCCTTCACCTATGATCTCGGTCCCAAGAACACCGTCTTCGCGGCGGTGAGCCGCAGCTTCGAGGCACCGACCTTCGACGACCTGATCGAAGCGACCGGCGGCAATCCCAACAAGTCCCCGAACGGCTTCAAGACGCCCGACCTCAAGGGCCAGAGCGCCACCACCACGGAAATCGGCTGGCGCGGCCAGTTGGGCCGCTTCGCCTGGGACGTGACGACCTACTATTCGTGGATCGACGACGAACTGATCCGGCTGACCGACGGCGCCGCCGCCTGGACCATCAACGCCGACAAGACCAGGCATTTCGGCGTCGAGCTCGGCGGTAGCGTCAAGATCACCGACCAGGTGTCCGCGCGCATCACCTACGCGTATCAGGATTTCCGCTTCGTCGACGATCCGCTGTACGGCAACAACAGAATCGCCGGCGCGCCGCGAAATTTCGTGCTCACCGCGCTGCGATACACTCACAACCCGCAATGGTGGGTCGAGGGCGAACTCCAGTGGGTGCCGGACGACATCCCGGTCGACAACGCCAACACGATGTTCTCGCAGGACTGGATCATCGCCAATCTACGCACCCGTTACGCCTTCAATGCCCAGTACAGCGCCTTTGCGGAAGTCAGGAACGTGTTCGACGCCAACTACGCGGTGTCGACGCTGACGGTTGGAAAGGCCTCGAATCCGGCCACGCAGGCGGCGTTCCTGCCCGGCGACGGCCGCTCGTTCTATGTGGGAGCGAGTGCGAAATTCTAGGACGGATGAACGATGAATACGCCCCGTCATTGTGAACGAAGCGAAGCAATCCAGTTCGTGCCGTGCGGCTCCTGGATTGCTTAGTCGCCGCGCTCCTAGGAAATAAGTAGGAGACCATGAACTCACCCCGCGGCTCCCTCCCCCTGCAAGGGGGAGGGAGCAGGCTGCGTGCGCGGCAACTTTCATCCAACGCGGGTCGACCGAAGGTCGGTGTCTAACTCGCAATGACGAGTGAATGTCGCCAGCGTTTGGTATAAGACCGGCACAACATGAGGCTGAACAATTGCAGCAATCCCGCCGTGCCGTCCTGACCGGTCTCCTCACACTCGGCGGCCTTGGTCTGCCGGCTCGCACGGTCGCGGCAAGTCGCCTGGATGCCCTCACCATCCACGGCATGCCGTCGGTACCGTCCGTCGTCCTTGCACGCCTGGTGCAGGCCGGCAGCCTGAGCGCTGTCGTCGACAAGCCCGCGCTGGCGATCTACCGCAATGTCGACCAGATGCGCGTCGCGGTCATCAACGGTACCACCAAGATGTTCGTGGCTCCGTCCTATTCCACCGCCAACATGTTCAATCGCGGCGTCCGGCTCCGCCAGATCAACATCCTGACCTGGGGTCTCGTCTACGTGCTCAGCCGGACGCCGGATATCGGCCGCGTCGAAGATCTGGCCGGCCGGCACCTCCTCGTCCCGTTGCGCAACGACGCCCCCGACCTGATCCTGCGCCTGGTCTTGCTCAGGTCGGGCATGCGGCCCGACAAGGACGTGAGAATCCAGTATGTCGGTGCCGCCACCGAAGCGGTCCAGCTGTTCCTGGCCGGCCGCGCCGACTGCGTCCTGTTGCCGGAACCGTTCACCACCGCCGCCGAGATCCGCGCCGAAGCGGGGGGCTTCACCGCGCACAGGGTGATCGATCTCACCGAGGCCTATGCGCAGGCGACGGGCCGGCCGGCGCGCATCGCCCAGGCGGGCCTTGCGGTCACGGAAGACTTCGTCCAGGCCCATCCAGAGGTGGTTGCGGCCGTTCACGCCGGCTGCCTGTCCGCAGCGCAATGGACATTGGCCCATCCGGCCGAGGCGGGACGGCTCATTTCGGAAACGCTCAATCTTGCGCCCGAGATCGTCACGCGATCGATTCCGCGCTTCCGTCTCGTGGTTCAGTCGGCCGCGGACGCGCGCCCCGATATGGAAAACTACTTCGCCGACCTGATGGAAATGTCGCCCGACATCGTCGGCGGGCGGCTGCCGGAGGCACGCTATTACTGGGGAGCGGGCGGATGAGCGAGGACCGCGCCGGAGCGTCCTTGCGAACTCCCATCCTGGGAACGGCTGCCGCCGGCCTGCTGCTGCTGGCGCTGTGGCAGGCTGGACATGCGGCCTATGGAACGCTGGTGCTGCCGTCGCCGGCGGAAACTTTTTGGGCCATGGGGAAGCTGGCGACGAACGGCACGCTCTTGCCCGCCGTGGCGCAGACGGCCGCCAATGCGCTGGCCGGGTTTGCGGCCGCCGTGCTGGTCGGCGGCATGCTGGGAACGTTCGCCGGCCTGTGGTCGCCCGCGCGCCACCTGTTGCAACCGATCGCCACGCTCGCGCTCGGCGTGCCGGCGATCGCCTGGGTCGTGCTGTCGCTCCTGTGGTTCGGCGGCAGCGGGCTCGCGGTCGCCTTCACGGTGCTCGTCACGACGGCGCCCATCGTCTTCGCCGCCGCGACCCAAGGGGTGCTGACGCTCGACGGCAGCCTGCGGCGCATGGCGCGCTCGTTCCGCGTTCCCTGGCACGTGCTGATGACGGACGTCTATCTGCCGCACATGCTCACGCATCTGTTTCCCGCCCTTGCCACCGCACTGGCGATGTCGTGGAAGATCGCGGTCATGACCGAACTCCTGGGCGGCACCGGCGGCATCGGCGACGGACTCGCAACCGCGCGCGTGCAGGTCGACACCGCCGCCGCCATGGCGTGGATCGTCGTCATCGTGGTTCTGCTGTGGATGCAGGACCGATTGCTGCTCGAACCCTTGCGGTCCCGCCTCGAAGCCTGGCGGCGCGAGTTGCCGGGAGCCGGCGCGTCCGCGTTCCGTTCACCGGCGGCGACATGACGACGGATCCCCTCCCCGGCACCGACTCAGGCCTCGTCGCCACCGAAGTCGCCTTCGCCTACGGGCCGCTGCCCGTTCTCGACGGCCTGTCGATCACCTTGCCGAGCACACGCCTGTCCTGCCTGGTCGGTCCCTCCGGCTGCGGCAAAAGCACCTTGCTTGCCCTCTTGGGCAATCTGCTCGCTCCCGCCCGCGGCACCATCACACACGCTTTTCGGCGCCCGGCCTTCGTGTTTCAGGACCCCTGCCTGTTGCCGTGGCGCAATGCCGTCGACAACATCGCCTTCGGCCTCAAGGCGCAGTCCATCCCACGCCGGGAACGTCGCGACCGCGCCGAGGCTTCGCTCGCAACCGTCGGCTTGGCGCCGGCGGATGCCGGAAAGTATCCGCATCAACTCTCCGGCGGCATGCGCCAACGCATCGCGCTGGCGCGCGCGCTGGTGGTCGAGCCGGACTTTCTGCTTCTTGACGAACCCTTCAACGCCCTCGACGCCGACCTGCGCCGACAGATGCAGGACCTGGTGCGGCAACTGATCGAAGAGCGTCGGCTGACGGCCCTGATGGTGACTCACGATCGCGCCGAGGCGGTGCGTCTCGCCGACCGCCTCTTTCTCATGTCGGCGGCACCGGCGCGGATCGTCGCGGAACACGACATCGACCGCGCTTTCGCGGAGCGCGACGACGCCTTCCTTCAAGTGCAGCTTGCGTGGCTGCAGGACGCCGCCAGGCCCGTCCAGAATTGATGAATCAGCCGAACGTCGTCGCGCGCACCCACCAGTGCGGCTGGGCGGCGGCAATCACCGAGGCTGCAGCCTCGGCCTGCTGATCGGCGGCAAAAAGTCCGAAACAGGTGGCTCCGGAACCGGACATGCGTGCGAGGCGGCAGCCGGCGCGGGCGCGCAGCGCCGCCAGCACCTCGCCGATCACGGGCTGAATCGCCAGAGCCGGCGGTTCGAGATCATTGTCGGCGGCGGCCATGAAGGCGAGCACGGCGTCGAGGCTGTCGAGATCGCCCGGATCGGGTGTGGCGCTGCCGCGGCACTCACCGCGCTGAAGGCCGATCTTGCCGAACACGTCCCGGGTCGGCACCGGCACGCCGGGATTGATCATCACGGCATGAAGCGGCGCCAGGCGCAGCGGCGCCGTCAGGACGTCGCCAATGCCGCGCATCAGCCGCGCACGCGGGTCGACGCAGACCGGCACGTCGGCGCCCGTCGGTGCCGCCGCCTCCCGAAGCCGCGCATCGTCGGGTGCGAGCCCGTTGAGGCGCGCGAGCAGCCGCAGCGCCGCCGCGGCGTCGCTCGATCCGCCGCCGACGCCGGCGGCGACCGGCAGCCGCTTGGTCAGCCGGAAGCGGCCGGTGAGGAGGTTCGGCACCCGCTCGGCCAGCGCCCGGGTCACCTTGAGAACAAGATTGTCGGCAGTGTCGCCCGATGCCGCCGCGGTCGGACCATCGACCACAAGCGCGAGCGGCTCTCCCGGCGTGAGTGCGAGTTCATCCGCTTCGCCGGCGAACACGACGAGGCTTTCGAGATCGTGGTAGCCGTCGTCGCGGCGGCCGAGAACACGAAGCGTCAGGTTGATCTTGGCCGGGGCACGTTCGGTGAGGACGGTGTCGGCCGCGGACACGACAGTTACGCGAGACTGCATGGGCAGACGAAAGGCCTTCCGTGTGGCCCTGGGTTGCTTCGCTCCGCTCGCAACGACGCTTTGCAGCCGTCATTGCGAGGAGGCGAAGCCGACGAAGCAATCCAGGGCCACGGGCCAGGAACGCTCCGATTCGAGCGAGCCTAGCCGCCGTTGCCCGGCTTCTTCGACTTGTCGACCGCGGCCGAACTGGTCTCTTCGGCCACGATTCCGTTCTTGAGCTTAGCCTCGATCTTGGCGAGCTCCTCGGCTTCGGGCTTGAGGTCGCGCGCATGCGACCACTGGAAGCGGGCCTCGAGCACGCGGCCGACCCGCCAATAGGCGTCACCGAGATGGTCGTTGATGGTCGGATCGACCGGCTTGAGTTCGACCGCCCGTTCGAGCTGCTTCACGGCTTCGTCGAAATCACCCAGGCGGTAATGGGCCCAGCCGAGCGAATCGACGATGTAGCCGTCGTCCGGCCGCTGCTCGACCGAGCGGCGGATCATGCGCATGCCCTCGTCGAGATTGATGCCCTGATCGATCCAGGAATAGCCCAGATAGTTGAGGACGTGCGGCTGGTCGGGATAGAGCTCGAGCGCCTTCTTGAGGTCGGCCTCGGCCTTGCCCCAGTGCTTGGCGCGTTCGTGGCAGATGCCGCGGAAATAGAAGGTGGTCCAGTTGGACTTGTCGGGCTTGGCGATGGTGGCGATGGCCTTGCCGTAGACCTCGGCGCATTCGCCGTACTGCTTGCGCTCGCGCAGGATGTTGCCCAGCGCCAGGATCGCCTCGACATCGCCCGGGTTGGCCTCGATCAGCTTCGTGAGATGCTGCTTGGCGTCGTCGGTGCGCTCCAGCGCATCGAGATCGATGGCCATCTGGATCTCGGCATTGCGCCGCAGCGGCGACGTTTCCGACACGCGCTCATAGACTGCGATCGCCAGGTCCTGCTTCTTCATCGCCTCGTAGAGGTCGGCGAGCGACAGGAGTGCCATGGCGTGGTTGGGCTCCAGATAGAGGGCGAGCTGGAGATAGGCGAGGCCACGATTGGCGAGCGAAAGCTCCTGCTCGCGCCGGCCGAGCGCGGCGCCCAGCCCGTAGAGCGCTTCCGCTGCCCCCGCCTGCGGGGTCTTGACCAGCGGCGGCAGCTTGCCGCCGGCCAAAATGGCCTTGAGGTGCGTCGTGACGAGCGGATGGCGGGGCAGCGCCGCGTCGAAGGTCTGGAAGATCTTGATCGCCTCGTCCTTGGAGTGGCGCGACGCCCACGACCCGTAGGCCTCCACGACCCGCAGCGCCGTGCTGTCGAGCTTGTAGGCGCGTTCGAATCGCTTGCCGGCTTCCTTTCGGTTGCCAGTGAGGTCGAGGACGAGGCCGGCATGCAGATCCTTGAAGATGGCGTACCAGTCGGGCCCGGCGAGCTTATCGATGGCCTCGACCGCGCCCCTGGCGTCGTTGGCGCCATAAAGGCTCCACCCGCTGAGCAAAGTCGCCGTCAGGTCGGTGATCGGACCCTTGGCGGCCTGTGCGAACTGGGTTCGCGCCGTCTGGTACTGCTTCTGCTTAAGGGCGCGCACCCCCAGGACCAAGCGGGCATTGCGGTTGGTCTTGTCGAACTGCAGAAGCCGTTCGGCGAGCCGCGCCGCTTCGTCGATCTCGCCATTGGCCATGACGGCGTAGAAGGCGAGCTCGGTCAGGTTGGGATTGCGCGGATCAAGCCGCAGCGACGCCCGGTAATAGGTTGCTGCTGCGGAAGCGTCGCGCTGCAGATTGGCGGCGCGGGCGGCCAGATAGTTGCCCGCGGCGCCGCCGCGGCTGACCGCCACCGAGGGTTGCGGGGCGGGCGAGGATTGCGCCTGCGCGGGCGCCAGTGAGGCACCCGCCGCGATCGCGGCCGTGACAGTCATGCATTTGAAATATCGTGTTATTCGCACGGCTCGCTGGTCTCCATGTCAGGCACCTGCCGGCCCTACCCGGTGGCCGCCGACCGGCCGGAGAATGACTGGTTTGCGGCGCTGCCGCAAGGACGGCCGTCTCTCCCGGACGACTGTCGCAGGCCTTCAAGGCGAAGACAGGACTTCTCGACGAACTGCTCGCGCCACCCCGCGGCCGCGGTCGCTTGCGACCACGAATCCCACCACGGCGCCGCAACCTGCTCCCTTTCACAGGGCCCGTATGGCGGCATCGTGGCGGCTGTCGAGCGCCGGCGCGGCGGCGCGAGCCGCCGGCCGGAAACGCGTTCACATGCTGGTGTAGTTCGGTCCGCCGCCGCCCTCCGGCGCCACCCAGGTGATGTTGTGGTTGGGGTCCTTGATGTCGCAGGTCTTGCAGTGCACGCAGTTGGACGCGTTGATGACGAATTTGGGGGCGCCGTTCTCCTCGACCCACTCGTAGACCCCCGCCGGGCAGTAGCGGCCCGACGGCCCGGCGAAGACGCCATGCTCGGAGGCGACCTGGAGGGCCGGATCGGCGACCTTCAGGTGCACCGGCTGGTCCTCCTCGTGGGCGGTATTGGACAGATAGACCGACGACAGCCGATCGAAGGTCAGGATGCCGTCGGGCTTCGGATAGGGAATGGGAGCGAAACCGACCGCCGGAGCGAGCGTCTCGCGGTCCGGCTTGCCATGGGACAGCGTACCGAACAGCGAGAAGCCGAGCGTATTTGTCCACATGTCGAGCCCGCCGACCCCGATGCCGATCAGGGTGCCGAGCTTCGACCACAAAGGCTTGGCGTTGCGCACCTTCCACAGGTCGCGGCCGATCTCGGAAGTCCGCCATGCCGCTTCGTAGGCGGCCAGTTCGTCGCCGGCGCGGCCGGCGGCGAGCGCCGCGGCAGCGTGCTCGGCAGCGAGCATTCCCGACAGCACGGCGTTGTGGGTACCCTTGATACGCGGCACGTTGAGGAAGCCGGCCGTGCAGCCGATCAGGGCGCCGCCCGGGAACACGACCTTGGGCACCGATTGCCAGCCGCCCTCGCTGATGGCGCGGGCGCCGTAACCGATGCGCTTTCCCCCCACAAAAGTGTCGCGCACCAGCTTGTGGGTCTTGAAGCGCTGGAACTCCTCGAACGGCGACAGATAAGGGTTCTTGTAGTTGAGGTGGAGCACGAACCCGACCGCCACCAGGCCGTCGCCGTAGTGATAGAGGAACGAGCCGCCGCCGGTCGAATTGTCGAGCGGCCAGCCGAATGTGTGCTGGACGAGGCCGGGCTGGTGCCTGTCCGGCGCCACCTGCCAGAGCTCTTTCAGTCCAATGCCGAATTTCTGCGGATCGCGGCCTTGATCGAGTCCGTAGCGCGCCACAAGCGTCTGGGTGAGGTGCCCGCGCGCGCCTTCGGCGAACAGCGTGTATTTGGCGCGCAGTTCCATGCCGCGGGTGAAGGTATCCTTGGGGGCGCCGTCCTTGCCGATCCCCATGTCGCCGGTGGCGATCCCGGCCACCTCGCCATTGTCACCATAGAGGACCTCGCTCGCCGCGAAGCCGGGATAGATCTCGACCCCGAGGGCCTCCGCCTTGGTGGCGAGCCATTTGCAGACCTCACCCAGCGACACGATGTAGGCGCCGTGATTGCTCATCAGGGGCGGCATCATGAAACCGGGGAGCGGCAGCGCCGCGCCGGCGGTGAGCATGTAGAAGCGGTCGCGCTTGACCGCGGTCTTGATGGGGGTGTCCTCGGCGCGCCATTCCGGCAGCAGGCGGTCGAGCCCGACCGTGTCGATCACCGCGCCGGACAGGATGTGGGCGCCGACCTCGGACCCCTTCTCCACCACCACCACCGAGAGGTCGGCGGAAAGCTGCTTGAGCCGGATGGCGGCGGCGAGCCCGCTGGGTCCGGCACCGACCACCACGACATCGAATTCCATCGCCTCGCGGGCGGGTAGATCCTGGCTGGTCATCACTCCGACCTGTTTGGAACCAATATGGATTTCCCCACCTGTTCCACGAAAGAGGGGCCCTGACAATCGCCAAGGCGACGCGCCGCCGGGGGCCGCCGGCGGCCCCCGGTCGGGACGGGTTTCGCCGCGCCCGGCAACAGCGTAAGACTTGGCGTAGCCATGTGCCCTGCCCCATCATGACACCGGACCGTATCAAAGCTGCCCGCGACCTCATCGCCTTCCACCTGGAGGCGGGCGTCGATATTGCGGTCGGCGACGAGCCGGTCGACCGCTTTGCCGAGCCGGCCGTGGAACGGCCGCCGCCGGCCGCAAACTCGGCGCCGCGCGAGGCGGCCCGCCGGGAGCGACACGCGCCCGCAACTTTCAGCCGCCCGGGCGCAGCGGCGGATTTGCCCCCGGCGGCAGGCTCCCAGTCAGCCGCCACTCCGGTGTCGGCCGAGGCCGCCGCCATGGCGGCCCGTCAGGCGGCCCACAGCGCCGCGACGCTCGACGACTTGCGCCAGATGCTGACGGGATTCGAGGGCTGCGCATTGCGCAACACGGCGACCCGCCTCGTGTTCGCCGACGGCAATCCAGCCGCGAAGCTGATGTTCGTCGGCGAGGCGCCCGGCTATGAGGAAGACAAGCAGGGCCTGCCCTTCGTGGGCCGCTCCGGCCAGCTTCTCGACAAGATGCTCGCCGCCATCGGGCTCGACCGCACCCAGGTCTATATCACCAACATCGTGCCGTGGCGCCCGCCCGGCAACCGCACCCCGACCCCACAGGAAAGCCAGATCTGCCTGCCGTTCATCCGTCGGCAGATCGAGCTGGTCGATCCGGACCTGCTGATCTGCCTCGGCGGCCCGTCCATGCAGACCCTGCTCGAGGTCAAGGACGGCATCATGAAGATGCGCGGCAAGTGGATGCCCTACGCGACCGGCACCCGCGACATCCGCGCCATGGCGACGCTGCACCCCGCCTATCTGCTGCGCAACCCGCTCGCCAAGCGGCTGGCGTGGCGGGACTTTCTGGCGATCAGGAAGGCGCTGGGGTGAAACATCCCCCCCCTGAAAGGGGAGGGTCCGCCCGAAGGGCGGGGGTGGGGTCAATCGGCATCAGCCGCGAACTCGGCGCAAGTGGAGAGGCCAAGAGCCCCCACCCGGCGCCTTCGGCGCCACCCTCCCCCGCGCAAGAGCGCGGAGGAGGGATCAAGCCGCCTCACGTCAGCGCGAACTTGAGCGCGAAGATCAACGCCAGCACGATCACGGCCGGCTTCGCCTCGCTGAACTTGCCGGAAATGATCTTGGCCCCCGCATAGGTGATGAAGCCGAGCCCGATGCCGGTGGCGATCGAATAGGTGAGCGGCATCGTCACCGCGGCCACAACCGCCGGGCCGAATTCGGTGATGTCGTCCCAGGTGATCTCGGCCAGGCCTTGCGTCATCACGCAGGCGACGTAGAGAAGCGCGGCCGCCGACGCGTAGGCCGGGACCATGCCGGCGAGTGGGGCGAAGAACAGCGCCAGGAGGAAGAACACCGCCACGAACGCCGCCGTCAGACCGGTGCGGCCGCCGGCGGAGACGCCGGCCGCGCTTTCGATGTAGCTCGTGGTCGTCGAGGTGCCGATCATCGAGCCGAACATGGCGGCGAAACTGTCGGAGATCAGCGCCTCCTTCATGCGCGGCAGGTTGCCGTCCTTGTCGAGCAGTCCGGCGCGGTGGGTCACGCCGATCAGCGTGCCGGCATTGTCGAACACGTCGATGAACAGGAAGGTGAACACGACGACGATGAAGGCGCCCTCGAACAGGCGCGAGAAGTCCGGCTTGAACAGGGTCGGGGCGAGCGACGGCGGCAGCGACACGATACCGCCGAACTGGACGATACCGAGGACGAGGCCGATCACGGTGACGATCAAGATGCCGATCAACGTGCCGCCGAGGACACGGCGGGAGTTGAGGGCGACGATGAGCACGAACCCGAGCAGGCAGAGAACCGCCGGCCACGCCTTCAGGCTGCCCAGGGTCACCAGCGTGGCCGGATGGGCGACCACGATGCCGGCCTGCTCCAGCGCGATGATGCCGAGAAACAGGCCGACGCCGGCCGCGATGGCGAGCTTCAGGTTCTTCGGGATGGAATTGATGATGTATTCGCGGATGCGGAAGATCGAGATCAGGAAGAAGATCACGCCCGAGCAGAACACGGCGGCGAGCGCCTGCTGCCAGGTGAACTTCATGCCGAGCACGACCGAGAAGGCGAAGAAGGCGTTGAGCCCCATGCCGGGGGCGAGCGCGATGGGATAGTTGGCGTAGAAGGCCATCACCAGGGTCGAGACGGCGGCGGCGATGCAGGTCGCCACGAACACCGCCCCCTTGTCCATGCCGGCATTGGCGAGGATCGTCGGATTGACGAAGACGATGTAGACCATCGTCAGGAAGGTCGTGACGCCGGCGATGAATTCGGTGCGTATGTCGGTGCCGTTCTCCTTGAGCTTGAAATACTTCTCGATGAAGCTATCCGATTGCACCCGCGTCGTGTCCGTCATGTCCCACCCCCAAAAGTCGCCTACACAACTCTTGATGATAGCGTGCCCTGCGTCACATTTCCGTAGGTTCGAGCGGGTTTTCCACGGGTGTGGCGGTTTTTTGCGTCGGGCCGGAACCTTTTGGGGCCTGAGCGGAACCTTTGTCACTCGGGCGGCATTCCCCTGCCATTGCCACGACCCGGAATGGTTCGATGGACCCCGTCCTGCTCGCCCGCCTGCAATTCGCCTTCACGATCGCGTTTCACATCATTTTCCCGAGCTTCACGATCGGCCTGTCCGCCTATATCGCGACCCTCGAGGTGATGGGCGTGCGCGCCGGCGGCGAGCGCTACCGGCGGCTGTCGCGCTTCTGGACCAAGATCTTCGCGGTCTCCTTCGCCATGGGGGTGGTGTCGGGAATCGTACTGTCCTACCAGCTCGGCACCAACTGGAGCCGGTTCTCGGCCGCCTTCGGCAACATCATCGGCCCGCTGGCCGGCTACGAAGTGCTCACCGCGTTCTTTCTGGAAGCGACTTTCCTGGGCATCCTGCTGTTCGGTGAAGGCCGCGTGCCGCGCTGGCTGCACGTCTTTTCGGCCATCGCCGTCGCGATCGGCACGGCTTTATCGGCGTTCTGGATCCTGGCCGCCAATTCCTGGATGCACACCCCGGTCGGACACGAAATGCGCGACGGCATCGCGTATCCGCTCGACTGGTGGAGTATAGTTTTCAACCCGAGCTTCCCGTACCGGCTCGCCCACATGCTCAATGCCTCGTACCTGACCGCCGGGTTCGTGGTGATCGCGGTCGGGGCGCGGCTCATTCTCGCCGGCCGGCACGTCGCCGAGGCGCGCACCATGCTGCGCATGGGCATCGGCCTTGCCGCCGTCCTGGCACCGCTGCAGCTCTTCATCGGCGACCAGCACGGTCTCAACACGCTGCGCCACCAACCCACCAAAGTCGCCGCCATGGAGGCGCAGTGGGAAAGCAACCAGCCCGGCGACTTCCACATCTTCGCCTGGCCGGATGAAAAGGCCGAGCGCAACCGGTTGGAAATCTCGATCCCGCGCGGTTCCTCGCTGATCCTCACCCATGATCCCGACGGCATCGTTCCCGGCCTCAAGGACGTACCGCCGCAAGACCGGCCGCCGGTCAAGAACGTGTTCTTCGGCTTCCGCATCATGCTGGCGGTCGGTTTTTACATGATCGCCGCGGCGCTGTTCGGCGCCTTCCTGATGTGGCGCGGACGCCTGTTCGAGACGCGCTGGTATCTCCACGTCGTCGCCAATACCTGGTGGACCGGCTTCGTCGCCGTCATTGCGGGCTGGGTCGTCACCGAAAGCGGCCGCCAACCATGGCTGGTGCAGGGCCTGCAACGCACCGCCGACGGCGTGTCACCGGTGGTCGGCTCGACCGTCGCATCGACCCTGGCGCTGTTCGTTCTCGTCTACGGCATCGTGTTCGCGACCGGCATCTACGTCATCAACCAGCTGATCGAACGCGGCATGACGGCGGGTACCGCATCGGCGAGCACGGCGCCGCCGAACCGGCCGTTGTCGGCCACGCAAGCCCTGACCGACGACCGGCACGGCACCTGAACCCGAGGAGCGCCGTCATGGACAATATGGACTGGTGGCTTCCGGTGATCTGGGCCGGCCTGATCGGGGTCTCGGTCGCCCTTTACGTGATCCTCGACGGCTTCGATCTCGGCACCGGCATCCTGTTTCCCTTCGCGGAGGACCACGAACGCGACCAGATGATGCGCTCCATCGCGCCGTTCTGGGACGGCAACGAGACCTGGCTGGTGATGGGCGGGGTCGGCCTCCTGGTCGCCTTCCCGCTCGCCTATGCGATCATCATGCCGGCGCTCTACCTGCCGGTCATCATCATGCTGCTGGCGCTGGTGTTCCGCGGCGTCGCCTTCGAATTCCGTTCGCTTGCCCGCCGCACCGGGTTCTGGAGCGCCGCCTTCGCGGGCGGCTCGACGGTGGCGGCCTTCTCCCAAGGGGTCATTCTCGGCGGTCTCGTGCAGGGCATCCACGTGGAGAACCGCGCCTTCGCGGGCGGCTCGTTCGACTGGGCGACGCCGTTCGCCTTGCTGTGCGGTTTCGCCGTCGTCTCGGGTTACGCGCTCCTCGGTGCCACCTGGCTGATCATGAAGACCGAAGGCGAGATCGCGGCGCGTGCCCGCCGCCACGCCAAGCTCCTGCTCGCGCTCGTCATCGCGTTCATGGCGGCGGTGAGCCTGTGGACGCCGCTCGCCTTCCCGGCGGTCGCAGAGCGTTGGTTCACCTCGTCCAACCTTGTCTTCTTGTGGCCAATACCGCTCGTGACCGCCCTTGCGGCCGTGCTCGCCTGGCGCTGGATCGAACAGGGCCAGGAGGTCAGTCCGTTCATCGCGGTGATCGTTTTATTCCTGCTCGGCTATCTCGGACTGGTGATTTCGACTTTTCCGTATCTGGTGCCGCGCACCCTCACCATCTGGGACACCGCTGCCGCACCGGCGAGCCAGATATTCATCCTGATCGGCACCGCCATCATGCTGCCGCTCATTCTCGGCTACACGGTGATGATCTACTGGGTGTTCCGCGGCAAGGTGCGCCATGGCGAGAGCTATCATTGAGAGGCAACCTCGTCATTGCGAGGAGGCGAAGCCGACGAAGCAATCCAGCTCTTTGCCTTGCAGCCGCTGGATTGCTTCGCGGAGCCTGTCATCGGGCCGGCTCTTACGCGCGTTAACGCGCGTCTACGACGCGCTATGGGCCGGACCCGCTGGCTCGCAATGACGAAACGCTACGGCGCGGCGCGCGGGCGGATCATGCCCCAGCCGATGCGGGTCAGCGGCAGCCGCCCCTGGATGGCGCGATCGAAGGCACGCGGAAGCTCCGGCACGATGTCGGGAAAGCGTGCGCGAATTTCGGGCGGCGGCGCGCCGGCGGTGTCGGAGGCGGTCCACAGGACGACGGCGCCGTTGGCGAGGATGTCGGCTTCGGTGACCCAGGGCGTGCGATCGGGACGCAGATAATCGTAGACGCTCGGGCGTGACGGCGCGCCGACCGCCACCACGGCGGCAAGCTGCGGCTCGCCGGCGACGATCGCGAGCGGCCGGCCGGTGCGCCGCTCGAAGCTCTCGGCGAAGAATTGCCCCATGTCGGCTGCCGGCATCGCCACTTTCAGTTCGACACCCGCCACCCATGGCAGCGTCACGATGGCGGCGATCATGGCCGCGGGCGGCAGCAGCAGGAGCAGCGCCCACGCGAATCCGACGATGCGCTGGCGATGAACGGCGATGATCGGACCGGCCGCAACCACGGTCGCGAGCCCGGACATCATCAGGTGCGGAGCCAGCGCGCCGACCGAGACGCGCTCGCCGGCGAGGACCGCAACGAGGGTTGCGACGAGCGCCGGAATGGTCGCCACCAGATAGACCAGGCGGCGGGCGAACGGCCCGATGGCGCCGCGCACGAAACGCGGGGCCGTGTCGGGCTTGCGCATCCACCATCCGGCGGACAGCACCACCAGCACGACAAGGCCCGCATGGGCGAGAACCAACAGGGCGAGCATGCGCAGCCAGCGGCTGGCATCGGCCGTCGGATCGATGTCGCGCCACCGGCGCAGAAGCGCAGACCCGAGACCTTCGCCGCCGCCCGCGTCGAGCCAGATGATGTGCGGCAGAAGCGTGACGATGACGACGATGCCGGCCATCCACGGCTCGACCGTCCTGAGCGTCGCCCGTCCGCGTGCGGAGGCGACGAGGATGGCCAACAGCACGGCGATGAGGATCAGGCCCGCATAGGTGGTGAGGAGCAGCAGCCCGATGGTGACCGCGAGCAGAAACCAATTGGAGCGCCGGCCTTCGCCGACGGCACGCCAGAAATGCAGCACCATCAGCGCGACGAGCGGCATCGCCATGACCGATGGGCCGAATTCGGGCGTCGGCAGCGTCATCGCCGAGACGCCGATCATCAGCGCGACGGCGATCACGGCGTGATGGATGCCGACCACCGCGCGCGCGAGCGAGAACACCGCCCAATAGGCGAGAGCAACGCAGGTCTGCGCCAGGAGATAGACGCCGGGCATGCCGGCGATCCGGAAGGCGATCTCGGCCATCCAGTAGGCGAGCGGCGGCCCCCGCCAGGTGCCGAGCTGGAATTCATGCCCCAGCGCCAGGACGTCGGCGAGTTCGCCGGGCGGCGCCGAATAGAACAACGACGGCAGCAGCCACCACACGAACGCCTGCGCCAGCGTCGCGAACCAGAAGGTCGCGCGCGGCCGCGAACGCAGGAGTTCGATGAACAGGGAAACGTGCAGCATTGCTCGAAAAACGCGGCGCAGACGGCGATTGCGGAAAACTCATACCAGCGGCATTGGGTAGCGATTGGGATCGCCCGAAGGATTGGGGTCGCCCGAAGTCCGTCATTGCGAGCCGCAGGCGAAGCAATCCAGGATTCGCACGGCCAAGAGTCGCACGGCTGACGCTGGATTACTTCGTCGCTTCGCTCCTCGCAATGACGAGCCGCGATCGACGCATTGGTATTACGCGCTCGCGGCGTCTGCGGCAATGGCGGCGGCCCGCTCGCGAGAGTCGGCGTTCCCCTTGGGCAGCGGAGATAACGCCGCTAAATCAGCTCGTCCTTGCCGGCGCCGTGCGCATCGGCAGGCTCGGCCGCAGCGGCCCCATAGGCGGCGGCGACGGGCGCGAAGGAACGACGGTGGTGCACGGTCGGACCGAGTTTCGTGAGAGCACGGAAATGCTCCGGCACGCTGTAGCCCATGTGACGCTCGAACCCGTAGCCCGGATGGGCGGCACCCACCTGAACCATGAGGCGGTCACGCACCACCTTGGCGACGATTGAAGCGGCGGCGACCGAAAGGACAAGCGCGTCGCCGGACACGACCGCCTCGCAATCGCAGCCGCAGTCGATCTTGTCGATGCCGTCCACGAAGACGAGCCGGGGACGCACCGGCAAGGCGGCGACGGCACGCGAGAGCGCCCACAACGATGCCTGGCGGATATTGTCGCGGTCGATGCGGGCGCGCGAGCCGAACGCGACCGCGACCTCCGCGTCGGCGCAGATGCGGGCGTAGAGCTTTTCCCGCTCGGCGGCATTGAGCTTCTTGGAATCGTCGAGCCCGCGCGGGATGCGCTTGGGATCGAGCACGACCGCAGCCGCCACCACCGGTCCGGCGAGCGGCCCGCGGCCGGCTTCGTCGCAGCCGGCGACTGGCCAGATACCGCGCTTGAGCGCGGCGCGCTCGCGCCGAAAGCTCGGACGCACCGGCGCCTCGCCGAACGGCAAGCGGGGATTGGACCCCGCTTTGCTCTTTTCCATGCGACTCATGGGCGGCATGATGCCCGCCCGGGCGCCGGAAGCAACTGTCGACTGAGAGCCGAGTGAACTATTCGGGTACGTCGAGCCGGCCGTCCGGTGCGACCGTGAGGCCCGGCGCCGTCACCGCTTCCCAGACATGACCGTCGGGATCGCAAAAATAGCCCGCATAGCCGCCATACTCGGTTGCCTGTGCGGGCTTGATCACGCGCGCGCCGGCGGCCGCGGCCTGCGCCAGCGCCGCGTCGACATCGGCCCGGGAGTTGCAATTCCACGCCAGCACGATGCCCCGAAAAGCAGCTGGCCGCGGCGCCTCCGCAAGCCCGGCCTCGGCGGCAAGCTTGTCCCAGGGGTAAAGAGCGATCACGCTGGCGCCGGTTTCGAAGAACGCCACTTCCTCGCCGGTCGCCCGCAGCCGCCTTGCAAATCCCAAGCGTTCATAGAACGCCGCCGCGGCGCCCACCTGGGCGACTCCCAGCGTGATCACCGTGAAGCGGGCCTCGGGCATCGCATACCTCGTGATCGTGGGGCGCAGGGATCAGAACAGGCTGAGTTGCACCGGCCGCGGCCGTGGCGATGCAAAATGTTCGGTCGTCAGCTTGGCCTTGCGCAAATTGAGGCCGAGCCGTTCGCATGCGGTCTCGAAGCGGCGGCCGATCATCCACGCATAGGGGCCGGAGCCGGTCATGCGCTTGCCGAAGGTGGAATCGTAGTCATTGCCGCCCCGCATCTGCCGCACCAGCGACATCACGTGGCGGAATCGATCGGGGAAATGCTCCACCAGCCATTCGCGGAACAGATCGCGTACCTCCAGGGGCAGGCGCAGCAGCACGTAGCCGGCGCCCTGCACGCCCGCCGCCGCAGCAGCGTCGAGAATGCGCTCCATGTCGGGATCGTTGATGGCGGGAATCACCGGCGCCACCATGACGCTGGTCGGGATCTTGGCGGCGGCGAGTTCCTTCAGGGCCTCGAGACGACGGGCCGGCGTTGCCGCCCGCGGCTCCATGATGCGCGCCAGCTTCGGATCGAGCGTCGTCACCGAAATCGCCACCTTGGCGAGATTCTTGCGCGCCATGCGCGACAGGATGTCGATATCGCGCAGTATCAGCGTCGACTTGGTGACGATGCCGACCGGATGGCCGGCCTTTTCCAGGACGAGGAGGATGCGGCGCATCAATTCATACTGCTTCTCGATCGGCTGGTAGGGATCGGTGTTGGTGCCGATCGCAATGGTCTTCGGCCGGTAGTTGGGCGCCGAGAGTTCGCGCTCGAGCATTTCCGGCGCGTCCGGCTTCATGAACAGTTTCGACTCGAAGTCGAGCCCGGCGGAAAGCCCCAAATAGGCGTGCGTCGGACGGGCGAAGCAATAGATGCAACCGTGTTCGCAGCCCCGGTACGGATTGATGGAACGATCGAACGAGATGTCGGGCGAATCGTTGCGGGTGATGATCTTGCGGGCGGTATCGATGCCGACCGTGGTCTTGAAGGGCGGCAGTTCTTCCAGGCTCTGCCAGCCGTCGTCGAGGACGATACGGGCCTGTGGCTCGAACCGTCCCGAGGTGTTGGAGACAGCGCCGCGGCCACGGCGACGCGCCCGCTCGACTCCCGGGGCAAGTCCGGTCTCGTCCGCCGTTCCCGAAAGAAGCGGCGCCGGCGCGGGTTTTCTGACGGCAGAGGATCGAGCCATGGGCGAAGACTACCTCGGAAAATAGAACAAAACAAGAACTATTAACAATCCGGAATCGCTCCCTCTGGTTCCATCCGCCTCTTTGCATGAACTTTGTGCTTGCCCACTGTCGCGCCAGTGGGCCGCTCTTTGCTAACATCAACGCGCAAGAGGGAATTTGGATGTTGAGCGTGGTGATTCCGACGCACGACAGCGAACGCGCGTTGGTGGCGACACTGGCCTCTCTGGTTTCCGGCCTGATGGCCAGCGCGGTGCGCGAGGTCATCGTCGCCGACGGCGGATCGACGGACGGAACCCGGCAGGTGGTCGATGTGGCGGGCTGTTCGCTGTTCCCGTCGACCCTGCCGCTTGGGCCACGCCTCGCCGCCGCGGCGGCGAGCGCGCGCGGCGACTGGCTGATGTTCCTGCGCCCCGGCGCCGTCCTGGAACAGGGCTGGGCCCAGGAAGTGCTCGACTTCGGCGAAACGGCCCGACGGGAAGACGTCGGCACCCAGGCGGCCGTCTTCCGCAATGCCGTTCAAAATCTCCGGCCGCGGCCCATGCTGCTCGAACTCATCACGCTCCTGCGCGGCGCACTGGAAGCCCCCAATGCGGACCGGGGGCTGGTGGTCTCACAGGCGCTGTATCGACGCCTCGGCGGCCACCGCGACGAGCGCGACGCGGAAAATGCCCTGATCCGTCGCATCGGCCACCGCCGCATCGCCCGCCTGCGCGCCGCCATCCGGGTCGACGCCGGCGGGACGGCATGTTGACTCGGTCAAGCAATTAGTTGACTTCGTCAAGTAATCCGCCGAAACTGGTCGCCAGGGCCCTTCGGACGGCGGAAGATGGCAAACGCGACGGATGACCTCGACACCCGCGTCGAAGCGGTGCGCCGCTTCAACCGGTTCTACACGCGCCGGCTCGGCCTCCTGCAGAAGGGCTATCTCAAGAGCGCGCTGTCGCTCGCCCAGATCCGCGTCCTCTACGAGATCTCCCACCGCGACCAGCCGACCGCCGGCGAAATCGCCCGCGACCTCGAACTCGACGCCGGTTATCTCAGCCGCATGCTGGCGGATTTCGCCGCCCGCGACCTGATCCGCAAAACCCGCTCGGTCGCCGACGCCCGCCAGAGCCATCTGGTGCTGACCGCGCTGGGCAGGAAGACCTTCGTGCCGCTCGAGCGACGATCCCACCGCGAGATCGCCGCCATGCTGGACAGGCTCGTCGTCTCCGACCAGGCGAAGGTGGTCGACGCCATGGCGACCGTCGAGGCGCTGCTGGCGCCGGAGAAGGCCGCCCCCTCGCCCATCCGCTTGCGCTCGCCCGCGCCCGGCGACATGGGCTGGGTCGTCGGCGCCCATGGACGTCTCTACGCCCGGGAATACGGCTGGGATTTAAGCTTCGAAGCCATGGTGGCGGAGATCGCCGCCGCCTTCATCAAGAACTTCGACCCGACCCGCGAGCGCGGTTGGATCGCCGAGATGAACGGCGCCCCCGTCGGTTCTGTTTTCGTGGTACGTGACAGCGACCAAGTCGCCCGCCTGCGCATGCTGATCGTCGATCCTGCCGCCCGTGGCCGCGGTCTGGGCAAACGCCTGACGCAGGAGTGCCTCGCCTTTGCACGCGGGGCCAGCTATGCCCGCATGACCTTGTGGACACACAGCGTCCTCACCGCCGCGCGGCACATCTACGAACAGGCCGGCTTCCGCCTCACCGCACAGGAAAGCTACACGGGCTTCGGCAAGGAACTTGTCGGCGAAACCTGGGAATTGCCGCTGTGACCCGCGGCGAGGCGTCCGATCGTCTCGCCATCCCCGACCCGGCGCGCGGAGCGCGTGTCAGCAGCGAACTCATCGCTGCACATGCATACCGCGGAAAAAAGCTGCGCGATCAGGCCGTGCAGGCCGCGCTCCTCGCCCCCCTCAGGACCGGAGCCCGGCTGGCCCGCCGGCTGCTTCGACGCCTGCGATAGCGTCGCGCCATACAGCCCCGGCCTCGCGCCGCCGCGGGCGTCCCGGTCAGACCGCCCTCAGGCGCGGTGGCCACCGCGCTCCTGGGCGTCGAGCCAGTCCGACAGGGTGCCGGCCGCGCGCTTGGCCGCCGCTGATGCCGACTTGGTTCCTGCCTTGCGCTTCGCCGCCGGTTTCGGCGCCGTCTTGGCGAGCTCGGCCTCGCGGGCGAGCCGCATCGCCCGCAATCGCTCGGTCTTGGCGCGCATGGCGAGTGCGGCCGCCTCGTATTCCGCCATGGCCTTCTTGCCGTCCTCGGCACGTTGGCCGGAGGCGGCGGCCACGGGAGATTCCGTGCCCTTTTCGCTGTCGTTCACTGTCGTCTCCTTGTCGATCGAAGCCGGCGCGCACCCCGCAGGACGACGGTCATGGCGCGCTCGTCGTGTTGTTGAGGCATGCCGACACCAGTCGCTCGGTCCTCAGAGTCCTGCCGCCTTGCGCAAGGCCGCGTTGATGCGGTCCTGCCAGCCCGGTCCATCGGCCTGGAAGCGGTCGAGAACGTCGCGATCGATCCTGAGGGAAACCATTTCCTTGGCGCCGGGAACCACAGGCGCTTTCGGCAGGTCGAGCGGAGCCTTCGTGGTCGCGACCTTGAAGGCAGCTTCGGCAGCGGCACGGGGATCGTATGGTCGGCGGGCCATGGCGCTTTCCTCTAATCGCCGCTGGCACGATGCGCAAGGCTCATTCGCATTACCTTCACATAGATCGTTGCCGACCGATGAAGCACGCGACTCGAATGAACGCCAACTCGCCGCTTCAGCTCTTCATCGGCCCGCCCGCGGCCTTGCCGCGGCGCAGATGCTCGTCGAGGCGCGGCATGATCTCGACGAAATTGCACGGCCGGTGGCGGTAGTCGAGTTGGTGCACGAGTATCTCGTCCCAGGCGTCCCTGCAGGCACCGGGCGAACCCGGCAAGCAGAATATGTAAGTCGCGCCGGCGACGCCGGCCGTGGCGCGGGTCTGGATCGCCGAGGTGCCGATCTTCCGTTCACTGACCAGAAGAAAGAGCGTGGCGAAGCCGTCCATGCGCTTCTCGAACAGCGGCTCGACCGCCTCGGGCGTGACGTCGCGGCCGGTAAATCCCGTCCCGCCGGTGGTAATAACGACGTCGACGCCGGCGTCGGCAGTCCAGCCGCGGACCTGCGTGCGGATTTTTTCCACATCGTCGGTGACGATCGCCCGCGCCGCAAGGTGGTGCCCGGCGGTCTCGATGCGCTCCACCAGAGTCGCCCCCGAGCGGTCGTCGGCGAAGGAGCGCGTGTCCGACACCGTCAGGACCGCGATGCAGAGCGGGATGAATTCCCGCGATGGATCGATGCCAGCCATGACCTATCCCGCAATGGACGGTATGAGACTAGGGACATCCGCACCGAGGCGCAAACGCCGGCGTTCAACTCGTCGCGCTCTTGCGGAATCGAGCCGCCGGCCGGATCAAGCCGGCGGCCATGCGGCGCGTCTACAGGTTCGCCGCCTGGAAGGTGTTGCAGGCCTGCACCGTGCCCTGCCGGAAGCCGGTCATGAACCAGCGCTGACGCTGCTCCGACGAACCGTGGGTGAAGGAATCCGGCACCACGGCGCCGCCGGCACGACGCTGCAGCGTATCGTCGCCGATCGCCGCCGCCGTCTTCATGGCGGCCTCGATGTCGCCCGCCTCGATGAAGGGCGGCTTGCCCTTGGCGCGCTGGTTGTCGTTCTCGTGCTTGGCCCACACGCCGGCGAAGCAGTCGGCCTGCAGTTCGACGCGCACCTGCAGCCGATTGGCCGAAACCTTGTCGATGCCACGCTGCTGCTGCTGCACCTTGGGCAGGATGCCGAGCAGGTTCTGGACGTGGTGGCCGACCTCGTGGGCGATCACATAGGCCTGGCTGAACTGGCAGGCCTTGCCTTCGCAGCCGCGGAAGCGCGTCTCGATCTCGCGGAAGAACGACGTGTCGAGATAGACCTTCTGGTCGGCCGGGCAATAGAACGGCCCCATGGAGGCCTGGGCGACGCCGCCGCAGGGCTGCCTGGTCTGGCGGCTGTACATGACCAGCACCGGCGCCCGATAGCGCTGGCCGGCCTGGGTGAAGATGTCCTTCCACTGCACCTCGGTGGAGCCGAGCACGGCGGCGACGAAGCGGCCGGTCTCGTCCTCCGGACGGCCGGTGCGGCGCTGTTGTCCGGACGGCTCGCGATAGGGCTGCTCATACTGCGAGGAGCCGCCACCGGTGAGAATCTCGGCGCCGCCGATCAACAGGCGCGGATCGATCCCCAGCGCCCACCCGACGATTCCCAGCACCACGACGGTGCCGATGCCTAAGCCGCCGGCGCCGCCCGGCATGCCGAAGCCGCCACCGAGGCCGCCACCGCCGCCCTGTTCGCCGCGGCGATCCTCGATATTGTCGCTTTGGTTCAGGTCGTCCCAGCGCATGTCCTAAGTCTCCATCGCCAAACGCGACTCTAGCACAATTCCCGACCCGGCAAGAATTGCCGGGTGCAGAGTTAATCGATGTGGGCACGTCGTGAGCCGCCGACAATCCCCGCGCAGGCTCCGGAAAATATTTCGTCCCGACACGACGTCGCAGCACATGGCGGCAAAACCGCGGCAGCATCGCGATTTCATGCGCGCGTCACGCAAGCCGCAGGTCGTCGAGTATTCGTCGCACCGCTCACGAGTTCGGTTCGAGTTAAGTCGATTTTTACCTTGGCGGTTCACTATGTCGAACTGTCGGTTGTAGGTCCCGCGTCCCGACCGCGTCGCCTGAGTCAGAGTCCTGAGTCATGGTTGTATCGCGTCGCGGGGCGTCCGCCAGGACGCCCCGCTTAATTTCTCAGTCGACCCCTTCGCACCAGGTCGTGGTCGGCGACTGCGTCGCCGAACTGGCCAAGCTGCCGTCGGCATCGGTCGATCTCGTGTTCGCCGATCCTCCCTACAATCTCCAGCTCCAGGGAGACTTGAGGCGGCCCGACGACAGTCGCGTCGACGCCGTCGACGACGACTGGGACAAGTTCTCGAGCTTTTCCGCCTACGACGATTTCACCCGCGCCTGGTTGCTCTCCTGTCGGCGCGTCATGAAGCCGAACGCCACCCTGTGGGTGATCGGCTCCTATCACAACATCTTCCGCGTCGGTTCGATCCTTCAGGATCTCGGCTTCTGGATCCTGAACGACGTCATCTGGCGCAAGTCGAACCCGATGCCGAATTTCCGCGGCCGGCGTTTCACCAACGCCCACGAGACCCTGATCTGGGCCTCGCGCGAGCCGGGCGGCAAGGGCTACACCTTCAATTACGAAGCCCTCAAGGCCGGCAACGAGGATGTGCAGGTGCGCTCCGACTGGACGCTGCCCCTGTGCACCGGCGAAGAGCGCCTCAAGGGTGCCGACAACAAGAAGCTGCACCCGACCCAGAAGCCCGAAGCCCTGCTGGCGCGCGTGATCCTCTCCTCGTCGCGACCGGGCGACCTCGTCGTCGATCCCTTCTGCGGCACCGGCACCACCGGCGCGGTCGCCAGGCGTCTCGGCCGGCGTTTCTTCGGAACCGAGCGCGACTCGTCCTACGCGGACGCGGCACGGCAGCGCATCGCCGCCATCGAACCGCTGCCGGAGCCGAGCCTCGCCCCGTTCCAGACCGCGCGCGAAGCCCCGCGGGTGCCGTTCGCGGCCCTGATCGAGCGCGGCATGATTGCTCCGGGCGCCAAACTCGTCGACGCCAAACGTCGCCACAGAGCGCTGGTGCGCGCCGACGGCGCCGTGTCGGTCGGCGAATCGGTCGGCTCGATCCACCGCATGGGCGCTCTGGCGCAAGGCCTGGGGGCGTGCAACGGCTGGGCCTTCTGGCACCTGGAAACACCGCAGGGCCTCGTCTCCATCGACGCGTTGCGCGGCGAGATCCGCTCGACGATGGGCGTGGCGGCGGAATAGGCCCGATTAGGCCTCAGTCGATCAAACGCCCGGCGTCGTCGAAGAACGGGTAAGGGCCATCAGACCTCCCGACCGGCAGCCAATGGGTGGTCATTGCGTCCGATCCGGCGCCCCACACGTGCAGCAATACCGCCGGCGGCTCCATGGAAAAGCTCGGCGGCGCGTCAGCCGCGAGATCGAACGACACCGCATGGGCCGGGCTCGGGGCGATCATCGCCGCTTGCCCTGCGAAAGTGGTGATCACAGTGCGATGGACATGCCCGCACGTCAGCCCGCACACATTCGGATGGCGGCGCAGTAATTCCTCCAACGCATCGGCACCGCGGCAGTTCTGCACGTCCATATGCCGGACGCCGGTCAGGAACGGCGGGTGGTGCAGCGCGACGAGGGTGGGACGTTCCGGCGCTTCGGCGAGGACGCGATCGAGCCAGGCGAGCGTCGTCGCAGTCATCTCCCCATGGGGTGCTCCGGGCACGGTGGAATCCACCATCGCGACCCGCACCCTGCCGACATCGGCGACGTGACATTGCGGCCCTTCCGCCGGCAGATCGATCAAATCCGCGAACGCCCGCCGCAGCGCCGCCCGTTCGTCATGATTGCCAGGAACCGGATAGATGGGCACCGAAAGCGGCGACACCAGTTTGCGGAAATGGGCGTATTCTTCGTCGGCGGCGAAGTCCGTCAGGTCGCCGGTGACGATGACGGCGTCGACGGGGACTGGCGGGGCGGCGAGCAGCGCCACCGTTTGCGCCAGGTGGTGAGCCGTATCGACCTTACAGTAGGCGAGCCGGCCCGGCGCACGAATATGGGAATCGGTGATCTGGGCGATGACGATACGGGATTCATTCATAGGAACAGAAGGTCCTCGGCGGCGACGGCAATACCGACGAGCGCGCCCGGGGCGTAGCTCGCCCGGTTGTCGGTATCGACGATGATCGGTCGGCCGGCATCGGCTCCGCGAAGATGGAGACGCTGGCTGGCGCCGAGGAAGTGGACGCGTTCGACAGTCAGGCGAAAGGGCGCGCTCTCCGGCCTTTCCAAACGGACGCTCTCCGGCCGGAAGAATGCCGCGGCGGAGTTCGCATCGGCCCGCTCGACCGCAAGCCCTCCGACGGCGGATTCGAAGCGGCCGGTACGGATCGAGCCCTCGATCCGATTCATGGTGCCGATGAACTCGGCGACGAACCGGCTTTGCGGCTTGAGGTAGATGTCGCGGGCGGTGCCGATCTGCGCGATCCTGCCCTTTTCCATCACGATGACGCGGTCGCCGAGGACGAGCGCCTCACTCTGGTCGTGGGTGACGTAGACCGCCGTGATGCCGAGCGAGCGCAAAAGCGCATCGATCTCGGTACGCAGGCGTTCGCGCAACGATGCGTCGAGTGCCGTTAAGGGCTCATCGAGCAGGAGGAGCCGCGGGCGCACCGCCAGCGCCCGCGCCAGCGCGACACGCTGGCGCTGGCCGCCCGACAACTGGTCGATGGCGCGATCGGCCAATTCGGCGATATGCATCATGTCGAGAACTTCGCCGACCCGCGCCGCACGCTCGGCCTTGGGCACCTTCCGGATCTTCAACCCGTAGGCCACATTACCTTCGACCGTCATGTTGGGAAACAGCGCATAGGACTGGAACACCATGCCGACATGGCGGCGCTCGATCGGCAGGCTGGTGACATCCTCGTCGTCGAACCACACCGAGCCGCCGGCGTCCGGTCCCATGAGCCCGGCGATGATGCGCAGCGCCGTGGTCTTGCCGCAGCCCGACGGGCCGAGCATGGCGACGGTCTCGCCGCGGGCGATCTCGAAGGAGATCGGCTCGAGGGCATGCGTGCCGTCCGGGAACGTCTTGCCGCAAGCTTCCACCCGCACGCGGGCACCGGTCGTTTCCATGCTTCACCTCCTGCTTCCGGCGCTACCCGAAGCTGCGCCGGAAAACATCGCCGCCGCCTGCATGAGCACGAGCAGCGGAATCACCATGACGAAGAAGAACAGCGTGTAGGCCGAGGCGATTTCGAGCCGCATGGACGCGTAGCTGTCGGCCAGCCCGACCGGAAGCGTTTTGGTGAGCGGCGTATGCAGCATCCAGGTCAGATTGAACTCGCCGATGGACAGCGTCACCACCATGAGGGCGCCGGCGAGGATGCCGGGCCTGACATTGGGCAGTACGACGTCGCGGAAGCGCTGCCACGGCGATGCCCCGAGGCTCGCCGCGCCTTCCTCGAGTGTCACCGCGTCCATGGCGGCGAGCACCGCCATCACCGAGCGCACCATGAACGGCATGGTGTAGAGGACATGACCGGTGAGGATGAACAAGGAGCTCTTGCGGAAGTCCCCATAGGTGCCGTAGGCGAGGATGAGGGCGAGCGCGATGGCGAGCCCCGGAATGGCGAGCGGCAGAGTGATGATCTCCTCCAGCGCCCGCGTCAGCCGACCCGGATGGCGATGCAGCACGTAAGCCGCCGGAACGCCGGCGACGAGCGTCACGACGAGTGTCGCCAACGCGACTTCGAGCGACAGAAAGATCGTATCGGCATAGAGACGCCAGACCTCGCCGATCCAAACGAAGGTCACGCCGCTTTTCCAGACGCCCTGGAAATAGTTCGCCGTCACCCCCGCCGACACCGACAGGACCGCCGGCACGAACAGGAACGCACAAACCAGTACCGTGACGACGATCTGCGCGACGAGGATGAACGATCCGGAGCGCTGCATGGCCAAAACTCCTCAGCCGGCCGCAGCGACGCCGGTACCGCCGAAGGTGCGGGCGAGCGTCAGCGCCACCCAGGTGATCGCCCCGAGAAAGATGGACAGGGCCGCCGCCATGGCGACGTTGGCGTTGAGGGTGAACTCCGTGTAGATGACCATCGGCAGGACATCGATCTTGGTCGCGAGTGTGAACGCGGTGCCGAACGCCCCCATGGCGGTCGCAAAGCAGATGGCACCGGAGGCGATGAAGGCCGGCTTGAGCGCCGGCAGGACGACGTCGGCGAGGACGTGCACCGGGGAAGCCCCGAGCGAGCGCGCCGCGTCCTCGAGCGCCGGATCGAGTTTCTCGGCCGCCGCCATCACGGTCAGGAGCACGCGGGGGATCGAGAAGTAGAGATAACCGACTAGAAGTCCGGTCATCGAATAGGCGAACACGATCTTGTCGCCGGTGACCATGCGGGTGATCTCGCCGACCAGCCCCTGGCGGCCGGCGAGCAGGATCACCATGAAACCGACCACCACGCCCGGAAATGCGAGCGGGAACGTCATCAGGGCGATCAGGACGGATCGTCCCGGAAAACGCTGACGCGCGAGCAGCAGCCCGACCGTCGTGGACAAAGCGAGCGTCAGCAATGTCGTGACGATCGCCAGTGCGAGCGTGGCGAGAAGGCTCGAAAGGTAGCGCGGCGTCGTCAGGATGGCGAAGTAGGTCGAGGTGTCCTGGCGGGTGACGAAACTCTGCAGGAACAGGATGCCCATGGGCAACAGGAAGAACGCGGCGACGATCGCGCCGAGCGGCAGTGCCAGGAGGATGTTGAAGCGGCGGACGGTCATATGGCGGATGCTCGGGGATGGAATGTCGTCCCCGTCATCGCGGGGAGACGAAGCTGACGAAGCAATCCAGGAGCCGCAAAGAAAGGGCTGGATTGCTTCGCTGCGCTCGCAATGACGGTGATCCGGGATCGTTCACCGCACCTCGGCGAGGTAACGGTCGGAGAATCCCTTCTGCACCAATTCCATCTTGGCGTAGTCGATCGGCGTCGCGCGCGCATAGTCGCTGTCGGGCAGGAATTTCGCGGCGATGTCGGCCGGCAGTTTGACGGGACGGGCAGGCTTCAGGAAGGCGTTCGCCCACAGCGCCTGTCCCTTGTCGGAAAGGACGTAGTCCAGGACCTTCTTGCCGTTCTCGGCATTGGGCGCATTCTTGACCAGGCTCATCACATAGGGAACGACGACCGTGCCTTCGCACGGCAGGACGAACTCGAAATTGCCCTTCTCCTTGTATTTCGCCCGGTAGGCGTTGAAGTCGTAGTCGAACAGGATCGGGATTTCACCGGAGACGACGCGGGCGTAGGAGGTCTGCTTCGGAACGATCGGCTCGTTCTTCTGCAGGTCCTTGAAGAAATTGATGGCCGGCGAGAAGTCGTCGAGCGTGCCGCCGAAAGCACGGTTGACCGCCACCGCGCCCACATAGCCGACGAAGGCCGAGGACGGGTCGAGATAGCCGACCATGCCGCGATAGTCCGCCTTCTTGAGATCGGCCCAGCACTTCGGCACCGGCTTGCCGCCGAGTGCGTCCTTGTTGACGAACAGGCCGAGCGAGCCGGAGTGGATGGTCACCCAATGCCCGTCCGGATCCTTCAGGCCATCGGCCACCTCGTCGGCGCCCTTGGGCTTGTAGGCGGCCGTCACGCCCTCGCCCTTGGCCTTGATGCCGAAGGTGACGCCCAGATAGACAACGTCGGCGACCGGCTTCGCCTTCTCGGCAATCAATTGCGACAGCGACTGGCCCGAGTTCTTGTTGTCCTGCGGCACGTCGATCTTGAGGTCGTCCTTGATCGCCTTCAGGGCCGTGCCCCAGTCCGCCCATTCGGGCGGGCAGTTGTAGCAGATGGCGTCGGCGGCGCCGGCGCTCTTTGCACCGAACGACAGCGCCAGGCCGATAACGGCAAGGCCGAGAGCTTTGCGCATGAGGGTCTCCTGTGGATTGTTCACGTTGTGGTGGCACGCCGGCGTTCGCCGCCGGTCTGGTCCGACGGGGCGGCCGAGCAGGTGCCCCCCGAGCGAAGTTGGTAGGGAAACAACTCCACGGTCGCCGCCGGCCGTTCGCCGTCGATCAGGCGCAGCAGTCGCTGCATGGCGGCGGCACCCATGGCTTGCGTGGGCGTCTCGACGGTCGCCAGGCTCGGCGTCATCAGGCGAGCGATGGCAATACCGTCGAAGCCGGCGATGGAGATGTCGTCCGGTACGGAGAAACCCAGTGTCCGCACGGCGGCGGCGACGGACAGGGCCAGATGGTCGTTGGAACAGACGAGCGCCGTCGGCGTCTCGCCCCCGCCGAGCAGGGCCGTGAGGTCGCGCCGATGATCCTGCGGGGACCCCATGTAGTCGAGTTCCGCCAGCGCCGGCGGCGGCAGGCCGGCCTGCGCGAGCGCGGCGACGCAGCCGTCGAAGCGCCGCCGACCGCGATCGGTTGTTCGGAAGCTTCCCGACACATAGGCGAAGCGGCAGTGGCCGGCCGCGATCAACGCCGCGGTGATGTCACGGCTTGCGCCGAAATTGTCCACCGCGACGGCGTGACGGCGCGAGTCGGCGGGATGGTTATGCACCAGCACATAGGGCACGCGGGCGCGATCGAGGCGGTCGAGAGCCTCGCAACGATCGGCGTCGGCGACCGTGAGCAACAGGCCCTCGGGACGCTGCGCGAGGAGGCCTTCGACGATCGCCAGCTCGCGCTCCGGGGCGTAATCGGTGGCGGCGGTAAACACCATGCGGGCGGCGTCGCGTGCCGTCGATTCGATGCCGGCCAGCGAATTGGCGAACACCGGATTGGTGTAGCTCGGCACCACCACGCCGATGGCCCGGTAGCGCCGCGAGCGCAGCGACTGGCCGTGGACGTCGGGACGGAAGCGAAGCTCGGCGACCGCCCGCTCGACGCGCGCACGCGCATCCGCACTGACCGGACCTGATGCGTTGATGACGCGGCTGACCGTCGCCGGCGAGCAGCGCGCCTGTCGCGCCACGGTGCCGATGGTCGGTCTGTCGAGGTTGCGGGCGTGGGTCATTGCGTCCGGTGGTGAAATCGTTTCCACCGGCGTAGCGACTGGATTTTACGGCGTGATGACAGCCATTCTTCAAAGGCGTGAAACGGCCCCGCGCTTTCAGGCGCGGGCGGGCGGCCGGCGCAGATGCAGCCACAGATGCCGGCGCAGCCGGAAGCCGAGACGCCCATAGAGCGCGACCGCCGGATTGTCCGGAAACGCGTGCAGGAACGGCGTCGCGCCTTGCGCCGTGATGCGCCGGCACATGTGCCGGATCATGGCGGCGGCGAAGCCCTGACCACGGAATTCGGGATAGACCGCGACGGCGCTGACCTCGACGAAGCCGGGCACGCGCAGGCGCTCGCCCGCCATGGCGATCAGGCGGTCACCTTCGAAAATTCCGATGTAGTGGCCGAACTTGTGGGTGTTGAGCGCGAACGGACCCGGCCGCGTCGCCTGGGCGAGCGCCAGCATCGCGGCCGCGTGGTCTCCACCGAGGGGACGGATGCGCTGTTCGACCGGCGCGACGGGATCGTCGACGATCCGATCACCCACCATCTGCACGACCGCGCGCAGGAGCAGCGTCTGCCAGGTAAACGGTCCGGCCTCGTATCGCGGCCGCAGCAGCCAAGCATCCAGGCCCGCGGGAAGATCACGGGCCACATCCGCATAAGCGGCTTCGCTTTGCACATCGAAAGCCGCAAAGGGCGCGATGTCGCGCGGATACTGCCGGGCGAGGCCGGTGCCGATCGCCATGCCGGCATGCGCACCGGTGAGCGCGTGCCAGAGCGGATTGTCGAGGGGGTGTGGCATCGGGGGCTCTCGACAGTGAAGAAGGCAACCAGGCCGCCTCACCGTTCCGGCTCGCGGCGGGGAGACAGGGAGAGGGAACCACGAGCACCGAGCAAGAGAAAGCCCCCTCCCCAACCCTCCCCCGCAAGCGGGGGAGGGAGAAGGCGGGGTGCGCGGTCAGCGCCTCACTTGGCCGCGATCACCATGATCTCGACGTCGTAGCCCGGCGCCGCCAGCCTAGCTTGCACGGTCGCCCGCGCCGGGGTGTTGCCGGGAGAAACCCAGCCGTCCCACACGGCGTTCATCTCGGCGAAATTCGCCATGTCGGTGAGATAGATGGTCGCCGTCAGAAGCTTCGACTTGTCGGTGCCGGCCTTGGCGAGATGGCCGTCGATGATCGCGAGCACGTCCTTGGTCTGCTCGCCCACGCCCTTGCCCTTGGCGGTGCCGGCGACGACGCCGGCCAGGTAGACGGTGTTGCCATGGACGACGGCCTGGCTCATGCGCGGGCCGACTTCGAAGCGCTGGATGGTCATATCGCAAAATCTCCATATTTCGTCACGCCAGAAACTATCGGCCGACCGCCGGCAATGCAAACACCGGAATGTTTCACCGTTCCGCGGTCATGCCGCGGGGGGCCGACGCGCGGGCGGCCGCTGACTTTCTTGACGAAGACCTCACGATCCTCCGGTGTGCGACCGAGACCGGCGATGATCTCGCCGAACGATGCCCGCCGGCACGATGGGAGCCGATGTCGCCGGTAGCGCGTACATGTTCGGCAACAACAGGGCGATGGCGGCGATCGGTCCGAGCCCGGCAGCACGCCGATCAGAGTGCCGAGCGCACCGCCTGCGAGCCATGGGCGAGATCCTGCAGCGACAGCGCGCCGACCGCCGACGCCCTGGCGCGCCCGAACTCGACGACCGGAGGGTGGACCAAGCGAAGCGGCCGGTCGATCGCGACCATGACCAATCCCCTCCAGGGCCCAAACGCATTTGCCATGGTGTCGACCGGCGCTTGGCGGTTGGACAGTGGCCCTCTCCCCGCCCCGACTCTGTTTCGGCGGTGGTATTGCCACGCGTCCACGTCTTTACAAATTTGTAATTTTATTGAGAAGGCAGGCAAGAAAGCAGCGGCGCGCACGACGGGACAGCAATCGAGAATATAGCTTAAGTGATTATATTTCCGAGGCAATTCTCCGTGGTTCTGTATGGCCGTTTGACATATGAACAAGTCACATGACATATACAGGGCTGGGCAATGAACTTGCATGGAGAGAGACGTGGGCTTCACAGTGGTCACCCTCGGGAGCCAGATCGCCGATGAAGGCGTGGCGCTCTTGCGCGAGGCCGGCGCAACACTGGTTGCGACCGCCGCCTACCCGCCCAAGGACGAGATGATCGCCATGCTGACCCGCCACCGCCCGGAGGCCGTCATGGTGCGCCTGGTAAAGCGGATCGACGAGGACGTCATGCGCGCCTCCCCGTCCCTCAAGGTGATCGCCAAGCACGCCGTCGGCTGCGACGATGTCGACACCGCCGCCGCACGCCGGCTGGGCATTCCGGTGATGCTGGCGACCGGCTGCAATGCCCAATCGGTCGCCGAGCACGCGCTCGCGGTGATGCTCGCACTCGTCAAGGATCTCTCCCGCCAGGACGCCCACATGCGCGCCGGCCGGTTCGACAAGTCGCTCTATCACGGCCGCGAGCTGCGCGGCATGACGCTCGGGCTCGTCGGCCTCGGCCAGATCGGCCGCGGCTTCGCCCGCATGGCGGCGGCGATCGGCATGAAGATCGTCGGCTACGATCCGTTCGCACCCGATTCCGCCTTCGAGGCGCCGGTTGCGCGCGTGCGCGAACTCGACACCCTGCTCGAGACCGCCGACGTGGTCAGCCTGCACTGTCCGCTCACCGACGCGACACGCGGCCTGATCGGGCGTCGTGAAATCTCCCTGATCAAGCGCGGCGCCTACCTGATCAACACCGCCCGCGGCGAAGTGATCGACGAGGCGGCGCTCGCCGAGGCGCTCGCGAGCGGCGCCATCGCGGGCGCCGGCATCGACAGCTTTTCCGTGGAGCCGCCGCCGGCGACGCACCCGTTCCTGCGCCTGCCGAACACCATCGTGACGCCGCACGTGGCCGGCGTCACCGACGATGCCAAGCGCGAAGTGTCGCTGCAGACGGCGCGCAACGTGCTCGCCGTCCTGTCGGGCGCGCCACCCGACCGGCGCTATCTCGCCAACTGAGCCCGTGGAAGTCACGCCGCAACCAAAACCGCATGAACTTGCACCCGATACCGAATCGCTGTCGTTTCGGTACCGCTGACCGGCGGGAGGCCAGCCTGTGACCATGTCCTCGGGATCCGCAACGGGCGGCAAGGCTGCCGAGGCGCGACGCGGAGATCGGCCGGCGCCGCTGTCCGACTACATCTACCAGCAGCTCTACGGGCAGATCGCCAATGGCGAGCTCAAGCACAATGCGCGCTTGCCGGGCGAGCATCAGCTCGCCGAGAAATACGGGGTGTCACGGCCGGTCGTTCGCGATGCCCTCAAGCGCCTGCGCGTCGAGGGGCTGATCGAATCCCGCCAGGGTGCCGGCAGCTGGGTCATTTTCGACAAGAGCCCGGCGGTTCCGTCCTATGCCCCCATCGGCAACATCGCTGACATCCGCCGCTGCTACGAATTCCGCATCGCGGTCGAACGTGAAACGGCGTATCTGGCCGCCCAGCGCGTCGCCGAAAAGCCGCTCGCCGACATCGAGGCGGCCCTCGCCCTGATGGACATCGCCACCCGCGAGCACGTGCACAGCGAGGAGGCCGATTTTTCTTTCCACTATGCGATCGCGGTCGCCGCCGACAATCACTACCTCTCGTCGTCGCTGCTCGGCATCCGCGATCACATCTCCGTCGTCATGACCCTGCACGGCAAGTCGCTGCTCGCTTCGCATCCGGGCCTGGAGCAGGTCTTCGCGGAGCACAGGAGCATCTTCACCGCCATCCGCGACGGCGACGCGCTGCGCGCCAGCCGGCTGATGGAAGAGCACCTGATCGGCTCACGCGACCGCCTGTTCGGGGTCGCGGAGCACGCCGAACCGCGTCCGCGGCTCGAGCCGTCCGGCGGACCGGCGGATTCGTGATCCGCTGACGAGAATTCAGAATCTTCCCAGCATCAAACCGCCGTCGACGCGCACCGCCTGCGCGGCCGTATAGGGCAAAAGCCCTGCCGCCATGCTGCGCACCACCCTGGCGACATCCCCGGGCTCGCCCCAGCGCGGCTCGGTCAGCATGCCCTCGGCGATCAACTTGTCGTACTTGGCCTTCGACGGCGCCGTCATCTCGGTCATGATCAGGCCGGGTTGCACCTCGTAGACGCCGACGCCATGCTTGGCCATGCGGATGGCGAACAGCTTTGCCGCCATGGAGAGCGCCGTCTTCGACAGGCAGTACTCGCCGCGCTCGACGCTCGCCATGACGGCATTGGACGAGGTGACGAAGACGATGCTGCGATGAACGTCAGCCGGCGGCGCAGCCGCTGCCATGCGCCTCGCGACGGCCTGCGTGAAGAAGAACGTCCCGCGCGTGTTGATGTCGAGGCAGCGGTCGAAGCTCTCCGGCGACACGTCGAGAAGGTCGCCGCGCGCTTTGACGGACACGCCGGCATTGTTGACCAGGCATTCGACCGAGCCGAACGCGGCCAGGATGCGTTCGAGCACGCCGCCGTGGGCGGCGAGTTCGCCGATGTCGAGTTCATAGGCTTCGAACCGGCGCCCCAGCGCCGTCACCTCGCCGCCGAGCGCGACCATGGGTTGCGGATCCGGCAGCGCCACCGCGGCGATGTCGAAGCCCTCCTGCGCCAGCGCCAGCGCGACCGCGCGACCGATGCCGCGCGAAGCGCCCGTCACGATCGCGGTGCGTGCCATCTCGAGCCTCACTTTCGAAACCTTCTTCGTCATTGCGAGCCGAAGGCGAAGCAATCCAGCGCTCTACGGCTCGCCCCCTGGATTGCTTCGTCGCTCCGCTCCTCGCAATGACGGGAAGCATCGCCCGCAATGACGGGATCAGTCGGGGTTCTTCACCCACTTCATGATGTGTTCGGCGACCGCGACTTCCTTGCCGTCCTCGTTGGTGATCACGACGTTCGCCACCGAGCGACGCCGCTCCGGGTCGACGCTCTTCACCGTGTAGGTGACCGTGATGGTGTCGCCGATGCCGACGGCGCCGAGAAAACGCACCCGGTCGTAGCCGAGCGACACCGGCGTCTCGTTGGCGCCGATGTCGCGCGCCTTTTCGAGGATGCGCGTCGAGGTGTTGGACATGTAGCCGACCAGCAGGGCGCCGTGGGCGATGCGCCGACCGTAGGCCGTCTTGCGCATGGCCGCCTCGTCGCAGTGATTTGGCGACAGGTCGCCGGTGATACCGGCGAACAGGTATACGTCGGACTCGCCGACCGTCTTGGTGAAGGTCGCGCAGTCGCCGACCTGCAGATGGAATGCGGTCATCCGTCTTTCTCCCCCGGCCCGAACCCGAGCCCGGCTCACGCCTGCAGGAGCTTGCGGGCGATGATCATGCGCTGGATCTGCTGGGTGCCTTCGTAGATCTGGGTGATCTTGGCATCGCGGAACAGGCGTTCCACTTCATAGCCGCGAATATAGCCCGAACCGCCGAAGATCTGCACGGCGTTGCCGGTGTGCAACACGGCGGCGTCGCCGGCGAAGCACTTTGCCATCGAGGCCGCCGCGGTCGCCTCGACGCCGGCGTCGAGCTTTGCGGCCGCCGAACGGACGAGGAGTCTCGCCGCCTCAGTGTCCTTGGCCATGTCGGCGAGCATGAACTGGATGCCCTGGAACTCGGCAATGGCCTGGCCGAACTGGCGGCGCACCTTGGCCTGCTCGACGGAAGCTTCCAATGCGGCCTGCAGGATACCGACCGCGAGGCTGCCGATCCCCACCCTGCCCTTCTCGAGCACGCTCATCATCATGTGGAAGCCGCGGCCGGGCGTGCCGAGCAGCGCCTCCTCGTCGAGGACGACGTCGTCGAAGTGCAGCGCACCGATCTGCGAGGCGCGCTGACCCATCTTGTGCTCCTTCGGTCCGCGCGACACCCCCTTGGCGTTGAGGTCGACGATGAAGATGCTCATGCCGCGCTTGCCCGCCGCCGGGTCGGTGCGCGCCAACACGAGGCCGACATCGGCGATCGGGGCATTGTGGATCCACAGCTTGCCGCCGTTGAGCCTGTAACCGCCGTCGACCTTGGTCGCCGTGGTCTTGATGCCGGAGACGTCCGAACCCGCCTCCGCCTCGGTGATGCAGTAGGCAGCCCACGCTTCCGCGCGCACCAGCGGGCCGATCCAGCGCGCCTTCTGGCGGTCGGTGCCGTGGGTGTTGAGGAGCGTGGTCAGGAGTTCGACCAGTCCGCACTGGTCGGCGACGGAGGAATAGCCGCGGCTCAGTTCCTCCATCACGATCGAATAGGCGAGGCAGTCGAGTCCGGCGCCGCCGAACGTGTCCGGCACCGTGATGCCGAACAGCCCGAGCTCGGCCATCTTCTTGTAGATGTCGGCCGGAAAACTCTCCTCCCGGTCGAGGCGCTCGGCCTGCGGCCTTATCACCTCGTCGGTGAAGGACCGGGTCATGTCGGCGATTTGCTGGTGTTCGGAGCTCAGGATCATGGTCGTCAAGCCTGCATCGGGTAATCACGCACCCGGTTGCGTCATCGAGGAATCGAAGGATCAAAAACTTTGGGCCGCGCCGCCGTCACCCATGACGGCGCGACCGATTTCATCTGCGTCACTGCGCCGACACGAGCCGCGGAAGGAACAGGAAGACGCTCGGGAACAGGATCATGGAGGCGAGCACGAGCAGCATCGGGAACAGCATGATGCTGACGTCCTTGAGGACCTTGACCACCTTCACGTCGACCGCCGCGCACGAGATGAGCAGGCACAGCCCGTAGGGCGGCGTGATCAGCCCGAAGGCGAGCGCGGTGATACTGACAATGCCGAAGTGGACCGGGTCCATACCCGAATGGGCGACCATGGGCTGCAGCACCGTGCCGACGATGATGATCGCCGGGATGGCGTCGAGGAAGCAGCCGACCAGCAGGAAGACGCCGGCGACGATGAAGCCCATGGTGGTCGGGCCAAAGTCGTAGGCGGCGATGAAGCCGATCAGCGACTGCGGGATCTTGTAGTAGGCGAGTAGCCAGCCGAACACCGAGGCGGTGCCCAGGCAAAAGAGCGAGATCGCGGAGAACACGCCGGTGTCGAACAGGACGCTCTTGAGCTCCTTCCAGCCCACTTCGCGATAGAACACCATGGCGAGGAACATGGCGTAGAGCACCGCCATACAGCCGGACTCGGTCGCGGTAAACCAGCCGAGCAGCTTGCCGCCGACGATGATGCCGGGCGTCACCATGGCCGGAACGGCGATCACGGTGGTGCGCAGAAACTCGGTGAACGTCGCGCGCTGGTAGGTCGGATAATGGCGAATTTTCGCATAGGCGTAGACGATCGCCATCTGGACGCCGCCGAGCAGCAGCCCGGGCAGCACGCCGGCCATGTAGAGTTGGTTGATCGACGTGTTGAAGACGCCGCCCCACACGATCATCAGGATCGACGGCGGGATGATGACGGCGAGGATCGCCGACACCGCCGTGATAGAGATCGAGAAGCTCATGTCGTAGCCTTCCTTCACCTGGGCGTTGATGAAGAGCTTGGCCTGGCTCGCCGCGTCGGCCGTCGAGGAGCCCGACACGCCGGCGAACAGGACGGAGAGCACGACATTGATCTGCGCAAGACTGCCGGGCAGATGCCCGACCATGGAGCGGGTCCAGTTGAACAGCCGGTCGGTGATGCCGCCGGTATTCATCAGGTTGGCGGCCAAGAGGAAGAACGGCACCGCCAGAAGCAGGAATGAGTTGAACGACGTGAACATGGCGGACATGAACACGGTCAGGTTCAACTGCGGATCGAGGACGAGCGGCAGCACGCAGGCGAGCGCCAGCGCGAACGCGACCGGAATTCGGATCACCAGCGCGGCAAAGAGGACGCCGAACATCAGCGCCGCGACAAAACCGGGCGTCATGCGCGGCTCCTTCCGAGTTCACGAAGGTCATCGAATATCTGTTCGCCCAGGAACAGAAGCCAGCCCGCGGCCGAGACCGGGAAGGCGGCGTACATATAGGCCATCGACATTTCGGTGATTTCGCTCACCTCACGCCCGGCATCCCAGGCGTAACCGAAGCCGACCCAGAGGAAAGCAATTCCGAACGCCGCCACGATTGCATCGACGATCAAGCGGGCAAACACCTTGCCTTTCACCGACTTGGGTTCCGGCAGGAGGTCGATGTCGAAATGGCCGCGCAGCCGCACCGCGATGGTCGCGCCCAGCATGATCATCCACACGAGCAGGAAGCGTGCCGCCTCCTCGGTCCACATGAGCGTCGGGATCAGATCGGTGTAGCGCGAGACGACCTGCAGCGTCACCGGCACCAGGAGCGCACCGACGACCGCCGTCACGAGTGCGCACAATATGTTGTAATAGATCAGGATTGCTTTTCGCATCGTGGCTCCCCGCCGGATCCGCGCTGCCGCTCGGAGCGGCAGCGCGGAGGATGCTCTACGTGGTTGGGCTTGCCTTACTTCACCGCCTGCATGTCGGCGAGGATCTTCTCGATGCCCGCTTCCTTGGCAAACTCGGCGACGATCGGCTTGCTGATCTCCAGGAGCTTGTCACGCTCGGTGAAGACATGCGTGCGCGCCTGCTTGGCTTTGACCATCTGGTCGAGGGCGCCCTGATCTTCCTTGGCCTGGATGTCGCGGTTGAACTTGCCCGCCTCTTCGCCCGCCTTGAGGATCGCCGCCTGCAGCTCCTTCGGGAACTTCTTCATCGATTTGCCGGAGACCACCAGGAGGCGAGTCACGACCACATGCGCGGTGAGCGAAATCTCGGGTGCGACTTCGTAGAACTTGGAGTTGATGACCGCCGGAGCCTCGTTCTCGAGACCCTCGATGACGCCGCTCTGAATGGCGTTATAGACCTCGTTGTAGGCGATGACGGAGGGCTTGGCGCCCAGCGCCGCGAAGATCTTGCTCTGGATCGGCGCGCCGATGACGCGGATCTTGTAGCCGGCGAGCTCCTTCATATTGGTCATCGCCTTGGTGGCGATCAGGTGGCGGGTCGAGCCGCCGCAGGTGCCGATCACGATCATGCCGGACTGCTTCTCGATCAGATCGTAGAGCGGCTTCATGCCGCCGGTGGCGATGACCTTGTTCCAGTGATCGCGATCCCGGAACACGAACGGCACGTCGAGGACCGGGCCGGCCTTGGTGAAGTTCGACATGTTCGAGCCGGCCAGGATCGAGACGTCGACCGAGATGCCCTGGTTCATGAACTTGGCGTAGTCGCGCTCGACGCCGAGCTCGCTGTTGCCGTGAATCACCACCTGCACCGGCTTGCCGTAGTGCTTGGACACCTGCTCGCCGAAGAACTTGAGGGTCCGGTTGTAGTCGTGGTCGTCGTTGAACTGGGTGGCCGCATGCATCACGATTGGCTGCTGGGCGGCCGCTGCTGTCGCACCGACGGCCAGCGCGGCCATGGCGGTGATGAACGAACGGCGCATCAACAAGACTTTCATTCGCAGTCTCCTCTCGGACTGTTGTAGAGCGCCGCGATGCGGTGCTCCGGCTCTGAGCCAGGCCGTGACATGATCGTGTCCCGGCCTTGGCGTCATTCGAATTTCGGTTTGCGCTTCTCGCGGAACGCGGTCCTCGCTTCGGCGGCGTCCGGGCCGGCGAGCGTGACGGCCGCCGCCATGGCGTCGAGCGCCACCACCGATTGCCCGCTCGCCTGCGCGTCGATCATCTGCTTTGCGAGCTGCACGGACAGGGCGGACGCGCGCGCGATGTCGCCCGCGAGCGCAAGCGCGCACCCGAGCGCGTCGCCGACGGGCACGACGTCTTCCACAAGTCCCCATGACAGTGCGGTGGCCGCATCGATCGGAGTTCCCGTGAACGCGAGACGCTTGGTGCGCGCCGGACCGATTAGCCTCAGAACGCGCAATGTGCCACCCCACCCGGGTGCCGTTGCGACGGTGCTCTCCGGCAATGCGAAGCGGGCCGCCCCTCCGGCGATGCGCATGTCGCAGCAAACGGCGAGTTCCAGCCCGCCCCCGTAGGCGAAACCCTCGATGGCCGCAATCACCGGCTGGCGCAGGCCGGCAAGGCGATCGAAGATGCGATGGCCGTCGCGAATCCAGCGGTTCGCCATCTCGCGCGGCGAAAGCGCCCCCCAGGCCGCGATGTCGCCACCGGCACAGAACGCCTTGGCGGACGCCGAGGCGAGCACCACCGCCTTGATACTGTCGTCACGGTCGAGGGCGTCTAGGGCCGCCTCCAGCGCTTCGAGCATGGGGAAATCGAGCGCATTCGCCTTTGCGACCCGCCCGAGCGTGAGGATCGCGACCGCGTCGCGGCGGGTGACGACGACGTCGTCTGCGCGTTCGGAGCCGGTCATGCCCGGGCCCTCTCGCGCGCGGCGACGATCCTCGACGGCCGCACCGGCAGGCACAACTGCATCGGCGCATCGGTGAACAATCGCGAGTCCATGGTCTTGATATCCGGCGACACTTTCAGCGGGATAGCCGCCTGCGCCAGCACCTCCTTGTCGAGGTCGATGCCGGGGGCGATCTCGACCACGGTGAGTCCTTCTGGCATGAGGCGGATGACGCAGCGCTCGGTGATGTAGAGAATGTCGCGGCCGGCGGCGCGCGCCCCCGCGAAGGTGACGTGCTCGACGGCGGGGACGAATTTCGGGAACTTGCCCTCGCGGCGGATCGCCAGTCTGCCGCCGCCGACTTCGAGGTCAAGGCCTCCGGCGCGGAAGAAACCGGAGAATACCAGCTTGCGGGCGTGGGCGGTGATGTCGACGAAACCGCCGCAGCCGGCCGTCACGTGCGGTTTGGCGGCGAGCCGCGAGACGTTGACGTTGCCTGCCGTGTCGACCTCCATGAACGACAAAAGGCTGACGTCGAAGCCGCCACCCTGGAAGTAGATGAACTGGTAGGGCGCCGGCACGATCGCCTCGGCATTGGCGGCGCAGCCGAACACGAAGCCGGTCAGCGGCAATCCGCCGACCGCCCCCTGCTCGATCACCCACGTCACCTGGCCGTGCAGGCCCTCCTCGAGCAGGATGCCGGGCACCAGCGCCGAAATCCCGAAACCGAGATTGGCGGCGCCGCCCGACAAAAGCTCCATGGCGGCGCGGCGCGCCACCACCTTCTCGGCATTGAACGGATCCGGCTCGAAACTCGACATGGGCCGGCGAATCTCGCCGCTGATGGCCGGATCGTAGATCGTCTGGGTCGCCTGCACCTGCTCGGGATCGACCACGATCACGTCGACCAGGTTCGACGGCACGAACACGCGCTGGGTCGGAATCGTATGGCGGGCGCACACACGCTTGACCTGGGCGATGACGATGCCGCCCGAGTTGCGGGCGGCGAGCGCGAGGTCCATGGCGCCGAGATAGGCGCCTTCATGTTCCATCGACAGGTTGCCGTCTTCGTCCGCCGTGGTGGCGCGCAGGATGGCGACGTTCGGGGCTATGTTGGGGAAATAAAGCCAGTCCTCGCCCTCGAATGCGATCTTGCGCACGATCGGCGCGGCGGCGCCGGCGGCGTTCATGGCGCTGCCTTGGAGATCGGGATCCACATAAGTGCCGATACCGACCTTGGTCATGACGCCAGCGCGCTTGGCCGCCACTTCGCGGTGCATGTCGAACAGGATGCCGGACGGCACGTTGTAGGCCGCGATCGCATTGCGCTCGATCATCTTCCAGATTTCCGGCGATTCCGCCGACGACGGCCCGGACGGATAGGAGCCGGCGATCGCGCGGGCGAGCAGGCCCGCTTTGGCGATGTGGTCGATGCCCTTGATGCCGTACATGTCGCCGGCCGCGATCGGGTGCAGCGAGGTGATGTCGCGCGGGTGGCCTTCGCGGGCGAAGCGTTCGCCGATGGCACGCAGCATCCGGTCCGGACAGTTGAGCCCGCTCGAGGAACTGACGGTGACGACGTCGCCGTCGGCGATCAGCGCCGCGGCCTCGTCGAAGCTCATAATCTTGCCGGTAGTCATGGGACCTCGTGTCGAAGTGACGCGCCGCAGGACTCGCGGATGACGAGTCGCGGCGGCAAAAGGACGCTCTGCGGAGAGCGCGTGGAGCCGTTGATGCGTTCGAGCAGCAGGTTGCCGGCCTCGCGGCCAATCTCGCGCGGCCGGACCGCGATGGTGGTCAGCCCGGGCCGCCAGGCGGAGGCGAGCTGGATGTCGTCGAAGCCGACCACCGCGAGATCGCGTCCCGGCTGGCGCCCGGATTCGGACACGGCCAGCATGGCGCCGAGCGCAATGAGATCGTTGAAGCAGGCGAGCGCCGTCGGCGGCTCGGGCAAGGCGAGCAGACTCAAGGTGGCGGCTTTCGCCTCCGACCAGACCGGCAGGCACTCGCGCATGAGTTCGGCATCGGGTTCGATGCCGCGACCCAACAGGGCGTCCGCATAGCCGAGACGGCGATCGTGGGAGACCGAGGTCTTGACGCTGGTGCCGAGATAGCCGACGCGCCGGTGACCGAGATCGATCAGATGTTCGGTGGCGTAGCGAAGACCGAGGCGGTTGTCGCCGCTCACATAGTCGAACCGCTCGGCGTCGATCGCGCGCAGGACCTGCACGACCGGGATGCCGGCATCCTGGAAGGGTTGCAGCGCCGCGACGCCGGTCCCGCTCGCCGCCGAGATCACCACGCCGTCGACCCGCTGTTCCAGCATCCGCCTGAGAAAGCGCTCCTGCCGGGGCAGTGATTCCTCGGTGTGGGTGAGGAACGAGACCCGCCCCGCGTCTTCGAGCACCGACTCCGCGCCAGCCAGGAGTTCCGCATAATAAGGGTTGGTGAAATCCGACACGATCAGGCCGACCGTGTCGGTGCGCACGCTGCGCAGATTGGCGGCATGCCGGTTGTAGACGTAGCCGGACGATTCCAGCATCGACAGCACGCGCTCGCGGGTGGCTTCCGCGACCAACGGGCTCTCCCGCAGGACCAGGGACACCGTCGAGCGGGACACACCGGCAAGCTTGGCGATATCGGTCAACGTCGGCATTTGGATCGATCCAAAATGGCGCGTGAAGCTAACCACAGGGTCGATCGGCGTCAACCAGCACGCAACTACGTAGGGAAGCTTAGACATGCTGCATTGCAGCGAATTTGTGCAACGCAGCGAGACGGACTTGCCTTCGTTCAGCGTAATGGCGCCGAAGGCATCCGCGGCCTATCGACGTCCGACGCGATTGACCGGACCGCCCCGATTCATCGGTGTGCCGGCGCGCACGCCGACGCCCGGCGCACCCATGCCCGGCGTCACCACCGCGACCGGCCGCGGCACCAGCACGACGCCCGGCATGGCGACGCAACCCTTCGGGTACCCGATATATTTGCAATACACGACCGCATCGGCCGTCCCGACCATCGCGAGCGCGGATCCGACCACCAGCAGTGCCGACGAGACGATCGCGAGTTTCATGGGAGCCTCCCGTTTTTCGTTCATGTTGGCGCTTCCTGCCCGGCGCAGTGCTGGCCGACCATGCCATGGCCGTTCCATACCGCCACTGCAGAAATTTGCCTGGATTCCAGAGAGCGACCGGGGAGCTTCGGCGTTTTTGACGCCGGCGATGTCCTTCATAGCTTTGCGCTGCGGAAGGAGACATCGCCGGCGCCCGCGGCTGCGTTCGGCCGCTGTCAGGTCTCGCTCTTCAGCGCGCCCTCTGCTGCAGCGACCGGTCCGAGGCTCCGACAGATGGACCGCGCTTCACAGAAGGGACGGGGCGGACATGCAGTCTTTCACCCGTGGGTGGGCGGAGACGACGTCTGGCCACGGGGCAAGCGCCTTCAGGGCAGGCAGGATCGAGGCGTCAACGCAATCGCGGCAGAGATCGATGATCTGGCGGGTGATCTGCTCCAGTTCGCCGGGGCGATAGACGACGTAGATGTGTCGAAAGCACAAAGGCGGCGGCAGCAACAATACCTCGATGTCGAGCGCCTGCAGATGCGATTGAAGCAGGCACAACGGCGTCGTGATGGTCCACCCGATGCCGCTCGACACCATACGCAGGACCGCCTCGCTGGCGTCGAATTCCAGGCTCTTGCGCGGCGCGAGCTTACGCTGGCCGAGATAGTATTCGACCGACCGACCGAGTTGCGAGCGCTTGGTGAACCGCACCAGCGGCAGTTCGGAACACATCGCCTCCAACGGCTTGCTGCGGAAGCGGGCGGCCATGGCGCGGGGAACGGCGGCGACCAGGGCTTCGCGAAACAGGCTCTGGCGGGCGAGCTCCGGATATTCCGCCATGGAATCGCTGGCGACGATCACGTCCAGCGAGCGGTCGAGCAGTTGCGCGGCGAGCACCGGCGAGATGCCGGACCAGATGAGCAACTGGCCGACCCGCTGCCGCAGCGCCTTGACGATGTCCGGACCCGCCGTCGTCGCGAAGGAATCGACGAGACCGAAGCGCACGATCGGAACGAGGCCTTTCGAGCCCATCCGCACGCCTTCGACCGTCCGGCGGACACTCTCCAGGATCTCGGAGCCGCCGTGGCGCAGCATTTCTCCCGCGTGCGTGATGCGGATCGGACGGCTGGAGCGGTCGACCAACTCGGTTTCCAACCAATCTTCCAGCCGCGCGACCGACTGCGACACGGCCGACTGGGTGACGCCGATGCGTTCGGCGGCCACGATCATGCTGCGTGTTTCGGCGAGAACGTGGAAAATCTGAATATCCTTCAGATTGACCCCATAATAGGAGGCGCCGTCGAGATGTCGTGACTTGGCCTGCACCCACCGCCTCCAAACCGCAAACGCGGCCCACTCTACGTCGGCCGCGTCGCGGGATCACCCATCCGCGGTCAAGTAGCTTCACCTATGTGGTGCGGGGCGAAGGTCCCGCAGGACTTTCGTCGCCGATCGCACCGAGAGCCAACTTTCCGGTCTCGGGAGCCCACTTGTGGCAGATCATACCGCCGATCAAGGTGAAGAACACGCAGGCGCCGAGGGCGGTCTGGATACCATAGTTCTGCACGACGATGGGCAGGAGGAACGTGCTCATGGCCGAGCCGATCCGGCTCGCCGCGACGGCGAAGCCGACACCGGTCGCGCGAAGCTGGGTGGGGAACAATTCCGGCGGATAGATGAATTCGAGATTGGCCGCCGCCGACAGGACGAGCGCGAAGAGGCCGAACACCAGCACGACTCCGCTGGAGCCGAGAGTATTGAGCGTCAGCAATGCCAGCAGCGCGGTGGCGAGATAGAACGTGCCGACGAGGAATAGGCGGCGAGGCATCTTGTCGACGACGAGTGTGCCCAGGACGGCGCCCAGCATCAGGAAGATGTTGTAGACGAGGCCGCCGGTGAATTTGTCGGTGACATTGAGGGACTCCATGATCTTCGGCAGGAAGGTCCCCAGCGCAAAGTATGGAATGACCTGGCAGGCGTAGAATATGCCGCCGACGGCCGTGTTGGTGCGCCACTTCTTGGAGAACAACTCGCCCCATTCCCCGCCCGTCTTGCGGACCTGCGTCAGCGGCTCGGGCAGCGCGATGCCGTCTCCCAGCTTGGCGGACACGATTTGTCTCGCCTCCTCGGAGCGACCGCGCTTCATCAGCCACAGGGGCGACTCGGGAACGCCGAGGCGGAACACGAAGATGCAGGTGGCGGGGCCGGCACTCACCAGGAGCATGTAGCGCCAGGCGTCCGGACCGAGGTCGCGCAGCAAGAATCCCGCCAAATAGGAGAACGAGTAGCCGGCCGCCCATGCGATTGCCATGATGCTCAACAGCCGGCCGCGAAACCGGATCGGCGACAATTCCGTGACCAGCGACTTGCTGACCACGTAGTCGGCACCCAGGACCATTCCGAGCATGACGCGCAGGATCAGGAGTTGCCATGCCTCCGTGGCGAAGAACTGGGCCCCGGATATCGCCGCCGCCACCAGCATGTCGTAGCCGAAGATGCCGCGCCTGCCGATCCGATCGGCGATCACGCCGGTCATTAGGCTACCGATGAACAATCCTGCCAGGGCGCCGGCACCGAGCAACCCCATCCAGGTCGCCGTCAGATGCAGCGGCGTCGCCGCGATCGCGATGGCGATGCCGATGATCCCCAGTTCGAATCCGTCGGCGAACTGGCCCCCGCAGGCGCTGAAGCCGACGTGAAGATGGAACGGTTTGAGCGGAACGTCTTCGAAGCGAATATTGGAACACACAACCTCGGCCATTGCTCTTCTCCAGCAATTTCAGGCGTCGGGGGAACTGGGTTCAATCGATCTCGAGCGGCGGCGTATTCAGCCGGCGGCACGGCGCATGGCGGGCCGCACCTCGTCCGGCCGCAGCAGTCCCCGCTCGGCGGCGACGTCGAGGAACGGCCGTTGCTCGGCGAGGGATGCGCGCACGATGGCGGCGACCTGGGCGTAGCCGAGCTCGGGCACGAGCGCGGTGGCGAGCGCACTCGAGGCCATCAGGTTCTGCCAGCACCGCTCCTCGTCGACCGTGAGCGACCCGACGCAACGATCGAGGAAGATCGTCGCCGCACGTTCCAGAAGGGTGACGGAGTCGATCAGACGATCGCAGACCACCAGGTCGTAGTGGTTGATTTCCAAAAGCCCCTGCTGGCACGCCATGGCGATAGCGGCGTCGTTGCCGCCGATCGCGAAAGCAACCTGACAGACCGCCATGGGAATGACGGGATTGACCTTGCCGGGCATGATGGAGGAACCGGCCTGGACTGCCGGCAGGGCGATCTCGCCGATGCCGCCGCCGGGACCGGACGACAGGATGATGAGGTCGTTGGCGATCTTCCACAGCGAGTTCGCCGCATTGCGTAGCTCTGCCGACAAGCGCGCGCAGGTGTCGAAATTCTGCATGCCGTCGAAGGCGTCGCCCGACGGCTGGACGTCCTCGCCCATGAGTGCGGACAAATGGCGGAACACGGCCTCTTTGTAGCCGGCGTGGGAGTTGATCCCGGTACCAACCGCCGTGCCGCCGAGCGGGACGACCAGCAACTGCCGGCGCAGATCGCCCAGATGCCTGGCGTGACGCTCGATCACCGCCTGGTAGCCGCCGAAAGTCTGGCCGAACGTCATCGGCACGGCGTCCTGCAGGCAGGTGCGGCCGAGCCGCGGCGTCTCGGCGTATTGGCTCTTCTTGTCGCGGAAGCCGCCGGCCAACCGGGACAGGGCGGCGGCGACGCCGTCCGCCACGCGGAAGATCGCGAGCTTCATCGCGGTCGGCAGCACGTCGTTGGTCGACTGGCCGAGATTGACGTGGTCGTTGGGATGGATGAACGCGTAGTCGCCCACCGGACGCCCGGTCAATCTCGCGGCGAGGTTCGCGATCACCTCATTGACGTTCATGTTGCACGAGGTGCCGCCCGAGCCTTCGAGCACGTCGATGACGAAGTGGGCATCGTGCTTGCCGGCACGGACCTCTTCGCAAGCCTTGATGATGGCGTCGGCGCGGTCGGCCGACAGGGCGCCGACGTCCCGGTTGGCGCGCGCCGCCGCCTCCTTGACGATCGCCAAGGAGGCGATGAACTGCGGCAGGGTCGCAATGGTGCGGCCGGCCAGCGGAAAGTTCTCCAGGCCGCGGAATGTGTTGATGCCGTAGAGCGCTTCGGCAGGCAGTTCTTTCTGGCCGAGGCTGTCTTTTTCGATGCGTGTCTGACCCATGACGAGGGCTGCTTTCGATTGTGATGGAGACGCCGAAACTCCGATCGGCAGCCGTGAGACTACGCGTTCACGGGTCGAAATTAATTGTTTTTTCAATGAATTAGCGAAATTCAAGCAAAGTATTAGCGGCGCTAATCTTGTTCCTCGGCGCCGGCGATGCGCCGGCGCCCGAGCTTTCAATGCCGTCAGGAGCCGCCGCAATCAGGTCGTGAGGTCTTCCGCGTCGAGAGCCCTGCGGACCGCCGGCCGTTCGAGCAGCCGGTCACGCAAGGCGGTGTAGTTCTCGTATTCTCCCATGGGCAGCTCGTAGTGGCGCAGCCCCCAGGAATAGAACACGAGGGCATAGGGATCGATCACCGAATAGGCATCGAGAAACCAGTCGCGGCCGGCGAGCATGCCGTCGACCTGCGCCAGATAGGCGATGAACGTCTTGCGCCCCATCTCCTGGATGGCCGGAAAGGTGGACGGATCGGCGGAGTATCTTTCCACCCGACGGAAATGGGCGTGGGCGGGGTGCACGCTGGAGGCGAAGAAGCCGATCAGCGACAGCGCCTTCGCCTCGGCCACGGGACCGGCCGGCCACAGCCCGAACCGCTTGCCCAGATAGGGAAGGATGGCGGTGTTCTCCACGACCGGCGTGCCATCGTCGAGAACGAGCGCCGGCACCCGCCCGAACGGATTGATGTCGAGATACGCCGCGCTGCGTTGCTCGGTCTTGGTGAAGTCGACGCGCCTGGCCTCGTAGGGCTCGCCCGATTCTTCGAGAACGATGTGGGCCGCCAGCGAACAGGCGCCGGGGCTGTAGTAGAGGGTCAGCATGGGGGTTCTCCTCGTTTTCGGTGCTTGGCGGTTCGGTTCGTCCTTGAAGACTCCGGCCGGCTAACCGGCGAGGTCCCTCATCACAGCATAGAGCACGGCCTGGCCTTCGAAGCCGATGCCGGGACGATCCGACAGCGTCATCATGCCGTTCTCGACCACCGCATCATCCGCGAATCCGGCAAAGACGCGAAGCCGGTCACCGGCCTGCCGTCGCGCACGACGTCGGTGACGACCGCGACCACGGACATGGTCATCTCGGAAAAGTCGAAGATCGAGTTTCTCAATTCGCACTTGAGCGGAACGGCGGTTTCGCGGATATCGACGATGCGCATCGGCCTGCCCCTTCTACCGCCCCGCCACACCCTGCGTGTTGACGTAGAGGGCGTAGATCGAATGGCTCGCCGCCATGAACAACCGGTTGCGATGGCGGCCCCCGAAGGTCAGGTTGGCGCAGCGTTCCGGCAGGAAAATGTGGCCGATCGGCTCGCCGGCCGAATTGAAGACGCGCACGCCGTCGAGCGCCTCGCCCGTGCCCCAGCCGCACCACAGGTTGCCATCGACATCGACCCGGAAGCCGTCGGGGGTGCCGTCCGGCCCGGCATCGATGAAGACGCGACGGCCGGCGAGCCTCGCGCCGTCACCGACGACGTCATAGGCGAGCAGACGGCGCGGCTCGGCGCGCGACTCGACGACGTAGAGGATTTTCTCATCGGGCGAGAAGGCGAGACCGTTGGGGGCGAGGATGTCGTCGGCCACTACGGAAACGTCGCCGGTCGCGCCGTCCACCCGATAGACCGCCATCGGGAGTTCGGACGTGTCCACATGGCCCTCGTAGAAACCGAGGATGCCGAACATCGGGTCGGTGAACCAGATGGAGCCGTCCGACTTGACGACGACGTCATTGGGTGAATTGAGCCGCTTGCCGCCGAAGCGATCGCACACCACCGTGATGCTGCCGTCGTACTCGGTGCGGGTGATGCGGCGGCTGTCGTGCTCGCAGGTGACGAGGCGGCCCTGCCGGTCGCGGGCGTTGCCGTTGGCGTTATGGGACGGCTTCCTGAACACGCTCACGGCGCCGGTCTCTTCGTCCCAACGCATGATGCGGTCGTTGGGGATGTCGCTCCACAGGAGCGAACGCGTATCGCCGAACCACACCGGGCCTTCCGCCCAGCGCATGCCGGTGGCGAGGCGCTCGACGCCCGCCGCCATGAGACGATATCCGGCGAAGCTCGGATGCAGGATCGCGACCGCGGGATCGGGATAGCGCAGGCACGGTGTCCAACCGGCCGACTGGGTCTCGTTCGTCATACGTGGGTCCCCCGTTGCCGGCCCGGGCCGGCCCTCTTGTCTGTGTGCTCCGGCCCACCTGTCGCGTGCGCGACCACCTTGCGCATCACATTGGGCAGCGCCTCGCCGGCGACCGCGTCGAGCGCGATCCAGCGCATGCCTTCCGGCGCCGTCGTCGAGGCCGGCACGCGCGTCGCGTAGACGACGAGTTCGAGCGGGAAATGCGTGAACACATGCGTGACCGTGCCGGCGACACGACGCCACACCGCCTTTGCGAGCGGCGGCGCCGCCTCGCGGGCGCGCGAGGCATCGAAGTCGTGGCTCCAGTCGCTGCCCGGCACTTCGGTCATGCCGCCGAGAAGGCCCTTGTCGGGTCGCGTTCGCACCAGGAGCCGCCCATCGGTGGTGACGGCGACGAAGGCCGCGCCGCCGCGCAGCCGGCCTTCCTTTTTGGCCGCCTTGCGCGGAAAGGTGTCGGCGTCGCCACGACGACGGGCGACGCAAGGCTCCATCCAGGGACACAGCGCGCAGGCGGGTTTCTGCGGCGTACAGATGGTGGCGCCGAGATCCATCATCGCCTGGGCGAAATCACCCGGGCGCAGGTCCGGCGTCAGGCCGGCGGCGATCGCACGGATCTCGCCCTTGGCGGCCGGCAGTTCCGCCTCCACGGCGTAGAGGCGGGTGACGACCCGCTCCACATTGCCGTCCACCGCCGTCGCCTTGATGTCGTAGGCGATCGCCGCGATGGCGGCGGCCGTATATGGGCCGATGCCGGGCAAGGCCGCAAGTTCCTGTTCCGATCTCGGAAAGGTCCCCCCATGGGCGGCGACGACGTCCCGGGCGCAGGCGTGGAGGTTGCGGGCACGGGCATAGTAGCCGAGCCCCGCCCATGCCTTGAGGACATCTTCGGTCGGCGCCGCCGCGAGGGCGAAAATATCGGGAAAGCGTTCCAGGAAGCGGGCGTAGTAGGGCGCGACCGCCGTCACGGTGGTCTGCTGCAGCATGATTTCCGACAGCCACACCCGGTAGGGGTCGGCAGTCTCGCCCGCCTTGGCACGCCAGGGCAGCACGCGCCGGTGACGGTCGTACCAGGCGAGCAGATCGGCAGCACTCGCCTGCGTGCAGGACTTGTCGCGCACTCGCGCCTTCGCTTGCAAACGCGCCTTCCGCTCCCCTGCCCTCGCTGCTAGTCTCATGGCCAATCGATGTGGCAGAGCCGAGCCCAGTGAACAAGCCCCGTAGAACTTCTGCCCGCCCCCTTGCCGAGCTCGTCCTCGGCGCGGTCGGCGAGACGTTCCGACGCCAGGGCTTTGCATCGATCGAGCTCGTCACCCACTGGGACGACATCGTTGGGCCGGAGATCGCCGCCCATTGCGAGCCCATGAAACTGCAATGGGCGCGCACCAAGGACCCGGAGGATGCCGAACCGGCGACGCTGGTGCTGCGCGTCGAGGGCCCGGCCGCGATCGAGATCCAGCACCTCGCCGGCATCCTCATCGAGCGCGTCAACCGCTTTTTCGGCTGGCAGGCGGTGGGCCGGCTGGCGATGCGCCAAGCGCCGCTCGCCCGCCGCATTAAACCCAAGCCCCGGCCCACCATCGACCCGGCGGCGGCCGCCCGCATCGCCGAGGGCCTTTCGGGCATCGAGGATGCCGGCCTGCGCGCCGCTTTGGGCCGGCTCGGCGCCGCCATCAAACGAACGTGAGCGCGGCGACGGGTCGTCAAGCCCGGCGCGACATTGCCACATTTGCCCCGGCAGGGTAGGCAATCGCGACCACAATCGCCGGTCCCAATCGCCGATCCTATGAACGCCGAAGGATATTGCTTTGCGCACCACCCGTCGTCAGGTTCTTTGCGGCATTTCCACCATGGCCCTGGTCGCGACTCTCTCGGCCATGCCGCTTGCCGGCATCGCCACCGCCCAGACATTTTCCTCGGCCGAGCTGATGCAGGCCGGCCCCCTCGGCGACAAGGCCATGGGATCCGACAAGGCGCCGGTGACGATCATCGAATACGCCTCGGCGACCTGTTCGCACTGCGCCGATTTCACGGTGGATACCTTTCCGAAGCTGAAGCAGAAATACATCGACACCGGCAAGGTGCGGTTCATCTTCCGCGAGTTCCCGTTCGATCCGGTCGCCGCCGGAGCCTTCATGCTGGCGCGCTGCGCGCCCGAGGATAAATATTTCCCCGTCCTCGACCTTCTTTTCCATACCCAGCGGCAATGGGCGGTGGAAAAGCCGCTCGGCCCGCTCCTCACGGTCGCCAAGCAGGCCGGCTTCACCGAAGAGAGCTTCAAGGCCTGTCTGGCGAATCAGAAGGTGCTCGATGGCATCGAGGCGGTGCGCAACCGGGCCGCGCAGGAGTTCAAGGTGGATTCCACCCCCACCTTCTTCATCAACGGCCAAGTCTTCAAAGGTAACATGAGCATCGAGGAAATCGACAAGGCGCTGGCCCCCTATCTCAAGAGCTGAAAAGGCTTTTTTTCCACTTTTGCGGGTTTTTCGGGGGCGCCTCGCGGCGCCCCCTTTTCGTGCCGCCGAGGACAACAAGGTCTGGAAAACCCGCCCGGCCTGTTGCGCCGGCCTCCCCCGCGTTTCATTGTCCGCCCCGATGCGGCCGTGAACCCTCCCGATAACTCGACCCGTGACCTCGGGGCGAGCGGGAGGAGGATTCCGCCGACCGCACTGTTCTTCTCTTCGGTCCGGCGGCTGTTCGCCGGGCTTTGGAGTGCGTTGAATGAAACTGACCCGGCTACGCCTTCTCGGCTTCAAGTCTTTCGTCGAACCGACCGATTTTCTGATCGAGCCCGGTCTCACGGGCGTGGTCGGGCCGAACGGCTGCGGCAAGTCGAACCTCGTCGAGGCGCTGCGCTGGGTCATGGGCGAGACCTCGTACAAATCCATGCGGGCGACCGACATGGACGACGTCATCTTCGCCGGCAACACCGACCGCCCGCAGCGCAACACCGCCGAAGTCGGCATGGCGATCGACAATTCCGACCGCACCGCGCCGGCCCAGTTCAACGACACCGAGTCGATCGAGGTCACCCGCCGCATCGAGCGCGAGAAGGGTTCCACCTACCGCATCAACGGCAAGGAAGTGCGCGCCCGCGACGTGCAGATCCTGTTCGCCGACGCCTCGACCGGTGCCCGCTCGCCCGCCCTCGTGCACCAGGGCCGCATCGGCGAGATCATCCAGGCCAAGCCCGAGCAGCGCCGCCGCGTGCTCGAAGAGGCGGCCGGCATTTCCGGCCTGCACGCCCGCCGCCACGAGGCGGAACTGCGGCTGCGCGCCGCCGAGCAGAACCTGACCCGCCTCGAAGACGTCATCGGCCAGCTCGCCCAGCAGATGGATGCGTTGAAGCGCCAGGCCCGCCAGGCGGTGCGCTACCGCACCGTATCGGCGCAGGTGCGCAAGGCCGAGGCGACCCTGTTCCACCTGCGCTACACGGCGGCGCTGAAGGAAGTCGGCGACGCCGAGCACGCCAAGGACGAGAGCGTGCGCGAAGTCGCGGCCCGCACACTCGCACAGGCCGAAGCCGCCAAGGCGCAGGCGATTGCCGCCGCGGCGCTGCCGGCCATGCGCGACGCCGAGGCGCGCGCCGCCGCCGCCCTGCAACGCCTCGTCATCGCCCGCGAGACTCTCGATCGCGAGGAGAAGCGCGCCCGCGAACGCATGGCCGAGCTCGACCGCCGGCTCGTCCAGCTCACCGACGACATCGCCCGCGAGCATCGCATGTCGGCCGACGCCGACGCGGCGCTGACGAAGCTCGCCGCCGAACGCGAAACCCTCGAGCAGGAGGCGTCGGCCACCGCCGAACGCCGCGCCGGCGTCGACCTCCGGGTCGCCGAGGCCGATGCGGCGCTCGCCGCAACCGAGAAGACTTTTGCGGAGCTGACCGCCGCCGTCGCCGACCTGACCGCGAAGAAGAACCAGCTCACCGCCGCCGCCCGCTCCCACGAGGACCGCCGCCGGCGACTCGAGAGCGAGCACGCAAGCGTCACCGCCGAGCTCGAAAAGCTCATGGCCGACGCCGCCGCCCAGGTCGACATCGAAGGCCTCGCCGCCGCCGTCGCCGAGGCGCAGGACGCCGTCGCCGAGGCGGAAGCCATGACGCTGCGCGCCGAGGCGGCGCAATCGGGCGCCCGCCAAGCCCTGGACGTCGCCCGCCAGCCGCTCACGGAAGCCGAACGCCGCGTCAACCGCCTGGAGACCGAGGCGAAGACTCTCGCCAAGGTGCTACAGGTCGACATCAAGAACCTGTGGCCGCCGGTGATCGACCTGCTCACCGTCGAAAAAGGCTTCGAGACCGCGCTCGGCGCCGCGCTGGGCGACGACCTCGATGCTCCCATCGAGCCGTCGGCACCGATCCACTGGGGCGGCGTCGCGCCGGCCGAGGACGATCCCGCCTTGCCCGAAGGCGCCGAGCCGCTGGCGTCCCATGTCAGCGAGGCGCCGGCGGAACTCGCCCGCCGCCTCGCCCAGATCGGCGTCGTCTCACGCGCCGACGGGCCGCGGCTCGCCGAACAGCTCAGGCCCGGCCAGCGTCTCGTCTCGACCGAAGGCGATCTGTGGCGTTGGGACGGCTTTGCGGTCGCCGCCAACGCACCGACCGGCGCCGCCCGCCGCCTCGCCGAGCGCAATCGCCTCGCCGACATCGAGGGCGAGCTCGCCGTCGCGCGCGCACAGCTCGAAACGCGGCGCGCCACCGCCGATCAGGCCGAGGCCGAACTCGCCGCCGCCAATGCCGCCGAGGCCGAGGCGCGCACGCGCGGTCGCGAAGCCCAGCGCGCCGCCAACACGGCCCGCGACCGCCATGCGGAAGCCGAGCGCGAGATCAACCGCCTGACCGCGCGCCGCTCGGCGCTCGCGGAGGCGCAGGCGCGGCTTGCGTCCGGCATCGCCGAGGCGGTCGCCGCCCAGGAGGAGGCCGTCGACGCGCTCGCCGAACTCGCCCCCTCCGACGAACTCGACGCCCAGCTCGGCGAGGTGCGCACCCGCGTCGCCGACGAGCGCGGCAAGCTCGCCGAGGTGCGCGCCGAAGCGCAGGCGCTCGCCCGCGAGGTGGAACTCGCCGAGCGCCGCCTCGCCGCGATTGCGCTCGACAACGCCTCGTGGAGCGAGCGCAAGGAGGGTGCCGCCGCCCAGATCGAGGCCCTGACGGTGCGTAGCGAAGAGGCAGCAGGCGAGCGCGCCACCCTCGAAGAGGCCCCGGAGGCGTTCGAGGAAAAGCGCCTCACTTTGATCGACGAGATCGCCAACGCCGAGGCCGAGCGCCGCGCCGCCGCCGACACGCTGGCCTCCGGCGAGAACGCGCTTGCCGACGCCGACCGCGCCGCCCGGGTGGCGCTGGAAGCCATGGGCACCGCCCGCGAGGACGCCGCCCGCGCAGAGGAACGTTTCGAGAGTTCGAAGCGCCGGCTGGCCGAAGTCGGCCGCGAAATCCGTGAGACGCTGGAGATCGAGCCGAGCGAGGCCGCGAGAATCGCCGAATTCGAGCCCGACCAGTCGATGCCCGACATTTCCGAGGTGGAGAGCAATCTCGACAAGCTCAAGCGCGACCGCGAGCGCCTCGGCGCCGTCAACCTGCGCGCCGAGGAAGAGTTGAACGAGGTCGAGACCCAGCACACCTCGCTCGTCACCGAGCGCGACGACCTGGTCGAGGCCATCAAGCGCCTGCGCCAGGGCATCCAGAGCCTCAACAAGGAAGCCCGCGAGCGCCTGCTCGCCTCCTTCGAAGTGGTCAACACCCACTTCCAGCGCCTGTTCACCCAGTTGTTCGGCGGCGGCACCGCCGAGCTGCAATTGACCGACAGCGAGGACCCGCTGGAGGCCGGCCTCGACATCCTGGCCAAGCCCCCCGGCAAGAAGCCCGCGAGCCTGTCGCTCCTCTCCGGCGGCGAGCAGGCGCTCACCGCCATGGCGCTGATCTTCGCAGTGTTCCTCACCAATCCGGCGCCCATCTGCGTGCTCGACGAAGTGGACGCGCCGCTCGACGACCACAATGTCGACCGCTTCTGCGATCTCCTCGACGAGATGAAGCGCTCGACCGACACCCGCTTCGTCACCATCACCCACAACCCCATCACCATGGCGCGCATGAACCGCCTGTTCGGCGTCACCATGGCGGAGCGCGGCGTCTCGCAGCTCGTCTCGGTGGATCTGGAGAACGCGGTGAAGATTCTGGATCAGGCAGTGGCGTAGGCAATAGCGCGGCCGGCAGCTCCGCTTTATGCGAGCAGTGGCTTCTCATTCACGCAGACTGGAGATCAGGGATTCAAGCACCTCGACCGTCTCTTGGTCCGGCACACCTGCGAAACCCTTGATTCTTGCTAAGGCATCCTGAGCAGCACTGCGTAATCTGTGCTTTTGCTCAGGGCCGTTGGTGATATTCGCAACGTTCTGCAATGCGAGCGAAGCGTGATAAAATGCGAATGGTTGCTCCGATGAAAAGCGCTCTCGTAGCCATTCTACATCGGCGACAGCAGGAACCATCTGCATTATCGCAATCGCAGCCAACCGGCTCCCGGGAGACCCAGAGCCTTTATAAGCATCTAAATAATCCGCTACACTGGGCGCCAATGAACGCATCTTGACGATTACGCGCGTCATCGCACGCGTTCGAACATTTCCGGACGGAAGTGCCCGTCTGATTGAATCATACTCAAGACAAAGTCTGTCGAGTTCACGAAGAAGCGCCTGGATGTCCAGTTCCTGCGATTCAATCTTAATTCGGGCAGCGGTCTCAATTTGTCGGAGCGTTATCTTCCCACCTTTGTCTGGTCCGCTTTCGGCCTCGATGTCGGCGACGCGATCAAGTTCTACGGCAATGTCCGCCCATTTAACCTTATTCACTCGATCGAGCAAAATCTGCGCTTTCTTGAACGCGGCTCGTATATCATTTCGAAAAACAAGCACCGTTGCCACGAACACCGCGGGCCAAGCAACCGCACCAACGATGGCCGCAACGGCCGTGAGAAGTTTGGCATAGGCTTCCATTGGCGGCCACGCTCCAACTTACAGGCACTGCCTAACGTCAGTTGCACCGAAGTCACTGCCTTTAAACAGCAATGGCATATCCATGTGCATCGCCAGCGCATAGGCAGCGCAATCACCGAGATTGAGCCGGGCCGTAGGATCCACGCCCTTGCCGAAGCGACCGTATGCCTGGAGCGCGAGCGTGATGTACGGCTCGGCAAAAGGAACGATCTCGATTCCCAGGGCGTCGATAAAGTCCAGGATTTCCGAGGCGCTCTCGCGGCCGCGGCGCGCACCGATGACGATGCCGGTCTCATAGACCGTGATCGCGCTCGCGAAACGTCGCGGCGCCATCCGGATGACGTCGAGGAATCGGGCCGCGTCAGCCTCCGCCTCCAGAATGGAGACAAGAGCGGAACTGTCCACGGCGATCATCTACCTCGACCCCACGCCTCATCGAGTATGTCACGAGCCGGACGCCGGTCACGCAGCGGCCGGCCGGACACGCGCCGGACGATCTCGCCGACACGATCAAGGTCGACAATTTTTCGCGACCCTTCGGACGCGCTCGCGACGATGCCGGCGACGCGGGCCTTGGCCTCGATGGCTTCCTCGACGACTTGTTCGGGCGTCTTGCCGTTGTGTTCGGCAAGACGTCGCGCCAGTTCTTCCGTTTCGGCAGATAGGGGGATCATCGCCGCGCTCCTTTTAAGCGATATGGTATCAATACCGTCCCGTGCCGCCCAGTGGGGGGCAACCAAATCCGCGAAGATCACCCGCCGCCGACGAGTTGGCGCGCCGTTTCGATGGGCATCAGCATAATGCGCTCGCCGAAAGGCGAGCGGACAAATCCGTGCCGATCGTAAAAAGCGACGGCGGGCTCGTCGATCGCGTGAGCGATGATACCACGCGCGCCAGCGATGGCCGACGCGGCAAGACAACGTCGCAGTGCATCGACAAGCAATGCCGAGCCGACCCCCTCGCCTCCCCAATTCTCGTCCACCGCGAAGCGCGCGATCAGCAGCAACGGCACCTGGTCCGGCATGCCACGGCGGAGCTTGGCCGACGGCAGCACGGCGCGCTGCTCCATGGCCGTCGCGATGGACACATAGCCGACGACGCGGTCGGGCTCGTCGGCGGCGCAAACCACGTAGATCCGGACCGACAGTCCTTCGCTGGCGAGGGCGCGATCTCGCAGCCAGGCGTCGAGCGAGGGATGGTGGCCGTTTGAGAACCGCGAAGCGTCGTGGCGAGCGGCGAGCGGCTCCGGCGCGCGAACGGCGGCATTCTTGCTCACCGCTCCCAGGGCGCCTTGCGCCGGAAGCGGGCTCGCACCGCCTCCAAGGGGGCCGGCGGATTGTCGAGCAATTCGAGGAAACGCGCGTGGGCCTCGTCATCGAGGAAGAAGACGCGCTGGTCGAGGATCGTCTCTTCGGCCCGGGCACGGGCACTGTCCAGCATGAACTCGGACAGCTTTTGCCCCCGGAGCGCGGCGGCGCGCTGGATCAGCGCCTTCGCCTCGGCGGACGCGCGGATCTGGATGACGTCGTCCTTGCGGTTGGAAGATACGGACACAATAACACCCTTTGCAACCCAAACTAAGCAATGTACTGACGTTGTCAATACGTTCCGGCCCGTGAACGATGCTGGCCGCACACGCGAGCCTGCTTTTCCGGCACCTCACCCCAGAGGAGGCCCCACATAGCGGGCGCGCGGACGGATCATGGCGCCGGTGGTCGCCTGTTCGATGCTCTGCGCCAGCCAGCCGACGCTGCGCCCGATCGCGAACAACGCGAACGGCGCGTCGGCAGGCAGGTCGAAGCGATCCGCCAGGGCGGCCAGCGCGACGTCGATGGTCGGCGCCTGCCCGGTCTTGGCGCAAACGGTGGCGATCGTCCGCCGGAAATGCGCGCGGGGTTCGAAGGCGGCGAGCAGCGCCTGGGCGCGCGGATCGCCCTCCGGATAGAGGAAGTGTCCGAACCCGGGGACTGGCCAGCCGGACGCGAGATGGCGCTGGATCGCCTCGTCGGCGTTGGTTCGCGCGACCTCGTCGAACAGTCCTTTGACGCGGATCGGCGCGCCGCCGTGGAGCGGGCCCGAGAGCGTCGCGATGCCGGCCAGAACGCAGGCCGCAAGCGAGGCCCCGGTGGAAGCGGCAACGCGGGCCGCGAACGCCGAGGTGGTGAGCTCCTGATCGGCCATCAAAACGAGGGCGCGACGCACGAGGTCGACTGCGGGCTCTTTGAGCCTCCAACCCCTGGCCAGCCGCAGATGAACCGGCGATCCCCCGGCGCCGGCCCCGAATGCACTCGCAAGGCATCCCACCAGCAACCCGGCCTCCTCGCGCAGAACGCTCGCCGCACGCGCAAAAGTCGGGCTGCTGCTCGCGGCGGCGGCGGCGAGCGCCGCATAGGCGCGCTCCCGCCCGGACTCCTTCGCGACCCGCGGCAACCGCTGCGATTCGAAGCGCGGCGGCGCCGGGGCATCCCACAACACGGCCGCCACGTCCTCCAGCGTCGCGGTGTCCGACAGCACGATCGCGTCGCGGCCGCGGTAGTAGAGCCGTCCCGCATGGATGGTCGAGATCGTGGTCGTGATGATGGGTTCGCCGAGCCAGATCGTCGAAGCTGCGATCGCGTCAGGACGCCGGCTGCGCCGGCGGCGCGTCAACAGGTCGGCGATGTCCTCACCGCGATAAAGGCTGCGCTTGGGATCGGCGGGGTCTCGGCAGACACCGATCTGGCCGCGGCTCGCATAGGCATAGAGCGTCTGCGGACGCACCTTGAGTTCCCGCAACGCTTCGGCACGGGTCAGCCATTTCGTCATGTTGATTTACATTATCAATGTTGATCAACGAAAGTTCTAGGCGGATAAAAGGGGCCTGGCAAAATGTTTCCGCGAGGCGGGCCGACCTTCGGTCGGCACGGGGGCGAGCTCGATCGGCACGCCCGCGCGTCGTTGCCCACGCGGCGGCATCGGAGCCAGACAGGCTTACGTGATCCAACGGCCCGGGAGGCGTGACGATGACGTTGAAATCCATTCTGACCACGGCGGCCGCCGCGTGCATGCTGGCGCTTGCGAGTGCTCCAGCGACGGCTCAGTCTTACCCATCCAAGCCCATCAAGCTCGTCGTTCCGGTGACGCCGGGCGGTGCGATCGACATCGTCGCCCGCATGGTCGCCGAGAAGATGCGCACCACACTCAACGCCACCGTCGTGGTCGAGAACAAGCCGGGCGCCACCAACAATCTCGGCGCCGACTTCGTCGCGAAAAGCGCGCCGGACGGCTACACGATCCTGATCGTCGCCTCCAACCACGCCATCAACAAGCACATCTACAAGGATCTTTCCTACGACCCGGTCAAGGATTTCGAACCGATCGTGTTCACCCACGTCGTGCCGCAGCTGCTGGCCGTCCATCCGTCGATTCCGGCCAACAACGTCGCCGAGCTCATCACCTGGATCAAGGCGAACCCCGGCAAGGCCAAGTTCGGCACCTCTGGCCCCGGTTCGTCGCTGCACATGGCGGCGGAGCTGTTCATGAGCATGACCGGCACCAAGATGCTGCACGTACCCTACAAAGGTTCGGCAGCGGCGCATCCGGATCTGCTCGGCAACCGCATTTCGATGATGTTCGACACCATCTCGGCGATCCAGGGCCACGTGAAGTCCGGCGCGCTGCGCGGCCTCGCGGTCACGACCGCGAAACGCTCCGATCTCTTCCCCAACCTGCCGACCGTCGCCGAGACGCTGCCCGGCTACGAGGCGTCGAGCTGGGGCGGCATCCTGGCGCCCACCGGCACTCCGAAGGACATCATCGCCAAGCTCAATGAGGCCATCAATGTCGCCCTCAAGGACGACGACGTACGCGCCAAGCTGACCGGTTCGGGCATGCAGATTCAGGGCGGCACCCCGCAGGAGTTCGCCAAGTTCATCGACAACGAGATTGCCAAGTGGGGCAAGATCATCAAGGAGGCCAACATCCAGGCCGAATGACGCGAAGGCTCTTCGATACGTTCGGCGAACCGTTCCGCACACCCCCATCTCCGCTCGTGTCCGCGACGGCGGACATCCAGACCTGACCACGGACTGGGTCCCTGCTTGCGCGGGGACGAGCGGGGTCGATTTGCCTGCAACCGACTTGGGCGCGCAGGGCCCGGACGCGAGAGTACGCATGACCATTACGACCCCATCAGCCCCCCTTCTGGTCGCCCGCCGAATGCCCGATGCCGTCATCGCGCGCGCGCGGCGCGACTTCGACGCGGTGATCGCCGACCACGACATGAACACCCAGGAACTCGTCGACGCCGTCCGCGCACACGGCTTCAAAGCCATCCTGACCGGCAAGAAGGCGGCGCTGACCGCAGCCGATGTCGCCTCGCTGCCGGACACGCTGCAGATCATCGCCAATCCCAGCGCCGGTTATGACCACATGGACGTCGCGGCCGCCAAGGCGCGCGGCATCATCGTCACCAATGCGCCGGACGCGCTGACGGAGTGTACCGCCGACTTCGCCTTCATGCTCATTCTCGCCGCCTGCCGGCGCGCCTCGGAATACGAGCGGATCATGCGCGGCGGCTGGCGCAAGTCATTCGGCCAGCCCGACATGCTCGGCAAGCGCGTCAACGCTTCGACGCTGGGCATCGTCGGCTTCGGCCGCATCGGCCGCGCGGTGGCGCGGCGGGCGCGCGCCTTCGACATGACGGTCATCTACAACGACCGCGCACGCGCGCCGGCCGCAGCCGAACAAGGCGCCGTGTTCGAGCCGGATTTCAAGAACCTGCTGCCGCGCTGTGACATCCTCACTCTGCATGTGCCGGGCGGGGACGGTGTCCTGATGACACGCGAGGCGTTCGGCCTCATGCGCAAAGGCGCCGTGTTCATCAACGCCGCCCGCGGTTCTCTGGTCGACGAGGATGCGCTGATCGATGCCCTGGCGTCCGGCCACCTGTTTGCCGCCGGGCTCGACGTCTTCCGCCGTGAGCCGGATTTCGACCTGCGCTTCGCCGAGCTGCCGAACGTCTTTCTGACCCCGCACATGGCGAGTTCAACGGTCGAGACCCGCGACGCCATGGGTTTTACGGCCCTCGACAACATCGCGGCCGTCCTCGCCGGCCGGCCGCCCCTTAACCCGATCTGACCGCGCCGGGCCGCCAGACCTGGGGAAGATGCGTTTTCCAGCGGCTTACCACGCGCCATCCAGGCCGACCCGGCCTCTAGGCGTCTTTCCGGACTTGTTCGCATCACCATGCTCTGTATCGTATCTGATATCATATATGATCCAGCCGGGTCTGACATGACGTTCAGCGCCGCCGAGCCTCTCGTCCGCCGCAACACCGCCGAACAGCTGTTCGATGCGCTTCGGGAGCGAATCTTGAGCCACGCGCTGCCGCCCGGCATCCACCTTGTCGAGGCGCAGATCGCCGCCGAGTTCCGCATATCGACGACGCCGGTGCGCGAGGCGCTGCAGCGCCTCGTCCAGGTCGGTCTCGCCGACCGCCAGACGGCGCGCGGTATCACCGTGCATCGCCCCACCGCCGCCGAAGTGCGCGACATTTTCGAGATGCGGATGATCCTGGAACCGGCCGGCCTCCTGGACGCGGCGCGCGCCATGGACGAAGCCGGCTGGAACGCGCTCGAACGAATTCTCGCCGACGCCAAGATCGCCATCGATGCCGGCCAGGCCGGCGTCTCCGCCGCCCTCAACGCCCGCTTTCACCGGGGCTTGAGCGAGCGCGCCAGAAACCAGATCCTGCGCGACGCGCTGCGCGACCTCGCCGACCGTCACCGGCTCGGTTCGCTGTACGGCTGGTCGGTCGTCAACCACTCGGGCGCCGAATGGAAGGAGCATCGCGCCATTCTGGCGCATGCGCGCCGCGGCGAAGTCACACGCGCCGCCGAACTCCTGCGCGAGCATATCGGCCGCTACCTGGAGTTTGCCGTCGCCGCCCTCGAACGCTTCGAACGCGACCGCGGCGAACTGCCGACCTTGCATGCGCCCGACGCCTTCGCGCCGCACGAATCCGCCCCATGACAAACCGCTGCTGATGTCAGGTGCGGCGGATGGCGCCGACTTGAGGAGTGACATTCCGTGACCGATCCGCGTCTCACCCGCTTTTTCGACAACGGTTTCAAGAAGCGGCTCATCGCCGACGAACTGCAGATCGGCCTGTGGCTCAACTCCGCCTCGCCCCTGGTCGCCGAACTCGTCTCCTATACGGGTTTCGGCTGGGTGTTGATCGACGCCGAGCACGCTCCCAATGATCTCGCCGAGACCGTCGCGCAGTTGCAGGTCTTCATCGGCAGTCCGACCTCGGTGATCGTGCGTCCGCCGTGGAACGACATGGTGATGATCAAGCGCCTGCTCGATGCCGGCGTGCAGAACTTCCTCATTCCCTTCGTGCAGACCGCCGAGGAAGCGACGGCCGCCGTCGCCTCGGTGCGCTATCCGCCCAGGGGCGTGCGCGGCGTCTCGGTCGGCAGCCGCTCGTCGGCCTTCGGCATGGCGCCCGATTACTGGAAGAAGATCGACGACCACATCGGCGTCACGGTCCAGATCGAGCATCAGACCGGCTATGGCAATCTCGCCGATATCTGCGCCGTCGATGGCGTCGACGGCGTCTTCGTCGGCCCGCAGGACCTCGCCGCCTCTTTCGGTCACATCGTCGACGTCCAGCATGCCGACGTGCAGAGGTTGATCGCCGACGTGCCTGCGGTGGCGCGGCGTTTCGGCAAAGCGGCCGGCATCCTCGCCTCCAATCCGCAGGAGGGCCAGCGCTACGTCGACATGGGCTATTCGTTCGTCGGGGTCGGCTCCGATCTCGGCCTCTTGAAGGGCGCGGCCACCAAGGCGGCGCATGCCATCACCGGACGGTCGACCAAGGGCTGACCGCCATCACAACGGCCGGGAGATTTGCCATGCAGCTGCGGGCGGCGGGACCGAAGGACGTCTGGGCGGGGCTGATCTACATCGCCTTCGGAGGCGGGGTGTTCTGGGCGACGTTGAGCTATCGACTCGGCACCGCCGGACGCATGGGACCGGGATATTTCCCACGCGTCCTGGCGCTCATTCTCGTCACCATCGGCGTCATATCGCTCGTCCGCGGGTTCATCGTGCGCGGCACGCCTGTGGGAGAAATGGCGTGGAAACCATTGGCGACGATCTCGCTGTCGGCGGCGCTGTTCGGATTGCTGCTCGAACGCGCCGGCCTGATGGTGGCACTGGCGGCGCTGGTGCTGGTGTCGGCCTCCGCCAGCAAGGAGTTCCGCTGGGATCCGAAGGCCCTCGTCGGGTTGGTCGGGCTGATCGCCTTCTGTGTGCTCGCCTTCGTGAAGGGGCTGGGCGTGCCGTTGCCGATCCTCGGCAGTTGGCTTGAGCCCCTCGCCGTCATGGCGCCCTGGCTGCGCTAGGAGAGACGCCATGGATCTGTTCGCCAACCTCGCCCTCGGCTTTTCGACCTCGCTGTCGTTCACCAATCTCGCCTACTGCTTCGTCGGCGTCTTCCTCGGAACCGCCGTCGGCGTCCTGCCCGGCCTCGGCGTGCCGGCAACAGTCGCCATGCTGTTGCCGGCGACCTTCGTGCTGCCGCCCGTGTCGGCGCTGATCATGCTCGCCGGCATTTTCTACGGCGCCCAGTACGGCGGTTCGACCACCTCGATCCTGGTCAACCTGCCCGGGGAAACCTCGTCCGTGATCACGGCGCTGGACGGTCACCAGATGGCCCGCCAGGGCAAGGCGGGCCGCGCGCTGGCGACCTCGGCGATCGGCTCGTTCTTCGCCGGCACGGTGTGCACCTTGCTGATGGCGATGTTCGCGCCGCCGCTCGGCGCCATGGCGCTCGAATTCGGCCCGGCCGAATATTTCTCGCTGATGGTGCTCGGCCTCGTCGCCTCGATCGTGCTCGCCTCGGGTTCGATCCTGCACGCGTTGGGCATGGTGGTGATCGGCCTCCTGCTGGGTCTCGTCGGCACCGACGTCAATTCAGGTGCTCAACGCTTCGCCTTGGGGATCTCCGAACTGATCGACGGCATCAACTTCGTCGTCATCGCCATGGGGATGTTCGGGCTCGGCGAGATCGCCGCCAATCTCCAGAACGCCGACACGCGCGAGTTGACGGTCAAGAAGGTCACCGGCCTGTGGCCCGACCGCGAGGACTGGAAACGCATCTGGGCGCCGATTCTGCGTGGCACTGCGCTCGGCTCGGTGCTCGGCCTGCTGCCGGGCGGCGGCGCCGCGCTCGCCTCATTCGGCGCCTATGCGCTGGAAAAGAAGGTGTCGAAGAATCGCGCCCAGTTCGGCAAAGGCGCCATCGAAGGGGTGGCGGCGCCGGAAGCCGCCAACAATGCCGGCGCGCAAATGTCGTTCGTGCCGATGCTCACGCTCGGCATCCCGGCCAATCCGGTGATGGCACTGATGATCGGCGCCATGGTGATCCAGGGCATTCAGCCCGGTCCCGGCGTCATAACCGAGCAGCCGGCGCTGTTCTGGGGCGTCGTGGTGTCGATGTGGACCGGCAACGTCATCCTCCTGGTCCTCAATCTGCCGCTGATCGGCCTGTGGGTGAAGATGATCAGCGTGCCCTACCACTTCCTCTACCCGATGATCCTCGTCTTCTGCGCCATCGGGGTATTCTCGCTCTCCAACGCGACATTCGACGTCCACCTGATGGTGCTGTTCGGGCTCGTCGGTTACGTGTTCAAGAAGCTCGACTGCGAGCCGGCGCCGATGCTGCTCGGCTTCATCCTCGGCCCGATGATGGAGGAGTATCTGCGCCGCGCGCTCCTGTTGTCGATGGGCGACCCGATGACGCTCGTCAACAGCCCTTTGAGCGCCATCCTGCTGGCGATCGCCGCCATCCTGCTCGTCCTCGTGCTGCTGCCGGCTTTCGGCAAGACCCGCGAGGAGGCGTTCCAGGAAAACTGAGTTCTATCCCGCCGGCCGCGCCGGCCGGGCGGGCGCTGCGTGGTCGCCGTCGCCCAAGACGGTCGGGTCATCGAAGGAGGATGTTATGAAACTGTCGACTATGGCCAAGCTCGCCGCAGCCGCGGCCTGCCTGGCACTCGCGCCCATCCCCGGCTCTGCGCAAACCTACCCGACCAAGCCCATCAGGTTCATCGTACCGGCACCGCCCGGCGGGGCGATCGACATCCTGGCCCGGCTCGTCGGCGAAAAACTCGCGGCCTCCATGGGCCAGCCGGTGATCGTCGAGAACAAGCCGGGCGCCTCCAATAATCTCGGCACCGACCTGCTCGCCAAGAGCGCGCCGGACGGTTACACGATCGGCATCGTCGGCGGCAGCCACAACATCAACAAGTACCTGTTCAAGGACCTGGGCTGGGATCCGGAGGCGAGCTTTGCGCCGATCGTCTACACCCATGTGGTGCCGCTCGTGTTCGCTATCCATCCCGGCGTTCCGGCCAAGACGCTTCCCGAACTGATCGCCTGGTTCAAGGCCAATCCCGACAAGGCCAAGGTCGCAACCTCGGGGCGCGGCAGCGCCCAGGAGATGGCAGCCGAAATGCTGCAGATGATGAGCGGCACCAAGCTCCTGATGGTGCCCTACAAGGGCTCCTCGCAGGCCCATCCCGATCTGCTGGCGGGCCGCACCGCGCTCTATATCGACACCATCAGTGCCATCCAGGGCCATGTCAAATCGGGCGCGGTGCGCGCGGTGGCAGTGTCGACGGCGAAGCGCTCGCCGGCGATGCCCAATCTCGCCAGCGCCGACGAGCAGGGCCTCAAGGGCTACGACGCCAATACCAATGGTGGCATACTGGCCCCGGCCGGCACCCCGAAGGAAATCGTCGCCAAGCTCAATGCCGAGATCAACAAGGCGCTCAAACAGCCCGACGTCACCGCCAAGCTGGAAGGCGCCGGCATCCAGGTCCAGGGCGGTTCGCCGGCCGAGTATGCGGCGCTGATCAAATCCGACCTCGCCAAGTGGAAGAAGGTCATCGACGCCGCCGGTCTGCAGCCGGAATGAACCCGGCGTACCGTATCCGTTCCTGATCACGGATTTTCACGTGCCGGCCTTCGGGCCGGCACTTTTCATCGGGTATGCGGTGGCAGGCCAATCGCTGCGCGATGGCGGACATAACCGCGAGGGGGTAGAAGCACGCTCGAGAATCTGACGGTCGGCGGAACGCGGGCAGGGAGATCGGATTGAGCGAAATGAATGTGCGAGCAGACGAGTCGGTGCCGGCTCGGGAGGACCAGCCGGCAGGTTCGGCGCCCGGCCGCGACCTGCCCTCCGGCGCCCCGCGCCACCGCCCCGTGGCGGCCGTGCTGCTCATCCTCGGCTCCACCATCGTGTTCACGATCTCCGACGTCGCCTCCAAGGCGATCACCGACGTCATTCCGGCATTCGAGAACGTGTTCTTCCGCTATCTCGCCTATGCGGGGCTCGCCGTCGTCCTGGTCGCCCGCAACCCGTCCATTCCAGTGTTCAAGCCGCGCAACCTGCGCCTGCAGATCGTGCGCGGCATCTTCGCGTTCGGATCGGCGAGCTTGTTCATCATCGGCCTCTATTTCCTGCCGGTCGGTGACGCCACCGCCATCAATTTCGTCGCGCCTTTGATGATCGTCGGCCTGTCGGCACTGTGGCTCGGCGAGCCGGTCGGCCTCAAGCGCTGGATCGCGGCCGCGATCGGCTTCCTCGGCGTGCTGCTGATCATGCAGCCGGGCGGCGCCAGCTTCCAATGGCAGGCCGTGTTCCCGCTCTTGGCGGCGCTGTGCTGGGCCTTCGCGCTCGTGATCACGCGGCGCATGAGCGCGACCGAGCCGCCCCAACTCACCATGCTCTACACCGCCTTCATCGGGCTCGCCGCCTCCTGCGCCATGCTGCCGTTCGAGTGGGCGACGCCGCCCGCCTCGCACTGGTTTCTGGTTGCCCTCGTGGCCGTCACGGCGACCGCCGGCCATGCCCTGATCGTCGTCGCCTTCGGGTATGCTCCGGCCTCGCTGCTCGCCCCACTCAGCTACATCCAGATCGTATGGGCGAGCGCCATGGGTTACGTGGTGTTCGGCGACGCGCCCGGTCTCGCCTCGCTCCTCGGCATGGGGCTGATCATCGCGAGCGGGCTCTACACGGCCCGCTCAGACAGCGCCGGCAGACCGAGTTCCAAGCGGGCGTAAGCAGGCGGGAGTGAGTTCGCCGGGCTCAACCCGAACGTACCCCTACGGGCCGGTACGGTGGTGGCATTTACGGATTTCCAAATCAGCGGCCCGGACGTCTCATGGGGCACCGACAAACCCCCATCCGGGAGGACCTCCATGCCTTCGTCACGACCGGACCACGCCATGATCGCCCTTGAGCGCCTGATGGCCGATACCGCCCGGGCGACCCGCAACCACGATCGCATCGACCTCATCCACGCCGCCCAATGCGCCATCGCGCGCAGCCCCGGGGCCGACCAGCTCCTGCGCGACTATACCGACGCGATCTTCCGCAACACCGAGATGATCCTCGACGATCTCGAAGCGACGGCGCGCTGACGCGGGGGGCCAACGGCCGGCGGCGGTGCTAAGACTGCCGCCATGGATCCCGCCCTGCCACCCGATCTTTCCGCCACCCTCGACCGCCTGCTCGAAGGCCGTTCCCGCAAGGACCTGGCGCGGCGGGCCGAGGCCCTCTCGAATGCCTACCGCTCGGGTGGCGGCTCCGACATCATCACGAGCGACGAAGACGCCCTGGCCTATGCGCTGGTGCGCCTGCCGGCGACCTATGCCGCCGTCGCCGCCGTCCTCGACGCCGTGCGCCAGGCGGCACCGGGTCTTGAACCCGCCTCGCTCATGGACGTGGGCGCCGGACCGGGCACGGCGAGCCTTGCCGCCGTGACGGCGTTTCCCACGCTTGCGGACGTCGACCTTCTCGATCGCAATCCGCACCTGCAGAAGCTCGCGAAAACGCTCCTGCACGCGGGCGATCACGCCGCCTTGCGGGCGGCGCGCTGCGACCGCGTCGACGCCATCACGAGTCTTCCGGGCCGCGGCGGCGCCGATCTGGTGATGGCGAGCTATGTCGCCGGCGAGATCCAGACGGAGCGGCTCGCCGGTTTCGCCGATCTCCTGTGGGCACGTACCGCGCAGGTCCTGGTCATGATCGAGCCGGGTACGCCCGCCGGCTATCAGCGCATCGCCGCCATGCGCTCACGCCTGATCGCGGCCGGGGCGCGCGTCATCGCCCCCTGCCCGCACGACAAGCCCTGTCCGATCGTGGCGCCCGACTGGTGCCATTTCGTCCAGCGGCTGGCACGCTCGCGCGAGCACCGCTTGGTCAAGGGAGTCGAGCTCTCCTATGAGGACGAGAAATTCGCCTATGTGGCGCTCGCCCGCAGCGAACTACGGCGGGAGTTCGACGCCCGCGTGCTGTCGCCGCCGCACGTCGGCAAAGTGGAGGTCACCGCCAAACTGTGCCGCCACGACGGCCGCATCGCCATCGACACGGCCGCCCGTCGCCACCGCGACGCCTACAAGGCCCGCAAAGGCTGGCGCTGGGGCGACGCCGTGACGACAGAGACATCCGGCCCCGACGACACAACGTCGTGAACCCGTCTCCGGGCCGGCGCGACTGATGACGGAGGGGCAGTGAAAGAATGTTCTGGCACGCCCCGCCCACCCATTCCGATCTCTGCTAGTCTCTTCTCTCCGCACCTTCGGCAAGGAGCCTTCCTCAATGTCCACCACCGGCTGGATCGTTCTCGGCGTCGTCGTGCTCGCCGTCCTGTGGGTCATCATGATCTACAACGGCCTCGTCACCATGCGGCAGCGCGTCAACCAGTCCTTCGCCGACATCGACGTGCAACTGCGCCAGCGCCACGACCTCATCCCCAATCTGGTCGAGACCGTGAAAGGTTATGCGGCCCACGAGCGCGGCACGCTGGAGGCGGTGGTCAATGCCAGGAACGCCGCCGTCGGCGCCCGCTCGACCGACGACAAAGTCGCCGCCGAAAACATGCTCTCCGGCGCGCTCCGGCAGCTCTTCGCCCTTGCCGAAGCCTATCCGGATCTCAAGGCCAACCAGAATTTCCAGCAGTTGCAGAGCGAGATCGCCGACATCGAGAACAAGCTCGCGGCGGCGCGGCGCTTCTTCAACAACGCAGTCTCCGAGTACAACACCGGCATCCAGCAGTTCCCGGCCGCCCTGTTCGCGGCCTCGCTCGGCTTCCACGAACGGCAGTTCTTCGACCTCGGCGAGGAGCGCGCGACCGTCGGCCAGGTCCCGCAAGTGAAGTTCTGAGCCTTCTCCCCCTCCCCGCAAGCGGGGAGAGGTGAAGAGCGAGCGACGAGGCGATCATGGCGGCCTACGGCCTCTACACGCACATCAGGTCCAATCGCGAGCGCTCGGTCACGCTGATGATCGGGCTCCTGTTGATGGTCTATGTGCTCGTCTATGCGGGCGCGCTCGTCGCCGAGGCGCTGACGCGCGAAGCCTCGCTCGACTGGCTCCTGCGCGAAGCCTGGTACGACTTCGTCAAGGCGGCGCCGGTCGCGACCATCGGCGCATTGATCTGGACCGCGATCGCCTATTTCTTCCATCAGAAGATGATCGACGCCGTCACCGGCGGCCGGGACGTCACCCGCGCCGAGGAGCCGCGGCTCTACAATCTGCTCGAGAACCTGTGCATTTCGCGTGGGATTTCCATGCCCAGGCTCAAGGTGATGGAGACGGACGCCCTCAACGCCTTCGCGACCGGCCTGAACGAGCGTCAATACGCCATCACGGTGACGAGCGGCCTCGTCGCCCATCTCGACGACGCCGAGATCGAGGCGGTGCTCGGCCACGAGCTCACCCATATCAGGAACGGCGACGTGCGCCTGATGGTCATCGCCATGATCATCGCCGGCGTCGTCGGCTTCTTCGCCGAACTCATCTTCCGGATGTGGTTCAACGGCGGATTGCGGCTGTCGAGCCGCTCGTCGGGCGAGGGTCGCGGCAAGGGCGGCAACTTCATCGCGCTCCTGATCGCCGCCGCCCTGATCGCCTTCGCGTGGCTCCTGTCGGTCGTGATCCGCTTCGCTTTGTCGCGCTCGCGCGAGTTCCTCGCCGACGCGGGCGCGGTCGAACTGACCAAGAATCCCGACGCCATGATCTCGGCGCTGCGCAAGATCGAGAATCGCGGCGAACTGGACGGCGCGACCTCGGCCGTCATGGAGATGTGCGTCGACAATCCACGCTCGGGCTTCGCCGACCTGTTCGCGACCCACCCTTCGATCGACAGCCGCATCGAAGCGCTGCAGAAATTCGCCGGCGGCCACGATCCCGGGCCGCTCGCCCTCCCCGCCGCGGAGGACATGGATACCTCAACGCCTGCCGAGTCCGGCCCCTGGAGCCCGACCCAAGCACCGCCGGCCGGATCGTCGCCCATGGATCCCGCCGGGTCATCGGCCGGCAAGCCGTTCCTGCCCAGCCGCCCGCCCATCGAACTGGGCGAGCCCGACCCGCCGACGCGAGGCCCCTGGGGACGTGCCTGACGTCGATTGGACCACTCTGAGGGGGAACATATCCACAGTTCGTGTCACTTCGTGCGGCGTTCTCCGCCTAGGCGGCCCTGAGGCGTCGCCGTAGGAAGGACAATGTTGTAGTTTGGTCATCTTTCCGCCGTAGGTGCGGAGGCTGGGCGGGACACGGATTCCGCTCCAAAGATTCAGGGACCGTCATGAGCAAGCCAACCGTACTCATCGTGGGCGCCGACAAGGGCGGCGTGGGGAAGACGACCGTCGCCCGGACGCTGCTCGATTATTTCCACGGCCGGAAGGTGCCGATCCGCGCCTTCGACACCGAATATCCGCGCGGCACGCTCAAGCGGTTCCACCCGGACATGACCGAGGTGGTCGACGTCACCCGCATCCCCGACCAGATGCAGATCTTCGACACCATGTCGGATTCCACCGTGACGCTCATCGACGTGCGCGCCGGCATCCTGTCGCCGACCCTGCGGGCGTTGCGCGACATCGGCTTCATCGACGCCGCCCGCAAGGGCCAGATCACCTTCGCGGTGTTCCACATCCTCGGGCCCTCGATCGCCTCCCTCGACGAGATCGCCGAGACGGCCGACTTCATGACCGACGCCAAGTATTTCCTGGTCAAGAACTTCATCAACAACACGAGCTTCTTCGAGTGGGACCAGTCGACCTACAATTCCTACTTCCACAGCATCAAGGATACGGTCGACCTGACCATCCCCAAGCTCAATGAAATGGCGTGCGAGCAGGTCGAAATCGCGTCTGTCCCCTATGTGACCTTCATCGCCAACAAAGGCTCGAACGGCGAGAGCGCCAACTACTCGTTCGTGCTGCGCGGCTATGTGCGTCACTGGCTCGGCAATGTCTGGGCCGAGTATGACCGCGCCAAGCTGCTCGACCTCATCGACACTCCGGTGGAGTCGGCGGCTGCCAAGACCCGCCAGTAGTCCGCGCGGACGATGACACGTCATTGCGAGGAGGCGCAGCCGAGGAAGCAATCCAGGCACTCCCGGATGCCGGCTGGATTGCTTTGCGTCGATCGCAATGACGGACGAAAGTCTGGCGCACGGTGGCATCGATCGCATTCCGCCGGCGTTTGGTCCCTTTGGATGCGCCGGGCATGAGTCGGCCGACCCATGTGTACGTCGTCCTGTCGCCGCGGCCGCGCGTCGGCAAGACCTTGATGGCGCGCGTCTTCACCGAATTCTACCGGTCCGAAGGCCGGCCGGTGGCCGCCTATGATCTCGACCCGGCCGAGGGGACGCTGTCGGAATTCCTGCCCGGCTTCGCGATCGCGAGCCAGATTGCCGACACCCGCGGCCAGATGGCGCTGTTCGACCGGTTGATCGTCGACGACGAGAAGCCCAAGGTTCTCGACGTCGGTTCCGGCCTGTTCTCGCATTTCCTCAAGGTGATGACGGAGATCGATTTCGTCCCCGAGGCGCGGCTGCGCTCGGTCGAGCCCATCATTATGTTCATCACCGGGCCGGACCGGCGGGCGGCGGAAGGCTACGCCGAACTCGTGCGGCGGCTTCCCGACGTAACCGTGGTGCCGATTTTCAACGAGGCGGTGGGCAGGTTCGCCGAGATGCGCGACGCCTTTCCGGCCCGCGGCTCCTCGGCGCAGCCGATCAGGGTGCCGCAGCTCTCCCCGTCGCTGCGCCTCGTGATCGACACGCGGCCGTTCTCATTCTCGGCCTATCGGCGCGGCATTTCATTGGACGTGCCGCCCATCCTCGAGAAGGAACTCGCCGCCTGGGTCAAACGCGTGTTCCTACAGGTGCGCGAGCTGGAGCTCCGCCTCCTGCTCGGCCGCCTGAGCCTCTCGCTCGCACCGGCCCCCAAGCCACCGAATTGAAACTCGGGGCGCGCGCCAGTTCGTGGCGCGCCGGACGCGTCCTCAGATCCGCTTCATCGGGCAGGTCGAGAAGCCCAAAAGCGTATAGGCGGGACACGATCCGATCGCTCCCGTCGCCAGCGGCACGATCCCGATCCAGCCGATCCAGTTCCAGCCGGTTTCCGAAAACCCGATCGGGATCGCCCAGGCCACCAAGAGAAGACCAACCACGACCCGCACCACACGGTCGATCATGCCCATATTCATCGTCATGACACTCTCCATTTGCTCGCAACGACTATTCGGAAAGACTGCCCAGAAAGATTGCGCAATAAAACTATTCGGACCGACTACTCGGCCGGCGCCAGGCGCCCGCGCGCCGTGGTGCCGGCGGAAGAACCGATGTCGCCGTCCACATCCCGGCCGATCTCCTGCCGCCACGGCCGCCACCATTCCAGCGCCACCAGGGCGGCGATCAGCAGCCCCGCCAGAGCCAGGGCGGCGAGCCAGTACGGTACGGCCATGAGATCGGACAGGATGATCTTGCCACCGCCCGCGGTGAGCATTGTACCCTTGAAGGCCGGCTCCGCATAGGAATAGGCGACGGCGCCGGAAAGACCGCCGAGGAGCGTGAAGAGTGCGTCGCGATAGCCGGCGCCGATCTGCGTCAGCACGGTGCCCGGACAGGCGCCGGCGAGCGCGATGCCGACGCCGAGCACGAGGCCGCCGACGATATCGGCCGCATAGAGCGCCGCCTTCGGCTGCAGCTTGACGAACCCGAAGCCGTTGAGCGCCGCGAGCACGATCGCGCCGGTCGCGACCGCGGTCAAAAACACCTTCAGCATCAGGAAATTCTTGAGCTGCATCTGGCCCACGATGACGGCCGGCTCGAACACGCGCGACTTCTCCAGCGCGACACCGAACACGACGCCCATCAGGAGACCGACCACGACGGCGAACAGAACGGACATTGTTTTCCTCCCCGGGATCAGATGCGGCGCAGCACGAGGCGGCCCGCCACGATGCCGCCGACGAACATCGCGGTGACGGCGACAAACGAGCCGACCGCGAGCTGGGCGACACCCGACAGGCCATGACCCGACGTGCAACCGTCGGCGATGCGGGCGCCGAACAACATGACGAATCCGGCCGCGAAGGCGACCGCGTAGCGCACGGTCGGCGACGAGGTGCCGAGCGCGCGCGCCCAGATGGGCGCGATCGCCTGCCGCCGCGCTCCCGACCATCGCATCGACACGAAGGCGCCGAGCGCGACGCCTACGACCAGCGCGACCTGCCACCAGTTCTTGCCCGTCGCGGCGACGTGGCGGGCCACATAGCCGATCTTCAGGACGTCCTGGTCGACGAGCGAGGCGAGGAGGCCCCCGATGGTGACGTAGGACGAGGAGGCGCCCAACGCCGTCTCGATCAGGAGGAAGGCCGGGATCTGCAGGAGGCCAATGACGATACCGGCCACATAGGGCGACCAGACCCGGTCCGTGAGGCGAGGCATGGGGGCTCCTTGGTGAAACGGGCGGCACGGCCATCCGGGCCGCGAACGCATTCATACTTGCGAATATTTGAATATATAAGCCAACAGCGGTCCGCCGTCAAGCCGACGGTTCGGCAACGATCGAAATGCGGCAATACGGGTCGGGTCGGCCTTACGGCAGCGCGACCGCTTCGATCCAGTTGGGATTCCGGCCGACGGGATGGCGCCCCAGGATGCGCAGCCGGCCCGCCTCCCGGTCGATGGCATAGACCATGACGTGGTCGGACAGTTGGCCGGCGGCGAGGAGATATAGGCCACCGGGATCGACCGCGATGCTGCGCGGCTGGGTCTCGGTCGGCACCTGTTCGATATGGGCGATGGTGCCGTCCTCCTTCACCCGGAAGGCGGTGATAGTCGAGGTGGAGCGTTCGCAGGCGTAAAGGAAGCGGCCGTCGGGCGTCAGGCGGATGTCGGCGCCGGCCCATTTGTCACCGTTATAGGCGTAGCCGGGGGTCTTGTAGCTCAAAGACTGCATCGGCTTCAGGGTGCCGGACGCGGCGTCGTAATCGAGCGCGTAGACGAGCACGCTGAGCTCGCAGAGCAGGTAGACGTGCCGGCCGTCGGGATGGAAGACGAAATGGCGCGGGCCGTCTTTGTCGCCGAAGCGCACGGCGTCTGTCGCATGCGGCGTGAGCATCCCGGTGGCGGCGTCGAACTTGTACTGTCGTACCGTATCGGAACCCAGGCTCGCCACGAAGGCGTGGCGGTTGGCCGGATCGGGCCGGATCGCGTGGGCGTTCGGCAGGTCGGCGATCACTTGCGTGGTCGCCCCGACGACACCGTCGGGCCCGATGGCGCTGACCGAAACCTTGTGGCCTGGATAGGAGGCGGCGAGGAGGAACCGGCCGCCGCCGTCGACGGCGAGAAAGGCCATGCTGTCGGCGAGCGGTCCCACGCCCAGATGGGTGAGCCGGCCGCTTTCGGAATCGATCGCGTAGCAGGCGACCCCATAGGGCTGCGACCGCATGCCGACATAGAGGAAGCGCCGGTCGGGCGAGACCGCCATCGGGGTCGCGGAGCCGGCCTTGCCGGGCAGCGCCACCTTTTCGATCGCTCGCAACGCGCCCGACGCGCCGTCGAGCGCCATCACGTCGATGTCGTGGGAATCGCAGCTGGATACGTAGACGACGGTGCGTCCGGAACGATCGGCCATGTGTCGGCCCTCTCGGGTTCGATCAGGTGTGTCGGGTACGTGAATGCGCCTGCGTCGCAAACGCTCGGGGGTGGCGCCACGCGCCGCGCCGGCGGGTCAGTGTCCTTCGAAGGAGACCAGTGTGCGCACCGGCACGTCGAGCTTGCGCAGCTTTTCGGCGCCGCCGAGATCGGGCAGGTCGATGACGAAGCAGGCGGCGAGCACCTCGGCCCCGAGCTTGCGCAGCAGCTTGACGGCCCCTTCGGCGGTGCCGCCGGTAGCGATCAGGTCGTCGACCAGGATGACGCGTTCGCCGGAGACCAGCGCATCGGCATGCATCTCGATGACATCCTCGCCGTACTCCAGTGCGTAGGCCACCGAGACGCGCTTGTGCGGCAGCTTGCCCTTCTTGCGGATCGGCACGAAGCCGGCCGAGATCTGGTGCGCCACCGCACCGCCGAGGATGAAGCCGCGCGCCTCGATGCCGGCCACCTTGTCGACCTTCATGCCGGCCCAGGGTTGCACGAGATCGTCGATGGCGCGTCGGAACGAACGCGCATCCCCCAGGAGCGTGGTGATGTCGCGGAACATGATACCTGGCTTGGGGTAGTCCGGGATGGTGCGGATGGACGCCTGAAGATCGGGATCGGCGGGGCTCATGGGGGGCTCGCGAAATGCGGGAAACGGTCGAACGCGCGCCGGCAGCGGCGCGGCCGGACCATAGTGCGTTGGGGGGAAAAGAGGAACCCGAGAATTCTGCCCCATGGTGACGACTTCGGCAGCGGTTCGTCATCCGTCGGCGAGGCACATTCTCGCGATCGCGGGGCAGCGAAGCCGAAGCGGCGATGAATTGCATCGGTCGCCTGATCGTTCAAAATCATACCTTAAAAACAGAAAATCCCGGCTCAGTTGAGCCGGGAAATATGTCGCAGAGGGGCTGACGTTGAGAACTTGAGATCAAGCCTGGGATTCAGCGGCCGTTGCCACCGCCGCCGCCGCCACCGCCACCGCCGCCGCCGCCGCCATCACCGCCACCGTCGGTACTCATGCCGCGATCCAGAATCGCAGCGGTGGTCGTCGGCTGCCGGACAGGCGTCGGCACATTCCGCGGGATCAGGGACGAGTCGCATGCGCCCCACCAACCATAGCCGCGGTCGTCGGAACTCATCCAGCATTGTTTGATGGGCTTCGCCGACGGACGGATCTGCGAACCGTCCCGGGCATGAGCCGTAGCGGTCGCCGTCACGGCGACGATGGCGGCGATAATCGCAATCACTTTCATGGCAGCCTCCTTGGGCAAGAGCCTCTGACGAGAGCTTTTGAGATGGACAGGGCACGGTCGGTTGCCGGCACCTGCTCGTCTGTTAGTGCTCCTGCGGGCCGGTCGGTTCAAAATGCCGGCCAAGGTTGCCCGCGCCGATCCGGAGGATTCGCGCGGCTTGCCGGATGCCTGGGTGGTCGCCGTCTTGAATGCGGCATGATGCCGGACACGCCGCAATCGGCCGACGACATCAGCCCGCTCGTCAACGCCTCAGCACCCGCCCCGCCACCGCGTCGAGCTTCTTCAGAAGTTCCGGATCGCGCGCCTCCGGGGCGGTGATCAGCGCCGTATCGAGGGCGCGGTCGGAGCCGATCGGGCACGGCTCGTGCTCGCGCGGGAAATCGCGCGCGAGCCGCGCGACGAGGCGCTTGGCCTTGTCGGCATTGGCGGTCAAGACCTTGATGATGTCCTGCACCGTGACGGCGTCGTGGTCGGGATGCCAGCAGTCGAAGTCGGTCACCATGGCGACGGTCGCGTAGCAGATCTCCGCCTCGCGGGCGAGCTTCGCCTCCGGCATGTTGGTCATGCCGATGACCGAATAGCCGGCGTTCTTGTAGGTCATGCTTTCGGCCAAGGTGGAGAACTGCGGCCCTTCCATGCACACATAGGTGCCGTCGCGCACCACCGGAATATCCTCGGCCACCGCCGCCTCGGCGAGGTGGATGCGCAGGCGTGGCGACACCGGATGCGCCATCGAGACGTGGGCGACGCAGCCACGACCGAAGAACGAGCTCTCGCGCTTGTAGGTGCGGTCGACGAACTGGTCGACCAGCACGAAGGTGCCGGGCGGCAGCTCGCCCTTGAACGAGCCGCATGCCGACAGCGCCACCAGATCGGTGACGCCGGCGCGCTTCAAGGCGTCGATATTGGCGCGGTAGTTGATGTCGGAGGGCGAGAGGCGATGGCCCTTGCCGTGCCGCGGCAGAAACACGATCGGCAGGCCGGCGATCTCGCCGATGCGCAGCGGTCCGGACGGCTCGCCCCAGGGGCTTTCAATGTTCTTCTCGATGACGCTCTCGAGCCCCGGCAGGTCGTAGATGCCGGAGCCGCCGATGATGCCGAGCACGGATTTGGCCATGACCACCTCGTCATGCCCGTGCTTGTCACGGGCATCCACGCCTTGTGGCCAGCCACGCAAAAGACGTGAATGGCCGGGACAAGCCCGGTCATGACGTACTCAAACGATCAGAATGGCGCAATGCCGTCGCCCCACGAGCAGCCGTGCACCGTTCACATGCTGGTCGCCTTGGGGTCCTGCCCCGTCGCGATCTCGCGCGGCTTCTCGACCTCGTGCCACACCTTCTTCTTGGTGAAGTACATGAGGCCCGCGAGCACGATCAGGAAGATCATCACCTGGAAGCCGATGCGCTTTCGGGCCTCCATGTGCGGCTCCGCCGTCCACATCAGGAAGGCGGTGACGTCCTTGGCGTAGTTGTGCAGGGTCGCGGGTGTGCCGTCCGCATACTCGATCTGGCCGTCCTGCAACGGCTGGGGCATGCCGATGGCATGGCCGGGGAAATACTTGTTGTAGTTCGATCCCTCGGGCAACTGGAAGCCCGCCGGCGGGTCCTCGTAACCTTCGAGCAGAGCGACGATGTAGTCGGGCCCGTTCTCCTGGTATTGGCTGACGATGTCGATCAGGAACCAGGGAAAGCCGCGCTCATAGGTGCGCGCCTTGGCGATCACCGACAGGTCGGGCGGATAGGCGCCGCCGTTCGCCGCCCGCGCCGCCTGCTCGTTGGCGAAGGTGGGCGGGAAACGGTCGGCCAGACGGCCGTCGCGCTCGAACATTTCGCCCTGGTCGTTGGGGCCGTCCTTCACCTTGTATTCGGCGGCGACCGCTTCCGCCTGGGCGCGGGAGAATTCCGGTCCGCCCGGCTCGGCGAGATTGCGGAGCGCGACCAGTGACAGGCTGTGACAGGCCTGGCAGACCTCCCGGTAGACCTTGAAGCCGCGCTGCAACTGGGCACGGTCGAAGGTACCGAACGGGCCCGAGAAGGTCCATTTCTGCCGCGGCGGCTGCGGCGCGCCCTCAGCGGCCGAAGCCGACGAATGGCCGCCCGCAATGGCCGCAACGCCGACCAGCAGGGCGACGAGCAGCGAAGCCACCACCTTCTTGCCCTTGAGCACCGACTCCGAAATCGAATTCGGCAGCGGCTTCGTCTTCTCGACGAAGCCGAGCACCGGCAGCAGGACGATGAAGTGGAAGAAATACCAGAACGTCAGCACGCGGGCGGCGGTGACGTAGCCGCCTTCCGCCGGCTTGGAGCCGAGCCAGCCGAGCCCCAGGCATACCACGACGAAGACCCAGAAGAAGATGCGGTAGAGCGGCCGGTAGCGCGCCGACTTCACCCGCGAGGTGTCGAGCCAGGGCAGGAAGGCCAGGATGATGATCGAGCCGAACAAAGCAAGGACGCCCAGGAGCTTGTTCGGGATCGCGCGCAGGATGGCGTAGAACGGCAGGTAGTACCATTCGGGCACGATGTGCGCCGGCGTCACGCCCGGATTGGCCGGGATGTAGTTGTCGGCATGGCCGAGATAGTTCGGGATGTAGAACACGAACCAGGCGTAGAGCAGGCAGAACACGACCATGAAGAACGCGTCCTTGACGGTCGCGTAGGGCGTGAACGGCACCGTGTCCTTGGGGGTCTTGGGTTCGACGCCGGCCGGATTGTTCTGTCCGGAGACGTGCAGCGCCCACACGTGCAGCACGACGACGCCGGCGATCACGAACGGCAACAGATAGTGCAGCGAGAAGAAGCGCTGCAGGGTCGGATTGCCGATCGCGTAGCCGCCCCACAGCCAGGTCACCAGAGGCTCGCCGACGAGCGGGAAAGCCGAGAAGAAATTGGTGATGACGGTGGCGCCCCAGTAGGACATCTGCCCCCACGGCAGCGTGTAGCCGAGGAAGCCGGTCGCCATCATGAGGAGGTAGATGATGACGCCGAGAATCCACAGAATCTCGCGCGGCGCCTTGTAGGAGCCGTAGTAGAGGCCGCGGAACATGTGGATGTAGACGGCGACGAAGAACATCGAGGCGCCGTTGGCGTGCAGGTAGCGCAACAGCCAGCCGTAGTTGACGTCGCGCATCAGCATCTCGACGGAATTGAAGGCGTGGTCCACATGCGGCGTGTAGTGCATCACCAGCACGATGCCGGTGACGATCTGCACCGCCAGCATGAAGGACAGAATGCCGCCGAACGTCCACCAGTAGTTCAGATTGCGCGGGGTCGGATAATCGACGAACGACGCCTTGAGAAGGCCGAGAATCGGCAGGCGCTGCTCGAACCACTTCAGGAAGGCATTGTTCGGCTCAAAGCTCGAATGTCCGCTCATGTTTCATACGTCTCGCTGCGCGCCGGCGTCAGCCGATCTGGATCTTGGTATCGGATGTGAAGGCGTAGGGCGGGATGACCAGATTGGTCGGCGCCGGGCCTTGGCGGATGCGGCCCGAAGTGTCGTAGACCGAGCCGTGACACGGACAGAACCAGCCGTCATAGGCGCCCTGGCGGGCGAGCGGGATGCAGCCCAGATGGGTGCAGATGCCGATGACGATGAGCCACTGGTCGTGCCCCTCCTTGACGCGCGCCTGATCGGGCTGCGGATCGGGCAGGCTCGCCACGTTGACGGCGCGGGCCTCGTCGATGTCCTTCTTGGAGCGATGGAAGATGAAGATCGGCTTGGAGCGCCAGAACACCTTGATCATCTGGCCGTCGGCGATGGGCGCGAGATCAATCTCGACCGGGGCGCCGGCCGCGATGGTTGAAGCGTCCGGATTCATCTGGGCGATCAACGGCACCAGCGTCGCTGCCCCACCGATCGCCGCGACCGCGCCGGTGGCGATGTAGAGAAAATCGCGGCGGGTCGGCTCAGCCGAAGACACAGTCGTCACGGTCCATGTCCTTTCCGTACAGAATCACGACACGGGCGGTGAAGGCCTTGGGCATCCCTATCCGCTCGTATCGTTTTGCGCCCCCCACGGGCGGCTGGTTTTTTCGCCCGGCCCGGCCGTCCGCAGCGGACGGCAAGCCGACACCAATGAGCGGGGTTTTATTGGCACCCTTGCGAACCGAGCGCAAGTGCGCCAAAGGTCCGGTGCCGATGGCGAAAAAGCTTTTTACCGGCTCCCCGATCGGCCTTGATGCAATGGCCGCGCGGCAGCGCCCGCCGAGTGCGGCCGGCGGGTGGCCGAGCGGCCGGCCGATCGAGCCGCTGGCGTTCTGTCCCCATGAAAATCGCCCTCTACGAACCTGATATCCCGCAGAATACCGGGACGATCCTGCGCCTCGCCGCCTGCCTCGGCGTCGGCGCCCACCTGATCGAACCGGCCGGGTTCCCGGTCACCGACCGCGCCTTCCGCCGCGCCGGCATGGACTATCTCGACCATGTGGACCTGACCCGGCACGCGTCATGGCCGGCCTTCGAGGCGTGGCGGCGGCAATGCCGGCTCAGGCTCGTCCTGTTCTCCACGCGCGCCGCCGACTGTTATCTCGACCACGCCTATGGGGCCGACGACATCCTCCTGTTCGGCCGCGAGTCGGCCGGGGTGCCGGAGGCTGTGCATCAGGCGGCGGATATCCGTCTGACCATCCCGATCCGGCCGGGTCTGCGTTCCCTCAACGTCGCCATGGCCTGCGCCATGGCGCTCGGCGAAGCCTTGCGGCAGACGGACAGAATGCCTTCGGCCGCTGCGACCTGCCCACCTCTCCCAACGGAATGACCCTCCGGGCCGCATATGTGCTAACGCGGACAGGACCCCGCGATCGCGCGGCTTCAATTCAACGTTAATGCCGGTCTGCAAATTTTACTGTCCTGACGCCAGAGGGACAGATTGTGTTTCATTTTCCAAAGCTTGGCCTGGGCTGGTCGGCCCTGGCGACATTGCTCTCCGGCACCTGCGCGCTCGCGGCCGACCTGACGCCGTTGCCCGTCAAGGCGCCTCCGCCGCCGGCCACCGCGAGCTGGTCCGGCTTCTATGTCGGCGGGCACATCGGCTTGGCGCGCGGCGACAGCCACGTCGGCGACCCCTTCGGGGCATCGATCTTCGGCGACGATGTGGCGACCCCCGGTTTCCTCGGTGGCGCGACCGCCGGCTACAATTGGCAGATGGGCGCCTTCGTGTTCGGCATCGAAGGCGACTTCAGCCTTGCCGATCTCTCCGGCACCAGCACATGTTTTGCGTATTCGGGCACGTTCGTGTCGTCGAACTGCAATGCCAAGACCGATTGGTTCGCGACCATCACGGGACGCGTCGGACATGTCCTGGGCCCGAAGGGGCGCACGCTGGTCTATGCCAAAGGCGGCGTCGCGTTCGCGCGCGACCACCTCGACGTGTCGGTCAACAATCAGTTCATCGGCGGCGGCGTTCCGGCCGCGACCGCCATTGCGAGTTCCGCCACTGCGACCGGCTGGACCGTGGGCATCGGCCTCGAGCAGGCCCTGACGCCGGCCTGGTCGGTCAAGGCCGAATACGACTATCTGGATTTCGGCCGCTACGACGCCGCCAATCCGCCGAGCGCCAGCGTCAATACGCTCGGCGACGTCACCGCGGTCACCTCGGCGACCACGGCCGGCGTCGATCAGACCGTCCACATGATGAAGTTCGGTTTGAACTACCGCTGGGGCGCCGACCCGCACGCGACCTGGAGGCCGTCGCCGGTCGCAATGCCGACGCCCACATTGGCGTCGCAAGGCTGGGTTTTCGAGATCGGAGCCCGCTACTGGTATTCGACCGGCGGCTTCCAGAAGGACCTGCCCGCCTATGCGCAATCATCCACGAGCCTGGTTTCGCGGCTCACCTATGACGGTGTGAGCGGACACTCAGGCGAAATCTTCGGCCGCATCGACAGTCCGTGGGGCCCGTTCGTGAAAGGGCTTGCCGGCCTCGGGCGCACCGACGGCGGCAACATGAACGACGAAGATTGGGGCCTCGATTCGCCCCCGACCGCCTATTCCAACACGCTGTCCAGCCTCATCGACAACGACATGAAATACGCGACCGTCGATCTCGGCCACAGCTTCCTGCGCGGAGCCGGCTACAAGGTCGGCGCCTTCGTGGGCTACAACTACTATTACGAACGCTTCCAGGCCGACGACTGCACCCAGATTTCCCTTCCGGCTTCGGGCATTTGCGCCCCGCCGATCGGCGGCACGCCGGTCATCACCGAAACCGACCGCTGGCATGCGCTGCGCGTCGGCGCCAATGCCGAAGTCATGCTTTTCGACCGCGTCAAGCTCAATGCCGACATCGCCTATCTGCCCTACGTGAAATTCTCCGGGGTCGACAATCATTGGCTGCGCGACCTCGTCGTCGACGAGTCCGGCCACGGCCGCGGCGTCCAGGCCGAGCTGATCGTGTCCTACCAGGTGACGTCGCAATTGAGCATCGGCGCCGGCGGACGCTACTGGGCGGCGTGGACCACCCGCGGCAGCGACTGGTTCAACGGCGTCCTGGTCGATCGCACCGACACCTACCGGATGGAGCGCTACGGCACGCTGCTGCAGGCGAAATACCAGTTCGCACCGCCGACTGCTGCCGGGGCGGCGGACTGAACGGTCGCGCTTGTGCCGGCAGGGCAGCCATATCGCTGACGAGCCGGCGTCCCGCCTGAGCCGACCCGCAGACAAACACCTCCCGTCGCGCTAAATGAGCGACGGCATCAAGCCCGATGCCGTGGTGACGACGCGGAAAATCCCATGACTTCTCCCCCGCCCGCGGTGGCCGTGCTGGACGCGCGCAAGGCCCGTGCCCGCGCCTGGTTCGAGGCGCTGCGCGACGACATCTGCGCCGCCTTCGAGGCCCTGGAGGACGAGGCGCCGGCATCGCTCTACGGCGATGCCGCCGGCCGCTTCGTGCGCACGCCATGGAGTCGCACCGACCACACCGGCGCCGCCGGCGGCGGCGGCATGATGGCGATGATGAAGGGCCGCCTGTTCGAGAAGGTGGGCGTGCACGTCTCCACCGTCCACGGCGAGTTCGCGCCCGAATTCCGCAAGGACATCCCCGGCGTCGACACCGATCCGCGCTTCTGGGCGTCCGGCATCTCGCTGATCGCGCACCTCGCGAACCCGCACGTGCCGGCCGTGCACATGAACACCCGCTTCGTGGTCACGTCCAAGGCCTGGTTCGGCGGCGGCGCCGACCTCACCCCGGTGCTCGACCGCCGTCGCACCCAGGACGATCCCGACACGGTCGCATTCCACGCCGCCATGCGGGCGGCCTGCGAGGAGAACCCCGCCGTCGCCCCCTATGACAGGTTCAAGGCCTGGTGCGACGAGTACTTTTTCCTCAAGCACCGCAACGAGCCGCGCGGCGTCGGCGGGATTTTTTACGACTGGCTCGATTCGGGCGACTGGGACGCCGACTTCGCCTTTACGCAGAGCGTCGGCCGCGCCTTCCTGGCGGTCTATCCGGAACTCGTCCGGCGCAACATGGCGAGCCGGTGGAGCGATGCCGAGCGCGACGAGCAGCTCATCCGCCGCGGCCGTTACGTGGAATTCAACCTCCTCCACGATCGCGGCACCGTGTTCGGGCTCAGGACCGGGGGCAATGTGGCCGCGATCCTGTCCTCCCTGCCACCGCTGGTGAAGTGGCCATAAAGGATTCGTGTCCTGGCGGGCAAAGTGTCTGGATTGCGACCAAAGATTGTCGCAAACGGGCAACAGTCGCCCGAATTCGCAATTCAGACGCGCAATCCCGTATTGAATCGCCTGTCCTGACCCCGGACCTCTGTTAGTGTTTTCCCAGATGATTTGCGCTGGAGGGGGACTTCCCATGCGAACCACCATCACTGGGTTTTTGTCCGCGGGCGTGATTGCGTTTTCGTTTGCGGCGTCGGCGGCCGACATGCCCGTCAAGGCTCCGGTCCCCATGGTGGCGCCGGCGCAGTACTACAACTGGACCGGCTTTTACTCGGCCACCGGCCTGGGCGGCGCCTGGAGCGATGTCAACGGGACCTATGTGGGCCCCACGGCGCTCGGCGCCTCCCTCAACAATGATGGCAGCAAGTTCAATTATGCCAGCATCATCGGTGCCCAGTATCAGTTCGGCAACTGGGTGATCGGCATCGAGGGTGCCTACAACAAGCTCCTGAACAAGGAGTACGACACGACCAACAGCATCACCGCCGACTGTTTCGGCACACCCGCCATTGCGGGCATCACCTGCGCATCGCGGGTGGACAATATCTGGACGGTCGGCGCCCGGCTCGGCTACGCCTGGGACCGCTGGATGGTGTACGGCACCGGCGGCTACGCCAACGGCAAGGTCTACAGCAAGATCATCTCGACCCCGACCGGCGGCTTGTTCACCGACACCGACCAGCGCCACAGCGGCTGGTATGCGGGCGTCGGCGCCGAATATTACCTCACCAAGTTCCTGTGGTCCGACCTGATCCTCGGCCTCGAGTATCAGCACATCGACCTCGGCACCGAACGGCACCTCGACACGATCGGCGTCGGCGACGATGTGGATTACGACGCCACGGTGGACATCGTCCGGGCCCGCCTGGTCTTCAAGTGGACGCCGGGACCGGCGGCGGTGTCGAGCCGGTACTGACGAGATACGCTGCCGACACTACTCAACTCGGCATGGAACGGCCCGGGCACCCGCCCGGGCCGTTTGCTTCGTGAGGACGAGGCCGTTCATGCCCCCTGCATTGGTGAAACCCATGCTTGCGTGCCACGTTTGCCTTCGTGACGCCCTTGTCATGCACGCATCCTAATCTTCGCGACACAACGAACAACGAGGAGACCCGAGATGGCATTCGAACCCGGCGACGTCGTCATGCTCAAATCAGGAGGCCCGTCCATGACGGTGGTGTCGGCAGCGGAGGACGAAATCACCTGCCTGTGGTTCGGTGACGAAGGCGAGTTGTTCCGCGAAGCCATTCCGGCCATCGCCCTCGAATCCGTCTTCTCCGCCATCGGCGACGACGAGGAGGAAGAGGACGAGGAAAACGAAGACGAGGACGCCGAGGACAAAGACGACGACGAGGAGGATGACGAGGAAGAGGAAGACGAAGAGGACGATGAAGACGAGCCGGCAAAGTCCTCCAAGAAGCGGGCGAAGTGAATCCCCTCGCCCAGGTAAGCGCAGCAGGCCCCCTGCCTTATTCCGACTTTCATTGACCTTGACCGTCGTCCTGAGTCATGGCCAACGACCGCTGGTATTACGAACTCCGATAGAATCGGCACTTTTCCGGGCTCGCCGCTATTGCGGCGCCCGGAACGACCAACTCGACCGCCGGCTGCGATATCAGCCTCGCAGTGCGCCGGCGATCATCACGGCGCCCCCGAACGCGACGACCACGTCGAGGATCACGGCGTGGACATGGACCGGCAGCCGCTCGACCAGGGCGCGCGCCAGGAAGGCGGCCGGAAACGCGACGGCACCGATCAACACCGCGACGACGACCACCTGTGCGGTGACAGCCCCGGCGACGCCGAACACCGCCACCTTGACGATGCCGATGCCGATAGTGACCGCCGCGTCGGTGGCGATCACGGCCGCGCCCTCGAGCCCGGCCGCCATCAGCATGGACAGGAGCATGATGCCGGCGCCCGACGTGCCCCCGACCACGACGCCCCAGCCGACGGCGGTGGCCGCGAGCCCGCGAGCGCCCAGCCGATGCCCGCGCCGCTTGAGGATGCGCCGCAGCGGCACCGACGCGACCATCATGCCGCCGATCACCAGGAGGGCGCCCCGGCTGGTCAGGAGCGTGTAACCGTAGGCACCGAGCGCGCAGGTCGGCGCGGCGCACAGGAACACGATCGCGGCCCGCCGCAGGTCGATGGCCTTGCGATAGGCGGTCGCCCGGCCCGCATTGGTGGCGAGCGCCGACAGGGCGATGATGGGCACCACCGGCTCGGGTCCGACGATCGGCACCAGGACCAGCGGCATCAGGGCGCCGGTCCCGTAGCCTGCCACCCCACCGACCACAGCGGCGAACAGCGCCATGGCTGCGATGATGAGGATCTGGGCGAGGGAGATATCGGCGAGTGCGGCGGCCACCAGAGTGTCCGGCGAGTGTAGACGGGCCGCCACCTTCGTCGTCCTGGCCGCCGTTGACAAGCCCGCGCGCACCCGAGCGCATTTGGTTCCAGAGGCGTGTAAATTTTTTTGGTTCCCGCATGCCGCGGTTAGTGTCGAAAAGTAGACGAACAGATGCCGGAACTTGGGAGCTTCTGTGACGAGGTTGGGAACTTAGTGACTTCTAGGCCACAGCCAATTTCCATTCGGTGAATACATGGTGGAATTCCGCGAATACAACGTATCGATATTCGCCAGATGGCGTTAAGCCGTCTGTCAACGCAGAGCACGGAGGTTTCCCCCAATGCGTCACACCCTCAAGACAATTGCTTTGGCGGCCGGCGTCAGCCTGGCTGCCCTTTCGACCGGCTTTGCGGCCGATCTCGGCGCCCGCCCGGTCTACAAGGCGCCGCCCGCCCCGGCACCGATGTTCTCGTGGACCGGCTTCTACATCGGCGCCCACGCCGGCTACGGCTGGGGCAACAACGACTTCACCGACAATACTATCGGCGGCTTCGTCGGCCCGGCCGGCGCCACCTACGGCAACGACACCGACGGTTTCTTCGGCGGTGGCCAGGCCGGCTTCGACTACCAGTTTGCTCCCAACTGGGTGCTCGGTATCGAGGGCCAGATCTCCGGCGGCAAGATCGACGGCAGCACGAACTATGTTCCGGGGACGACGTCGTTCTCGAACGACGCCAAGTGGCTCGCCTCGGTCACCGGCCGGCTCGGTTTCACCCCGGGCGGCAGCAACTGGCTGATCTACGGCAAGGGCGGCGTCGCCTTTGCCGATCTCGAGCAGACCGTCTCGATTCCCGGCTTCTCGGTGTCGAACAGCGAGACACGTACGGGCTGGACGGCCGGTGCCGGCGTCGAATACGCGTTCCTGCCGAACCTGTCGGGCAAGATCGAGTATCAGTACTACGACTTCGGTTCGGAGACGTACGACTTCTCGCCCACCGCTTTTGCGGCTCCGTTCGAGGTCGACACCAACTTCCACACCATCAAGGCCGGCCTCAACTGGCGCTTCGGTGGTCTGGGCTTCGTCGGCCGCTGAACGCTAACAATCCTTCCTGTAGAGAAAACCCCGGGCTTCGGCCCGGGGTTTTTTCATGCCGGCACCACCGTCACGCCGATGCAAGGCGTCCCTGAAGTGCCGGCGGAACGCACAGGTAGTTGAAGCCCAGCGTGAACAGGTCGTAGCCGTAGACCGAGAGGGCCTCGCGCAGCTTGCGCCGGTTCACTTTCAGGTATTCGGCAAGGATCACCGGCCGGCAACGCCCGATGATGCCGGCGGCACCGGCGAGTACTTCCAGTTCCATGCCCTCGGCGTCGATCTTCATGAGGTCGACGCGATCGAAGCCAAAACCGTCGAGCGCGGCCATGCGCACGTATTCGCGGCGACGCGCATCATGGCCTCGCGCCTGGTCGAGGCGCTCGCGCTGGACACCGCCGAATTCGACGCTTCCGAAATTCATCCGCTTATCGTAGTCGAATTGCGGCACCTCGATCACGCCTTCGCGGTCGCCCACCGCGACGTGATGGCAGAACACCTGGGTGAGCCCGTTGAGCGCCACCGAGCCGCACAGCATGTCGAAGATGACGCGCTGCGCCTCGAAGGCGTGGACCTTGCCCTTCGGGCCGGCGATCCGCGCCAACGCCAAGGCGAAGCAACCGAAATTGGCGCCGACATCGATGACGACAGGATCGGGCCCCAGTTCCGCCAGGAGGCTCCCCAGGACGGCGATTTCGGCATGGTCGGGAGCCCGGCCGGTCGCGAGCAGCGCCCCGGTTTGGTTGACGTCGTGACGATTGACCACCATCGGCCCATAGATGGTCGGCAGAACGATGCTGAACGGGACTGCTCCGTTCATGGATGCGGACTGCGGCGCAACCAACGGACACGCCGGCGTCGGATCGACGGCATCGTCCGCATCCGCCTGCGCCTCGGCATCCAGCTCGGCCGCGACGCTCCGGCACATGGCCTCGATCTCTTCGTTCCGGTCTTCGGTCCGCCGCGGATCGGCAGCCACGGTCGCTCCGACGGAGCGGGTGCGCAAAACATAACGGCCGCGATCGATGCCCTGCCGGGTGGCATTCAGGAGGGCGTCGCCCGAACGGGTCGACGGTTCGATCTCGCTGCCTCTGGTGCGGTCGTTCCAGGAATCGAGAAAGACCAGCTGCTCGTCGGGAGCAAAACGGCTCGCCACCCATACCATGCTGGTCTCGATGAACGCCTTGTAGGTCTTCACGTTGCCGGCGACGAGCGTGGTCGAACCTTCGTAGGGATGATGCGGCCAATCGGAGAAGGCCGCAAAGACGCGCGGCAGGACCTTGCCGCGGCGGCGGCGGCCGGTCAGTCGGCTGTTGACGAAATGATCATAGGCGAAACGTTTGTCGGCAATCAGCGCGCTGTCCTTGAGGCCGGCAGTGACTTCGAAGAAGTCGAGACCGGTGGGCTTCGCCAGCGATGCGCAGGAGTGCCATTCGGACGGATCGGGATCGACAAGGGCGTCGAATCCGGCCGCGACGAGGTCGCCGGCGGGATCGGCCATGCGGTTGGCGATCAGCGTGAGGCGCGGCAGACCGACAGCGGCAGCTGCGGCCCGCACCACGGCGACGAAGGCCGCCGGATCTCCGAGATGCCCGGTCGCGTTGACGACGACGACGACTCGGTCCTGGTTCCGCACCGCCGCACACGCGGCCATCGCCTGCATGGCCGCTTCGGCATCGGTGCGCTGGCCGTCGAGATCGGCGGCCACCTCGTTCCACCAGCGGAAGCCGAATTCGAAATCGCTCTCCTGCATGGCGGCGAACACGTCGGCGTCTTGCGCATAGATGCCGTCCGCGCCTTTGCGGCAATCGACCACGAAACCGTCGATGCCGGTCGCCTTGGCGGCATCGACCAGGGGGCGGGCGTGGGCGGCAACCGCGAGGTCGTAGGTGCCGAAAACGGACGGAATGCCGACCGGAGGCTGGAATTGGCCGAGTGGCGGCACCAGCACAGAGCGCCAGATGTCGTCGGCGGTGACGCCGGCGGCGGGGCGGCCTTGGAAGCGGGCGTCGAAAAAGGCGAGCACCTTGACCGGCATCTGTTCACTCCTACGCCGCATAGACGCGATCGAACACGTCGAGGACGGCCGCGACGACCTCGTGCGGCGGCGGATAATTGGCGCATTCCGACCCGCGTGTGAGAGGACAGCGGTCGGTTACACCGCATGGCGTGCATGCCAGAGGACCGCAGAGGATGCGGCTCTCCGGCAGCCGTACGCTGTCGGAATTGCCCGGCCAGGTGCTGCCGAACAACGCCACGGTCGGATGGCCGACCACATGACGCGCAAAATGCAAATCGAAGGTATCGGCGCTGACAAACACGTGATGGTCGTCGAGCAGGCTGCGCAGTTCGGCAGTCGAATCACTGCGGACCACCGCCACGCCCTCGGCAGGCGTCCCTGCCGGGTTCAAGACCGACACCTCAATATCCAGCGAGCGCAGAACATGGGTCAGCACGCGGGTATGCCGGTCGGGATACGTCTTCAGGCTCCAGCTTCCGCGCTGGCACAAGAGAACCCGCCGCGGCCGCAGCGGAAGCTCGCACCGACGCAAGGGTACCGTCGGCTTGAAATAGAACAGGTCGTCGACGGACGACAGCGATTCACCCAGCGCAAATCTGTGTTGGTCGAACAGGTGAAAGGGGCCACGGTCGTAGATTCTCGATCCAGGCCCGAAAGCGACGAAATGGCCGACGTCCTTTCCGATCTTCTGCGCCTGCCGCGCGAACATCACTCCTTCCAGCGACGTATTTCCGTTGGTGTTCACCTCCGACCACGGCACCGAGACCATCTCCATCGGCGAGCCGGTTTCAGCCCAGATGTCCTGAAAGCGATCGCAGACGACGATCTTGCGATAGAGCGGCGTTGTCACATGATGGCTGGCCAATCCGGCGAACAGAACGTCGCCGGCAGCGAAAGGCATGTAGATGGCTGTCGGCAGATTCTTCCAGTCCGCCGATCGTTCCATCAGGCGCACGGCCGCCCGGCACTGCTCCGTCCACGCCATCACTTTGTCCTTGTAGGCGGCGAAGGAGCCGGTTGCCGCAAACTTGTCGTCGAGAGTAACCGGAGGGATGTCGAGACGAATCTGCTTCGCCTCCCGGCCGGTCAAAGCGGCGAGAAAGCGGCCGTCGATGTCGCTGTCGACCATCGACAGGAAGGGCAGAAAGCGTTCAAGGCCGTCGTCGAATATCCGTCGCGGCAGCACATAAGCGAGTGGGAAACCGCCGCGGTCGACGAATGCGACCGGCGCCGACGGCGCGAGCGCGAGCCAGTCGACGAGGGTGCTGCTCTTCACCGGCAGCACCGGATTGGCGACGATCAGTCTGTCGGCATTCGGCTCGTGCGCGATCATCCGCCGGCAGATTTCGTGAACGTAACGGCCCGGCGACGCCCAGGCGCTGTCGAAGATGGTCGTTTCGTCCAGCCGGCCGCTGGACGGCTCGAAGTCGAACGCGGCGACCTTGCCGGCACGCATCGTCAGGCCGCAGAACATCGATACCTCCGGGGTCGGATGGCCAGGCCGACGCGCGCACCGAATGCGATCCCGGCCGTCGACGCGCAGTCGACCGACGGGCCGACATGGTCACGACGTTTGTACGGAACCGATAGGTGAAACCTGTCATCCGGAATGGGCGGCCGCCGCAACATGGTCCCGGCAGCCCACGTCTCTCCCGTCAAAGGGAGGTGGTCCGAAACGCCCGGCAGGAACAGCTATCTCGTGCGCGTCCCTCACCACGGACGGAGAGGCATTCAGGCGGCGGCTACTCCGCTGCCGCTGGCGTGTGTCGGCCGGCATTCAGCGCCTTGCACACGATGGCATCGAGGTCCTGCCGCCCGGCCGGGAACCCGGCCGAGATCCACGCTTCCTCGGCCACCTTCAGGGCCAATCCGAGTTGCGGTCCCGCGGCCAGGCCGCGCGCCGTGAACGCTTTCGACTTGATGGGGCAGGCCGGCGCCCGCCAGCGGCCCGGCAGGGTCGCGAGCTCGCGCCATTGCGGGTCATTGGTGGCGGCGCCCGAGCGCACCCAGGCGAGCAGCACGCGGTCCACATAGGCGTCCGGCCGCAGCCGGTAGAGGAGTTCGCGTGCCTTGGCTTCGCCGATCTCCGGCGACAGCCGCCGCCAACCATCCGCCATGGAGAGCAAGGTCGAATGCTCGCCGTTGGTGAGCCGCAGCCGCTGCCACAGGCGATCGGCGTCCTCCTCGACCGCGACCGCGAGCGCGCCGAGGCGGCGTGCCGCGTCGGGAGCGACCTCGGACGTTGCCTCCACGGCCGTCATGCGGGCGAAATCGGAGATCAAGGGCACACCGCCGATGACATCCTCCAGGATGCCGGCATCGGCCATGACGGTGAGCGTCGTGGCGGCGCCGGGCGCCACCAGGAGCTTCATCATTTCGGCGCGCACGCGCTCACGCGACAGGCTGGCGAGACCCTCGCGCGCATCGATCGCGGCGGCGAGGCCGTCGCGGTCGGGAGCGCCGCGGCCATAGGCGGCGTGGAAGCGGAAGAAGCGCAGGATGCGCAGATAGTCCTCGGCGATGCGCCGGCGCGGATCGCCGATGAACCGCACCACCCGGGCATCGAGATCGACGAGCCCGTCCACATAGTCGTGGAGCTCGCCTTTCACGGTCACCGACAGCGCGTTCATGGTGAAGTCGCGCCGTTCGGCGTCGACCCGCCAGCTGCGTCCGAACATCACCTTGGCCTTGCGGCCGAAGGTTTCCACGTCGGCGCGCAACGTCGTCACCTCGAACGGGGTTTCGTCGACGATCACCGTCACGGTGCCGTGGTCGATGCCGGTCGGCACCGCCTTGAAACCGGCGGCGCGGGCGCGGGCGAGGACTTCGTCGGGGGGCGCCGTGGTGGCGACATCGATCTCGCGGACCGGTTCGCCCAGAAGGCAATTGCGGACAGCACCACCGACCACGCGGGCCTCTTCGCCGGCGCGGTCGAGCACCGCGAGCAGCTGGGCGAGCGGACCTGTGGTCAGCCAAGTTTCGTCGGGGAGCCGACGGGATACGGGAGTGGTCACGTCATCTCACTTCATGGTTCCGGGTACGAGCCGGCCGTTTTCAACATGTGCCGGCACATAAGCCGACTCCGGCGGGTTGCCCGTGAACTCCGCGAAGAACACGAAACTGCTGATCATCAACGTAAGGGCGATGATGGTCAGCCATGCCAGCCGCTGCGGAGACCACGCGGCTGGATCGAGAAATCCCTCCCGGGTCGCCCAGATGAACAACGCGTAGACCGCGAATGGCGTCAGAAACAGCGCGATCTCGGTAAGGACTGGGCGGAGCATCGGGGTATACGCTCGATTTGGCGCATGCCGCTGGCCGGCCGGCATTGGCCGGTCCGGTCGTGGCCACGACAAATATGGTGTCTCGCCGGTACAGTGTCACGCCTACACAGGGTTCTCGGGCCCGCGGAGGGCGCTCCCGGTTTCACGGGGATCACCAGCGGGCGCACGCGATACAGCAACCCGTATGGCGCGGCAATAAGGGAAAAGCGCGCAGGGCCCGTGGCTGGGGATAGTTGACGAGATTTCCCACGCTTTTCGTGTCGTATTTCGCGCGCCAGTCGAAATATCATTGCGAGACAGCTCCCCGGGAGGTTTGATTGTCATGTCGCGCCATGGGGCAGCTGCGGCCCAGCATCGAGAAATTTGCATGTGTCCGATTGACGCGCACCGGTTGCGGTTTTGACTTATTTCCTAGATAGAGGAATTCTGATAGTTGATAGACAGACGCGCCCGACGAAGCAACCCGGCCCTTTGCCACGCGGACCTGGATTGCGCCGCCTTGGGCCCGCAACGACGTAGGGCGCGGCCCAGACCGCCTATACGGCCATGCCGCCGTACACGCGCTCGTAGAGATTCCGCAATATGCCGGCGGTCACGCCCCAGATGTAACGGTCCTGATACGGCATTGCGTAGTAGTGGCGGACGATGCCCTTCCAGTCGCGCTCGTGCTTCTGGTGGTTTTCCGGCCCCATCAGGAATGCGAGCGGCACCTCGAAGGCGTCGGCGACTTCGTCGCCGTTGAGCGTCAGCCGATAGTCGGGTTCGACCCGCGCCACCACGGGCAAGATGCGAAAGCCCGAAAACGTCAGATAGAGATCGAGATAGCCGAGCGGATCGACGAGGCCGCCGTCGAGGCCGATCTCCTCGTTTGCCTCGCGCAGCGCCGCCGACAAGGGACCATCGTCGAGCGCCTCGATCTTGCCGCCCGGAAAGGCGATCTGGCCGGCATGGCTCGGCAGATGCGCGGTGCGCAAAGTGAGGATGACCGACGGATCGGGCCGGTCGACCACCCCGACCAGAACCGCCGCCGGACGGCTCGCCGTCACGCCGGCTTTCGCCCATGTGGCCGGATCGAGATCGAGATCGCCGCGCCGTGCCGGCAGCGACGGATCGTCGAGGGCCGCCGGCACATCGAGGTTCAGTTTTGCCCGCGCCAGGGCGAAAAATTCGTGCCCCGGCACGATGGCTTCGCCGGCGTGGTCGCCGGGGAGGGTTCCGGCGATGCGCTCGATATCCTTCACGTCTCGATCCGTAGCTCGTCGGCCGCCGCCATGACGAAGAACTCTCCGCCCGACGCGATACCGAACATGGTGCGGCCGTTCATATCGCGCTCCTCGCCGAGCGCCACAAGATCGTGGAACAAGGCGCGGGTCGCCCTCGCCCACAGGCCGCGCCGCACGAACAGATAGGGCTTGAGGCCGCCGGTTCCTTCTTGCGGATCGAACCGCAGCGGATTGTCGCGGCCACAGATTACCCAATCGTCCACATTGGTCCGAAAGCGCAGCACCTGCCCGTTGGCGTCGGTGGAGATTTCCATCTCCACCGCCAGGAACGGCACGTCGTCCACCGTGATGCCGCACTTCTCCACCGGCGTGACGAGGCAATACCGCTCGCCCTCGCGCACCAGAACCGAGGCAAACAGCTTCACCAGCGCCGGCCGGCCGATCGGCGTCCTCTGATAATACCAGGTGCCGTCGACGGCTATGCGCATGTCGATGTCGCCGCAGTCGGGCGGATTCCACGTCTCGACCGGCCGCAGGCCTTTGTCGGCCGCTCGACGGGCGGCGTCGATGAGCACGTCCAATCCGCCCGTCTGCCCTGTCTTCGCCATGTTCACCACAAACCCTTACGCGGAGACCGGCGGTCGCCGGCTGATCGCGCGATCGTGACCGGGACTTCGCCGAGCGAGCCGATAGAACTTGACCGACTGGCACACCATCCCGCGAGAATCAACGCACGGTGAGCGTGGGGACCCGAGTTGGCGTAAGTCCCTGGCATGCTTGTTGCGTGACCGATCGACAGCATCGTGCTGGAATAGATTATAGGCCGGAAGAGCCGGCGAGGAGCAACACCATGGCAGTTTCGACCGGCGAAGGTCTGGAGAAGCTCGAGGACATGATCGTGCGGGCCGCCGAAACCACGGCCGCCCATGCGCGTGCCGCACGCGCCGCGATCGGCTCGGTCATTTTCGGCCAGGAACAGGTGGTCGAGCAGGCGCTGATCACCATCCTGTCCGGCGGCCACGCGCTGTTGGTCGGCGTGCCCGGACTCGCCAAGACCAAGCTCGTGGAGACCATGGGAACCGTGCTGGGCCTCGATGCCCGCCGCATCCAGTTCACCCCCGACCTGATGCCGTCCGACATTCTCGGTACCGAGGTCCTCGAAGAGGCGCCGGGCGGCAAGAGGAGTTTCCGCTTCCTCGCCGGCCCGGTGTTCGCCCAGCTCTTGATGGCGGACGAGATCAACCGCGCCTCGCCACGCACCCAATCGGCGCTCCTGCAGGCCATGCAGGAACAACACGTCACCGTCGCCGGCGTGCGCCACGATCTGCCGAAACCCTTCCATGTGCTCGCGACCCAGAATCCGCTCGAACAGGAAGGCACCTATCCGCTACCGGAAGCCCAGCTCGACCGCTTCCTGATGGAAATCGACGTCGATTATCCGGACATCGAGGCCGAACGAAAAATCCTGTTCGACACCACCGGCGCCGAGGAGACGCGCGCCAAGGCCGCCATGACGGCCGAGGACCTCATGGCAGCGCAGCGGCTGGTACGCCGCCTGCCGGTGGGCGAATCCGTGGTCGAGGCGATCCTCGGTCTCGTGCGTTCGGCACGCCCGGGTCCGGACGCCGGCGACACCGGCAAGCTCATCGCCTGGGGTCCGGGACCGCGTGCGAGCCAGGCCTTGATGCTCGCCGTGCGCGCCCGCGCGCTCCTCGACGGCCGCTATGCGCCGTCGGTCGACGACGTGCTCGCGCTCGCCGAGCCGATCTTGAAGCACCGCATGGCGCTCACCTTCTCGGCCCGCGCCGACGGCATCACCATCGCGCAGGTGATCGGCGACATCAAAACGCGGGTCGGGTGAACGGCATGGCGCTGGCGGTCCGTACCCAGGCCCAACAGGCGCAGGTCGACGCGGAAGTCGAGACGATCGGTCGTGCGGTCGGCGACAGCCGCTCGCTCGCAGCCACCATGCCGCGCCTGATCCTGGAGGCGCGCCGCGTCGCCGCCACCGTGATCCACGGCCTGCACGGCCGCCGCCGCGCCGGCCCGGGCGAGAATTTCTGGCAATATCGCCGCTTCGTGTCGGGCGAATCCGCCGCCCGCATCGACTGGCGGCGCTCCGCCCGCGACGACCATCTCTATGTGCGCGAGCAGGAATGGGAGGCCGCACACACCGTGTGGCTGTGGCCGGACCGGTCGCCGTCCATGACGTTCCAGTCGGCGCTTGCCGAGCATTCCAAGCTCGAGCGCTCGCTGGTGATCGCCTTCGCACTCGCCGAGGTGCTGGTCGAAGGCGGCGAGCGGGTCGGCATTCCGGGCCTGATGGCGCCGAGCGCCAACCGCAACATCATCGAGAAGATCGCCCAGTGCGTCGTCCACGATCCGACCGAGCGCACAAGCCTGCCGCCCTCGTTCGCGCCCTCGCCGCTTGCCGAGATCGTCGTCCTGTCCGACCTGTGGAGCCCCATCGCCGACGTCCACCGCACCATCGCGCAATTGTCGGCAAGCGGCGCCCACGGACACGTCATCCAGGTGGTCGATCCCGCCGAGGAGACGTTCCCATATGCGGGTCGTATCGAGTTCGTCGAGCCGGAAGGCGGCGGCGCCATCACGGCCGGCCGCGCCGAGACTTGGAAGAACGATTTCGAGGCCCGCGTCGCCCGCCACCGCGACGAGATCCGCGCCGAAACCGACCGGCTGGGCTGGAGCTTCGTGATCCACCGCACCGATCGTTCGCCGACCGAGATCATGCTCAAGCTGCACACCCAGCTCGGCGCCGGCCGCGAAGGCACCGGCATCAACCGCTGGCACGCGGTCGCCCAGCCCGGGAGGCACGCATGATCGGAGGCCTGCCGCTCGGATTCGCCCAGCCGCTCGTCCTGCTCGGCCTGTTGAGCCTGCCCGTTCTGTGGTGGCTCCTGCGCCTGGTGCCGCCGCGCCCGCGCCGCATCCAGTTTCCGCCCACGCGCCTTTTGTTCGACATCGCCCCCAAGGAGGAGACGCCGGCGAGGACGCCGTGGTGGCTGACGCTGCTGCGCCTCACCCTCGCCGCCCTCGTCATCCTTGCCGCCGCTGGCCCGTCCTGGAATCCGCCGGTCGCGACCGCGCAGGCGAACGTGCCCATCGCACTCCTGGTCGACGACGGCTGGGCAGCCGCCTCCACCTGGGACGCGCGCATGCGCACCGCCGAGGATGTGGTCGCCCGCGCCGAAGCCGATCGTCGCGGCATCGCGCTCGTGCCCTTGTCCGACGTCGGGCGCGACATCTCGTTGGAGACGCCCGGAGCCGTACGGGTGCGCCTGCGCCAGCTCACCCCCCGGCCGCACACCATCGAGCGCGCCGACATCCTGCCGGCATTCTCCCGCTTCCTGCAGGCGTCCCCCGGCGTCGAGATCATCTGGCTGTCCGACGGCATCGACCTCGGGGGCGGCGACGAATTCGTCGCCGCCCTGGCGCGGCTTGCCGAGCGGCGCTCCGTCACCGTGATCTCCGGCGGCCTCGCCGGCGCCCGCGCGCTCGCGGCCGCCGACAATGCCGCCGGCTTTCTGACCGTCAAGGTCCTGCGCGCCGACAACACCGCCGCGGCCGACGGTATCGTGCGCGCTTTCGACCTGCGCGGTGCGCCGCTCGCCGATACCCGTTTCGCCTTCCGGGGCGACGAGCGCGAGACCGAGGCCCAGTTCGACCTGCCGGTCGAGATCAGGAACGACATCGCCCGGCTGGAAATCTTCGCCGAGCGTTCCGCCGGTGCCGTCCAGCTTCTCGACAAGCGCTGGCGCCGGCGCACAATCGGGGTCATCACCGGGACGACCAGCGACACCGCCCAGCCGCTCCTCGCGGCGACCTACTATCTCGGTCGCGCGCTGGGCCCGTTCGCCGACGTGCGCTTCGCCGAGCGCGGCTCACCCGCCGATGCGGTCGGCAATTTCGTCGAGCAGCGCGTCCCCATGATGATCCTCGCCGACGTCGGCAATGTCGCCGGCGAAGCCAGGAACCGGCTCAACAAATGGGTCGAGGACGGCGGCGTGCTGGTGCGCTTCGCGGGTCCCCGGCTCGCCGCCGGCGACGACGAACTCGTGCCCGTGAAGCTGCGCCGCGGCGGCCGCATCCTCGGCGGATCCCTGAGCTGGGAAAAGCCGCAGCCGCTCGCCGGCTTCTCGCGCGAAAGCCCGTTCGCCGGCATGCCGGTGCCCAACGACGTCACGGTGATGCGCCAGGTCTTGGCCGAGCCTGACACGGGGCTCTCCGAACGCACCTGGGCGACGCTTGCCGACGGCACGCCGCTGGTCACAGGGGCCCGGCGCGGCAAGGGCATGATCGTCCTGTTCCACGTCACTGCCGACACGCGCTGGTCCGACCTGCCCTTGTCGGGCGCCTTCGTGGAGATGCTCAAGCGCATCGTCGCCCTGTCGGGCACCATCAATGTGGACGAAACGGCCCAGTCCAACGCCTCGCGCGACGTCCTGCCGGCGAGCCGCGTGCTCAACGGCTTCGGCCAGTTCGAAGCGCCGCCGCCGACCGCACGCCCGGTGCTCGCCGGCTATGCGGGTCGCGCCAAGGCCGACAACCCGCCCGGCTTCTACGGCCCCCCCGAAGGCCTGCAGGCGATCAACACGCTCGTGCCCGACGACCGTCTGGCGCGGCTTGACTTCTCCGCCCTCTCCGCCCGCATCGAACCGTACCGGCAGGGCGAGCCGCAGGACCTGCGCGGCGCCGTCTTCCTGGCCGCACTCGCGCTTCTGCTCATCGACGCCCTGGTGGTGTTCTGGCTCGCCGGCGGCATTCACCGCCTGGTGCCGCGCCGGCGCGCCGGCACCGCGATCGTGCTCATCGCCGCCGCGGCGCTCCTCGCCGGCCAATCCGACGCCTCTGCGCAGGCGCCAGCGAGCCCGCCTCCTGCGGCACCGCCTCCTGCGGCCGCGCGACCCGCGGCGCCGCCCGATCCGCGTGCCGACGATTTCGCCGTCAAGGCGACGCTCGACACCCGCCTCGCCTATGTGGTCACCGGCAATGCCGAGGCCGACTCGGTCAGCCGGGCCGGCCTGCAGGGGCTGACCCTGTTCCTCGCCCAACGCACCGCGCTCGAGGCCGGCGACCCGATCGGACTCGATCTGTCCCGCGACGAACTCGCCTTCTTCCCGCTGATCTATTGGCCGGTCGTGCCGGAAGCGCCGAGGCCGTCACCGCAGACCCTCGCCAAGGTCGACGCCTACATGAAGCGGGGCGGCACCGTGCTGTTCGACACCCGTGACGCCGTCGTGGCGCCGGCCGGCGTGGGCGGCGAGACGCGCAGTCCCGGCATGGTGGCGCTGCGCTCCATCCTGTCGTCCCTCGACCTGCCCGAACTCGAACCGGTACCGAAGGATCACGTCCTCACCAAGACGTTCTTCCTCTTGCGCGACTTCCCGGGCCGTTTCAACGGCGGCCAGTTGTGGGTCGAGGCGCTGGTGCCGGCGGACGAACTGGAAAACGAAGACGAGAGCGGGCGCCCCGCCCGTGGGGGCGACGGCGTCTCTTCGATCATCATCACATCCAACGATCTCGCCGGCGCCTGGGCGTCGCGCCCGGACGGCCAGCCCATGCTGCCCATGGGGCCGGGCGACGCCCGTCAGCGCGAAATGGCGTACCGCGCCGGCGTCAACATCGTCATGTACACGCTGACCGGCAACTACAAGGCCGACCAGGTGCACATCCCGGCTCTGCTCGAGCGGCTCGGACAATAGGAGCGCCGATTTGGGTTTCGGTCTCGCATTCTCGCCTCTGGTGCCGATCGAGCTCTTGTGGGCCGCCGCCGGCGTCGCCGCGGTGATCGCGCTCCTGCTCATCGTCAGCCGCACGCGCGGCGCGGCCTTGCGTACCGCCGCGCTGGCGCTGCTCGTCTTCGCGCTGGCCAATCCGTCGCTGACGCGGGAGGACCGCGAGCCGTTGTCGTCGGTCGCCGTCGTGGTCGTCGACAAGAGCCCGAGCCAGTCGTTCGGCGAGCGTGCCGCCCAGGCGGAGACCGCGCGCACGACGCTGCTGCAGCGCCTGCAACGGATACCCGGGCTCGAAGTGCGCACCGTCGAGGCCGGCCAGGCCGACGGCGAGACCGACGGTACGAGGCTATTCTCGGCGCTCACCGCCGCCCTCTCCGACGTCCCGCCCGATCGCGTCGCCGGCGCCTTCCTGATCACCGATGGCCGCGTCCACGACGTCCCCGACCCGGCCGGGCTCGGATTCGCCGCTCCCCTGCATGCGCTCATCACCGGCGTCGCCAACGAGCGCGACCGCCGCGTCGTCCTGGTATCGGCACCGCGTTTCGGCATCGTCGGCCAGCAGCAGACCGTCACCTTCCGGGTCGAGGATTCCGGCGGCAATGGCGGCGCCGCCCAAGTCAGGATTTCACGCGACGGCGAACTGCTCGAACAGCGCACCGTCACGCCCGGCGCCTTGAGCCGCCTGCAGGTGCAGATACCCCATGCGGGCCCCAATATCGTCGAGATCGAGGCTTCGCCCCTCCAAGGCGAATTGACACCGGTCAACAATCGCGCCGTCGTCTCCATCGACGGGGTGCGCGACAAGCTGCGCGTTCTGCTGGTCTCGGGCGAACCGCATTCGGGCGAACGCACCTGGCGCAACCTCTTGAAGTCCGACGCCAATGTGGATCTGGTCCACTTCACCATCCTGCGCCCGCCGGAGAAGCAGGACGGCACGCCGATCAATGAGCTGTCCCTGATCGCGTTTCCGACCCGCGAGCTATTCCAGCAGAAGATCAACGAATTCCAGCTCATCATCTTCGACCGCTATGCCCGCCAGGGCGTGCTGCCGATCATCTATTTCGACAACATCGCCCGTTACGTGCGCGACGGCGGCGCCGTCCTGGTCGCCGCCGGGCCGGATTACGCGAGCCAGACTTCGATCTGGAAAACGCCGCTCGACGCGATCCTGCCGGCGGAACCGACCGGCCGCATGACCGAAACGCCGTTCTACGCCCGCCTGACCGATCTCGGCCGCCGCCACCCGGTGACGCGCGGGCTGGAAGGCGGCGGAGAGGATCCGCCCCACTGGAGTCGCTGGTTCCGCCTGGTCGATACCAACGCGGCCAACGGCTCGACCCTGATGCAGGGGCCCGACGACAAGCCGCTGCTGCTGTTGGCGCGCCACGACGAGGGCCGGGTGGCGCTGCTCCTGTCCGACCATATCTGGCTGTGGGCGCGCGGCTACGAGGGCGGCGGCCCACATCTCGACCTCCTGCGGCGGCTGTCGCACTGGCTGATGAAGCAGCCCGAACTGGAGGAAGAGGCGTTGCGAATGAGCGTTCGCGGCCGCGACGTCACGGTGCAGCGCCAGACCATGGGCGACACGGTCGAGGCCGTGACGGTGACGACGCCGTCGGGCAAGACCCGGACCATCACGCTCGACGCCGGCGATCCCGGCGTGTGGCGCAAGACCTTCGCGGCCGACGAACTCGGCCTGTGGCGTGCGACCGACGGCAAGTTCACCGCGCTCGCCAATGTGGGCCCCGCCAATCCGCGCGAGTTCACCGAGGTGACATCGACCACGGACGTGCTGGCGTCTCTTTCGGCCGCCACCGGCGGCGACTCGCGCCGGCTCGTGGACGGCGCGAGCCTGACGGTGCCGCGCATCGTCGCGGTGCGTTCGAGCGACACCTACAAGGGCGACGAATGGCTGGGCCTGAAGATGCGCGACGTCTCGGTCGTGCGTGGCATCGGCGTGCTGCCCATGTTCGCCGGCTTCCTCGGCCTGCTCTTGTTGATCGGCAGCCTCGCGGCGACGTGGGCTCGCGAAGGAAGGTGAGTCCGAACAGTTTGGTGAAGCCGGTCATTGCGGGGCGCGCGTCAGCGCGAACCCGGAATCCAGCCGCATCCACGGCGATTGGGGCTGGATTGCGGGTTCGGTCTCCGGCCGCCCCGCAATGACCAGGAGGCTTTCGATAAAGCCCGCGATGAAGGCGCTTCGACGCAGCCCCTACTTCGCCAACGTCTCGTCGGCGGCGGTGATGAGGCCCAGGGCGGGATTTTTGGCGCAGAACACCGCCAGTTCCTCGATGCGCTTCTTCATGCGGTCGAAGTCGACGATCGGCGGATCGTCCTCGTCGGCATAGTAGCCGTCGGGCCACATGACCACTTGGCTGACGCGGTCCTGGGAGCCTTCGAAGAAATCCTTGCAGGGATGGTGGACAGGTCGACCTTTTGCGCCAGAGCGGGGGCGGCGAACAGGCATGCGGCGAGGAAGGCGGGGGTGAAGCGCTTCAGGTCGCGGGACCTCATGATGGACCGGCCGCTCACGCTAGCAGGCGCACGGCCAAAGGGTCCAGCAGGACGGTGACGCCGGCAGTCAGACCGTCAGGCCGACTGGCGCTCGGGCTCGATGGCACCGGCGACGCCCTCAAACGCGCCCGGCTCCAGCTCGGCGACCAGAAGCCGCGCCGGGTCGACCGGGCCCGGCATTCTGAGGCGCCCCTTCGGCACCGGCTTGAAGCCCGTGCGCCTGTAATAGGGCTCGTCGCCGACCAGCAGCACCAGCCGATGGCCGGCGGCCTTGGCGTCGGCGAGCGAGCGCTCGATCAGCAGGCGGCCGATGCCGCGATCCCGAAACGGCGGCTCGACGGTGAGCGGGCCGAGCAACAGGGCGGGCGTTTCCCCGATCCGGATCGGCGTCAGCCGCACCGAGCCGACCATCAGGGTGCCAACCCGGGCCACGAAGGACAGGTCGAGCCGGTGGCGGACGCTTTCACGGATCCGATAGGCGGTGCGGGAATAGCGGCCGGGCCCGAAGGTGCGCTCGGTCAGGCGCTCGATGGCGGCATCGTCGGCCGTGGTTTCGGGCAGGATGGTGACGGCCAGTTCGCTCATGGGTCTCGTCGGCAGGCGCGCCCCGCGCGCAGGAAAGAAAAGAATCGCGCTTCGCGCGCAGCGGCCATACGCGCGCCCGCGTAGCGCGCGAAAATGGGACGTCCGCAATCGGGGGTGCAGGACCGCGTCCGCACCCCTACATTAGCCCGGCGGCAACAGGGAGTGAATGATGGGTTTGCTGGTCGAGGGCGTGTGGCAGGACAAGTGGTACGACACGACCGGGAACGGTGGCCATTTCCAGCGCGAGGCGAGCCTGTTCCGCAACTGGGTAACCGCCGACGGCAGCGCCGGCCCCTCCGGCACCGACGGTTTCAAGGCCGAAGCCGACCGCTACCACCTCTATGTCTCGCTCGCCTGCCCGTGGGCGCACCGCACCTTGATCATGCGCGCCGTAAAGAAGCTCGAGGCAGTGATCCCGGTCTCCGTCGTGTCCTGGTACATGGGCGCCGACGGCTGGACCTTCGACCGCGACCGCGGGTCGACGGGTGACGCACTCGACGGCAAGGCCCGCCTCGCCGAGGTCTATGTGGCGGCGCAGCCGCGCTACACCGGCCGGGTGACGGTGCCGGTCCTGTGGGACAAGCGGCGACGGACCATCGTCAGCAACGAGTCGTCCGAGATCATCCGCATGTTCAACACCGCCTTCGACGCCTTCACGGACGTGCGCACCGACTATTATCCGGTGCAGTTGCGCGCCGAGATCGACCGCCTCAACGAGGGCGTCTACGAGAACGTCAACAACGGCGTCTACCGCGCCGGCTTCGCCACGACCCAGGCGGCCTATGAACAGGCGTTCGAATCGTTGTTTGCGACCCTCGACCACATCGAGCGGCGGCTCTCGGGCCAGCGCTATCTCGCCGGCGACGAAATCACGGAAGCGGATTGGCGGCTGTTCACCACGCTCGTGCGATTCGACGCCGTCTATTTCGGCCATTTCAAATGCAACCGGCGCCGTATCGTCGACTACCCGAACTTGTCGAACTATGTGCGCGATCTCTACCAGACGCCCGGCGTCGCCCAGACGGTCGATTTCGACCATATCAAGCGCCACTATTACGCGAGCCACCGCACCATCAATCCGACCGGCATCGTTCCGCTCGGGCCGGAGCTGGATTTCTCCATGCCACATGACCGTGCGCGATGCGGCTGGCGCCGGCCACATTACTCATAATCGGTCCCGTTTGGGTCGTGATTTGAAACCTTCGGGCTGGCCAAAACAGCCCTATTGCCGCATAATTAGTTATGCCGCACAAATTCCAGCCCGGCGACAAGGTCTACCTCCTTCAGAGCCCTTATCTGCGCAGCGCCGCACCCGGCCTCTACGAAGTCGTTCGTCAGATGCCCGAGCAGGCCGGCGAGTTCCTCTATCGCATCAAGAACGTCAGCGAGAGCTACGAGCGCGCAGCCAAGGAAAGCCAGCTCGAGAAGGCTTGAAGCCCTTCGCCGATCCGTCACGACCGAACCGTCGCACACGTCGCGTCCTCGCCGCGCCGTCGCGCAGGACGAAGCCGGTCCGGAACCCGCAGACTATCCAAGCCGCCGCAAACACGCCATTCTGCCATGCGTCGATTCTGCGACCGCCCCCTCGCGGGACAAGGCAACAGAATCGGCCGGCGGCCGGGTTGCCGAAATATGGTCGAAAAGCCTGTCTAAAAACGGTGTGACACTCTGCGAGGACACCCCCGATGCAATTTTCAATGCAATCATGGACCGCAAAGTTTGTTATCGCCCTCTCGACCGCGGGCTTAGCGGTGACGAGCCTGGCAATGACGAGCTTGGCTGCCGTGAGCCCGGCGCGCGCAGCCGAGCCCATCGGCACCTGGCTGGTCGAAGGCGGCTACGCCCACATCAAGATGGACATCTGCGGCGACAGGCTGTGGGGCATCGTCGCGTGGGAGAAGAAGCCCAATGTGGATCGCAACAATCCGGACGCCTCCAAGCGCTCGCGGCCCACGCTCGGCATCCCGATTCTCATGGGACTGACTCAGTCGAAGCCGGGCAAGTGGGAAGGCGAGATCTACAATTCCGAGGACGGCCGCACCTACGGGGCCTATGTCAGCATGGCGAGCGAAGACGTGCTCACGCTCGAAGGCTGCGTACTTGGATTCCTGTGCCAGAGCCAGAACTGGACGCGGGTCGCCGAAACGCCTGCGGCCACTCCGGCAAGCCCGCGCGCGGCGGCTCCGCGGCCGGCAGCGCCGGCGGCGCGGCGCACGACCGGCCAGGCGCCGGCGACGCCGGCGGCCAGCGACGTCTGCATGGCGGTCGCCTCCGCGACCGGCCAGCCCATCGAGCAGGTCATGCAGACGGGAACCAAGCGTTCCGAGCGGTAACGTCTGGTTCGTGTCATCCCGGTGTCCGGCTGACAAACGCCGTCGTCCCGTTACGGCCGCTACGAATACGGCAACTGGTGACGTCGATCCGGTTAGAGGCCGCCCGGCGGGCGCGGCGAAAGCCGCGATCGTCACCAGTCGCGGCGCGGCGGCGCGCCGTGCATCACCTCGGCGATGCGGGCGCGTGTGCCGCTCGTGGTTTCGGCCGGCAGATCGTCGATATGGAAGAACCCGTGGGCGGCAATTTCGCGCGATGGCCGCGGAGGTCGCGGCTGGCGGAATTCACGCACCACGAACAGGGCAACGTGGTCGCGCCGGGATACGTGCCTATTGAAATAAATGCCGAACAAAGCCGGCGTACCGCCGTCGTCGAGTTCGATGTTGCCCTCCTCCGCGAGTTCACGGGCAAGTGCGTCCGCGACCGTCTCGCCGGTCTCGACGCCGCCGCCGGGCAGCTGCCAGCCTTGCACATAAGTATGCCGGATCAGGAAGACACGTTCCTCGCCGTCGATCACGAGCGCGCGCACCCCGAGCGTCATGCCGCGCGCAAAGCGCCAGTAGACGTGTAAAATACTCTGCAACACCCGTTCGCAATGTCGGCGCAACCGCGCCGGGAATGGGCGCGGATCATACGCAGAATCGCGTGTTTTCTCGGCGTTTTGCGGATGTCGCATGGCAGCCTTGACGTATCGTCGTTAGTTCGGCCGGATGGCCTGGGATAATTTCATGGCAATGGATTGTGGCTATTCGGTCGCCACTCCTTCATCCACAACGGCCGGGGACATCCCCCACATGTTTTCGGTCGTTTCGGCGCCCTCGGCCACTTGCCGGGGGCGCTTATTTTTTTGACCGGTGATTCCTTTTCGCGACCAGCCTCCGTTATGATCGCCGGCCTGCCGATGCCGAGCAAGCCGCAGAGAGCCCCAGGCCTCCTGGACGGGACGAACCCCGCGGGACTCTTCGCGCCCTTCCGAGCGCGCCAAGACCACCAATTGGACTAATCCATGAAACGCTTCGCCGATCTGACCGAACAGGAAGTGCTGGCCCTCGCGATTTCCAACGAGGACGAGGACTCTCGCATCTACCGCGAATTCGCCGACGGGCTGCGCGAGCAGTACCCCTCCTCCGCCAAGATGTTCGACGCCATGGCCGACGAGGAGGTGCGCCATCGCACCCGGCTGTTCGAACTCTATCGCGGCAAGTTCGGCGAGCATTTGCCGCTCATCCGCCGCCAGGACGTCAAGGGCTTCCTGCGCCATCGCCCGATCTGGCTCGTCAAGCCGCTCGGCCTCGACGAGGTGAGGAAATACGCCGCCAACATGGAATTCGAGACGGCGCGCTTCTATCGCCGCGCCGCCGAGACGACGCGCGACACCTCCGTGCGCCAGCTCCTGACCGAACTCGCCGAGGCGGAGGACGTGCACGAGATGGTGGCGGCGCGGCTGGGCGAGAAGCACCTGACCGCGGAAGCGGTGGCCACCGAGGACGAGACGGCGCGGCGCATGTTCGTGCTGCAATACGTCCAGCCCGGCCTCGCCGGCCTGATGGACGGCTCGGTGTCGACGCTGGCGCCCTTGTTTGCCGCCGCCTTCGCGACCCACAGCACCTGGGAGACTTTCCTGGTCGGGCTCGCGGCTTCGGTCGGCGCCGGCATTTCCATGGGCTTCGCCGAGGCCCTCTCCGACGACGGCTCGCTCACCGGCCGCGGCGCCCCGCTGATCCGCGGCTGGGTATGCGGCGCCATGACGACCCTGGGCGGCCTCGGCCACACCCTGCCCTACCTGATTCCCGATTTCATGATCGCCACGGTCCTCGCCGTCGCGGTGGTCGTGGTCGAGCTCGGGGCCATCTCGTATATTCGCTACCGCTATATGGACACGCCGTTCCTGCAGGCGGCATTCCAGGTCATCGTCGGGGGCGCGCTGGTGTTCCTGGCGGGAATTCTTATCGGCATCTCGTGACGCGGATGTTCGTGCTCGCCCATCTGTCGGATCCGCATCTCGGACCGCTCCCCAGGGCGCGCATGTTCGACCTCGCCTCCAAACGCGTGCTCGGCTACATCAACTGGCAGCGCTCACGGCGCGCCGTCCACCGCATCGACGTGCTCGAAGCCCTGACCCGCGACGTGCTCGCGCAGGCGCCCGACCATGTCGCGGTGACCGGCGACCTGGTCAACATCGCGCTTGCCGCCGAGTTCACCCAGGCGCGCGTCTGGCTCGCGAGCCTCGGTTCGCCCCGCGACGTCACCCTCGTGCCCGGCAACCACGACGCCTATGTGCGTTCGGCGCTGCGCCAGCATCGCCTCCTGTGGGGCGACTACATGCGCGAGGACGACAGCCTCGCGACCCTCGACCAGGTCGATTTCCCTTTCGTACGAAAGCGCGGACCTCTTGCCCTCGTCGGCCTGTCGAGCGCGATCCCGACCGCGCCGTTCATGGCAACCGGCCGGCTCGGCCCGGTCCAGCTCGGGCGCCTCGCCGACATCCTCGCCGCCCTCGGCGCCGAGGGCCTGTTCCGGGTGGTGCTGATCCATCATCCGCCGCTGAGCGCGCCCGCCCATCGATTCAAATGGTTGACCGACGCCGGGGAGCTGCGCGCCGTGCTCACGCAGGCCGGCGCCGAGCTCGTCATCCACGGCCACGACCATGTCCGTTCGCTGGTCTGGCTCGACGGCCGCGACGGCCGCATCCCGGCGATGGGCGTACCGTCGGCGTCGGCGGCGCCGGTCGAAGGCCGACGCGCGCACCAGCGTGCCGCCTACAATCTCTACCGCATCGTCCGCGCCTCGGACCGCTGGTCATTCGAGGCGATCTCGCGCGGCTTCAAAGACGGCGGCGACGGGATCGTCGAACTCGAACGGCGCACGCTGAGCTAGCGCCGCATTCCTGAGAGTCGATTCGGTTTTTCGTCATTCCGGGGCGCGCGTGAGCGCAAACCCGGTATCCAGCCACACGCACCGAATTCGCAACTGGATTCCGGGTCCGGCCGGAGCCTGCCATCGGGCCGCGCTTTGCGCGGACCCGGTGGGCCGCCCCGGAATGACCACGGAAGGAATCGACCGCATCCGCCAAGAAAATGACGTCGTCAGCGCCGTCACGGCACGCGGACCGACCACCATGCGGCAGCGAGCACCGCCGCGGCGCCGACCACCACGCCGAACAGGAACACCAGTAGGGTACGGCCGCGACGGCGCGGGGGCCGCGAGGGGGCGTCGTCGCCGTCCTTGCGGCCGGCGAGCATCTGTTCGCGTTCGACGATGCGGCGCGCGACGTAGCGGGTGACCGCCGCCGCGATCTCCGGCACCTCGGAGGATTCGGCGAGCACTTCGCGGCCGAAGCGGCCGTCGCGCACAAACCGGTAGATGAGCTTGTCGCGCCCCATATGCACATGGGCGACGGCATCGATCCACAGACGCGGCGTGTCGCCCCGCGCCACACCGCGATCGAACGTCTCCATCTCGGGCGGAATGTCGGCGAACAGCGGGTCGAGCGCCTCGTTGAGGATCTCCAGGCGAGCGATATCGGCGTCGCGCAGTTCGACGACGACGCCGGTGCGCTCGGCGGAGTCGATACGGGCGAGCCTGATCGCCTCGCGCAATGGCCGCGGCGCCTCGTCAGCCGAATCGGAAGCGTTGTTTCTGCGACGCCACCACATGCCTGCAAGGATACCAGCGGCGCGACGCGGCGCAAGGCGGGTCGCGCGCCGGCCGACCGTCATCTCGGCGCCTCGGGATCAGCGGTCGACCCACAGCCAAGGCGACCACGCCGGCTTCGCGGCGTGGCGGTTCGCCATGGCGGCGCGTGCGGCGCGACGGCGGTCGTCGCGCTCGTGGACGAACATCACTCGTGTCACGGGGCGCCAGTTCAGCCTCAACAGGCGGAAATACGACAGGTCCGCTATCCGGTCCTCTCGGGCCCAGGAAAAGCGATCGCGCTTGGACGCCAGCATGTCCGCCCCTAAGCGTTATGGTTGAACACCCGTCGATCATCGCCCGCATGTGCCAAGGACTGGTAAACCGGATCGATCAACTTGACTGGGCTGGATCGCGGAATGTCCCATCACCAGGGAAGCCGCAATCGCTCACCGCGGTGGGCAGCAGCCCCCGCAGCTGGAACCACAAGCCTCCGGGCAAAATGAAACATAAATTTTTGAAATGACTATGTTTTTAGAACCCATCCGCCCAACATCCGTCCCACCCTGACTATGGGCATTTTTGTGGTTGACCCAACGGTCCCCACCTGATTGCCTCCGTGGGTTCCCCGCTGGACAGACAGGCATCAAGCCTGCGTTACGGGGACCAAGAGGAAACGGCCTGAGGAAAAGGCGCATGAACGCCCAGCAGCTGCTGCAGGAAATCTCCGACTATTGCCGGACGACTGGACTGGCCGAATCGACCTTTGGCCGCCGCGCCGTCAACGACGGCAAGCTCGCCAACCGTCTGCGCAATGGCGGCCGCATCACGACTGACACGCTCGACCGCATTCGGTCGTTCATGGTCACGCACCCGAACGCGGGCAATGACGCGGCGGGCAATGGCGCGCATGCGGCTGTCGTGACCCGTACCGCTCGGCCCGCTCCGGCGGCGCCGTCAATGGCGCCCGCTATCGCGTCCATGGCGATGCCCGCCACGATGCCCGGCACGATGCCCAGCTTGGGGCCCGGCGGGCGCGCCAACGACGATCCGCAGCGTAATTTCCGCTTCTTCGACAACCGGCAAAAATACCTGTTGTTCGTCAACACCTGCAGCGAGAAGTGGGTCGTCGCCCATCGGGTCGCCCTCGAACTCGGCAACATCCATCCGCGCCCGCCGGCGGTGCGCCTGTTCGACGCCGGCGTCGGCGACGGCACCGTGCTCTCGAGGGTGATGCGGGCGATGCACGACCGTTTTCCGACCGTGCCATTCTACATCGTCGGCAAGGAGATCAGCCTCGAGGACATCCGCCTGACACTGCAGAAGATGGCGGACCGCTTCTTCGAGCATCCCGGCACGGTGCTGGTGTTGACCAATCTCGCCTATGCGGATGCGCCGTGGCTAGCCGTCAAGTCGTTGTCGGCGGCGTCGAGCCTCGTCTGGCACGAGATGCCGCTCGCCGGCAATTCCGCCCACCGCTTCGAACAGCAGATCGTCGATCTGGAACCGTTCCTGGCCGAGAACTGGAAAGCGCGCGTCTCCGAGAAGACCGGCAATCCGGTCTACGAGCGGCCGGTAGTGCTGGTCATCTATCGCGAAGACCACAAATTCCTGCTCGACCCCATCCTGCCGCGTCCGGGCGGCACGACGGCGAACTACGATCTCGTCATCGCGTCGCAACCCTATCGGGCGCGCTCGTCGCTGGAATTCAAGTCCCGGCGCGTCATCGTCCCGCTCGCGCGCGCGCTCGGACAGGGTGGGCGGCTGATCGCCATCCATTCCCACGGCCACGATCCCGGCATGGAGATCATCCGCCGCATCTGGCCGGACGATAACCCGTTCCTGCACGACCGCCACCAGATCATGAAGGCGGTCAAGCAGGAGCTCGGACCTGCCGGGCGCGATTTGAACTTCAACGTCTATGCCGACAACCGCGCCATCTTCCGCTACGACATGCACACGCTGCCGTCCGAAGTCGGGGCTTCGATCGGCACCTCGACTTTGTTCGCGGCCTGGAATGCGGCCATCTACGTCGCCCAGGTGGAGGACGACCGCCTTGCCGACGTGGTCGGCGACGGTCGTTATCTCGACGCCACTCGCGAGGTGCTGCATGCCCGCGGCGGCTTGTGGTTCCACGACGAATCCTACGTCATTTCCCGCCGGCGCGACTGAGCGAGGAAGACCAGCCATGATCGCCAGCACCGCTGCCATTCCGGTCGTCCGCCCCGGCGACGAGGCTGCCGCCATCGCGGCCTTCGCGAGCCTGGCCTCGTTCGAGACCACCCATCCGAGCGCGGCCGACATCGAGGGCCTGGCGGCGCGCTGGCCGATGGGCACCGCCGTCTATGTCAGCGCCGTTCCGTCGCGCCCTCCGGTCGAGCAGATCGATGCCGCGATCCGGCTGCGCGGACTGGGCTTCACGCCGGTGCCGCACCTCGCCGCCCGCAATTTCGCCACCAGCGACGAACTCGACCGCTGGCTCGCCCGCATGAGCGAGGAGGCGCAGGTGCACACCGTATTGGTGATCGGCGGTGACCGCGAAGCGCCGGCCGGCCTCTTCCATCACGCTGTCGAAGCCATCGACAGCGGGCTTTTGCAGACACACGGCATCACGGCGATCGGCATCGCGGGCTATCCCGACGGCCATGCCCGCATATCCCAAGTGGAGCTCCAGCGCGCGCTCGCCGGCAAGATCGAGGCGGCGGAGCAGACCGGCCTCGCCGTCCACATCGTCACCCAGTTCGCGTTCACGGCGGCGCCCATCGTCGCCTGGATCCGCCGCCTGCGCGACGACGGCTTCGAGCAGCCGGTGAGGGTCGGGCTTGCGGGGCCGGCTTCGCTCGCATCGCTGGCGCGCTTCGCCCGCATCTGCGGCGTCAAGAGCTCCCTCCAGGGGCTCGCCCGCAATGCCGGTCTCGTCAAGCACGTGTTCGGCACCGCTGCGCCCGACGAACTCCTGCGCGCGCTCGCCGGCGAGGCATCGGCCGGACATCTCGGCGAGGTGACGCCGCACTTCTATTCGTTCGGAGGCCTCGCCGCGACGGCGCGCTGGGCCGCCGCAGTCGCCGGAGGACGAATCACGCTCGATCGCGACGAGGGATTTTCGGTTGCGCCACCGTAGCGAGGTGTTTCGTCGGGAAGCAATTTCGCTTTCGTGCCCCAGGGGCGCCGCAGAACCGGAGGGCAATCGCATGTGGGCGGCGCCATCGACGTGTCTTATGGCGCATCTGATGCATTGCCGCTCGCCGCAGCAGAACTCCCTCTCCCCGGCGGGGAGAGGGCTGGGGTGAGGGGGCTCCGGCGGCGCGATCGCGCACGACGTCGTCTCATCCCACCCAACGCCGCATGTAGGCACGTAAATCCAACTGGCTTCGCTACCCCCTCACCCCGACCCTCTCCCCAAATGGGGAGAGGGAGAAGAGACGCCGTGCCACATCCGACGGCCCTGCGCAGAACCGCGGCACGAGCGAGTCGATCAGCCGAGCATCGAAGCCGCCGTGCGACCTACCGCGCCAGCCAGCCGCCGTCGACGGGCAGGATGGTGCCGGTGACGTAGCTCGATCCGGGCGCGGCGAGGAAGATCACCGCAGTGGCGAGATCCTCCGGCAGGCCCCAGCGGCCGGCCGGGATGCGATCGAGGATCGCCTTGGAGCGGGCCGCGTCGGCGCGGATCGGGGCGGTGTTGTCGGTCGCCATGTAGCCGGGTGCGATGGCGTTCGCCGTGATGCCGTATTGCGACAATTCGTTCGCCATCAGCTTGGTCAGGCCGGCGACCGCCGACTTGGACGAGGTGTAGGACGGCACGCGAATGCCGCCCTGGAACGACAGCATCGATGCCGTCGAGATGATGCGGCCGGCGATCTTGTTGGTCACCATGTGGTTGGCGACCGCCTGGGAGAGGAGGAACACCGCCTTGATGTTGATGTCCATCACCTGGTCCCAGTCCTTCTCGGAGAACTTCAAGAAGTCCTCGCGCCGGATGATGCCGGCATTGTTGACCAGGATGTCGATGTGGCCCGCCTGCGCAACGGCGTCGTCCACGAGCTTCTTGATCTCGACGGTCTTCGAGAGATCGCGCTGATAGGCGTAGAACTTGCGGCCCAGCGCCTTGACGCCGGCTTCCGTCTCGGCGAGGTCGCCGATGTCGACGCCGACGATGTCGGCGCCCGCGGAGGCGAGCGCCTCCGCCATGCCGCGGCCCAGGCCCGTGCGGGCACCGGTGACCAGCGCCACCTTGCCGGTGAGATCGAACAGCTTGCTCATGCCACTCTCCCTCACGCCAGCGTCGTCATGGCGACCGGGTCCATGTCCGTATAGACGATGTTGTCACCCGCCATGCTCCAGATGAAGGCATAGGCCGCGGTGGCGCAGCCCGAATGGATCGACCACGGTGGCGAGGCGACCGCCTGCTCGTTGCGCACGACGATGTGACGGGTCTCGGTCGGAGCGCCCATCATGTGGAAGACGACGGAGTTGTCCGGCAGGTCGAAATAGAAATAGGCCTCCATGCGACGATCATGGACGTGGCACGGCATCGTGTTCCAGACGCTGCCGGTATCGAGGCGGGTGAGCCCCATGACGAGCTGGCAGGTCGGCAACAGGCCGGCATGGATGTACTTGCGGATGGTGCGCTTGTTGGAAGTCTCCAGCGAGCCGAGCGTCTGCGGATCGGCCTCGGCCCGGGTGACCTTGCGGGCCGGGTGGGCGGCGTGCGCCGGGCACGAGTTCATGTAGAGCCGGGCGGGCTTGGCCGGGTCCTGGCTTTCGAACGTCACCTTGGCGGTGCCCTTGCCGAGATAGAGGGCTTCCTCGGTGCCGATCTCGAAGACCGTGCCGTCGGCGGTGATCTTGGCGGGGCCGCCGATATTGATGATGCCGAGTTCGCGGCGGGCGAGGAAGTCGGTCTCGCGGATCTGGTGGCACAGCTCGGCCGGGAAGGTCAGCGGCTCGGAAGTCGGCACCGCGCCCATCACCACCATGCGGTCGTAGTGCAGATAGGTCCAGGCGAGCTTGCCGGCCTCGAAGAGCTTGTCCATGAGGAAATTGGCGCGCAGCTCGGCGGTGTCGAACGCCTTTGCTTCGCGTTCGCTCACGGCCTGGCGAACGTCGATCGCGGTCGTCGTAGTCATTTGCGGTTGCCTTTCAGTACTGGAAAAAACGAGGATCGGCGAGGCGCCGGTCACTCGAAAAGGTCGGGGTACAACGCTTCCGCCTTGGGCATGGCGCGCAGGATTTCGGTCAGGTGGTAGCGCATCGCCTTGTCGGCGGCGTCGGGGTCCTTGGCGTCGATCGCGGTCACGATGGCGCGATGCTGCTCGACCAGGGGCTTCATGGAGTTGGCGTCGGGAATCGTCAGATGGCAGACGCGGTCCATGTGCGACTTGATATCGATGAGCGTGTCCCACACGCTCGGCATGCCGCAACCACGCGCCAGGGCCTGGTGAAACGCCTCGTCGACCGGCGTGAAGCCGTCGCGGTCGCCGCGATCGGCGACCCGCATTTGCAGATCGAGCAGGTCCTCGACTTCGTGCCGCACGGCCGGATCGAATTCGGCACAGGCCCGGCGGGCGACGGCACTCTCGACCGCTTCGCGCACGAACCGCGCCGCCCGCATGCGTTCGCGCGAAATGCGCACCACCAGCGTGCCGCGTTGGGCGCGCACCGACAGCAGACCGGCGCGGTCGAGGCTGATGAACGCCTCGCGCACGGGCTGGCGGGAGACGCCGTAACGGCCGGCGACATCCTGCTCGGTCAGCCGCGTTCCGGGCGGCAGCTCGAGCCTGACGATGGCGCTGCGCAGCTCGCGCTCCAGCCGCCGCGCGGCCGATTCGGAGCGAAGCAGGAGTTCCACCAATCCTCCCTTCTGCGACGGCGAGGCATAGGATGGCGGAGGAAAGGGCGATGCTTGTCTGTCCAGGCTCATAGCGCTACCATGGGTGTGCAGACTACCATACTTCCATACACAACGGTCCACATCATGCTCATGCGGCCGTCGAATGCAAGTCCGAAATGGGCCGCAGACTCGCTACGGCCATCCAACTAACGAGAAAACCTCATGAATTCATCGTCCGCCGCCGGCATCGCCAACCTCGCCGACGCCTTGGTCGCAGCGCGCCGCGAACGCCGTGCCTTGACGGCCTTCCCGGGCAGCATCCCCGCCGACCTCGCCACCGCCTATGCGGTCCAGGATGCCGCCATCGCCAAGTTCGGTGCCGTGGTGGGCTGGAAAATCGCCGCCGTGGGTCCTCAGTTCCGCGACCGCTACGACGTGCCGCGTCTGTCGGGCCCGGTGATGGAGGGCACGGTGACGATGGCCCAGAGCGAGACCCCGGTGGAGATCCGTCCGATTCCCGGCGGCTTCGCCGCCCTCGAGGCGGAATTCATCATCCAGCTCGCCCGCGACCTGCCGGCGCGAGCGACCCTCTATACGGAGGCGGAGGTCGCCGCCGCGTCCGGCGCCATGCATGCCGGCGTCGAATTCGCCGGCTTCCCGCTCCTGACCATCAACGACCTCGGCCCCGGCGCCATCATCTCGTGCTTCGGCAACAATGCCGGGATCATCGTCGGACCGGCCATTGCCAACTGGGCCAAGCGGCCCATGGAAAGCCTGGGCACCAAGGTGGAGATCGACGGCCGCGAAGTCGGCCGCGGCTCGGCCGCCAAGGTAGCGGGAGGCCCGCTTTCCGCACTCCTGTTCCTCGCCAACCACCTGTCCGAGCGCGGACGCGGGCTCAAAGCCGGCGACTGGGTATCGACCGGCGCCACCACGGGCGTGCACGACGTCACCGTCGGCAATACCGCACGGCTGGTCTTCGACGGCGTCGCGACGATCGTCGTCAAGGTGATGTGAGGACTTGCGGCATCGCCGCTTCCCTCCCCCGCTTGCGGGGGAGGGAGAAGGATGCTCACTCCCTATGGTGCCGCTCCGGGCGCAGGCCGAACAGGAGCAGCGAGCGGCCGGTCACCGCATACTGGCTGCCGAAGTCGAAGTGGACGCGGTCCTCGGGATCTTCGTCCTCGTCGGGCAGGTTGGTGTCGACCAGGCGTTCCCAATCGCGGCCGCCCTTGGCCTCCGGCAGCGTGAACAGCACCACGTCGTGATGGGCGTTGACGACGAGGAGCAGCGTCGTCCCGCTGCCCCGCCGCCTGATGCCGCTCGGCTGGGCACGACCATCAAGCAGGAGGCCGAGCGAGCGGGCGTGGCCGTCGCGCCATTGGTCGGGCGTCATCTCGGTGCCGGCCGGCGTGAGCCAGGTCGAATCCTTCAGGCCCAGATCTTCGTCCCACTCGGCAGTGAGATAGCGGGTATGGCGCAGGACCGGATAGTCCCGCCGCAGCCGGGCGAGTCGTTCGGTGAACCTGTTGAGAGCCTTGCCGGCGGCGTCGTGATCCCAGTTCACCCAGGAGATCTCGTTGTCCTGGCAATAGGCGTTGTTGTTGCCTTTCTGGGTGCGGCCGAACTCGTCGCCGGCGAGCAGCATGGGGGTGCCCTGCGAGAACAGCAGCGTGGCGAGCATGTTGCGCTTCTGCCGCTCGCGCAGCTCATTGATCTCAGGGTCGTCGGTCGGTCCTTCGGCGCCGTGATTCCACGAGCGGTTATTGGACGAGCCGTCGCGATTGTCCTCACCGTTCTGTTCGTTGTGTTTGTCGTCGTAGGAGACGAGGTCGTTGAGAGTGAAGCCGTCATGGGCGGTGACGAAGTTGACGCTCGCCCACGGCTTGCGGCCGCGCCGGTTGAAGAGATCGGCCGAGGCGGTGATGCGCGAGGCGAAATCGGCGAGCGTGCCCTCGTCCCCCTTCCAGAACGAGCGCACGCCGTCGCGGAAGCGGTCGTTCCATTCCGCCCAGCCGGGTGGGAAGCGGCCGACCTGATAGCCGCCGGGGCCGCAGTCCCACGGCTCGGTGATCAGCTTCACCGACGAGAGCACCGGGTCCTGGCGGCAGGAATCGAGGAATCCGCCGCCTTCGTCGAAACCATAGGGCTCGCGGGCCAGGATGGTGCCGAGGTCGAAGCGGAATCCGTCCACGTGCATCTCCTCGACCCAGTAGCGCAGCGAGTCGTTGACCATCTGCAGGACGCGCGGGTGGGACAGGTTGAGCGTGTTGCCGGTGCCGGTGTCGTTGATGTAGTAGCGCGCCTGATCGGGCAGCAGGCGATAGTAGGAGGCGTTGTCGATGCCCTTGAAGGAAAGCGTGGGCCCCAGTTCGTTGCCCTCCGCCGTGTGGTTGTAGACCACGTCGAGGATGACCTCGATGCCGGCGTCGTGCAGGCGCGCCACCATCTCCTTGAACTCCGCGAAGGCGAAGTCGGGCACGCTGGAATAGCGGCGCGCCGGCGCGAAGAACGAGATGGTGTTGTAGCCCCAGTAGTTGGTCAGGCCCTTGTCGATCAGGTAGCTGTCGTTGACGAAGGTATGGATCGGCAGGAGCTCTACGGCGGTGACGCCGAGATCGGTGAGATGGGCAAGCACTTCCGGGTCGGTGAGGCCGCGGAACGTGCCGCGCAACGGCTCCGGCACGGCCGGTTGCAGCTTGGTGTAGCCACGCACGTGCAGCTCGTAGACGACGGTGCGTTCCCACGGCGTGCGCGGCGGGCGGTCCTCCCCCCAAGTGAACGCCTGGTCGATGACGCGGCACTTGAGCATGTGGGCGGCGCTGTCGCGGGCGTCGAACGTGCGGTCGTCGCTCGTCTCCATCTTGTAGCCGAACAGAGACGGATGATGCTGGATCTGGCCGACCACCGCCTTGGCGTAAAGGTCGAGCAGGAGCTTGTGCGGGTTGAAGCGGTGGCCGTGGTCGGGCTCGTAGGGGCCGTGGACGCGGTAGCCGTAGATCGTCCCCGGCCGCGCATCGGGAAGGAATCCGTGCCAGACCTCGTCGGTGTATTCGGGCAATTCGATGCGTTCGATCTCCCGCTTGCCCGCGTCGTCGAACAGGCACAGTTCGACCTTGGTGGCATGGGCGGAAAACAACGCGAAGTTGACGCCGAGGCCGGACCATGTGGCGCCGAGCGGAAACGGCTGGCCTTCGCGCACCCGCGAGGCCTTGCGCGCCGGCTTCGCTTCCCGCCGGGCACGCGCCTTCGGTAGGTCGCGTGTGGTCGTCGTCGCATCCATGGGGGCCCCGTCGGAAAAGGAGTTTCGTGCCCTTCTCCAATCGTCACGGTGCCGTTCGGTTCCATGCCGCCGGATGGGTGATCGAAACCACGGCTCTGCACGGATGCATGCCGAAGCGGCGGCCTTAATGGCGGCAGCGCCTCCGCGTCAGCGCTCGGCGAATGCGAGCTTGGCGCCGAGCGCCACGAAAGCGGCTGCGAAGGAACGCCGAAGCCAGGTGACGACGCGCGGATTTTCGACGACCCGCCGGCGCAGCGCCGCCGCGAATAGGGCATAGACGGCGAACACCGCGAAGGTCATCGCCATGAAGACGGCGCTCAGCGCCAGCATGGCGGAGAGAGGTGCCGCCTCGTCATGGCTGACGAACTGCGGCAGGAAGGCGAGAAAGAAGATCGACAGTTTCGGATTGAGCAGGTTGACCAGGATGGCGGTGATGATCACCCGCATGGACGATCCGGCATCGTCCACGGGACGATCGAGCGACAGCGCGCCGCCGGCCCGCAACGCGTCCCATGCCATGTAGATCAGATAGGCGACGCCGAGATATTTGAGCGTCTGGAAGGCCAGCGCGCTGGTGTGCAGGAGCGCGGCAAGACCGAGGATCGCCGCCGCCATGTGCGGGACGATGCCGAGCGTGCAGCCGAAGGCGGCAACGATTCCCGCGCGGGAGCCGCGCGACAAGCCGGCCGCGAGCGTGAACAGCACGCCGGTACCCGGCGAGGCGACGATGATCAGCGAAGTGAGGAGGAATTCGAGGCTCAAGGCATGGTCTCCTAGCGGCAGCATGAAATCACGATGGCGGCCTGCGTGAAAGCGGAACCCGCGACGGCTGCATCCCTTAAGCATTTTTACGATCGAGTCGTTTTTCCGCCACCCGAATCCCCGTGCTAATGATGCCGGCGGCGCGCGCCGGACGTGTCCGTACGTTGCGCAAAACCATCGTATTCAACGCATGGAAGGCAACGATGATGGACCGCAGGTTGTTTCTCTACGGCGCCGCCGGCGCCGCTCTGGCCGCGTCGGCCTGGCCGGCGGCGGCGCAAGGACAGTTTCCCAGCCGCCCCGTCACGGTGGTGGTGCCCTATCCGCCGGCGGGGTCCGTCGACCTCGTGGCGCGCGCACTCGGCGATCCCATGAGCCGTACGCTCGGCCAGGCGATCGTGGTCGAGAACCGCGGCGGCAGTGCCGGCACGGTGGGGTCCCAGTCGGTCGCGATGGCCGATCCCGACGGCTATCGCATCCTGCTCACCACGCAGCAGACCCACGGCACCAACGAGGCCCTTTTTCCCAACCTGCCCTACAAGACCCAGGAGAACTTCGCGCCCATCTGCGGCGTCTGCACGGTTCCGCACGCCCTCGTGGTCCGCAAGGATCTGCCGGCCAACAATGTCCGCGAACTGGTCGACCTGCTCAAGCGAGATCCGGGAAAATACAACTACGGCTCGACCGGCAACGGTTCGTCTTCGCATCTTGCCGCCGAACTCTTCAAGATCCGCACCGGCACCAACGCCCAGCACGTGCCCTATCGGGGCGGCGGCTCACTCGCCCAGGACCTGACCGCCGGCATCGTCGACTTCTCGTTCGTGGTTCTCGCCAACATACTCGGCCAGATCGACGGCGGCTTGGTGCGGCCGCTGGCGATCGCCTCCTCGCGTCGGGTGGCACGCCTGCCGGACGTGCCGACGCTCGGCGAAGCCGGCGTCGGTGACGTGGATGCCGACGCTTGGTTCGCCTATTTCGCGCCCATCAAGACGCCCGCCGAGCGCATCAAGGTCATCGCCGACGCGGTCAAGGACGCGATGGAGCAACAAAGCGTCAAGGAGACGTTCCAACGCAACGCGGTCGTCGCGCGCTTTCGCTCGACCGCCGAGATGCCGGCCTTCGTCGACGCCGAGCTCAAGAAATGGGCCGAAGTCGTCAAGGCCGCCGGCGTCAAGGTGGAACAGTAGGCGAAATCGCGGCCGCAGCGGTACGAATATCGGGCGCCGCGGCCGCATTCTACCGGCGGTACGGACTTGCCCTGAGCCGCACGGGCAAGTTTGTTAACTCGCCTGAAAAGCAGTTGTTTTACGCATGTGGGCGGGGTGGAACCGGGCCGGCGCCAATGGCGTCGTGATCCGGTTCCCGGAATTTCAGGACCCCCCGGCGGCGCGCCCGCGCCCCGGCCGCCATGTTCTGGATCCGCCGCCATGCGCTTCACCATTGCCCGCCGCCTCGCCGTGCTGGTTGCCGTCGCGATCCTGGTCAGCGCCGCCGCGATCCTGGTCCAGCTCTCCGCCATGCGCGAGATCATGTGGCAGGAGCGCCAATCGGCGATCGCCGCCCAGGTCCATTCCGCCATCTCGATCGTGAAGGAGTTCGCCGCCGCGGCCGATGTCGGCAAGCTCGACAAGGCCGAAGCGCAGGCTCGCGCCAAGGCAACCCTGCGCGCCATCCGCTTCGGCCACAACGACTATGTCTTCGTCTATGACCACAGCGGCACCAATCTGGTGCTCGGTCCGCGTCCGGAGCTGGAAGGCAAGAACATGATCGGCGCCAAGGACGCCAGCGGCGTCGCTTATGTGCGTGAACTCGTCGGTGCCGGGCGGCGCGGCGGCGGCTTCGTCGCCTATGCGTTTCCGCGCCCGGGCGCCAGCGAACCGTCGGCGAAATACGGCTATGCGCAGGGCTTCGAGCCGTGGCAATGGGTGATCGGCACCGGCGTCTATGTGGACGACCTCGATGCCACGTTCATGCGCCGCATCCGCGATGCGGCCCTGTGGGCGTTGGGCCTGATCGCCGTCCTGGTCGCGGTCGCGATCCCGCTCGCGCGCGGCCTGGTGCGGCCGATCGGCGCCTTGACCAGCGCCATGGACAAGCTGGCCGGTGGCGACACGTCGATCGATGTGCCGGCGCTCGGCCGCAAGGATGAAGTCGGCGCCATGGCGCGCGCGCTCGAAATCTTCAAGGCGGCGGTCCTCGCCAAGCAGGCGGCTGAAGTGGCCGCCGCCGCCGAAGCCGAGGAGAAGGCGCGCCGCAGCGAGGCGGAGCTCGCCGCCCGGCGCGACGCGGAGGAAAAGGCCGCCGCCGAAGCCGCCGCCAAAGAGCGGCGGTCACAACGGGTGTTGGCGCTGCGCGCCACGCTGGAGACCAATGTGGGGGCCATGACCGGGCAACTCGCCAAGGCCGGCACCGAGATGGAAGAGACCGCGCAGACCATGAGCGACGTCGCCGATGAGACGAGCCGGCTTACCACCCATCTTGCCGGCACGACCGAGCAGGCCTCCGCCAATGTGCATGCTGTCGCCGCCGCCGCCGAGGAGCTGTTGGCCTCGATCGGCGAGATCGGCGGCCAGGTCAACGAATCCACCCAGATCGCCGCCCGTGCGGTCGACGACGCCAAGAAGACCGACAGCGTCGTGCAGGCGCTCGCCGCCGGTGCACAGAAGATCGGCGAGGTGGTCAACCTAATCAACGCCATCGCGGCGCAGACCAACCTCCTCGCCCTCAACGCAACCATAGAGGCGGCGCGCGCCGGCGAAGCCGGCAAGGGCTTCGCCGTGGTGGCAAGCGAGGTCAAGTCGCTCGCCGCCCAGACCACCAAGGCGACCGACGAGATCGCCGGCCAGATCACCGCCATCCAGGGCTCGACCGCGGAAGCGGTCGGCGCCATTCAGGGCATCGGCACGACCATCGGCCGGATGGCCACCATCGCGACGGGAATCTCCACCGCCATGGAGGAACAGCGCGCCGCCATGCAGGAGATCGCCCGCAACGTCCACGAGGCGGCGAGCGGCACCGAGCAGATCGCCGGCGGCGTCGTCGAGGTCAAGCGCGGCGCCGGCGAGACCGGCTCGTCGGCCGCCCAGGTGCTCGCCGCTGCGCGCGAACTGACCCGCCAATCGGAAGCGCTACGCGCCGAGGTCGACACGTTCCTGACCAGCGTCAAGACGGCGTGACACCGACGCCGATCTTCACCGGCGCAACAGCAGGGCCGGTAGGGCGTCGATGCTCTGCATCTGGATGAACTCGACCGCGAACCCTTCGGCGAGATGCCGGCGCACGCGACCGATCACACGGCCGATCGCCAGCACGGTGCCGATCTCGGGCTTGACGTCGGCGGATACGGCGGCACCCGAAGCCGACATGTCGATGATGAAGCAGGTCTCGGTGCTGCCGTCGGCGAGTGTCACCCACGAATAGGGATTGCGCGGCACGACGCGCTCATGCTTGCGCGCCTCGTGGGCGTCGTGGTTCTTGTGATCCTCGAGCCAGGCGAGCCTGGCGGCGAGCCTCAGCCGCTCGGCCTCGGTCGCCGAGATACTCATGACGAACCCGCGCGACAACACGCGGATGATCGAGCCTTCCAGGCGGCCGAACTGGTCGAAATGGGCGATCACCCGTTCGCCCTGCGGACCGGACACCGGCGCGGCGAGCAGCATGGCGCGCGCCGACATGTTGAGCGCCCGGCAGGCAAATTCGCGCCGGTTGCCGCGCTCGTCACGGCGCGAGCCGAGCAGGTAGCGGCCCGGAATGCTGGTGATGACGCGGATGTCGGTGCGACGATCGAGCACGGCGGCTGGAACCGACCGCTCCAGGGCGACGAGATCGCCGAAATCAGGGCTGTTGAGCGCGGTGATGGCCATGGGAAACCGATTCGCCGTCGACCCTCGATCCCAGCACCTGGGATCAATACACGCCCTTATACGTGGAACTACTTGCGACAACTTTAATGCATCGGTATCAAAGTAAAGACGTCGGTACAAAACCGCATGCGGCCCGCAGACGTGTGGATCCGATGGGATGGCCGACCGGCCGTCGGCCACATTCAAGTCAATGCCAAGCCTTTTGCGACTGTGTCTTTTGCAACTGTGTCTTTTGCGACCATGCCTTTTGCGACCCGAGCCGCCCCACTCAGGCGCTCGCGGCCGGCACCGGGCGGGGACGACCGGCCTCGTCGAGGGCCACGAAGGTAAGCGTCGCGACAGTGACCCTCTCACGCACATGGGTGTTGTAGCGCCGTGCCCAGGCCTCCACATGGACTTTCATGGAGGTGCGGCCGACCGCTTCGATCAGGGTGTAGACGCACAATACGTCGCCGACCTTCACGGGGCGGATGAACTTCATGGCATCGAGGGCGACGGTGGCGACGCGACCGCGGGCTCGCTCGGCGGCGGCGATGCCGCCCGCCTGATCCATGCGGGAAAGAACCCAGCCCCCGAAAATATCTCCGCTCGGATTGGTGTCGGCCGGCATGGCGGTGATCTGCACGGTCAGTTCGCCGCGCGGAGGAGCGTCGGTCGTATCGAGGGAGGCGGGCATGGCACGAGTCCGGTGACGAGGATCATCAGATCGCAAAGGTGATGCCCGTCCGCTCCCCAAAACGCAACCGGGATTGATGGGGTGCCGCTTCGCCGTGCCGTCTCTCGCGCCTTTCAACTGTCCCCAAGCTGTCGCCGGCACCATCGCGGGTTGTCGTCAGTCTTTGACCGTCAATGCGGAGAGCGCCCGCGGCCGGATCGCGTAGGCGAGCGGGGTCGTCTCGCGCATGAGTTCGCCGTCGGTTGCGACCCAGGTGCGCGCCCGCGTGCCCGCAATCGCGAGCGTCGTGGCGGTGAAGCTCATGATGTCGTCGTTGTCGCGCCAGGCGCCCGTCAGGAGGTCGGCACCGGCCTTGAGCCGGTCGAGTCCGCCTTCGTCGCGGGCGACGTGGACTTCGAGCAGTCCGCCGTCCAGGACCGGGCGGCGCCAATCCTGCGCGGCAAAGCGATTGCAGGTGACCAACACCGCATAGGTGTCGAGAGCGCGGCGGCGCCCGTCGGCTTCTATTTCGAGGGAGAAGCGGCCGCTGCGCGACAACGCTCGCAAGGCCGCCGCGCCGACCCGCAGGACCTTGTGCGGCAGGTCGCGCGCCTCCTCCCGTGCCCGCGCCATCTGGCTGAAGAAGCCGAGACCGGAGAGCGAATGAAACAGGCGCCCATTGAGGTCGACGAGATCGATAGGCACTGCCCGCGCGCGGGCAAGCGCGGCGATGGCGGCGTCGATGTCGTCCGGCATGCCGAGGTCGCGGGCGAGGAGATTGAGCGTGCCGCAGGGGATGACCCCGAGCGTCTTCCGGGTGGGTGCCAGTGCGTTGACGGCGGCGCTGACGGAACCGTCGCCGCCACCGATCACTACGGTGTCGTGGTTATCCTGGGCAGCGGCCGCGATCGCCGCCGCCATGGCCTTTGGGGCCAGCACATGCATGTCGATCCGGCTGCCGCGCCCGAATGCATCCGCGAACGCGCCGCGCAGGCCATCGGCGCCGCGATCGATCAACGCGCCGGCGCGGGCATTGAGAAGGACGAGGAGACGGGACATGGAATGTGCCGGGGGTGAATACGAACAGAGAAGCTTAACCCCAGCCCTGGCCCCCGGTTCCGTGACAGGTTGTCGCCTGGATGCGGCTCAATGGCGTTCGAGGTCGGCGAGCGTCACGGCAAGCGCCGGCAATGCGGCGGGCACGAGCGGCTGGTCGGCGGTAAAATCCACCACCGATCCATAACCCTCCGACCCCGGTTCCCGATGAATGCGGGTCGACAGACTGACCGCATCGATCACCCATAGTTCGGCGATGCCGAAGCCGGCATAGAGGCGGGCCTTGCGGCCGAGGTCGTAGGAAAGACTCGAGTCGGAGAGTTCGACCACGAGCCTGGCGGTCGCCGCCGTCAGACCCGGAATCCCCACCGCTTTCGGATAGAAGACGAAGTCGGGCTCAAGGAAAGTGTCGACGCTGAGACGGAACGTGGTCTCGGTTGTGAACAGGAGATCGGGCGGCAGCCGTGCAGCCCAGTACAGGTTCAGCACCGTCTTGAGGATCTCATGTGGATTGCCTTTGGCCATCATCGGCACGATCTCCCCGCCGATCAATTCGATGCGCTCGTCCTCCTCGAAAATGCCGAGGGCCGTCATGTGATCGATTTCGGCGACGGTGAAGCGTCGCCGCGGCAAGCCTTCGGCAGCCATGGTGGTGATGGGTTCGGGCCGGTTCATCATCTCAGCCTACACGAAAGAGACGCGCATTTCACCCGGCCGCGGCGGCCCGGCGGCGTCGGGTCGCAGCCTTGGCCGGACGGCGCGCGGAGGCGACGACGGCATCCAGGAGTCCTGGAAAGCGGGCGTCGAGATCGGCGCGGCGCAGCGACATGAAGCGCGAAGTTCCCGATATGCGGGTCGACACGACGCCGGCACTGCGCAGCTTGCCCAAATGGTAGGCGAGATTGGTCTTGCTGCCGAGGTCGAGAAAAGTGCCGCAGCGCACCTCCGGTTCGTCCCCCGCCGCGAGACGCGACACGATGGCGAGACGGGTCGGATCGCTCAACGCCTCCAGGACGTTGGCGAGATCGAGCTGGGCCAGATCGGGTTGCGGCAAGGCGCGCATGGACTTCATATAGCGCCGCGCCTCATCAATTTCAATGTTCAATAATATTAGAACTATTCATTGGCGCGTTCCCGGCGGGCTCCATAGTTCAAGATGCATTGAACTATTGAATGAAGGAGCTGCCCATGTTCCCCCGTCTGGTCTGGCTCGCCCTCGGCACCTTCGCGGTGGGCACCGAGAGCTTCGTGGTCGCCCCCCTGCTGCCGGCGATCGCCGGCGATCTCGGCGTGCCGATCGTCGCCGCCGGATGGCTGGTGACCGTATTCGCCCTCTTCTACGCTTTCGGCGCGCCCGTGCTCACGGTCGCGCTCGCCAGTGTGGAGCGCAAGCGCCTGCTGGTCGGCGCCCTCGGCGCCTTCGTGATCGCCAACCTGTTCGCCGCCATGGCGCAGAGCTTCACGCAACTCCTCCTCGCCCGCGCCGCGCTGGCGCTGGTGGCCGGCCTCTACATGGCGAGCGCCAACGCGGTCGCGACCGCCATGGTCGAGCCCCATCAACGCGGTCGCGCCATCGCCATCGTGGTCGGGGGCTCGGCGGCCGCGACTGCGCTGGGCGTGCCGATCGGCTCGTTTCTGGGCAATACTGCCGACTGGCGCATGACCTTCATGATGATCGCCGCCTTCGCGGCGGTCGGCGTCGTCGGGCTCGCCTTCGGGCTCAAGCGCGATCTGCCGCGCAGCGTCTCGACACTGTCCGAGCGGCTCGCGGTCGGCCGGCGGTCGGACATCCTGCACGGACTGATGGTGACGTTCCTGTTCGCGGTCGGGCTGTCCGTCGTATTCACCTATCTGGCGCCGCTGCTCACCCGTGCCGCCGGTTTCGACGCCGGCATGATCAGCGCGGCGCTGCTCGTCTGGGGCCTCTCGGCCGCGGCCGGCAACGCGCTCGGCGGCATCGCCGCCGATCGGGTGGGCTCCGAATGGACGTTGCGGCTCGGCCTGCTCACCCTCGCAGCGGCGTTCGGCCTGATCGGATTTGCGGCGACCGTACTCGGTCCCGCCTCGGCCGGACCGGTGATGATCGCGGCCGTCGGCTTCTGGGGCGCGGCAGGCTGGGCGGTGTTCGCGGCGCAGATGACCCACCTCGCCCGCCTCGCCCCGCAGGTCGCCGTGGTGACGCTCTCCCTCAACGCCTCGATCTTCTATGCCGGCATCGCCACCGGCTCGGCAGTCGGCTCGTTCGCGGTGGCGTTCGGCGGCCTCACCAATCTCGGCTGGATCGCGGCAGCGCTGCAGCTCGCCGCGCTGGCGACCTTCTTGTTCGGCCGGCGCAAGGTGAGCCCGGCGGCGACGGAAGCGGCATGACCGGCGCGGCGCTTTTGTCATGCGCCGGAATCACGCGGGCGGCGGACTTTCGGTCCGCCGCCCGCCACATGAGTAGTCAGCGCAGGGCAGAGATCATTCGCCTCCGAGCTTTTGCGCGAAATAGTGCAGGGTCTTGCGATAGACCTCCGACCGGTTCCACTCGCGCATGGCCTGGAAATTGGCGGTACCCTCGCCGTAGGGCGCGCCGGCCTGCCAGCCGTTCACCTTGAGAAGATTGGCGGTGGAGGCGAGCACGTCCGGCACCGAGTGGCGCAAGTCGATATGGCCGTTGCCGTCGTAGTCGACGCCGTACTTGATGTAGGAGGACGGCAGGAACTGGGTCTGGCCGAGTTCGCCCGCGAACGCGCCTTTGAGGTCGGCGAGCGGCAGATGGCCGCGCTGCAGGACCATCAAGGCGGCGATCAATTCTTTCTGGAACAGCTCGGTGCGGCGGCAGTCGTGGGCGAGCGTCGCGATGGTGCGCACGACGGGCAGCTTGCCCATGTCGCCAGTGCCGTTGTCGCTCTCCATGGTCCAGATCGCCATCAGGAGCTCTTTCGGCACGCCGAACTGCCTTTCGATGCGGCCGAGCAGCGCCGCGTGCTTGACCATCAGGGTCTTGGCGCGATTGATGCGCGCCGGGATGACGCGGGTCCGTGCATATTCCTCGAAACTTTTCTTGAAGGTGCCGCGCTGGCGGCGGTCGAAGGAGAGCACGGCCGGATCGGGCGTGACGCCGGCGAAAGCCTGGTCGATGACGCCGCGCGAGACGCCTTGCGCCTGCGCCTCGCGGCCCATGGCGGACAGGAAGGCGTTGAAGTCGCCGCCGCACTGGGCGGCCGAAGCGGGAGCGGACAGGGAAAAAGTGGAAATAAGCGCGCAAATAATTGCCGCGAGCAATTTTTGAGTCATACCGGTCCTCGTTGTTTCCCCACCGAACGAGAGAATGGCACGGCGGGATGGCGAAAAAAAGCGTCTGACGACGGGCCCCGGTTGCGTGAGGTGGCGGCGCCGCTACGATGGGGCCCTCGACACCGACTTCAACTCCCCTCGACACGGAGCCATTCATGCCCAAGGGCTATTGGGTCACGACCTATCGCTCGATCAAGGACCCCGCCAAGGTCCAGGCCTATGCGGCGCTCGCCGGGCCGGCCATGACCAAATACGGCTGCCGCTATCTCTGCCGCGGCCCGGCTGCCGTCGCCCACGAGGCGGGCGTGAAGGAGCGCGTCGTCGTCGCCGAATTCCCGAGCCTCGCGGCCGCCATCGAGTGTCACGACTCGCCTGACTATCAGAAGGCGCTGGAGGTCCTCGCCGACGGTGCCGTGCGCGACATGCGTCTCGTCGACGGGCTGGAGTGAGCGGCGCCCCGCCGGCGCGTCTCGCTCCGTGCCGGCCGCACCGGCCGTACCGGCATAGATTGAATCCAAATTCGAGATATCCTCCCGGTTGCCGCCACGTTACGATTTCGGCCATGATCGTCGGGGGAAATCACCATACATAAGGGACCGTGCACGGTTGCGGCCGCGGCGGCGATCGGATTTCTCCTCGTGCCGCCGGCCGCCGCGCAGAACAGGCAGAAGGAGGCGCGTATCGCAGGGCGTAGATCGCATTCGCCGCCTGCAGCAGCATCTCCCTGTACTCGGCACGGCCTTAGACGGGCCGCTCAAGCAAGGGATGCGTCTCGATGATCCGGGCTTTCGCGATGATCTCTGCACCGATTCGCCCGGCGACGGCCGGGTGACGATCGCGCAAGAAGACGGCAAAGCGGTCGAGGTCAGCCAGAGCGGCGGCCGACCATTCGAGCTTCATCGTTCATGCCAGGGCTTGAATTCCGGCGTGCCTCAGGTTTCGAGCCAGCGGGCGACTTCCTCGTGTGGCACCGTCGGCTCGCCGGCCTTGATCGCCGCCCAGCGACGATCGAGTTCGGCGAGTTCATCGCTCGAAAGTGCGACCGGCGACGTTGCCAGTGCTGTCAGGCCGGCGACAAATTCGGATACAGACACGCCGTCCTCGGCCGCGCGGGCTTCGACAAGTTCCGCGGTGCGGACATCGACTTCGATGGTCCGAGTGCTCATGTTCATGATCTGAGCGTACGGCGGTCGCACGCTCGTGTCCAGGAGACCGTCAGTTGTCGAGGGAGCTCCTGAGCTTTCGCGACCACGACGGATGCTTCAGCTTCCGCAGCGCCTTGGCCTCGACCTGACGGATGCGCTCGCGCGTCACCGAGAACTGCCGGCCGAACGACTCGTCATTGCGGGTTCGGCACCGGCTTTCGGCCGACCGGCTTCATCACAGCCGTCGCGACGACGCGAATGTCACGTCGCCGGCGCGATCGCCGGTGTCGGCAAGGCGCGATTGTGTTCGTCGACCAGCACCACGCGCGGCGTGAACGCGCGGGCCTCGGCTTCGTCCATCTGCGCATAGGCCGCGATGATCACGCGGTCGCCCACCATGGCGAGGCGGGCCGCCGCACCGTTGAGCCCGATTTCGCCGGAGCCTTTCGGCGCCACGATGACATAGGTGGAAAAACGCGCGCCGTTGTCGATGTTATAGATGTCGACACGCTCGTTGACGAGAAACCCGGCCGCTTCGATCAGTTGTTGGTCGATCGAGATCGAGCCCTCGTAGTTGAGATCGGCCCCCGTGACGCGAGCACGGTGGATCTTGCCTTTCATCAGTGTCAGTAACATGGGTAATCGCTTCAATTATCGAGGAAGCCCTTGAGCTTCCTGTTCCTGCTCGGATGTTTGAGCTTGCGTAGCGCCTTCGCCTCGATCTGGCGAATACGTTCGCGCGTTGACCTGCTCCTGAACTCTCATCAGCGGCGAATAGAGCCTCAGGCATGGATACACCTGGCGGCGCGGGGTAAGCAACCGGCCAGCGCAAGATAAACGAGGCGGGGACGCGCTTCGTCGTCTCGCGCGCAGGTTCGACTGGATCGCGGTATCAATGACCAGGATGGCGTTCTCTCCCGACTCTAGAGCAGCGCGTCGAAATCTGCCCGCGACAGATCGCAGTCGCGCAGTATGCCGGAGAGAAGGCCGGTCCGATGATTTCCGAGCCATGGACAGGGACCGTTGTCACGCGGCCATCCGCGTGATGTAGGCGATGATGACTGCCTCGGGTGCGAACAACGACGAAGCCGGCTTTCTCAAGAGCGGCGATGACCTCGCCGCCCGTGAGGCGCGGCAACCGGCTCATGCCGAGACCGTCACTCGCTGAACACCGACGAATTCGAGTGCCGGGAGGGCCGCTGCGTCGGTATCTTCAAGACAGACCGCGATCGCCTCCTGGACGCGCGCGACGAGTTCGTCCAGGGACCGCGCCTGCGTGCGGCAACCGGCGAGCGCCGGGACGGAGGCGACGTAATACCCGGCCTCGTCCCGCTCCACGATCACGGTGAAATCGCGCTGCATATGGTCTCGTTCGCCGTCGACTTCAATTATCGAGGAAGCTCCTGAGCTTCCTGCTCCTGCTCGGATGCTTGAGCTTGCGCAGCGCCTTGGCTTCGATCTGGCGGATGCGCTCGCGCGTCACCGAGAATTGCTGGCCGACCTCCTCTAACGTGTGGTCGGTGTTCATGCCGATGCCGAAGCGCATGCGCAGCACGCGCTCTTCGCGCGGCGTCAGCGAGGCGAGAACGCGCGTCGTCGTCTCGCGCAGGTTCGATTGGATCGCCGCGTCGATGGGCAGGATCGCGTTCTTGTCCTCGATGAAATCGCCGAGATGCGAATCCTCCTCGTCGCCGATGGGCGTCTCCAGGCTGATCGGCTCCTTGGCGATCTTGAGAACCTTGCGCACCTTCTCGAGCGGCATGCCGAGCTTTTCGGCGAGTTCCTCGGGGGTCGGCTCGCGGCCGATCTCGTGCAGCATCTGGCGGCTCGTGCGCACGATCTTGTTGATCGTCTCGATCATGTGCACGGGAATGCGGATCGTGCGCGCCTGGTCGGCGATCGAGCGCGTGATCGCCTGCCGGATCCACCACGTCGCATAGGTGGAGAACTTGTAGCCGCGGCGGTACTCGAACTTGTCGACCGCCTTCATGAGGCCGATATTGCCTTCCTGAATGAGATCGAGGAACTGCAGGCCGCGATTGGTGTACTTCTTGGCGATGGAGATGACGAGGCGCAGGTTCGCTTCGACCATTTCCTTCTTGGCCTGCCGGGCTTCGCGCTCGCCCTTCTGCACCATCTGGACGATCTTGCGGAATTCCTGGATTTCCAGGCCGGTCTCGCTGGCGAGCGCGTGGATGTCGCCGCGCAGGTCCTTGATGCGGTCCTTGTCGCGGGCGACGAAATTCTTCCAGCCGCGCGCGGAGAGCTTCGAGACCCGGTTGAGCCAGCGCGGATCGAGCTCGGAGCCGAGATGGTTTCTCAGGAAGTCGTCGCGGGTGACGCCGTGGGTCTCGGCCAAACGCATCAACCGGCCTTCGAAACCGACGAGGCGCTTGTTGATGTCGTAGAGCTGCTCGACGAGGGCATCGATGCGGCCCTGGTGAAGGCGCAGCGACTTCACCTCGGCGATCAGCTCGTCCTTGAGCTTCTTGTACTTGCGCTCCTGGTTCGGCGTCAGCTTGTTTTCGTTCTTGAGCCTGGACTCGATGTCCTGCTCCTGCAGGCGGCGCAGCTTCTTGTAGGTGTCCGCAACGGTGTCGAAGGTCTCGAGCACCTTGGGCTTCAATTCGGCTTCTATCGCGGCGAGCGACATGGAGTTCTCCATGTCGTCCTCGTCCAGGTCGGCATCGGCGGCGGCGGCGGCGGCACCTTCGCCGCCATCCTCGTCCTCCTCGGCGCCGGCGGCCGGAGCCGGCTTGACCTTGAACGGCGTCGCGCCGGACGGTGCGGTTGAGGGCGCGGCCGCTTGCGGCGGCGCGGTCGCGCCTTCGCCGTTGGCGCCGGCCATGGCCGGGTTGACGTTCATGGACTTGGCCTCGGGCCCCGCATAGGTCGCCTCGAGGTCGATGATGTCGCGCAGGAAGACTTTGCCTTCGTTGAGCTCGTCGCGCCAGATGATGATGGCCTGGAAAGTCAGCGGGCTCTCGCACAGGCCGGCGATCATGGCCTCGCGGCCGGCCTCGATGCGCTTGGCGATGGCGATCTCGCCCTCGCGCGACAGGAGCTCGACCGAACCCATCTCGCGCAGATACATGCGCACCGGATCGTCGGTGCGCTCGCCCGGCTCGGACTTCTTGGTCTCGGCGACCGGCTTCGCCGCCACTTCGACGAGTTCGTTGTCGTCGCCGTCGTCCTCCTCGGCCTCGGGCTTCTCCTCGTCGTCGTGCTCGGCCTCTTCGCTATCGACGACGTTGATGCCCATCTCGTTGAGCATCGCGTAGATGTCTTCGATCTGGTCGGAGGAAACTTCTTCGGACGGCAGGACGGCGTTCAAGGCATCATGGGTGACGTAGCCGCGCTTCTTGGCGGTCTTGATCATCTTCTTGACGGCGGCGTCGGACAGGTCGAGCAACGGCAGCGGCGCGTCCGGGGTGTCGGGCGCGTCCTTCTCCGGCGTCTCTTCCTTCTTGTCCTTGGTCGCCGTCGTCTTGGTCTTGCTCACCATCGAAGTCTCCTCGATCCGGATGCCGTCCCGTCCCCGCGTCCGTCGTCGCGGGTCGGGCCCGAGGCCCGGCCGTCATCGCCCGCCGCCATGTGTCGGTTCGAACCCCGATATGGCCACAAGCCGCTTAACCGTCGATTAACCCTGTTCTTTTCGCCGCCCGCAACAGACTTGTCGAGGCCCCTCGTCCGGGCCCCGCCGACCCCGCCGGGGCCCTTCTCTCAGACGCCACGACCGCCCCGCCCCGAAAGGGCGCCGAACCCCTCGATCGTGGCTTCCGTTCCGTCCAGCGCAGAAAGACGGCCCTGCACATCGCGCAACCAGGCAAAGTTCTGATCACTCGGTTCGTCCCCGAGGGCGCGTTGGGCCTCCTCGAGTTCCTTATGTAGCGTCCGCGTCTTGCGATGCAAGGTGACCACGTGGGTCCACCATTGCTCGACGTCCTCGTCGGCGGCGCCGGCGCGGGCCGGCCAGTCGCCCGGATGGGTGACGGCGCGCTCGATGCGGGTGAACAGGGGCGACAGATCGCTTTTCGTGAGAAGCCGCCGCATTTCCTCGCCATCCGCGGGTGCCTCGCCGATGGCCAGAGTCACCAGAGCGCGGCGCAGGCGGTCGGCATCGGGGTGCTGGAACTCGATCGCCGTCACCTCCTCGGCGTGCCCCATGAGGAGCCAGGGGTGATTAACCAAGGCCATGAGAATCAACGCTTCCCGGGCTGGCAGCACGGCCCGGGCGCCGCGGACGACGGCGCTCGCGGAAAGGCCCGGGCTCAGCGGCGCCAAGAGTTCCCGCCGGCCCCGGTCGGGCGCTCGCGAGCCTGAACGGCGACCCTGGAAATTGCCGAAGCCGCCACGGCGCGCCCCCTCCTCCCGGCCCGGCGGCGCGAACAGGGCGCGGGCGCGAGCCTCCAGGTCCTGACGGTAGTATTTACGCACAGATTCGTTGCCGATCGCCGCCGTGATCTCGCCGATACGGGCATCCAGGCCGGCGCGACGCTCCGGCGTATCGAAGCGACCGGCCTCGGTCTCGCGGCTCCACAGCACCGCGGCGAGGGGGCGCGCCGAGGCGAGCACGTCGGCGACGGCACCGCGGCCACCGGAGCGCACCAGGTCATCGGGGTCATTACCTTCCGGCAGGCTGGCGAACAGGAGGCTCTTGCCGGGGAGAAGCCGCGGCAAAGCCATGTCGACCGCCCGATAGGCGGCGCGCCGGCCGGCCGAATCCCCGTCGAACAGGAGCACCGGCTCGTCGGCCATCTTCCACAGGAGGGTGAGCTGATCCTCCGTGAGGGCGGTTCCGAGCGGGGCGACGGTCGCCACGAAACCCGCCGTCACCATGGCGATGACGTCCACATAGCCCTCGACCGCGATCACCTGGGCGCCCTGATGGGCGGCCTGACGGGCCTTGAACCCGTTGTAGAGGTTGGCGCCTTTGTGAAAGAGCGGGGTTTCCGGCGAGTTCAGGTATTTGGCCGGGACGTCCTTGTCCAAGGCCCGGCCCCCGAAGGCGATGATGCGGCCGCGCAGATCGGTGATCGGAAACATCACCCGCTCACGGAAGCGGTCATAAGGCACCGGCACATCGTCGCCGGCGATCAGGAGCCCGGCCTCCACCATATCGTCGACGGGGATGCCCTGGCCGCCAAGGTGCTCCTTGAGGGCAAATCGCTCGGCCGGCGCATAGCCGAGCCGGAAGGCGAGCTGGGTGTTGGGGTCGAGGCCGCGGTCGGCGAGATAGCCGCGGGCGCGGGCGCCGGCCCGGGCCGCAAGTGTCGCCTCGAAGAATTTCGCCGCCAATTCCATGACTTCATAGAGGCTCTTGCGATGGACGGCCTCCGCCTGCGCCTCCTCGGTCACTTGTGGCAGCGCCATGCCGGCCATGCCGGCGAGGCGCTCGACCGCCTCCGGGAATGTCACCCCCTCGGTCATCATCACGAAATCGAAGATCGACCCGTTCCGGCCCGAGGAGAAGTCGAACCAGGCCTGTTTCTGGTCGTTGACGAAGAAGGACGGCGTCTTTTCCTTGTTGAAGGGCGACAGCCCCTTGAACTCCCGCCCGGCCTTTTTCAGCCGCACGCGCTTACCCACCACCTCCGAGACCGGGAGGCGGGCCTTCAGCTCATCCAGGAACTGGGGCGTAAACCGCATGGTGATTCGTGTGTGTAGCACCGGAAGGGACCCAATATAGGGCGGCGGCCCCCGGGTCCGGAGGTGGCGGGGGTTGTCCGGCTTATCCACAGGGTTAAGCGCCTTGCGGAATGCGCTACGTTTGTATATACGTTTTTTGACGATTGTCAGCATCTCGCTCGACGAAGAAGTCGTTCATGATCGCGTCCCTGTAGAACCATCGAGGGACGCGATGACCGAGGAGCACATTGCGAGGCTGTTTGCAGGCGTACGCACCTTCGGCTGGCACGAGGATAAGCGTCGGCGCAACCGGCTGGTTCACGGCATCGATTTCGAGGACGCCCGCGCGATCCTCGACGGTGACACCCACATCATCCGATCGGACCGACATGACGAAGAGCGCTACCAGATATTCGGATACGTCGACGACCGGGAAATCGCGGTCGCCTGCACGCTCCGCGGAAACCAATGCTGGCTCATCTCCGCGCGACGAGCACGACGTGACGAAAGACGAAAATACTACGCTGGTCTCACGCGACGCCCCGCGGCGCGGGACGACTGATTGGGCAAAGGTCGATGCCCTTACCGACGAGGAGATCACGGCGGCCGTCGCCGGCGATCCGGACGCCGTTCCCTTCGACCTCGACTGGTCCGAAGCGGTCCTGGTGGTGCCGCCAAAGAAGAAGGCGATCTCGATTCGCGTCGACGAGGACGTGCTCGACTTCTTCAAGGCGCAGGGCGCCGGCTATCAGCGGCGCATGAACGCGGTGCTGCGTTCCTACATGGAGCAGATTTCCGCCGCGAAAAAGCAGCGGCGCTGAGTACGCTCACTGCAGGTTCGGCATCGCCATGACGGCATCTATGATTTCGCGCTCAGGGTCGGCAGTTTCTGCTTCACCTTGGCGATCTCCCCCCACGGATCGTTCCGAAGCCTCCCCAGGCGTTGACGCAGGTTGAGCACCGTGAACTTGTCCGCGGTCATGGTCGGCTTCAATTCGTCCCAGGAGATCGGCACCGACACCGGCGCGCCCTTGCGGGCCCGTGACGAATAGGCCGCGACCGCGGTCGCGCCGCGGCCGTTGCGCAGATAATCGACGAAGATTTTTCCCTCGCGCAGACTCTTGGTCATCTTCGACACGTACCGGTCGGGCGAGTCCGCCGCCATCTCCAGCGCCACCGCGTGGGTGAAGTCCTTGGCCTTGTCCCAAGGCGCTCCCGCGATCGGCGCCACCACGTGCAGGCCCTTGCCGCCCGAGGTCTTGATGAAGCTTTCGAGGCCGAGATCATCGAGGCGGCTCCTCACCTCGCGCGCGGCGGCGATCACCGCCTTCCAGACGACCCCGGGACCGGGATCGAGATCGAACACCAGCCGGTCGCACAGATCGAGATGGTCGATGGTCGTGCCCCAGACATGCACCTCCAGGACGCCCGACTGCACGAGAGCGATCAATCCCTCCAGCCGGTCGATCGCGAGCACCTCCTCGCCGCCGTCATCGACACCGAGAATCTTCGAACGATCGAAGGTGGAATGGGCATGTTTCTGCACGAAGCAGTTCTCGCCGGCGCCGTCCGGACAGCGCAACAGCGCCAGCGGCCGGCGCACCAGGTGCGGCGCTATCCAGTCCCAGATGTCGGCGTAGAAATCGGCGAGGTCCTTCTTGGTGACGCCAACGTCGTCCCAGTACACCCGCTCCGGATGGGTGAGCGTCACCCCGGCGACGGCGTTCGCCGCCCGCTGCGTCGCCGTTCGCGGCTTGGCGGCTCGCGACTTGGCGGCTCGCGTCGTGGCAGCGCGCGGTTTAGCGCTCCGCTTCGCGGCGGTACGCGGCTTGGCCTTTTCAGTGCTCTTGCGCGTTGTCGCGTCGGTATCGGTGGTCGCAGCCATGTCGGCTACCTCCTCGCGAATGACCTCGGCCGCATCCTTGTCGGCACGCACCCCCTTGAAGGCGGCATGCCGCAGCATCTTGTCGGCGGTGAAGCCGCGGAACTCGATCTCGGCGACCACCCGCGGCTCGACCCAGTGCACGCCTTTGCGGCGCCGTTCGGCCGGCGGCAGGCGGGCATGGAACGGCGGCTTGGCGATCCGCAGTCCATCGAGGTCGCGATAGAGCGCGGCGGCGCTCTCGTGACTGAAGCCGGTACCGACCCGGCCCGCATAGGCGAATTTTCCGTCCTCGAAATAGCCCATCGCCAGGGCGCCGATGGCGCGCGGCATCACGGTCGAGGGCACGAAGCCCCCGATCACGAATTCCTGGCGGCCATTGCACTTGGTCTTGACCCAGTCGCCGGTGCGACCGGACCGGTAGGGCGCCGCGCGCGACTTCGAGATGATGCCTTCCAGGGTCATCTCGCAGGCCTGGGTGAAGACGATCCCGCCGGGATCGTCGAGATGCTCGCTGTAGCGGATCGGCGCCTCCGCCCCGGCCACCAGTTCCTTCAGGGCGGCCTTGCGCTCGACGAGCGGCCGCGTCGTGTAGTCGACGCCATCGAGGTGCAGGAGGTCGAAAACGCAGTAGACGAAGCGGTCGCCGCGACCGGCGGAGATATCCGCCTGAAGCGTGGAGAAATCCGATATGCCGTCGGCCTCCACCACGATCTCGCCGTCGATCAGGGCCGTGCCGGCCGGCAGTGCGGCGATAGCGCTCGCCACCGGCCTGAACTTCTTCGCCCAGTCGAGCCCCTTGCGGGTCAGGAGCGCGACCTCGCCGCCGTCCAGGCGGGCCTGGATGCGATAGCCGTCGAACTTGATCTCGTGGACCCAGCCGGCGCCGTCGGGCGCCTTCGTCTCCAGCCGGGCGAGGCAGGGCGGCACGAAATCGGGCAGCCGCGCCTTGCCCTTGCGGGCCGGCGCCGAAGCGCGTCCGACCGGGCGCTTTTTTCGCCCCCCGCGTTCCTTCGAGCGCTCCCGCAAGCGCACGGGCGGCGCCGGGCGGGTGGAGCGTTCGGTGCGGGCGACCGAGTTCCACACGGCGGCGGCCTTCACCTTGGTCTTGATCTTCGGTTTGCGGCCGGCGGCGATCTCGTCCATGGACCTCCTGGTGGCGACCGACTTGGCCTTTTGTTCAAGAATATCGGGATCGCCGGCCCCCCGCGCCACCTCGTCGTCGCCCTTGATCAGGAGCCAGTTCTCCCGCTTCTCGTTGGGACGCCCGCGCATGCGCACCAGATGCCAGCGGCCTTTGAGCTTCTCGCCGTCGAGATCGAAGACCAGATGGCCCTTCGCAAATCCCTTGTCGGGATCGCCCTCGGGCTCCCAGGTGCCGCGGTCCCACAGCATCACGGTGCCGCCGCCATATTGACCCTTGGGGATCGTGCCCTCGAACTCCCCATACTCGACCGGATGGTCCTCCACATGGACGGCGAGGCGCTTTTCGCCCGGCACCAGGCTCGGCCCCTTGGTGACCGCCCAACTCTTCAGGACGCCGTCATGCTCGAGGCGGAAGTCGTAGTGAAGCCGGGTCGCATCGTGCTTCTGGACCACGAAGGAGCGCCCCTTGCGCCGGCTCACCTCGCCGCGCGGCTCGGCGGTGACGCCGAATTTGCGCTTCTTGCGATAGGTCGTAAGCCCCACGGGTCAGCTCGCCTTTTTCAGCCGGCGCCGGGACGGGCGCCGGCTCGTGCGCTTGCCGGGCGATTTGGCGGCGGTCTTGCGCGCCCGCGTTCCTGCCGAGCGACGTTTGCCGCCGCGTTCGGCGCTCACGCTGCGACGGAGCGCGTCCATGAGATTGATGACGTTGCCCGATGGGGGCGACGGCGCCGACGGCGGCGACTTGCCGGTCCGCTTGGCCTCGATCAACGCCGCCAAGGCCTCTTCGTAGCGGTCCTCGAACTCGCCCGGGTCGAAATGGCCGGCCTTGGTCACGACGATGTGGCGGGCGAGGTCGAGCATGTCGGGAGCAATCTTGACCGCTTCGATGTCGCGAAAGTAGGTCCGCTCGCTCCTGACTTCTTTCTTGGTGCGGATCATGGTGGCCATGAGCCCCTTGCCGCGCGGAGCCAGCATCAGGATGTGCTCGCGCCGATGCAGCACGAGGCGCGCCAGCCCGACCACCTCTTCGGTGCGCATGGCCTCGCGGATGACCGCGAAGGCCTCCTGGGCGATGTCGTCTTCGGGGACAATGTAATAAGACTCGTCGAGATAGAGCTCGTCGACCTCGGAGCGGGGCACGAAGGTCTCGATCTCGATCGTATGGGTGCTTTCCAGCGCCACCTCGTCGAGTTCCTCCTCCTCGACCAGGATATAATCGTCGTCCTCGACCTTGAAGCCCTTGACGCGGTCCGCGCGCGGAACCTGCTCGCCGGTCTCGGCGTCTACTACCTGGTTATGAACCCGGTGCCCGGTCTTGCGATTAATGATATTGAACCGGATGCGGTTGGAGACCGTGGTGGCCGGGAACAAGGCGACCGCGCAGGATACCAATGACAGCTTGAGATAGCCCTTCCAGTTTGCCCGCGGTGCCATGTTGCCCTGCCGTTGGGACAATAGAGGTATTCGCTCTGCCAGAACGCCGCGCCCGAAGAGCAGGTTCCCGATATTCTGGGGTCCGGACAGTCACCGAAAAAGCTATCCTGGGAACCTTATTCCCTCACTGGGTGTGGCCGATTTGCACTAGATCGGATAAACGGATAAGCCCTGAATAGCCCGTTGGACCCCCAGCCAGACACCGGAGCAGTCCTTTGTCCCAGCCGCCCAAGACCCCCCTGCTCGATCAGGTCCGTACGCCGGATGAGCTGCGCAAGCTCCCGGCGTCCAGCCTGCGGCAGGTCGCCGACGAGCTGCGCCAGGAAACCATCTCCGTCGTATCCACGACCGGCGGCCATCTCGGCGCCGGTCTCGGCGTCGTCGAGCTGACCGTCGCACTTCATTATGTCTTCGATACGCCGCGCGACCGCCTGATCTGGGACGTCGGCCATCAATCCTATCCGCACAAGATCCTGACCGGCCGACGCGACCGCATCCGCACGCTGCGCCAGGGCGGCGGCCTGTCGGGCTTCACCAAGCGCGCCGAAAGCGAATACGACCCGTTCGGCGCCGCCCATACTTCGACGTCGATCTCGGCCGGTCTCGGTTTCGCGGTCGCCCGCGATCTGTCCGGCGGCAAGAACAACGTCATCGCGGTGATCGGCGACGGCGCCATGTCGGCCGGCATGGCCTACGAGGCCATGAACAATGCCGGCGCCGCCGACTCGCGCCTGATCGTCATCTTGAACGATAACGACATGTCGATCGCGCCGCCGGTCGGCGCCATGTCGGCCTATCTGGCGCGGCTTCTGTCCGGCCGCACCTACCGCTCCATCCGCGAGATCGGCAAGCAGATCACCAGCCACCTGCCCAAGCTCATCCAGGACCGCGCCACCCGCGCCGAGGAATACGCCCGCGGCATGATGATGGGCGGCGGCACCCTGTTCGAAGAGCTGGGCTTCTATTACGTCGGCCCCATCGACGGGCATAATCTCGACCACCTGCTGCCCGTCCTGAAGAACGTGCGCGACGCCGAGACCGGACCGATCCTGGTCCACGTTGTCACCCAGAAGGGCAAGGGCTACGCACCGGCCGAAAATTCGGTCGACAAGTATCACGGCGTCGTCAAATTCGACATCGCCACTGGCGCCCAGGCCAAGACGAAGTCCAATGCGCCCTCCTACACCAAGGTGTTCGGCGAAAGCCTGGTCAAGGAAGCCCGCAAGGACAAGCGCGTCGTGGCGATCACCGCCGCCATGCCGTCCGGCACCGGCCTCGACGGCTTCGCCAAGGAATTCCCGGACCGCTGCTTCGACGTCGGCATCGCCGAGCAGCACGCCGTCACCTTCGCGGCGGGCCTCGCGGCCGAAGGCATGAAGCCGTTCGCGGCCATCTATTCGACTTTCCTGCAGCGCGGCTACGACCAGGTGGTGCACGACGTCGTCCTGCAGGGGCTGCCGGTGCGCTTCGCCCTCGATCGCGCCGGCCTCGTGGGTGCCGACGGTCCGACCCATGCGGGCGCCTTCGACGTCGCCTTCCTGGGCTGCCTACCCGGCATCGTCCTGATGGCAGCGGCCGACGAGGCCGAACTGGTCCACATGGTGGCGACCGCGGCACAGATCGACGATCTGCCGTCGGCGTTGCGCTATCCGCGCGGCGACGGCGTCGGCGTCACCATGCCGGAGGAAGGCAAGCCGCTCGAGATCGGCAAGGGCCGCATCGTCCGGGAGGGCCACAAGATCGCGCTCCTGTCCTACGGCACGCGGCTCGCCGAAGCCCTCAAGGCAGCCGACGAACTCGCCGCCTACGGGCTGTCCACTACCGTCGCCGACGCGCGCTTCGCCAAGCCGCTCGACACCGACCTCGTGCTGCGGCTCGCCCGCGAGCACGAAGTGCTGATCACCCTCGAGGAGGGCTCGGTCGGCGGTTTCGGCTCGTTCGTCATGCAGGCATTGGCGGATCACGGCGCTTTCGATCGCGGCCTCAAGTTCCGCATGATGGTACTGCCGGACCTCTTCCTCGACCACGACTCGCCCACCGTCATGTACGGCAAGGCGGGGCTCGACGCCCGCGGCATCGTCGCCAAGGCGTTCGAGGCGCTGGGCAAGGACGTGCGCGCCGAAACGATCCGGCTGGCTTGAGCGCCGAGGGCCCGTCAACAAGGACGCCGCAAGGCTTGATTAAGCATCGCCGTGCCTTTTCCACGGCGCCCCAGCGGTATTTCGAATCTGGAAGCCTTGTCCTGCTACCAACCATGCAGACCGCGTGGGGTGGGAACTCTTTCGCATGAACGCAATCTGGCGCTGGATCGGCGGCCCGCTCGTGACCTTCGTGGCGGCCAGCGTCTACGTGTTCGCGCCCGCGTTTCGTGACGCACCTCCGGCGCCGGGCGCACTGCTTCTCGCCACCGTGCTGATCTCGACCCTGATGGGCGGAACACTCTCGGGGCTCGTGAGCGGCGTCCTCGGCATCGCCTGCGCGGCCTACGCGCTCTCGGAGCCCGGCACGTTTCTCGTCATGACGCCGCCGAACCTGTTCCGCCTCTGCCTCGTGACCATTTTCAGCCTGGGCACTCCCATGATCGTGGCACGCATCAAGGCGCGCGGCGAGCGCCGCCTCCGCCGCGAGAAGGCCGCGCGGGCGAGAGTCGAGACCGCCAATCACGAATTGATGGTCCTGCACGCCGCCTTCGACCAGGTCGAACACGGCGTTCTGGTCCTCGACGAGAATCTGCGCGCGGATTTCATGAACGCCGCCTTTCGGCGCATCTGGGCACTCGGACCCGACGATGCGCAGCGACGCCCGACCTTCGCCGAACTGGTGGAGCGGGCACGCCACAACGGTGTCCATGCCTTGCCTCCATTCGACGCCGAGGCCGAAGACTATGTGACGCGCCGCGTCGCCGTGGTGGAGGAGGGGCGCGACGAGACCATCGATCTGCGCCTGTCCAGCGGCAGGATCATGCGCGTGCAGTGCAAGCTCCTGGACGGCGGCGGCCGCCTCGTGACCTATACGGACGTCACCGATCTCATGCATCAATCCGAGATATTCGAACGGCTCGCCACCACCGACGATCTCACCGGCGTATTCAATCGCCGCCACTTCATGGCGCTAGCCGAGCGGGAATTCGCCGACAGCCGCCAAGAGGGATGCCCGCTGGCTCTGCTCATCCTCGACATCGATCTGTTCAAGTCGATCAACGACTGTTTCGGTCACGCCGTCGGCGACATCGTGATCCGTCACGTCGCCCGCGTCTGCCGCGAGATGAAGCGCGCCAGCGACATCCTGGCTCGCATCGGCGGCGAGGAGTTCACCTTGCTTTTGCCGGCGACGGACCTCGACGACGCCGCGGCCCTGGCGGAGCGGATCAAACAGCAACTGGTGCGCAATCCGGTAACGGTCGACGGCCACGAACTGCGCGTCACCGTCAGCCTCGGGGTCGCCGTCGCCGATCCGGCGACCACGACCGTCGGCGACCTGATGCGCCGCGCCGACCAGGCCCTTTACGGCGCCAAGCGCGGCGGCCGCAACCGGGTGCAGCAGGCGATCGCCACCCCTACCGCCCGGGCCGACCAGACACCGTCTGCGGCAGCGTGACGAACGCCCGAGGGGCGCTCGCAAACAGGTTCGCGGGCTGATAAATCGATTGCATGTCCCGCCTGCGCGCCGATCTCCTCCTCGTCGATCGCGGCCTGTTCGCGAGCCGCGCCCAGGCGCAGGCGGCGATCGCCGCCGGGCTCGTCGCCGCCGACGGCAAGCAGGTCAAGAAGCCGTCCGACATCTTGAACCGCGACGCCGTCCTGGACGCCCGTCCGGCGCACCCGTTCGTCTCGCGCGGCGGCGTCAAGCTCGCCCACGCCCTCGACGTCACCGGTGTCGTGCCGGCCGGGAAGTTCTGCCTCGATGTCGGCGCTTCGACCGGCGGCTTCACCGACGTCCTGCTCCGGCGCGGCGCCCGCCACGTCGTCGCGGTCGATGTCGGGCGTGATCAGCTGCACGCGAGCCTGCGCGGCGACGGACGCATCACCTCGCTGGAGCAGACCGACATTCGTCGCCTCGATCGCACGCACCTGCCGGAGCCCGCCGAACTCGTCGTCGTCGATGCGAGCTTCATTTCGCTGACCCTGGTGCTGCCGGCCGCGCTCGCCTTCGCGGGCGCCGGAGCCGACCTGCTGGCCCTGATCAAGCCGCAATTCGAAGCGCCGCGAGCGGCCATCCGGAAGGGCATCGTGCGCGACGGCACCGCCCATGCGGCCGCCTGCGAGAAGATCGCCGCCTACGTCGCACTGCTGGGCTGGCAGGTGACGAAGACTTTTCCCTCCCCCATCGAGGGCGGCGACGGCAATCGCGAATTCTTCCTGTGGGCTCGCAACGGCCCGCCCGGACCGACCGCATAGTCGCGGCCCGCCATTGCGACTCGCTGCCTCTAGTTCGCATCCCCTCTCGGCGCACGGATGACCCGCACGCCCGACCGCGCGAACGGAGCGATCTGATCGTCGGTGGCCACCGCATCGGTGACGAGGCTCCAATGCCGCGGCAGCGGCGCCCAATAGGGCTGGCTGGCGCGGCCGAGCTTGGTCGCATCGGCGAGCACGAACACCTCGGCGGCCTGTTCGGCCATCAGTTCCTTGAGCGCGGTCTGCTGGGCGCTCGCCTCGCACAGGCCGCGGCCGGCGACGAGGCCGTCGCAACCCAGAAAGGCCTTGTCGACGGTGATGCGGCGCAGCGTCTGCTCGGCGAGCGGGCCGACGACGCCCATGCTGGTGGAGCGCACGGCGCCGCCGAGCACGATCAGCTCGATGGCGGGCCCATGGGCAAGGACGGGGAGCAGCGGCAGGTTGCCGGTGACGACCGTGAGCCGGCGCGACGACAGGAGGTGGCCCAGCGCCCCGACGGTCGAACCGGCATCGAGCAGAACGCTGTCGCCGTCCGCGATCAGCGCCGCCGCGGCGCGCGCGATCGCTTCCTTGGCGGCCCGGTTCTCGGTTTCCCGGGTCGCCAGGGCCTCCTCGGGCTGGATTTGGGCCAGCACTGCGCCCCCGTAGGTGCGCATGACGGCGCCCTCGTCACGCATGACGGCAAGGTCGCGCCGGATGGTCGAGGGCGACACGTCGAGCTGGCGGGCCAGGACTTCGACATCCTCCTCGCCGCCGCGGATCAAGGCGAGGATGTGCTCTCGCCTGAGGCGGGTCCGGCTCATGCCAGCAAGGGGCGCTGATCGGTTGCGCCGTCGCGGCGGCGCGCCAACTCCACGCCCTGGCGAAGGGCCTCGAGCAGGCTTCGCTCATCGGCGGCGCCGGTGCCGGCGATGTCGAAGGCGGTGCCGTGGTCGACGGAGGTGCGCACCACCGGCAACCCCACCGTGATGTTGACGCCGGACTCGATGCCCATGACCTTGATGGGGCCGTGGCCCTGGTCGTGATACATGGCGACCACGAGGTCGAAGTCGCCGCGCCCGGCGCGGAAGAACAGCGTATCGGCCGGCAATGGTCCGTCCACCGACCAGCCTATGGCCCGGCAGGCCGCGACCGCCGGCGCGATCTTGGTCTCCTCCTCGCCGTGGCCGAACAGGCCATTCTCGCCCGCATGGGGATTGATGGCGCAGACGCCGATCTTCGGATCGCGGATGCCGGCCTTGACCAGCACCTCGTGACCGCGGGCGATGGTGCGCTCGACCAGGCCCGGATTGATCTTCGCGATGGCGTCGATGAGGCCGATATGGGTGGTCACGTGGATGACGCGCAGCTTCGGTGCCGTGAGCATCATCGACACCTCCGGCGTGCCGGTGAGATGGGCGAGCAGCTCGGTGTGGCCGGGATAGCGATGGCCAGCGGCGTGCAGAGCTTCCTTGCTGATGGGCGCCGTGCAGATGGCGTCGGCCTCGCCGTCCATCACCAGTTTGCAGGCGCGGGCGATGTAGCGGTAGGCGGCCTCTCCGGCCACCGGCGACACCGCGCCGAACGGAATGTCGGTGGTCTTGTCGCTGGCCTGCAGGACATCGACGGTCCCGGGGCTATAGAGGGGCGGCGTGTCGGCGGCGACGACGCGCACCGCGAGCTTGGAACCGACGATGTCGCCGGCCTGGACAAGACGACAGGCATCGCCGACCACCAGCGGACGGCAGGCGGCGTAGACCTCCGCATGGGCGAGGCTGCGCATGATGATTTCCGGCCCGATGCCGGCGGGATCTCCCATGGTGATGGCGACGACTGGCAGCGACATGTTCATATCTCTCGCAGGAGTGGGGTTCATAGGCCGAGCTTGGCGAGGCAACGCCTCAGCGTAAGGGCGTCGCCGAAGGCTCCGGCCTTGGTGATGACCGGCACGCGCCGGGCGCCGAGCGTCACCCCCAGCGGCACGCCCGGCTCCGCCTCGTCGAGGAGGCGGATGCCGGTGACGCCGAGGCGAGACAGCAGCGCACAGGCGGTTTCGCCGCCGGTGGCAAAGAGAGCGGCGATCTTCGGAATCGCCACCTCGACGAGTTCGGCCAGCCGGCCGGCGAGCTCGGCGCCGCGGCGAAGGTCGGGGCTCGCCTCGTGGGCGATCTCCACCAGCACCGGCTTGCCGGACGCGGCTGCTGTCCCGAGCGCACGGACCGCCTCTTCCCAGCCGGGCGTGCCGGTGCCCGCAAACAAAATGTCCGGCGTGATCGCCACATGGGTAACCAGGCCGCCCTCGATCACGTCGGCGGCCTGCCGCCGCGAAGCTTCCGCGACACTGCCGACCACCACCAGCACGGCGCCGTCCCCCGGACGGACCGGCGCGGCCGGTTGCGCCGGAGCTTCGACAGCCGCGAGCGCCGCCGCGAGCCCGGCGGAGCCGACCCACACTGCGTCCGCGAGGGTGAGAGACGCGCGCGCGACCACGTCGAGATGGGCGATCTCGGTTGCGTCGCAAACGACGGCGTCGGTGCCCGCCCGTTCGGCGTCACGCATGCGCGTCGCGACGGCGTCGATGCCGGCCCGGATCGCATCGACATCGATCACCGCGCAGCTCAGTCCGGCCGAGGCCAGGATGTCCGGCAGGGACGCGTTGGCATAGCTGTGCTCGCGCGCCCACAGGGGCGTCTCCTCCAGCGGTACGCCATTCACCATGACCCTGCCGCCGATGGTGAGGCGCCCGGTCGCCGGGAACGCGGGGGCGCAAATCGCGAGCGGCGCCCGCTTGTCGACGCAACGCAAGGCCGCCAACTGGGCGGCAAGCTCCGCGGCCGGCTGGCCGCGCAACGTCGAATCGATCTTCTTGTAGAGCCGCACGCCCTCGCGTCGAAGGGCCGCCTGGGCGGCCGCGTGGCGGGCCGCCGCCTGCGCGGCCGGATAGCGCCGGCTGTCCAGGTCGACCGAAACCACCTCCGCGATGGCGACTTCGTCACCCCAAGTCACCACTGTCTCCCGGCCATGGCGGGCGAAGACAATGCCGCAGTCGGCAGCGCCGGTGAGATCGTCTGCGAGGATCAGCCAGCGGTTCATCGACGCACGACCTTCTCTTATAAGTTGTAATTGCGTGAACTGCGCAGAAAAAGAGCAATTCCAAGCAATGTTACCGACAAAATAGCCGAATGTGCGCGATATGCGCAATACGCAGTCCCGGCAATGCTCACTTCGAGCAGAAGCCGCGACCCCACATGGTGATCCGGCATGTGGGATCGATCTGCGCAAAGTCTTTTTGTCGGAGCGGAGCAGCGGGGCGCCGGCGGCGTGCTTTCTTACGGCCTCCAGCCGAGCTTCAGCACGGGCGCGCCCGAGCGCGGGTTGACGTCCCGGCCCAAGACCGAAAAACCGTGCTTGCCGTAGAAGCGGACGGCGCGTTCGTTGTCGGCATTGACGTGGAGGTCGAGGCCGGCGGGCGCGACCTCGCGCGCGGCGGCGAGAAGCGCGGCAGCGACGCCGCCGCCCCACTCCTCCGGCGCTACCACGATCTGGTCGAGATATCCGTTGCCGGGATCGACGGTGACGAAGCCCACCATGGCGCCGTCGCGCTCTGCCACCATGATGGTCGCGGTCGCGACCAGTTCGTCACGCCAGCGCGCCCGCCACCAGTCGAGCCGGGCCGTAAAGTCGATCGCCGGATAGGTGAGCTGCCAGGTCCGCCGCCACAGCTCGATCGCCGCCGCTTCGTCGGCGGGTGCGTAGAGGCGAAGAGACAGCAACCCAGACAAATCAAAAATCCGCTGCGGACGGAGGTTGTTGCGCCGCATGACGAATGTGGAGGACAAGGATGTCGGCGCCGCGAATGGTGTAAAATATCAGATAAGGATAAGGAACCGCCCATTTCATATGAATTTTCGGGAAATCCGTCTCGGGGGCCATCAGAGGAAAGTCCGCGAGCCCCTGCGCAGTCAGGCGGATGGTCCGGGTCACTCGCGTTGCAGCCGCACGATTTCTTTTGGCGATGTAGTCGTGAATCCGGTCGAGATCGTTGCGCGCAGGCGTAGTGAACCTAACTCTCACGCTCCACGCCGCTCAAAAAAAGCGTTCATCTCTTCTTCGCTGACGAAGTCACCGCGATCCGCCGCCGCCAAACCCTCGCGAACAGCCGCCCTCTCCTCATCGGACAAGCGGTAGATGCCGGTCCGGCGCCGCTCGATATCCAGCGCCGCAGCAAAAAGCATCTCCTGCTCCTCCTCGGACCAGGTCGCGACGCGTTCGAGCAGCGATGCCATCTGCTTGTTCATGGCCAGATTTTAGCAGAAAAAACCATCCGCGCACCTCTCACCTCTCGGTGAGCTTGAGCTCGATCCTGCGGTTGCGGCGGAAGGCTTCTTCGGTGCGGTCGGGATCGAGCGGCTGGAATTCGCCGAAACCGGCTGCGACCAGGCGTTGCGGCGAGATGCCCTTGCTGATCAGATACTGGACGACCGAAATGGCGCGCGCCGCCGACAATTCCCAGTTGGACGGATAGGCGGCGGTGACGATCGGGCGCACATCGGTATGGCCGTCGACGCGCAGCACCCACGGGATTTCGCGCGGAATCGTCTTCTCCAGCTCGGCGATGGCGGCGGCGAGCTTGTCGAGTTCGCCGCGGCCCTCCGGGCGCAGCAGCGCCTGGCCGGCGTCGAAGAACACTTCCGACTGGAAGACGAAACGGTCGCCGACGATGCGCACGTCGGCGCGGTTGGCGAGGATCTCGCGCAAGCGGCCGAAGAAATCGGAGCGGTAGCGCGACAATTCCTGCACACGCTGCGCCAGTGCCACGTTGAGACGCTGTCCGAGATCGGCGATGCGGGATTGCGAATCCTTTTCCCGTTTCTCCGACACGTCGAGGGCGGATTCCAGCGCTCCCAGTTGCCGGCGCAGCGCCGCGATCTGCTGGTTGAGCACCTCGACCTGGGCGAGCGCGCGCGCGACCGTGTTCCTTTCGGAGGTGAGCGCGCTCGTGAGTTCGCCGACCTTGGCGCGCGCATCGCCGTCGTCGCCCTTGGCGTTGGCGGTGACCTCGCCCCGCAGGCGCTCGCGCTCGCTCTCGACCCCGGCAAGGCTCGCCCGCAGCTGCGCCACCTCGTCCTCAAGCGAGATCTTGCCGGTCTTCTCCAGCGACAGGAGATCGGTCAACTGGGCGATCTGGGCATTGAGGCGGGAGAGTGCCGTGTCCTTGCTGGCGATGTCCTGGGACAGGAAGAACTGCACCACCACGAACACCGTGAGCAGGAAGATGACGCCGAGCAGCAGCGTCGACAGCGCGTCCACGAAACCCGGCCAGTAGTCGATGCCGCGGTCGCGGCGGAAGCGGGCGAGCGCCATATGCTAGTTCCCGTCGGCTTTCTCGTGCACCAGTCGTTCGAGCAGGCGGCGGACCTCGCTGTTCTGCTCACCCTGGGCATCGGCCCAGTCGCGGATCATCTGCTGCTCGGTGCGCATGTGCTGCACCAGCCCCTGGATCGCCTCGGCGAGATTGGCCATCGCGTGGGTCGCGGCCTTGCTGGAACCCGCCTCGGCGATGGTCTCGCGCAGCCGCTCGACCGCGTTGCGGAACTCCTGGCCCATGGCCGGGGCCGGCGCGCCGGAACCGACGTCGTAGCCCAGTTCGCGCACGGTGGTGGCGAGCCAGTCCTCAAGCTCAGTGTAGAAACGATTCTGCGCCTGCGAGGTCTGCAGGTCGAGAAAGCCGAGCACCAGCGAACCGGCGAGACCGAACAGCGACGACGAGAACGAAATGCCCATGCCGCCCAGAGGCGCCGCGAGCCCTTCCTTGAGGGCGTCGAGCATGGCCCCGGCGTCGCCACCGATCTTGAGGCCTTCGATCACCTTGCCGACCGAGCCGACCGTCTCGATCAGACCCCAGAAGGTGCCGAGCAGGCCGAGGAACACCAGCAGTCCGGTCATGTAGCGCGACATGTCGCGCGCCTCGTCGAGGCGGCTCGCGATCGAATCCATGATGCCGCGCATGGTCTGCGAGGAAATCGCCATGCGGCCGACCCGGTCGCCGAGGATCGCCGCCATGGGGGCGAGCAGGACCGGCGGACGCTCGACCGCGAGCCCTGGATCGGCAAGGCGGAAGCCGTTGATCCACGAGATTTCCGGGAACAGGCGGATGACCTGGCGGAACGACAGGATGATTCCGACCAGGAGCACGCCGATGATCAAGGCGTTCAATCCCGGATTGGCGAGGAACGCCGCCCAGATCTGGCGGTACAGGATGACGACCAGGAGCCCCCCGAGGACGAGGAACACCAGCATGCGCACCAGAAAAATCCGGGGCGAGGAGACTTTGAAGGGGTCGATATCGGAGTCCCTGGGCGCCATGTTCCGCTATCCGTTCGGGCTCGTCGCGCCTGCCGCGCGTATGCATATCGCCGGCGGCGGCCACCGCGGCCGGACGTATGGCGCCACTATATGGCATAGACGCGGCCAATGGTAACAGCCGGCGCCGGCCGGCATATCCACCATGCGGGCATGCGTCGACATCGCACTCCTGCGACGAGTTCCGGCACAACCGCCGGATGGGCCCTCAGGCCTTTTCGGCCTGTTTGAGGAGGCCGAGCAGTTCGCGGTGGATCACTTCGGTGCCGGCAACGACCTGCCGCTTGGCCAGGATGGCGTCGCCGCCATCGAGGTCGGTGGCGAAGCCGCCGGCCTCGCGCACCATCAGCAGGCCCGCGGCCATGTCCCAGGGCTGCAATTCGCGCTCCCAGAAGGCGTCGAAACGGCCGGCTGCCACCCAGGCGAGATCGAGGGCGGCGGCGCCGAAGCGGCGCAGGCCGGCGACCTTGTCCTGGACGAGGGCGAACTCGCGGCGGAACAGAGCGAGGTCGCCACGGCCGAGATGGGGCAGCCCGCAGGCGATCACCGAATCGGCGAGCAGCCGGCGCGCCGACACACGCAGCCGCTGGTCGTTGAGGAAGGTGCCCTTGCCGCGTTCGGCGGTGAAGAGTTCCTCGGTGACGGGGTTGTAGATCACGGCCGCGATGATGGTGCTCTCGCGCTCCAGACCGATCGAGATGGCGAACTGGGGAATGCCGTGGAGGAAATTGGTGGTGCCGTCGAGGGGATCGACGATCCATGTATGGGACTTGTCCGAGCCCTCGTGCACGCCCCCCTCCTCGCCGAGAAAGCCGTAGCCGGGGCGCGCCTTGGCGAGTTCGCCGAGCAGGATTTCCTCCGCCTTGCGGTCGGCTGCGGAAACGTAATTGGCCGGCCCCTTGAGGGAGACCTGCAGGTTTTCCACCTCGCCGAAGTCGCGGCGCAGGCTGCGGCCGGCCTTGCGGGCGGCGGCGACCATCACATTGAGAAGCGCTGAACGGAGCATGGCACCACGAACAAGGTTTGGGGAATATCCGGGAGACCTGCGCTGTTTACACGCCGCCGCGGACCTATGGAACCTCGGTTTACCCCGAAGGGCTCCGAGACGGCTTCACTGGGCCGGCTTCACTTGGGCGGCTTCACTTGTGCGACGTCACTGGCGCATCTGGGCGATGGCGTCGAGATAGGGCTGGGCTGTTCGCTGGGCGCTGGCGCGAATCTCCGGCGTCTGCTTGGCGGCGAACTCGTCCAGCGTGAGATCCCCGGCTCCGCCAGCCTTGGCGATCAGGTGCCACTTGATGGCTTCCACGGGATTGGCTTCCATGCCCCCGCGACCGACCATCAGCAGACGGGCGAAACGATTCTGGGCGACGGGGCTGCCTTCCATGGCGGCCCGGCGCAACAGTGCCGCCGCCTTCGCCTCGTCCTTGGCGACGCCAGTACCATTGAACAGCGCGATGGCGTATTCGACCTTGGCCTCCAGATTGCCGGCCAGCGCGGCGGCGGCGAGCAGGCGGGTCGCCTCGGTGGCATCCTGCGGGACACCGCGGCCTTCCTTGTAGAGGGTCGCGAGCGCGTACTGGGCCTCGGGGCTGCCGGCCTGGGTGGCGGTGCGCAGGAGTTCGGCAGCGCGGGCGTAGTCTTGCGGAAACTGCTGCCCTTCCATGTAGAGAAGCGCCAGATCGTAGGCGGCGGCCGGATGGCCGAGCTTGGCGGCGGCGGCCAGGAGACGGGCCGCTTCGGCACGATCGCGCGCTCCGCCACGGCCACCGAAACGGAACATGGCGAGGGCAAAGAGGGCATTGCGGTCGCCGCGGTCAGCGGCAAGTTTGTACCACTCGGCCGCCTTGAGGTCGTCGTTGGGCACGCCGAGCCCATTGGCATAGAGCTCGCCCAGAAGCGTCATGGCGCGCGGATCGCCCTTCTCGTTGACCAGTTTGGTGGCCTCGTGGAAGGCGGTGAGATAGTAGCCGCGCTGATAGGCCCCGAAGGCGATGTCGGCCCCCTTGTCGGCCGCCGCAGGCGCCGGCAATGTCGGTGCCGGCTTGGCGGCCGGCTTGGCCGCCGGCGGGGCCGGACGGGTGGCAGGACGGGTGGCAGGACGCGACGGGCGCGGCGGCGGCTTTGCGGGCGCGGCGGGCTGGGGCGTGAGCTGCATGGGCCCCTGGGCGACCCCCTCGCCGCCAAGGGTGACGGCCACGGCCGCCATCACGACGCCGGCGATCAGGACGCGCCGGCCATTCACGACGCAACCTCACCGTGAAGCTGGGCCATTGCGTCGGCGAGTGCGGCGCCAAGTCCGCGGACGTCGGCGAAGACACCGGGCGCGAGGGCGACGAAGTCGGCACCGGCCGCCGCCACGGCGGCGACCTCCTCGAGCGTCTCGGCATAGCCCACGCAGGGAATCTGGAACACCTCGCTCCACCATTCGAGCCGTTCCAGGACAGCGGCAAAGGCCGGTCGCAGACCGTCCGGCGAGGGCTCGCCGAACATCACGTAGTCGGCCCCCAGTTCGGCCGCCGTCATGGCGTCGTGGCGGCTCGCGAGAGCCCCGGCGCCGGCAATGCGATCGGGCTTGAGGTGCGGCAAGGCAGCCTTGAGGGCGGCGCCACCGTCCAGATGGGCGCCGTCGGCGCCGGCGCGTCCGATCAGCTCCACATGACCTTCGACCAGCAGGGCGGCGCCCGCCTGTTGCACCGGCTCGGCGACCACCTTGATCAGGTTGGTGAGGCGGCGTTCGTCCGCAGGCGCAAGGCGCAGTAATACCGCCGCCACCTGGGCGGCGGCGAGCACGGAACCAAAATCGGACGGCAGGTCCGCAGGCGCTGCAACAGGTGGGGTGACCAGGTACAGGCGCGGCACGTGTCGCGGTGACTTGTTGTGATCGTCAGGCATGTGGGCCTGATGGAACTCCATTTGACGAAGGACGTGGTGCCCGTATAGCGCCGTTCGGGCGCGGACGGGAGTCGGTGCGGCGCCGTGCCCCGGCACGCCCGAGAGCAGCGGCCCGGACGAACATGGGTCCGGTCGCCGGCGCATGAGGCCATGCGCCGGCCGGCGTCGACCTCACTCGGCCGCGGCGGCGGCCTTGCCGATCACGGGGTCGAGCTTGCCGCCCGCGTAGAGCTTGGCCATCTCCGGCAGCGGCACGATCTTCTTGATCTTCGGCGCCTGGCCGGCGGTGTTGAACTCTTCGAACCGCTGCCGGCAGATCTTGCGCATCGCTTCCATGGCGGGTTTGAGATACTTGCGCGGGTCGAATTCCTTCGGATCTGTGGCGAACACTTTTCGGATCGCCCCCGTGATGGCCATGCGGTTATCGGTGTCGATGTTGATCTTGCGCACGCCCGACTTGATGCCGCGCTGGATTTCCTCGACCGGCACGCCCCAGGTCTGCGGCATCTTTCCGCCGTACTGGTTGATGATGTCCTGCAGATCCTGCGGCACCGACGAGGAGCCGTGCATCACCAAATGGGTGTTGGGCAGGCGGCGGTGGATCTCCTCGATGACGTTCATGGCGAGGATGTCGCCGTCCGGCTTGCGCGTGAACTTGTAGGCGCCGTGCGAGGTCCCCATGGCGACCGCGAGCGCGTCGACCTTGGTCGCCTTGACGAACTCGACCGCCTGGGCGGGGTCGGTGAGGAGCTGGTCGTGACTGAGCTTGCCCTCGGCGCCGTGGCCGTCCTCCTTGTCGCCCTGGCCGGTTTCGAGCGAACCGAGCACGCCGAGTTCGCCCTCGACCGAGGCGCCGACCCAGTGCGCCATGTCGACCACCCGACGGGTGATGCCGACATTGTAGTCCCAGTCGGCCGGCGTCTTGCCGTCGGCCTTGAGCGAACCGTCCATCATCACCGAGGTGAAGCCGTAGCGGATGGCGGTCGCACAGGTGGATTCGTCCGAGCCATGGTCCTGATGCATGCACACCGGGATGTTCGGATAGATCTCCACCAGCGCGTCGATCATCTTCGCCAGCATGATGTCGTTGGCATATTGGCGGGCGCCGCGGCTCGCCTGGATGATCACCGGCGCGTCGACCGCACTCGCCGCCTCCATGACCGCGAGCCCCTGCTCCATATTGTTGATGTTGAACGCCGGCACGCCGTAGTCGTTTTCGGCCGCATGGTCGAGCAGTTGCCTGAGTGTGATCCGCGCCATCATTGTTCTCCGGTTATTTCGCCCTGAGTATCTCTACGCCCGGAAGCGCCTTGCCTTCCATCCATTCCAGGAAGGCGCCACCCGCGGTCGACACATAGGTGAAGCGGTCCGCGACGCCGGCGGCATTGAGCGCCGCGACGGTGTCGCCACCACCGGCGACCGAAATGATCTTGCCGGTCTCGGTCAATTCGGCGGCGGCCTCCGCGACCTCGACGGTGCCGTTGTCGAAAGGCTCCAATTCGAAAGCTCCGAACGGGCCGTTCCAAACCAGCGTCTTGGCGCGTGCCAGCACGGACACGACCTGGTCGACGGCCTTGGGGCCGATATCGACGATCATCTCGTCGGCCGCGACGTCGTCGACCGAAACGGCGCGCGACGGCGAATTGGCCGCGAACGTCTTGGTGACCACCACGTCGACCGGCAGTACGACGTCGCAGTTCTGCGCCTTGGCCTTTTCCAGGATCTCGCGCGCGGTCGCGGCGAGGTCGTGCTCGCACAAGGACTTGCCGACCGGCTTGCCGAGCGCCGCCAGGAAGGTGTTGGCCATGGCGCCGCCGATGATCAGGCTGTCGACCTTGGCGACGAGGTTGCCGAGGAGGTCGAGCTTGGTGGAAATCTTGGCGCCGCCGACCACCGCCGCGACCGGGCGTTCCGGCGCCACCAGGGCTTTGGAGAGCGCATCGAGCTCGGCCTGCATGGAGCGGCCCGCATAGGCCGGCAGCTTGTGGCCGAGGCCTTCGGTCGACGCATGGGCGCGGTGGGCCGACGAGAAGGCGTCGTTGACCCACAGGTCGCCCAACCGGGCGAGTTCGGCCACGAAGCCGGGATCGTTCTTTTCCTCTTCCTTGTAGAAGCGCGTGTTCTCCAGGCAGAGGATGTCGCCGGGCTTCATCGCCGCGACAGCGGCGGCGGCTTCCGGGCCGATGCAGTCGTTCGCGAACGCCACCGGCCGCTTGATGACCTGGGCGACCGCATCGGCGACCGGCTTCAACGACTGCTGGGGATCGCGTCCCTTGGGACGACCAAAATGGGACAGCAGGATCACCTTGCCGCCTTTGTCGGCGATCTCGGTGATGGTCGGAGCTTGGCGTTCGATCCGCGTCGTGTCGGTCACGTGGCCGTTCTCGGTCGGCACGTTGAGGTCGACGCGCACCAGGACGCGCTTGTGGGCGACGTCGGCGTCATCAAGAGTGCGAAAGGCAGTCATGGTCCTGGGTCCTCGTTCCGCCGGCCCGCGGCCGCACCACGCAGCCCGCGAGGATCAGACGGTTAGCGGATCGACTCGCGCCCACCCGCACAAACGGCCCGCCGATGCCGACGGGCCCGAAACGCCGTCGTCGTCCACCGGGCTGGCGGGACTCGCACGCCCGATGGACGACGGAGTTTTCGTCTCAGAGGAGCTTGCCCATCGCCACGGCGGTGTCGGCCATGCGGTTGGAGAAGCCCCATTCGTTGTCGTACCACGACATCACGCGCACCAGCGTGCCGTCGATCACCTTGGTCTGGTCCATGTGGAAGATCGAGGAATGCGGATCGTGGTTGAAGTCGGACGACACGTTCGGCTCGGTGGTGTAGCCGAGGATGCCCTTGAGCTGCTGCTCGGCGGCACGCTTGATCGCCTCGTTGATCTCTTCCTTCGTGGTCGCCCGCTTGGCCACGAACTTGAAGTCGACCACCGACACGTTCGGGGTCGGCACCCGGATCGACACGCCGTCGAGCCGGCCCTTGAGTTCCGGCAGCACCAGGCCGACCGCCTTGGCGGCACCGGTCGTCGTCGGGATCATGGACAGCGCCGCGGCGCGGGCGCGGTAGAGATCCTTGTGCAGGGTGTCGAGAGTCGGCTGGTCGCCCGTGTAGGAGTGGATGGTCGTCATGAAGCCCTTGTCGATGCCGATGGCGTCGTTGAGGACCTTGGCGACCGGGCCGAGGCAGTTGGTCGTGCAGGAGGCGTTGGAAACGACCTTGTGCTCCTTGGTGAGCTTGTCGTGGTTGACGCCGTAGACGACGGTGAGGTCGGCGCCGTCGGACGGCGCCGACACGAGCACCGCCTTGGCGCCGGCGTCGAGATGGACCTTGGCCTTCTCCTTGGCGGAGAAGATGCCGGTGCACTCCAGGGCGATGTCGACGCCGAGATCCTTCCAGGGCAGCTGGCTCGGATCCCTGATGGCGGTCACTTTGATCTTGCCGCCGTCGACGACCATGAAGTCGCCTTCGACCGCCACCTGGCCGGGGAAGCGGCCGTGGACCGAGTCGTAGCGCAGCAGATGCGCGTTGGTTTCCACCGGGCCGAGATCGTTGATGGCGACGACCTGGATGTCCTTGCGGCCGGCCTCGGCGATGGCTCGCAGGACAAGGCGACCGATGCGGCCGAAACCGTTGATGGCGACCCGAATGGCCATGTTCTGTTCACTCCTTCGTTCGTCGGGACCCGGCCTCGGGTCCCCGTTCTGTGTAACGAATCGTTGCGACGCTTAGATGTGGCGGAAGTCCGCATCTGGCAACGATCTAGCTCAATCTTTTCAATGCCACTTCGGCGACTTTTTCAGCGGTAATCCCGAAGTGTCGGTACAAGTCCTTGGCTGGTGCGCTGGCACCGAAGCCGGGCATGCCCACGAAGGCGCCATCGGAGCCGATGATCTCGTCCCAGCCCTGGCGGATCGCCGCCTCGACCCCCACCCTGACGGGCGCGTTGCCGATGATGTTGGCGCGTTCGGGTTCGGGCAGCGCCAGGAACAGTTCGAAGCACGGCACCGACACGATGCGCGCCGCGATGTTCTTCTCGCGTAGGAACTTGCGTGCTTCGACCGCGATCGCGACTTCCGAGCCGGTGGCGAAGATGGAGACCACCGCACGGCCATCCGCAGGGGCGATCTCGTAGGCGCCGCGGGCACAGCGATTGTGCTCGATATGGCCGAGCCGCAGCTGCGGCAGGTTCTGGCGCGTCAGCACGATGACGCTGGGGGAGGCCTTGGCGTCGAGCGCCAGTTGCCAGCACTCCACCACCTCGACGGCGTCACAGGGGCGGAACACGCGCAGGTTCGGGATCGCCCGCAGGGCCGCCAGGTGCTCGACCGGCTGGTGGGTCGGGCCATCTTCGCCCAGCCCGATGGAATCGTGGGTCATGACGTGGATGACGCGCTCGCCCATCAGGGCGGCGAGCCGCAGCGACGGCCGGCAATAGTCGGCAAACACCAGGAAGGTGCCTGAATAGGGGATGATGCCGCCGTGCAGCGCCATGCCGTTCATGGCCGCCGCCATGCCGTGCTCGCGAATGCCCCAGTTGATGAAGCGGCCCGACGGCTCGGCGACCGAGAACGTCGCCATGCCCTTTGGCCGGGTGTTGTTCGAACCGGTGAGATCGGCGGACCCGCCGACCATCTCGGGCAGCGTCGCGACCAGCGTCTCCAGGGCGAGTTCGGACGAGGCCCGGGTGGCAATGTCCTTCGGGGCGGCGGCGAGCTTTTCCTTCACGGAGCGGACAGCCGCGGCGAGCCGTTCGCCGGGCGGCGCGCCGCGCTTGAGGCGCCGTTCGAATTCGGCGCGTTTGTCAGGATCGAGGGCGTCGAGCCGGCGTCCCCACGCCAGGCGGGCGTCGCTCGAGCGAGCGGTCACCGCGCGCCAGGCATCGCGGATGTCGGCCGGAATCTCGAACGGCGGCGAGGTCCAGCCGAGCTTTTCGCGCACGCCCTTGATCTCGTCGGCGCCGAGCGGCGAGCCGTGGCACTTGGGGGTGCCGGCCTTGGTCGGAGCCCCGAAGCCGATCACGGTCCTGCAGGCGATCATGGTCGGCCGCTCGCTGGTCAGCGCCTGATCGAGCGCCGCCGCGATGGCGTCCGGATCGTGGCCGTCGACCCGGCAGGCGGCCCACCCGGCCGCCTCGAAACGCTTCACCTGGTCGACCGAATCCGTGATCGAGATCGGACCGTCGATGGATATGCCGTTGTCGTCGAACAGCACGATGAGCTTGTTCAGCCTGAGGTGTCCGGCGATCGCGATCGCCTCCTGGCTGATGCCCTCCATCAGGTCGCCGTCGGAGGCGAGCACATAGGTGCGATGGTCGACGATGTCGTCGCCGAACACGGCGGCGAGATGACGCTCGGCGATCGCCATGCCGACCGCATTGCCGAGCCCCTGCCCGAGCGGACCGGTGGTGGTTTCGATGCCGGGGGTGATGAAATTCTCCGGATGGCCGGGCGTCTTGGAGCCGAGCTGGCGGAAGCGCTTGAGTTCCTCGAGCGGCAGCGCCGGCAGGCCGAGAAGGTGCAGGACCGAATAGAGCAGCATGGAGCCGTGGCCGGCCGACAGCACGAAACGGTCGCGGTCGGGCCAAGCCGGATCGGCCGGGTCGAAACGGATGTAGCGCGAGAACAGCACGGTGGCGATGTCCGCCGCGCCGAGCGGCAGGCCAGGATGGCCCGATTTGGCCTGCTCGACGGCATCCATGCTCAAGGCGCGGATGGCGTTCGCCATGCGATCGTGCTCGGCGCGCGTAGTCATGAGCTTTCCTTGCAGGGGGGAGAGCGCCACGACGGCGGCGCGGCCGGATGGGGCTTCGATCGTTCCAAAAGACGTGCCGGATTCGTTGTTGAGGCCCGGGTCAGAAGGGAAAGCCCAGTGCGACGGACATTTAGCACGCGGCGTATTCAACTCCAAGCGATGGCGAAACCCGGACCTCATCGTCGCCAGATGGTATCTGGACGCCGCATTTCATCCACATGGGATTTAGTCAAAACGACGGAAAAACTTCGCAACGGAATTGACGCGCGCTTGTCCGCCCACGTAAGCTTGCCGTGGTAACACTTTGCCGATGCTTGCGATTTGTTACGGCCCGCGGAGGGTTCCGAACCTGCGGATCCGAGAGTGGCGATGAACGATCCGAGTGCGATCGAGCAAGCGACCCGGCGCCTCAAGGAAGCGCTGGAAGCGCTCGAATCGGTGGTCGACCGGCGACTGGAACACGATCGTGACGCCGCCGCCCTGACCGCCCAGGTGCACGCTTTCGAAACCGACCGGGCGCGACTCGCCGCGGAACTCGACACCGCGGCAGCGCGGGCTCACGATTTGGAGAATACCAATCGCGAGGTCGCCGAGCGGCTCGACGAAGCCATGGACGGCATTCGCGCGGTGCTCGACGTTCACGACCAGACGCGACCCGACGACAGCTGATGGCCTTGCCGTAGCGGTCGTCGACAACAATCTTCGGCGTCGGGGACACCCGTCGCCGCTCCCGCGACGAGGCGCCAACGAATCCGAGTCCGCCATGGCCCATGTGAGCGTCACCATCAACGGCCGCCAATATCGCATGGCCTGCGATGACGGCGAGGAAGCCCACCTGTCGCGCCTCGCCCAGGAATTCGACGAGCGCATCGAGCGCTTGCGCGCTGAATTCGGCGAAATCGGCGACATGCGCCTCACCGTCATGGCGGCGCTCACCGTCGCCGACGATCTCAGCGATGCGCGCGAGCGCGCGCAACGGTTGGAACTCGAAGTTTCGAACCTGCAGGAAAGCAGCCGCCTCGCCGCCGATCACGCCCAGGCGACGCAAGGCGCGATCGTCGCCGCCTTCAATTCGGCTGCCGAACGCATCGAAGAAGTGGCACGGCGACTGGACGAAGGGCCGCGCAAGGACGAGACCGCGGCGGGGTAATCCGCAGCGCGGCGGGCGCGCTGCCGTCCCGAACCCGGCATCACGACAACGTCGACTGGCGCCCACCCCCCATCCGCATTACATTGGGCAGGCGGGGCTGCGGGGTGCGTTTGGAGACAAATCCCCGGGGCCTTACGATCCCAACGGGAGCTGTCCCTGTCCTCGCCCCTGGGCTTGGGTACACGGCGCCCACCTACTTATGTAGGTTCCCGGGATCAGCGCTCCGACGGCTTGCGCGGCTCCGCACTTCTTTTCTTTGTTTCTGATTTGTACGCCGCATCGCCTTCCCGTTATGATTTTCAGATGTCCGTCGCCTTTGCCGACACCTCGAAATCCGCCTTGCGCGCCGCCGCCCTCGCCCTCCGCGATGCCCTGCCGGCGCCAGTCCGCGCGGCCGCCGCCGAGGCCATCGCGGGACGCCCACTGCCGGTCGCGGTGACGCCCGGCACCGTGGTGTCGGGCTATTCGCCCATGCGCTGCGAGCTCAACCCGGTGCCGCTGATGCGCGCTTTCGCCGATGCCGGCGCCGGTCTCGCATTGCCGGTCGTCGCCGGCCGCGGCAGGCCTCTGATCATGCGCTCCTGGACGTTCGGAGCCCGGCTCGTGCCCGGCGTCTGGGGCATCCGCGAGCCCGCAGCCGACGCCCCCGAGGTCGATCCCGACATCCTGATCGTACCGCTGGCGGCATTCGACAGGGCCGGGCACCGCATCGGCTACGGGGCGGGCTACTACGACCGCACCATCAGCCGCCTGCGCGGCCTCAAGCCGGTGACGGCGATCGGCATCGCCTGCGCGGCCCAGGAAATTGCCCGGGTCCCGGCCAGCGAGCGCGACGAACGGCTCGATCTCGTGCTAACGGAGATCGAGACCATCGATTTCAGGGCGTGAATTTACGGATGACGGCCAGACTGCGAAACTCGACACGTTCGACAGAGCCCCCCACCTCGCCCCTCTCCCCGCCGACCGGGAGAGGCGCACGACTGCCGCGGGGTTAGCGGCGTGCGGATCCTCTTCATCGGCGACATCGTCGGCAGGAGCGGCCGCGCCGTGCTGCTCAACCGCCTGCCCGGCCTGATCCGCGACTGGAAGCTCGACCTCGTCGTCGTCAACGGCGAGAACGCCGCCGGCGGTTTCGGCATCACGGAAGCGATCTACCACGACTTCATCGATGCCGGCGCCGACGCCATCACGCTCGGCAATCATTCGTGGGACCAGAAAGAAGCCCTGGTCTTCATCGAACGGGCACCGCGCCTGATCCGCCCGCTCAATTATCCGGCCGGCACGCCCGGCCGCGGCGCCGCCATGATCGAGGCTAAGAACGGCGCCCGGGCGCTCGTCGTCAACCTCATGGGCCGGATCTTCATGGACCCGCTCGATGATCCGTTCGCCGCCATCGATCGCGAGCTCATCGCCTGCCCGCTCGAGCGCGGCGCCGACGCCGTCGTGGTCGACATGCATTGCGAGGCGACGAGCGAGAAGCAGGCCATGGGCTGTTTCCTCGACGGCCGCGCCAGCCTGGTGGTCGGCACCCATACGCATGTGCCGACCGCCGACCACCGCGTGCTGCCCGGCGGCACCGCCTTCGTGACCGATGTGGGCATGACGGGCGATTACGATTCCATCATCGGCATGGCCAAGGACGAGCCGCTCGGGCGCTTTCTGCGCAAGATCCCGTCGTCCAAGTTCGAGCCCGCCAACGGGCCGGCGACGCTCGCCGGCATCGCGGTCGAGACCGACGACGGCAGCGGGCTTGCGGTCCGGACCGGGGCGGTCCGGCTCGGCGGGCGTCTCGAAGAGGCCCGGCCGGCCTTCTGGGCCTGAAAGGCCGCCCGGTCCGGGTTGTGCGGCCCCGGCCCTTCTTTATTTTCGCTTCGCGCCAGCCTATAACCCGCGACACCGTCAATCATTTCGTCCTGCCGATCGCGCGCCTTGGCGCGGAGCTAAGGACGGAGCCTCCAGAGGAACCCATGGCCGGACATTCCCAGTTCAAGAACATCATGCATCGCAAGGGCCGCCAGGACGCGGTCAGGTCGAAGCTGTTCGGCAAGCTGGCGAGGGAAATCACCGTCGCGGCCAAGCTCGGCCTGCCCGACCCGGCGATGAACGCGCGCCTGCGCGCCGCCACCATCGCGGCGCGGGCGGAAAACATGGCCAAGGATTCCATCGACCGGGCCATCAAGAAGGCGCAGGGCAACGAAGCCGAGGCCTATGACGAGATCCGCTACGAGGGCTACGGCCCCGGCGGCGTCGCCGTCATGGTCGAGGTCCTGACCGACAACCGCAACCGCACCGCCTCCGACGTGCGTTCATATTTCACCAAGTCGGGCGGCAACCTCGCCGAGACCGGAGCGGTGTCGTTCATGTTCGACCGCGTCGGCGTCATCGAATTCGACGCCAAGGTCGCCTCCGCCGACGCCATGCTGGAAGCCGCCATCGACGCCGGCGCGGATGACGTCGCCTCCGACGAGGACGGCCACGAAATCTACGCCTCCCAGGAAACCTTCCGCGACGTCGCCAAGGCGCTCGAAGCCAAGTTCGGCGAGCCCCGCAAGGCGCAGTTGACCTGGAAGCCGCAGAACACCATCGCGGTCGACGACGACAAAGGCGAAAAGCTCTTGAAGCTCATCGAGACCCTCAACGAGCACGACGACGTCCAGAACGTCTATGCGAACTTCGAGGTGTCCGACGCCCTGATGGCGAAGCTGGGGGCGTGACGCCGTCATTGCGAGCCTGTCGCGGCGGGTCTGGCGCGCGTCCCTGTGCTCGTTTCGTTCCGCTGCTATGATCGCCTAATGACCCGCCCGATTCGCATCCTCGGCATCGACCCCGGCCTGCGCCGCACCGGCTGGGGCGTGATCGAGGCGGAGGGCAACCGGCTCGTGCATATCGCCTGCGGCTCGCTCACGACCGACGACCAGGCGACGCTCGCCGAGCGGCTGGTGACGATCCACGACGGCCTCGCCGCCGTCGTCGCCGAGCACCGCCCCGACGAGGCCGCGGTCGAGGCGACCTTCGTCAACAAGGACGCAACCGCGACCCTGAAGCTCGGCCAGGCGCGCGGCATCGCGCTCCTCGTTCCGGCGCTGGCCGGGCTCAGCGTCGCCGAATACGCCCCCAACCTGGTCAAGAAGACCATCGTGGGCGCCGGCCACGGCGACAAGACGCAGATCCGCATGATGATCGGCGTGCTGCTGCCCAAGGCGGCGCCCAAGACCCACGACGCCGCCGACGCCCTGGCGATCGCGGTGTGCCATGCCCATCATCGGCAGAGTGTGCTGCTCAAGGCCAAGGTGATGGCGGGATGAAAGTTGATGGCGTGATGACGAATGTCGGCAGTTGCCCGCTCCCTGTCCGCAAATTCGACCTGCTCCCTCCCCCCTTGCGGAGGAGGGTTGGGGAGGGGGGTAATCACGCACTCAGACATATGTGGCATACCCCCCTCCCTGTCCCTCCCCCGCAAGGGGGGAGGGAACGCTGGAGCCGATACGCTGCCTGCTTGGAACGACCTGCATGATCGGCAAACTCAAGGGCACGCTCGACAGCTACGGCGAGGATTTCGTCATCGTCGACGTGCACGGTGTCGGATACGTGGTGCACTGCTCGGCCCGCACCCTGCAGGCGCTGCCGGCGGCGGGTGAAGCGGTGACGCTGTCGATCGAGACGATCGTGCGCGAGGACCTGATCCGCCTGTACGGATTCGAAAGCGACGCCGAGCGCGAATGGTTCCGCCTGCTGCAGACCGTGCAGGGGGTCGGCGCCAAGGTGGCGCTGTCGGTGCTCTCCACATTGAAGCCGTCCGAGCTCGCGTCCGCCGTCGCCATGCGCGACAAGGCCATGGTGGCGCGCTCGCAAGGGGTCGGCCCGAAGGTCGCCGAGCGCATCGTCACCGAACTGAAGGACAAGGCGCCGGCCTTCACGGCGCTCGATCCCGCCGTCGTTCACCTGTCCGGTGCGCTCGACGAGAAGCGCGCCCCGCGACCGATCGCCGACGCGGTGTCGGCCCTGGTCAATCTCGGATATGGCCAGCCGCAGGCGGCCGCCGCCATTGCGGCAGCGGCACGCGAAGCGGGCGAGGACGCCGAGACCGCCAAGCTGATCCGGCTGGGGCTGAAGGAGTTGAGCCGGTGAATGCGTCCGCTCTGACGAAAGACGACCTCGCCCTGGTCGCTGCGGCCACCGAGGCGATCAGGGAACGTTACCGCGAAGACTGGCAGGAGGTCGGCGCGGCGCTGCGCACGCGCACCGGCAAACGCTATGTGGGCGTCAATCTCGATGCCTATCTGGGCCGCATGGCGGTGTGCGCCGAGGCGGTCGCGCTCGGCCAGGTAATCACCCATCTGGGCGAGGCCGGCATCGACACGATCGTCGCCGTGCGCCACCCCAAACCGGGCGACGCCAACCGCGAGATCCGGGTCGTATCCCCCTGCGGCGCCTGCCGCGAACTCATCTTCGACTACGACCGTGAGGCGCGCGTGATCGTGCCGGGGCCGAACGGCCCCGAGGTCGTCGCCATCGGCGACCTCCTGCCCAACAAATACAGCCGGGAGAACAACCCGTGAATTCCCCTCCCCGCCGCCTGGTCACGCCCGAACGCCGCGACGACGACATCACAGAAGCCACGCTGCGGCCGCAGACGCTCGCCGAATTCGTCGGCCAGGAGCAGGCGCGACGAAATCTCGCGGTGTTCATCGAAGCCGCCCGTTCGCGAAAAGAAGCGCTCGACCATGTGCTGTTCGTCGGCCCGCCGGGCCTGGGCAAGACGACGCTTGCCCAGATCGTCGCCCACGAACTCGGCGTCGGCTTTCGCGCCACCTCCGGACCGGTGATCGCCAAGGCGGGCGATCTCGCCGCGCTCTTGACCAATCTGGAAGAGCGCGACGTCCTGTTCATCGACGAGATCCACCGCCTCAATCCGGCAGTGGAAGAAATCCTCTATCCCGCCATGGAGGATTTTCAGCTCGACCTCATTATCGGCGAAGGACCGGCGGCGCGTTCGGTCAAGATCGACTTGTCGAAGTTCACGCTGGTGGGCGCCACGACCCGCGCCGGCCTGCTCACCAATCCGCTGCGCGATCGCTTCGGCATCCCGATCCGCCTCAATTTCTATACCGAGAGCGAGCTGGAGCAGATCGTGCGCCGCGGCGCCCGCGTGCTCGGCATCGGCATGACCGACGACGGGGCCAACGAGATCGCGCGACGCGCCCGCGGTACGCCGCGCATCGCCGGCCGCCTGCTCCGTCGCGTGCGCGATTTCGCCCATGTGGACGGCGTCGCGGCGATCGACCGCAAGGTCGCGGATGGCGCCCTTCTGGCCCTCGAGGTCGACGCCTCCGGCCTCGACGCCATGGATCGACGCTATCTCGACCTGGTCGCGCGAAACTATGCCGGCGGCCCGGTCGGCATCGAGACAATCGCGGCGGCGCTGTCGGAACCCCGCGACGCCATCGAGGACATCATCGAGCCGTTCCTGCTGCAGAACGGCTTTATACAGCGCACGCCGCGCGGCCGCCTGCTCACGTCGATCGCGTTCCGCCACCTCGGCCTCGCCGAACCGAGCCGCGACGCCACTCAGTTCGGGCTGTTCGGGGAGGAGGAGTGATCCGAACGCCGGACTGTGATAGTGTGCGGGTATGAAATCGACCTCGGAAAAAGCCGCCGCCGCCCTCGACCTCCTACCCGAGGAGATGCGTGAGCCCGCTGTCGCCTATCTGATTAAACAGGCGGAAAAGTTCCGGCTTCTGCAAGAGCAGATTAGGGAAGGCGTTAAGGACGTAGACGCCGGCCGTCTATCCGAGTGGAATTTTGACGACTTTCTGCACCGGGCACGGACTCGCACGACAGAGTGAAGCCTGCTTGTCGATGAAGATATTCAAGACCGACAAGGCGGATGAAGACCTCTTGCATATCTACACGTATTTGGCCGAGCGGAATGTGGCCGCGGCTGGCGCACTCGTGAGCGAGTTCGACTCGACATTCAAGAATCTGAGCCGGTTTCCATTCATCGGCCGCGAAAGAAACAGCCTGTTGCCTGGCTTCGCAGTATTGTTGTGGGGACATATCTCGTCTTCTACGTCGTCGAATCCCTTCGAATTGAGATTGTCCGGATCATCGACGGGCGAATGGACGTGGACGAGGAGTTCAGGAGATGACCCTCGAATATGCGGCTCGGATCGAGCGGCTGGCGGAGAGCGACGGTGGCGGATATCTCGCCATCGTACCCGACCTTCCCGGCTGTATGTCCGACGGCGCGACGCCCGAGGAGGCGCTGAGGAACGTTCAGGCAGCAATTGCATCCTGGATCGAAGCGGCCAAGGAATGGAAACAGGACGTGCCGCAGCCGACAAAGTCGCTAACGCGGACCGGATAAGGCGCGTACGCGCCACTTATACGGATTCCGCGACATTGCCCCGGTATAGTGCCCCGGGCGCGCTGCAGCATGCAATGCTGCTGCGCAGACCCGGGGCCTGGCTCCGAGCGAGGCCCCGGGTCTGCGGCGCATCATTCGCAAAAGCTCATGCTGCGCCGCGCCCGGGGCACGAACCGAACTGATCAGTCGGAAACAGTATTACGCGTGCCCGGCTTCGCTCGACAGCATGCCGACATTGACGCCGAGCTTGCGCAGCGCCTTTTCGTATTTGCCGTCGATGTCGGGGCCGAAGATCAGTTCGGAATCGGCATTGCAGTTGAGCCAGCCGTTTTCCTGGATCTCGGTCTCGAGCTGGCCCGGCGCCCAGCCCGCATAGCCGAGCGCGAGCACCGCGCTCGCCGGCCCCTTGCCGCGCGCGATCGCTTTCAAGATGTCTAGGGTCGCGGTGAGGCAGATGCCCTCGTCGATGGGCAGCGTCGAATTCTCGATGAAGAAATCGGCCGAATGCAGCACGAATCCGCGACCGGTTTCAACCGGCCCGCCGCGCAGCACCTTGACGGCGCCCACTTGGCCCGGGAGCTGGATCAGGTCCGCGGCCGGGATGACCTCCAACTGCACCAGGAGGTCCGGAAAGCTGATATTGGCGGCCGGGTGGTTGACCACGATGCCCATCGCGCCTTCGGAGGAATGGGCGCAAATATAGATGAGGCTGCGCGAAAAACGCTCGTCGCGCATGCCCGGCATGGCGATCAGCATCTGGCCATCGAGATAACCCCGTTTCGGGGATTTTTCCGTGACTTTACGTTGAGGCTTCATCGCCAAAGGTTACCCCGATCGCGGTGTTTCGGCAACGCGGGACATGCGGCAGCGGGTCCCTGCCGCGCCCATCACGACGATTTCAATGGCCGCGCGCCACTGGTCGGACTAGACGATCCGTCATGACTACATCGATTTTACGGCGATTGTTCCTGTTTTCCGTGACAGTCGCCGCCTCCGCTTCGCTGAATGTCGTCTCGCCGACGGCGGCTGCGGACGCGTCCGACTGGTCGCAGAGCCAATACTCGGCGGCGCGGTTGATCGCAGGCTCGGCGCCGGCCGGATCCACAGTCCTGCGCGCCGGTGTCGAAGTAAAGCTGGCCTCCGGCTGGAAGACCTACTGGCGCTATCCGGGCGATTCCGGCGTGCCGCCGCGTTTCGACTTCTCGCGCTCGCAGAACGTCGCTTCCGTCGAAATCGCCTGGCCGGCACCGCGCCGCTTCTCCGATCCGGGCGGCGACGTGATCGGCTACAAGGGCAGCGTGATCCTGCCGCTGCGCGTCAAGCCCGCGAACCCGGCCGAGCCGGTCGTTCTCGACGTCAAGCTCGACTACGCGATCTGCGACAAATTGTGCGTTCCGGTCGAGGCATCCGCACGGCTCGCCCTGCCGGGCGGGGCCGGTGATGCGGACAGCGCGCTGGCGGCGGCCGAACAGCGCGTCCCGCGCCGCCTCGCCCTGGGCGAAGGTTCGCCGGCGATCACCGGCATCCGGCGCGACGGCGAGCGCGTCGTCGTCGACGTCGCAGCCCCCGCCGACATGGCCGTCGACCTGTTCGCGGAGGGACCGACCGAGGAATGGGCGTTGCCCTTGCCGCAAGCGGTGGCGAGCCCGGACGGCGTACGCCGGTTCGCCTTCGCGCTCGACGGCCTGCCGGGCGGCGCCACCGCCGAGGGGGCGACCTTGCGCCTGACCCTGGTATCGCCCGGGCAGGCGGCCGAGGTCATGCACACGCTGCCGTGAACGCAAGACACGGTGCTCGGCCGCCGTACGGGATTTTACGCCGCTCGAAAATGGTCTAGCGTTCCGTTCTCGCTGGCGTCGGCCAGCGCCCGATGTCTTGTCCCGTTTCGCCCCCCTGGTTTTCATCGTCCACGAGAGAGGTTCGACATGGCCATCAAGGTCGGCGACCGCCTTCCCGCCGTCACGTTCACCGTCATGACGCCCGACGGTCCCGCGCCGAAGACCACCGACGAGATCTTCAAGGGCAAGAAGGTGGTTTTGTTCGCCGTGCCCGGCGCCTTCACGCCCACCTGCCACAACAACCACCTGCCCGGCTTCGTCAGGAACGCCGATGCCATCAAGGCCAAGGGCGTCGACTCGATCGCGGTCACCGGCGTCAACGATGTCTTCGTCATGAACGCGTGGCAGAAGGCCTCCTGCCCCGACGGCGCGATCGAATTCCTGGCCGACGGCAGCGCCGAATTCGCCAAGGCGATCGAGCTCGTCGTCGATCTCGGCGCCCGCGGGCTCGGCACCCGCTCGCAGCGCTACTGCATGCTGGTGGAGGACGGCGTCATCAAATCGCTCGCGGTCGAGGACGTGCCCGGCAAGGCGGAGGCGTCGAGCGCCGAGAGCCTGCTCAAGGTGCTGTAAGGCAAAGCATCGTCATTGCGAGCCACCGGGTCCGGCCTTTGGCCGGCCCGATGTTAAACTCCGCGACGCAATCCAGCTCTTTACTGCGCGGCCCTGGATCGCTTCGTCGGCTTCGCCTCCTAGCAAGTAAGTAGGAGACCCTGAACTCTCCCCGCGGTTCCCTCCCCCTGCAAGGGGGAGGGAGCAGGCTGCGGGCGCGGCAGCTTTCATCCAACGCGGGTCGACCGAAGGTCGGTGCCTAACTCGCAATGACGGCGAGCCGGTCGCTTCAGCCCTTCCCCGCCCGCGCCGCCCGCATGTCGCTGATCCCCTCGCGCGCCAGTTCGTCGGCGCGTTCGTTGAGATCGTGGCCGGCGTGGCCGCGCACCCAGTGCCATTGAATCTCGTGGGACGCGAGGGCAGCGTCGAGGCGCTGCCACAGGTCGACATTCTTGACCGGCTTCTTGTCGGCGGTCTTCCAGCCGTTGCGTTTCCAGCCGTGGATCCACTTGGTGATGCCGTCGCGCAGATACTGGCTGTCGGTATGGATATGCACCGTCACAGGCCGCTTGAGGCTCTCGAGCGCCGAGATCGCCGCCATCAGCTCCATGCGGTTGTTGGTGGTGTGCGGTTCGCCGCCCTTGAGCTCCCTGGTGTGGCCGTTCCACTGCAGGATCGCGCCCCACCCGCCCGGGCCAGGATTGCCCGAACAGGCGCCGTCGGTATGAACCACGACGTGACCGGTGCCTGTCTCGCTCATGCGTCCTCGAGCCCGTAGTCACGCGCGCTCGCGACCTTCTGGTGGAAGCGCAGCTTGCGGCGATATTCCAGCGGATCCTTGCGGCGTACCAGCGCCCCCGGCGGCGTCTCCAGCCAATCGAGCAGCCGCGTCAGGAGAAACCGCAAGGCGGCGCCGCGCGAGAGCAGCGGCAGCGCCGCGCGTTCCGCCTGATCGAGCTTGCGGACACGCTGATAACCGGCAAGCAGCGCGCGTCCCTTGGTGACGTTGAATGACTGGTCGGGCTCGAAGCACCAAGCGTTGAGGCAGACCGCGACATCGTAGGCGAGCGTATCCGTGCAGGCGAAATAGAAGTCGATCAGGCCCGACAGCCTGTCGCCGAGGAAGAACACGTTGTCGGGAAACAGGTCGGCGTGGATGACGCCCTCGGGCAGGTCGTGCGGCCAGCGCTTCTCCAGAAGCTCGAGTTCGTCGGCCACCATCTCGGCGAGCCCCTGTTGCACGCCGTCGGCGCGGGAGGCGGTCGCCTGGTAGAGCGGTCGCCAGCCGTCGACGGAGAGCGCGTTCTTGCGCCGCATGGGAAAATCGGCGCCGGCGAGATGCAGCTTGCCCAGCGCCTCGCCCAAGGCGCCGCAATGGGGCACGCCTGGACGGCGCAGCCACATGCCGTCCAGAAAGGTGACGATGGCGGCCGGCCGGCCCGACAGGGTGCCGAGCGCCGCGCCGGCGCGGTTCTTGACGGGCTGCGGGCAGGTCAGGCCGCGCGCGGCCAGATGCTCCATCAGGCCGATGAAGAACGGCAGGTCGGCGGCGTTCACCCGCTTTTCGTAAAGCGTCAGGATGAACGAGCCGCGGCTCGTGCGCAGGAGAAAGTTGGAGTTCTCGACACCTTCCGCGATGCCCTTGCAGGCCATCAGCCGGCCGAGGTCGTAGCCGGCGAGAAAACCTTCCAGTTCCTCGTCTTGAACGTCTGTGTAGACCGCCATGACATGCGCCCTCCCCGCCGGTTCGGCGGGGCTCGGCTGCGCACGGTCGAGGGGAGGACGAGCGCGGCAGGCCGCCTGAACAACGGAATCGCCTGATAGGGTTCCCCTGGGCGCGGCGCTAACGCGCCGTGCCGCCGGCCGTCAAGGGGGTGAGCAGGCTATTCCGCCGCTTCGATGTCGCGCAGCGGCCGCGGCAGCGGGAAAAACACGTCTTCCTCGGCCGCCGTGACCGTGTCGATGTTCAAAGTATAGCGTTGCGCGAAGGCGTCGAGGATTTCCTCCACCAGCACCTCCGGGGCGGAGGCGCCGGCGGTGACGCCGAGCCGCTTGGCATTCGCGAAGCGCTCCCAGTCGATGTCCTCGGCGCGTTGGAGGAGCACCGCATAGGGGCAGCCGTTGCGTTCGGCCACTTCCTTGAGGCGCTGGGAATTGGAGGAATTGGGCGAGCCAACCACGATCATGGCGTCGACCACCGGGGCTACCTTCTTGACCGCATCCTGGCGGTTGGTGGTGGCGTAGCAGATGTCGTCCTTGTGCGGGCCGACGATGTCGGGAAACCGCTCCTTGAGCTTGGCGACGATCTCGGCGGCGTCTTCCATGGACAGGGTCGTCTGGGTCACATAGGCGAGCCGCGCGGCGTTCTTGGGAACGAAAGTCGACGCCTGCTCGACGGTCTCGACCAGCCGCACGGCACCGGAGGGCAGCTGCCCCATGGTGCCGACCACCTCCGGATGCCCGCTGTGCCCGATCAGAACGATCTCGCGGCCGCGGCGGTAGTGGATCTCGGTCTCCCGATGCACCTTGGTGACCAGGGGACAGGTGGCGTCGAGGGTGAAGAAATTGCGCTGACGGGCTTCGTCCGGAACGGTTTTCGACACCCCGTGGGCGGAGAATACCACCGGGGCGCCGGTCTCCGGCACCTCCGCGAGCTCCTCGACGAAAATTGCCCCTTTTTTGCGCAGACTCTCCACCACGTAGCGGTTGTGCACGATTTCGTGGCGCACATAGACGGGGGCGCCATAGAGCGCCAGCGCCCGTTCGACGGTGTCAATGGCGCGCACGACACCGGCGCAGAAGCCGCGCGGTGAGCACAGGAGCACTTCGAGTTCCGGCTTCGCCGGCGGGGGGACGTTCATATGCACCTCGTCTGGCCTTGAATTGGGCTTGCCCCCGTCCTGCTGTCAAGCGTCATCCTGCCGCCGCCGGACACCTCCGCGGCGGCAAGTGTTTCCGGGCCCAAAGACCATGGAGGATCGTCCCGGTCCTCCCCCATTGCGCGAGTGCCCCCCGATTGCCTATATAGTGTTCTATTCCCGTCATGACGACGATACCAAGGCTTCGCCCCCGAAGGGCGGGCGAAGCACAAGGGAGACTTTGAAAATGTCGAACCAGCCGCTGATGCCCAAAGCCACTGCCGTCTGGCTGGTCGAGAACACGGCGCTGTCCTTCGACCAGATCGCGGACTTCTGCAAACTTCACCCGCTCGAGGTGAAGGCCGTGGCGGACGGTGATTCCGCGCAAGGAATCAAGGGCATGGACCCGATCCAGACGGGCCAGCTGACGCGCGAGGAAATCGAGCAGGCGGAGGCCGACCCGGACAAGCGCCTCAAGCTCGCCGACCCCAAGGTCCGTCTGCCCGAGGCCAAGCGCAAGAAGGGACCGCGCTACACCCCGGTGTCGCGCCGTCAGGACCGCCCCAACGCCATCCTGTGGCTGGTGCGCAATCACCCCGAGCTCAAGGACAGCCAGGTCATGCGCCTGGTCGGCACCACCAAATCGACCATCGAGGCGATCCGCGATCGCACCCACTGGAATGCCGCCAACCTCCAGCCCATGGATCCGGTGACGCTCGGCCTGTGCTCCCAGATCGACCTCGACCTGGAAGTGCACCGCGCCGCCAAGGAAAAGCCGGTCGAGATGGACCAGGGCGCCACTCTCCTGCCGGCAGAAATCACCACCGCGCGCCACGCGCCGGAGCCGGACGACAAGGCGGAAGGCGAGGAACTCGACGTCGAACGGGTGTTCGCCAAGCTCAAGCAGATCGGCGGCAAGCCCGACGAGGACGAAGAGTAATCGTCAAGGTTTCAGCCGGGCACCGCACCACTCTCGGAGACGGGATTTAAGCCCAAAGATGCACTCGCGCAGGGTATCGCCCTGCGCGATTTGTTTTGATCGTACAGAAATCAAGCCGGAAACAATAAGAGCATCGGATGTTCTGCTTCTGAGTTTGCAAGCAATACCTGGAGCGGAATAATACTAACAAACAACATCTGAAATACGCAAACAACTACAACGTAAATGTCGCTACGCATAATTGCGTAAGACTTTAAATTACCAGATTATTAACCATAAATTAAAAGCAGCTAGGGAATAGTTCCGGTCAGCATCCCAAGGCCCGTCAATTTCGTCCGACCGATTCAACACCACCGCGAAGCTCGGCCTTTCGGTCGCCCTCGGAATCGTGCCAATCGCCGGGACGCTGGTGCATCAAGGTGGTTCGAATCGTCTCAAGGCCGAGATGGACAAGTTTCTGGTGACCGTGCGTACCGCTTGATCGCGGCCCAGGCTGGCTAACATTGCGCTGCTTCATGCGCCGGCCGGCACCGGGCATCGGCTCTCACCCGTCAGCGGAGCGCCGCTGCCGAAAGTCCGCGGGTCAATATTCGACGAGAGGGCGGAGCTCCGGAGGGCTGGCGAACGTCAGTCCGAGGTCGACCATGTCCCTATTCGCGCGCATTCGCATTCTCTCCAAGATCCTGGCGATCATTGCCCTGCTGGGTTCGGTCGCCGGCTTCGGCGCCTGGTATGCCGGCGCCCGCATCGCGGCCATCGACGCGAGCTACTCCGATTTCCTCGTCAAGGACGCGCGTGCTTCCAGCACGGCTCCGCGCCTCAACCGCTCCATCATCGAGTATCAGGCGCTCGCCTATCGGATGATCGCCGAGACCGACATGGATATGAAGAGAAAGCTCCTGCCGGAGATCGACAGGAACGGCGCCGAGGCGATCAAGTTCGCCGCCGACATCAAGAAACTGGTGCCGCGCCATGCCGCGACCTTCGAGCGGGTCGGACAGCGGGCCCGCGAGGTGACGGCGGCATTCAAGCAGGTCGGCGAACTTGCGCTGGCCGGCGAGAACACCAAGGCACTCGAACTGACGCGTACGCGCGCCAATCCAGTTCTTGCCGAAATGCTCAAGGAGGTGCGCGCCGCCCGTGACCAGCTCAACGAAGACATCGATCGCGGCGCGGCGGCGCTCAGCGAGCAGTCGGCAGCCGCCGCACGGGCGACCTATCTGATCATCGCCTTCGGGGTCCTGATCGCGCTCTCGATCGCTTTCCTGGTGGCACGCTTCGGCATCGCCATTCCGCTCACGCGCATCCGCGACGTGCTGACGAAGCTGTCCGAGGGCGACAAGTCCGTCGATATCCCCTACGCCGAACGCGGCGACGAAGTCGGCGACATGGCGCGCACCGCCAAGACCTTCCGCGACAATGTCGTGCGCATGGAAAAGCTCGAAGCCGAGCAGAAGGAGGCCGAGGCACGCGCGGCTCGGGAACGCCGCGACGCGGCCGAACGCGAAGTGGCCGACAAGCAGGCGGCCGAGGCCCGGCTCGCCGCCGAACGCAAGACCACCATGCGCAGCCTCGCCGACAACTTCGAGGAAGCGGTCGGACGCATCATCGACGCGGTGTCGTCCGCTTCGACGGAGCTCGAAGCTTCGGCCGGCACCCTGACGCGCACCGCGAAATCGACCCAGGAACTGTCGATCAACGTGTCGGCGGCGTCCGAACAGGCCTCCGCCAACGTGCAGACCGTCGCCTCGGCGGCGACCGAACTGACAGTGTCGGTGGCGGAGATCGGCCGTCAGGTAGGTGAATCGAGCCGCATCGCCAACGCGGCGGTCGCCCAGGCGACGAGTACCGACGCCCGCATCAACGAACTGTCGAGCGCGGCGAGCCGCATCGGCGACGTCGTGCAGCTGATCACCGCCATCGCAGAGCAGACCAACCTGCTCGCCCTCAACGCGACGATCGAGGCGGCGCGCGCCGGCGAGGCCGGCAAGGGATTCGCCGTCGTCGCCACCGAGGTCAAGGCACTCGCCGCCCAGACCGCCAAGGCGACCGGAGAAATCACCACCCAGATCGCCGGCATGCAGACCGCGACGGAAGAGTCCGTCGCCGCCATCAAGGCGATCGGCGAGACCATCCGCAAAGTGTCGCACATCGCCACCACCATCGCGGCCGCGGTCGAGGAACAAGGCGCCGCCACCCAGGAGATCGCCCGCAACGTCACCGAGGCCGCACGCGGCACCACCCTGGTGGCGACCGATATCGGTGGCGTCAAGCAGGGCGCCGGCGAGACCGGTGCGGCGTCGAGTCAGGTGCTCGCCTCCGCCCAGCAACTCGCAGGCGAATCGAACCGCCTCAAGCTCGAAGTCGACAGGTTCCTGGCGACGGTACGGGCGGGCTGACAGGCGACGACGCCACAGTATCGGAGGACGCCATAGGATCGGGGCCGGGCACTCCGTAGGTGATCGTGCGTACTCACGCCTGCGGCGCGCAGACAAATACGACTCGCCACTTAAGTCATTATTCAGGGGCGATGCTGCATTTCTGGCGAGCGAGGTCGTTTCCCCACGTCAGGCGTGTTCCCCACGCCGCCGTTCACACCATTGCGCCATGGCTCCGCTTCGACTGCCAACGTCGTTCCGACGCTGTCCGTACGTCCTGATGGATGCCGGCGCCCCGGCGCTCCGCCTTCGGTCGGCGATCTTCACACGCCGCCTTCGCGATCGCCGCGAACCTATCGCAGACGAGGTGCCGTCATGGCGTTTCTGACCGTCTTTTCACGCCTGAAGATCCGAACCCGCATCTATGTGGGATTCGCCGTCACTCTCCTGCTCGTGGTCGTGCTCGGGGGCGTCGGGATCACGTCTCTCAAAAGCACCCAGGAGTCGTTTCACACCTTCAAGCGCGAGAGCGGCAGCGCGGTCGAAAATTCCGACATCAATACGGATTTTGCCAATCTCCGCCGCGACGTCTATCGCTTCGGCACCACGTCCAATACTCAGGCAATCACGGCGGCGCGCGAGGCCATTCCGCACATCAAGGATCAGCTCGCGGGCGCCCTCCGCAGCGCCGGAACGGACACACGCAAGGCCAAGCTCGAAACCGCCGGCCGGATGCTCGAGGCCTATGCCGCCGATTTCGACAAGGTCGTCTCGCTGCGGGCAGGGCGCGACAAGGCCGAAGCCGAACTCGCGAAGGCCGGCAAAGATGCCAGCGCGGCCATCGCCATCATCGTCATGACGGCGTCCATGAACGGCAACCAAGAGGTGACGGCGCTCGCCGGCCAGGTCCAGCAGAGCTTCATGATGGCACGCCTGTTCTCGGCCCGCTTCAGCGCCACCAATGACGAGACCTTGGCGGATGGATTCAAGCTCAATTTCACGGGCTTCGAGAATGCGCGCACGAGCCTCGCGGAACTGCTCACCGAAGAGGAACAGCAGCGATACGCGGCCGACGCCGGCAAATACGCATCCATATATGACCGTACGTTCGACGACTTCGCGGCCAAATCCCGTTCTCTCCAGCAGTTGACCCTCTCCATGGATGCGGACGGAGCCGCCATCCAGCAGAACCTGCTGGACATCGTCGCCGACCTCACCTCCGGGCTCGCCACGCTCGATGGCGAGATGAGCGCCGTCATGGAGGCGTCGG
>JAVDCA010000030.1 GCA_030848545.1 Astrobacterium formosum
GCTTGAGCCCGCCCGGCACCTGCTTGCGGTCGCGTCTGTCCTGCACCGGCTGCAGGGCGACGGAATGGTGGTCGAGCCTTGCCGCCTGCTCATACGACAGGATGCCGCGCGCCATCACCGAGCCGATATTCGCCATCGGCATGATGCAATGCAGCTCGGTGACGCGCGGGTCCATGGCTACGGCGGCGCCTCCATGCGGCCGGCACAGTGGCAGGATGCCGGCGCGCGAACTTGTAAGCGATCCTTACAGGTTGGCCCCTCGGGGGCGTCCCTTCTCCCTCTCCCCATTTGGGGAGAGGGTCGGGGTGAGGGGGGAGCGACGCCAGTTGGGCGCACGTGCCCATACGCCGGGTCAGAGGAGATGAGACGACGTCGTGCGCAATCGCGCCGCCGGAGCCCCCTCACCCCAACCCTCTCCCCGCTGGGGAGAGGGAGCGCTGCCGCGGCGAGCGGCGACGCATCAGATGCTTCACAAGAGACGTCGATGCCACCGCCCACATGCGACAGCCCTCCCCCGCATAGCAGGGCAATCGCATATGGCGACGGCGTTCCTTCTCCCTCTCCCCGCTTGCGGGGAGAGGGTTGGGGTGAGGGGCTCTTTCCGTGCGTACCGAGCCCGCGGAGACGCCCCCTCACCCGACGCGCTTCGCGCGTCGACCTCTCCCCGCAAGCGGGGAGAGGTAAAGATCGTGCCATATGCGATTGCCCTGCCCCGCATAGGGGGAGGGAGCAGGCCGAGTGCGCGGCGCTTTTCATCCCATGCGGGTCGGCCGAAGGCAGGTGCCGAACTCGCAATGACGGGCTGGGATTTGCAGTCATCAACCTCGCCGCGTGGCGACCGGCATCAGTCGTCAAGGCTTCCTTGACAACTGAATCCCTCGACTCGCCGCGAGGCGGACCGCCGCTCATGCCACCGCCTCAACGATCTTCTCGGCGGCCTTCACGCGCAGCTCGCCGGAGATGAGCTTGGGGAGGAGGGTGTCGCGGAGGGCGGCGAGCGTGCGAGATTGTTCGGAGGCCGCGAGCATTCTCATGAACACTGGCGCCAAAATTTTCTCCGCAGCAGTTAACGCTTTCTGCGGTGCCAAGACAAAGCGACCAACCTTGAACGTACTTGTAGTGATCGTATCGAACACCGAGCCATGTGCTGCATGAACTAAGGCATTCATTCGAATGCACAGATGACAGTACAAAGCAAACGGTGTCCCAGTCGTGGTCGCAAGCGCATAGCAGGTTTGGTTCATAGCCATCTCCTGCCCAAGTAAAGCAAGCCGCCCCGTAGTAGCGCCACGGGCAACGACTGCCGTTGCATATGCCGGAATTAGTTGGGTTGCGCTCTCTTCAAGGCCCTTCTCGGTTATTGTTCGCTCAGTCTCAATCAGAAAGCAGTCGGGACACTGTGAGACATCTTTGGCGCTTGCCCAGGGAATTCCGCCATCCCAATAGTCTCGGCGATCAGTCTTGGGAGTTCCTCCACTGAGGAGTTGAGCTTGCTCCAATATTGGGCCGACGGTCCATCCTGCTGGAATCGCGCCCAGCTCTGACTCCTCGAAATCCGCAGGAAATAGCTCGGCGGTCGAGTGCGCTAGGTCGGGATCGCGGCCTTCCGCCTTCGCCCGCACGGGATCGAAATCCACGAACCACGACTTGAACAGCGCCCGCGCCATCGCCTCCAGCGTCTCGTTCATCCGCCGGTTCAGCTCGATCTTGTCGTCGAGCGTGCCGAGGATGTGGGCGATGGCCACACGCTCTCCCTCAGGAGGCAACACGATTGGCAATTGCGAAACATCGCGAAGATTTAGCGTCGTCTGTACTGTAGTGTTAACTCGTGAGCCGATCCGCTCCTTTACAGCGGGAGAGCGAAGCGCAAGCTGGACCCAATATGATCCAATCTCTTTGCGTACTGGGATGACAGCAACTGCCCGTGCGGTGTTCCACCCCGCAAGTGAACTCGGAACGATTGCGGCCTCACCTACTGTCCCCACCAACGTCAGCAGCAGTTCTCCACCTTTCAATCGCGTGCGAGAGTATGCCGCTTCTATTTCAGGGCTCACCTTCAGAGGATCGGCCGTAGCAATACGGGCATTACGAATATCGCCAACGCGAACAATTGGAACGCCTGCGTTAACTGCGGCGCCAGGCTGGACAATTCCGTAGCTTATGCCTCGATCCGCATCGACGAGGCGGCCAAGCGAAATTACCTCCCAATCATCCGCCATACCCGAGCTCCCTCAGATTGGCGGCAATGGCGGCGTCGAGCTTCCTGCCCTCCTCCAGCTGCTCCCGCAGCGTCTTCGCGAGCCGCGCCATCTTGTCCTCGAACGGCTCGTCGTCCTCCTCGGCCGCCGCGGCGCCCACATAGCGGCCCGGCGTGAGCACGTGGCCGTGCTTGCGGATGTCGTCGAGCGTCGCCGACTTGCAGAAGCCGGGGACATCCAGATAGCCCCCTCCCCGGCCCTCCCCCGCAGGCGGGGGAGGGAGAAGCGGGTCGCCGCGCCAGGCGTGGTAGGTGCCGGCGATGGTCTCGATGTCCTTCGCGGTCAACTCGCGATGCACCCGGTCGGTGAGCGTTCCCATCTTGCGGGCGTCGATGAACAAGGTCTCGCCGCGGCGATCGCGAAAACGGCCGTTCTTCTTGGTGCGCGCCAGAAACCACAGGCAGACCGGAATCTGGGTCGAATAGAAGAGCTGGCCGGGCAGCGCCACCATGCAGTCGACGAGGTCGGCCTCGACGATCGCCTTCCTGATCTCGCCCTCGCCCGACTGGTTGGACGACATGGAGCCGTTGGCGAGCACGAAGCCGGCAAGCCCGGTCGGGGCGAGGTGATGGATGAAATGCTGCACCCAGGCGTAGTTGGCATTGCCGGAAGGCGGCGTCCCGAAGGCCCAGCGCTTATCGTCCTTCAGGAGATCTCCGCGCCAGTCGGAATCGTTGAAGGGCGGGTTGGCCAGCACATAGTCGGCCTTGAGGTCGGGGTGGCGGTCGGCATGGAAGGTGTCGCCGTGGGCGATCTGCGCCTCGATGCCGCGGATGGCCAGATTCATCTTGGCGAGCCGCCAGGTGGTGTAGTTCGATTCCTGGCCCCACACGGAAATGTCCGCCTTGGCCTTGCCGCCATTGCCATTGCCGTTGGCATGGGCGCGGATGAAAGCCTCGCTCTGCACGAACATGCCGCCGGACCCGCAGCAGGGATCGTAGACCCGGCCCTTGTACGGCGCGAGCATCTCGACCAGGACGCGGACCACGTGGGAGGGCGTGTAGAACTGGCCGCCGCTCTTGCCCTCGGCACTGGCGAAGCGGGCGAGGAAATATTCGTAGACGCGGCCGAGCGTGTCCTTGGCGCGGGCGGCATCGTCGCCCAGCGCGATGTCGGAGACGAGGTTGATGATCTGGCCGAGGCGCTGCTTGTCGAGGCCCGGACGGGCATAGTCCTTCGGCAACACGCCCTTGAGGATGACGTTGTCGCGCTCGATCGCCTCCATGGCGGCGTCGACCAGTTGCCCGATGGTCGGCTGCGGCGCCATGGATTTGAGATAGGACCAGCGCGCCTCCGGGGGTACCCAGAAGATGTTCTGGGCCCGGTACTCGTCGGGGTCCTCGGGGTCGGCGCCCTGGGCGCGCTGCGCGTCCAGTTCCGCATGCTTGGCCTCGAAGGCGTCGGAGATGTATTTCAGGAAGATCAGGCCGAGCACCACGTGCTTGTACTCGGCCGCATCCATGTTGTTACGCAACGCGTCGGCGGCCGCCCATAACTGGGCCTCGAAGCCGAGCGGCCCGCCATTTCCGTTCTTCTTTTTGTCGTCGGCCGTCTTGCTGCCGTTCTTCGCTGCCCGTGCCATCAGTCAACCCCCGTGCCCCGGCGCATCATTACAACGATCCGGACGAAGGCGACAACGACGGGCGATGCCAGTCGTGGCGAACCGCAGGCGAACCGGGCCCCCCCCCCTCACATCTCCTTGCGGAACGGATGCGCCGGGTAGACCCCGAGGATCTTCATCTTCTTGGAGAAGAACTGCAGCTCGTCGAGCGCCAGCGCCAGGCTGCGGTCGTCGGGGTGGCCCTCGACGTCGGCGTAGAACTGGGTGGCGGTGAACTGGCCCTCGATCATGTAGCTTTCGAGCTTGGTCATGTTGACGCCGTTGGTGGCGAAGCCGCCCAGCGCCTTGTAGAGGGCCGCCGGCACGTTGCGGACCTGGAACACGAAGGTGGTGATCACCGGGCCGTTGCCGTTCCGCGCCGGATGCGGCTCGCGCGACAACACGATGAAGCGGGTGGTCGCGTGCGAAGCGTCCTCGATGTTCTCGGCGAGGATGTCGAGGCCGTAGATCTCGGCGGCGAGCCGCGAGGCGATCGCCGCGCAGCTCTTGTCGCCACGCTCGGCGACCTCGCGGGCGGCGCCGGCGGTGTCGGCGGCGACGATCGCCTTGAGGCCGTGCTTGCGCACGAAGTTGCGGCACTGGCCGAGCGCCATGATGTGGCTCTCGACCGTCTTCAAGCCCTTGATGGTCGCGCCCTTGGGGGCGACGAGCTGGTTGCGGATCGGCAGGAACCATTCGGCGATGATGTTGAGCCGCGACTTGGGCATCAGGGCGTGGATGTCCGACACCCGGCCGGCGACCGAATTCTCGATCGGGATCATGCCGAGATCGGCCTCGCCCTGGTCGAGCGCCGCAAACGCGTCCTCGAAGGTCGGGCACGGCATCGGCTCGAAATCCGGATAGGCCTCGCGGCAGGCGATGTGCGAGTTCGCGCCCAGTTCGCCCTGGAACACGATGGTCTTCTTGGTCGCCGATGTCGTCATTTTGTTTCGTCACGTTCCGGCGGTCTGGCCGCCGCTCTTGAGGATGTCGCGGGCGATGTCGAGGTCCTCCGGCGTATCGACGCCCAAGGGCACCGAGGCGACCACGACGGCGTCGATGCGCATGCCGGCCTCGAGGGCGCGGAGCTGCTCGAGCTTCTCGCGCCTTTCCAGCGTCGAGGGCTCGAGGCCCACGAAGCGCGCCAGGGCGGCGCGCTGATAGGCGTAGAGGCCGATGTGATGGTAGAGGGGTCCTTCGCCCCAGGGGGCGGTGGCGCGGGTGAAATAGAGGGCCCGCAACCGGGAGTCGCTCAAGGGCGAGCCGACCAGCTTGACGACGTTGGGATTGGTGCGCTCCTCGTCGCGGCGGATGATCGCCGTGAGCGTCGTGATGTCGACTTCCGGGTCGGCGAGCGGCGCCAGCGAAGCGCGGATGTCGGCCGGCGAGACCGTCGGCAGGTCGCCCTGCACATTGACCACGTGGCGGGCAAGGCCCTTGGGATCGATGGTATTCAGGGCCTCGAAGATACGGTCGGACCCGGAGGCGTGGTCGGACCGGGTCAGGACGGCCCGGTGGCCGGCCTTCTCGACCGCAGCGGCGATCTCCTCGGAATCGGTCGCCACCACCACCTCGCCGATGCCGGCTTCGGTGGCGCGCTCCGCCACATGGACGATCATCGGCTTGCCCCAGATGTCGGCGAGCGGCTTGCCCGGCAGGCGCGTCGACGCCATGCGGGCCGGAATGAGAACAATCGTTTCGGCCATTTTCGGCCCCCCGCGACGGCCCCCCAGCCGGCCGGCACCAATGACGAAGGTCTAAAAGTTCAGGCCCGCTTATACGGGTTGCCAGCCTCCAGGCAAACCGGGTATTTCAAGACCAGCCGACCAGGCCAGACTGCCTTTTCTCAGCCTCCCGACAGACGCGTCGCGAGACACCCGCGACAGGTGCCAGGGCTTGCCGCATGGACGCATATGAATTCAACAAATTCGCCATGGCGGGGCTGTTCGCCTGCCTCGGCGTGCTGACCCTCAACATCACCGCCGGGGCTCTGTTCTCGCCGGAGAGTCCCGAGAAGCCCGGCTACGATATCGCCGTGCGGGAGAAGGAAGGCGCGGCGCCGGCGGCGGCCGAGCAACCCAAGTCCGAGCCCATCGAGGTCCTGCTCGCCAATTCCAGCCCCGAGCGCGGCCAGGCGGCCGGCAAGGTCTGCCTGACCTGCCACACCTTCGAGAAGGGCGGCCCCAACAAGGTCGGCCCCAATCTCTACGGCGTCGTCGGCCGGCCGAGGGCATCGCACGAGGGTTTCAACTATTCGGCGGCCATGAAGGCCAAGGGCGGCGAATGGACCTACGAGGAGCTCAACAAGTTCGTCATGGATCCCAAGGGGACCGTCCCCGGCACGTCCATGTCCTTCGCGGGCATCAAGCGCGACAACCAGCGCGCCGACCTCATCAATTACCTGCATACGCTGGCCGACAATCCGGGCCCGCTGCCCAAGGCGGCCGAGGCCAAATAGGCCGGATCGTTGGCGGCGACCGATACACGTGACGCGCGACGGCCGGGCCCGGTGCCCGGCCTTTTACGTTGCGGCGGCCACGCGGATAGGCGCACGTGAAAGTGAAGCCGGCGCGGCCAAAGGCGCCACCACCGGGGTGCCGCCCCATCCAAAAACCGACATAATGCCGCAAATACCGTGGCTTCCGACCACTGTCCGGAGAATGGCCTTGCCCGTGACCAGGAAAGACTTCGACCCTCATCCCGAGGTACGAGCGCAGCGAGCCTCGAAGGATGAAGCCGAAGGGCATTCACCAGCCGCCGGCCTCGATCGCCGTGCCGTCCTGCGGGCCGCCGGCGTGGCGCTGGCGTCGACCGCCCTGTCCGGTCTCGGCCGCATGTCGTCCGCGCTGGCGCAGGGCGCCACGGCCCCCCGGTGGCGCCACGGCCTGTCGCTGTTCGACGACATCAAGTATCCGGCCGATTTCAAGCAGTTCGACTACGTCAATGTGAACGCCCCCAAGGGCGGCGCCGTGCGCCAGATCGCCATCGGGACCTACGACAATTTCAACATCGTGGTCTCCGGCGTGAAGGGCACGATCGGCGGACCGGTCATCTTTATCTACGAATCCCTGATGACGGCGGCTCTCGACGAGATCTCGACCGAGTACGGCCAGCTCGCCGAAACGGTGTCCTATCCGGCCGACTATTCCACCGTCACCTACCGGCTGCGGGCCGCCGCCCGCTGGCACGACGGCAAGCCGGTGACGCCCGAGGACGTGATCTTCTCCCTCGAAGCGTTCAAGAAGAACCATCCGACATACGCCGCCTATTACAGCCACGTCACCAAGGCGGAGAAGACCGGCGAACGCGACGTCACCTTCACGTTCGATTCGACCGGCAACCGCGAACTGCCGCTGATCGTCGGCCAGTTGCGCGTCCTGCCCAGGCACTGGTGGGAAGGCACGGACGCGACCGGCAAGAAGCGCGACATATCGGCGACGACGCTCGAAATCCCGCTCGGCAGCGGCCCATACAGCATCCGCGAATTCACCCCCGGCCGTACCATCGTGCTCGAGCGCGTCAAGGACTACTGGGGCAAGGACTTGCCCGTGAATATCGGCCAGAACAATTTCGACGAACTGCGCTACGAATATTTCCGCGACTCCACCGTCGCCATCGAGGCCTTCAAGGGCGACGTGGTCGACTGGCGATTGGAGAACTCCGCCAAGGACTGGGCGACGGCCTACGACTTCCCGGCCGTGCGCGAGAAGCGCGTCGTCCTGGAGGAATTCCCGATCCTCAGCTCCGGCGGCATGCAGGCTTTCGCGTTCAACTCCCGCCGCGACAAGTTCAAGGACGCCAACGTCCGCCGCGCCTTCAACTACGCGTTCGACTTCGAAGACATGAACCAGGCCATGTTCTTCGGCCAGTACAAGCGCATCGCCAGCTATTTCGAAGGCATGCCGGACCTGATGTCGTCGGGCCTGCCGCAGGGCCAGGAACTCGCGATCCTGGAGACCGTCCGCGACAAGGTGCCGCCGGAAGTCTTCACCACGCCCTACACCAACCCGACCGGCGGCAGCCCCGAGGCGACCCGCGCCAACCTGCGCGAGGGCCTGCGGCTCATGAAGGTCGGTGGCTACGAGGTACGCGACCGAAAACTCGTCAATGCCAAGACCGGCGAGCCCATGGCGGTCGAGTTCCTCTTGGCCTCGCCCACCTTCGAGCGGCTGGTGCTGCGCTATCAGCCGTCGCTGGAGCGCATGGGGATTTCGGTCACGGTGCGCAGCATCGACCCCAGCCAGTACGAGAACCGGCTGCGCAACTGGGACTTCGACATCATCGTCGACTCGTGGGGACAGTCGCTGTCGCCCGGCAACGAACAGCGCGGCTTCTGGGGCTCGGCGGCGGCCGACCAGCCGGGATCGCAGAACTCGGTCGGGATCAAAAACCCGGCCATCGACGCCCTGATCGAAAAAGTGATCTTCGCCAAGAACCGCGCCGAACTCGAAGCCGCCGTGAAGGCGCTCGACCGCGTGCTGCTGTGGCACCACTACGTGGTGCCACAGTGGACCTACGGTAAGGCGCGCACCGCCCGCTGGGATCGCTTCGGGCGACCCGACACGATGCCCAAATACGGCGCCTCGGCATTCCCCATGGTGTGGTGGTGGGACGCCGCCCGCGCCGCGAAGGTGCGCCCGTGAGGCTTTCGCGCCGCGAGGCCCTCATCGGTGCCGGCGCGCTCGCCGGCGCATCGGTTTTCGAGCCGCGCCGCGTCGTCGCCCAGGTGGTCGATCAGGAGGCGGAACGCCACGGCATCTCGGCCTTCGGCGACCTGAAGTATCCGCCGGACTTCAAGCATTTCGGCTATGTGGATACGAGCGCTCCCAAGGGCGGCGTGTTCTCCCAGCTCGGCTCGACCCGCATCTACAACCAGAATTTCCTCACCTTCAATTCGTTCAACAGCTTCATCCTGCGTGGCGACGCCGCGCTCGGCATGGAGCGCACCTTCGCGACCCTGATGAGGTCCGCCTTCGACGAGCCGGACGCCATGTACGGGCTCGCCGCCGCTTCCGTGCGCATTTCGGCAGACGGGCTGACCTACCGCTACCGCCTGCGCAAAGAGGCACGCTTCCACGACGGCTCGCCGCTCACCGCCCATGACGTCGCCTTCTCGTTCAATCTGCTGAAGGAGAAGGGCCACCCCATCATCACCCAGCTCACCCGCGACTTCGTCGGCGCCGAGGCGGAAACCGACGACATCGTGGTGACGCGCTTCAAGCCCGGACGCGGCCGCGACGTGCCGCTGTTCGTCGCCGCCCTGCCGATCTTCTCGCGCGCCTACTACGCCGTGAAGCCGTTCGAGGAATCCACCCTCGACATTCCGCTCGGCTCCGGCCCCTACCGGGTCGGCCGCTTCGAGCCCGGCCGCTACGTCGAATACGAGCGGGTCAAGGACTGGTGGGGCGCGAACCTGCCGGTCGCCATCGGGCAGGATAATTTCGACGTGCTGCGCTACGAGTATTACCGCGACCGCGACGTCGCCTTCGAGGGCTTCACCGGCAAGAGCTACCTGTTCCGCGAGGAGTTCACCTCCCGGATCTGGGCGACCCGCTACGACTTTCCGGCCATACGGGACGGCCGCGTCAAACGCGAAGTCATGACGGACCTGACGCCCTCCGGCGCCCAGGGCTGGTTCATCAACACGCGCCGCGACAAGTTCAAGAATCCGAAGCTGCGCGAGGCGCTGATCTGCGCCTTCGATTTCGAGTGGACCAACAAGACCATCATGTATGGCGCCTACGAGCGCACCCAGTCGGTGTTCGAGAACTCCGACATGAAGGCGGTGGGCCCACCCGGACCCGACGAGCTCGCGCTGCTCGAACCCTTCCGCGGCAAGGTGCCGGACGAGGTGTTCGGCGAACCCTTCGTGCCGCCGGTGTCGGACGGGTCGGGGCAAGACCGCACGCTCCTGCGCCGGGCCGTCAGGCTCCTGCAGGACGCCGGCTACCCCATCAAGGACGGCAAGCGCGTCGATCCCAACGGAACGGCGCTGACCATCGAGTTCCTGCTCGACGAGCCGTCCTTCCAGCCGCACCACATGCCCTACATCAAGAACCTGGCGACGCTCGGCATCGACGCGACGCTGCGCCTCGTGGATCCGGTGCAGCACCGCGCCCGTGTGGATCAGTTCGATTTCGACATGGCGATCCAGCGCATGTCGTTCTCCTCGACGCCGGGCGATTCACTGCGTTCGTACCTGTCCTCCCGGGCCGCCACCACGGCGGGATCCAGCAACCTCGCCGGCATCGCCGACCCGGCGATCGACACCCTGATCGAGGTCATCATCGCGGCCAAGACGAGGGCCGAACTCACGACCGCCTGTCGGGCCCTCGACCGCGTCATCCGCGCCGGCCGCTACTGGGTCCCGCAATGGTTCAGCAAGACCCACAAGCTCGCCTACTGGGACGTGTTCGGCCATCCGCCGGAGAAGCCGCGCTACTATCGGGGCTACCCGGAGATCTGGTGGTATGATCAGGCCAAGGCCGCCAAGCTCGAGGGACGGGGCTAGGATGGTGGTCCGAAGAGCCCGTTTCTGTCCGCTTTGTAATCATGACCGGGCTTGTCCGATTCATTCACGGCTTTATGTTCCATCGGCAGGAAAGCGTGGATGCCCGGGAATGAGACCGGGCACGACGAATTTTCAGCACCATACGGCCGAGGCCTGATGACCGCCTACATCGTCCGCCGCATCCTGTTCATGATCCCGACCCTGCTCGGCATCATGCTGGTCTCGTTCGTGGTCGTGCAGTTCGCCCCCGGCGGCCCGGTCGAGCGGGTGATCGCGCAGCTTCAAGGATCGGACACCGGCGCCACCTCGCGCATCTCCGGTTCTCCGGGCGGCGACTTCGGCACCCGCGGCCAGATCCAGGGGGCGGGCCAGCTCGACGCCTCGACGTCGAAATACCGCGGCGCCCAGGGCCTCGACCCGGCCTTCATCAAGCAATTGGAGAAGCAGTTCGGCTTCGACAAGCCGGCCTACGAACGCTTCTTCATCATGCTCAAGAACTTCATCGTGTTCGATTTCGGCAAGAGCTATTTCCGCGACGTCCAGGTCCTCGATCTGATCAAGGAGAAGCTGCCGGTTTCCATGTCGCTCGGCATCTGGATGATGCTGCTCACCTACCTGATCTCGATCCCGCTCGGCATCCGCAAGGCGGTCGCCGACGGCTCCCAGTTCGACGTCTGGACCTCGGGCGTCATCATCATCGGCTATGCCCTGCCGGGCTTCCTGGTCGCCATCCTGCTCATCATCCTGTTCGCCGGCGGCTCGTTCTTCGACTGGTTCCCGCTGCGCGGGCTGACCTCCGACAACTGGGATCGTCTGGTGTGGTGGCAGAAGATCCTCGACTATTTCTGGCACCTGGTACTGCCGATCATCTCCATGATGCTCGGCGCCTTCGCAACCATGACGCTCCTGACCAAGAACTCGTTCCTGGACGAGATCCGCAAGCAGTACGTCCTGACGGCGCGCGCCAAGGGCTGCACCCAGACCCAGGTCCTGTACGGCCACGTCTTCCGCAACGCCATGCTGATCGTCATCGCGGGCTTTCCCGGCGCGTTCGTGTCGGCGTTCTTCTCCGGCTCGCTGCTGATCGAGACCATCTTCTCCCTCGATGGCCTCGGCCTCCTGGGTTTCGAGAGCGTGCTCAACCGCGACTACGCGGTGGTGTTCGCGACCCTCTACATCTTCTCGCTCGTGGGGCTGGTCGTGAACCTGCTCTCCGACCTCACCTACACCTGGGTCGATCCACGCATCGACTTCGAGACCCGGGAGGTGTGAGGATGGACGCCGCTATGACACCAACCGTGGCGGACCCTTCTCCCTCTCCCCGCAGGGGAGAGGGTCGGGGTGAGGGGGTTACGAAGCCGGTTGGGTGCGCGGATTTCGCGCCCCGCCGAGGGTTTGTGGGGCGGCGACATGCGCGATCGCATCGCCGCAGCCCCCTCACCCCAGCCCTCTCCCCGCAGGGGAGAGGGAGCCGGCTGCGGCAAGCGGCGCCGGCCGGATTCTTGGCAATCGGGCGGGAGCACTGATCATGGACGCCCGCATCGAACCCAAGCTGCCGGAGACCTCCGCCGCCACCCCGGGCGGCGTCGCGGTGCCGCCGCCACGCCGCGGCTTTTCGCTCTCGCCCATCAACCGGCGCCGCTGGGAGAACTTCAAGGCCCATCGCCGCGGCTTCTGGTCCCTGTGGGTGTTCCTGATCCTGTTCATCCTGTCGCTGTTCGCCGAGTTCATCGCCAACGACAAGCCGTTCCTGGTCAAATACGACGGCAAGTACTACTGGCCGGCGATCGTCACCTATGCGGAGACCACTTTCGGGGGCGACTTCGAGACCGCCGCCGACTATCGCGATCCCTATCTGCAGAAGCTGATCGCCGACAAGGGCGGCTTCATGGTGTGGCCGCCGATCCGCTACTCCTACAACACCCACAATCTCGATCTACCGACGCCGGCGCCGTCGCCGCCCACCTGGTCGCTCACCGAAGCGCAGTGCAAGACGGTCGTCGAGAAGAAGGGCCTGACGAGCTGCCGCGACCTCGAATACAACTGGCTCGGCACCGACGATCAGGGCCGCGACGTCGTCGCCCGGATCATCTACGGCTTCCGCATCTCGGTCCTGTTCGGCCTGTGCCTGACCATCGTGTCGTCGGCCATCGGCGTTTCCGCCGGTGCCGTGCAGGGCTATTTCGGCGGCTGGACCGATCTCCTGTTCCAGCGCTTCATCGAGATCTGGACATCGATCCCGTCCCTTTATCTCCTGCTCATCATCTCGTCGGTGCTGGTGCCGGGCTTCTTCGTCCTGCTCGGAATCCTGCTCTTGTTCTCGTGGGTGGCGCTGGTCGGTCTGGTGCGGGCCGAATTCCTGCGCGGGCGCAATTTCGAATACGTGCAGGCGGCACGCGCGCTCGGCGTCTCCAACCAGTTGATCATGTTCCGCCACCTTCTGCCCAACGCCATGGTGGCCACCATGACGTTCCTGCCCTTCATCCTGTCGTCCTCGGTGATGACGCTGACCGCCCTCGACTTCCTCGGCTTCGGCCTGCCGCCCGGATCGCCGTCGCTCGGCGAGATGCTCAATCAGGGCAAGGCCAACATCCAGGCGCCGTGGCTCGGACTGGCCGGCTTTTTCACCGTCGCCGTCATGCTGTCGCTCCTGATCTTCATCGGCGAGGCGGTCCGCGACGCGTTCGATCCCAGGAAGACGTTCGGGTAAGAAAATGGTACCCTGCGGTCGACATCGGGAGCCGACGCCCATGAACGAAATCGTCCGGGAGCACTACCCCGTCTCGAAGCTGCCGGAGGAACTCCGCCCGGGCGGCGACCCGGATGAGCATGTCACCGTCATCATCAAGAGAGAGCCGGCGGGAGGCGCGAAGCCGCCGGTGCAAGTAATGACTCTGGAGGAAATTTTCGCGGCCCGGCGGCCCCCCTTCCTCACGAAGGAGGAAATCGACGCAGACCTGAGGCGGCAGCGAGACGAATGGGATGACTGAGGCCGGCGGCAATCCTGCCGTATACGTCGACGCCAATCCGTTCATTTATTTGATCGAAGGCGGCGATGACATCGCATCGATAATGCGTGAGTTGTTCGACCTCTTGCGCGCAAAGCCTCAATTGGCGGCAACAAGCGAATTGACCATAGCGGAAGTTCTGGTGAAGGCCAGAAGCCCCATCCATCGGCGCAGCTATCTCGATCTCATCGTGTGGAGTCGGTCGATAAGTCTCATTCCGGTTTCTCGCGATCTATTGATCGAAACGGCCGACTACCGCCGTGTCTCGACGTCCAGCGGCTCTTCGACGCCAAAGTTGCCGGACGCCATCCACGCCGTTACGGCCGTCCGTAGCGGCTGCCGCTTCTTTCTATCGAATGACACTCGTATCAAGCTTCCTGCCGAAATACGGCAGTTTGCACCGACGCCGCACGACACGGCCGCGCTAATGAAAGAGCTGAGATGACCTCCCCTCTCCTCTCCGTCCGCGATCTCTCGGTCGCCTTCCGCCAGGGCGAACGCGAAATCCTCGCCGTCGATCGCGTCTCGTTCGACATCAAGCGCGGCGAGACCCTGGCGCTGGTCGGCGAATCCGGTTCCGGCAAGTCCGTCACCGCGCTCTCGGTCATGAAGCTCTTGCCCTATCCGGCGGCGCGGCATCCGTCCGGCACCATCCACTTCAAGGACCAGGAGCTGATCGCCGCGTCGGACGACGCCATGCGGCAGGTGCGTGGCAACGACATCGCGATCATTTTCCAGGAGCCGATGACGTCGCTCAATCCGCTGCACACCATCGAGAAGCAGATCGGCGAGATCCTGCTCCTGCATCGCGGGCTTTCCGGCGCGGCGGCGCGCGCGCGCACCCTCGAACTCCTCACCCAGGTCGGCATCCCCGATCCGGAAACGCGGCTCGGCAGCTACCCGCACCAGCTCTCCGGCGGCCAGCGCCAGCGCGTCATGATCGCCATGGCGCTCGCCAACGAACCCGACCTGCTGATCGCCGACGAGCCGACCACCGCGCTCGACGTCACCGTGCAGGCGCAGATCCTGGCGCTTCTAAAGGAGATCCAGACCCGCCTCGGCATGACGATGCTGTTCATCACCCACGACCTCGGCATCGTGCGCCGCATCGCCGACCGCGTCTGCGTGATGAAGCGAGGCCAGATCGTCGAGGAAGGGGAGGTCGAACGCGTCTTCACGGCGCCGGAGCATCCCTACACGCAGGCTCTCCTGGCCGCCGAGCCCAAGCCCGATCCGGCACCGGCACGGCCGGATGCTCCGATCGTCGTCAAGGCCGACGACCTCAAGGTCTGGTTCCCCATCAAGCGCGGCATTCTGCGCAAGGTGGTCGGCCACATCAAGGCGGTCGACGGCGTTTCGATCGAGGTGCGCAAGGGGGAGACGCTGGGCGTCGTCGGCGAATCCGGCTCGGGCAAGACCACGCTCGGCCTCGCGCTCCTGCGGCTCATCTCCTCGGAGGGCCCGATCGCGTTTTTGGGCAAGTCCATCCAGGGGCTGAAATTCAAGGAGATGCGGCCTTTCCGGCGCGACATGCAGATCGTCTTCCAGGACCCCTACGGATCGCTGTCGCCGCGACTGTCCATCGCCGACATCATCGAAGAAGGCCTCGGGGTGCACCAGCCGGGCCTTTCGGCGGCCGACCGCGAGGAGCGGGTCATGCGGGCCCTCGAGGACGTCGGCATCGACCCGCAGGCGCGCTTTCGCTATCCGCACGAATATTCCGGCGGCCAGCGCCAGCGCATCGCGGTCGCCCGTACCCTGGTGCTCGAACCCACCTTCATCGTCCTCGACGAGCCGACTTCGGCCCTCGACATGCTGATCCAATCGCAGATGGTCGACCTCCTGCGCGACCTGCAACGCCGGCGCGACCTGACCTACATGTTCATCTCCCACGACCTGCGCGTGGTGGCGGCGCTGGCGAGCCGGCTGATGGTGATGCGGCACGGCAAGGTCGTGGAGGCCGGCCCCGCCGCGGACTTGTTCGCCAACCCCAAAAGCGACTACACCAAGGCCCTGTTCGCGGCTGCTTTCAAGCTCGAGACGTCTCCCACAGGAGTGGTCGCGCAGTAGCCGCGCGAGGATCTCCCCTGATGCAACTTCAATCCATTCTGGCCGACGAGGCCGCCGATGTCGCCGTATCGGCCCCGGACCTGCTCGCCGACGACAGCTTTCGGCGTTTCGAGCGATACCGGGTAAAGCTCGACGCGCCCGACGGCGGGATCATCGCGCAGCGGCGGGAAGTCCTGCGGGTCGGTCCTTGCGTCGGCGTGCTCGCTCTCGACCGCGAACGCGGCGAGCTGGTGTTGATCCGCCAGTTCCGGCTCGCCGCCCACCTGTCGACCGGCAAGGGCGACCTGGTCGAGATCGTCGCCGGCCACGTCGAGGCGGGCGAAGACCCTCGGGCGGCGGCGCACCGGGAGTGCATCGAGGAGATCGGCGTCGCCCCGAGCGCGCTCTACGAGATGTTCTCGTTCATGCCGGCGCCCGGCATGCTCGAGGAATACGCCACGCTCTATCTCGGCCTAGTCGATGCCGCGCAGGTGCCGGCAATGGCCGGCGCCGCCGACGAACACGAGCAGACCCGACCGATCCGGGTTCCGGTCGATGCCGCCATCGCGGCGCTCGCCCACAACACGGCGCAGAACGGATATCTGCTCCTGGCCCTGCAATGGCTGGCGCTCCAATGGCCGGGCCTTGACGGTTGGATCGCCGAACGCAAACCGGTCTGGTCATGAACGCCATCCTGATCGCCGTCACCGGCCCGGAGCCGGAAGCGTGGGTGCGCCACTTCCGCACGCTCGTGCCGCAGCGCGAGCTGCGCATCTTCCCGGCTCACATGGGCGATCTCGACGACGTCGCCTATGCGTGCGTCTGGAAGGCGCCGCCGGGAATTCTTCGCCCGTGCTCCAACCTGAAGGCCATCTTCAGCATCGGGGCCGGTGTCGACCACATCTTCACCGATCCCAACCTGCCGGACGTGCCGGTGGTGCGCATCGTCGACGACGATCTCACCATGCGGATGGGCGAGTACGTGGTGCTGCACGCCCTGATGCACCATCGATTTCAGCGCGCCTACGACACCCAACAGCGCGAGCGGATATGGCGCGAGAACCGCCAGCCGGCGGCGAGCGCGGTGACCGTCGGCATCATGGGGTTGGGCGTGCTCGGCCGCCACGCCGCCGACCTGTTGCGCCACATCGGCTTCCGGGTCGCGGGCTGGAGCCGCACGCCGCAAACGGTCGAAGGCGTCTCGACCTTCCATGGTGCTGGCGGGCTCGACGACTTCCTTGCGACCACCGACATCCTGGTGTGCCTGCTGCCGCGAACGGCCGAGACGACCGGACTGATCGACATGGCGTTGTTGCGCAAGCTCAGGCGCGACGGCCCCCTCGGCGGCCCCTGCCTGATCAATGCCGGCCGCGGATCGACCCAGATCGAAAAGGACATCCTCGCCGCTCTCGACGATGGCACGCTCAAAGGCGCGACACTGGACGTGTTCGAAGCCGAGCCGCTTTCGCCCGAGAGCCGCTTGTGGACCCATCCGAAAGTGACGATCACGCCACACAACGCCGCCGCGTCGGCGCCCGGCGCACTCGTCAAGAACATGCTGGCCCAGATCGAACGCTTCGAAGCCGGCGGGGCTTTGCAGAATGTCGTGGATCGGCAGCGCGGGTACTGAGCCTTCGCCTCCGCGATCGTCGCGCCTTCGTGATTGGGCCGTGTTCGCCTGAACCGCCATAACGACCGTCACACAAAGACGAGTCGATCATGGTACGCCTTTTCGCAGCACTTCTCCTTTCCGCCGCATTCCTGACCGCGGCACACGCGCAAGTCGCGGGGGCCAGTTATCCGATCAATGGCGAGGACGGTACGCCGGTCGCCAACCACCGCATCCCGGCCGAGATCGCGGGCCAGATCGAGACCCTGCCGGGCGCCGTCGTGATCGGAGATCCGCGCGGCGACGTGACCCTGGTGGAGTTCTACGACCTCAACTGCCCCTATTGCCGCAAGGCGGCGGCCGATGTCGCCGCGATCCTCGCCGCCGACAAGAAGCTCCGGCTGATCCTGGTGCCGTTTCCGGTGCTCGGCATTCCCTCCATCGCGGCGGCACGCGTGGAAATCGCCGTCGCCCGCCTGGCACGCGAGCGCTTCCACGAATTCCACCGCCGTGTCTACGCCGGCCGCGGCACCGTCGACGGCAACCGGGCGCTGGCGGTCACCAAGGCCATGGGTCTCTCGAACGAGAAGGTCATCGCCGCCGCCAATGATGATGCCGTCACGGAGATCATGAAGGCGCATGTGCGCCTCGGCAATGCCATGGGGCTGGCGGCCACGCCCGCCTTCGTGGTCAAGGACGTCGCCCTGTTGGGTCATCCCGGACGCGCGGCGCTCGAAGACATCATCCGCGCCGTGCGGACCTGCGGCGCGGTCGTGTGCGAGTGATCACCGCCGTCAGCGCAGACGCCGAACACCCACGAACGCACAGCCCGCCGCCGCGATGCGCGTGAGCGCCTCGGTGACCGGCTCGACTGCAACCGCCATGTGATGGGCATTGGCGTGCACGATCGTGGCGGCGTCGCGCACGATCGCCACGTGGCCCTTCCAGAACAGCAGGTCGCCGCGTCTCAATCGCTCGAAGTCGACCCCGGGTTCGGTCGCGTCGCCCAGTTCGCGCGCCTGCATGTCGCTGTCGCGCGGACAGGCGAACCCGGACGCCGTCAGCGCCACCTGCACCAGCCCGGAACAGTCGAGTCCGAGGGAGGTCTTGCCGCCCCACAGATAGGGGGTGCCGACAAAGCGTTCGGCGACGGCGACGAAGTCTTCTTCCATCGACGTCACCGGCACGACGTGACATGCCGGCACGTGGGCGCCGGCGGCATCGACCGCGAATTCCTTTTCCATTCGCACAATCGCCAGACGACAGCCGAGCGAAAGGGAATGCAGCGGCGGCAACTTGATGGATGGGCCCGGGAACGCGAAGGTACGCAGCGCCGCCACCTTATGGGTCGCGGGCGGGCCGGGCGGCGCCAGCGCGCCGGCGGGCAGATAGCCCACATAGCCGTCTGCTTCGAGCTGACCCCAGCACCAGCCCTCGTCGGTGGTCTCGTAGATGGTGACGCGCTCGCCCTTGAGGGCCTCGGTGTCGAGCGGCGCGTCCGGCGCCGGCGCGCGGCGAACCGGCGCCTGCGGTTCGAACACCTCCAGGAGCGTACCGTCCACATAGCGGGCGGCGGCAACCCGGCCCTCCAGATGACGGGCGGCGAGATCTGGCCTCGCCGGCGTGATACGCGGGTCTGGTGTGATCATGGGGCTCCGTATCGGGCTGCGAGGAGCGCGTCGAGCGCGCGGGCCGCCTGGCACTCGCCGCCCTCGGGGCGGGCCGGCTTGGCGGACGGATTCCAGGCGTAGATGTCGAGGTGCAGCCATGCCTTGGCGGCACTGACGAAGCGATTGAGGAAGAGCGCGCAGACGATCGAACCGGCGAAGCCGCCCGACCCCACATTGCCGAGATCGGCCACCTTGGAATCGAGCATCGCGTCATAGGGCCGCCACAGCGGCAGCCGCCAAAGGGGATCGTTTTCGGCGTCGGCATAATGGGCGAGGTCGGCCGCGAGGCCGTCGTCATGGGTATAGAAGGGCGGCACCTCCGGCCCCAGCGCGACCCGGGCGGCGCCGGTCAGCGTGCCCATGTCGATGAGCAGGTCGGGCGCCTCCTCGTCGGCGAGGGCGAGCGCGTCGGCGAGCACCAGCCGGCCCTCGGCATCCGTATTGCCGATCTCGACCGTGAGCCCCTTGCGCGACGGATAGATGTCGCGCGGCCGGAAGGCGTTGCCCGAGATGGCGTTCTCCACCGCCGGGATGAGGACACGCAGACGCACCGGCAGGCGGCGGTCCATGACCATGTGGGCGAGGGCGAGCGCGGTCGCGGCGCCGCCCATGTCCTTCTTCATGAGCAGCATGGCGGAGTCGGGCTTGATGTCGAGGCCGCCGGAATCGAAACACACGCCCTTGCCGACCAGCGTCACTTTAGGATGTGCGAGGTCGCCCCAGGTGAGGTCGATAAGACGCGGCGCCTCGCCGGCGGCGCGGCCGACGGCGTGGATCAGGGGGAAGTTCTGCGCCAGGAGTTCGTCGCCGACGATCACGCGCAACGTGGCGCCGTGGCGTGCCGCGAGATCGCGCGCGGCCTGTTCGAGGGCGGCCGGCCCCATGTCGTTCGCCGGCGTGTTGACGAGGTCGCGGACGAGCGTCACCGCCTCGACGGTACGGGAGAGCGCCGCCGCATCGACCCCGTCGGGCACTTGCAGGCGCAGGTCCTTGTCGTCGCGCTTCTTGTAGCGGTCGAACCGGTAGTGGCCGAACGCGAAGGCGAGCGCCGAAAACCGCGGCTCCGGCGCGTCGGCGAAGCGATAGATACCGGTCGGCAGGACGCCGGCGAGCTTGCCGGCCATGAACCGATCGGGGGCGCTGGCGAGCGGGGCGTCGATGCCGAACAGGACCGCGGCGAGCGAGCCGTCGGCCGCCGGCAGCAACAGGTGTTCGCCGGCACGCGCCGCAAATCCGCTCGCCTCGGCAAAACTCCGCGCCGCCGGATCGAGATTGCCGCGCGCCGCCTCCCAGGTAGCGGTGGACACGAAACGGATCGGCACGGCGGCACCATGGCCAGCAGGAACAAAAACGGGATGCATAGGTGAATTCTCTCCAAGTCCGTCGTCATTCCGGAAACCGCCATGAGCGCGTTGACGCGCGTCTTCGACGCGCCATGGCGGCTGGCCGGAATCCATGACCCCTATGGAAATTGATGCGGGGGGACAGGGACTATGGACTTCGGCCCCAGCTTCAGGCCGGCCCCGGAATGGCGGGAAACGGTCGTGCAGCAGCCTGCTAGCATATCGGCACGGCGGAATGAATGCCGCCCGGACGGACCGCCGCCCCCATCCATTTACGAAGCCTTAGGGTTAACGCTCTATTGCTGGGAAGGCCGGGTGGCGCGTGTGGGCCAGGCCCGGCGGAGAGTATCATGGCCTTGCGTTCCACCCCCCTACCCCACCGCCTCGTCGTCACCGCCGCCACGGCCGGTCTTCTCGCCGTCGTCCTGGCGGGCTGCAAGACGACCGGCTCGGGCGACCTGCCGGGCCTGTTCGCCGGACAGGCGAGCGCCAGCCGGGAGACGACTGCGTCCGTTCCGCCGAGCCAGCGCAGCGAGACAGAATGGCGCCGCGAAGCCGATCAATGGGGCGCCCGCTACCGCGACAATCCCGGCGACAGCCAGGCCGCCATCGCCTATGCGCAGGCGCTCCGGGCGCTGGGCCAGCGCGCGCAAGCCTCCTCGGTGCTCGAACAAGCGTCGTTGCGCGATCCCAACAACAAGGTGGTGCTCGGCGCCTATGGCCGTGCACTGGCCGACAACGGCCAGCTCGCCCAGGCCCTGAACGTGCTCGGCCGCGCCCATTCGCCCGACCAGCCCGACTGGCGCATCCTGTCCGCCCAGGGCGCCGTGCTCGACCAGATGGGCAAGCACACCGACGCCCAGCACTATTATGCAAGCGCACTCAAGATCGTCCCCGACGAACCGACGGTCCTATCCAATCTCGGCCTGTCCTATGCCCTCGCCAAGGATCTCACCCGCGCCGAGGCGACGCTGCGGCGCGCCAGCGTCGGCCAGAATCCCGATCCGCGCGTGCGGCAGAACCTCGCTCTGGTGATCGGCCTGCAAGGACGCTTCGCCGAGGCCGAGACCATGGCCCGGGCCGACCTGCCGGGAGACGAGGCGGCCGCAAATGTCGCCTATCTCAAGCAGATGATCGCCCAGCAGGGCGACCGCAGGAAGGTCGCCAGGCAACCGGTCAAGAGCGCCGATCGAAAGGCGACGGCGCAGCTCGCGGCAGAACCGGCCGACTGAGGTATTCCGCAGGAGCAGAACGATCGAAGAAAGTGGCTTGCATTCACTTTGCGCTTGAGTATACTTTACATTGCAAAGTTGGAGCAAGGCATGCGCGACATAGACAGGGCGCTGGCCGATATTCTGGCGATTCGCCACCAGCTCGCGGCTGGCACGGCATTTCGCGGCTATGGTCCGATCACGGTCGCGATCACCGGCCTGCTCGCCTTGGCAACGGCGTTCGCCCAATCCTTCTGGCTCGAGGATGCGACCAGCCAGCCCGTCACGTTCTTGGCCGGCTGGACGGGCACGGCTTTCGTCTCCACCCTCCTGATCGGCATCGAGATGCGGGCGCGCTCCCGCCGGCACCACTCCGGCCTTGCCGACGAGATGCTGCAGCAGGCGGTCGAACAGTTTCTTCCGACCGGCGTCGCCGGTTTCCTGCTCGCCGTTCTGCTCCTGAAGTTCGCGCCCGACACGCTGTGGACGCTGCCGGGTCTGTGGCAGATCTTGATGGGCCTCGGCGTCTTCGCCTCCGTGCGTTCTCTCCCGCGATCGATTGCTTTCGGCGGAGCTTGGTACTTCGTCGCCGGCTTCGTGACCCTCGTCTTGGCGAGCGATAGCCACGTCCTGTCACCGTGGGCCATGGGCCTGCCGTTCGCGATCGGCCAGTTCCTGATCGCTGGCCTCTTGCATATCGCATCGGGAGAGTTCGATGCCGAAGACTGAATCGGCGGCGCCCTTCTCCTATGAAGGTCTCGATCGAGTCATCCACGAGAAAGCGCGCCTCGGCCTGCTCACCTCTTTGATGGCCCATCCCAAGGGCTTGGCGTTCAATGACCTCAAGCAGCTGTGCGGCCTCACCGACGGCAATCTCAGCCGGCACCTGCAGGTCCTCCAGGATGCCGGGCTGATCGAGGTCATCAAGGGATACGAGGGTAATCGCCCGCACACGCAGTGCCGGCTGACCAAGGCCGGCCGTGCCCGCTTCCTCGACTATCTCTCGGTGCTCGAACGGCTCGTGCGCGATGCCGCCAAGGCCGCCGAGGCGGAGGACGCCCCACCGGGTCGGCTGCGACCGTGGCCAGCCTGACACCACCCACGTCTCTTTTTTTGCAAGGAAGCTTTACGATGCAAAGCACTCTTCTCAGCAAACTCCATGTCGGCATCATCATGGACGGCAATGGCCGCTGGGCCACCGCGCGCGGCCTGACGCGTCTCGAAGGTCATCACGCCGGCGTCGAGGCGATCCGGCGCATCATCGAAGCCGCGCCGCATCAGGGCATAGGAACGCTGACGCTTTATGCGTTCTCGAGCGACAACTGGCGCCGGCCCACGGCGGAAGTAGCCGGCCTGATGACGCTGCTGCGCCGATATCTCGCGAACGAAGTCGAGATGCTCGCCCGCAACGGTGTCCGCCTGTCCGTGATCGGTCGGCGCGACCGCCTGCCCGACGGCCTCGCCCAGGCCATCGCGGCCGCCGAGGCCGAGACGGCGGGCGGCGAGACGCTCGCGCTGCGCATCGCCATCGACTACTCGGCACGCGATGCGATCCTGCACGCGGCGATCAGCCTTTCAGGGATCAGCCACGCGACGCGGACCGACTTTGCCCGGCTCGTCACCGGCGAGCCGCAACCGCGCGACGTCGATCTCGTGATCCGCACCAGCGGCGAGCAGCGGCTTTCCGACTTCCTGCTGTGGGAGAGCGCCTACGCGGAACTCCATTTCACCGAACGCAATTGGCCGGACTTCGATGCACAGGATCTCGCCGTGGCGTTAGCGTCGTTCCACCGGCGACAAAGGCGGTTCGGTGGGCTGACCCCGCATGCCCTCGAACCTGCTTTCGGCTCCTGAAGGCCAAAGGAGGCATCTCCATGCGAATCGTACTCGTCAACGTGCCGCATCCTGCGATCGGCAGCCGGATTCCCGACGACCACCTGCCGCCATTGGGACTGCTCGCCATAGGTGGCCCCCTGATCGACGACGGCCATGCTGTGCGCCTCGTCGACGGTGAATTCGGCCCCATGTCGATCGCCGCGATCGTCGAAGAGGTGACGCAGTTTGCGCCCGACGCCATCCTGTTCGGTCATTCGGGATCTACCTCCGGCCATCCCGGCATCGCCGAGGTGGCGAGCGTCGTCGCGGCCGCGCTTCCCCGTGCGCATATCATCTATGGCGGCGTCTTCCCGACTTATCACTGGCGCGACATCCTCATCGCCGAGCCTCATGTGCGCGCCATCGTGCGCGGCGAAGGCGAGGAGACGACGCGTAGGCTGATCACCTCGCTGGCTCGGGGTGAGACGCTCACGGGCGTACCCGGCATCGCGTTCCGGGACAACGGTCGGCCTTGCGCCATGCCGCCGGCTCCGCTGATCCGCGATCTCGACGCTTACCGGATCGGCTGGGAGCTCATTGACCATGCACGCTACAGCTATTGGGGCGGCCGGCGCGCTGTCGTGGTCCAGTTTTCGCGCGGCTGTCCGCATCTGTGCAACTATTGCGGCCAGCGTGGCTTCTGGACGCGATGGCGTCATCGCGATCCGGTGCTGTTCGCAAAGGAACTGGCGCGCCTTCACCGTCGGCACGGCGTCGAAGTGTTCAATTTTGCCGACGAGAACCCCACCGTCTCGAAAAAGGCATGGCGGGAATTTCTCGACGCCCTGATCGCCGAGAAGGTCGACGTGATCCTGGTCGGCTCGACGCGCGCCGACGACATCGTCCGCGACGCCGATATCCTGCACCTCTACAAGAAGGCGGGCTGGACGCGCTTCCTGCTCGGCATGGAGAGCACCGACCCAGCAACGCTCGCCCTCATCCGCAAGGGGGCGACGACCGCGATCGACCGGGAGGCCATCCGGCTTCTGCGCCGGCACGGCATCCTGTCCATGGCGACTTGGGTGGTCGGCTTCGAGCAGGAGACCGACCGCGACTACTGGGCCGGCCTGCGGCAGCTCCTCGCCTACGATCCCGACCAGATCCAGATGCTCTATGTCACGCCCCATCGTTGGACGCCGTTCTTCCATTTTGCCGCCGAACGGACGGTCATCCAACAGGATCGTCGTTTGTGGGACTACAAGCACCAAGTGCTCGCCACCCGTTACGTACCGCCATGGCGGGTGCTCTTGTGGGTCAAGTTCATCGAGATGGCGTTGCAGTGCCGACCGCGGGCGCTGTGGCGCGTCCTGTTTCATCGCGATCTTGAACTGCGCTGGGCCATGCGCTGGTACACCCGCATGGGCCGACGGGTTTGGCCACACGAGATCATCGGCTTCCTGCGCGGCCGCCGGTCGGCCGCTGGGCCGACCGTCGCCGAATTCTGGGGCGATCCCCAGGACGCCGAGGAGGAATCCATGTCGGTCAGCGAAGCACGCGGCGGGACACGGGCGGCCGCCTGAGGCGGCGCACCCGTGTTGTCACGCCGGCCGCATCCTCACCTTGACGTCGAGCGGCTTCGCCGTGTACGGCGCCGAGGTGACGATCGAGTGCGCGCCCGCCCGGGCGTAGTCGGCCGCGTTGGCCGCATTGATACCGCCGGCGGCGGCGATCACCGGGCGCGGCAGGCGGCCGTCGCAGTGGCGACAGACACGCGCCACGACGTCGGCGGCGGCCTTGTCGATCTGCACCACGTCGGCGCCCGCCTCGATCACCGCCACGGCCTCCTCGAACGTCTCGACCTCGACCACCGTCTTGTGTTCCGGCACACCGGCGCGCAGGCGCACGATCGTCGCCGCCAGCGGCTCGTCGGCGCAGAATACCCGATGCTGCCTGAACAGCAGTACGGTTTCCGACAGGCCGAGTCGGTGCGGCACCGCCCCGCCGCACAGGATGGCCTTGACCGACAACGAACGCGTACCGGGCAGGCTCTTGCGCGTGCACGAGACCGCCGCCTGTGACCCGGCCCCGCGTACCGCCGCGACGATCGCGCGCGCGGACGTGGCAATCCCGCCCGCGGTTTCGAGCAGAACCTGCGCGACCTTCCAGCCTGTATGCAGGGCAGCCGCGGTCCCTTCCGCGGCCAGCAGCACGCCACCGGCCGCGACGTCGGTGCCCGATGCCGCCATGGCGGCCACCCGGGCTCCCGCCATGGACATGATCCGCCCCGCCTCCTCGGTGCACGCCGCCACCATGGGTTGGCGCGCCTCGAAGCGGATCGATCCTTCGCGATCGCCGATCCCGAGCGTCCGCGTGGTCAGGTCGCCATAAGGCACATCCTCGGCGAGCCAGCAGCGCAGTTCGTCGTCGGAAATCGTCATCATTTTCATAGAACTCCCATGGGGTGATCGCCCCCGCGAACGGCTTCGACCTCGTCGATGCGCAGCACGACGAGGTCGCCCGGCGCAGGCGGGCTCACGCCCGCATGATAGCGGACGCGCCGGATACGCCCGTCGAGAAGAACGCGCGCGCGGCCGTCCGCATCGGGACCCTCCACATGCTCGCCTACGAGGCTGATGCCGGCATCCGCCTCCTCGATGCCCAATGCCCCGACTGGCGTACCGTCGTAGACGATACGCCCCTCTTCGAGGCGCAACACCCTGTCGGCGAGCCGAAGGATCTCCGAAGTGTCGTGACTGACGATGAGCGTCGTGGTGCCGAACGTCGCGTGCAGCCGCTTCAACTCGCCCTGCAATTGGCGGCGCATCACCGGATCGAGGGCCGACAGCGGCTCGTCCAGCAACAAAAGCCACGGCCGCCGCGCCAATGCGCGGATCAGCGCCAATCTCTGCTTTTGGCCGCCGGACAGGCGGTCCGGATAGGCGTTTTGCAGCCGTTCGAGGGCGACGAGCCCCAGAAGGTCGTCGGCCGCACCGCGGCTGGCGCTCCTGCCCAACGCATATTCGACGTTTCCGCGCACCGTCATGTTGGGAAACAGGGCGTAATCCTGGAACACGAAGCCAAGCCGACGCCGTTGTGTCGGCAGGTGCAGGCGCGCCCCGGTATCACACCACACCTCGCCGTCGACGCACAGGCGTCCCGCATCCGGCCGCGCCAGGCCGGCGATCAGCCGCAAGAAGGTTGTCTTGCCGGCGCCGGACGGGCCCACGATGGCGACGATCGACCCTCTTTCGATGCCGACCGCGAGGTCGAGCGCGAAGCGCCCCGCGGCGCCGTTGAGCGCAACGCGCATCGTCGCGTCCAGCCAGGGGCGCGCGGGCGGCTTCATCGGACAGTCAAGCGAAGGAGGGGCATGATTTCTGTGTTTGCACGTTATATAGTCGAATGATATAACGCCATCTCGATGTCCTGCAAATGCGGTCTTTTCCGATGTCCAGACAATGGTGGCGGACGGCGGCGCTGGTCGGCGTGGCCGTGGCTTCGTGCTCGTTCGGGCAGGCATGCGCGGACGAGGTGACGCTCGCGGCCGGCGCCGGCTTCCGCCGGCCCATCGGCGAGATCGCCACCGCCTTCGAAGCCACGAGCGGCCACAAGGTGCTGCAAGTCTACGGCCATCTCGGCCAGGTCTTCGCCCAGGCGCGCGAGAGCGGGCAGGTGTCGCTCGTGTGCGGCGACAAGGTGGCACTGGAGTCTGCGCCCGGACTGAAGTACTCCCGCATGGCCCGCCTCGGACTGGGCAAGCTCGTGATCGCCTACCGCAAGGGCCTCGCCATGACTGCGGCGGCCGACATCGCCAGGCCGGAGTTCAGGCGCATCGGCATTCCCGACCAGGCGCAGGCGATCTATGGGAAGGCAGGCCGGCAGTTCCTGCAACGCAGCGGCCTCGCCGCCGCGGTCGATCCCAGGCTGGTTGCGGTCGCCACCGTTCCCCAGGTGACGAGCTACGTCGCCAGTGGTGAGGTCGATGCCGGCTTCCTCAATGCCACCGAGGCCATGGGGGCCGCCGGCAATCTCGGCGGCCTGGTCGAGGTCGCGCCCGACCTCTACGATGCGGTCGAAGTGGTGTGCGCGATCACGTCGCCCGCCAAGGACGGCGCCGTGGCCGAGGCCTTCGCGGACTTCCTGGCGACCGAAAGGGCCCGCGCCATCCTCACGCGCCACGGACTGTGATGCCGTTCGAGGCGGCCTGGGAGGCGCTTCGCGATCCCGCGCTCGCTTATCCGGCCGCACTGACCGTCAAGATCGCTTCGGCGACGCTGCTCGCGCATTTCGTCCTCGGTACCGGGCTCGGCTGGGCCTTGGCGCAACCGCGTTGGCCGGGCCGAACCCTGCTCGACATCGCCGTCACCCTGCCGCTCGTGTTCCCGCCGGTGGCACTCGGCTTCTTCCTGCTGCTGCTGCTCGGCCGGCGCAGCCCGATCGGCGGCTGGCTCGACGACACGTTCGGATTATCGTTCGTGTTTTCCGTCGAAGGCGTGTTCCTGGCGTCGGTCGTGGCCGGGCTGCCGCTGGTCGTCAAGCCGATCGAAGCGGCGATCGCCGCCGTCTCCCGTGGTCTCGGCGAGGCCTCCCGCACCCTCGGCCGTGGTGAATGGGACACGTTCATCCACGTCGTTCTGCCGAACGTGCGCGGCGCCATCGCGGCCGGTCTGGTGCTCGGGCTGGCGCGCTCGGTGGGCGAAGTCGGCATCACGCTGATGCTGGGCGGAAACATCATCGGCAAGACCAACACCATGTCGCTGGAAATCTACAACTCGGTGTTCAATGCCGAATATCCGCGCGCCGTCGTGCTGTCGTCGCTCCTGGGCGCCGCGTCCGTGCTGGTCTTCCTGGTTTTACGGCGAGCCTCCCGCCCGCCGGTCTAGTCGAGCGCCATCACCTTGATGGCGGCCGGGCCGAGGATGACGATGAACAGGACCGGCAGGAAGAACAGGATCATCGGCACGGTCAGCTTGGGGGGCAGCGCCGCCGCTTTCTTCTCGGCTTCGTTCATGCGCATATCGCGGTTTTCCTGCGACATCACTCGCAACGTCTGCGCCATCGGGGTGCCGTAGCGCTCCGCCTGCTGGAGGGCGAGACAGACCGACTTGACGCCCTCGAGGTCGGTGCGCACGGCGAGGTTCTCGTAAGCCTGGCGACGGTCAGGCAGATACGAGAGCTCGGCCGTGGTCAGCGTCAGCTCCTCGGCGAGCGCGATCGACTGCGAACCGATCTCCTCGGAAACCCTGCGGAATGCCGACTCGATCGACATGCCGGACTCCACGCAGATCAAGAGCAGGTCGAGGGCGTCGGGGAAAGCCCGCTGGATCGAGACTTTGCGGTGCTCGATCTTGTTCTTGAGGAACAGATAGGGCAGTTGCATGCCCATATAGGCGGCGAACAGGCACATGCCGATCTTGGCGGTCATCGGCTGGTCGAAGTCGGTGATCACGAAGAGGTAGACCAGCGAGGACGCAAGCGTGACGATCGGGGCCACCATGCGGAAGAACAGGTAGACCACATAGGGCGCCTGGCCGCGGTAGCCGGCCTGGATCAGCTTGGCACGGGCCTCCTCCTGGCCGACCCATTTCGACAGGTTGAACTGCTCGACAACACGCTGGATGTACTGTTTCGGCGACGATCGCAGCGCGATTTTCTCGCCGCGCGCCATGCGTTCGCGTTCGCGCTGACGGATCTTCTCGCGTTCGACCGCGACCGCCCGCATGCGCTTGTCGAGTCCATCGGTCGACAGGAACGGCATCGCCAGCGTCAGTACGGTCGCCATGGCGGCGATGCCGGCGAACATCATCGCCAGCATCCGGGTGTCGTGCAGCTTGTCGATGATCTGTTCCAGCATGGCGACCCGGGCTCTAGAAATCGAAATTGATCATCTTCTTCATGACCATCACGCCGACGAGCATCCACGCTGCCGAGGCCGCCAGCATGATACGGCCGAGCGGCTCGGTCCACAGGAGCGCGATGTAGGCAGGGCTGGACAGGTAGACGAGCAGCATCACGGCGAGCGGTAGCGCGCCGATGATGCCGGCCGATGCCTTCGCCTCCATCGACATGGCGTGGATCTTGGCCTTCATCTTCTTGCGGTCGCGCAGCACGCGCGACAGGTTGCCGAGCGCCTCCGACAGGTTGCCGCCCGACTTCTGCTGGATCGCGATCACGATGCCGAAGAAGTTCGCCTCCGGCACGGGCGTGCGTTCGTGCAATTTGAGACAGGCCTCCCCGAGCGGGATCCCGATCGCCTGGGTCTCGATGATGGAGCGGAACTCGCTGCGTACCGGCTCCGGCGCGTCGGCGACGATCACCTTCATGGAGTCCAGAAGCGGCAGGCCGGCTTTGATGCCGCGCACGATGATGTCGACCGAGTCGGGAAAGACCTCGAGAAACCGCGTCTCACGTCGCTTCTTAAGATATCTGAGCGCCCACAAGGGCACCCCGGCAGCGGCGGAGAAGCCGAATACCGCCGCCAGCGCCAAATCCCCCCCGATCAGCACGACGGCGACGAAGATCGCGAGCCCGAACACGCCCGCTGTGACGAGAAATCGCGCCTTCGACCAGGCGAGGCCGGCCTGGGCGATGCGCACCTGTAGTGCCGGCCGTTTCGCCCGTTTGTTGCGCGTCTCCAGCTCCTTCAGGGAGACCTCGACCTGCTCGCGCCGCGACCGGCTGACGCGCGCCGCCGCCTTGCGGGTCGGCGGCTCCGGCCGGGCGACGCTGACCATGCGTTTTTCGGCGTGCCGCTCGCCCGACAGGATCGGATAGAGGAACACCCAAGCGACGCCGCCGATCGACACCGCGACCAGGAATGCGATCGCGAGAACCTGCATCGACACCTGCGTCCACATGGTGGCGACCATCACTTCTTCACCGATTCGAGGGTGACATCGGCGGCGTCGAGGGCGGCGGCGAGTCGCTTTTCCTCGCCGAAATAGCGCGCCCGCTCCCAGAACCGCGGCCGGCCGATGCCGGTCGAACGGTGGCGCCCCAGCACCTTGCCGTCGGCGTCTTCGCCCAGGAAATCGTAGACGAACAAATCCTGGGTGATGATGACGTCGCCTTCCAGGCCGACCACTTCGGTGATGTGGGTGATCTTGCGCGAACCGTCGCGCAGGCGGGCGCCCTGGATGACGACGTCGACAGAGGCACAGATCATCTCACGGATGGTGCGCGAGGGCAGCGCGAATCCCCCCATGGTGATCATGGATTCCAGGCGCGACAGGGCTTCGCGCGGGTTGTTGGCGTGCAGCGTACCCATCGAGCCGTCGTGGCCGGTGTTCATGGCCTGGAGAAGATCGAACGCCTCCGGGCCGCGCACTTCGCCGACGATGATGCGTTCCGGCCGCATGCGCAGGCAATTCCGGACGAGGTCGCGCATGGTGATCTGGCCTTCGCCCTCGAGGTTGGGCGGCCGCGTCTCCAGCCTGACCACGTGCGGCTGCTGCAGCTGCAGCTCGGCGGCGTCCTCGCAAGTGATGACACGCTCGTCGTCGTCAATATAGCGCGTCAGACAGTTCAAGAGTGTCGTCTTGCCCGAGCCGGTGCCTCCGGAGACGAGCACGTTGACACGGCAGCGGCCGAGGACCTTCAGGATTTCCCCGCCTTCGGGCGTGATCGAATTGTAGCGGACCAGCTGTTCGAGGGTGAGCTTGTCGCGCTTGAACTTGCGAATCGTCAGCGCCGGGCCGTCAATCGACAAAGGCGGCACGATGACGTTGACACGCGAGCCATCGGGCAGGCGGGCGTCGCAGATGGGCGAGCTCTCGTCGACGCGGCGGCCGATCTGGGAAACGATACGCTGGCAGATGTTGAGGAGCTGGTGATTGTCGCGGAAGCGTACCCCGGTCTTCTGGATCTTGCCTTGCACCTCGATGTAGACGGTGCCGGAGCCGTTGACCATGATGTCGGCGATATCGTCGCGGGCCAGCAGCGGTTCGAGCGGGCCGTAGCCGAGCACGTCGTTGCAGATGTCGTCGAGCAGTTCCTCCTGCTCGGAAATCGACATCACGATGTTCTTGATCGCGATGATCTCGTTGAGGATGTCGCGGATTTCCTCGCGCGCCGAATCGACGTCGAGCTTGGCCAGCTGGGCGAGATCGATGGCCTCGATCAGGGCCGAAAAGATCGTGCCCTTGACCTCGTAGTAGCTGTCCGAGTGGCGGCTCTCCGCCACCGTGGGGTTAGCGGCCGTCTTGCCGGAACCGGCGACGCGGCCCTGCTGCGGCACCGGCGCGCCGACCAGCGGCGCGGCGAGGCCGCTCGACGGGAACGGCACGCGACCATCCTCGTGATGGCGCGGAACCTGCTCCATCGACGCCGGCGCCGCCGGTGGCGGCGGCGGAGCAAGGGGGGCAGCCCCGGAAACGGCACGCTTTCCGAACACACTCTTCTCCGTTCAGGACCCGACGGCGCGTCCGCGCTTGAGCAGCTTATCGATCATGGGTGGAATGAACTTGTGGCGCGGCCGCTTGGCTTCCGAACGGCCGGTGAGGATTTGTGCCAGTTGTCGGAAGATCTCGGCAGCGCGATGGCCGGAGGACACTTCAGCGATCATCTGGCCGTTGTTGGCGGCGGTGCCGAACACCTGCGGGTCGAACGGCAGCACAGCGACGGGATCGTCTTCGAGCGCCTTGGAGAAGTCCGACGGCTTGATCTCGGGTCGCTTCGGTACCCCCACCTGGTTGAGGCAGTAGAACGGCCGGCGATCGTTGGGGCGCGCCGTCTTGAGGAAGTCGATCAGGTTCTTGGCGTTGCGCAGATTGGCGAGGTCCGGACCGGCGACGATCAGGATATCGTCGGCACCGACGAGCACCCGCTTGGTCCAGCCCGACCATAGGTGGGGCACGTCGAGGACCACGCAGGGCACGGTGGCGCGCAGCGAATCGAACACCGGATCGAACGCGTCGGCGCCGAAATCGTAAACGCGATCGAGCGTCGCCGGTGCCGCCAAAAGACTCAGGTGCTCGGCGCATTTCGACAACAGCCGGTCCACGAAGGCGGTATCGACCCGATCCGGCGAGAACACGGCGTCGGCGATGCCCTGCGGCGGGTCCTGGTTGAAGTCGAGCCCGGCGGTACCGAAGGCGAGGTCGAGATCGGTCACGACGGCGTCGAGCGCCAGATCGCGAGCGATCGAAAAGGCGAGGTTGTGGGCGACCGTGGAGGAGCCGACGCCGCCCTTGGCGCCGACCACGGCGATGACGCGGCCGACCGGCTTGGCGTCCGGAGCAGAGAACAGGTTGCAGATGGAGCGCACCACGTCGATCGGCTTGACGGGCGCCATCATGTAGTCGCTGACGCCGCGCCGCAGCAGTTCGCGATAGAGCACGATGTCGTTGAAGCGGCCGATGACGACCACGCGGGTGCCGGCGTCGCACACATTGGCGAGTTCGTCGAGGCCGGCGAGGACGTCTTCGCCGCGAACCTCGGCTTCCAGGCAGATCACGTTGGGGGTCGGCGAGGAGCGATAGGCTTCTGCGGCGGCGGCCATACCGCCCATCTGCACGCGCACATGCGCCTTGATCATGCGACGGTCTTCCGCCGCGGCCTGCACGGCGGCGGCGGTTTCGGCGGTCTCGCAGAATGCCTGCACGGAGACCCGCGGTGCCGGCGAGATGTACTCCTCGGCGTCGCTTGCGACGACCGGTTCGTCGGTCGGGCCGGTGGAACGCTGCTGCTCTCTCATCATTTGCCGACTTCGCTGATCTTACCCTTGTCCGCGTTCGGATCGACGGTCGCGGAGCTTTCGCCCTTGCCGTATTTGGTCAAGACGGTGGTGCGGCGGTTGGTATAGGCGGGCGTTTCGCCCCGCGGCTGCACGAGATCGGCCGGGTTGTCGACCACCGCGGCGAGATTGCGCTGGGTGGCACAGCCGAGATTGTAGTACTGCCGGTTCTCCAGATAGGCGGGATGGTAGCTCGGCCCGAGATCGTCCGGCCATTGTCCGCACGGGCCCGCATCGGCGGTCATGCGCGGATAGCTGATCTTGATCGGCGCCATGCGGCCCGAGTCCGGCGGCGTATAGGATTGGACGCGGATGCCGGCCGCCGGCACGCCGGCGGCGACGAGCACCGCTTGGACTTCGCGCAGCGTATCGGATGCCGCCCGGGCATTGGGCGTGCGCACCGGCAGATCAACGACGATGCCGCCGGCGGTGTCGCGCTTCCACTCGCCCGCGAATGCGGTCACGTCAGCGCGTTGCGCCGGCGACAGGCCGCCGCGGGCGTTGCCCACCATCAGCGCGATGGTGTGATCCTTCTCCTGAACGACGATCGGGTGGCGCAACCGATAGTCGTCGGGCGGCCGTACGGCCGCCGTGGTGTCGCCGGTGGTCTTGCAGCCTGCCATCGCGGCCGCAACGGCGACGAGCAGCACGAGCCGGCCGAGGCGGCGCCGAGGCTGTGTCGGAGACGCGGATGTCATCGGTTCAATTCTCCCGTTCCGACCTTCAATCCAGGATGAAGCCGAACTTGCCGTGATAAACGCGGCCCTGATCCTTGCCGCCGACGCCGTAGATGCGATTGATCCGGCCCATCAGGTAACCGCTGGGGTCGCTGACGTCGGCGAAACCGTCGGTCGGCAGCGACAGGTTTTTCTGGGCCACCGCCCGCACCACATAGGGCGTCACGATGATCATCAACTCCGACTGATTGTTGACGAAGTCGCGGCTGCGAAACAGCGTCCCGAGCACCGGCAGCTGCAGGAGGCCCGGCACGCCATTGATGGCCTGCTTGGTCTGGTCCTTGATCAGCCCGGCGATCACCATGGCGCCGCCGGAGGGGACCTCCAAAGTCGTCTCGGCCCGACGCACCTTGAGGGCACTGACCGTGATGCCGCCCGTGACCGAAATCGCGCCGTCGGGGGAGAGTTCGGACACCTCGGTCATCACTTTGAGGCTGATGCGACCCTCCGACAGCACGACCGGCGTGAACGTCAGCCCGACGCCGAACTTCTTGAACTCGATGCCGGGCGGACAGGTGGCGCAGCTGCCGGGAATCGGAATGGGGAATTCGCCGCCGGCAAGGAAGTTGGCAGACTCGCCCGAGATCGCGGTCAGGTTCGGCTCGGCGAGCGTGCGGGTGACGCCGGCGCGTTCCATCGCCCGCACGGTCGCGGTGACGTTCGGGAACTTGCCGACGAAATTGGTGTCGGTGACCGCCTTACCGTAGGCGGCGAACTGATTGTCGGTCGCGAAGGTGAGCGACGCCGCACCGTTGCCGACCGTGCCCTGGAGATCGACGCCGAGCTGCTTGACGACGTCGCGCTGCACTTCCGCGATGGTCACCTTGAGCATCACCTGGTCGCGGCCGCGCACCGTGATGGCGTTGAGCACCTTTTCGTTGCCGACGAGGCGCGAGGCGACCTCATAAGCCGTCTGCGCCTCCGCCTGATTGGCGACCGTGCCGGTCAGCACCACTCCATCCTTGCCGACGCCTTCGATCCGGATCTCCGCCTCGGGGAACATCTGCCGCAGGGCGGCGCGCACGCCGTTGAGGTCGCGGGTGACCGCGATGTCGAAGCCGGCGATCTGGGCGCCGGCGGCGTCGAAGAAATACATGCTGGTCTGGCCGACTTCGACGCCGATCATGTAGACGCGCCGCGCCGAGCGGATCACCGCATTGGCGATCTTGGGATCTGCGACCAGGACATCCTTGGCGTCACGGGGCAGGTCGATGACCACGGATTTGCCGACCCCGAGGGGCACGAAATGCGAGCCGGACTCGCTGGCGGTGATGCTGGGAACCGGCGTCGCGGCCTCGCTTTTCGCTTCGGCGGCCAACGCCGGCGCGCAGAGCCCGCCCAACAGGAGGGCGAGAGGGCCGGCGAGCCGTACCGCGCGGATCGACATCCGATGCATCATGTTCCGTTTCCTCTCCGCCGCCTTCATTTCGGAGTCGTGGATGTGGACACCCCGAAGCGGACCACGTTGAGGCGGTTGCGGGATTTGGTGTCCTTGTCGTCGGTTTGCTCGGTCTTGGACGGCCCCGAATCGAGGATGCTGCGCAGGGCCAGCGACAGCGAACCCATCTGCCGCGCCAGCGCCAGCGTTTCGGTCTGGCCGGGCTTGAGTTCGAGGGTCGCGGTTCGTCCGACCACCACGCGCTGGCCGTTCTTCTCCTCCACGGTCTGGTCGATCGCCAGCACGCGGATGTCGTTCAGGATGGTCTCGCTGACATGGACGTCGATACCGGTGGAGCGCTCGGCCTCACGGTCGCGACGCGTCAGCAGCACGTCGACATGGTCGTTGGGCAGGATGAATCCGCCGGCGCCGGTCTCGGGCGAAATCTCCGTCGAGACGGCGCGCATGCCCGACGGCAGGATCGCCGCCATGTAGCCGGAGCCCGAACCCTTGATCAGCTTGCCGTCACGCACCGGTTCGCCGGCCGCGAGCGGCGAGCGCACAATGGCTCCGGACAGTTGCTGGAGGGCGTCGCCACGCTCGTTGCGGCGGATGAAGGCGGCTCCCCCACCCGTGGCGGCCGGCCAGATCTGCCAGCGCAGATCGTCGGGGCCGACCTTCTGGCCGATGCCGAGGTCGTTCTTGGCGACAAGAACCTCGACGGTATCCATCTGGACGACGGGCGCCGGCGCCGCCGGCGGCGTGTTGTCCGAGCCGCTCGCCAGAAGCGCAGCCAGACCGCCGGCGGCGACCGCGATGACGAGGACGAGGAGACGCGCGGCTTTCATACGCTCACACCCACTGACGCGGCGGCCGGAGGCCGCCCTGGCGTGATTTCACCAGCTAAACGTCAACTCGTGGTTAATGAGGCGTATCCAGTTCGAGTTAATGAATGGTTCCGACGAAACGTGACTACCCTGGCCGGACCGTCTACTGGGCGAGCGACATCCAGGCCGTGGAGGGATAGATCATGAGGGCCGCGGCGGCGAGCGCGATGCCGTAGGGGACGCCACCTCCCGGCCGGTGCAGGCGCTCCACCCACTCCGTGGTCGCGATCGAGGCCGGCAACGCATACTTGCGGAACTGGAGTAGCGCCAGGGTCAGGGCGCCACCGAGGAGCGAAGCGTAGAGCACGTAGTCGAGGAGATGCGGCCAGCCGAACCACAGCGCCGTCGCGGCCGCAAGCTTCGCGTCGCCGCCGCCGATCCAGCCGCACGCGAACAGGGCGAACCCGACCAGGAGCACCAGCAACCCGGCGCTCGCGTGCTCGAGCATCGATTGCGGCGGCATTCCGGTCATGATCGCCAGTACGGCGAAGCCAATGATGAGAGCGACCGTCAGGCGGTTGGAGATGGTCATCGTCAACAGGTCGCTCGAAGCCGCGAACGCCATCAGGGCAGGGAACAGGAGCAGCCGGGCCGTGTCGAGCAGCATCGCGTCAGTTCCCACTGGAGACTTTTTCGAGCACGTAGTCGTAACGTTGCTTCACGTTGGTACCGATCGCGGTCACGGCGACGACGATCGTCACCGAGATGCCGACCGCGATGATGCCATACTCGATCGCTGTGGCGCCGCGCTCGTCGCGCAGGAATCGTCTCAGTGCTGTGATCATGTTGGACTCGCTCTCTGCTGCGAGATACCGACACTAAGGGGAAGGCCTTAAGCTCGGGTAAGCGCGACGGGCATTCGTCGTCTTTTCGCCGTGATCTCGGCGGCGTTCCCGCCGTTTCGTACGGCGGATGCGAAAAAGCCCCGCCGATCATCGGCGGGGCTTTTCTGAACCAGCGAGTCAAGGCGGCTTACTTGCCGGCCTTCTCGAGCTCGGTCTTGACGTTGGTGAACGTGGTGTTCAGGCTCGTGCCGAGCTGGTTGACGACGGCGATGATAGCGACGGAAATACCAGCGGCAATGAGGCCGTATTCGATGGCGGTGGCGCCGGACTCGTCCTTCACGAACTTGATGAGCGACTGCATGACGTACTCCTGATCCACAAGTGGCTGTCTGAGCTCGGTCCCACCGTGGCCGTTGTTGCCCGGCCGATCAGGACCATGTCGAACGCTACCGCGCACGCGTTTCTTTGCGGTTAATCTCACCGCATAAACTTAGGGTACTTTTCGCCGTTGTTTACGTAGTTAACAACTGCTTTCAGAATTCATTACGATGAGAATGTCTGGAATACCGGCGTTTCTCGCTTCGATATTCGAACTGCCGCAATGTTTTCTGCCGGCTACCCTCTTCCGTTCGCCGTCACGCACGCGAATGCATCGAATGGTTTGGACTTCGTTCATCAATTTGCAGCCAACATCGAGTTCCTCCGTGTCGGCCGTTCGGTCGTCGGGTCCGGTAGTCGTATCAGCGTTCGGAGAGTACCGATGACACATATGCACCGCCGCCGCGCGGCGCAAAGCGCCGCCGTCCTGGCGGCGACGCTGGGCAGCCTTTTCGCCGGCAGCGCGCCCGCCGCTGAAGTCGTCGACGTGGAACTCGACCAGGCGACCATCCTGCGGCTTCCCGACCGCGTCGCCACCCTGGTCATCGGCAATCCCTTGATCGCCGACGCTTCGATCCAGCCGGGCGGCCTGATGGTGCTCACCGGCAAGGGCTACGGCTCCACCAATCTGGTGGCGCTCGACCGCGACGGCACTGTGCTGATGAGCCGGTCTATCCTGGTCACCGGTGCCAAGGACCACGTTGTCGTCGTCTACCGTGGCGTTGCCCGCGAATCCTACAGCTGCGCACCCACCTGCGAACGCCGTATCACGCTGGGCGACAGCCCGGAGTTTTTCGATGCGTCACTCAACCAGTCGGGCGCACGCAACTCGAACGCCGGCAGCTCCGGCAGTGGCGGCCAGACCCCGCCGCGCTGAACGGACAGGCGTCGCGACGATATCGGCGGCCCATGGTTAGCGCGCCGTCAACGGCAACGCTCACGCGGCGGCGACCGTGGCAATCAGTTGAAAAGACATTTTCGGTAAAACACGACATATCCGTCGCGCATCTGAACACCTTAGGTCGAGGTCCGGGCGATGTCCGCGAACATGCTCAATTCAGTGGTCGCCGGGCTCGGCCGGCTGGTGCCGGTGCGCCGTTTCCTGCGCCGGCAGGACGGCGCCGCCGCCGTCGAATTCGCCATCGTGGTCCTGCCGTTCCTGCTGCTGATGTTCCTGATCATGGAGACCGGCCTCGTTTTCTTCGCCAGCCAGACCCTCGAGACGGTGGCGGCGGACTCCGCCCGGCTGATCAGAACCGGCCAGGGGCAGGCTTTCGACGAGGCGGCGTTCAAGGAGGAGGTGTGCAATCGCGCCAAGGTGCTGTTCAGCTGCCCAAGCTCGCGCGGCATCTTCGTCGACGTCCAGAAGCCGACGGATTACGACTCGATCAACCGCTCGGTGGAATTGAAAGACGGCGAACCCGTTACCCAATTCTCGACGGACGCCGTCAAGACCGCCAAAGCCATCGTGGTGGTGCGTCTGATGTATAAATGGCCGATCCTGTTTCCGTTGACCGCAAAATTCCTCGGCGACAGCGGCGGCGGCTCACGCATGCTGGTGGCGACCGCCGCGTTCCGCAACGAGCCGTTCTGAGGAGACCGCCATGACCTACCCGTCGAGGTCTCCGATCGTCCTGCGCCGCTTCGCCGCGAACGAGAGCGGCGTCTCCGCGGTCGAATTCGCCATGCTGCTGCCGCTGATGATCACGCTTTATCTCGGCAGCGTCGAGATCACCCAGGCGGTCAGCGCCGATCGCAAGATGAGCCTGGTGGCGAGTACGGTCGGCGACCTCGTCGCCCGCACCGATACGTCGTGCATCTCGGAAAGCGAGATCCTCACCACGTTCAAGGCCGGCAATGCGGTTCTCTACCCGTTCGACGCGACCAAGATGAAGATCGTGATCACGCAGGCCATCGTCGACGACAAGCAGCAGGCCAAGGTGGTGGAAGGCTCGAGCGGCAACGGCGGCTGGAGCCGGGCCTATAACGGCGCCACCAAGCACTCGGGCGACGTCACCGCCGCCATCCCGCCGGAGCTGCGGACAACCGAGGGCCCGGTGATCTGGGCAGAGGCGAACTACACATACGTTCCCACCATCGGCAAGATCATCGCCAAGGACGGCATCAACCTTGGCGAGACGATCTTCCTCAAGCCGCGCTCGGGCAAGAAGATCCCGATCTGCTGAGCCCGGATGGGGCCGGTTCAAGGAATCGGCAGCGCCGTCGTCGACTTGATCTTCTCCATGGCGAAGCGCGAAGTGACGTTCTTGAGCGGCACCGCCTCGATCATGCGCTTGTAGAAGGCGTCGTAACCGGCAATGTCGGGCACGACGACGCGCAGCATGTAGTCGACGTCACCGGCCATGCGATAGAACTCCTGGACCTCCGGCATGGCGCCGATGACGGCGGCGAATTTCTTGAGCCAATCGCCCGAATGGTCGCCGGTCTCCACCGACACGAACACGGTGACCCCCAACCCGACCTTGTCCTGGTCGACGATCGCGACCCGTCTCTGGATCACGCCTTCGCTCTCGAGCTTCTGGATGCGCTTCCAGCACGGCGTCGACGACAGGCCGACCCGGCTGCCGATTTCCGCGACCGACAATGCGGCGTCCTCCTGCAGCACGGCGAGGATTTTCCGGTCGATGGCGTCCATTCTCATTTTCCCGTCCCGACAAGGAGAATTATCTATACAGCGCCCGTGCCGTAGACCAATTTACTTATTTATCGGGCATACTTGTCTCTATAGAGAAAAATATTTTATTTCAAGGGACGAATTGCGGGTCCTCCACCCCACCCGCCCACCGGGAAGGTCTCAAGATGACAGTTCGCCCCCCCGCCGCGCTCATGCACGCTGTTACCGCCATCCTGTTGCTCGCCGGCACGCTCACCGGAAGCCTCTCGGGCGCCCGCGCCGCCGACGTGACGCCGCTCGTCTCGGTCGAATGGCTGGCCCAGCACCGCGGCGACGGCGATCTGGTCGTCCTCGACGTACGCTCGGCCATCGACGGCGGCGGCGCCGACGCCTATGCGAAGGGCCACATCCCGGGTTCGGTCCACTCCGACTACGACAAGGGCGGCTGGCGGGTCACCCGCGGCGGCGTGCCCTTCATGCTGCCGACGGTGCCCGAACTGGAAAAGCTGATCGGCGAACTGGGTATCGACGAGGACAGCCACGTGGTGGTGGTCCCGGCCGGCGTGCACAATACCGATTTCGGTTCCGCCGCCCGCGTCTACTGGACCCTGAAGGTCGCCGGCGTGGCGCGACTATCGATCCTCGACGGCGGTTATGCGGCCTGGACTGCGGCTCGCCAACCGGTCGCGACCGGACCCGGCAAGGCGTCTCCGAAAATTTTCACCGCCCGTCTCCACAAGTCGCTGATCGTCGAGACCGGCGACGTGGAGCGCATCGAAGCGCATGGCGGCGCCACCCTGGTCGACGCCCGCCCGGCCTCCTTCTTCAACGGCAAGGACAAGGCGCCGGCCGCCAAGGCCTATGGGCACATCAAAGGTGCCATCAATGTGGACAATGCTTCCTTCTACGATGCAGCCACGAACCGCCTGAAGCCTCAGGCCGAGCTCGCCCGCATCGCCTCGGCGATTCCCGAAGGACCGGCGGTCAGCTATTGCAACACCGGCCACTGGGCGGCGACGGACTGGTTCGTGCTCTCCGAGATCCTGGGCCGCAAGGACGTACGCCTCTACTACGGATCCATGGTGGACTGGACCGCCAAGGCCGAGCGCGGCATCGTGTCGGCCCGCACCAAATGGGACGACATCAAGAAGACGCTCGGCTTCGGCGGGTGAGAACAGGTCGAGGCATTACCCCCAACCACCGTGTCATTGCGAGCGAAGCGAAGCAATCCAGCTCTTTCTTTGCGGCCCCTGGATTGCTTCGTCGCTTGCGCTCCTCGCAATGACGACGAAGCCGAACGCAATCGTTCGATAAATTAAAGTCACCCCCATGACCCTTGCTGCTTCCGCAATCTCGACGCCGACCGCGTCCCTGCGCCCCGACTGGCCGTTCGTCGCCGCACCGGTCGTCGCGACCGCACTCCTATGCGCGCTCGTATTGATCGACGGCCAGCCACGTTCGGCGGCGCTGGTCATCGCCGGCTTCGCCCTCGGCGTCGCCTTCCTCAAGGCCGAATTCTCGTTCACGGCCGCCTGGCGGCGCTTCCTCGTCACCGGCGAGGCCGGCGGCCTCCTCGCCGCGCTTCTTCTGATCGGGGTCGCCGCGCTCGTGATCGTGCCGGTCGCGGCGTTGGGCCTCGGGTTCGGTGGCGCCATCGCGCCGCTCGGGCCGTCGCTCGTCGTCGGCGCCTTCGTGTTCGGCATCGGCATGCAGCTCGGCAATGGCTGCGGCTCCGGCACACTCTATACGGCCGGTGGCGGTTCGGGGCGCATGCTGGTGACGCTTCTCTTCTTCATCGTCGGCAGCGTCGTCGGCAGCCTGCATCTGCCGTTCTTCCTGGCGCTCGGCGGCATCGACCCGATCCTCGCCTCCGACTATCTCGGTCCCTGGGGCGGCCTCGCCGTGACGCTCGTGAGCCTCGCCGCCGCCGCCTTGGTGATCGCGATGGTCGCCCGCCGCCGCGGAGCGAACTTCACGCCCTCGCGCACCCTCGTCGTCGGCGCAATCGTGATCGGCGCACTCGCGGTCGCGGCCTTCCTGGCCGGTGGCCATCCGTGGAGCGTCACCTTCGGCTTCACGGTGTGGGGCGGCAAGATCGCGACGCTGCTCGGTTTCGATCTTTCCGGCGCCGAATTCTGGCAGTGGCCCGGCCCCAAACGGGCGCTCGCCGAATCGGTCCTGACCGACACTTCGAGCCTGACCGATTTCGGCATGATCTTCGGCGCCATGGCGGCCGCCGCGGCGGCTCACCCTTATGCACGGGCCAAATGGCCGGCGCTCGGCTCGCTCCTCGCTGCGGCGGTCGGCGGCCTCTTGATGGGCTGGGGCGCCCGCATCGGCTTCGGCTGCAATATCGGCGCCTTCCTGGGCGGCGTCGCCTCCGGATCGCTGCACGGTTGGGTATGGTTTCTGGCGGCGCTCGCCGGCTGCACCATCGGCATCAGGTTGCGGCCGCTGTTCGGCCTCGCCAAGGTGTGAGGCTCGAGTGATGCGTCTCGTCTACGCCATCGTGTTCGTGGTCGGCTTTGCGGCGATCATCGCCGACCATCTCGGCTCGCCGTCGAGCGGCCGCGCCGTCTCGCCCGAGGATTTTGCCGGCGCCTGCGCGCCGTGCGGCGCGCCCTGCCCGTCGGCGAAGAAATAGCCGCACGCGGGCGTCAAAACCCCGGCGCCTCACCGTCCACGAAGGCGCGGATGATGTGGTGCGCGATGGCGCTCGGCGGCGGCGTGTAGAGGCCGTCTGGGTGGCGGCGCGCCAGCATCGCGGCGACTTCCCCGCGCTCGAACCAGCGGGCGCCGTCGAGCTCGCTTTCGTCCATGGTGATGCTGTCGGTGAGCGCCTCGGCATGGCAGCCGATCATCAGCGACATCGGGAACGGCCATGGCTGCGAGCGGAAATAGGCGACCTGTCCGCACACCACGCCGGCCTCCTCCATGGTCTCGCGCCGCACGGCGTCCTCGACGCTCTCGCCCGGCTCGACGAAGCCGGCGAGGCACGACCACATGCCGGCGCCGAAACGCGGCGAGCGGCCGAGCAGGCAGCGCTCGCCCTTGACCGCCAGCATGATGACGCACGGATCGGTGCGCGGAAAATGCTGGGCTCCGCAGGCCGGGCAATCGCGTCGCCAGCCGCCGTCGGCGACCCGTGAGGCGCTGCCGCAAACGGAGCAGAAGCGGTGGCGGGCATGCCACAGAAGCAGCGCCTTGGCCTCGGCGAGCGGCGCCAGATGGACGGAATCGACCAGCCCCTGCACCGCGATGGAGCGCAGGTCGGTGACGAGGAGGTCGTCGCGCGCCTTCAGGGCCTCGGCGACATCGGCTGCGATCGCGAGGCCGAACTGGGCGAGGCCGCCGCAGAAGCCGAGAAACACGCGCTCGTGCGGTTCACCCAGGGCCTCGGCGTCGGCGCGCGCGAACAGGGGCTCGCCGTGCTCGCCATGGCGCCTGGTGACGATCAGTTCACCACCGACCACGTAGTAACCGGATTTCGGATCGTCGGCGTGGCGCTCCATCGCGCCCTTGTCGGCGCGGAAGGCGGCAGCACGGTCGATCAGGCTGTCGACATAGCCGAGACGGGGCTTGGGTCCGAGATCGAAACGCGAAGGCATCAGTCAGTTTCTCCGTCATCCAAGACCGGACGAATGCGGGCATCACATCACCCAGATCTTCTCGCGCAACGCCGCCTTGAACCGGGCGAGTTCGGCGGGATCGTGCGGGCGCGGCGGCAGCGCGCCCCATACGGGCCTGGGCCAGGTGGCGTCGCCCTGGCGGCGGGCGACGATGTGGACGTGAAGCTGCGGCACCATGTTGCCGAGCGCCGCGATATTGAGCTTGTCGCAACCGGTGACCGCCTTGAGGGCCCGCGACACGCGGGCGATCTCGGTCATCAATTGCGCCTGTTCGACCTCGTCGAGATCGATGATCTCGGCGACGCCGAACCGGCGCGGCACCAGGAGGAGCCAGGGAAAGGTCGAGTCCTCGATGACGAGGACGCGGGACAAAGCAAGGTCGCCGAGGAGGGTCGTGTCCTTTTCGAGCCCGGGATGCAACTGCCACTCGGGCGGCGGGGAGGAAAAGATCATCGAGGCGACTCGTCAGGAATGCTTTCCACGTCCTCCTAGCACACCGGGAGCCGCGTCGCGCTTGCATTCCCGCCCTGTTCCGACGATATAGGGGCCGGGAGGTTGGCGGTGGACGAACCACTCGCCAACCGGGTCAGGTCCGGAAGGAAGCAGCCCTAACGAGCTCCGGTTCGGGTCGCTCGTCAGCCTCCCACTTCCTTTGATACGGAATCCGCTCGGATACCGAATCCGCTCGAGACTGGGTTTCGAGTTCCAGCGGGCCGCGCCGGACCGGAGGACGGATGAACGACATTCCCGATCCCGCGCCGGGCCTGGGGCTGGACACCGCATCCGGCGACACCGGCTACCGCGTGCTGGCGCGCAAATACCGCCCCTCGACCTTCGCCGACCTGATCGGCCAGGAGGCGATGGTCCGGACCATTTCCAACGCCTTCGAGGCCGGCCGCATCCCGCAGGCCTGGATCCTCACCGGCGTGCGCGGGGTCGGCAAGACCACCACCGCGCGCATTCTCGCCCGTGCCCTCAATTACGAACTCCCCGACGGCTCCGTCACCGGCCCGACCATCCACATGCCGGCACTGGGCGTGCACTGCCGGGCGATCATGGACAGCCGCCATGTCGACGTCATCGAAATGGACGCCGCCTCCCACAACGGCGTCGACGACATCCGCCAGATCAACGAGGCGGTGCGCTACGCGCCGGTGTCGGCCCGTTACAAGGTCTACATCCTCGACGAGGTCCACATGGTGACCACGCAGGGCTTCAATGCCCTGCTGAAGACCCTCGAAGAGCCGCCGCCGCACGCCAAGTTCATCTTCGCGACGACCGAGATCAGGAAAGTGCCGGTCACGGTGCTGTCGCGCTGCCAGCGCTTCGACCTGCGTCGCGTCGACGCCGACGCCCTGGTCGGTCACCTGGAGCGCATCGCCACCCAGGAGGGCATCGCCGCCGAAACGGAGGCTCTGGCGTTGATCGCCCGCGCGGCCGAAGGCTCGGTGCGCGATTCGCTATCGCTGCTCGATCAGGCGATCGCCCACGCGGCCGGCCGTATCACCGCCGAGGACGTGCGCCGCATGCTCGGCCTCGCCGACCGCGGCCGCGTCGTCGACCTGTTCGAAGCCCTGATGAAGGGCGACATCGCTGCCGCCTTGACGGAGCTGCGCGCCCAATACGACGCCGGCGCCGACCCCGCCGTGGTACTGACCGACCTCGCCGAGTTCACCCATCTGGTGACGCGGGTGAAGATCGTCCCGGCCGTCGCCGAGGACCGCTCGCTCGCCGAGGTGGAGCGCACCCGCGCGCGCGCCTTTGCGGCCGGCCTGTCCATGCGCATCCTGTCGCGGGCCTGGCAGATGCTTTTCAAGGGCCTCGGCGACGTGCAGGCGGCCCCAAAGCCCATCGCGGCCGCCGAAATGGTCCTGGTGCGCATCGCCTATGCGGCCGACTTGCCCACGCCCGACGAGGCCCTGCGGGTCCTGGCCGACATGAACGGCGCCGATTCGCGCTCCGCCCCTGCCCCGCATAACGGCGCGCCCGCGGGCGGTCCCGCCGCCTCGCGCTTCGAGACGGTGCGCGGCGGCGCCCGCACGGCCCTACAGCCGGTGGCGACCAACAGCGTGCCGGTGGCCCGCACCGCCGAGGCACAGCCGAGCGCCCCGGCCCTGGTGCTCGGGCGCTTCGAAGATCTGGTCGCGCTCGCCGAGGAGCGGCGGGATCTTCCCATGCGCACCGCCCTCGAACGCGACCTGCGGCTGGTGCGTTTCGAGGACGGACGCCTCGAGATCGCGCTGGAGCCGGCGGCACCGCGCACGCTGGTCAACGATATTTCGCGCAAGCTCGGCGAGTGGACCGGCCGGCCCTGGATGGTGGTGGTCTCCTCCGAGCCCGGCCAGCCGACCCTGCGCGCCCAGGCCGAGGCGCTCCAGGCCGAACGCGAACTGGGCGTCCAGGCAGACCCGCTGGTGCGAAAAGTGCTCGCCCGGTTTCCGGGCGCTCAGATCGTCGCCGTGCGCATCGGCGAGGCCGATGCGCTGACGGCGGACACCGGCGCGGTGGACGAACCGCCTCCCGACGATTCAACCACCTTCGGCGAACCGGACGACCGCGACGACGATTACTGATGGATGACGGCCCGGACGGGTCTGCGAGAGGCGAAACGAATGGCGGATTTCCTCGGCTTGATGAAACAGGCCGCCGAGCTCAAATCGAAGATGGAAGCCCTGCAGGCGGAACTCGACCAGATCGAGGTCGAGGGCTCCTCCGGCGCCGGCCTGGTGACGATCCGCGTCACCGCCAAGGGCGCCATGAAGGCTGTGCGCATCGATCCGTCGCTGGTCAAGCCCGACGAGACCGAAGTCCTCGAGGACCTGATCGTCGCCGCCCATGACGACGCCCGTCGCAAGGCCGAAGCCGTGCTACAGGAAAAGATGCAAGGCCTGACCGGCGGTCTGCCGCTGCCGCCGGGGCTCAAACTGTTTTGATCCTCGTTTTCTTGCCCCCGAAGCCTGTCATGGCCGGCTTGTCCCGGCCATCCACGCCTTGAGGAATGTCAGCGCCGCAAGGAAGACGTGGACGCCCGGGACAAGGCCCGTGCATGACGAAGTGAGAGCCGATACAGACCCATCATGCCCGCCGTCGCCGGACCCGAGATCGAACGCCTGATCCAGTTGCTCGCCCGCCTGCCGGGCCTCGGCCCGCGCTCGGCGCGGCGCGCCGCGCTGCATCTCATCAAGAAGCGCGAGCAGCTGATGACACCGCTCTCCGCCGCGCTCGCGGTCGCGGCGGAAAAGATCCAGGTGTGCCGTATCTGCGGCAATATCGATACACAGAACCCGTGCACGGTGTGCACCGACCCGCGCCGCGATCCATCGGTCATCGTGGTCGTCGCGGACGTCGCCGACCTGTGGGCGCTGGAACGCGCCCACGCGGTCAATGCCCGCTACCACGTGCTCGGCGGCACGCTGTCGCCCCTCGATGGCGTCGGCCCGGAAGATCTCACCATCGACGCATTGGTGACCCGCGCCCACGCGGCCGACGTCAAGGAAGTGATCCTCGCCTTGAACGCCACCGTCGATGGCCAGACGACGGCGCATTACATCACCGATCTCCTCAATGACGCCGACGTCGCCGTGACCCGCCTCGCCTACGGGGTGCCGGTCGGCGGCGAACTCGACTATCTCGACGAGGGCACGCTCGCGGCGGCGATCAGGAGCCGGACGCCGGTTTGACGCAAGCGGCGCACGCTGCGCAACGCTCACGAAATCACCCGGCACCGAATTGGTCGTGGCGACGAGCGTCATTGGGTTGCTTCGCGCGTAATGACGGTCGACGATGGCATCCGTCACGATGCCAATGCGGTTGGCATCAAGTCAGCTCGACTTGAGGCGTCGACGCAATCGATCGACGCGTGGCTCGGACGAGGCGAGATCCTTGAAGGCGGAGACGTAGTTCTTTTCCGTCCGCAGGATGTGCGCGCGGAGCACTTTGCGCAGACGGCGCAGGTCGCCGCGCGCCAGCAGGTCGATGATCAGGCGGTGGTCCGCGAACGAGCGCGCGGGCTCCGCCTCCGTGTGTACCGCAAGCGCGGTGCGCAGCGCCGACACCTGCCCGAGGATCAGGGCATAGCCCTGTTGCAGATAGCGGTTCTCCGATCCTTCCAGGAAGGCGAGGTGGTATTGGGTGTCCAGCCGTCCGTAGCCGCACATGTCGCCAGATTCGATCACCCTCTCCATGCCGTCGGCGATGCCGGTGAGGCGTCGGCGAAGCGCATCGACGTTGCGGGCCGCCGCCAGTTCGACCGCCTGCAGTTCCAGCCCGGCGCGATACTCGCATAAAGCCGCGATGTCAGCGAGCGTCGGCGTGAACACGTAGGTGCCCGACTTGGGCACGATCTTGACCAGCCCCTCGCGCTGGAGCTGATCGAGCGCCTCACGCACCGGCGTTCGGCTGACTTCGAAGGCGGCGGCCAGATTCTCTTCCGACAACGCCTCGCCGAAGGACAGGCGCGCATCGACGATCGCTTCGCGGATCTGCTGGGCGATGCGTTCTGGCAGCGGCGCCGGTGGGTGGGGCTCGCTCGTCCGTCCCATGTGTATCGCGTCTCCTTCCTCAGCGCAGCGGCGCCAGCGCCAAAGCCGGCACCAGGATGCAAAGGCCCAGGCCGACCACCTGTATGATGACAAAAGGAATGATGCCGCGATAGATGTCGCTGATCTTGATCGATGGCGGTGCCGTACCTTTGAGGAAAAACAACGCGAAGCCGAACGGCGGCGTCAGGAACGAGGTCTGCAGATTGACGGCGACCAGGGTGGCGAACCAGATCAGCACCATGCTCTTCTGATCGGTAGCCGCCAAAGCCTCGATGCCGAGGGTAGGCGCGAAAGCAGGCGCGTATTTGGCGATCACCGGCGCGAACACCGGCAGGATAATGAGCGTGATCTCGATCCAGTCGAAGAAGAAGCCGAGCAGGAAGATCACCCCCATCAGGAGGATCAGCAGGCCCCAGCTGCCCAGCCCCATCCAGTTGATGAACTCGTGGATCAAGTCCTCGCCGTAAAGGGCGCGGAAGACGTAGGAGAAGGCAGTGGCGCCGGCGAAGATCAGGAAGATCATCGCCGAGGTGGCGGCGGTGCGCACGGCGACATAATCGAGAGTCGCGCGGTTCAGCTTGCCATTCATCCAGGCGAGCACGATGGCGCCGGCTGCACCAACTCCGGAGGCCTCCGTCGGAGTCGCCCAGCCGGCGAAGATCGAGCCGAGCACGAGCGAGATCAACACCACCGGCGGCACGAAGGCCCTCACCACCAACCGTGCCAGACCGCCCTCGCTCTCCGCATCGGTGAGCTCGACCGGCGGCGCCACCTTCGGGTTCCACCAGGCCGCGCCGGCGATGTAGAGGCAGTAGAGCGCCGACAGGGTCAGGCCGGGCAGGATGGCGGCGAGGAACAGGTCGCCGACGGCGAGCGACATCAGGTCGGCCATCATCACCAGCATGACCGAGGGCGGGATCAGGATGCCCAGCGTCGAACTCGCCGCGATGGTGCCGCAGGCGAGCTTCTTGTCGTAGCCTTGCTCAATCATGGTCGGCAGCGCCATCATGGACAGCATCACCACCGAGGCGCCGATGATACCCGTGGTCGCCGCCATGATGGTGCCGAGCAGGGTGACGGCGAGGGCGAGACCGCCGGGCGTTCGCCGCAGCATGATCTGCAGAACGCGCAGGAGGCTCGAGGCGACGTCGCTGCGCTCCAGCATGATGCCCATGAACACGAAGCACGGGATGGCGACGAGGAGTTGGTTGTTGGCGCCGTTCTGCCACAGCCGGTCGACGAACAAGAACAGTTCGACCGGCGACATCAGGCCGAGAGAGATGCCGAGGCCGGCGAATATCAGCGCCACGCCACCGAGCACGAGCCCGACCGGGAAGCCGGAGAAGAGGACGAAGCCGAGAACGACGAACATGTAGCCGCCGGCGTAGTCGTAGAGGTGATGATGGATCGCCTGGAACATCACGAACGCTCCGCCGACTTGTCGAGCGCGATCATGCCGAGGCGTTCGCGGGCGGCGCGGGCGACCTCCGGCGGTCCGAACAGATAGGAGATGACCCGCAGGAGCGTCGCGATGAGCGAACACATCAGCAGGACGGCGCCGATGAGCAGGAACGACTTGACGATCCAGCGGTTGGGGAGGCCGGTCGCCGACGGCGAAGCTTCATGCTGGAAATAGGACTTCGCCACGAACTCCCAGCCGAACCAGATCAGCACGGCGACGTAGGGGATCGCGAAGGCGACGAGGCCCGCGAGCTCGATGAACCCGCGGGAGCGTTCACTGCGGTTATCACGCCAGATGTCGACGCGCACATGGGTGCCATCCAGATAGGCGAACCCATAGGCGAGCAGGAAGATGACCGCGTGGAAATGCCATTCGAGCTCCTGCAGCCGCGTCGCCGACATGAAGTCGTTGAGCCGGCTCGAGAGCACGTACTGCTGCACGCCGGGGATCTTGCGGGTGACGACATCGAAGACGATGATCAGGATCAACGGCATGATCGTCCACGCGCCGATCCGCGCCGCGACGGTGCACACACGCGCCAGTCGGTCGGATAACCTCAACAACGGAGCCATGGTGTCGTCCGGTCACGTGCGGTGAAGGCCCGTTGGCGGCGGGTCGGGTAGGGGAAGAGGCCGCGGCGCGAACCGCGGCCTCCGGTATCGCGAGCAATCACTTCAGATAGGCGCGTTCGCCCCAGATCTTGTAGTTTTTGCGGAAGGCCGACAGGCTCTCCCACACCTTCTTGGAATCCGGGTTGGCGGCGATCTCGGCGGCGATGACCTTCTCCCATTCGGCGTGGAACGCTTTGATGAACTCGTCCGGATAGGTCAGGATCTTGACGCCGTCGGCCTCGTTCTTCTTGAGAATCTCGAACTGGCCGGCTTCGCCGTCCGCGTACTGCTCGATGGTGGCCTCGTCGCAGGCCACTTCGATCATCTTGCGCTGGCCGTCGTTCAGCGACTTCCAATTGGCGAGATTGATGACCAGTTCCTGCACGGTCGAAGGCTGATGCCAGCCCGGGAAATAGTTGAACTTGGCGACCTTGTAGAAGCCAAGCCCGCGGTCGATCGCCGGCACCGACTGTTCGGCGGCGTCGATCGTGCCGAGTTCGAGGGCTTGATAGACTTCGCCGGGTGCGAGCAGTTGAGGCGACACGCCGAAGCGCTCCATCACCTTGGCGCCGAGACCGAAGAAGCGCATCTTCAGTCCCTTGAAGTCTTCGAGCGACTTGATCTCCTTGCGGAACCAGCCGGCGCTTTCGGGTGGCAGGATGCCGCACGGCATCATGTAGAGATTGTCGCGCGCATAGATTTCGCGCGCCAACGCCAGGCCGCCGCCGTAGCGCAGCCACGCCAGCATCTCGCCGGTCGAAGGCCCGAACGGCACGGCAGCAAAGAAGTTGTAGGCCGAGTTCTTGCCGGCATTGAAGCCGGGCGAACCGTAAGCGGCATTGATAGAGCCCTTCGACACGGCGTCGTAGTACTGCGCCCCGGCAACCAGTGCGCCGGGCTCGAAGACGCGGATGTCGAACTTGCCGCCCGACAGAAGCTTGACGGTCTCGGCGATCTTGAAGGCCGTATTGCCGGCGACAGGCAGCGCCTTGGCATAGGCGGAATGCATGCGCCAGCGCGTCGTGTCCTGCGCGTCGGCGGTGGCGACGAGGGCTGCTGCCGCGAGCGTGCCGAGGGCGGCGGACATCAGAGTCGATTTTCCGAAAACCATGGTCTCCTCGCTTTCTAGTGTCAGGACTTGCCAGTGTCAGGACTTGTGGGCGTCAGGTTCGGCGAACTGATGCTCGAACGCCTGCCAGCGCCCGAGGTCGACGATCTCGCTGAATTCAGCGTAAGTGGTCATGCGCGCCGCGCAGGCGTGCGTGCTGCCGTCGCGGCGCAGCGCCTCCAGCATGTCGGCGATCGCCTTGGCGGCGACGAACAGGGACGACAATGCATAGAAGACGATGTTGAAGCCCATCGCCTCGATGTCGCGGGCCGTCAACGTGGCGGCTTCAGTACCATCGACGATCGACAGGACCTTGCGGGCGGACAGCCCGCGCGCGATCGACTCCGCCTGGGCGATGGTCTTGACGCCGTCGACGAAGACGAGGTCGGCGCCGGCGTCGGCATAGCGCTTGGCGCGGTCGAGCGCGGCGTCCATGCCCTGGACCCCGAGGGCATCGGTGCGCGCGATGACGACGAGCGGGCTGCCGCCACGCGCCGCCAGCGCCGCCGCGACGCGTTTGGCGTGCTCTTGCGGCGATACCAGCCGGGCACCGCTCAATTGTCCGCAGCGTTTCGGCAGCGCCTGGTCTTCGAGATGGATGGCGGCCGTGCCGGCCTGCACATGCTCTTCGACGGTGCGCAGGAGGTTGTTGACGCCGCCATAGCCGGTGTCGGCGTCGGCGATCACCGGCAGGGACGTCGCCCGCACCATATCGCGGGCGTGGGCGGTCATCTCGGTCTGGGTCATCAGGCCGAGATCGGGCAGGCCGAGCCGGGACGCGGTGGCGCCGAAACCGGTCATGTAGACGGCCGGAAATCCGGCCCGCTCCACCTGCCGGGCCGTGAGCGCGTCGTGAGCGCCCGGCGCCTGCACGAGGCCGCCATTGTCGAGAAGCTGCGCGAGGCGGATCGCGCCATGGATTCGCTCGGTCATAAAGTCAGCGCCCTCCGGCTACGTCGAGGATGGTTCCGGTGATGTAGGCGGCCGCCGGCGACAACAGCCATATGGCGGCTCCCGCGACCTCGGCAGCCGTGCCCAGGCGCCGCAGCGGCACGATGCCGGACAGCGCCGCGACGGCGGCGGGATCGCCGATGGAATCGAGCTGCATCGGCGTGTCGATGATGCCGGGCGCAAGCGCATTGACGCGGATGTCGGGCGCGAGTTCCTTGGCCATGGCGATCGTCAGCGTCGCGACGGCGCCCTTGGAAGCCGCATAGGCCATGTTGCCCGCCATGCCGCCGGTGCGGGCGGCGATCGACGACATGTTGACGATCGATCGCGCGTCGAGGCCGGCGCCCATGCGCACGAAGGCGGAGCCCGCATAGAACACGCTCTTGAGATTGGTGGCGAGCACGCGCTCGAGATCCGCCTCGTCGAGCGCGGCGAGCGGGGCGCGCCGGCCGATGATGCCGGCGCTGTTGACCAGATGGGAGATGCCGCCCCAGGCGTCGGCGACCGCCGCCATGGCGTCCTCCAGGGCCGGGCGGTCCGCGACGTCGACGGCGCCGACCCTCAGCCGCTCTCCGTGTTGCCGCGCCAGGCCGGAGAGCGCGTCCGGGCGCAGATCGAACACGGCGACACGGGCGCGCGCGCCGAGCAGCGCCTCGACGACGGCACGCCCGATGCCCGAGGCGCCGCCGGTCACCACCACCGTTCTGTCGCGGAAAAATTCGCCGTCTGCCGGCGCGGACTGCGCGCACGTCATCCCGAACACTCCTGGACCGCTTGTCCGGCCTGCTCGGGGGCGCCAAGCCGATGCACCTCAAACTAGCACCCTAGATTGGGAACACAAGGCCCTTTTGAACGGCCGCGCCATGGGCACGAGGGCGCCGGGGCGGGGAGACGGCCTAGTCCGGAGATCCGCGCGCGAAGGTCGAAACAGATCGACTGAAGACCGTTACCGCCCCTGCCATTCGGCCTTGCGCTTCTGCGTGAACGCGCGCACGCCCTCGTGAAAATCCTCGCTGGCATAGGCCTCCCGCACCAGGTCGTCGCCACTCACAAGGCCGGTGGCGACGACGCGGCGGATCGCCTCCTTGCCGACCCGCATGGTCACGGGCGCGTGCGAAGCGAGGCGGTCGCAGATATCCTCGACTTCTGCGTCGATCGCCTCCGGGGGCATGATCCCGGTGACGAAACCGGACGCGAGCGTATCTTCCGCCGGAATCAGGTCGGCGAGCAACAGCATGCGCTTGGCGAGCGGCACGCCCACCGCCGCGACGAGCCGCGTCACGTTGGCGACAGAGAGACAATTGCCCAGGGTGCGGGCGATGGGAACGCCGAAGCGCGTGCCGGGCGTCGCGATGCGCAGGTCGCAGGCTGCCGCGATGGCAAGCCCGCCGCCGATCGCAAAACCCTCCACCACGGCGAGCGTCGGGACCGGCAGGGCTTCCAGCGCTCCCACATAGGCCTCGATTCGCTCCTCGTAGGCGATGCCGTCCTCGCCGGTCGCGAACGCCAGGAACTGGCTGATGTCCGTGCCGGCCACGAAGGCCTGTCCGCCTGCGCCGCGCAGCACGGCGCAGCGCACGCCGCCGTCGGCGCGGATGGCGGCGCAGGCCTCCGCCAGCCGCTCGTACATGTGCCAGGTCATGGCGTTGCGCGCCGCCGGACGATCGAAAGTCACGAACGCGACCGCGCCTTCGCGGCGATAATGGACTTCTCCGTCGTTCATTTGGCGCTTCCTCGTGGCGGGGATTGGCCCTTATGCCGACCCGGCGGCGTGAAGTCGAGGCGGGCGTCAAAGGCTCCGCCGTGGAACATTGCGCGAAGTCCAGCGTTGCCCCGCAGGGGAACTCTTTTCTGCGGACCGCACATTGCATACTCTGCCTCATCCTCGGTCGGAGGCAAACCGGCCGACGCCGGCCGGCGTCGACGCGCCGGCATCGGCCGCCAACGATCCGCTGCCGGTCCGCCACCCGCCCGGCGTCGTGGTCGAAACGGACATTCCGGCCCGGCTCGACCGGCTGCCCTGGAGTCGTTTCCATTCCCTTGTGGTGGTGGCGCTCGGCGTCACCTGGATCCTCGACGGGCTCGAAGTGACGCTCGCCGGCACCCTGTCCGGGGCGCTGCGCGAAAGCCCCGTGCTCGCCTTCACCAGTACCGATATCGGCCTCGTCGGGACGATCTACATCGGTGGCGCCGTCACGGGCGCCCTGTTCTTCGGCTGGCTCACCGACCGGCTGGGGCGCAAGAAGCTGTTCTTCATCACCCTCACGGTCTACCTGATTGCCACAGCGGCAACCGCCTTCACGTGGAATTTCTGGACGTTTGCGTTGTGCCGCTTCGTCACCGGAGCCGGCATCGGTGGTGAATATGCGGCCATCAACTCGACCATCCAGGAACTCATTCCGGCGCGCATGCGCGGCTTCACCGATCTCGTCATCAACGGCAGTTTCTGGATCGGCGCCGCCGCCGGCGCGGGCGCCGCACTCGTTCTCCTTGATCCCGCCGTCGCCGATCCGGAACTCGGCTGGCGCCTGGCCTTCCTGATCGGCGCCGGCCTCGGGGTCATCGTGTTCGTGATGCGGATGTGGTTGCCGGAAAGCCCGCGTTGGCTCATGACCCACGGGCGGCTCGCCGAGGCCGAGGCGGTGGTGGCCGGCATCGAGCGGCGCGTCCTTGGCCATGACACCGGAACGGCCGGCCTGCCGCGCGCCCGGCTGCGCACCCGCAGCCACACGCCGCTCGTCGAGGTCGCCGTCACGCTGATGCGCACCTACAGGTCACGCGCGTTGGTCGGCCTCGCGCTCATGACCGCGCAGGCCTTCTTCTACAACGCCATCTTCTTCACCTACGCCCTGGTGCTGACCGATTTCTACGGCATTCCGACCGCCCAGGTGGGCTGGTACATCCTGCCCTTCGCGCTCGGCAACGTCATGGGGCCGGTCGTGCTCGGTCGGCTGTTCGACACGTTGGGCCGGCGGGTGATGATCACCTTCACGTATCTGGTATCGGGCGTGCTCCTCGCTGTGACCGGCTGGTTGTTCGTCGAAGAGCTGATCTCGGCCACGACCCAGACGCTGGCCTGGATGGTGATCTTCTTCTTCGCGTCGGCGGCGGCAAGCTCCGCCTATTTGACCGTCAGCGAGTGCTTTCCGCTCGAAGTGCGGGCACTCGCCATCGCGATCTTCTATGCGGTCGGCACCGGCCTTGGGGGAGCCTCCGGACCTCTGCTGTTCGGCTTCCTGATCGAGACCGGCTCGCGGGTGAGCGTGTTCGGCGGTTATGTGCTCGGCGCCGTCCTGATGATCGCCGCCGCCGCCATCCAGTGGCGCTTCGGGGTCGCCGCCGAACGGCGGCCGCTGGAAACCGTGGCGCGGCCGCTGGCGTTCCTCGATTGACAGCGCCGCCGGGGGTACATAGGTCCAAGGGGCGGGAATCAGGATGGAATCTCGAAATCGGAGCAGCCGAAGCCCACCATGACCAACGTCCTCCCCCCCGGCGAAATCATTCTCGGCGAAACCGCCCTCCTGCTCGACATTGACGGCACGTTGTTGAATTTCGCCCCGACACCCCGCGAGGTGGTGGTGCCGCCGACGCTGCGCGACACGCTGCAGCGTTTATGGGAGAAGACCGGTGGCGCCGTCGCGCTCGTGTCCGGCCGCTCGCTGGACGACATCGCGCTCCTGTTCGCGCCGCTCGAATTGCCGGCCATCGGCGGGCACGGCGCCGAATTCTGCCCCTTTCCGGGCGGCGACTCCGAGGTGATCCGGCTCGGCCCGCTCGATCCGACGGTGAAGAGGAAGCTCGCCACCGTGCGCGACATCGGCCCTGGCATCCTGCTCGAGGACAAGACCCACTCGCTCGCCATCCACTATCGCCTCGCACCCGACAAGGAGCGTGCCGTGCTCGAAACCGTGCGCACCATCTGCGGCGACTTTCCGGACGGTATGTTGGAACTCCTGCCCGGCAACAAGGTGATCGAGGTCAAGCAGAGCGGTTTCGACAAGGGGACTGCGGTGCGCGAACTGATGCGCTACGCCCCGTTCCGCGGCCGGCGGCCCATCTTCATCGGCGACGACGTCACCGACGAACGTGTCTTTCCGGTGCTGCCGGAGTTCGGCGGCTTCGGCTTTTCGGTCGGCCGCCGCGTCGACGGCGTGGTGGGATATTTCGATACCCCCGCCGACGTGCGCTGGTGGCTCGAAGTCGTCTCGCGCGAACGCCGCCCTAAGGTCGCCGACAGCCCCTCGGCGGCGTAAGACGCATCTTCTCCCTCTCCCCGCGTGCGGGGAGAGGGTCGGGGTGAGGGGCAGTTTCCAGGCGCTCAGAAACGCGGCTACGCCCCCTCACCCGGCCGCTTAGCGGCCGACCTCTCCCCGCAAGCGGGGAGAGGTGAAAGGGAGCCATTCATGATCCCTCACGCCGGCGCCGGCTCCTTCCTGGCGCGCTGCTCGGCCGGCTTTTCGGCCCGTGTCAGATTGTAGGCGCTGTTGACCAGACCCACATGGGAGAAGGCCTGGGGAAAATTGCCGAGCATGCGACCGGCGTGCGGGTCGTATTCCTCGCTCAGAAGCCCGACATCGTTGGTGAGACCGACCAGACGCTCGAACAATGCGCGCGCATCGGCCCAGCGCTTCTGCAGGATATAGGCATCGACGAGCCAGAAACTGCAGGCCAGGAACGCGCCTTCGTGGCCCGGCAGGCCGTCGTCGGCTTCCTCGGTGCGATAACGCAGGATGAAGCCGTCGCAGGCGAGATCGCGTTCGATCGCCGCGATGGTGCCGGCGATGCGCGGGTCGTCGGCGGGAAGGAAGCCGACCGACGGCAGCAACAGCAACGAAGCGTCGAGGGACTTCGAGCCGTAGGACTGCGTGAAGCTGCCGAGCTCGCCATCGAAGCCGCGCGCGCACACCTCAGCATGTATTTCATCCCGCAGCGTGTGCCAACGCTCGACCGGTCCTTCGAGCCCGAACGCTTCCGCGCTCTTGATGGCACGGTCGAAAGCGACCCAGGCCATCACCTTGGAAAAAGTGAAGTGCCGGCTGGGGCCGCGCATTTCCCAGATGCCCTCATCAGGCTCGCGCCACACCGAGGCGAGATGCTCGAGCAGCGAGCGCTGCACCGCCCAGCCGGATTCGTCGGTCGTGAGCCCGGTGCGGCGCGCCTGGTGGAGCACATCCATGATCTCGCCGAACACATCGAGCTGCAATTGGCCATGGGCGGCGTTGCCGATGCGCACCGGCGCCGATCCCTCGTAACCGGGCAGCCACGGCACCTCCCACTCGGACAGCCGCCGCTCGCCCGCAAGCCCGTACATGATCTGGATCTGGTCCGGACTGCCGGCGACGGCGCGCAGCAGCCAGTCGCGCCATTGGTGCGCCTCTTCGGAGTATCCCGCCGTCATGAGGGCGAACAGCGTCAGGGTGGCGTCGCGCAGCCAGCAGAAGCGGTAGTCCCAGTTGCGCGCGCCGCCGATCCGTTCCGGCAGCGAGGTGGTCGGCGCCGCCACGATGCCGGCGGTCGGCCGATAGGTGAGCGCCTTGAGGGTGATGAGCGAGCGCACCACCGTCTCGGTCCACGGCCCGGCGGGGCGGCACTTGGACGCCCACTCGGTCCAATGGTCTTCGGTCTCCTTCAGGGCGGCGTGCACGTCGAGCGCTTCCGGCGGCGGCATGTGCGACGGCACCCAGCTCAACAGGAACGGCACGGTCTCGCCCGCCCCGACCGCGAACCTCCCCGTCGAGCGCATGTCGCGCCCGCGCATGTGCACGGGCGTCTGCAGGGTCACCATGTCGGGCCCGGCGATGGCACGCACGGTGCCGTCCTCCAGCCGTGACACCCACGGCACCACCGAACCGTAGCCGAAGCGCAACACCAGCTCGGTGCACATCTCGACGCGGCCGCGCTCGCCCTTGACCAGGCGGATGACGTCGGAAACCTGGCCCCGCGACACCGGCATGAAGTCGATCAGGGTGACGGCCCCGTCGCCGGTCTCGAATCGGGTTTCCAGGATCAGCGTGCCGGGGCGGTAGCGGCGCGTCACCCGCGCCTTGGGATCGCACGGCCCCACCCGCCAGTGGCCGTGCTCGTCGGTGCCGAGCAGGGCCGCAAAGCACGCCTCGGAATCGAAACGCGGCCAGCACAACCAGTCGATGGACCCGTCGCGGGACACGAGGGCGGCGGTCTCGCAGTCGCCGATCAGCGCGTAGTCTTCGATCCGTGCCGGCATTTCCACACTACTTTCGAAAATCGATCACCACCTTGATATCATCCGCCTCGCGTCGAAACGCCGCCGCGAAGTGCCGCAGCGGCACGCGTCGGGTGATCAGGCCGACGAGCCAGTCGCGATCGGCCTGCGCGAGCGCCGCCGCCGCACTCAGATAATGATCGCGATTGGCGTTGACCGCCCCGAACACGACCCGGTTGCCCAGGACGAGATCGCGATTGAGCGCGCCGAGGTCGATTTCGACCCGCATCGGCGCCGACACGCCGAGCAGGCACAGGATGCCGGCTGGCGCCGTGGCGGTGAATGCCTTCGCGATCACGGCCGGGGCGCCGGTGCATTCGACCCACAGATCGGGCGCGAGCGCGACCGCGTCGTCGATGTCGTGATGCGGCGTGGCGCCGAGCCCACGTATGAGATCGGGTTTGGGGCCGTCGCGGTTGCGATCGAACACGTGGACGTCGAGGCCGCGCTGGCGTCCCATCAAGGCGGCGAGGAACCCGATCGGCCCGGCGCCGCTGACGAGCAGTCGGCGAGGCTGCCAGACTTTCGCCCGCGCGCCGATGCGCTCCATATGGTCCCATGCCTTGGCGACGATGCTCGCGGGCTCGATCAGCACCCCGAGGTCGCCGAGGCTCGGTTCGACCTTGACGGCCGCCTCAGGCGCGACGCGGAAATACTCGGCGCCGAAACCGTCGAGTTCCTTGATGCCATGCTCGGTATAGAGCCCATTGCGGCACATGTCCCATTCGCCGGCCGCACAGGCAGGGCACGGCACCGGGTCCGGTCGCCGCACGACGCCCACGATATGGTCGCCTTGCACAAAGCCGCTGTCGGGCGGCGCCTCGACGACCTCGCCCAGCGATTCGTGGCCGAGCACCAGCCGCTCCGCACCCGGCGGCGCGGCGCCATAATACCCTGAGACGATCTCGGCGTCGGTTCCGCAGACGCCGAGCAGGAGAGTGCGCACCAGGATCGCGCCCTCGGCCGGGTTCGGCGTGGGCCGCTCGTCGAGCCGGACGGAGCCCGCCAGGCCCGGCAGCACCGTGATGGCACGCATACCGTGAACTACTTCTTGCGGCGCGGGTTCGGCTTCGGTTCAGCCGCCATGTGGGTGGACGACCGGGCGACATCGCCGCGACCTGAAGCCGTTTTGGCGGCCGCCGTCTTGTTCACCGAGATCTTGGTCAGCGGGGCCTTGGTCGCGGGAGTCTTGGTCGCGGGAGTCTTGGTCGCGGGAGTCTTGGCAGTTTGCGTCTTGGCAGTTTGCGTCTTGACAGCTTGCGTCTTTCCCGGCGACGGAGCCGGCTTCGCCGGGGCCGTGCCACGCGCGGCGGCCCGCGACGGCGGATAGGTCTGTTCGCCCATGTCCGTCATGGTCGGCACTTCGCCCATGGCGGCGGCCGGCTTGGCCGGCTCGGCGCGATCGGCGGCGATTTCCTTGTCGGCGGGCTGCCGTCGCACCCGCTTGGTGGTCCTGGTCTGGTTCTCCTCGATGGCGACGAGTTCGCTCGCCATGTCCCAGTGAATCGATTCGCGCCCCTCCGGCCGTCCCTCGTCGATCCAAATCTGGTATGCGCGCTGGCGCACGCGCTCGGTATGATCTTCCATCACCGTTCTCCTTCTCGCCCGGAAACGAGGACGATGCAGGTTCCGTTCCAGTTGCCATCAACGCCGCCGCGCGCGCAGCACGGCCACAGGTAGGCATGCGAACAGGTCGGATATGCGGCCGCCCGGCCTGCCGCCGGTAAGTGATTCATCCGCAACGTGGAAATCATCGAGCACGATTTCGGCGTCCCAGTCTTCGCCGGTCGGCCAGTGCCTGCCGCCGTCGCTTGCATGGGCAAAGTGGCGCCCCGCCGCGACCACGATAGCGCGACGTCCTTCGACGCGTGCATAGGCAATGATACGCTCCGCATCACGTCCCCGCACTTCGAGCGGCACGTAGCGGCCATGTTCGAACAGGGGCTTGTCGCCCGCGCGCAGGGCCAACAGCCTGGTGGCGACCGCGAGCTTGATATGGCCGCTCGGCCAGTCGGCGGCAAGGCGACCCCAGTCGGGCGTCGCGACCTCTTCGAGGGCCGCTGCGCGCGCTTGAAAGTCCACCCGCCGGCGATTGTCCGGATCGACCAGCGACAGGTCCCAGAATTCCGTGCCCTGGTAGAAATCGGGCACGCCCGGCAGCGTCGCCTTGAGGACGAGTTGCGACAGGCTCGTGAGCGCACCCAGGAGGGCGGCGCGGCGCGCGAAGGCGTCGAAGTCGGCGACGAAGTCCTCGCCGGCGAGAATCGCACCGATGAATTCGCTCAAGGCGTTCTCATAGCCTTCGCTGGGATTGAGCCAGCTCGTCTCCTGCTTGCCTTCGCGAGCGGCCTTGATCGCATAGGCCTTGATGCGCGCGACGAAGTCCTCGTCGACGCCGCCAGCAAGCCAGGCGCCGATCAGCGCCTGGTAGAGCATGTATTCGTGCGCCGCCGTCGGCCGGCCGCCGGTGCGCCGGCCGGCATTCATGGCCGTCCAACGCTGAACAGCCTCACCCCATTCGGAGGCGAGTTCCGCGATGGCGAGGATGCGGGTGCGCGCGTCCTCGCCGCGCTTGGTGTCGTGTGTCGCGGTCGCCGACATGGCGAGCGGCGTCGCCGCAGCCCGCGCCCGCATGCGTTCATGGAAGTCCATCACGGTGAGGCCGCCGAGCGACGGCTCACCGCCCACTTCGTTCAAGGCCAGCAGACGATGGAAACGATAGAACGAAGTGTCCTCCAGGGCCTTGGCGGTGACCGGGCCGGTGAGCTGCTGCACCTTGCCGACGAAGCGGCGCACGCGCGCGCTCGAATAGCCGGAGCGGCGGCGCAGGATGTCGAGGGTGAGCACATCGGCGAGGAAATCGAGCACGACGGCATCGGCGCCGTGCCATTCGTTGCGCGCCGCCGCGATGGTGCGCTCGATGATGCCGCGGTCGCGCTCCGACACCGTGAGGCCGGACACATAGGTGCGATACACCGGGAAATTGACGATATAGCCGCGCAGCGCCGCGCGCAGGCGGTCCATGGTGTAATCGCGGCTGCGCCAATGGCCGGCGGCGATGCGGCCAAGCAAGCGGGTGAGCACGGTGAACTCGCTCGACAACAGCGTCTCGAGCACGCGCAGCTTGGCGTCGCGCACGACTGCGGCGAAGCGCCGGGCGCCTCCTTGTTCGGCCCAGGTGCGATCGAGCGCCGGCAGGCCGTCGGCGTCGAGCAGCACCCGCGTGATGTCGTTGACGAGATCATAGCCGGTGGTGCCGGCAACGCCCGGCAGGTTGGGCATCGGCTCGCCCTCGGCGAGGATCTTTTCCGCCACCACATAGAAATGACGGAAACGCGGATCGTCCTCGTGGTCGAAGCGGATCAGGCGCTGCAGCCGGCGGGCGTATTGCACCGGATCGTAGAGCCCGTCGACATGGTCGAGCCGCAGCCCGTGCAACCTGCCCTCACGGATCAGCCGTGCCACCAGTTCGTGGGATTCGTGGAAGGTGCGCGGATCCTCGACCCTGATGCCGGCGAGGTCGTTGACGTCGAAAAAGCGCCGGTAGTTGATCTCGCTGCCGGCGACGCGCCAGAAGGCGAGGCGGTAGTGCTGGCGTTCGAGCAGGCGGTGCAGCAGGACGATTCGCGACGGATCGGAAGGATCGGCCCGATAGGCTTCGAGCCCACGCGCGATCACGTCGGCGCCGCCGTGCACTGCGGCGATGGCGCGCTTGAATTCCGGCGCCTGCATCCGCGACGGCGCCCCGGGCTCCGAATGCCGGCCAGCGAGATCGAGAAGTGCGCGGCCGGCCGGCTCCTTGTCCGCACCGGCCGCCGCCACCACGGTCTTGAGGATGTCGTTGTAACGGTTCGGCCGGATCGGCAGCCGATGGTCGTAGTACCAGGCCGAGAACGAACCCTCGTCGGCGTCGTATTTGAGTTCGATCTCCCCGCTCTCCAGCGCTTCGCCGTAGGAATTGCCGAGGATCGGCAGCAGCAAGCCGCCTTCGCGCCGGAACGGCAGCGTCGACCACTCGATATCGAACGATTCCGCATAGGGCGAGCGCGGCCCCCATTCCAACACGTCGAGCCACCACTGATTGTCGGCCTTGCCGATGCCCATGTGGTTGGGAACGAAGTCGAGGATCAGCCCCATGCCGGCATTGCCGAGCGCCGCCGACAGTTCGGCAAATCCCTCTTCGCCGCCGAATTCGGGATTGAGTTCGCCATGGTCGACGATATCGTAGCCATGTGTCGAGCCGGCGCGCGCCTTGAGGAAGGGCGACGCGTAGAGATGGCTGATGCCCAGCGCCTTGAGATAGGACACCAGCGCCGCGGCTTCACGGAAGCCGAACTGGGCGGTGAGCTGGACGCGGTAGGTCGCGGTCGGGACGATCGGGGGGGTCATGGAGCGAGCCTAAACTATCCCTCCCCTGAAAGGGGAGGGTGGCCGCGAAGCGGCCGGGTGGGGTCGCTGCGGTTGGGCCTCGCTCCTTCCTCGCGATCTTCACGAAGAAGGTGGTCGGCGAAACCGGTAGGGTGGGGGTCCTGGCTCGCGCCGTGACCCCATCCGGCGCCTTCGGCGCCACCCTCCCCTTTCAGGGGAGGGATAGAAAAGAACGCATCACCCCTGCCAACTCCAATGCACCGACCAGGGTTGCACCTGGTCGCGCAATGGAGGCCCCCAGATCGGTCGTCCGGGCAGTGATTTGCCCGGCTTCGGCGCATCCGACAGATTGGCCATGAGATGTAGCGTGCCGCCCGACAGCGGCCACGACGCCGTCAGGATCCCGTCCGTCATGGCGCTGCGCGCGCCGCCGCCGGCGACACCTGCCAATCGCGGCACCACTTCAGCGCGGCGCACCGCGAGCAGGCGCCGAACCAGGTCGAGCCGGCCCTTGTGCGGCGCGCGCTCTTGCGCCGACCAGTCGAGCACTGCGTCGCCGAACGTCTTGTCGGCCAATGGGTCCGGAATCGCACCGTTATCGGCCTGATGGGCGTAGTCCTCGGCGAACTCCGCCTTGCGGCCGCGCCGCACCGCCTCGGCGAGGTCGCCGGCAAAGTCGCAGAAGAATGGAAACGCCTGGGTGGAGCCCCATTCCTCGCCCTGGAACATCAGCGGCGGAAACGGCGCCAGCAGGGTCACGGCGAGGGCCGCCTCGATCCGCTCGGGCGCCGCAAGCACATCCAGCCGTTCGCCGCGGGCGCGATTGCCGATCTGGTCATGGTTCTGCAGGAACGACACGAAGGCGGTCGGCGGCAGGTGCTCGCTCGCCTCGCCGCGGGCGCGGCCGTCGCGATGGCGCGAGGTCTCGCCCTGATAGGCAAAGCCGGACGCCAGCATGCGCGGCAGGTGGCGGGCCTCGTCGCCCTGGTAGTCCTTGTAGTAGCCACGCGCCTCCCGGGTCAGGAAGGTGTGCCATGCATGGTGATAGTCGTCGTTCCACTGGGCGCGGTACTTGCCCTGGGGGGGATTGGCGGGCGGGTCGAGCAGCCAGGCGGTGTTGTCGTCATTCTCCAGCACCAGATGGATCAAGCGTCCGCTGCGCTCCGCCAGATCGCCGACGGCGCGCGACAGGGCGGTGAGGATATGGGGTTCGCCCGGCAGCCCGATGGCGTGCACGGCATCGAGGCGCAGACCGTCGAAGCGATAGCGATCGAGCCAATGCAAGGCGTTTTCGATCGCGAAGGCGCGCACCTCGGCAATGCCGTAGTCCACCGCCGCTCCCCATGGCGTATGCGCCTTGGTCGAGAAGAACGACGGCGCGTAGCGGCCGAGATAATTCCCCTCTGGACCGAAGTGATTATAGACCACGTCGAGGAACACCATCAGGCCCCGTCCATGGGCGGCATCGACGAGAGCCTTGAGGTCGTCGGGCGTGCCGTAGGCGGAACCCGGCGCATAGAGCAGGACGCCGTCATAGCCCCAGTTGCGGCGGCCGGGAAAATCCGCAAGCGGCATCAGCTCGAGGGCCGTGACCCCGGTCGCGACCAGATGATCGAGTTTTTCGATCATGGCCCGGAACGTACCGGCGGGCGTGAACGTGCCCACATGGGTTTCCAGGATCACCGTCTCGTGCCAGGGCCGGCCGCGCCAGTCCGTCGCCTGCCAGTCATAGCCATGGTCGACCACCTGACTCTGGCCGGAGACGTCGTCGGGCTGGAAGGCGCTCGCCGGATCGGGCACGTCGAGTTCGCCGTCGATGCGAAACCCGTAACGCAAGCCGGGCCGCGCCCGCGGCACGGCGAGTTCGAACCAGCCGTCCGCGCCTTTGCGCATGGTCAGGGTCTCGCCGCAGACGAGGTCGACCGTTCGCGCCGCCGGCGCCCACAACCGGAAAGTGACGCCCTCCCGGTCAAGGCGCGGCCCGAAGCGATACATCATGGGGCTCCCGTGAACACGCTCAGCGTACGCCCGCCGGCCGAGAGCTTGACGCCGACCTCCGTCATCGGACCGGCCGCCGTCGGTTGCTCGGGATCGGTGGTCAGAATCCGCGCCCAATGCCCGATGTCGGGCCAGGACGGCAGGACGAACGGAATGGCGTCGACGCCGGAATTGAGAACAATCAGAAGCGGCACGCCGACGTCGTCGATGGGCGCCAGCACATAGGCGAGGAAGCGCGCCTCGGCGAAGGCCCAGTCTTTTTCGGTCATCTCCGTCGCCTGCGGGGTCAGCCATTTGACGTCGTAGCTGCCGTCCCGGCGCTTGCCGGTCAGCCAATGCTGGCCCTGGAGTTGCGGATAGGTGCTGCGCATGAGCGCCAGCTTGCCGATGAACTCGGTCAGATCGGCGTCCGGATTGCCGAGGTTCGTCCAATCGACCCAGCCGATGTCGTTGTCCTGGCAATAGGCGTTGTTGTTGCCCATTTGGCTGTTGCCGACCTCGTCGCCGGCAAGCAGGAGCGGCACGCCCTGCGCCAGGAACAAGGAGGCGAGAAGGTTGCGGCGCGCCTTTTCCCTGAGGCCGAGGATGGCGGCACTGGTGGTCGGCCCCTCCATGCCCCAGTTGGCGCTGATGTTGTCGTCGGAGCCGTCGCGATTGTCCTCGCGGTTGGCGGCGTTGCGCTTGGCCGTGTAGGAGACGAGGTCGGCCATCGTGAAGCCGTCATGCACGGTGACGTGATTGACGCTCGCCCGCGGGGCGCGGCCGTGGCGGCGGAAGATGTCGGCGGAGGCGGTCATGCGCGAGGCCAGTGTCCGGATCTGGTCGGCGTCGCCGCGCCAGAATGAACGTAACGTGCGGCGGAACTGGTCGTTCCATTCCGACCAGCCGGACGGGAAGGCGCCGACCTGATAGCCTCCGAGGCCGACGTCCCACGGTTCGGCGATCAGCTTGACGCGGGCGAGCACCGGATCCTGGGCGATGGCGGTGAAGAAGCCGGACTGCGGGTCGAAGCCGGTGGCGCGCCGCCCCAACGTGGTGGCGAGGTCGAAGCGAAAGCCGTCCACGTGGCACTGCTCGACCCAGTAGCGCAGCGAGTCCATCACCATGCGCAGGACGCGCGGATGCGACAGGTTGAGGGAATTGCCGGTGCCGGTGAAGTCGTCGTAGTAGCGCGGACTGCCGGGCTTGAGCCAGTAGTAGGAGGCGTTGTCGATGCCCTTGAACGACAGCGTCGGGCCGAGATGATTGCCCTCGCAGGTGTGGTTGTAGACGACATCGAGAATGACCTCGATGCCGGCCTGGTGCAGCAGGCTCACGGTCGACTTGAAGGCGTTGAGCACGTCGTCGTCGCCGCTGTAGCGCGGCTCCGGGGCGAAATAGCCGAACGTGTTGTAGCCCCAATAGTTGCGCAGGCCCTTCTCGAACAGCATGCGGTCGTCGAGGAAGGCGTGGACGGGCAGGAGCTCGATCGAAGTGACGCCCAGACGCCGCAAATGCTCGATCACGCTCGGCGCCGCGAGCCCGCGGAAGAAGCCGCGCCATGCCGGCGGCACGTCCTTGCGCAGATTGGTGAGGCCTTTGACGTGGGCTTCGTACACGATGGTTTCGTGCCAGGGCACGTTGGGGGAGCGATCGTCGCCCCACGTGAAGGCGTCGTCGACCACCACCGCCTTGGGCACGCCACGGGAATTGTCACGGCGGTCGAAGGAAAGATCCTCCCGCGCCGAGCGGGCCCGATAACCGAAATGGGCGTCGGACCAGATGAACTGGCCGGTCAGGCGTTTCGCATAGGGATCGAGCAGAAGCTTGTGGTGATTGAAACGGTGGCCGTGCTCGGGATTGTAGGGGCCATAGACCCGGTAGCCGTAGGCCTGGCCCGGGACGAGATCGGGCAGATAACCGTGCCAGACGTCGTCGGTGCGTTCGGGCAACGGGATGCGCTCGAGCTCACGGCGCCCCATGCGGTCGAACAGGCACAGTTCGACCTTCTCGGCATTGGCCGAAAACAGCGCGAAATTGGTGCCGCGCCCGTCCCAGGTGGCACCGAGCCGGTATGGCGAACCTTCCTGTACACGCATTCAGCGGTCTCTCACTCGTTGCCACTCTTCACCTCTCCCCACAGGCGGAGGGAGGGAGAAGCAAGGTGCCCGTCATGAAGTCCACCCACCCTCACCCCCCCGGCGCCAGAAGGATGCCGGCCAGCGGCGGCAGGGTCAGGGTGAGTTCGCCGCCGCTGTCCAGCGGAACGGCGTCGACCCGGCCGGCATTGCCCACATTGGTGCCGCCATAGCGGGCCGAATCGCTGTTGAAGATTTCCCGCCACGGTCCGGCGACCGGGACCCTGAGCCGATAGCCTTCCCTGACCTGCGGAGTGAAGTTGAGGACCGCGATGCACATCTGGCCGGAATCGCGGCCGCGCCGGAGCCAGGCGAACACGCTCTGGTCGGTGTCGTCGACCACGAGCCATTCGAACCCGTGCGCCTCGCAATCGAGTTCGTGCAGGGCCGGCGTGTCGCGATAGAGGTGGTTCAGGTCGCGCACCAATGTCTGGATGCCCTTGTGCTCAGGATACTGCAGCAGGTGCCAGTCGAGACTGTGGTCGTGGCTCCACTCGGACGACTGGGCCAACTCGTTGCCCATGAACAGGAGCTTCTTGCCCGGGTGTCCGTACATGAAGGTGTAGTAGGTGCGCAGGTTGGCGAAGCGTTGCCACTGGTCGCCCGGCATGCGACCGAGGATCGAGCCCTTGCCGTGCACGACCTCGTCGTGGGACAGCGGCAGCACGAAGTTCTCGAAGAAGGCATAGTGGAGGCCGAACACGATGTCGCCGTGGTGGTGGCGGCGATGGATGGGATCCTTGGAAATGTACTGGAGCGTGTCGTGCATCCAGCCCATGTTCCACTTGTAGCCGAAACCGAGCCCGCCCACGTCGGCGGGCCGCGACACCATCGGCCATGCGGTCGACTCCTCCGCCATGGTGGTGGCATGCGGGAAGCGGCCGAACACCTCGGTGTTGAAGCGGCGGACGAAATCGATCGCCTCAATGTTCTCGCGACCGCCGTACTTGTTCGGAATCCAGCCGCCCTCCGGCCGGCTATAGTCGAGATAAAGCATGGAGGCGACCGCATCGACGCGCAACGCGTCAACGCCATAGCGGTCGAACCAGAACAGGGCGTTGGAAAGAAGGAAGTTCGCCACTTCCTTGCGGCCGAAATTGTAGATCAACGTATCCCAGTCCTGGTGGCGGCCTTGCAGCGGGTTGGCGTGCTCGTAGACCGCCGTGCCGTCGAAACGGCCGAGCCCGTGCGGATCGTCGGGGAAATGGCCCGGCACCCAGTCGAGGATGACGGCGATGCCATGGCGGTGCAGCGCGTCGACGAGCGCCAGGAACTCGGCCGGCGAACCGAAGCGGCTCGTGGGCGCATAGAGGCCGGTCGGCTGGTAGCCCCAGGAGCCGTCGAAGGGATGCTCCATGACGGGCAGGAATTCCACGTGGGTGAAGCCGAGCTCGGCCACATAGGCTGGCAATTCCTCGGCGAGCTCCCGATAGGTGAGCCAGCGGTTGCCCTCGTCGGCATTGCGCCGCCACGAGCCGAGATGGACCTCGTAAATGGAGATCGCGGCGTCGAGCCGGTTGGCGCCGGGCGGCGGCTCGCTCGCCTTTTTCAAGGGCTCGAGGTCGGTCACGATGGAGGCGGTCGAAGGCCGCACCTCGGCCGCAAAGGCGTACGGATCCGACTTCATCAGGATGTGGCCGTCGCGGCTGAATATCTCGTATTTGTATTTCTGCCCGGCGGCGGCACCGGGAACGAATATCTCCCAGAATCCGTTGCCGCGCACCCGCATGGGATGACGGCGCCCGTCCCAGAAGTTGAACTCGCCGACGACACTGACCCGGCGGGCATTGGGCGCGAACACCACGAAGGCGACGCCGGCTACCCCTTCCATCGTGATCGGGTGGGCGCCGACTTGGTTGTAGGATTCCAGCAGCGTGCCCTCGCCCAGAAGATAGAGATCGAAATCGGTCAGGATCGGCGGAAACCGATAGGGATCGTCGAATTCTACCGTGCGTCCCTGCCAGACCGCCTTGATACGGTAGTTGCGGTCGTCGGTCGGCACCTCGCCGACGAACAGCCCGGCGGGGTCGATGGGCGCCAGCACGGTGTCGCCTTGCGAGGACGCCACCACCCAGGCGGCAGTGGCGCCGGGCAGCCAAGCCCGCACCACCGGCCGGCCATTGTCCATGTGCAGGCCCAGATAGCGGAACGGATCGGCATGATCGCCGCGGATGATGGCAGCGGCTTGCGAATCAATGGGCTTCATGTCGAACCACCTTCCGTCAGCGCGAGGGCGCGGCACAATTCCGTAAGCAGCATGGATAATCGATCGGATCGATGGCCGAGCACCTCGACGACCTCGGCAACCATCCTCTCGATGGTGAAGAAGCGCAACAGCCGTTCGGCCGCAGCGGGATCGCGCGGCCATAGGCGGCTATCGCCGGCGGCTTCGAGCGTGGCTGCCAACAAGGCCTCACCGGCCTGCCGCTGCCAGTCGTCGGTGGCGGCGAGAAGCCGCGCCTGTTCCTCGGGCGAGGTGGCCGTGACCCTGGCGAGCGCCTCGGCCGCCGCATGATCGAACGAGCGCAGGAGGCCGGCGACGTCGCGCGCCGCCGGCCATTTACGGCGGCGGTCGTCGGCACTTGCGGTCGTATTGCCTTCGAAACCGACGATCGAGGCGCCGTCCTTGACGATCAGGAAACGCCTCAGGGCGAGGTCGCCATGCTGGCGGATCAGGTCGATGTCCGGCTCGGGGGAGAGAAGTCCCCGCAGCCGGTCCTGCGCCCGCTTTCGCCCCTCGATGAACGCCGCGGCCCATGGCTGCGCCGTGACATCGAGAGTTCCCATGCGGCCGGCCAAAGCGTCCGACAAATCGGTCAGGGCGGCATCCACGTGCGCGATCCACTGCTCGATGTCCGCCTCCGTCATCGGGATAGGTGCGAATGCAGGATCCTCGGTCCGGCTGGACAACGCCAAGTGCAGCTCGGTGGTTCGCCGGCCGATCTGCCGGACCCGGTTGAGATAGGCGGCATGACGCGAGGTCCCCTCGGGCTTGCCGGCCGCCTCGGCGAGCAGCCGCGCCTCCTCCAGCATGCGGTCCAGATAGGCGTTGGCGTTCCCCCAATCGTCGCCCTGATTCTCCACGAAGGTGTGCAGGACCGCAATGGTGGTCACGGCCTCGGCGCCTGCGATCTCGAAGCTTCCCAGGAGGGCCGGCGTATGCGGGAATGCGGCGACGTCAGTGAGGAACCGACCCATCTCGACTGCCACCGAGGAGCCGGTCAGTTGCCGATAGACTTCCAGTCTCATGGATGAGTTGATGACCGTCGATGAATTCCACTGGTCGGAGCCATGCAATCGGCACGCCACGATTTCGGCCGCGGGCTGGCGCAGGAACGTCTCCGTGGCTCGGAATTCGAGCCGACCGCGCTCGCTTTCGAGCGTGGCCTGTTCGCGCATCCGGCCCACCAGCCAGGCTACGAAAGCCCGGTGGGTGAGCGCATCGACGAGCACACCCTCGCGGGCGCCGCGCCTCACCATGGCGAGTGGTGCCCCCGCCGGCAGGTCCGGCATGCGCTCGATCCGGCCCCACGCGACGGCGAGCGGCACGGCATAGCGACGTCGGCCGGCGCCGGTGACCGCCTCGACGATGGCGAGCGCCGAGGCGGCCTCGTCCATGGCGAGCGGCAGCACGGCATCGAGCCGGATCTGCAGGAGGTCGGCGCGGCCCTTCTCGACGAACCAGCGGCGCGAAGCCAAAAACTGAGGCAGCACGTCGCGCTCCAGCATGAGGCGGGAGCGCCCCTCCATCAGGGCCCGCCAGCCATGGGAGAAAACGAGCGTCACCCACTCGATCGGCATCGTGGCTTCGGACGACCCGCCCTCTTCTTCGACCAACTGGAACCAGAAGAAGCCGTAAGGCATCAGCGTCACCACGAAAGGAGCGTCGCCGATGCGTTTGAAATGCGCCTGCCCGATCATCTCCACCGGCACGCGGCCCCGGAAGGCGGACAGGTCGATCTCGGCCGACTGGGCGCGGCGGGACAGGTTGGCGACGCACAGGATGACTTCGTCGCCGAGCTGGCGCACATAGACCAGCACGGCACGATTGGCCGGGCGGATGAAGTAGAGCGTGCCGCGCCCGAACACCTTGGAGGTCTTGCGCACGGCGATCATGCGCTTCATCCACGACAGAAGCGACGACAGGCTCTTGGACTGCGCCTCCACGTTGACGGCCTGATAGCCGTAGACCGGGTCCATGATCGGCGGCAGGAAGAGCCGCTGCGGATCGCAGCGCGAGAAGCCGCCGTTGCGATCCGGCGTCCACTGCATGGGGGTGCGCACGCCGTTGCGATCGCCCAGATAGATGTTGTCGCCCATGCCGATCTCGTCGCCGTAATAGATGATCGGCGTACCCGGCATGGACAGGAGCAGCGAATTCATCAGCTCGATCTTGCGCCGGTCGTTGTCCATCAGCGGCGCCAGGCGCCGGCGGATGCCGAGGTTGATGCGCGCGCGCGGATCGGCCGCATAGGTCGACCACAGATAGTCGCGCTCCACATCGGTGACCATTTCCAGCGTCAGCTCGTCGTGGTTGCGCAGGAACATGGCCCATTGGCAGTTGGCCGGGATGTCGGGGGTCTGGCGCATGATGTCGGCGATGGGGAACCGGTCCTCCTGGGCGATCGCCATGTAGATGCGCGGCATCAGCGGGAAGTGATAGGCCATGTGGCATTCGTCGCCGTCGCCGAAATAGGCCTGCACGTCCTCCGGCCACTGGTTGGCCTCGGCGAGCAGCACCTTGCCGGGCGCGTAGGCGTCGAGCTCGGCACGCAGCTTCTTGATGATGGCGTGGGTCTCGGGCAGGTTCTCGTTGTTGGTACCGTCGCGCTCGCACAGATAGGGCACCGCATCGAGCCGGAAGCCGTCGACGCCGAGATCGAGCCAGCGACGCATGACCTGCACCATTGCCCACAGAACGCGCGGATTGTCGAAATTGAGGTCCGGCTGGTGGGAGAAGAAGCGGTGCCAATAATAGGCGTTGGCCTCCGGATCCCACGCCCAGTTGGACTTCTCGGTGTCGGTGAAGATGATGCGGGTGGCGAGATAGCGCTGGTCGGTGTCGCTCCAGACATACCAGTTGCGCGCGTCGGTGCCCGCCCGCGAGCGCCGCGCGCGCTTGAACCAGGGATGCTGGTCGGAGGTGTGGTTGATGACCAGTTCGGTGATCACCTTGAGGCCGCGCCGCTTGGCCTCGGTCATGAAGCGGCGGAAATCCTTGAGCGTGCCGAAATCGGGATTGATGCGCCGATAGTCGGCGATGTCGTAACCGTCGTCGCGGCCCGGGCTCGGGTAGAACGGCAACAGCCACAGCGTGTTGACGCCGAGCTCCTGGAGATAGTCGAGGCGCTCGGTCAAGCCGCTGAAATCGCCGATGCCGTCATTGTTGGAATCCGCGAAGGCCTTGACGTGGAGCTGGTAGACGACCGCGTCCTTGTACCAGAGATGATCGCCCGCCCGGGCCGGATCGGCGGCCGCGGGCATCGGCTGTGCGGAAACCTCGTTCATGCTCGGCACCGGCCCCTGCGGACGTGGACGCACTCGAGGACATCCCACGTCGATTTCGCCGTCGAACCTAGCACGGGGCCGCGGTGTTCGGCGACAAAGCACATGGCATAGGAGGAGGCCACCGGCAGGGGCCGGAACGACCTCCGGACATGGCCGGCACGGGCCATCGGATCGTCATCCGCCTTTGGTACAATGCCGTGCGCCGGAGCGATGCTGCCCCGGCTGATGCCGCACCAACTGGTGCCGCACCAAATTGTCGCAGCGGCTGGATGAATTGCGGGTCGTTCCGGATCAGCCATCTGCAACGCGAAAGCCGCCGCCGGCTGCGGACGTGATTCATGAGCCATGACTGTTCTTGATCTTCACCTGTGGCAAGGCGTGGGCGGCGGGCGCGCCTGGAGACAGAAACTCCGAGAATCGGGTTCCGGTTCCTGGAACTTACCGCCGAATCGGCCAATTCCAGGTGTATAATCGCTTAGGTAGCGGAACCCACAGCACGCCCGGCCACTTATCCGGCAGACAAGTCGGAGATAATTCCCGTGAGCATCGTGGTGGTGTCGAATCGCGTAGCCCGCGCCAAGGCCGACGAGCCCATGACGGGCGGCCTGGCGGCGGCGCTATTACCGGCCGTGAAAGGCTCGGGTGCCATCTGGGTCGGCGCCAGTGACCGCACCCGGGAGATGCCCGGCAAGGATACGTTCGCAGAGGTCGAGGCGCTGGGAACCGGTGCGCTCGCCACCGTCGAAATGCCGTCGGCGCATTACCGCGGCTATTACGAGGGTTTCGCCAATTCGGTCCTGTGGCCGGCGCTGCATTCGCGCCCCGACCTCATCCGCACCGGCGCCCAGGACTATCGCTCCTACCGCGAGGTCAATGCTTTCATGGCGCGGGCGCTGTTGCGCTTCGCGCGGCCCGATACGCTGTTCTGGGTGCAGGACTATCATTTCCTGACGCTGGCGCTGGAACTGCGCGCCATGGGGATCCGCCGGCCGATCGGCTTTTTCCTGCACACGCCGCTGCCCGAATGCTCGGCCCTGATGGCGGTGCCGCATCATCGCGACCTCGTCAACGCCATGCTGGCCTACGACCTGATCGGTTTTCAGACGAAGCCGGACTGCGACAATTTCGTCGCCTACGTCACCAAGGTGCTCGGGCTCGGTTGCCTCGACGGCCGCATCAAATCCCCCCATGGCATCACGCGAGTCGGCGTGTTCCCGATCTCCATCGACGCCGAAATGTTCGCCAACCGGGCCACGAAGTCGGCGGCGCGACCGGAAGTGACACGGCTGCGCTCCAGCCTGCACGGCGCCAAGCTGGTCATCGGGGTCGACCGCGTCGACTATTCCAAAGGCATCGCCAACCGGTTGCACGGCTTCGCCCGCATGCTGCAGGCGCAGCCGACGCTGCGGCGCGCCGTCGCGCTGCTGCAGATCGCGGTGCCGTCACGCGAGCAGATCGAAGCCTATGGCCAGCTCAATGCCGAGCTCGCCGCCCTCGTCACCGACGTCAACGCCCGCCTCGGCGAGGTCGATTGGACGCCGGTGCGCTATCTCAACCGCAGCTTCTCGCAGCCGACACTGGCCGGCTTCTATCGTACCGCCCAGGTCGGCCTGGTGACGCCGTTGCACGACGGCATGAATCTGGTCGCCAAGGAATACGTCGCCGCACAGAACCCGTTCGATCCCGGCGTCCTGGTCCTGTCGGAATTCGCCGGCGCCGCCCGCGAACTCGACGGTGCCCTGCTGGTCAATCCCCACGACATCGACGGCCTCGCCTCCGCGATCGCGTCCGCCCTGAGCATGCCGGGCGACGAACGCCGCGAACGCTGGGAAAGCATGATGCGGCGCCTGCGCGGAACGTCGGTGCAGTCCTGGTTCGCGGACTTCGCCGGGGCGCTTGCGGAGACGCGCCCCCCCTATACAATGGCGACCGAGGCCACGACGGTCCCGGCCCGCGCTGTCGGAGCGGAACGGGCGGTGCTGACGCCTCTTCGAAGCCCTTGACCGGTGAGTGACGCCGTCCCCGTCGCACCATTCGTATTACCTAGAGTCCCATGGAAGACATTGCCGGTGAAGCGCAGCGCGTCGGTGTCGAGACCGGCTATCACGACGCGCTCGGCCGCTGGCGCGAGCCCGCCCACGAGGCTCTCCGGCGTGTCATCGACGCCCTCTCGTCCGTTCCGCCGGCACCACCCCCGGTGGTCGTCAAGGGCGGTCGCGTCCTCGACGAGGGTTCGCCGGATGGCCGGCTCGTCATCGAGGCGCCGACGCAAGCCCATCAGCCCGAGGCGCTCCGCCACCATGGCGTCTGGATGCTGGCCGTGCAGCTCTATGGTGTGCGCTCCACCCGCAACTGGGGCGTCGGCGATTTCTCCGACCTGACCACCCTTGTGGAGCTCGCCGCCGAGGTGGGAGCGGCGGGCATCGCCCTCAACCCGCTCCATGCGGTTCTCGACGGCCAGCCCAGCCCCTATTCGCCGTCGAGCCGGCTGTTTCTCAATTCGGTCTATATCGACGTGGAGCGCGTGCCGGGATTTTCGCCCCGCGACGTGGACCGCGATGGCTCCGAGCGCGCCCGCCTGCGCGCGACCGACCTCGTCGACTATGGGGGCGTCTTCGCCCTCAAGGGCCAGGCGCTGCGCGCCGCCCACCGCCGCTTCCGCGCCGGCCGCGGCGGTGACGACCCCGATTTCGCCGCCTTCAAGCGCGAGCGCGGCGCCGCGCTCGCCACCTATTGCGCCTTCCAGACCCTGCGGGATCATTTGCAGAAGCCGTGGTGGGAATGGCCGGAGAACATGCGCCGCCCGAGCGACGAACTGGTCACGTCGATCGAGGCGACCGCGCCGGACGAGATGGACTTCCACGCCTATGTGCAATGGCAGGCCGACCGCCAGCTCGCCGCCTGCCAGGGGCGTGCCCGTGACCTCGGCCTGCCGATCGGCCTTTATCTCGACGTCGCGGTCGGCGTCATCCCGGACGGCGCCGACGCCTGGGGCGAGCAGGACGCGGTGATGCGCGGCCTCTCGGTCGGCGCCCCGCCCGACATCCTCAACACCGAGGGACAGAACTGGGGCCTCGCCTCGTTCCACCCGGCCGCGCTGGTGCGCTCGAACTTCGCCCTGTTCCGGGCGACGCTTGCGGCCTCCATGCGCCACGCTGGCGCCATCCGGCTCGACCACGTGCTGGGATTGAACCGCGTCTATGTGGTGCCGGACGGCTTTCCGGCCTCGGGCGGCACCTATATGCGCTTTCCGTTCCTCGCCATGGTGGCGGTGATCGCCACCGAGAGCGTCATCAATCGCTGCCTCGTCATCGGCGAGGATCTCGGCACGGTGCCGGACGGCTTTCGCGACATCATGGCCGACTGGGGAATCTGGTCGTACCGACTGGCCCTGTTCGAACGCGGCCCCGACGGCGGCTACAATCCCCCCGAGCGTTATCCCGAGGGCGCGCTGGTGTCGTTCTCCACCCACGACCTGCCCACCTATGCGGGCTGGCAGGCCGGCCACGACCTCGGCGTCAAGCACGCGCTGGGCATCGACCCCGGCGAGGACGAGGGCGCCCGCCAATGGGCGCGCCAGCGCCTCATCGAGGCGATCGCCCACCAGGGCCTCAGCGACGGCGGCACGCCGAGCTTCACCGACATCGCCCGCTTCCTGGCGCGCGCGCCCAGCCGCCTGCTGGTCATCGCCGCCGAGGACGTGTTCGGCGTCATCGACCAGCCCAACGTCCCCGGCACCATCGACGAGCACCCCAACTGGCGCCGCAAGCTGCCCCTCGATCTCGACCTTCTGGGCGAAGACCGCCGCCTGCACGACCTCGGCGACGCGCTCGCAGCGGAGGGCCGGGCGGTACGCGCGGGGCGGTGAGAACGATCCTCTCCAGGCGAAATTTGTCCGTAGGTGCCGGCCCTCGTCTCGCCCGCATCGGGCAAGCCGACGTCGCGTCGAAGTGCCACGCGCACGAACAAATGGTCGGGCCACGCATGGGCCGGCACAAGGCCGGCCCTACGCAACGCAGCGCCGCGTCGTCCAATTCGTCGGCAACTGCAGCCGACGACAGGAGGCGCTCAGCGGAGGTTAAACCGGATCGACTGTGTGAAGTTGAAGCCACCCGCATAATCGGGCGGCGGCGGCGGAAAATCCGCCCGCCGGACCGCCTCCAGGCTCTCCTGATCAAGCGACGCGAAGCCGGACGAACGCGCAATCCGGCTCAAGGTCAGCCTGCCAGTGCGGCTGAGCGAGAACGACACCACCGCGGTCCCCTGTTCGCCGCGCGAGCGCGCGTCGGCCGGATAGCGCTTGGCCCGTTCGAGGGCGGCGCTGATGGCCGAGGTCCACGACAATGCCGCCTGCCGGGAGGACGGCGACGGCATGCCGACGCTCGGCGCCGTCGCCCGCGGGGCGATGTTCGGCGCCGGTGCCGGCGCGGTGGCGAGCTGCATGGGCCGGCTCGCCCGCTTCGGCTTCGGCCGCGGAGGTGGCGCCACCTTGGTGGGCACCGCGGCGGTCACCTCGGGCTTCTTGGCTTCCGGCACCGCCTCGACCAGGGGCTGGTCCTGCGGCTTCGCCTCGGGCGGCGTCTCGGCCTTCTCCTCCGGCAGCTCTTCGGTCTTGGCAAGCGCGACCTCGACCGGCTTCTCTTCCTTCGGGGTCTCCACCGGCTCCTGGGCGGTCACCTGTTCGACCGCCGTCTCGGTGACCACCTCGTCGGGCCTGGATTCGGTCGTGCCGTCGATCTGCGGCGAAAGCGGACCCGGCGTCACATCCTGCTGCGCCTCCTCGGGCGCCGCCGCGATGGGAGCGAGATCGATCACGATCGCGGCCGCCGGCGCCCCGGCCGCGATCGGATCCGCATAATTGACGATGATCGCCGCCGCCGCCGCATGCGCGCCCAGCGCCAGGACCGCGCATGCGATCCAGCGCGCGATGTCGGAGCGTTCCAGCGGACGGCTCACGGCGACACCTTCTCCAGTCCGACCAGCGCCACCTTGAGAAAGCCGGCGCCGCGCAGGAGATTCATCACCTCCATCAGCTCGCCATAGGCGACCGCCTTGTCGGCACGCAGGAAGACGCGGGCATCACGGTCGCCGCCGGTCGCCTGCATGAGGGCGCCGCCGAGGCCGTCGCGTGTCACCACCGCGTCGCCCAGCGCCAGCGTCAGGTCGGACTTGACGGTGACGAACACCGGCTTTTCGGGCCGTGGCTGCGGCTCGGCGGAGGAAGCCGGCAGGTCGACCGAGATGTCGACGGTGGCGAGCGGCGCCGCCACCATGAAGATGATCAGGAGCACCAGCATGACGTCGATGAACGGCGTCACGTTGATTTCGTGGACCTCGTCGAGCTCGTCCTTGCCGTGGTCGAGGCGCACGCTCATGGGGGCTTACTCGGCCGCGTTGGCGAGGCGGGGGCGACGCTCCATGATACCGGCGTCGCGGCGGTCGAGATCACGGCCGAGGAGCCGCATCACATCCGCCGAGGCATCGCCGAGGAGCGCGCGATAGCCCGCGATGGAACGCGCGAACATGTTGTAGATGACGACCGCGGGGATGGCGGCCACGAGCCCGAAGGCGGTGGCGAGGAGGGCCTCGGCGATGCCGGGCGCCACCACGGCCAGATTGGTGGTGTGCGACTTCGAAATCCCGATGAAGGAATTCATGATCCCCCACACGGTGCCGAACAGGCCCACGAAGGGCGCGATGGCGCCGATGGTGGCGAGGATGCCGGTGCCGATCAGCATGCGCCGCCCATGGGCATTCTCGATGCGCTCCAGGCGCGAGGCGGTGCGCTCCTTGATGCCGGCGGCATCGGGCGCGTCCGCGGACAGGCTGAGTTCGGCACGCGCGGCCTGCAGGAAATCGGCGACCGGGCCGCGCTGCGCCACGCGGGCGGCGGTGTCAACGAGCGAACGGGAGGCCGAAAGCGCGGCGAGGTCGCGCCTCAGCCGCCGCTTGGCGAGCGAGAGTTCGATCGACTTGGCGAGCCACACCGTCCAGGTCGCGATCGAGGCGAGCATGAGCCCGATCATCACCGACTTCACGATCCAGTCGGCGGCCATGAACATGCCCCACGGCGACAGATCGCGCGGCAGCGTCACGGCGCCCACCATAGGCACTGCACCAGGCGAAATCGACTCGGCGCGCGGTAACGGCGGAAGCGGCATCGCCGGCGCGTCCGTGGATTGCGCCGGCGCGGTGACGGCGGCGTCGGCGGCCGGCGGCGACGTCTGCGCCGCGATCGGCCCCATCAATCCGATCACGACCGCCAGCACGGCGACGGGCACGCGCAACGACGGAATTTTCGACATCCTGGCCTCTGACGGTCGTTCGGCGATGCCTCTACGGCATCCGGGGAGCCGCTCGCCTCGCTTGCCTTGGTTTCAGGCTCGATTGCGTTTGTTGCGTTTCAAGTGCGGCCGCGGCGCTGCTTGGCCCGGCACCGGGGCAGTCCTAGCGCGCTCCAGGGCTTGGTGGCAATGTATTTATCCCATTGGAATTGTTACAAATAAAACTTGGGCAGGGTTTTACTTCGGTGTTGCTGCGCTTTTGCTCGGTCGCATCCGACCCAATACTGTTGGGTCGCACCGGCGTGAAGCCGACGCCGCACCGCTCCGCGGAAAGCGCATACCTTGAGAGTCGTCCGGGATGGAGCTTTCATGCGGGCGGCCGTGCCAGCGTAACGAAAGCAGAATGGCCGTTTGGATCCCGAGCTTCTCGAAGCGGTCCCGTCGCGTCTCAGCGCCCGACCAAGCCCACCCGTGCAAATCCACGACTTGACCGCGCGCCGCCTTACCCCTATGACGTGCGTCGATCGTGTACGTTCGCAGCTTAGGCGCATTAACTCTGCGTTAAGCCCTATGCCTTGAAACGAACACGACGGGACCTCACATATGGATCGTGACCTGATCTCGGGTGCGACCTGATTGAGAAGGTTCCCGCGAGCCGCGTGTACGGATCCCCGTCAAACGGTTTCTGGCTCGCCTATTGATCCACCAATCAACCGACTGCCCTGATCACGCGGGCTGTCTTTGAGAGAGTCCGCGACGCGGACGACCGTTTGCCCTGCGGGGATCCGGTCGGCCGACCTCGCCGCACAAGAAAGTTTTGACATTGACCTCGTTTTCCGACTTCGGCCTCGCCGAGCCCATCCAGCGCGCGCTCGCCGAAGAAGACTACCGGACGCCGACGCCCATCCAGGCCCAGACGATCCCCTTCGTGCTCGAAAACCGCGACGTCGTCGGCATCGCCCAGACCGGCACCGGCAAGACCGCCGCCTTCGCACTCCCCATCATCCATCGGCTGCAGGCCGATCCGCGCCGTACCGAGCGCAAGACCTGCCGGGTGCTGGTGCTCTCCCCCACCCGTGAGCTCTCCGGCCAGATCGAGACCAGCTTCCGCACCTATGGCCGCCACGTGAAACTCTCCACCACGCTCGCCATCGGCGGCGTGTCCATGGGCAAGCAGGTGCGCTCGCTCATGGACGGCGTCGACGTCCTCGTCGCCACGCCCGGCCGCCTCCTCGACCTCGTGCAGAGCAACGCCTTGAAGCTTTCCGCCGTCGAAGTGCTGGTTCTCGACGAGGCCGACCGCATGCTCGACATGGGCTTCATCCACGACATCCGCAAAATCGTCGCCAAGCTGCCCAAGGACCGCCAGACGCTGTTCTTTTCGGCCACCATGCCGAAGGCCATCGCGGAACTCGCGGAGCACATGTTGCGTAATCCCGCCAAGGTCGCGGTGACGCCGGCCGCCTCCACGGCCGAGCGGGTCAGCCAGCGGGTCATCCATGTGGACCGGGCCGCGAAGCCGCAGATCCTCGCCGATCTCCTGCGCGGCGAAAGCCAGATCGGCCTTACCCTGGTATTTACCCGCACCAAGCACGGCGCCGACAAGGTGGTGCGCAGCCTGGAGAGGGCCGGCCTGTCGGCGGCCGCCATCCACGGCAACAAGTCGCAAGGCCAGCGCGAACGGGTGCTCGCCTCCTTCCGCTCCGGCCAGCTCCGTACCCTGGTGGCGACCGACATCGCCGCCCGCGGCATCGATGTGGACGGCATCACCCATGTGATAAACTACGATCTGCCGAACATTCCGGAGACCTACGTGCATCGCATCGGCCGCACCGCCCGGGCCGGCGCCGACGGCGTCGCCATCTCGCTCGTCGACCACGAGGAGCGTGCGTTTCTGCGCGACATCGAGAAGCTCATCCGCATGCCGATCGACAGCGAACGGCGCATGTCGACGCAGCCGGAGCAGCGGGACGAACCTGCGCAGCGATCCGAACAACCGCGCCGCCAGGGCCGTGGACGCCAGGAAGGCGGACGACGTCAACCGAATGGCCAGCGCCAGCCAAACGGCGAACGCCCGCAAAACGGGCAGCGCCAGGCGAATGCGAAACGCCAGCCGAACGGGCCGCGCCAAGCGAGCACGCAACGCTCTCCTGCGGAACAGGGCCCGAGCCGGAGCAACACCAACGGGCCGGTGCATTTCGACGACCTGCAGCGGCCGCGCACGGCCAAAGGCCAGAACGAGCAGCGCCCCGGCGGGCGCAAGCAAGCCCACCGCAAGGGCCAGCGCCACGGACAGGATTCCCGCCCCGAGGAGCGGCAGCGAAACGAGGGTCAAAGTCAACGTGGTCCGCGCCCGCAACGGGACGCGCGGCCGCAATCGAGCCACGACAGCGGCATCTCCGCCGTCGCATTCATGCAGCGCCAGCCGCGGCGGGAGCACGCTCCCGACCGTGCTCCGCGCTGACTCAAGGACAAGGGGCAAGACTGCACATGGCGAAGGAAGAACTGATCCAATTCGAAGGGCGCGTCACGGAAATCCTCCCTGATGCGCGCTTCCGCGTCCAGCTCGACGCCGGGCACGAGATCATCGCCTACACGGCCGGGCGCATGAAGAAGAACCGCATCAAGACGCTGGCCGGCGATCGCGTCACCATCGAAATGTCGCCCTACGATCTGGAAAAGGGCCGCCTCGTGTTCCGTCACAAGGACGAACGCGCCTCCTCGGCGCCGCGCCCGCCGCAGCGCCAGGGCTACCGCCCCGGCGGGCCGCGCCGCTGAGTCTGCGTCCGCGCAACCACTCGCAGTCCCTCCCCTGAAAGGGGAGGGTCCGCCCGAAGGGCGGGGGTGGGGTCAAGCGGCATCGGCCCCGAACTCAGGCGCAGGTGCTCGGGGGCGAGTGTTCTGGGCAAGTGCTCGGGACAAGAACCCCCACCCGGCGCCTTCGGCGCCACCCTCCCCCGCACAAGAGCGCGGACGAGGGACAGGGCCGCAAGCCGCAGGCGCACGGAACCTTCCCGCCCGGCTTCCGTTGCGTCCTCGTCGTGAGGACCGTCGATGAAGCTGTTCAACTGCCAGAACTGCGGGCAGCCGCTCTATTTCGAGAACCACCAGTGCCCGAGCTGCGGCCGCCGGCTCGGCTATCTGCCCGCGCAGGCAAGCGTCGCGGCGCTGGTGGAGGACGGCGATCTTTGGCGTACGCCGGTGGCGCCAGGCCAGTTCCGCCTGTGCGCCAATGCCGTCCACGAAGTCTGCAACTGGTTGATCGCGCCCGATTCGGGTGAAGCGTTCTGCGCCGCCTGCCGACACAATCGCACCATTCCGGACCTCGCCGTGCCGGGCAATCTCGAGCACTGGCGCAAGGTCGAGACCGCCAAGCATCGGCTCTTCTACACACTGCTGCGGCTCGGTCTGCCGCTCGCCACCAAGGCCGAGCGAAGCGACGGCCTCGCCTTCGATTTCCTAGTGGCTGTCGGCTCTCCGGTGCTCACCGGACACGCCGACGGCCTCATCACCATCAACCTCGCCGAGGCCGACGACGCCGAGCGCGAGAAGACGCGCGGCCGGATGGGCGAGCCCTATCGTACGCTCCTCGGCCATTTCCGCCACGAGATCGCCCACTATTACTGGGACCGGCTGGTGCGCGACACCGCCGAACTCGACAACTTTCGCGCCGCCTTCGGCGACGAACGTGCCGACTACCAGCAGGCATTGCAGCGCCACTATGCCGAGGGCGCCCCGCAGGACTGGCCGGCGCGCTTCGTCACGGCTTACGCGAGCGCGCATCCGTGGGAGGACTTCGCCGAGACCTGGGCGCATTATTTCCACATGGTGGACACGCTGGAGACCGCCGCGGCGTTCGGCCTCGTCCTGGCGCCCCACACCACCGCGCCGCTGGACGCCCGCATCGATTTTGATCCGCACCTGGCCGACATGCCGCGCCTGATCGACGCCTGGCTGCCCTTGTCCTTCGCGGCCAACTCGCTCAACCGCAGCATGGGGATGTCCGACCTCTACCCGTTCGTGCCGACGCCGGCGATGATCGTGAAGCTCGCCTTCGTGCACGATCTCGTCCATCGCGGCCATGGCCACGATGCCGCCGCCACGCTGCAAGCCGTCGCCGCCGGCCTGCGCCGCAAGGTCGGCGAGCCGATGTAGGCACTGGGTCATTCCGGGGCGCGCGTAGCGCGAACCCGGAATCCAGCCGCGGCTGCGGCGCGTGTGGCTGGATTCCGGGCTAGGCCTCCGGCCGCCCCGGAATGACAAAAAGAGTACCTGTCCAATCCCTCACCGCCTTGCCCATTCGCTGGGCAGGCGTTTGACTTTACCGCTATCATGGAACGAATCGTCGGCGCGGGGCGCGGGCCCGGCTCTTGCATGGGCGATGTCGCCGTTTTGCCAGCCTTTCCGTCTCTGTCGCGTAGCTCCGGATCGAAGCCCGATGACCATCGCCGCCGGCGTCCACCACGTGACCACCTATCACTACGACCGGCCGGTACGGCTCGGCCCGCAGGTGATCAGGCTGCGGCCGGCGCCGCACACCAAGACGCGGGTGCGAAACTACGCCCTCAAGGTGACGCCGGCCGAGCACTTCGTGAACTGGCAGCAGGATCCGCACGGAAACTGGCTCGCCCGCTACGTCTTTCCCGAACCGACCATGGAGTTCTCCATCGCGGTCGACTTCATCGCCGATCTCGAGGTCGTTAATCCGTTCGATTTCTTCGTCGAACCTTACGCCGAGCAGTTTCCCTTCGACTATCCGCGGGAACTTCTGTTCGAGCTCGCCGCCTTCCTCAAGCCCGAGGACCTCGGTCCGCGCTTGCGCGATTTTCTCGACGCGATCCCACGCGCCCCGCGCAACACCGTCGACTTCCTGGTCGAGCTGAACCAGCGCCTCGCCGACGCGGTCCGCTACGTCATCCGCATGGAGCCGGGCGTGCAGACGCCCGAGGAGACGCTCACAGCCGGCTCCGGCTCGTGCCGCGACAGTGCCTGGCTCCTGGTGCAGGTGCTGCGTCATCTCGGCATGCCGGCGCGCTTCGTGTCGGGCTACCTGATCCAGCTCAAGCCCGACCAGACGCCGCTCGACGGCCCGGCCGGCACGACGCACGACTTCACCGACCTGCACGCATGGACGGAAGCCTACATTCCGGGTGCCGGCTGGATCGGGCTCGATGCCACCTCGGGGCTCCTGTGCGGCGAAGGCCATCTGCCGGTGGCGGCGACGCCGCATTTCCGATCGGCAGCGCCCATCTCGGGCAACGTCGATCCCGCCGAGGTGACGTTCTCGTTCGACATGCATGTAGATCGTATCGACGAGCGGCCGCGAGTGACGCGGCCGTTCTCCGATGCGGCATGGGCAGCCCTCGACGCGCTGGGACAGAAGGTCGACGCCGACCTGCGCGCCCACGACGTGCGGCTCACCATGGGGGGCGAGCCCACCTTCGTCTCCATCGACGACTACGAGGCACCGGAGTGGACCACCGCCGCGCTCGGCCCCGCCAAGGAAGAGCGCGCCGACGAACTGATCCGCCGCCTGCGCACGCGCTTCGCGCCCGGCGGGCTCCTACATTACGGCCAGGGCAAATGGTATCCGGGCGAACCACTGCCGCGCTGGGCCTATGCGCTCTACTGGCGCAAGGACGGGCTCCCCGTCTGGCACGACGTCAAGCTGATCGCGTCCGGCCCGGCGGCGACGAAGCCGACCGACGACGCCGCCCGCAGTCTCGCCCTCGGCATCGCGGCGCGGCTCGGCATCGCCGCCGATTTCGTACAGGCGACCTACGAGGACCCGCTCGACCGCCTGGTCAGGGACGGCGAACTGCCGGAGAACATCGACCCCGCCGATCCCAAGCTCGACGATCCGGCCGAGCGAGGGCGCATCCTGCGCGCGCATGAGAAGCGGCTGACCGAACCCGCCGGCTACGTGCTGCCGCTGATGGCGATGCCGCGGCCGTCCTGGGCCGCTTCAGCGAGCCCCGGCTGGCAGAGTGAAATCTGGCGCGTGCGCCGCGGCCGCCTGTTCCTCCTGCCCGGAGATTCGCCGCTCGGCTTCCGGCTGCCGCTGTCGGCGCTGCCGGTGATCGCCAAGGCGGACGAGTCCTATCTGGGTCCCGCCGATCCGATGGGCCTGCCGCCCAACCTGCCCGCCCCGCACATGCTGCTGCCGACCGGGCCCGGCGGCGCGCCGCCTCCGAAGGTCCCGGCGTCCGCACCGCCACAGCCGGTCGACACGCCGGTGCGCACCGCACTCACGGTCGAATCGCGCAACGACCGCCTGTGCGTGTTCATGCCGCCCACCGAACGGCTGGAGGACTATCTCGCCATCGTGGCCGCCGTCGAGGCGACCGCCGCCGAGCTCGGCCACGGCATCCAGGTCGAAGGCTACGCGCCGCCGCCGGATCCGCGCATCAACGTCATCAAGGTGACGCCCGACCCCGGCGTCATCGAAGTCAACATCCATCCGGCGGAAAACTGGGCCGAGGCGGTCAAGATCACTTACGGGGTCTATGACGACGCCCGCGAGACGCGGCTCGGCGCCGACAAGTTCATGGTCGACGGCCGCCACAGCGGCACCGGCGGCGGCAACCACGTCGTCCTCGGCGGGCCGAACCCGGCCAACAGCCCGTTCCTGCGCCGTCCCGACCTGTTGAAGAGCCTTGTGCTCTACTGGCAGCGCCGTCCGTCCCTGTCCTACCTGTTCTCCGGCCTGTTCATCGGTCCGACCAGCCAGGCGCCGCGCATCGACGAAGCCCGCCAGGACATGCTCTACGAACTCGAGACCGCGCTCGCTCTGGTGCCGCCGCCCGGCGACGGCGAACCGCCGGCGCCGTGGCTCGTCGACCGCCTGTTCCGCAACCTCCTGGTCGACGTCACCGGCAACACCCACCGGGCCGAGATCTGCATCGACAAGCTGTTTTCGCCCGACGGTCCCGCCGGTCGCCTCGGCCTGATCGAATTCCGCTCCTTCGAGATGCCGCCCGACGCCCGCATGAGCCTCGCCCAGCAGCTCCTGTTGCGGGCTCTGGTCGCCTGGTTCTGGCGCGAGCCGCTCGACGGCGCGGCCGTGCGCTGGGGCACGGCGTTGCACGACCGCTTCATGCTGGAGCATTTCGTCTGGACGGATTTCCTCGAAGTCCTCGACGACCTTGCCCGCGAGGGTTACCGCTTCGATCCGGCCTGGTTCGAGGCGCAGCGCGAGTTCCGTTTTCCACTCTACGGCGCCGTCCATCACGGCGGCGTGCGCCTCGAACTGCGCCACGCGCTCGAACCCTGGCACGTGCTCGGCGAGGAAGGCGCGGCCGGCGGCACGGTGCGGTTCGTCGATTCGTCCGTCGAGCGGTTGCAGGTCAAGGTGTCCGGCCTCGCCGAGGGCCGCCATATGATCACCTGCAACGGCCGCCGCCTGCCACTGGTATCGACCGGCCGCCCCGGCGAAGCCGTCGCCGGGGTGCGCTTCAAAGCCTGGAGCCTGCCGGCCTCGCTGCATCCCACCGTACCGGTCAACGCACCCTTGACCTTCGACATCGTCGATGCGTGGAATAGGCGCTCGCTCGGCGGCTGCGTCTACCACGTCGCCCATCCGGGCGGCCGCAACTACGAGAGCGCCCCGGTGAACTCCTATGAGGCCGAAGCCCGCCGCCGCGCCCGCTTCCAGGACCACGGCCACACGCCCGGTACGATCGAGCCCCTTCCGGCGGAAACGCACTCGATGGAATACCCGACCACCCTCGACCTGCGCCGGATGAGTTGAGGCGAGATGATGCTTCATTGTGAAAGCAGCTCCCATCGGCGAACTCGGCGCGCTCCCTCTCCCCGCAGGGGAGAGGGTCGGGGTGAGGGGGTTACGGCCCATCGAAAAATCGCTA
>JAVDCA010000031.1 GCA_030848545.1 Astrobacterium formosum
AGCCTTCTCCCCGCTGGGGAGAGGGAGTTCTGCTGCGGCGAGCCGCGAGGCATCAGATGCTCCACCAAAGACGTCGATGCCGTTGACCATATGCGATCGCCCTGCGCTTGCGGGGAGAGGTCGGCATCCGGGCGCGAAGCGCGCGGATGTCGGCTGAGGGGGCATCTCCCGCGGGCTCCGGACTCGCGGCTAGAGCCCCATCCCTCCTTCCGCAAGCCGGGCGAGGGAGAAGACCGAGCAAGGGACGCCATGTGATGAGCGAAGTTCTCTACGACCGTCTGGCGCTGATCGGCGTCGGCCTGATCGGCTCGTCGATCGCGCGGGCGGCGCGCCAGCAGGGCGTGGTGCGCGAGATCGTCGCCACCGCGCGCTCGGAAAAGACCCGCGAGCGCGTCGCCGAACTGGGCATCGCCGACCGCGTCGTCGCGACCAACGCCGAAGCCGCGGCCGGCGCCGACCTCGTCATCGTCTGCATCCCGGTCGGCGCCTGCGGGCCGGTCGCACAGGAGATCGCCCCCTATCTCAAAGCCGGCGCGACCGTCTCCGACGTCGGCTCCGTCAAGGCCTCGGTGGTCAAGGACATGGGGCCGCACATTCCCGACAGCGTGCATTTCGTCCCCGCCCATCCGGTCGCCGGCACCGAGCATTCCGGCCCGGATTCCGGCTTTGCCGAACTGTTCGCCAATCGCTGGTGCATCCTCACCCCGCCCAAGGGCTCAGACGAGGAAGCGGTCGAACGCCTCGCCACCTTCTGGCGCGCGCTGGGCGCCAATGTGGAGGTGATGGACATCGAGCGCCACGACATCGTGCTCGCCATGACCAGCCACCTGCCCCATCTCATCGCCTACACGGTGGTCGGCATGGCCGACGACCTGGAAAAGCTCGTCACCAGTTCGGAAGTGATAAAATTCTCGGCCGGCGGCTTTCGCGATTTCACCCGCATCGCCGCCTCCGACCCGACCATGTGGCGCGACATCTTTTTGCACAACAAGGACGCGGTGCTCGAACTCATCAGCCGCTTCAACGAGGACCTCGCCCGCCTCGGCCGCGCCATCCGCTGGGGCGAGGCCGACACCCTGCACGAATTCTTCACGAGGACGCGCGCGATCCGCCGCGGCATCGTCCAGACCGGCCAGGATTCGGCGGCACCGGACTTCGGCCGCCGCCCCGAGCAACTGCCGCACGTGCCGATCCCGCGGCCTTATGCGGCGGATGGGGAGTGAAGGCGCGGGCGCGGGGGACGAAGGGCTCTGCGCGTTTAAGGTTCCGTCTGGACATCGGCCAATCGCCCAACCCCATATTACGCGCTTGCCGAATTCGATGCTGTCGGGGCGTCTCGACGACGATGCGATCGCCTCGGCTACGAAGTAGTGGCGACGCAGAACCGCATGTTGTCATGGCTTGCAGTATTTCCGGAGGCCTAAAAGATGTTCAGGGTCACTTTGAGCCATCAGGAACAAGAGCGCTGCGTTGGCGTCCCTCGCCTCCTCAATCGTCATCGAGGAGTGACCTATTAGGTCATCGAGATTGTCGGAGTGAGATTCCACTTGGGAGAGCCGCTCAAGTGCCCGCATACGTGCCGGGTCCAGCGCAGGGACGCGCTTGCAGAGCTCCGCGAGCTTATCACTGATGTTACCGTTCCGAGGGATTTTGAAGGCCAGGAAAACCTCAATTACGCGGCGGAGCACGTTCGGGATCATAAACGAATATTCAAATTGACCACTCCCTGCCGCCTCGAATTGCAATACTTTTTGGAAGAGGAAATGGTACTCGGAATCGTATTCGCGCAGCAGAGGGGACATTTCCACAATAGAAGCCGTACGGCTATTACTCCCATTCGGCAATGTCACATCAATGTAGAGCAATCGAGCCTTCGGTGCCTTTGGCGGATCCACCCGCGCCAGCCCTTTCCAGTCTTTCTTGAATTCATTCATACAATGTTGGTTATGCGTCATCACAAACAGCTGAGCGACATTACTGAGACGCCCTCGAATGAGAGCGCAGGCATAATTCATCGCTTTGGTATCGAGGCTTGATATTGGGTCGTCAACTACAACAATTAGGTCTTTGGCATTCCTACCATTAGCCTCCAGCGTCGAAAGAAAATAACACAACGCAATTGCGGACTTTTCTCCTTCACTTGGAGAGCCTTTAACGAGCTTACCTCTGCGGTGCAACTCATATCCTTTGTCAACAGGAGCAATAGTAAGCTCTCCATGTCCAAGATATGTTTCTACAAGTGCATTTATTTTATTGGCTGCGGGTCCGTGTTGCTGCACTTCCGCGCGCAGTTTAGCAATATCCTCTTCCAGCTTCAGGATGGAGGCTTTCGCGCTATCGACAGCCTCTCGCGCGGCCTTGCACTCCTGAATGTGCGTATTATAGCCCCCCGCGCCATCAGCAACGAAATGTTTGCGGATTGAAACTCGGGCCTCTTCCTGATGCCGAATGAAGTCGTCTACCATGCTGTTATGCTGCTCGCAGAGCATATTAACGGCGGCGACCGCGGCTTCGAACTGCCGTTTCAACTCCTGGGCTTCCATTATGGGAGGCAGGCCGGTCTCGACGGGCGTGGTAGGAGCTCTGCGCCGGGCAGAAAGACCCACAACAGCCTTTCCAAGTACCGACGATGCTATACCTACTTGCACAGAGAGGCGCTCCGCCACCTCTGCGTATTGGGGGCGAATTTCTGCAGCGAACTGCGCCTCTTTCGGGAGCAATGCGGCAGCAAGTCTCAATGCCTCCGCGGTCTTCCTTGCGAGTTCCTCCTTGCTCTCAATCTGCTCTATGAAAGTTGCAACATTGTCGTTGAAAGAGCGTGCCAGAAGCGCACGTCGCTCCTCTGGAATTTTGCTGCCACAGTATAAGCAAGACGATAGCCCATTATTAACATGATAGTCATTACCGACCTTCACCCACGTTACCATCGATGGATGTTTATCGAGCCCTTCGACCACGACGTAGCCGATTGTTTTCGGGCAGAGTTCAATTGCGGCCGCGATGACGTCATAAACAGCGGCCACCGGCATCTCGATGAGGTTAACTTTCGGAACCGGCTCGGCGCGTGCGCAAGTGTCGGTCGCCGCATCGAGTACGGCATCGCTCAGAATGGACTTTTCATCGAAAGAGAGTTTTTTATAATCATCAACAAGTTGAGTCGCTTCATATTTGCGGCCTGTCTGTCGTAGGTGGTCAGATATCGTGCGGGCGCGTTCGCGTTTGTAGGCGGCAAACGCCTTGTCCCTCTCTGACAGCACCTTCTCTTCAGTGGCAAGCGTCGAATTCGCGGCAGGTCGCGAGGACTCCAACACCGCTAGCTTTTTCACTGCCTCGCCTTGCTCGGCGCTGATTGTGAACACCGGGTTTGCTTTGCGATCGGCCCAGTGCAAGTTCTCCTCTACGAAATCTGTGTTGAAAACGCAGACGTGCGTTTCGAGGCCGGCCAATTTATCGGGGCAGGCGTAGACTTTTCCATCAGTCATTTCGATTTCGAAGGTACAGTCTAGAGGCAACCCTTCAGGCCGTCTTCCTTTTTGCAGTGCCGCGAAAACACGCGAGAGCGTGCTCTTTCCCGAGCCGTTGAATCCATAGATGAGATTATATTTGGAAAATCCTATTTCTGGCGTTTTCTTCGTCCTCTCCGAGAGAACTCCTGCGCCCTGCAACTGACGAATGTTCTTGATGATCACTATAAAGCCCCCCCGACCGACAAGAGTTGATCGATCGGCCACCTTAACACCCATCAAGCCTGGAGCTTAAGAGGTTTCGTACGGAATCAGCGAGCTGGTAGCCCGCATTGAGCGCGAGCGAAATGCGGGATGGCGTATCGATGAGGCACGGACGGACCCCTGGATTTCGCTGCCGCTCAATCCAGGCTACGCTTGCTACGATCGTCAAGAAACGTCGGCGAATCCATGCTTCTTGAGCAAATCAGGAGTCGCCGCCCACATCCTTCCGGGGATCCGGCTGATGAATCGGTCGAATACCTGCTGGAATGCATGCTTGCCTGCCGCATCGTCGAATCGGCCCCGCTCTTCGGCGGTCAGGAGCGGATGGGCATCCGCCAGAAACCGGCGGCGCTCGAATTTCTCGAACATGCGCTTTTCGGCTTCCCATCGAGGAATCGGCTTTTGCTTCGTGTACGCGCCGAACATGTCCACGGTTCTTTGTGCATCGAGATCCGGAAAGATTTCCAAGGCATGCGCGAGGTCGACGAGGTCGCGCCCTTTGTTGCGCTGGAGCAGCGCACGCAGCTTCGTCGACAGAACCTCCTCCGTCGAGAATGTCGGAATATCAGCTGCTCCCGAGAACCAGGGATTCTCGACCTTGAAAGACATTGTCCGCGGGGGATCGAGCGCCGCGATCTCGGCCTCGTTGATCTCTATTTTCAGCCGGATTGTCGCCGAACCGTCTTCCGCGGCGACCGTATATCGGAGTGCCGGCGCGACCTGGCTGCGGAAATATTCCGGATCACCCAGCCACGGATCGAGAAGGTCATGGACGCGGTCCCAGATCGGCTTGGACGCACCGTCTTTCGTGCGCGAAAGATCGATGTCTTCCGAGTAGCGTAGCGCTTTCGGAAAGTGCAGCTTGTTGAGCGCCGTGCCGCCGCGCAAGCGCAATTCCTCGCGCAGGAACGGGTCGTTGAACAGTTGGACAATGGCGCGCGCAATGATCAGGTCCTGCTCGACCTGCCGCGGCTCTGCCCAGGGCGCCACTTTCGACCACGCGATGATGTTCTGCGCGGGAATCACTCGTCCGCCTCCGGGTGACGCCGGACAGAGACGCGCCAACGCTCGTTGCGTTCAACCGGATTCGGCGCCGCAGCGCCTGCGTCGCGTGTTACCGGCTCGAGCGCGACCCACGGCAAACGCGGTGTCGAAAAGAGCTGGTCGTGCAGCGCCTGTGTGCGATCGGAATGTCCGAACCTGTCCAGCAGATATCCCAGCCGTTGGGCGCAGGCGCGGTCGAAACGCGCCGCCATGGCGGCCAGCCTCGCACCGTCGATCTTGCGCCCGAGATCGACGACGAGTGTCGCAACCGCATCGATGCCGCCGGCGGCGTGGACGTAGCGCAACAGATCGAGCGCGGTCAGCTCGGGCGATGACACCTTCATGCTGCCGGTCTCCGTCTTGCGATCGATCACGCCATCCAGAACCGCTTTCATATCCTTCCGGAAATGGAAACTGATCCATGAGCGCCCCGCCCGGATTCTCGGCAGCTGCCGGTCCGTCACGACCTGAAATTCCATGACCCCGTGATGCGTCGCGCCGTGCAGCTCCGCGGCCTTGAGCAGGCCCACGTAATAAGGCCGGCCTTCATGACGCATCAGCGCGTCGACATACCAGGACGGTGGCGGCGCCTCCCAAGATAGGAATTGCGCCGGCACGGTCACGTAGAACCCTTGGCGGGGATTGAAGAGCAACTTCCGCTTTTGAAGCCGCGCCGCCGCTTTCAGGAAAGCTGCCTCGGTGAGGCCGAGCGCCGCGATCGCTTCCGAGCGCGTGAAGGAGATTCGCCCCTCCGACTGGAGGATCGTCAGGTAGTTCAAAAGGGTCTTCGGGCGGGCTAGCAGCATATTGGAAAATAGCCTTCTTTCGTCCATTTATCAATATGCGGCATGTCTATTGACGGTGTCGTATTGAAATTTATCCAAAAAGTGTCCATTTTTAGATATGCAACATGCATTACTGATGCGCCGCCGTCCGCGGTCGTGCAGTCCGCCACATCGCGGCGGTATTTTGAAACGGGACGGCCGGACCTGGGCGCCGACCGCATCAAGACGCTGCGCCGCAAGGGGGATATGATGACTCGCCCCCGCTAATTCCGCTTCACCCCCGTCGGAGTCGCGACGCCTGATGGTCTTTCGCTGTCCCGGCGGGCGCATACCGACACGTGGAGAGTGCTCGCGATGCCCATATCCACCCGCATGAAGCTCGACATGCTCCGCACCATGGTGCTGGCGCGCCAGTTCGAGGACAGTCTCACGCTGTTGTGCCGCGAGCCGGGCAAGATCGCCGGCATGATGATTCTGGCGACCGGCCAGGAGGCGGTCGGTGCCGGCGTCTGTGCAGTTCTCAACGCCGACGACGTCATTATCACCAATCACCGCAGCCACCATCACCTGCTGGCGCGCGGGGCCGACCCCAAGGCCCTGATGGCGGAAATCTTCGGGCGGCGCACCGGCTGCAACAAGGGCAAGAGCGGCACGCTGCACCTCGCGGTGCCGGAGGTGAACGCGCTGTGCACCACCACCGTGGTCGGCGCCGGCCTTCCCATCGCGGCGGGCCTCGGCTTCGCGCAGCAGTACGAGAGCCGCGACGCCGTCACGGTGTGCTTCTTCGGCGACGGCTCCACCGGCGAAGGCTCGTTCCACGAGTCCCTCAATCTGGCCGGCCTGTGGCGCCTGCCGGTGATCTTCGTGTGCGAGAACAACCGTTATGCCGGGGCGCAGAGCTATGCCGAGCACACGCCCGTCGCCTCGCTCGCGGCGCGGGCCTCGGCCTACGGAATGCCGGGCGAGAGCGTCGACGGCAACGACGCCCCGGCGATCGCGGAGGCGACCTTGCGGGCGCGCGAGCGTGCGCTGGCGGGCGAAGGCCCGACCCTGATCGAATGCATGACCTATCGCTGGCACGGCCACGGCGAGGCCGACAGGCAGCGCTACCAGCCCGCCGACGAGATCGCCGCCTGGAAGAAGAAATGCCCCATCGAGCGGCTGGCGAAAGCGCTGCGCGAGGCCGGTGAACTCACCGATGCCGAACTTGCGGGGCTGTGGGCGGAGGCCGCCGCGATCGTCGCCGACGCCGTGCGCTACGCCGAGGAAAGCCCGTGGCCGGCGCCCGAAGAGGCGCTCGACGACGTGTGGGTGGTGTAAGGGGGCGATGGCCATGCAAAAGCTCGGAATGGGACAGGCGATCAATCAGGCGCTGCGCGAAGAGATGCAGCGCGATCCGCGGGTGTTTCTCGCCGGCGAGGGCATCGGGGTCAGTATCAACGACAGCCCGATGCTGCCCACCGCCGGCCTCATCGACGCGTTCGGCCCGAGAAGGGTGAAGGACACGCCGGTGTCGGAAGCCGCCATCGCGGGGCTCGCGGTCGGCGCCGCCGCGGCCGGGCTGCGGCCGGTGGTCGAGGTGATGTTCAATCCCTTCTTCACCCTCGCCTCCGACATGATCGTCAATCACGCCGCCAAGCTGCGCTATCTCTCCGGCGGCAAGACGTCTTTTCCGCTGGTGGTGCGGGTCAAGAGCGGAGCCGGTTTCGGGGCCGGCTGCCAACACTCCCACAATCTCGAAGCCTGGGTGGCGCACTGCCCCGGCCTCAAGGTGGTGATGCCGGCGACGCCGCGCGACGCCAAGGGCCTGTTGAAGTCCGCCATCCGCGACGACAATCCGGTCGTCTTCATCGAGGACATGGGGCTCTACTTCGTGCCCGCCGAGGTGCCCGACGGCGACGACACGATCCCGATCGGCAAGGCCGACGTCAAACGGCCAGGCCGTGACGTCACCATCGTGACCTGGTCGAAGATGCTCGGGGTCGCCCTCGAGGCAGCCGCCCGCCTGGCCGAGCGAGGCGTCGAGGTCGAGGTCGTCGATCTGCGCACGCTGACGCCGCTGGACACCGACGCCATCCTGACCTCGGTGCGCAAGACCGGCCGCCTCGTCGTCTTGCACGAGGCGACCCGCACCGGCGGCTTCGCCGGCGAGATCGCCGCGCTGGTCATGGAGAAGGCCTTCGCCGACTTGAAGGCACCGCTGCGCCGCGTCACCGGCCCGGACATTCCCGTCCCGGCCAGCCCGCCGCTGGAGAAATTCTACATCCCGGATGCCGATCAGGTGGTGGCGGCGATCGAGGAGATCCTTTGATACGGGGGTCGGCTTATCAGTTCTGCTTCCGTGCCCCGGGCGCGGCGCAGCACGCAGCGAAGCGAAGCGCAGCGGAGTGGTGCGACGCTGAACCGGGGCCTCGCACCGAGGCTAGCCTGGGCGAGTGCTGCGGCGAGGCCCCGGATCTGCGGCGCGGCAGACCGCGAAGAGCGGTCCACCGCACCGCGTCCGGGGCACGAGCGAATGAATCTGCCGCATCCCGTACGACACCGACCGTCGTCGATCCTGAACCGTCACCGCGGGTTCGACACCGGCCGTCGATTGACCCGCGTTGAACGACCCGTCCTCCCGAGGCGGCGAAGCCTCGGAAAAATCAAGCTTCAGCGACCTGGATGATGCCGCCGCCGGCATATCCACCATCGACGGCGAGCACGTGTCCGGTCACGTAACACGCATCGTCCGAACACAGGAAGGCGACCGCCCCGGCGATGTCGCCGGGGGTCCCGTAGCGCTGCATCGGCAGAACCCGCATCCAGGACTCGCGGACGGCGGCGCTGTGGTTCTTGGCCGACATGGCGGTCTCGATCGGCCCCGGCGCGACGACGTTGACGCGGATGCCGTACTGGGCGAGTTCGACCGCCATCACCTCGCTGAGAGTGATGACGGCGCCCTTGGTGGCGCCATAGGCCGCCCTTCCGACGCTGCCCCGCAAGCCGGAGACGCTGCCGATATTGACGATCACGCCGCCTCCGCTCTTGCGCATCAGCGCCGCCGAAGCCTTGCCGATCAGGAAGGTGCCGCGCAGATTGACGGCCACGATCCGATCAAAATCCTCGACCGCCGTCTCCAGGAAGGCGCTCACCTTTCCGATGCCGGCGCTGTGGACCAGATAGTCGAGGCGACCGTGAACCCGCTCCACCGCACCGATCAGCGCCGCCACGCTGGCGGGGTCGGCGACGTCGAGGCGGAACGGGGCGATCGCCGCCGCCGCATCCAATTCATCGATCTTGGAGGCGATATCGGCCGCGATCACACGGATTCCGTCCGCCGCCAGCCGCTGGGCGACCGCCTCGCCGATGCCCGACAGTCCGCCGGTGACGATGGCGATTTTCTTCTCGTTCGACATGGTTCTTCTCACTTCTGAGCGCGTCCACTCGCCCGCGCACGGGCATTTCCGGCAGCGGAGCCGGCAGGCAGCCGTTCCTGCAGAACGATTTCGGCAGTCACCAGCACGGTGTTGCGGTCGACCACGAAAGTGCCGTCCCAGGCGGATCCGTCCGGCCCGCCGATGCGGCCGGAGAGATCGGCATGCGGCGCACCGTCTGGACCGGGGCGAACTTCGCCGGCCATCGTAATGATCTCGACCACCGGCCCCGGCACCTCGATGTCGCTGTCGCGGACGCGCATGCAGCCATCGATCAGGCTGCCGATTCCCATGCGGACCACCGCATGTTCGATGCCGGCCTCGGCACAAACTCTCTCGACCCCGCGGGTCAGATCTTCGTTGGGACCGATCCGCGCGCTGATCGTCCGTCCGACCGGGTCCACTGCCCTGCTCATCGCGCCGCTCCTTCTTCATCGCTCGGCGCCAGCAGCGAGACGCGTGTCTCCGCATCGGGGCGCACCTTGAATCCCGCATCGGCCGGCACGAGGATGCGGACCTTCGCGCCATTGGCTCCGATCACGCACAGGTCGGTCGGAAGATGGCCCGCGAAGGCATGGCCGAGGCGATCGATCAGCACGGCGTGGCAGTGGATGATCGGCCCGCCGTCGGCGCGATGGCCGATCGTGCCGTTGCCGGCCAGGATCGTGGCTCCGCCGTCGAATTCGACCGGCGGCCGGTACACGGCCGCGATTTCGCCCTTGGGGTCCGGATATCCGACCTGGCACTTGGCAACCGAGAGATCGCCTTCGAGCGCCACCAGACTGCCATGGTCGCAGCCGCGCGCCGTGACCGCCTCCATGAGGGCCGAGAACAGAACGGCTCCGGCCGGCAACTTCGCCTCGAACTCGTCGGCCGTAGCGGCAATTTGCACCCATACCCGCCGGGCCGTCGGCGGGCCCGGGTGCCGGACGACCCGGCGCCCGAGCTCGCGCGACATCGAATAGAAGGCGTCGCTCATCGTATTCTCCTGACCGGTCGCGTGACCGTCATCGTGTCGGTGTGTGAAAGGGTCTGGGTCCGACGGGCATGGGCCCGGCGTGAATCGGAGACCGTTCGTCCGGATGTGAACCTGAGGGTTACTTGAGGAACACCATCGAGATTTCGGGAACGGCGGTGATCACCACCACGCCGACCGCGAGCGCGGCGAGATAGATCCAGATCGATTTCATGGCATCGTCGGGGGACCCTTTGCCCACCGCACAGGCGCCGTAGAAACCGACCCCGAAGGGCGGCGCGAACAGGCCGAGCCCCATCGACACGATGATGACCATCGCGTAGTGGACGTCGTTGACGCCGAGCGCGCGCGACACCGGAAACAGCAGCGGTCCGAACAGGACGATCGCCGGTATGCCCTCGAGCAGGGAACCAAGCAGAACGAAGGCGACGACCGACGTGGCGAGGAACACGGTCGACCCGCCCGGCAGATCCGACACCGCCGCCACCAGCATCCGCGACATGCCGGACTGGGAGAGGCACCAGGCCATGCCGGTGGCCGCGCCGATGATCAGCAGGATGGCACCCGAGAGCGCCGCCGTCTCCACCAGGGCCGGGCGCATCCGGCTCCAATCGGAGTCCCGGTAGACGACGAGGCCGATGACGATCGTGTACACGATGCCGAGCGTCGACACTTCGGTCGCCGTGGCGATCCCTTCGACGACCGCGAAGCGGATCAGGAAAGGCAGCGCGAGGGCGGGCAGCGCGATGACGAAGAGGCGCACGATCTCGAACGCCGAGCATCGTTTCACGTTCACGACCACGTCCCGGCGCGACTTCGCCCAGACGACGACACAGAGGCACCCGGCCAGGAACAACGCCGGAACCATGCCGCCGTTGAAGAGCGCCGCGATCGACACCCCGCACACCGACCCGAGAGTGATGAGGAACAGGCTCGGAGGAATGGTGTCGGACATCGCACCGGCGCCGGCCAGGAGCGCGATGAGGTCTCCCCGCTTCGAGCCGCGCCGCTCCATTTCGGGAAACAACGCCGGCGCCACCGCGGCCATGTCGGCGATCTTGGCGCCGGAAATTCCCGACACCAGGAAGATCGCGCCGATCAGCACATATGAGAGGCCGCCGCGGACGTGCCCGAGAAGCGAGGCGAGAAAATCGATCATCGCCCGTGCGAGTCCCGTCATCTCGATCAGCAGGCCGAGGAAGACGAACAGGGGCACCGCCAGCAGAATCAGCGAGGACATGCCCTCGTCCATCCGGCTGACGATCAGCGACAACGGCACCCGGGTGGTGACGAGGAGATATGCGATCGTCGCGACGCCGAACGAGATCGCGATCGGCACACCGGCGAGCACGCAGACCACCACCAGCAGAACGAAGAAGATCAGGAGATTGTAGATCCCCATCGCCTGCCACAACGGCCGGGCGTACCACAACACGGCACTGACGACGACGACCGACACCACCGCCACGACAAGGCTGCGCCACTGAGCGCTTTCCAGGAGCCTCAGTCCGGCGAGCAGCAGCATCAGGCCGAGCCCGATCGGAAGGGCTGCGGCGCGAAAGCTGTTGTGCATTTCCAATGCCGGCGTGAGGATCTCCCATTCGTCGACGGCGTATTCGATCGCAAAGGGGAGCAAGGCGCCGGTAAAGACCAGAACCATCACCGAGCCGAAGGACGCGGCGAGTTCCTGCCATTTCGGGCCAAGCCAACGCACCACGGTCGACAACCGCATGTGCTCGTTGCGTTGCAGTGCCAGCACCGCGCCGAGCATGCACAGCCAGAGGAACAGCGCCGACGCGACTTCATCCGACCACACCGTCGGATTGTGGAAGAAATAGCGCGCCACGACGCCGATCAGAAGAATGCAGGTCTCGATCACGACGATGATCGAGGTGACGGTCTCCAGGCCGATGCGGAGCGCTTCCTCGATGTTCTTCGCCACACCGCCGGACCTGGCAGCGCCCGCGACAATCTGATCGGCGATCATTCTTTCCCCCAACTTCACCCGTTGTCCCGGTCCGGCAGGCACTTTCGGTGCCTGCCGTATTCGTCACCACATGGCCTGTCGCTTCAGAGAGGGCCGGAGACCTTCTCCAGCGCAGCCCAGGCCTCCGGACCGAGCTTGCCCTTCCAGTCCGCATACCAGTTGGCCTTGCGCAGCGTGGCGCGGAACGCGTCGATATCCGGCTGGACGAACTCCATGCCCTTGCCCTTCAGCACGTCGATCGCCGACGCACTCAGCTTGGCGAGATCGGCGCGGGCCTCCTCTGCGGCACGGGCGAAGTTCTTCTGCAAGCTCGCCTGGCAATCGGCCGGCAGGGACTTGAAGGTCTTACCGTTGTGGAGCGGCCAATGCCCGTCCCACATGTGGTTGGTGACCGAGACGTATTTCTGCACCTCGTAGATGCGGCTCATCTCGATGAGGGCCAGCGGGTTCTCCTGGCCGTCGACGATCTTGGTCTGAAGCGCAGAGTAGAGTTCCGACCAGTTGATCGTGCTCGGCGCGGCGCCAAGCGCCTTGAAGGCCGACAGGAGCATCGGGCTCGGCGGCACCCGCATCTTGACGCCCTTGAGGTCGTCCGGGGTCCGGATCGGCTTGCTGGTGGTGGTGATGACGCGAAAGCCATTGTCGAAGATCTTGCCGACGCAGACCAGGCCCGCCTTCGCCACCGCGGCTTGCACCACCTTGCCGAGATCACCGTCGACCGCCTTCCACACGTGGTCGGCGTCGGGAAACGCGAAGCACACCGCGCTCACGGTCGCGACCGGCACCAGCGTCGAAAGGATCAACGGCGACAGCAGCACCATGTCGATGGCGCCCGAGCGGACCTGACTGAGCATGTCCGTATCGCTGCCGAGCTGGCCCGACGGGTAGACGGTGATCTTCAGGCGGCCATTGGTCTCCTTGAGAATCCGCTCGGTCGCTTCATTGGAGCGCAGGACCGTCGGATGGTCGATGACCTGATTGCTGCCACAGCGGAACTCGAACTCGGCCGCCCGCGCCGGACGGATGATCGCCGGTGCCGTCAGCGCGACGGCGGCGCCTTTCAGCAGGTTTCGTCGATTGATCGTCATTCTGGCTTCTCCCTCGGTTCGCTCCTCCGTCCGCGCCTCGCGCGGCCGGAGGAGTTTCAACGTTGCGTGTGTGCCGGCCAGCCTTACAGCCAACACTTGATCTGGCGGACGACGGCATTGGTCGACAGCCCGTAGCGTTCGTGCAGGACCGGAAGAGTGCCGGGCACCATGAAGTCGTCAGGCAGAGCGATCTGCCGAAACGCCGGTGAAACACCCGCCCTGATCAGCACTCCGGCGATCGCTTCGCCGAGACCGCCGACGACCGAGTGGTTTTCCGCGACCACCACCAGACGGCCGGTCCGTCGCGCTTCCTGGACGATGGCCATGGTGTCGAGCGGCTTGACCGTCGGAATGTGCAGAACCGCGACCGAAACCCGATCCTGGGCGAGGACCTTGGCGGCATCGAGCGCTCGCATCGTCATCAGGCCAGTCGACATGACGATGACGTCCGAGCCGCCGAGGAGGAGCTTGGCCTTGCCCAGTTCGAACTGATAGCCGTACTCGTCGAGGACAAGAGGCACGTTGCCGCGCAGGCCGCGCATATAGACCGGCCCGTCATAGGCGGCGATCGCCGCCGCGGCCTGCTCGGTCTCCAGAGCGTCACACGGGTCGATGACGGTGAGCTTGGGCGCGGCGCGCAGGATCGCCATGTCGTCGGTCGCCTGATGGCTCGGACCATAACCGGTGCTCAGTCCCGGCAGGCTGCCGATGATCTTGACGTTGGCATGCTGCTCGGCGATGGCCTGGTTGATGAAGTCGGCGCCGCGGCGCGAAGCGAACGTTCCGTAGGTCGACGCGAAGGGGATGAAGCCTTCCTTCGCCAGGCCGCCGGCCGCCGTCAACATCAGTTGCTCGGCCATGCCCATCTGGAAGAACCGCTCCGGGAATGCCGCGGCGAAGATGTGCAGGTCGGTATACTTCGCGAGGTCGGCACTCATGCCGACGATGCGCGGATTGTTCTTGGCGAGCGCAACCAGTGCGTGACCGAGAGGGGCTTCCTTGGTCCGATGTCCCTCGTCGACGAATGACGAGTTGATCGCGGCGGGCTTCTTCAACGCCGTTTCGGTGTTCATGCGTCCCTCCCTGCATCGAGCACTTCGACCGCACGCTTCCAGTCCTTCGGCTCGAGACGAATGAAGTGGAGCTTCTCCCGCGCTTCGATGAACGGAATCCCATGACCCATGCGGGTGTCGCAGAGGATGATCCGAGGTTTTGGCTCCGTGCACTCGCGGGCCTTGTCGAAGGCCGCCACGAGGGCCGGGATGTCATTGCCGTCGACCCGCTGGACATGCCAGCCGAACGCGGCCCACTTGTCGTGGAGCGGCTCGGTGCACAGCACCTGCGCCATCCGCCCGTCCGCCTGGACGCCGTTCACATCGACGATCGCGATGATGTTCGAGAGATGGTAATGCGCCGCCGCCTGCGCCGCCTCCCAGGTCGGCCCTTCGCCGAGCTCGCCGTCGCCCATCATCGTGTAGATGAACGCATCGGATTTCTTGAGCCGCAGCCCCAAAGCGCTGCCGATCGCCATCGGCAATCCGAGGCCGATCGAACCACCCGACATCTCGACGCCTGGAGTGTACGGCCACATCGACGACATTGGCAGGCGACTACCATCCAGGCCGTAGGTGTCGAGCTCCTCGAGCGGAAAGAACCCCGCTTCGGCGAGCGCAGAATAGAGCGAAATACCGCAGTGTCCGGCCGACAGAAAAAAGCGGTCACGGCCCTCCCATGAAGGCTCGTCGGCGCGATAGCGCATCGCATGGAAAAAGGCGACCGCGAGCATATCCGCGGCGCCCAGCGCTTGCCCGACGAAGCCTTGCCCGTGTGGGGCCGCCTGACGGACCGCATGTTTTCGAATCCTCAGGGCACGATCGGCAAGCTGCCGGTTGTGTCCGATACTTGGCTCATTCATTTTCATTCACCACACCCGCTGGATGCGCCCAGCCTGGAGACAAAACGGATATCGTGGGCTGCTCACACTGGCGGCAAGCCAATGGAGAGAACGCGCTCTCAAAACCAGAGGGAATACTGCAGGACACGCAGCAACGCACTGATTTGTCCGTCGCCTTACTCTGGTTTTGGATTTTATTATTGCCAAGACACCTGGGTAACGATGTCTATATTGAAAAGTATCAAATAAGACCGGGGGCATGACAAACGCAAAGTTCACACACTCTTATGACTCCAGTTCACAGACGGAACGACCCCGAGGGTCGCGCTGGCGAGCAAGACCGCCCCATATCCACAAACCAATACCTGCCCGTGAGAGTCGGCTCCAAATCTCGAGCAGGTTCTCGACGATCCGCGACGAGATCGAGGGCCATCGAGCGCACTGCTGTCCGGGCAAGCGCGTAGAAGTTCGTTGCGGTCCAGTACGATCTTTACAAAGACATCGCTCTCGACCTCAATATCGACATGACGAACAATGTACCGGTGGCGGTCCTGCGCGCGTTCGAAGCCGCGGGTCGCCATCAGTCCTTCACCGAAGCCGCCGCCGAACTGCGGTTGACGCCGAGTGCCGTCAGTCATGCCGTCAAACGGCTCGAGCAGTCGTTGAGCGTAAGCCTGTTTCAGCGCGAGGGGCGGCTGATCAAGCTGACGCCGGACGGACGCGCCCTGATGGCCCATGTCGGTCGCGGCTTCGAAGAGCTGCGATGCGGCATCGAGCTCATATCGAACCGCCCTTCCGGCCTGTTGCGCCTCCATTGCGCCCTGAGCTTCGCCACCCAGTGGATATCACCCCGGCTCGGCGGTTTCCTGGCGGAGAATCCCGGCATGGAGATTCGCTTCGATGCCGGCCCCGACTTCACCCGCTTCAAGACGGACGAGTACGACGTCGATATCGTCTATGGGCTGTCGCACCCTCAGGAGAGCATGCTGGTGTTCTCGCTCGGCGAGGAGACGATCACGCCGCTCTGTGCCCCACGGCTCGCGGAGACGATTCGAAGCCCGGCCGATCTGTACGAGCACCTGTTGGTCGACGGTCACAACAAGGGCACCCGTTGGTCGATGTGGTTCGCCGCAAATGGACTGAAAGCCCCAACGATGAGAGGTATGCGGTTCGAGCGTAGCTGGCTGGCGATCGCGGCGGCGGCGGATGGGATCGGCATCATCCTCGATTCGACCCGCCTCGCCGAACGAGAACTCGCCTCCGGCCGTTTGGTCGCCCCCTTCCTGAACACCGCCGCGAACATCAGCTTCAACGACCACAGCCTGGTCATTCCGCTGGTGGCCCGGACCCGTTGGCCGGTCCGCATCTTCGCGTCATGGATGGCGCGCGAATTGAACCTCGCCTCCGTCACCCTGTGATGGCCCGCCCGAGCCCCCCGCTCGGAGAACATGTGGAAGACATCGATGCCTCCTCAATTGACATGCTCGCGAGATTATCTCGGCAGCGCGCCCGGGCGCGGCGCAGCATGAGGCGCTGCCGATATCCGCGAAGGGGAGCTCGCCGATCACCTCTTCGGCGCCGCGGCACAAATCCGTGCGTGCGAAGCCGGCGATCCTGACAGGGCGGCACCAGACCGGATGGGAGAAATCGGCTTGCGGGCATTCCGGTCGCCATGGCGGTTCATCCTGCCGGTCGTGGCAGTATTCGCGACCATCGCCGTCGGCCCGTTCCCGCTGCGGGCGGCGGCGACGTCGATCCGCATCGGCGTGCTCGCCTTCCGGGGCGCCGCCTACAGTTCGGACGAATGGGCGGGCACCGCGCGCGCCATCGAAGCCGGAATGCCGGGCGTCGACGTGCAGGTGATCCCCCTCGACCACGCCGGCATGAACCGGATGGTGGCGGCCGGCGAGGTGGACTTCGTGATCACCAATCCGGGACACTATGTCGAGCTCGAAGTGGTGCACGGCATCAGCCGCATCGTCACCGTCGACGCCAAGGTGCCGGTCGCATCCGCCATCGTGGTGCGGCGGGACCGCAGCGACATTCGTACCCTGACCGATCTGCGCGGCAAGCGCATCGCCATCGTGGGGACCGACGCCTTCGGGGGATTTCAGGTCGCCTGGCGCGAGTTCGCGCAAGCCGGCCTCGATCCCTTCTCGGACTTCGCCGGTCTCGAATCCCTCGGCTTTCCCATGACCCAGGTGCTCGACGCCGTGGTTTCCAACAAGGTCGATGCCGGCATCGTGCGCGGCTGCCTGGTGGAGGACCGCGAGCGCGAGGGCGCGCTGGCCAAAGGGGCGCTGCGTATCTTGTCGCCGCGGCCGTCTCCCCTCACCCCATGCGTGGTATCGAGCCGCCTCTATCCCGACTGGCCGCTGGCACGGCTACGCGGCACAACGCCCGAAATCGCCAAGAAGGTCGCGACCGCGCTTCTGACCTATGTGCCGGCCGACGGCACGCCCGCCTGGACGGTTCCGGTCGACTACCAGCCGGTGCACGAATTGTTCAAGGAGATGCGCATCGGCCCCTACGAGTATCTGCGCCACGTCACCCTGACGGAGCTCGCCGCCCGCTACTGGCACTGGCTCGCCGCCGTCATGGCCGGCTTCCTGGCGTGGATCTGGCACGTGCTCAGGGTCGAGCGGCTGGTGCGCCGCCGCACCGTCGAGCTCGCCGCCGTCAACGCCGATCTGCGCGAGGAGATCGTCAAGCGGCGCCGGGTCGAGGAGCAGGAGGCCCTGCACCGCAAGGAGCTCGACCACGCCGCCAGGCTTTCCACGCTGGGCGAGATGGCGGGCGGGCTCGCGCACGAGCTCAACCAGCCACTTGCGGCAATCGCCAACTATGCGGACGGCTGCGAACTGCGCCTGCGCGGCGGCGACATCGACCGCGCCGGGCTGGTGGAGGCGACCCGCCTGATCCGCCAGCAGGCCGACCGCGCCGCCCAGGTGATCCAGAGGATGCGCGCCTTCGTGCGCAAGCGCGAGCCCGTGCACGCGCGGCTCGACGTCGACGAACTCGTGCAGGAGACCATCGAGTTCTTCGAAGGGCTCGCCCGCCGCTCCGGCGTCGTGATTGGCGTCGCGCTCGCGCCCAGCCTGCCGGCGGTCAATGGCGATCGCGTGCAGCTCCAGCAGGTGGTGCTCAATCTCCTGCAGAACGCCCTCGACGCCATGGCGGACAACGAGCCGCGCACGCGCCGCATCGAGGTCGCGACCGGCCCGTGCGAAGTGGGAGTGTGCATTTCGGTCGCCGACCACGGCACCGGCATGCCGGCCGACGTCAAGGCGCGGCTGTTCGAACCCTTCTTCACCACCAAGCCGGACGGCCTCGGCATCGGCCTGGCGCTGTGCCGCTCGATCATCGACGAGCACGGCGGCCGGCTCACGGTCGACGACACGCCCGGCGGCGGCACGCTCATGCGGCTGTCGCTGCCGGCCGATACTGCGGAGCAAACCCCATGACGGAGACGCCGGTCGTCCATATCGTCGACGACGACGATGCCATGCGCCATTCGCTCGAATGGCTCTTGAAGCCACTCGGCCTCGAGGTCAAAACCTACGCGTCGGCGGCGAGTTTCCTGTCCAATCACGACCGCGACCGTGTCGCCTGCCTGGTCACCGACGTGCGCATGCCGGGCATGAGCGGCCTGGAACTGCACGAGGCCTTGGCCAAGGCGGGCTCGACCATGCCGGTGATCGTCATCACGGGCCACGGCGACGTGCCGATGGCAGTCCGGGCCATGCGGGCCGGCGCCATCGACTTCATCGAAAAGCCGCTCAACAACCAGCTCCTGATCGAGCGCATCCACGAGGCGCTGCGGCTCGCCCGCGCGCGCCGCGACGAAGCCGGCCAGATCGCGCCGATCCGGGCGCGGTTTTCGGCGCTGACGGCGCGCGAACGCGAGGTCGCCTGCCTCGTCGCCGCCGGCCGGCAGAACAAGATGATCGCCCACGAGCTCGGCATCAGCCTCAAGACGGTCGAGATCCACCGCCACAACGCCATGGACAAGATGGGCGCGACGACGGGCGCCGACCTCGCCCGCATGCTGACCCTGGCGGGAGCAATTTGATCGGCGATCTGTCTCGAGAGTTCTGCACCGGCCTTAGGCCGTCTCGTATTGGATGAAAGTTGCCGCGTACTCGGCCTGCTCTCTCCCCCTTTGCGGGCAGGCCATCGCATGTGGGCCTGCATCGAGGTTTCTTGTGATGTGTCTGATGCGTCGTCGCTCGCCGCAGCAGCGCTCCCTCTCCCCAGCGGGGAGAGGGCTGGGGTGAGGGGGCTCCGGCGGCGCGATCGTGCACGACGTCCTCCCCGGTTCCCCTCACTTGTCGTGCAGGCACGCACACCCAACTCGCTTCGCTACCCCCTCACCCCGCCCCTCTCCCCAAATGGGGAGAGGGAGAAAGGAGCGCCGTGCAAAGAAACGACGAAGCGATCCTGCGCTATCCGAACGCCCCTGGGTTTCCTCGCTCGCCATGACCGGAGCTGCTCGCCATGACCGGAGCTAGATTTTCAAACCATCGCAAGTTTAGGGGTTAACCCCTAAGCGCCTGCGGGGAACCTCCAAATTATTCCAATGTGCCGCCGCGCGTATGGTCGTCGCGCCGCGGAGCATCGTCGTGCCCGTCGGCTTTTGGAGAGCCGCGCATGGCCGACACCCGACGTGATTTCCTCGAAAAGCTCGGCATTCTGAGCGTCGGCGCCGCGGCGGCTCCGGCAACCGCGCGCGCGGCGCCGTCGCCGGCTGCATCTCCTAAGAAGCACCGCTACGCCATGGTGGTCGATATCGCCAAATGCATCGGCTGCCAGGCCTGCACGGTGTCGTGCATCTTCGAGAATGCGGTACCGCCCGACAGTTTCCGCACCATCGTGTCGACCTACGAGGTGCAGGAGGGCGAGCGCGCCGCCATGGTGATGCTGCCACGCCTGTGCAACCACTGCGCCGAGGCGCCGTGCATTCCGGTGTGCCCGGTCGGCGCCACCTATCAACGGCCGGACGGCGTCGTCGTCGTCGATGCCGACCAGTGCGTCGGCTGCGCCTATTGCGTCCAGGCCTGTCCCTACGACGCCCGCTTCATCAATCATGCCACCCAGAAGGCCGACAAGTGCACCTTCTGCGCCCATCGCCTCGAGGCCGGCCTGCTGCCGGCCTGTGTCGAATCCTGCGTCGGCGGCGCCCGCATCTTCGGCGACCTCGAGGATCCGGGAAGCACGGTCGCCAGGCTGGTCGCCAACGGCGACGCCAAGGTGCTCAAGCCGGAGCTCGGAACCAAGCCGCACGTCTTCTATCTGGGCCTCGACGAACGCCTCACCGGCAAGGTCGAAGGCGAGCCGACATTGTGGCGTCCGCAATCGGATCACGCACAGGAGACGCGCGCATGAGCGTCCTCGAAGTCGTCAACGTCTCCCGCGAAGTCTCCTGGCTGCCCTGGGCCGTGCAGTACTTCTTCCTGATCGGCATCTCGGTCGCCTGCTTCGTGATGTCGCTGCCCGGATACGTGTTCGGCCGCAACGCCGGTTCGGGCAGCTTCGCTCGCCTCGCCCTGATCGGCGCCCTCGCCTGCGGCCTGGTGGCGCCGGTCGCCCTGCTCGCCGATCTTCACCAGCCCGGCCGCTTCTGGCGCTTCTACGCCCATCCCAACCTGTCGTCGTGGATGGCCTGGGGCTCCTTCTTCATCCCGGCCTATGTGGGCGGGCTTCTGGCCTATGCGTGGTCGGTGCTCAGGCCCGATTTCGCCGCCGTCGGGCGCGCGCCGGGCGCGATGGCGGCGCTCTATCGCGTGATCGCCTGCGGGGATCGCCCTTCCCCGCGCCTCGTGCGCGTCCTCGCCGCCTGGACCGCCGTGTTCGCCGTCCTGATGCTCCTCTATACCGGAATGGAGGTGATGGTGGTGCGGGCGCGGCCCTTGTGGAACACGCCGTTCCTGCCGCTGCAGTTCGCCGCTACCGCCTTCGTGGGCGCGGGCGGGCTGGTGCTGCTGCTGCAGACGGTGCTGCGCATTCCCGACGCGAGAGCCGAGCACACCGCCGGCCGCTGGATGCTCGTCGCCCTGCTCGCCACCGTGGTGCTCGGCACTGCCTGGTTCCTGACCGGCGCCTTCGGCCTCGATCGCAGCCATTCGCAGGCGCTGGCGAGCGTGTCCCATCACGAGGCGTGGAAATTCACCGCCCTGTGGCTCGGCGCCGCCACCCTGCTGCCGATCGCACTTCTGTGGTTCCGGCCGATCGGGCTCGGCTGGCTCGTCGGTCTCTTGGGCCTGCACGTCGCCTGGATGCTGCGCTGGACGGTCTTCATCGGCGGCCAGACCATCCCGAAAACCGGCGCCGGGCTCTACGCCTACCATCTGCCGCTAGGCCACGACGGCCTGCTCGGCATCGCCGGCACGCTCGGGCTGTGGCTGTTCGTCGCCATTGTGCTCACCACGCTCATTCCCGCCCCGCCCGCCCCGTCTTCGCACGCCCCCTCGGCGCTGCGGCCGGCCGCATAGGAGCTCGCCATGGATCGCAGGACACTTCTCAAGGCCGGTGTGGCCGCCGGCGGACTGGCGAGCTTCGCGGCCGGCTATGCCGACACGGGACGCAAGCTGGTCGAAGGCGCGCTCGACTCGCTCGCCCCCAAGGCCAAGGCCGCCAACATCCACGGCGCCTCGCTGGCACCCGAAGCCACGATCGACGCCGCCGGCGCGGTCGCGGTCAATCCGGACCAGCAGGTCAGCTATTCCATGTGCATGGGCTGCACCACCTATTGCGGCGTGCGCGTGCGCCTCGACAAGAAGACCGGCCGAATCCTGCGCGTCGCCGGCAATCCCTATCATCCCCTCTCCGCCGAACCGGCGCTGCCGCCCGAGACCTCGATCCGCGACAGCCTCGTCGCCGTATCGGCCAGGGACGAGCGCGGCCTGCGCGAGCGCTCCACCGTTTGCGGCCGCGGCGCCGCCATGCTGGAGCAGATGACCAATCCGTTCCGGATCACCACGCCGCTCAAGCGCGTCGGCCCGCGCGGCGGCGGCCACTGGGTGCCGATCCCCTTCGATCAGCTCGTCAAGGAGGTGGTCGAGGGCGGCGACCTGTTCGGCGAAGGCCATGTGGACGGCCTCAAGGCCATCCGCAGCAGCGAGCCGATCGACCCGCAGAAGCCCGACCTCGGCCCCAAGGCGAACCAGCTCGCCTTCCTGTCGTCCACCAACGAGGGCCGCGAGAACTTCGCCCGCCGCTTCGTCCAGCCGGCGTTCGGATCGATCAATTTCGTCGGCCACGGCTCCTATTGCGGCGGCTCGTACCGCTCCGGCTCCGGGGCCGCGTTCGGCAACGTCAAGCAGATGCCGCACGGCAAGCCCGACTTCGCCAATGCCGAGTTCATCATCTTCTGCGGCACGGCGGCGGCCAATGCCGGCAACCCCTACAAGCGCCAAGCCTGGCAGCTGGCGCGCGGGCGCAGCGAGGGCAAGCTCAACTACGTGGTCATCGACCCGGTGATCGGCCATTCCGACAACATGGCGGCGCAGCATCGCGGCCGCTGGATCCCGATCCGCCCCTCGACCGATGGCGCCTTCGCGATGGCGATGATCCGCTGGATCATCGACAACGAGCGCTACGACAGGAATTTCCTGGTGCAGCCGAACCCGAAAGTCGCCAACGCCGCCGGCGAGCCGTCGTGGTCCAATGCCACCCATCTGGTCGTCGCCGAACCCGGCCATCCGCGCGAAAACTACTTCCTGCGCGGGTCCGATCTCGGGCTCACCATCGAGGGCGACAGGTACGCCGACAAGGATCCGTACGTGGTCGCCGAGCCGCACACCGGCCGGCTCATCGCCCACGACCAGGCGAGCGCGGCGGCCGAACTCCTCGTCGATGCGACCTTCGCGGTCGGCGAACGGCAGCTGCGGCTGCGCTCGTCCATGGACATCCTGCGCGAGAGCGCCCGCCGCATGACCATCGCCGACTATGCGGCGATCTGCGGCATCCCGGCCGACGTCATCGAAGGCTTAGCCCGCGAGTTCACCAGCCACGGCAAGCGAGCGGCGGTGAACACCCATGGGGGCACCATGGCGGGCAACGGCTTCTACAACGCCTTCGCGCTGGTGACGCTCAACACTTTGATCGGCAACCTCAACACCAAGGGCGGCACCATGGCGCCGGGCGGCGCCTTTCCGGCCGAAGGCAACGGCCCGCGCTACAATCTCGCCGGCTTTCCGGGGGCGGTTGCGTTCAAGGGCACGCCGCTGTCGCGCAACATCCCTTACGAGCGATCGAGCGAATTCAAGGCCAAGAAGGACAAGGGCAAGCCCTATCCGGCCGAGCAGCCCTGGTATCCGGCCGCGCCCCAGCTCGGCACCGAATGGCTGCCGGCGGCACTGTCCGGCTATCCGTATTCGCTCAAGGCCCTGATCCTGTGGAACTGCAATCCGATCTACGGCATCCCGGGCCTGCGCGCCCAGGTCGACGCCGGCCTCAAGGATCCCAAGCGCCTGCCGCTGATCATCGCCATCGACCCGTTCATCAATGAATCCGTCGCCTATGCGGACTATGTGATGCCCGACTCGCTGCAATACGAGAGCTGGGGATTCGCGGCGCCGTGGCACGCCGTGCCGACGCGCACCTCGACGGCGCGCTGGCCCGTCGTCGACACGCCCCACGAGAAGACCACAGCCGGCGATCCGGTCGGCATGGAGACCTTCTTCATCGCCTGCGCCAAGGCGATCGGGCTGCCGGGCTTCGGCGACAAGGCGATGAAAGATGCCGACGGCGCGACGCTCGCCCTCGACCGGCCGACCGACTGGTATCTGCGCGCGGCGGCGAACGTCGCCTTCGCGGGCCAGAAGCCGGCCCCGGACGCCACCGACGACGATCTGGCGCTTTCGGGCGTCGGGCGCTGGGCCGGTCTCCTGCAGGCGACGCTTAAGCCGGAGGAATGGCGCAAGGCCGCGCACGTGTTCACCCGCGGCGGCCGCTTCGCGCCGGCCGGCACGGCCTATGATGGCGAGCGCATGGCGACCAGGTTCCCGCGCGCCCTCAACGTCTACAACGAGCAGGTGGGCACTGCCCGCAGCGCCATCACGGGCAAGCGCCACTGCGGCGTCGCGCAATGGACCGAGCCTGCCTTCGCGGACGGCACGCCGATGCGCAAGCACTTCTCCGAACGCGACTGGCCGATGCTCGCCTGCTCGCAGAAATCGGTACTGATGAACAGCTATTCGATCGGTCTCGATCGGCTGCGCGGTATCCACGTCGACAATCCGGTCTCCATCAATGCGGACGACGCCGCCCGTCTCGGCATCCGGAACGGCGACCGCGTGCGCGTCACCACGCCGGGCGGTTCGGCGCTCGGCACCGCGCTGGTGCGCAAGGGCGTGATGCGCGGTGTCGTCGCCGTCGAGCACGGCTACGGCCACAAGGAACTCGGCGCCCGCGCCCATGTCATCGGCACTACGCGCCAGCCGGTCAAACCGGCGCTCGCCGCCGGCCTCAACCTCAACGACCTCGGCCTCGCCGATCCGACCCGCAAGGAAGCCTCGGTCTGGCTCGACCCGGTCGCCGGCTCCTCGGTGCGCCAGGGACTGCCGGCGCGCATCGAAAAGGCCTAGCCGCGCCTTCCGGCGAGCCGGACACCGGTCCGCCGGAAATACACGGCGTTTGGGCGCCTCGGAGAACCGATACCCTCCTCACCCGTCCTCGCAACCCATCAGCAGGCGCACGAGCTCAGCCTGGCGGCGCACGCCGGTCTTCTCAAAGATATGGGTGAGGTGCGTGCGCACGGTGGTCATGGAGATGCAGAGCCGGTCCGCCACCGCTTCCCGCCCGTCGCCCTGGAGGATCTCCAGCGCCACGTTGGCTTCCGCCGCCGTGAGGCCGAAGCGGCGACGCAGGTAGTCCTTCGTTTCGTCGGGGGTGAGGTCGAGCGCCGTCGCGGTCGAGCCGCCGATGAAGACCGCGGCCACCGCCTCGGGCTGCAGCCGCGTGCGCAGCTCGCTGCCGTTCATCGGCAGGACATGGGCCAGCACCGGCGCCGACGCCGCGGGCCCGCTCAGCGATATGGCGAGACCGGTCTTGCCGAGCAGCGTTTCGTTGCGGGCCGCGAGGCGGATCGCCTTGCGCAGCTCCTGCGCGGCCGCCGGCGCCTTGGCGCTCAGGGTACCGCCGGTGCCCGTCACGGCGCCGCCGTTCTGCAGCATGCGCTCCGCCGAGCGGTTGGCATGCAGGATGTTGCCCTGGCCATTGGTCAACACGACGCCGCAACGCAGCGCATCGAGCGCCTCCGCCATGCGCGCCCGCTCGATGGACCGGGCATCGAGCACGTTGCTGATGGTGACCGCGCGCCGCAGATGCGGCAGGAGAAGCATGCCGATCTCGATCTCCCGGTCGGTGACCGGGCCGTGCCGCTGGTGGCGGAAGATGACGAGTTCGGAGAAATGCAGCGGCGTATACATCAGAAAATGATGCATGAGGTCGACGATGTCGAGCGGCTTCAGGCAGTTCCGGAAGTAGAGTGATTGCGCCAGATATTCCGGCGTGAGCTCGCGCGAGGCCACGAACGGCTCGTCCAGGGAGGGTCCGCGCGCGAACCACTCGCCCAGCCGGGCATGGATTTCGGGAATGTGCTTCTGCCTCTCCTCGATCCCCGGCGCCCCCCAACCCACGTTCTTGTCGATCACCATGCGGTGGCTGCGCAGGTCGTTGAGGGAAAGGATGGCCGATGCGCCGGACATCGCTTTCGTGACCTTTTCCAGCGCCCCTTCCCAGCGCGAAGGATCGAGCGTGCAGTCGTAGATGGCGCCGATCACATCCGAAAGAACGCGCGGCGGCACCGTCTCTGCCCGGGTGTCCGGGTCGTCCTTCCCGCTCGTGCGGCTGGAACTACGCATGAGCCGGCGCTCCGCGTGTCGCACGCGCGGACATGCCTGGACTTAGGGCCCGACGCGGTCCAACCGCCGGCGTGAATTCGGGGCGTACTGTCGACAGCACGACTCAACCCTCCCACGCGATCCGGTTCCAACAATCCGGCACCCGGCGACGAACCTTATCGGACGAATGTCCGACGCGCCATCGATCACTCTGTGAGACGAATTCGAGAACGCACGATCAGAGGCCCGACCCGGCAAGGTCCCGGAAAGTATGCCTTGGTCGAAGGGGAGGAATTGTGACCATCCCGGGTCCAGGCGGGTCACCAAAGCAAATCGAGTTCGGCACAAAGGGAGCGACGCCATGGCGACTACGATTGCGAATGCGAGGGCCGATATCGAATCGCCTTTCCGGACGATATCCGCCCGGGTGCGCCGCCCCCAGCCGCGCATCCACGACGGGCGGAAGCGGCGGGTGGCCTCGGCGGTTTTCTCCATCGCCGCCTGCCTCGCGGCCCCAGAGGCCGAGGCAGCCAAAGACTTCGCGCCGATCGGCGCGAACGGGGATGCCGGCTTTCACGACATCTGTCCGATGGGCCAGTATCTGGTCGGCTTGCGCGTACGGTCGGGCAGTTGGGTCGACCAGATGTCCATCACGTGTGCGCCGGTCATGACCAACGGTTCGACGGCGGAAGCCAAGAGTTTTTATCATGGCCCGGCGCGAGGCGGAAACGGGGGCAGCCCCTCGGAAAAAGGTTGCGCGGCCGATCACATCGTCGACGGCATCGGCCTTCACATGACGGCCGGCAACAGGCAGGTGCGCGAGTTCGTCCTCTATTGCGATTCGACGACCGGCAACAGGCGGCACAGCGTCTCCGTCGGCAACACCGCCGGAACCTTCCCGTCCATCACCCAGAAATGCCCCGGCGGAGAGGCGGCCATCGGCATACAGGGGCGCTTCGGCAAGCATGTGAATGCGGTGGGGCTGATCTGCCGTTCCAATCCGAAAGTGGTGGTCAATGCCCCGTCGGCGCCGCAGCAGCCGTCGCAGGGCACGGGAACGAGCCTGAACGAACGGATCGCCGCCTATGCGGAAGCGCAACTCAACAAGTGCGTCGACGGGGCCGGCCAGATACGCCCCGCCGCCTGTCCGCGCCCGGCCGCGGGCGCCGTCGGTGACGGCGAATGCACGCATCTGGTCCAGGCGGCCATCAAGGCGGTCGGCGCCACGCCGCCCGTGTTCTCGCCCAGGCCCTACGACTGGGGCCGCAAGATCACGCTCGCCGAGGCGCAGCGCGGCGACATCGTCCAGCTGGAGGCCGCGCGCTTCACCAAGCCGGGCAGCACGACGGACTACTGGGGAACGGACACCGGCCCCAACGGCAAGCACACGGCGATCATCGCGGCGAGGAGCGGCAGCACGATCACGCTGCTCGAGCAGAACGCCAACAATCTCCGCGCCGTCAAGAAGAACACCTACGACTTCTCCTGGCCGCATACCGGCCAGGTGATCGTGTATCGGGCGGAGACGGGCGGCAGGTCGCTCAGCCGGCGATGGCAGGATCCTCGATGGCGCTCGCGCTACGGACAAGGCTCATCGGGCCGGTGAGCACGACGGGGCAGACGGATGCAAGGCGTTCCGGCAGGGAGGATGAACATGATGATGCGGATCGTTTGCGCAACCGCCGTAGCGATGCTCGCCTGCGCGGCGGCATCGACGGCACCGGCACAGGATGCACGTCCGTGGCCGCAATGCTCATCTGCACCGCGATGCGCACATGGGAGCGCGGCGACCTGCATGGCGCAAGGCACCTGCGTCATTCCCACCAGGCGCCCGCATCGCGGCTGCCTGCGATATTCATGTGTCAAGGAGCCCTGGAAGGCGCGGGAGGAAGAGCTCGCGCGCAAAGAGGCGGGCAAGAATACGGGGTCGTCTGCGCCCGGCATGGGATCGCGCCCGCCGACGGGGGGAGCCGGCACAGTTGCGCCGAAGCCGATCAAGCGCCTCGGCAAGCGCTCGACTGGCCCCGCTCCCGACATCGACTACGGCGGCGCGCCCTCTCGGCCGGGCACACTGATCAAATGACGCCGCACAAGCCCGGCAGCGGGAGCCGACCATGACTCAAGCGACCGGAAGCCACACGCGGCAGCGGCGAGGAAGGAGTGGGTGTTTGTCTCTCGTCTTGCTGCTTCTTGCGATGCCGGCGGCAACCTCGGCTCAAACGTCCCATCTCTTGCCGCCCGCGACGGCTCGCGCTCGAACCTCCAACCATCTCGTCGAGAAGCTCACGGACAAGAGAACGAAGCTCTACTGCCGAGTTGCGGCGAACTATCGTTGCCCTGCTCCCGCAATGGCCGTGAGCGGGTCCGGCTGCCGTTGTTTCGATCACGAGGCCGGACGGCGCCGTCTGTCCGGACGGATTGTCCGGGAGACGGTCTGGATGCGCGACCACCGCTGACGAGTCGTCAAAAAACGGGAGCACCAAGGTTCACACCTGCTCAGGCGCCGCCGTCGGCAAGCCGATGCTTTCGGGAGGCGAAATCTACGGGACGTTCAGAAGATACCGAGAGAAGGGTGCGAACCGACGCAATGGGTCGGTACAGCGGCCGCGGTAATCAACAAGAAGGGAATGCCCATGGCTGGAACGAACTCGATCATGACGGCGCCGGAAATCGTAACCGCCGCGCTTTCCTCGCTTCGATTCAACAGGTCAAACGTAAATGGAACGGCCTCGCATTCGCTTCTTCCTGGCGCTTTCGCGATTCTCTTTTCGTCGGTGCTGATGGCGTCTCCGGCGCGGTCGACCGTCCTGCCGCCCGCGGGCGGACCGGGCGGCGGCAATTTCGTTCTCGAATGTCGAGGCCAATTTCTCGTCGGCGTTTCGGTCAGAACCGGCGGTTGGGTCGACGCGATCGCGCCACTGTGCGCTTCCTTTCTGCCGGCCGAGGACAAATTCGGGAAATGGAAACGCGGAACCCGCAAAGGCGGGTTCGGCGGTTCGCCTCTCTTGAAAGACGCGGCCTGCCCGACCGATCGGTACATCTCCGGCGTCACGATCGGGCTACGGCCCGACAGCAAATATCTCGACTATGTCCTTCTGTTTTGCAGCCCTGTCAAAAACCGCTCCGCGGTGACGAAAGTCTGCGCGGCTTCCGGTCGATGCGGAGACATCCCGTCACACGATCAATCATGCCCAGCCGGCGAAGCCGCAACCGGCATTCACGGCAGCTACGGCGCCTACGTGGACTCGCTCGGTCTGATCTGCGGGCCGAAGCCGGATGCCGCGAAGATGTCGAGAAAAGAAATCTACGAGAAAGTCGACGAAGCAAGGCAGAGAAGAATCGAGACCGGCAAACATAAGCGCATAGAGCGGATCATTCAGGAGCGCAGACAATAGGCGACAAAGGCGTCAAGGCCACGACTCCAAACAGATCCCGCGATCATCCCGGAGGACACCGCATGTTTTCGCGTTTTTCTTTAATCACGACCGCAGCGGCGCTTGCGATCTGGTTCGGACCCTCATCGTCCGCCGCGATCGCAGCGTGTCAGACTTGGCAACTGCCGGCGGAATTCAACGCCGTCGAAGACAGCGGAGCCTTTGTGGTCTTCAGCCTGAAGAAGGGAAAGGACTCAGGCTACGACGGCTTGGTCCGCTACACCGACTGGAAGACGTACCGGGAGGTCAAGGGACGAGCAACGGCCATTCTGACGGGGGCGAAACTCGACATCACGGCGGCGTGGACGACGACACCGACCGGCGGCGGTCATTACACCTACTACAAGGGGACGATATCGAACGGGTCCATCGGCGGCTTGCGGACGGACCCGACGCTTCGCAAGGGCGACAAGAACCGGGACGTATTCTGGAAAAGCAAGCAGAAGGCGACCTGTGCGGCGACTACGAAATCCGTCGTCGACCGAACCCGGGACAGGGTGCTGGCGGAACGGAATAAACGCGTGCGGGAAGCCTTGCGGCCTTCCGAGGCCTGGCGGCCCGGCCGGCGTCCCGCCACGCAATAGAGCGGTCGGTTGCGTACCGGGCGTCGTCCGGCAGTGATTTCGTGGCGAGATCAGAACCGATCCTGGCGTCGTGATGGTCCCGCCGGCCGAACCACCATCGCTAGCACGAGGACAAAATGACACGCTTCGTCTCAGGCAACCCGATCTTCGCGGCCATTCTTTCGCTTGGCATCACAGGTGGCGCGGGCCTCGTCGATATCACCGCAGCGCAGGCGCAGCAGTTCAAGATCAGTCCGGCCATGAAAGCCTATATTTGGCAGCAGACCAACGCTTATCGCAAGAGTAAGGGCCTGCCGCCACTGCGCATCCTGCTCCTGGGTGCCGCGCAACCCTACGCCGCGTTCCTCGCGCGCAACAACGCCACCGGCCATACGGCGGACGGTAGGACGCCGGCGCAACGGCTTGTCGCTGCAGGCGAATATCGAAACAATTGCGGGGTGTGGGAGAACGTCGCCGACTACTGGTCGTCGCCCAACATCGCGCCGTCACGCACGGCGGCGGATTTCGCCATGGATTTCTGGAAGCGCTCGCAAGGGCACCGGGAAAATCTCGAACGCGCGAACGCCAAGGTCCTGATCGTCGGCGAAGCCGGCTGGACGCACGGCGGAAAACATTACTACAAGTTCGTCCAGATGTTCGTGGACGACTGCAAGCCCTACGATCCGCACCGCCCCATCAAATCTCTGGGGAAACGGCCCCGGTGATCACGGGGAGAAAGCCGGCCCAGGCGGAACTTCGTGTATTCTTCCGATCGCGTCGGCAGCGCGACCGGTGTGATTGGCGACAATGATGTCACTGGCGGAAGACGCCCGACACGCAGCAGCGATCGGACCGCTTCTGGGACCGCGCACAAGCACATCGAACGGTCGTTCGATGCGGACATCATGACCACACGAAAACAGCCGTGCGAACCGCAGCGTCCGACCGTTTCGGCGATCCGCGCCCCGTCCGCCTCACCGCAACTTCGACGCCAGCGCCTCATTGACCGCGGCCTTGATCTCGGCGAGCGAGAACGGCTTGGCGATGACGTCGTGGATCAAGGCATCGAGCCCGGAGGCGCGTTCGCGCTGGTCGGCGTAGCCGGTCATCAGCAGGATGATGAGGTCGGGACGGTCACGGGCGGCGGCGAGCGCCAGCGCGATGCCGTCCATCACCGGCATGCGAATGTCGGTCAACAGGAGATCGAAGCCGTCGCGGTCGGCGGTGAGCACGTCCAGCGCTTCGGCGCCGTCGGCGGTCGCGACCACCACATGGCCGTCCTGGGCGAGTGCGCGCGCCACGAAGGCGCGTAGCGCCTCCTCGTCCTCGGCCAGAAGAATGCGTGCCATCGATCGCCTCTACTTCAGGCCGCCCATGGCGTCGCGGCGATTGAAGAAACGCACCAGCACGTCCTTGCCGTCGCCCGGCGGCGAGGCGAGGCGGCTGCGGAACGGCTGCAGGTCGCCGGGCCCGAGGATCGGCCGCGTCGGCAGCGAGGTCCAGCTGTAGATCTCGGCGCCGGCCGCATTGCGCAGGGCGAGCCGCAGGCGCGGCACTTCCAGGAGCAAGCGCGAGACGTTGACCACCCGGCCTTCGACCACCAGCACGGTGATACCATCCTGGGTATCCTTGCTGACGCGGACGTCCTCGATCGCGAGGCCGCGCAGGTTCACCGGCAGGCCCAGATGGCCGTAGAGCGACGCCATCTGCGGCATCACCCGCACCACGTCGCCGCGCCAGATGACAAGGCCGATCAGGATGGCGGCGAGGATCGACGCGATGGTGGCGAGGCTCGGCGCCTTGAGCTTGAACTTGCGGCGCGGCTTGTCGCCCGGCCTGAGGAAGACTTGCTCGTCGGCGGGCGATTTCCACGGGTCGTCGCCGTCGACCGGCCAAGCGTCGACCGGCCAGGCGTCGACCGGCGCCAGAGGCGGAGAGCCCGTCACCGCGATCGGGCCTTCGATATCGGCCAGCATGGCGCCGGCATCGAAGGCCGGCTCGGCCGCACCCATTCCCGCACCCATGGCCGCGCTCATGTCCGCACCGGCGGGCGTTTCCTCCGGTTCGTCGGACAATCCCCAGGCCGCCATGTCGTCGAGGTCGGCCGAGGCGGCCGCAGGCGCCGGTTTGGGCGCGGCGGGCGCACTCGCCTGCGCCGTCACGGGTTCGGCGACCGGTTCCGGCTCCGGTTGGACCGGCGGTACGAACCAGATCGACTTGCAATGCACGCAACGCACCGAGCGGCCGGCTTCGCCGATGGCGGCGGCCGTGACCTCGTAGGAGGTGGTGCAATTGGGGCAGACTATCTTCATCGGTTTGCCGGCAAAACCCCCATGATGGGCCAAGACCTTAGCAGCCGATCCGTTAACGGACCGGAAACCATGCGGGGACATTTCGCAACTTGTGCGGTTAACCGATGGTTAATCTTGCCCGCCCGTGATGCCATCGGCCAATCGTTGTAAGAGATTCGCCGTCCCGGACGGGACGCAGCCTGTGGCGCGGAGAGGCATTCGTGGTTCGTTTCGAAAACGTGGGACTGCGCTACGGGCTCGGGCCCGAGGTCCTGCGCGACCTCACCTTCCATATCGAGCCGCATTCGTTCCAGTTCCTCACCGGCCCGTCCGGCGCCGGCAAATCGTCGCTGTTGCGGCTCTTGTTCCTGGCGCTCAAGCCGACCCGCGGCCTCATCACCCTGTTCGGCCAGGACGTCGCGACGCTGCCCCGCGACAAGCTCGCGGTATTGCGGCGGCGCATCGGCGTCGTGTTCCAGGACTTCCGCCTGCTCGACCACCTGACCACCTTCGACAACGTCGCCCTGCCGCTGCGCATCCTGGGCCGCGAGGAGGCCACCTATCGCGACGAGGTGGCCGAGCTGCTCGACTGGGTCGGCCTGGGCGAGCGCCTGTGGTCGCTGCCGCCGGTGCTTTCCGGCGGCGAGAAGCAGCGCGCCGCGATCGCGCGCGCGGTGATTGCGCGGCCGCAGCTCCTGCTCGCCGACGAGCCGACCGGAAACGTCGACCCCTCCCTGGCGCAACGGCTGCTGCGGCTGTTCGTCGAACTCAACAAGTCCGGAACCTCGATCGTCATCGCCACCCACGACATCGCCCTGATGGACCAGTACGACGCCCGCCGGCTGGTGCTGCACGACGGCCGGCTGCACATCTATGAATGAGGTGCGCCCGTGAACCTGACTTTGCGTCGCGACAGCCACGTCGTGCCCACCAACGGTGCCGGGCGCACGAACGCGATCGTGCCCAGGCAGTCGATCGCCGGCCATGCGCTGGTCGCCGTGGTCGCCATCATGACCTTCCTGGCGGCGCTCACCACCGGCGCCGTCACCCTCGTGATGGCGTCGGCGTCGGCGTGGCAGTCGGACATCTCCCGCGAACTCACCGTCCAGGTGCGGCCCATGGACGGGCGAAACCTGGAGGCGGACGTGGCGAGCGCCGTCGCCATCGCGCGGGCGGCCGAAGGCGTCGCCGACGTGCGCCCCTACACGGCGGCCGAATCGGCGCGCCTGCTCGAACCCTGGCTCGGCTCCGGCATCTCCCTCGACGACCTGCCGGTGCCGCGCCTGATCGCGTTGCGGCTCAATTCCAACGCCCGGCCCGACATCGCCAGGCTGCGCGCCGCGCTCACCGAAAAAGTGCCGGCGGCGAGTGTCGACGACCATCACGGCTGGATCGACCGCATGCGCGCCATGGCGGGCGCCGCCATTTCGGCCGGCCTTGCGGTCGTCGCCCTGGTGCTCATGGCGACCGTCCTCTCGGTCGCCTTCGCGACCCGCGGCGCCATGGCGACCAACCGCCAGATCGTCGAAGTCCTGCACCTGATCGGCGCCAAGGACACGTTCATCGCCGGTGAGTTCCAGGGGCATTTCCTCAGGCTCGGCCTCGAAGGCGGCGGCATCGGCGGCGGCGCCGCCGTCGTCGTCTTGCTCCTCGCCGGCCTCGTCGGCGACTGGCTGATCGGCACCGCCGCCGGCGACCAGAGCGCGGCCCTGTTCGGCAGCTATTCGATCGGCTGGGGCGGATACGTGGCCGTGATCGGCCAGGTCGTCCTCGTCGCCGCCGTGACGGCGTTCACGTCGCGGCGGGTCGTGCAACGGACCCTGGCGGAGTATCAATGAGCGCGCTCCATCATTCCGGGGCGGCCGAAGGCCGAACCCGGAATCCAGCCCCCGAGCTCGGTGCGTGTGGCTGGCTTCCGGGTTCGCGCTGGCGCGCGCCCCAGAATGACGGATCCCGTCCCTCCTCATGCCGTCGTAGGACTGGATTCGCCACGCGGGCGCCGGAATTCACGCTAGAATGGCGTCCATGGATGTGGGGCCCATGTGGACGCGCGCAACCGAAACGCCGACCGGAGCGGACAAGCCAGCCGCGCCCGGCCGCCTGATGAGCACCTATTTGCGGCTGAGACGAATCGCCATTTTCTCGCTCGCCGGCATCGCGGTGGCTCTGTTCGCCGGCTTCCTCTGGTTCCTGACCCGCGTCCCGCAGGAGGAAATGGCGCTCGCCGACAATGCCGAGGGCATCGTCGTCCTGACCGGCGGCTCCTCGCGCATCGCCGACGCCGTCGAGCTTCTGGCGTCCGGCCGCGGCCGGCGCCTGCTCATCACCGGCGTCTATCCGCGCACCAGTTCGGGCGAGCTCGCCCGCCTGGTGCCGAGCCACCAGCCCCTGTTCGCCTGCTGCGTCGATCTCGGCCACACCGCCCGCAACACCATCGGCAACGCCATCGAGACCCGCCAATGGGTGCGCGAGCGCGGCTTCCGCTCCCTCGTGGTGGTGACATCGGCCTATCACATGCCGCGTGCCATGGCGGAATTCGCCCACCAGTTGCCCGACGTGACCTTGATCGAATTTCCGGTCGTCTCCGACAAGCGGCGCGCCGAACCCTGGTGGCACGCCACCACGGCCCGTCTCCTCATTTCCGAATATTTGAAGTATCTCCTGGCCAAGGTCCGCATGGCGCTTGCGCCGCACGCGGACGAGCTTTTCGGCGGCCGGCCCGACACCGATGGCTGAGCACGCCGACCAACCGGATGTGTCGACGTGCTGTTCCTCCGCTCGCTCCTCTTCAACGCCCTGTTCTATCTCAATCTCATCGCGTTGATGCTCGCCTGCATGCCGGCCCTCGTGCTGCCGCGGCGCATCACCGTCGAGATGGCGAAACAATGGGGCCGCGCCAGCCTGTGGCTTTTGCGCGTCGTCTGCGGCCTCAAGGTCGAATGGCGCGGCCTCGAGCACATCCCCAAGGGACCGATCCTGTTCGCCTCCAAGCACCAGTCGACCTGGGAGACGTTTGCGCTGATGACGCTGTTTCCCGATCCGACCTTCATCGCCAAGCGCGAGCTGATGTGGATCCCGCTGTTCGGCTGGTGCGGCTGGAAGGCGGGCCTGATCCCGGTCGATCGCGGCGCCGGCCTGAAAACCCTGCGGGCGATCCAGGCGCGCACCCGCGCGGCGCTGGACGAAGGCCGCCAGATCATCGTCTTTCCGGAAGGCACGCGCCGCGCCGCCGGCGCCGCGCCCGACTACAAGTCCGGCATCGCCCACATCTATGCGGGCGCGAAGGCGACCTGCGTGCCGGTGGCGCTCAATTCCGGCCTGTTCTGGCCGCGCCGCAAGCTCATCCGCTATCCGGGCACGATCGTGGTCGAGTTCATGGCCCCCATCCCGCCCGGCATGCGCCGCGCCGATTTCCTGGTGAAGCTGGAAACCACCATCGAGGCGGCGACCGCAAAACTCGTCGCCGAGGGCCGCCGCGAACTGGCGGCGCGCGGGTTCAAGGGGCCCGAGGCGGGTTGATAGCGAATTCGGCTGATTAGTTTCGCCTCCGCGCCCCGGGCGCGGCGCAGCACGCAGCGGAGCGAAGCGCAGCGGAGTGGTGCGACGCTGAACCGGGGCCTCGCGCCAGCGCATGCGAAGACGGGTGCTGCGGCAAGGCCCCGGCTCTGCGATGCAGCAGACCGCGAAGAGTGGTCCGCCGCATCGCGTCCGGGGCACGAAGGAAGTGATCGGTCGAATTCGGTATAAGGCGCAGTGACGGCGCGCACGCCGCAACGCGGCCGCGGCGCTTGACGCGCTGGCCTGATCCCAAAAAATCTCCCCCGAAAAATCCGAGGGGGATGGAGCGCCGGGCGGCGCTGGGTATCCTGGTGTCCGTGCCTTGCGACACGGACCGGGCGGCTGGCGAGCCGCCCACGCCTTCCGGCGCTCCATCGCGGCTTTTGTCTTTCCGGGCCGCGCTTTGCGGGAAAACCACTTTTTTGTCGAAAATGCCTTTTCGGTTTCCCCGTCAGCCAGCTCCTGGCAGGGGGCTGTCATCCCCGGGCGGAGCCCCGGACGCCTGCGCGGAGGTTGACGAGGTCTCCTGACAGGGCCGCATCCCATTCCGTCGCCGAACGTCATCCGGATAACGCCCCTCGGTGAATGGAACAGAACGGATAGTGAACATGAATGGGAATGTTGTCAAGAGGCGAAAGGATTTTTAGGATTGATCGCGACCCCGATGCCATCTCGGGTCCGCCCCTCGCCGCTTCCCGACGCGCGGCGGGTCGGGGTTCGCCCGGTTGGAGATATTGAAGACGCTTGCGTTCGGAATAACCGGCCCCCAGCCGGTTATCCTAAATCTCCGCGTTTTTAGGATAACGCATGCGGCGTATCCCGCTCATCGCGCAATCGCCGTCACGACCCGCGGAAAAGCGGGCCAAGGACCTGGCGCAGGCGCGCGAACTGATGGGCATCCTGGAGCAGTCGAACCCGTGGTCGGTCCGCGACGCCCTCGACGGCGCTCGCTCACGCGGCACGAAATGGCGGCAGGCGGTCGACCGATCACTGGCCGAACTCGGCCTCGCGTGACCGCCGCGACCGATCCGGTCGTCGGGGGCGACGCAGAAGCGAGGATGGCGGAATAGCTTCGCTATTTCGCCCTGCGCGCCCGAGCTGTGCGCCAGTCCAGTTGTGGGCCAAAGCCGACACTCTTGACGCTAAGCAGAGGGGCGCTTTCGGCCGGATCTGACCCGTAGCGGGCATTCGGTCCGCCAAGTCGTGATCCCTCTTTCATGAGTTCGTGGTTTCGTCCGGGATTGGCCAATAGCCTGTACTATACATGAGCGGCGTGGCTAGCTCTGTCCAAATAAAGCCATCGCGCGAACGTTCTAGATAGCCGAGAGGGACAAGCGAGCCGAGCACAGTTTGTAGGTCTCCATCGGCCCCGAATGGCCTGTGTGGCTCGACTGAAAAGCCCCATCCCCCGCCGTAACTGTTGAACAAGCAGATGAAATTCTCGATCAGCTTGCTTAGCAAAGGGCCCGACGTCCAATTCCGCCTCGCCACGTGGCCCGCGTCGGAAATGGTGCAATCGAATGCAAAAAAGTAGGCCCAATTCAGTTTGCCATCAAAATCAAGTGGCCGCAGAATCTTTAGCCGCCACAGGGTCAAGGCAGTCCACTCGAAGGTTGATTCCGACAGATGATAATAGACAGGTCCGACGTCTGGAAACAGTTTACAGCTATCGCGGTCACCTTTGGCCATCTCGTATGCGTGCTCTGCAATAGCTTGCGCCACCAAGCCGTATGCCGTCTGCCCAATTAAGTCGAGCGAGCCGTGCTGTCGGATCGCCGATGATTCCGGATAGGGCACGCGGTCCTCTTCGGCAACTTCTGAGACGACGTCGCCGGAAAGGTGCGCGAACTCATGGAGCGCCTGCACGCGGGAGTCAGCCTCAAAAGTATATACGCATCGCGAACCTGGCCGGAGCCCTTGCCGAATTGCATCGCCATCCGGCCCTGCTAGGCAGAAGTCCATCCGCCAGCCTCCATAGTTATCCGGCTCTTGCCATAGCTCATGCAACAGAAGGGCCATCAACTGCGCCAGTTTTCTTGCAGGTTGCTTCCGGGATTGGAGTATACCATAGCGCGTTCACGCGCCACCACGCTCCGCAGCGGTGAAATTGCTGTTGTGGTCGTGGCGTTAACGTCGCTGATTGACCCTGAGCGGACGGAAGACTTGGCTGGATGGCGTGCAACGCCTATGAACAGCTTATGATGCCCGTAAGGTATCGTGCGGGGGCCGATAATGGCGAAGTGCTTTGTGCGCGGCACCGACGTGACCCAGTTCGATCGGCATCGACGTGACGCCGTAAGCGGGATTTCCATGTCGGCTGTTCGGACGTCGGGCCTGATGCCTGTTTGCGGTCTTGTCATACTTTCCTGCTTTGCGGTCGCGTCCGTCGGACACGCTGGCGACTACGCCATTGCCTACGGGTTTGATTTTAGTGGAGAGCGCCGAACTCGGGTTGTGGACTCTTGCGATTTCGGTCGGGATTGCATGATCGAACTCGGCGTGCAGGACTTGGTCCTCGCGGTGCGCGTCACCGCGACCCGAGGGCGTACCGGGGCTTTCAATTACTGGGCGAACGTCCGCGTTCGTGGTCCGTCCAGTTGCTGTCTGCTTGGAGGTGGCGACCGTTCGAAAGAGATACCGTTAACAAAGGGCGCCGCCCAACTGGATCTGTTCAGGGGCAGATCTCGACGAGGCAATGAGTGGGTCAGGAACGAGCAGATTGGCTCGATCTGGATGGCCGTCGCGCCCCCGAACTAACGCGCGTGTTTGTCCGCAAATGACCCATTGCGTCTATAGCCCAAACCGCAGATTAGCAGCAGCATTCGGAGCTCTGCGGACGTGCCGCATGACGGCAAGCAAATCACGCTGCACATGCATTCACCGTAGGCGACGTTGATCCAGAGGACCGCGTGATGGACCCTCGCGTGATCGAGTTTCTCAAATCCTATTCCCGCGACGACATCTCCGCGACCGCCGCCGCCGGTGAAATCGGCGGCGGCGCCAATGTGGCCGAGGTGTTCGTCCTTCTGCGCGCGGCCGGCCTGACGCCGCCGGACCCGGACGGCGCGCTCGAACGCGCCGAGTTCGAGCGGGCGAAGTCGCTGTTCACGCGGCTGTCGCAGGACATCCGCCGGGGCGCCGCCTGAGAGGCCCCGCGCTCGGCTGGCACGAGGGCGGATGGGCCGAAGGCGTCATCCCTCCGACCATCCCGGTAACTCATATCGGCGCAATACGCTTTCGCTATTGCGCCCTACGCCCTCGCGGCCACGCGACCTCAGGCCGCCACATCACCCGGTTCGTCCCGCGACAGCCACCAGCCCTGCCCCGCGAACCAGCACGAGGCGTCGGGCGCGCCGTGCCGGCGCAGGGACTTCACCTCCCTCCAGTCGCCGCGACCGAACGCCGTGGCGAGGGCGTCGGCCTCGGTGTCGTCGCGCCCGCCCTCGCAGGGGATGAAGGCCGCCGGCTGCACGAAGCGGGCCGCAAAACCCGAATGGGCGGCCGAACGGGTGACGAGCAGCATGCCGCCGAAGCCGGTGCGGGGCGTCAACGGAAAGAGAAGCCGGCCGCCCTCGCGCAGCGCATCGAGCCAAATGTCCAGCGGCCGCGTCGCGCCGGCGTTGACGTAGATGGCGTCGCAGGCCGGCAGGGAGCCTTCGGCAGCCGAGTGCGCCACCACCTCGACGTGCCGCAGCGGCGCGAGATTGTCCTGCGCGCGGCGGGCGAGATCGGCCTCGATCTCATAGGCGTGGACCCGGCCAGCCGGGCCGACCAGATGGGCGAGGATGGCGGTGTAATAGCCGGTGCCGCAGCCCACATGCACGGCCGTCTCGCCGCCGCGCAGCCCGAGCGCCGCGAGGCAGCGGGCGTGCAGGTGGGGCTCGCCGTTGTTGATGCGGCGTTCGGGATCGAGCGCGACGACCACGTCCTGATACAGGAAAGCGAGGTCGTCGGACGGCGTCTCCACATAGCCGCCGGCGAAACAGCTCACCTTCCAGGGACCCGGGCCGACGAAGCGCTCGCGCTCCACGCTCGCGAACGCGTCGATCAGTCGGGCGTCGTCGATCCCGGCCTTGCCGGCGATCATGCGCGCGAAATAGGTCTTGAGGGCGTTCCGATCCGGCATGGACGATGGACCTCCTTTGCTGAATCCCGCGCGGTCATGGCCGCGGGGCACGCGGCGCCGAGGCGCCTGCCGGGGCGCGCCGGAGCGGAACCCGGTCGCCGGCCGCCGACGTGGCGCCACATCCTTGCCGACATGCTGGTGCAATTTATATCGTCAGTCGATGACAAAGACTCAACTTGTCCCGTCACCCTGAGGCGCCCGGCGTCAGCCGGGCCTCGAAGGGCGACGGGCCGGTCAGCGCCGTCGCTGCTTGTGGTCGGGCTCGGTACCCGTTCATCCTTCGAGGCTCGCTTGCGCTCGCACCTCAGGATGACGGTCGAATTCAATGACATGTCGATCGCAGGGACTTGCCGACCGCAACGATACGACAACGTGCACGAAGGGAAGGAAACGCATGGCCAAGAATACGATCTGCCTGTGGTACGACAAGGACGCCGAGGCGGCCGCGCGGTTTTACGCTGCGACGTTTCCCGACAGCGCGGTGGGCGCCGTGCACCGGGCGCCGAGCGACTATCCGTCCGGCAAGGCGGGCGACATTCTGATGGTCGAGTTCACGGTCGCGGGCGTCGCCTGCATCGGCCTCAATGGCGGCCCCGCCTTCACCCACAACGAAGCCTTCTCGTTCCAGATCGTGACCGACGACCAGGAGGAGACCGACCGCTACTGGAACGCGATCGTGGGCAATGGCGGCCAGGAAAGCGCCTGCGGCTGGTGCAAGGACAAATGGGGCGTGTCGTGGCAGATCACGCCGCGCGTCCTCATGGAGGCCATGGCCGCCGGCGGCGCCGAGGCCAAGCGCGCCTTCGACGCCATGATGAACATGAAGAAGATCGATGTGGCCGCGATCGCGGCGGCCCGGCGGGGGGCCGGATAGGCGCTGACGCGTCAGGCCTGCGGGCCGGTCGCCGCATAGGCCGGCACGGCGGCCGAGAACCGGTCGAGGAACTGGACCAGGCGCGGATGGGTCTCGCGCCAGGTGCCGGCGAAACGCAGGTCGCGATAGCCGAGCGCGCAGGCGAGCGCGATCTGGCCCACATGCGGCAAGGCGTCCACGCGCGGAGGGGCGGCTTCGAGCACGGCGAGGGCGCGCTCGACCTTGCCGGCCTGGAGATCGATCCATTTCGGCTCGTGCTTGGTCGCATCGCGCCAGCGGGTCTCGTAGACCAGCAGGACGGAGGCATCCATGATGCCGTCCGCCAGCGCCTGCAGCTTGAGGACGTCAAAGCGCGCCGCCGCCGGTTGCGTCGGGATGATGCGGCCGCCGCCGGCGAGATGATCGAGATATTCGACGATCACGCGCGAGTCGTAGAGCACGGCGCCGTCGTCGAGGACGAGGGTCGGAATCTTGCCGAGCGGGTTCTGGGTGCGCAGGTCGTCGTTCGGATCGGCGGTGTCGGCGGCGACGATGTGGATGCGGCTGTCGAGGCCGAGCACGGCGGCCGCGATCCTCACCTTGCGGACGAATGGGGAAGCCGCCGCGGAGCGCAGAATCATGGGAGATGCCGATCTATTTTAAAGCCTGAGGGTCCGACGATTTAGTCCGATTCCCGAAGCGCCGTCCACCGAACGTGGCTTTGGCAGCTTCGCGGCGCGCCACAACCTACATTGCATTTGTTTTCCGCGCGACTGGACAGAAATCGTGCCCCGGGCGCGGTGCAGCACGCAACGGAGCGAAGCGCAGCGGAGTGGTGCGCCGCTGAACCGGGGGCCTTGCGCCGGTCGGCGCCGAGCCAGGCCCCGGGTCTGCGCAGCAGCATTGCATGCTGCAGCGCGCCCGGGGCACGAAAACCGAACCGATCATCCGGAGTCCGTCTCGTTCCACGGCGGGTTGGGCAGGAAGCGGCGGACGAGTTCGTCGATCACGACCCGCACCTTGGACGGCATGTGCCTGCCCCGCGGCCAGATGGCGTGGATGGGAAATCCGCGCGTGCGCACATCCGGCATGATTTGCCGCAACCGGCCCGAGCGAAGATGATCGGCGACCAGCCACCTCGCCAGCAGGCAGATGCCCTGTCCGGCCACCGTGGCTTCGCAGACGGCGTCGCTGTTGTCGAACGACAGGCGTCCGGAAACGGTGCGTGCGAAGGGCTTGCCCTTGTCGTCGAGAAACCACCATGGCAGGGCCTGCCGGCTGCGCGTGAGGACGTTACAGGAATGGGCGTCGAGGTCGGCGAGGCTCGCCGGACAGCCATGGCGCGCGATGTAGTCCGGCGAGGCGCAGAACACCGAATTCTGCGTGCCGAGGTGGCGCGCGATCAGCGTCGAATTGTCTTCGAGATCGTCGAAGCGCAGCGCCAGATCGATGCCCTCCTCGACCAGATCGGAATGGCGCGGCGTGAGCGAGACATCGAGGGCGAGTTGCGGATAGCGGGCGGCGATGTCGAGCAGCACCGGCAGCACCCAGCGGCGCCCGAAGATCAGCGGCAGGTCGACGCGCAGGCGGCCGCGCGGTTCGAGGCGATGACGCGAGAGCGTCGCTTCGGCGTCGTCCAATTCCGACAATACGCGCGCGCACGTCTCGTAATAGACCTGTCCGTCGAGAGTCAGCGCGAAGCGACGCGTGGTGCGATGAAAGAGCCGCACGCCCAGGCGCTCCTCCAGGCGGACGACACTCTTGGCAACGCCCGACTTGGACATCCCCAGGCGACGCGCCGCCTGCGTGAAGCCGCCGGCGTCGGCGGCATGCACAAAGACCGAAATACCATCGAAATGATCCGTATTCATCAGCCAGTCCCCGATTGGCGACGCCTAGTCCTCTCACATCGGATTTCCAAGCACTTTTGCGCCGTGAATATCGCCAATAGGATCGTGACGAGCGACGGGTAATCCCCGACCGTCGAGTGACATGGTGGTTCGCGAACTTGCGCAAGGTGAGCGAGCGAGCCGACGGCAGGGGATTTTCGCCGACATGCTTCTTCCCGGGTTCGACAAGGCCAGCATGGCGCGCGCCATCGCGATCGCGTGCGTGATGGTGGCGCTCGCCGGCGCTTTTGCGGCCGGCGCGGCCGCCAACGAGATCAAGGGCGCGCATGGACGCGCCGGCCTCACCTGCACCAATTGTCACGGCGACGACGGGGCGCCGAGCCGGCCGGCCATGAGCGTGTGCCTCGGATGCCACGTCAGCTACGACGCGATCGCGGCCAAGACGGCGCACCTTTCTCCCAATCCGCACAAGTCGCACCAGGGCGAATTGCGCTGCACCTACTGCCATTCCGCGCACGACACGCCGAAGCTCTATTGCAACGAGTGTCACGACTTCAAGCATCTCAACCTGAAGTGAAGACGGCGATTCCGACCATCTCCAAACGGTTGCGGAATCGCCAAACGGAGCCCGCATGACCCAGTCCAGTCAATTCACCCGTCGTCACGTCGTCACCGGTGCCGCCACGCTGGCGGGCGCCGGCCTTGCTGTATCGCAGGCCGCGAGCGCGCCGGCGCCGCTGCCGGCCAAGTGGGACCAGGAGGCCGACATCGTCATCGCGGGCGGCGGCGTCGCCGGCTGCATGGCGGCGATCGAAGCCGCCGCTGCGGGCGCCAAGGTGCTGCTCCTGCAAGCGACGCCCGACCTCGGCGGCAACTCGCGCATTTCGTCGGCGTGGATCCGCTCGGCCAACACCCGCTGGCACAAGAATCTCGGCATCCAGGACACGACCGAAGCCTACGCCAAGGACATTGTCGACTACGGCGGCGGCACCCGCGACGAGAAGAAGGCCAAGGTGATCGCCGAGGTGTCGGGCAGGTTCGTCGACCGGCTGATGGACTACGGCGTCAAGTTCAGTGACGAGAAAGACACCGCCAATGGCGGGCCGACGCTGCGCGTCCCCAAGGTCGAGGGCCGCGGCGCCGCGGTGATGGCCGCCGTCGGCGCCCAGGTGCGCAAGACCCAAAACATCACCGTGAAGACGGATTCCAAGATCCTCGACGTCTATCTGGACGGCGACAAGGTCGCGGGCGTTTCCGCCGACCTCGACGGCAAGAAGGTCGCCATCAAGGCCAAGGCGGTGGTGCTCGCCACCGGCGGCTTCGGGCGCAACCAGAAACTCGTCGAGAAGTACACCAACCAGTGGAAGGAAACCTTCCGCATCATGGACGTGGAGGACAAGGGCGACGGGCTCCTGCTCGCGAGCGCACTGGGCGCCGGCGTCGCCAACCTGCAGGTCGCCATGGTGACGCCGCTGATGGAGTATTCCAAGCGCATCTTCTACTCGTCGCTGACGCTTCTCGCCGGCGCCATCTTCGTCAACGAACAGGGCAAGCGCTTCGTCAACGAACTGATCATCTACACGACCACCAACACCGAAATGCTCAAGCAGAAGGCCTCCTACCAGATCGTGTGCGAAGGTCTGCACCCGATGGTCGAGGAGATGATCAAGAACGGCGTCACCACCCGTGCCGACTCGATCGAGGAACTGGCGCAGAAACTCGGCGTCCCGGTCGAGAACATCAAGCCGGAGATCGAGGAGCACAACCGCATCACCGCCATGAGCGGCAAACGTGTCGATCGCCTCGGCCGCACCGTCTTCGGCAAGCCGCTCAAGGCGCCGTTCTATTTCCTGCGCATGCACCCGGTGATGATCGAGACCGTCGGCGGTATCACCATCGACGACAAGGCGCAGGTGGTGACGCTCGGCGGCAAGCCGGTCGCCAAGGGATTTTATGCGGCCGGCGCGGTGGCGTTCGGCGAGCATTTCGGCCGCGGCTATCGGTCCGGCGACGCCTATGTGTATTCGGGCGTGTTCGGCATGGTGGCCGGCCAGGAATCGGGACGCTACGCCAAGGCGTGAACACGCCATCGACGTGATCGAACAGGTGGCGGGGCGGCCGGCGAGCGCGGGCCGCCCCGTCGCCGTTTGGTTTTAGGGCTGGCTTCCTGGCCCGCCGATACCTCACCGTCCGTTACGCAAGACACGGTGGGCGGCGCAAATCGTCGCGGTGCCGATCGGCCTGAGGTATTCGGCAGCAGCAGAGCCTCGTCGGCCCATCATCTGCCGCACGTCATTCCCGGGCTCGCGCCGCGGGAACGGCGGCCGATTTCCGGCGAACCAGACGATCGCCGCCGGCATCAATCCACACGGACCATCAGCAGAAATACGACCCCCTGATTTCCGCCTTGCGCACAAGGTTGGGCGGAACGGGAGGGCCATCCAGGTTATAATTATTACAAATCGAGAAGTGCGAGCAATTAGGCGCGTCGAATTATGTCCCTGTAAAATCCGCAAAACGACGATGCGCCCAAGTTTGCGCGACACCGGCGGCGAAAAATATCCCCGCAGTCTTCGTGAACGGACTTTTCCCGACAGGTTGCCGGGCCGATGGCGTCTGTGCCGCAGCCAAATCCGATATTTATCCTGCACCGACAAGGAGACTGCATGTTGAAGAATGATCTCTTCACCAACAACCTGGCCGAGACCATCCTCAATCGCCGCAGCTTCTTGAAATGGAGCGCGGTGCTGGGCGGGACCACCGCCCTGGCCGGCCCCTTGGGAATCGGATTGCAAGCCGCCTCGACCTCGGCGCAGGCCGCCACGAAGGAAGGCCAATGGATTCCCGCCGCCTGCTGGGGCGACTGCGGCAGCAAGGCCTTCAACACGGTCCATGTCGTCGACGGAATGGTGGTCCAGGGCGGCACGGACGACACCGTCAAGGATTCCGCCAGTTGCCCGCAGCTCAGGGCCTGCGCGCGCGGCCGCGCCCAACGCACCCGCATTCTCGGCGCCGACCGGCTCAAATACCCGATGAAGCGCAAGAACTGGGCGCCCGGCGGCGGCAAGAAGGAACTGCGCGGCAAGGACGAATGGGTCCGGATCTCGTGGGACGAAGCCTTGAGTATCTTCGCCAGCGAGCTTCAGCGCATCAAAGGAAAATACGGCAACACGGCCATCTACTCTCCGACGCCTTCGACCGCTTCGGTCTATACGGAGGTGTCGCGGACCTTGAGCCTGTTCGGCGGCTTCATCTCCGATTATGCGTCGTGCTCGAGCGGCACCTGGACCGACACCGGCGTCGCCATCGGGCTGCCGCGCTCGCGCCTGAACACCGGCGAGGATTTCAACGACTGGACCGATCTGCCCAATTCCCAGCTGATCGTCCTGTGGGCCTACAATCCGGCCTGGTCGCGCGCCGGATATCCCTCCTACGCGCTGCTGCAGGCCAAGAAGGCCGGCGCCAAGTTCATCTGCGTCGACCCGTTCTTCAATCCGACCGCACAGGCGATGGCCGTCGACAGCGACGACTGGTATCCGTGCCGCCCGGCGACCGACCACGCCCTCGTGCTCGGCATGGCGCATACGCTCATCGTCGAAGACGACCCGAAGACCAACCGGCTGATCGACTGGGACTTCCTCAACCGCTGCACGGTCGGGTTCGACAAGGACCACATGCCGGAAGGCGCCGACCCCAAGGAGAATTTCCGCGACTACGTGCTCGGCACCTTCGACGGCCAGCCGAAGAACGCCGAATGGGCGGCGGAGATCTGCGGCATCCCGGCCGCCCGGATCAGGCGGCTGGCGCTCCAGATCGCCAAGACCGCCAAGGTCTCCATCATGATGTCGCCGGCGCCGGCGCGGGTGAACAATGCGGATTCCTGGCCGCAGGCGATCACCACCTTCGGCGCCATGACGGGCCACATGGGCAAGTCCGGCAGCATGGTCGGCAGCGACGGCGGTCATGCATGGCTCGCCGGCGGTCCGCCGATCGTCTACGGCGGCACCTGGATCGGCCGGCCGAGCAATTTCCCGAAGGCGCCGCCGGTCAAGAACCCGATCGACATCCGCATCAACCGCAACGAGGTCTGGCAGGCGATCCTGACCGGCAAGTACACGGCCGGCATGAACAAGCAGGCGGATATCAATATCCAGATGCTGCACTTCGCCAAAACCGAGCGCATCAACCAGGTCGCCGGCAGCGTCAAGGCCATCGAGGCGTTCCGCAAGGTCGAGTTCGTCGCCGTGCAGGAGCACTTCCTGACATCGACGGCCAAGTATGCCGACCTCGTGCTGCCCGCCACCACGCTGTGGGAGCGCTACGGCAGCCTGAGCCCGGCCTATCGCGAACAGATCGTCTGGACCAGCCAGGTGATCGAACCGCTGTTCGAGACCAAGGACGACGTGTGGATGGCCCGCGAGCTGGGCGTCAAGCTGGGTTTGGATCCCAAGGCCATCCAGCCCTACTCGCCGGCCCAGGACATCATCAACCAGGTGGCGGCGGCGACGATCGTGGCCGAGGACGGCGTCACCAAGGAGCCGCTGGTGACCATCACCGAAGAGGACCTGCGCACCCTCGGGGTCGAAGGCAAGCCCCAGAAGGGCCGCATCCCGATCCTCGAATTCAAGAAAAAGGGCATCTACCACGTACCGCGCAAGCCGGGCGACAAGTACACCTTCATAATGCTGAAGGATTTCCGCGACGATCCGGTCAAGAACAAGCTGGCGTCGAAGAGCGGCAAGATCGAGATCCATTGCCAGACGCTGGTCGACGTCATCGCGTCGCGCGGGTTCAGCACGGTGCGCCCGATCCCGACCTACAATCGGCCCATCGAGGGATACGAAGACACGTTCTCGGACTGGGACAAGAAGATCAAGGGACCCTATCCGCTCCAGTTCATCGGCCTGCACGTGCCGCGCCATTCGCATTCCATGTTCGCCAACACGCCATGGCTGCGTGAAGCGTTCCCGCACATGCTGCTGATCAATCCGATCGATGCCGCCGAGCGCGGGCTCAAGGAGGGCGAAACCGTCCTGATCAAGAGCCGGCACGGCAAGGTTCTGCGCAATGTCCGCCTGTTCGACCAGATCAGGCCGGGCGTCGTCGTCATGGGCGAAGGCGCGTGGGTCGAATTGGACGATGCCACCGGCATCGACAAGGCCGGCTGCTCGAACGTGTTGTCGGGCGCGATTTCCACCGGCCAGGGCCACCAGGGTTGGAACAGTACGAACGTGCAGGTGGAGAAGTGGACCGGCGCGCCCTTGCCGCCGGACCATAAATGGCCGCAACGCGTCGTCGCGCTGGGAGGAGACAAGTGATGGCCAAGCAACTGGGTTTCCACCACGACGCCAGCGTTTGCATCGGTTGCCAGACCTGCGAAATCGCCTGCAAGGACAAGAACAACCTGCCCGTCGGCCTGCGCTACCGGCACGTCTGGCAGTTCGGCGGCGGCAAATGGGTCACCGACGCGGGCGCCGGCAATCAGCTGGTTCCCAGCAGCGTGTTCGTCTATACGCTCTCGGTCACGTGCATGCATTGCGCCGATCCCGCCTGCGTCAAGGTCTGCCCCACCGGCGCGCACGCCAAGCGCGCGTCGGACGGTCTGGTGCTGATCGATCGCGACAAATGCATCGGCTGCCGCGCCTGCGAACAGGCCTGCCCGTACGGCGCCCCCCAGTTCGACGCCGTCGCCAAGAAAATGACCAAGTGCGACGGTTGCGTCGACCTTCTGGCGCAGGGGAAGAATCCCTCCTGCGTGGATGCCTGCCTCATGCGTGCCCTCGAGTTCGGCGACATCGCCGAACTCAGGGCCAAGTACGGCGACAATGCCAGCGTGGCGCCGCTGCCGAACCAGAGTGCCACCCGGCCTTCGATGGTCATCACACCGCACCGGTACTCGCAGCCGAGCGGATCGAGCAACGGACGCGTCCTCAACGCGCCCGAGGCAGGCTAGATCATCACACTGGTCTCGCCCCGGCAGCCCATAGGGTCGTGGGCAGCGAGGCGAAGATCGGCACGCGAACGCGTCGCGAAGCTTTTCGCGGCGAGGAGGATAAGCAGAGCGGAAGCGCAATCTTCTGCTCTGTTCCTTTTTGTGCCAGACCTGCGTCGGAAGACTTGAGAATGACAGGAACCGTCATGGAAGCGAACGCGTACCAGGTGTTGACCGGCGAAATGCTGACGTTCGCGTTGCTCGGCAAGGCGTTCTACGTCTATCCCGAGCAAGCCTGGATCCGCTCACTGATCGCCGAGGATATCTTTGCGCAGGCGCCGTTTGCGGACACGCAGCCCGACACCGTCGCGGCCCTCGCGCTGTTGCAGCAATGGAGCAGGACCACGTCGGAAAACACCTTCGACGATCTCTGCTCCGACTACACGCGCCTCTTCATCGGGCCGGGCAAGCTGCTCGCGCCGCCCTGGGAGTCGGTCTATTTCAGCGAGGATCGATTGACGTTCCAGGAAGCGACGCTGCAGGTGCGCGATTGGTATCGCCGTTTCGGGCTTGAAGCCGAAAAATTGCACCGTGAGCCGGACGACCATATCGGGTTGGAGTTCGAGTTTGTTGCACATCTCGCCCGACGTGCGTTGCTCGCCCTCGAACATAACGACCAAGCCCGGTACGATGAGGCCATCGAGGCGCGAAGGCAGTTCGTCGCCGAGCATCCGGGCCGATGGGCGGCGGGATGGTGCGGGCAGGTGGAGGAGCATGCCAGGACCAATTTCTATCGCGGCATGGCGATGCTGGCCCGTGGCGCGATCGCCGAAGCCTCGAGCCTGTCGGACATTCGCATGACGATCGGACGAGACGAATGGCTGTGCTCTGGCGAATAAGCTGCTGACCGCCGGCAGATTCTGCGCGCCTTCTCATATCCTTCGTACCCCGGACGCGCTGCGGCGGACTGCTCTTCACGGTCTGCAGGCTACCGAAAGGTGATGTGGTGCCTGAAGACCCGACCGGCCGTGCGCATGGGACCCCATCGGTTCCCGGCCTTGCCGACGCATGGGAAAAATGGAAGTTCTTCGCGAAAGCGCCGACCCGAGATGCCCGCATGGGCTCTCGGCGGGCGGTGATCATTTCGCTCGATCGCCGGGATGCCCCGTCCCCGGTGGTCGGCGCCGGAACAACGATTCCGGCACGTCGGAGTGCGGAGCCGGCCTGTGCCCCAAACGGCCCCGCCTTTTCCAGGAGAAAGGATGGGCGTTGGCATGGCGATCATGATTCATCATTCGCCGCCGTGTTTGCAGGACATCTTTCATCGGGGGCTGGTGCCCTGCACACCGAGGAAACTGCAAAAAGGCGAATTTCTCTGGCGCTCCGACGACTCGCATCCGTATTGTTATCTCATCGGATCCGGCCTCATCAAACTGTGCGTACAGACGGCCGACGGGCGCGAGCGAACCCTGCTCTTCTATACCCGCGGCGCATTCTTCGGAATTCAATACTGGTCGGGCGCGAAGAAGACATATACTTCGGCCATAGCCATGTTGCCGACGAGCCTTTATGCGGCTGAACCCGAAAAGGTATATGAGTTTATTCTGGCCACCCCCCAGCTGGCGCGGGCGCTGACCGGGTACCTGGTCCATCACATATATGCGGAGGCCCGGGAAATCGTCGATTTTTCCTCGTCCAACACCGACGAGAAGCTGGCAGCCCTCCTGGTGATCTTGGCCGAGGAGTATCTGCAAGGCCGGCGGGGCGAGGCCCTGATCCCGCTCAAGAACGACGAGCTGGCCAATCTGGTCGGCGCTTGCCGCAACAGCGTCTACAACGTCCTGTCCTCGTTCCAGAAGCGCAATCTCGTGCGAAAACAAAGAGGCCATGTCGCAATCATCGACGTGGACCGGCTGCGGGAATTTCAGAGGGCCTTGAAAGCCGGCGATTGCGTGGACTGATACACTTTCCGCGAATTGCCTCGCCATTGCGCCGCGGACGCGGCACATCATCGGACGAGTCGATCCGCCGCCGGTGGCTTCAATCCGCGGCGCCCTCGCTCGCATCCCTCGCCGCCGGCGCCACCGTGCTGTCGGGGCCGGCGTGCAGGCGTTCGGCCAGGAGGTGCAGGCCGGCATCGCGAAAGCCCTGGGTCTCGATCTCGTGCACAGTCGCGAGCACGTAGTCGCGGTTGGGGCCGGACTGGCCGTGGCCCTGGCGCACGAGATGGAGCTGGCGTTCGGGGGCGAGCCGGCCGGCATATTGGGCATGGCCGCGGTCGACCACATAGACCAGCGCGCGCACCCGCCGCCCGGGCGTGCCGTCGAGGAGGACCGGTCGAAAAGTCTCCCGGTACACCATGGTGGCCTGTTCGCGCCCGCGCAGATACGCGATGGTGTCATGGCGGGCCGCGGCCGCGACCCGGTAGGCGATGCCGCGGCAGGCGCCGCCCAGGTCGAGGCCGAGGACGAGGCCGGGCTTTTCCGGCGTGCCGCGGTGCACGAAGGAATACACGCACAGGGCCCGGTGCAGGCCGTTGAGCCGGGCCGGCACGCGCTCCAGATAGGCAAAACCCGGCCGCCACATCAGCGAGCCGTAGGCGAACACCCAGAGGTCGTCGGCGTCTGACATTTCGCTCCGTTCAGGGTCGGACGGTCACGGGGCCGCTCCCGGCAGCCTCCGCCACCGTAATGCCGCGTTCGTCGTGCGTGGGTTCTGCGAGCAAATTCAATGCCGTTGGGCGCGGAGCGGGCGGCGTCCCGGTGGTTGACACGGGCCGTCCATTCGGCTCGCCTAACAGCGCCCGCCGCCAGGCGCAACCCGGAAGGATCGCCGTGAGAGACGTCCCCTATTCCTATCCGCCCGCCCGCCCTCGCCGCCTGTGGCTCATCCTGCCGGTCGTGACGCTCGTCGTCCTCGCGTTGGCGTGGTGCGGCTTGTGGTATTTCGCCGCCGGCCAGGCCGAAAGCGAGATCGCGGCATGGCGCGAGGGCGAGGCGCAGCGCGGCCGCGTCATCACCTGCGCCAGCCAGGAGATCGGCGGATTTCCGTTCCGCATCGAGGTCAGCTGCGCGGAACCGTCGGTCGCGTTCCGCGACCCGCAGCTCCCTGCCCTCAAGGCCAAGAACGCGCTCGCGGCCGTGCAGATCTATCAGCCGAACCTGCTGATCGCCGAGATCTCCGGCCCGCTTGCGGTCACGCAAGCCTCCGGCACCGCGATCGCCAGCATCGGCTGGCGCGACGCCCAGGTGAGCGTGCGCGGCCTGATGCCGCCGCCGGAGCGCGTCTCGGCCGTGTTCGACAAGATCACCGCCGACCGCCTCGACGCGGGCGCGCCTGAGCGCCTCGCCGCCGCCGAGCATCTCGAACTGCACGTTCGCCAGGCGCCGCGCCTGCCGGCGGACCCGCCGGCGTTCGATCTTGGACTGAGGTTGTCGGGCGCGACCGTACCGCAGGTGCCGCAACTGGCTTCCGCGCCGCTCAACGCCGACATCTCGGCGGTGCTGCGCGGGGTCGACGACCTTTCCCCCAAGCCGCTGGCGCAGCGGCTGCGCGAATTTCAGGCGGCCGGCGGGCGGCTGGACATCCGCCAGGCGCGCGTCTCCCAGGGCGAGGTGGTGGCGGTCGGCCAGGGCACGCTCAGGCTCACCGCCGCCGGCCGCCTCGACGGCGAATTGAACCTCACGGTTGCCGGGCTGGACCAGCTCGTAACCGCGCTGGGACTCGACCAGGCAGTCGCCCGCCAGACCCAAGGGGCCGCCAACCGGCTGGCGCCGGGGCTCAACCTGGAGAAGCTCCTGGGTTCGCGCGGCAACGCGGCGCTGGCCGCCGCCGGCGTCGCCATGCTGGGCCGCCCGGCCGAACTCGAAGGCCGCAAGGCCGTCACCCTGCCGCTGCGCTTCGCCGACGGGCAGGTGTTCTTCGGACCGCTCATGGTCGGGCAGATGCAGCCGCTGTTTTGAGGGGCGAGGCGACGCCGACCTCTCGGTCCGTCATGGCCGGGCTTGTCCCGGCCATCCACGTCTTCAGCGCGGCCGAGGCCCGGACGTAAATGCCCGGGACAAGCCCGGGCATGACGAGTCAGCGGATGGCCGCACCGACCGCGCTCAATAGTCCTTCAAGAGCCGCTCGAGATAATCGAGCTCCATCTGCGGCCGGAAACTCTCGCCGAAGCGCTTGCGCAGCTCCTCGAGGATGCGCCGCGCGCGCTGGACGTCGATCTCGCCCGGCACCTTGACGGTGGTGTCGTCGCCGTAGTTGCGCCCGCGCAAGGGGCGGCCGAGCGGATCGGTGTCCTGGTCGGCGCGCGCCGGGCCGGTGCGGCCGCCGGGCTGGCCGGGACCCTGGCCCTGGCCCATCTGCTGTTGCAGTTGCTGCGCCATGCCCTGGGCACCCTTGCGCAGGGCCTCCAGCGCCTTGCCCTGGCTGCCGACGGCGCCGTCGGCATTGCCGTCGCCGAGCTTGCCTTCGGCATCCCCCATGGCGTCGCCGGCCTCGCCGAGGGGATCGCCCTGCTGGCCGTCCTGGTTCTGGCCGAAACCCTTGCGCTTGAGCTCTTCCATCAGCTTCTTGAGCTGGTCGCGCAACGCCCGCTGGTCCTGCTGCAGCTGGCCGAAATCCTGCTCGCCGTCCTGGCCCTCTTGACCTTCTTGGCCCTGCTGGCCGTCCTGCTGCCCGCGTTGGCCGCGCTGACCCTGCTGGCCGCGCTGGCGACGCTGGTCCTGACCCTGGCGGAAGGTCTTGTCGCGCAACTGCTGCTGCTTGCGGATCATGTCGCCCAGTTCGTCGAGGGACGACATCAAGTCGTCGTCGCCCTCCTGGCCGGGCCGCGCCGTCTGCAGGTTTTCCAGCATCTGCTGGAGCTGGTCGAGCATCTGCCGGGCCGCATCCTTGGCGCCCGAGCGCGCCATCTGCTCGAGGCGGTCGAGCATGCTCTTCAGATCCTGGGAGCGCAGCTGGCGGGCGGTGTTGCGGTCGAGCGGGCGCGCCTGTTGGGGATTCTTGCGCATCTCTTCGGCGAGCGCCTGCAGGAACTTGTCGAGCGCGGCGCGCAGCTCGTCCATCAGCTTCTTGATCTCTTCCTCGCCCGCCCCGCGTTCGAGCGCCTGGCGCAGCGCTTCTTGCGCCTGGCGCAGCCGCGCCTCGGTCTCGGAGACGTCGCCGTCCTCAAGCTGGGTCGCCATCGCCCACAGCCGCTCGACCACGTCGCGCAGATCGTCGTCGCTCTTCGATTGCGCCAGCCGCCAGTAGAGGGCCCGCAGGCCGAGGAACACCGACGCCTCGGGGGTGAACTTTTCCGGCGCGATGGTGAGCGCATCGAGCACGATCAGGGTGCGGTCGCGGGCGTCGGCATCGAGCGCCAGTTCGCGGCGCTGCTCCACCAGGGCACGCGCCACCGGCTTGGTGAAGGTGCGCTCCGGCAACCTGAGCTCGAACGGCTCGCTCCTGCCTTCGTTGCCGGCCTCGTCGCGGGCAACGAGCGTCAGGGTGACATCGGCGCCCGCCCACGGGTGCTCGGTCACGTCCTTCATGGTCGAGCCGATGCCGTTCCTCGTGCGCGACTGCGGCAACACCAGCGGGAATTCGGGCGCCGCGAACAGCGGGCGGCGCGCCTCGGCGGCCGGCTTGAGGGCGAGCTCGGCGCGGGCGGCGACGACGCCGTAGTCGTCCTCGATCTTGTAGGACAGGAGCAGGGCGCCGCGCGCCTGCGGCTCGGGATCCTTGGTGAGCGCGATGGCGGGGGCGCGGTCCGGAATGGCATTGAATGCCCATACGATGTCGTCGGGACCGGCGCCGGTGAGCACGGCCGTGCCGCGCGCAGAGATGGTGAAACGGTGCTCCTCGGTCCCGGCGGGCGCCTTGGTCCCGGCGGGCGCCTTGGCGGGCTCTTCGGCCGCTGCCGCCAGCCCGCCGGTCACGCGCACCTGGACGTTCGCCTTGCCGCTGGTGCGCACGATCAGGATGCTGCCGACCGGCACCGACACCGCCGCGGTCGACTGGGCGGCCTCGCCCGGATGCACGCCGGGCAGGATGACGGGCGGCCTGCCCGTGTAGGGGGGCGGCGAAATCCAGGCGTCGAGGCGGAAATTGGGCGGAGCCACCGCCCCCTGCCAGTCGAAGGCCGCCGCGATACGACGCGTTCGCTCACCGCCGGCGGCGAAGAAGGTCGCAACCGCAAGCAGCAGCACCAGAGCCCGCAGCGCCATGGGGTCGCGCGCCACCAGCCGCGGCGCCGGCAGCCCCGCCTTGAGGGTGCGCGCCAGCAGGAGGGCGCGCTCCACATGGGCACGCCACAGCGTCTTCGCCCACAGATCCTCCTGCGTGCCGGCCATCTCGTCGCCGATGGCGGTCGCGGGCCGATGCGGCATATGCGAGGTCAGGTCGAGCCGCCGCAGGCCGTCATGATGGCTGGGGAAGCGGACGAACAGCAGCGGCACGGTGGCGCCCGCCGCCAGCACCGCGAAAGCGAACAGCCCGAAGGCGCGCCCGACCGGCGGCAGCCACAACCACAGCCCCAGCCACGATACGGCGAGGAAGAGACCCGCCACGGTGGCGATGGAGGCGAGCGCCGGCCACAGGCGCTCCCACAGGATCGCCCACCAGGCCCGTCCCAGCGCGCGCCGCAAAGCGACGCCGGCATCGACTGCGGCTTGCTGCCGGGCCGCTTCCTGATCGGGAGTGGGCAGGCTCAAACGGGTCTCCGCGGTTTTTGCACTGCATGAGGGTAACATGCAGCGTCCAGGCTTCCATTGCCAAAAGGCCTAAATGGGGCCGTGATCACGGAATCTTGCGGGCGCCGGTGCAGGCGAACCGGAGGCGGTCAGAACCTCACAGCCAGGACGGCAGCCGATCGAGCCCGATCAGGGCGTCGACCTCCATGCGGGGCCGCACCAGGGCCCATTCGTCGCCATTCACCAGCACCTCCGGCACCAGCGGCCTCGTGTTGTAGGTACCTGCCTGCACGGCCCCATAGGCGCCGGCCGACATGACCGCAACGAGATCGCCGGCCGCGAGTTCCGGCAGCGGCCTGTTCTGCGCCAGAAAGTCACCCGATTCGCACACCGGCCCGACCACATCGACGCGGTTGCGCGGCGCGCCGGCGGGTGCTTCGCGCACCGGCCGGATCTCGTGATGGGCCTCATAAAGGGTCGGGCGGATCAGGTCATTCATGGCGGCGTCGACGATCACGAAGGTCCTGGCCTCGCCGCGCTTCACGTAGATCACGCGCGCGACCAGGATGCCGGCATTGCCGACCAGAAGCCGCCCCGGCTCGAACACGAGCGTGCAGCCGAGTTCGCGGGTCGCCCGCTTGACCACGCCGGCATATTCCTCCGGATGCGGCGGCGGCTCGTTGTCGTCGCGATAGGGAATCCCGAGACCGCCGCCGAGATCCACGTGATCGATGACGTGGCCGTCGGCGCGCAGCGTGCGCACGAAATCCGACAACAGCGCGAAGGCGTCGTCGAACGGCTGCAGCACGGTGATCTGGCTGCCGATATGCATGTCGACGCCGGTGACGTCGACGCCGTCGAGCTTGGCGGCGCGGGCATAGACGTCGCGGGCGCGGCTGATCGGAATGCCGAACTTGTTCTCCGCACGGCCGGTGGCGATCTTGGCGTGGGTCTTGGCGTCGACGTCGGGGTTGACGCGTAGCGAGATGTTGACGCGCCGATCCTTCGCGACCGCGATCGTGGACAGGAGCTCGAGCTCCGGCTCGGACTCCACATTGACGCACAGAATGCCGGCTTCGACCGCGGCGGCGAGTTCGGCGGCGGTCTTGCCGACACCGGAGAACATGATCTTGTCCGCCGGCACGCCGGCTTCCTGGGCGCGCCTGAGCTCGCCGAGCGAGACCACATCGGCGCCGGCGCCGAGCTTGGCGAGCGTGCGGATCACCGCCTGATTGGAGTTCGCCTTCATGGCGTAGCACACCAGCGCCGGCACGTCCGCGAAGGCGCCCGCGAACACCCGGTAGTGGCGTGTCAATGTCGCCGTCGAATAGCAATAGAACGGCGTCCCGACCGCCTCCGCGAGGCTGACGAGATCGACGGCTTCGGCGTGAAGCACGCCGTTGCGATAGGCGAAATGATGCATGGCAGGCCGGGCGGTTGGTCGAGCGGCTTCTAGTTCAGGAGCCAGTCGAGAAAAAAGGTACGGCGGGGGCCGGAAGCCGACGCCGGCGCCTGGGGCGGCGGCGGCTCGGCCGGCCGCCCGAACAGCAGGCCGGGGGTGAGGTCGGGGGAAGCCGGCGCCGCCGTGGTGGGCGCAACCGTCGTGGGCGCAGCGTCGATGGACGCCGAAGGCGGCGCATCGAGCCCGCTCTTGCGGCCACAGCCGGAGACGCCGAGCCCGATCAGCAAGGCTCCGGCAACCGCCAGGCAGGCCCGGCCGTTCATTCCACCACGATGGAACCCACGATCTTTGAAGCGACGCATCACGAGTCCATTCCCCAGAAACCGGCGCCACCATAGCAGATGGGACCGCGGCGGCGAAAGGCCGGGGGACGCGCCGGTTCCGCCCGGGTTCCGAATCTGCCGGCGATGTGACGTTCCCTCAACAACTTGTGCGACACGATCGAGCGACGGACCTCGCGCGGAACGGGAACGGAGGCTCGCCCGAACGGTTACCTCCCCGGAGCGACCCGAACAACCGGGTGCCCAAGCGACCTTGAGGAGGCTTCACGAATGACCAAGTTGAAGATGAGCGCCGCCGTCCTGGCGGCCGGCCTGATGACCATGGCGGGATCCGCGGTGGCCCAGCAGCAAGTGGCGCCGAAGTCGGGGCCGGACATCAATCAGCCGAAATACGTGCCCGGCAGCGCCGGCGCGCCCACGGGTAACACCGGCCACTCCATGGACCCGAGTCGCGGTAGCGGCGTCACGGGCGGCGGCGGTGACAGCGGCTCTGCGTCCGGCACCAGCGGCGCCGGCACGGCCGGAAGCGGCGGGACCGGCGGTACGGGCGGCTCGGCTGGCGGTGGAGCCAGCGGCGGCGGTTCGGGCGGCTCCGGCGGCGGCAGCGGCTCCAACTGATCAGACAAGTAGCGTTCCGAAGTGAACAAATGCCGGCGGCACTGTCGCCGGCGTTTGCTTGTCGCGAATCACTTCCCCAGGCGACGGAGCCACTTGGCGGCCTGACGGGCGACGTTGCGCGGCGCGGTGCCGCCGAAGCTGGTGCGGCTCTTAACCGATTGCGCCACCGACAGGACCTTGAAGACCTCCTTGGTGATGCGCGGCTCGATCTCCTGCATGGCGGCGAGCGGCAGCGCGTCGAGGGCAAGGCCGCGCTTTTCCGCCGCGGCCACGATGCGGCCGGTGACGTGATGGGCTTCCCGGAACGGCATCTTGAGCGTGCGCACCAGCCAGTCGGCGAGATCGGTCGCGGTCGAGAAGCCTAGGCCCGCCGCCGCCGCCATGCGCTCGACATCGGGCGTCATGTCGCGCACCATGCCGGTCATGGCGGCCAGACACAGCGACAAGGCTTCGAACGCCGCCATGGCGCCTTCCTTGTCCTCCTGCATGTCCTTCTGGTAGGCGAGCGGCAATCCCTTCATCACCATCAGGAGCCCATCGAGGGCGCCGACGATGCGGCCGGTCTTGGCCCGCACCAGTTCGGCGGCGTCGGGATTGCGCTTCTGCGGCATGATCGACGAGCCGGTGGTGAACTTGTCGGAGAGCTTGAGGAAGCCGACCAGCGGCGACGTCCAGATGACGATTTCCTCGGCGAAGCGGGACAGATGCACGGCCGCGATGGCCGCCGCCGACAAGGTTTCGAGGACGAAGTCGCGGTCCGACACCGCATCGAGCGAGTTGGCAGCCGGGCGGTCGAACCCGAGTGTGGCGGCGGTGCGCTCGCGATCGAGTGGGAACGACGTGCCGGCGAGCGCCGCGGCCCCGAGCGGACATTCGTTGAGGCGCTTGCGTGCATCGGCGAAGCGGCCGCGGTCGCGCGCCGCCATCTCCACATAGGCGAGCAGATGATGGCCGAAGGTCACCGGCTGCGCGGTCTGCAGATGGGTGAAGCCCGGCATGACGGTGGCGGCGTGTTCGGCCGCCTTGTCGGCGAGCGCGCGCTGGTAGTCGGCGAACTGATCGTCGAGGGCGTCGACGGTGTCGCGCACCCACAACTTGAAATCGGTCGCCACCTGGTCGTTGCGCGAACGGGCGGTGTGCAGCCGGCCGGCCGCCGGGCCGATCAGGTCGGCGAGGCGGGACTCCACGTTCATGTGGATGTCCTCGAGGGCAGCCTTGAACTCGAAGCGGCCGGCTTCGATCTCTGACAGGATCGTGTCTAGACCGTGAGTGATCTTTTTCGCATCTTGCGCCGGAATGATGCCTTGTTTCGCCAGCATGGCGGCGTGGGCTTTGCTCGCGGCGATGTCCTGGCGGTACAGCTTGCGGTCGACGTCGATCGAGGCATTGATCTGCGCCATCACGGCATCGGGTCCGCTGGCGAAGCGTCCGCCCCACATCTTGTTGCTCATGACTTGCTGCTCATGACATTTTCACGGCTGGTTCGATTATGACGTCGCAATCCCAACAACCACGCCGCCACGCCTGGCGCCGTCTCGCCCTGGTGGTGGCGGGGGGAATTGCCGGGGTGGCCGTCGGGCTCGGCGCGGTATACGGGATCGCCGGCCTCACGCGCAATGCGGGCGATGACGCCTGTCGGCCGGCACTTGCGGTCGCCCAGCGGCTTAAGCCGCTGGCGAAGGGCGAAGTGGCCGCCGTCAAGCCGGCCGAACGACCCCTGCGGGTGCCGGCGCTGGCCTTCCAGGATGCCGATGGATCGTCGAAGAGCCTCACCGACTGGCGCGGCCGGGTCACGCTCGTCAACCTGTGGGCAACCTGGTGCGTGCCCTGCCGTAAGGAAATGCCGGCCCTGGACGAACTCCAGGCCAAGCTCGGCAGCGAGCGCTTCGAAGTGGTGGCGGTCAATATCGATACCCACAATCCCGACAAGCCGAAGAACTGGTTGCGCGACGCCGGCATTGCCCGCCTGACCTACTTCGCCGACCCCAGCGCGCAGGTATTTCGCGACCTCAAGGCGGTCGGCCGCGCCATCGGGATGCCGACCACCCTGCTGGTCGACGCTTCCGGCTGCGAACTCGCCTCCCTGGCCGGCCCGGCCGAATGGGCAAGCGAGGACGCGCTCGCCCTGGTCCGGGCCGCCCTGGCGCAGTAGTGCCTCGCCCCGGTCTCAGGAAAAAGTAACGAATCGGCCTCAAGGTGGCGGTCTCAGGTGGCCGTCCATGTCCATATCCAGCATTTTCCGCCTATTCCCGGGCCGAGGCTTGGCGGACCAAGCAGAATTGGCGGGCCAAGCAGAAGGCGTCTGCGGACAGCCCGCTCGCCAGCAATTCCAGCGCGGGTGGCGGCGGCTTCAGCAGAGCCTTCACGTAGCGTCCGGACCTGAAAGCCTGTCCGCATGAATCCCGTCTCGATCGCCACCGCCATGCTGGGCACCCAGAGCGCCCAGACCCAGCTCGTCCTCGCCACCAAGATGGCGAAGATGAGCGCACAGTCGGACGCCGCCATGGCGGCCATGCTCGACGCGGCCGCGCAGAACGCCGCCAGCCTCGCCAACGTGGCCGAAGGCGTCGGCGGCAATCTCGACATCAGCGTTTGATACGGTTTCCAACGCCGTCATTCCGGGCTCGCGAGCTTTCAGCTCGCGAGCCCGGAATGACGGAGAGTTGAAACAACGGCAGATCGGCCCGCCGTCAGCGCGTCGGGACCGGCTTCTCGCCGCGATAATCGTAGAAGCCGCGCTTGGTCTTGCGACCGAGCCAGCCGGCCTCGACGTATTTCACCAGCAGCGGACACGGCCGATACTTGGAATCGGCCAGGCCCTCGTGCAGCACCTGCATCACCGACAGGCAGGTGTCCAGCCCGATGAAATCGGCGAGTTCGAGCGGTCCCATGGGATGGTGGGCGCCGAGCCGCATGGCACTGTCGATCGCCTCGACGGTGCCGACGCCCTCGTAGAGCGTGTAGACCGCCTCGTTGATCATCGGCAACAGGATGCGATTGACGATGAAGGCGGGGAAGTCCTCCGACACCGCGACGATCTTGCCGAGCTTGCCGACGAAGCTGCGCACGGACTCGAAAGTCTGGTCGCCGGTGGCAATGCCGCGGATGAGCTCGACGAGCTGCATCAGCGGCACCGGATTCATGAAATGGATGCCGATGAACTGCTCCGGCCGGTCGGTCGCGGCGGCGAGCCGGGTGATCGAGATCGACGAAGTGTTGCTGCCGATGATGGCGTCCGGCTTGAGGTGCGGGCACAGCGACTGGAAGATCTTGCGCTTGACCTCTTCCTTCTCGGTGGCGCTCTCGATGACGAGATCGCACGGCGAGAGCGCCTCGATGCGATCGGCGATGCCGATGCGCGCGAGCGCCGTCTGGCGCTCCTCCTCGCTGATGGTCCGCTTGGACACCTGCCGGGCCATGTTGCCGTTGATGGTGGCGAGCCCGGCTTTGATGCGATCCTCGCTGACGTCGTTGAGCAGGACGTCAAAGCCGGACATGGCGCAGACATGGGCGATGCCGTTGCCCATTTGTCCGGCGCCGATCACGCCGATCTTCTGGATTGTCAATCCCATGTCCCCACCGTCCACTCGTCCCCGGAGCGTCTTTTCAGCCGCGGCCGGGGACGAAAAAGCGTTGCATCGCACAAATCTACTGCGAATTGCGGCGCCTCGCTACCGCTTCGTAGAAGGGCAGCTAACGGCCGATCTTGCTCAGTTCGTCCGCGAGTTCCGGCAGCACCTTGTAGAGGTCGCCCACCAGGCCATAGTCGGCGACCTGGAAGATCGGCGCCTCTTCGTCCTTGTTGATGGCGACGATCACCTTGGAGTCCTTCATGCCGGCGAGATGCTGGATGGCACCGGAAATTCCGATCGCGATGTAGAGCTCGGGCGCCACCACCTTGCCGGTCTGGCCCACCTGCCAGTCGTTGGGGGCATAGCCGGCATCGACGGCGGCGCGCGAGGCACCGACGGCGGCGCCGAGACGGTCGGCGAGCGGCTCGATATACTTGGTGAAATTCTCGCGCGACTGCAGGGCCCGTCCGCCCGACACGACGACCCGCGCGGCGGTAAGCTCCGGCCGTTCGGAGGCCGAGAGTTCCTCACCCACGAAAGCCGACAGGCCGGGGTCGGCCGCCGCCGCGACGGTCTCCACCGGGGCCGAACCGCCCTCCGGGGTCGCCTGGAAGGCGGCCGTACGCACCGTGATCACCCGCTTGGGATCGGCCGTGCGCACGGTCTGCACCGCATTGCCGGCATAGATCAGCCGCTCGAAGGTGTCGGCGGCGATCACCTTGGTGATTTCCGAAATCTGCATGACGTCGAGGAGCGCCGCGACCCGCGGCAGGCAGTTCTTGCCCGTCGACGTCGCCGGCGCGACGATCGCGTCGTAGGCTCCCGACAGCGAGACGATCAGCGCCGCCAGCGGCTCGGCCAGCGTGTGCGCGTAGGCGGCGTCTTCGCAGAGAAGCACCTTGGCGACCCCGTCGAGCCGGCCGGCCGCTTCGGCGACGGCGCGGCAGTCCTGGCCGGCGACGAGGACGTGGACGTCGCCGCCGAGCGCCTTGGCGGCGGTCAGCGCCTTGGCGGTCCCGTCCTTGAGATGCTTGTTGTCGTGTTCGGCGAGAAGAAGCGTCGTCATGGCCTAAAGGATCCCGGCTTCGTTCTTGAGCTTGGCGACCAGTTCGGCGGCGGAGGCGACCTTGACGCCACCGGCGCGACCGGCCGGGTCGATGGTCTTGAGCACCGCGAGCCGCGGCGAGGGATCGACGCCGAAATCCGCCGGGGTCTTTTCGGCGATGGGCTTCTTCTTCGCCTTCATGATGTTGGGCAGGCTGGCATAGCGCGGCTCGTTGAGGCGCAGGTCCGCCGTCACCACCGCGGGGCTCGCGAGGCGCACGGTCTGCAGGCCGCCGTCGACCTCGCGGGTGACCACGATGCCATCGGCCTCGATCACGAGCTTGGACGCGAACGTCCCCTGCGGCCAGCCGAGCAGCGCCGAGAGCATCTGGCCGGTCTGGTTGCAGTCGTCGTCGATCGCCTGCTTGCCCAGAATGACGAGCCCGGGTTGTTCGGATGCGACGACGCCCTTGAGGATCTTGGCCACCGTCAGGGGCTCGGGCGCGACGTCGGTCTTGACGTGGATGCCGCGGTCGGCCCCCATGGCGAGCGCGGTCCGGATCGTTTCGGCGGACGCCTGCGGACCGATCGAGACCGCGATGATCTCGGTCGCCTTGCCGGCCTCCTTGAGGCGGATCGCCTCCTCGACGGCAATTTCGTCGAACGGATTCATCGACATCTTGACGTTGGCGAGTTCGACCCCGCTGCCGTCGGACTTGACGCGGATCTTGACGTTGTAGTCGACCACCCGTTTGACGGTAACGAGAACTTTCATGGTGTCGTGCGCTCCAAACCGGCTGGTGTACAGGACCTCAGCCGCCGCCCGAGGGTTTCGCGCGCCCGAAAGCTTCGCGACGTGGCGGTCGCGAGCGAACCGAGCGGCCTTCTGCCGGGAAACGCGGTCGCCTCCCCCACCCCGGCCGGCGCGGCAACCTAATGGCGGCCGTGGCCGGGGTCAACGTACAGCGCCCAAGTGCTTTCGCCGCATCTGGGCTTTCGCCGCATCTGGGCTTTCGCCGCATCCGTGCTTCGGCCACGTCAGCGGTTCTGGCCGGGTGTCCACAGGATGTCGGCCCGGCCCAGGTCGTTGAGGCAGCGGCCGGCCACGAACAGGTAATCCGACAGGCGATTGACGTATTTCAGTGCCGCCGGCGTGACGCTCTCGCCCGCCGCGTCGTTGAGCGCCGCCATCAGGCGCTCGCCCCGCCGGCACACCGTGCGGGCGAGATGCAGATAGGCCGATGCCGGGCTGCCACCGGGCAGGATGAACGAGCGCAGCGGCGCCAAGCCGTCGTTCAGGCGGTCGATTTCGCCCTCCAGCCATTCCACCTGCACATCCGTGACGGTCAACCGCTGGCCGCCCGGCCCCTTGCCCTTGTCGGGCATGCACAGGTCCGCCTCGACGTCGAACAGGTCGTTCTGGATGTGCGAAAGCGCCGCATCGATGGGCAGCCCGGCGGTGTGCAGCCGGACGATGCCGATCACCGCATTAACCTCGTCCAGCGTCCCATAGGCTTCGATGCGCAGATCGTATTTCTTGCGCCGTTCGCCGGTCCCGAGCGCGGTCGTGCCGTCGTCGCCCGTGCGCGTGTAGATGCGGTTGAGCACCACCATGAGCGGAGAACTCCAGGATAGAAAGCCAATGTGGCGGGCGCCGAACCGGCGCCATCAGCGCCCCATGACCCAGATGGCCGCCATGATGACCACGATGGCGACCAACTGCAATACGACCCGCATGCGCATCAGCCGCTGCGACAGATTGGGAGAGCCACCGCGGAGCATGTTCGCCAGACCCAGCACGAGAACGACAACGACCACCCCGATGGCGACTGGTACCGCATAATTCGTCATGAAATTCGCCATCGGGGATCGTCTCCTCGTAAGAGCGGGCGGCCGGTTCCAGGCCGCGATTGCCGCATTGCGCGCAGGCATATCCCAGCCGGGCGGGTCAGGGAACGCACAAGAAAGTAGTGGCGCGGCCGGCGTCGAGAACAGCGGGGTACGAGCCGCCGTGCGCACAGCGTTATTCCGGGGCGCACCACATGAGAGCATGGTCGCGTTCGATTGAACTCGCCCTTCGAAGTCCGCCCGAAGCCTGTCATCGGGCCACTCTTGGCGCGGCCCCGGCGGCGCGGGCGCCTCAATGTGACGGGACAAACGCTGATCCGACGTCAGTGTGTCAGGTGTTTTTCGATCTCGTAGACGGGGAGCTTGGTGAAATCCTTGTCGATCTCCGCCACGATCCGCCCCTTGACGTCGGCATGGAAGGCGTTGCGCAACTCCGCGAGCGTCTTCGGCGGCGCCACAACGATGAGCGCCTTGACCTTGCGCTCACGCACGATCTTGACGAGTGCGCCCGCGACATCGCGGGCGAAGTTCTTCTCCTCCAGTTCGTGCCAGTCGGTCTGCTCGTAGGAGCTGCGGCCGGGAGAACTGCTGGAGAAGGTGCGCCCCGGCTCGTCGGCGCCTTGCGCCCGCGTCGGCGGGTTTTCGCCGACGATCACGCGCTCGGTTTTCAGGTGCGGGAACTTTTCATCACCGTCATTGCGCAGGAAAAGGGCCTTGCGGCCGTCGCCGACGAACACGAACGCGTCGTGTGGGATGCTGATTTTTGCCATTGCATCGTCCTTTTTTCGTTGCCCTCGAGAGTGACTCAGGCGGCCGATCTGGCCTTGATGCTCGTCAACGTCGGAGCTTGCACGATGGTGCCGGCGGGACCTTGCCTCCCGCTTCCACATGGCATTTCGCGCATCCATGCCGGCCCGGCATGGCGCTTGGTGCCGTTGTCGCGGACCGGATGGTACTCCACTAACGGTTTCTCAAACATATCCCGTTTTTGTGCCGCGCAACTCTGGATGTTAACAGCAGCCGGCCTCCTCTTCTGAGATATTCGCCCCAGGAGGAGCCCCCATGCGAGCACAGCCGGCCATCGGCGCCCCGGAGAGGAGCCTGTTCGGCGGCATCAGGCCGATGCTCGCCGGCATGATCCTGGTCGCGATCCTGCCGCTCGTGGCTGTGCGAGCGGTCGAGCTCTACCAGGAACGCGACCATCAGACCGCGCTGGCGGGCGGCCGGGCGCTGGATCTCGCCCGCCGCGGCGCCGCCTTGTTCCGCGAGCCGATGGCGGAAGCCGGATTGCTGCTCAAGGTGCTTTCGGAGATCCCGGCCGTCGCCTCCGGGACTGCAAAAGGCTGCAGCCAGTCGCTCCACAACACTCTCCTGGGCCGTGACTGGGCGAGCGACTTCTGGGTGATCGACCGCACCGGCCTCGTCATCTGCGCGACCTCGCCCGACCAGATGGGCGCCCACATGGGCGCGCAGGAGTATTTCCAGCGCGCCCTCGCCGGCCGTCAGAACGTCGTCAGCAATCTCCTCCTCGATCCCACGCGCGGATCTCCGAACCTCGTGATCGCCTCCCCGGTCATCGGCGAGGACGGCGACGTCGAACGCGTGCTCGCCGCTTCGATCCGCCTCGGCCGCCTCGCCGAGATCGCGGGAGCGATCGGGCAGCCGGCAGAAGCGCGCGTGATGCTCTTCGACGGCGCCGACAACCTGCTCGCCCGTCACCCCGCGCGGCCCGAATGGATCGGCCGCAACTGGCGAGGATACCCGCTGGCGGTCCGTGCAGCCCAGTCCCGCGAGGGCTGGGAACTGATGGATTCCCGCGTTGGCCCCGCGCAGATCTACGCCTGGTCCCCGGTTGCCGGCACGCCAACGCGCATCGCCGTCGGCTTCGAGGCCGCTACGGTGTTCGGCCATATCGATGGCCAGATCAGGCGGGCGGCCGCCATGGTCCTGTTCGCCGTCATCCTGGCCCTGCTGGCCGGCGTCACGCTGGCGCGCCGGGTGTCGGGCCCGCTCGCCATGCTGACCGCGGGAGCGGAGGCGGCGCGCGCCTCGCGCGAGGCCGAATTGCCGGTGGTGACCGGGTTCGCCGAGGTCGAGTCGCTCGCCGCATCGCTCAACGAACTTCTGGCGGACCGCAAGCAGCGGGAAGACGCGCTCGGCATCGCCCGCGCCGAGGCCGAGCGGGCCGAAAACGAGGCCCGCGCCGCCCATGCGCGTCTTCGCGACGCCCTCGAAGCGGTGCCGGTCGGGCTCGTCTTCTTCGACGCCGACGACCGCTACGTCTTGTGGAACGCGCGCTACATGGAACTCTATCCGCACATCACCGACCCGCCGGTGGTGGGCGAGAAATTCGACCAGCGGCTGCGCGCCGGCATCCCCAAAGGCTACTTTCCGCAAGCGGCGGGCCGCGAGGAGGAATGGCTCGCCCACCGCCTGGCATTGCACCGGGATTTCCAGAGCAGCCACGAGCAGCTCCTGCCCGGCAACCGGTGGCTGCGCATCGAGGAGCGGCGCACCAGCGATGGCGGCTCGATCGGCATCCGGGTCGACATCACCGAAGCGAAGCGGCGCGAGGAATCGACCCGCCTGCTGTTCGCCCACAATCCCATCCCGATGTGGGTGTGCGACCGTGACACGTTGCGCATCCTGGCCGTCAACGACGCCGCGATCAGCCACTACGGCCATTCGCGCGAACGCTTCCTTTCCATGACCATTCTCGACCTCCACCCCGAGGACGAGCGCCAGCTGCCCGGCGACCATGCCCGTTCCGAAGAGCCATCCCTGGGCAAGCCGGTGCGCCGGCACGTCAAGGCGGACGGCACGCGCATCCATGTGAGCGTCTTCTCGCGCGCGATGCTCTATGACGGCCGGCCGGCCAAGATCGCCGCCGTCATCGACGTCACCGAGCGCGAGCGCGCCGAGGCCCGCATCACCCACATGGCCCACCACGACGGTCTCACCGACCTCGCCAACCGCATCCTGTTCCGCGACCGTCTCGAACAGGCGCTGGCGCGGCGACGCCATTCCTCGTGCGGACTGGCGCTGCACTGCATCGACCTCGACTTCTTCAAGGACGTCAACGACACGCTCGGCCACCCGATCGGCGACGAACTCCTGCGCATGGTGGCGGACCGCCTGCGCGGCTGCGTCGGCGACGCCGACACGGTCGCCAGACTCGGCGGCGACGAATTCGCCGTCATCCAGGAGACCCACGACGGCGCCGACGGTGCCGGCCGGCTGGCCAAGCGTCTGATCGAGACACTCAGCGCGCCCTACCACATCGAGTGCCAGGAGGTGGTCGTCGCCGCCTCGATCGGCATCGCACTCGCCGGCGATACCGAACGCGATCCCGACCGCCTGCTCAAGAACGCCGACCTTGCCCTGTATCGCGCCAAGGCCGACGGCCGGCGGGCGTTCCGCTTCTTCGCCCCCGAAATGGACGCCCAGCTGCAGGTGCGCCACGCCCTCGACCGCGACCTGCGCTCGGCGCTCCAGCGCCGCGAATTCGAACTGCATTATCAGCCCGCGATCGAGCTCGCTTCGGGGGAGACCGTCGGGTTCGAGGCCCTGCTGCGCTGGCATCATCCCGAACGCGGCATGGTGTCGCCGGCCGAGTTCATTCCGCTCGCGGAGGAGACCGGCCTGATTGTGCCTTTGGGCGAATGGGTGCTGCAGGACGCCTGCCGGCAGGCGGCGCAATGGCCGAACGACATCACGGTGGCGGTCAACCTGTCGCCCCTGCAGTTCAGGAACGGCTCTCTGGTCGAGACCGTCAAGGCGGCGCTGGCCGCGTCCGGCCTGCCGGGCCGCCGGCTCGAATTGGAAATCACCGAGTCGGTCCTGTTCCAGGACAACGACGTCAATCTCACCACCCTGCACGGACTGCGCGCGCTCGGCGTGCGCGTCGCCATGGACGACTTCGGTACCGGCTATTCGTCCTTGAGCTATCTGCGCCGTTTCCCCTTCGACAAGATCAAGATCGATCGATCGTTCGTGAAGGAGCTGCCGCACGACCCCGACTGCCTCACCATCGTCCGCGGCGTGATCGGACTGGCGTCGGGGCTCGGCATGACGACAACTGCCGAGGGCGTCGAGACCAAGTCCCAGTTCGAAGTGTTGCGCGCCTACGGGTGCCGCGAAGCACAGGGCTTCCTGTTCGGCGCCGCCGCCCCGGCTGCGGAAGCGGTGCGACGCCTGCGCGGACGGCGCTCCGTCGGCAGCGCGGCGTGAGAGCCCGCCAGATTGGATTCGGCTGACCAACTCCGCGGTCATTCCGGGGCGGCCGAAAGGCCGAACCCGGTATCCAGCCACAAAGCCGGTGCGCGCTGCTGGATTCCGGGTTCGCGCTTCGCGCGCCCCGGAATGACGCACGTCGTCAATTCCCGCCGTCGAGGAGGCGGCGGCCGATGACCTGGGCCTGGATTTCGGCGGCGCCTTCGAAGATCGACAGGATGCGGGCGTCGCACAGAAGCCGTGACACCGGATATTCGAGTGCAAAACCGTTGCCGCCGTGGATCTGGACGGCGTTGTCGGCGGCCGCCCAGGCGACGCGGGCGGCAAGGAGCTTGGCCATGCCGGCCTCGAGGTCGCAGCGGCGGCCCTTGTCCTTCTCGCGTGCCGCCGCGTAGGTGATCTGGCGGGCGATCATGATCTCCACCGCCATCATGGCGATCTTGTCGGCGACGCGGGGGAAATGCAGGAGCTTTTCGCCGAACTGCACGCGGGTCTTGGCGTAGTCGAGCGCGCTTTCCATGGCGGCCTGGGCGACCCCGATGGCGCGCGCGGCGGTCTGGATGCGGGCCGCCTCGAAAGTCTGCATCAACTGCTTGAAGCCGAGCCCCTCGGTCCCACCGAGCAGGCCGTCGGCCGAAACCTCGAAACCGTCGAAGGCGATCTCGTATTCCTTCATGCCGCGATAGCCCAGAACCTCGATCTCGGTGCCGGTCATGCCGCGCGCCGGAAACGGATCGGCATCGGTGCCGCGCGGCTTTTCGGCGAGCAGCATGGACAGGCCCTGGTAGCCCGCCTCCTTGGGATTGGTGCGCACCAGGAGCGTCATCAGGTCGGCGCGCACCGGATGGGTGATCCAGGTCTTGGCGCCGGTGACCTTGTAGACATTGCCGCTCCTCGTCGCCCGCGTCTTCAGGCTGGCGAGGTCGGAGCCGGTGTTGGGCTCGGTGAACACCGCCGTCGGCAGGACTTCGCCGGAGGCGATCTTCGGCAACCAATGGCGCTTCTGCTCCTCGGTGCCGCTGTTGAGGATGAGTTCGCCGGCGATCTCGGCGCGGGTGCCGATGGAGCCGACCCCGATATAGCCGCGCGAGAGCTCTTCGGAGACGACGCACATGGATTCCTTGCCGAGCCCCATGCCGCCGTAGTCCTCCGGCAGGGTCAGGGCGAACACGCCGAGTTCGGCCATGTGGGCGATGGTCTCGAGCGGGATATAGCTGTTGGTGCGGTGCCAGGCTTGCGCGTGCGGCACCACCTCGCTGTCGGCGAACTTGCGCATCTCCTCGCGGATCGAATCCAGGGTATCGTCGAGGCCGCAGTCGCCGATGGTGGCGTCGTGGCGATGGACCATCAATTCGACCAGCCGGGCGCGGTTCGCGACCGTGTTGCCGGCGCCGATCAGCCGTTCCACCGAGGAGTTCAGGCGGGCGGCGACCTGTTCGCCGGTGAACCCGAGATCGAACGGGCGCACGAACTCGCCCTGGCTCATCGGAATGCCGCCGAGGATCTGGGCGAGGTATTCGCCGAGCCCGATGCGGACGATGAGTTCCTCGATGTCGCCGAGGCGCCCGGCCTGCGTCATGCGCTGCGCATAGGCGGCGAGCTGCCGGACCGCGTCCGCATAGGTGGCGAGCCAGGCGAGGCCGTGGGTGGCGCGCTGCTCACTGTCGAACAGCCGCCCGACGGTGCGGCCCTCGACGCTCACACGCCGGCGGATATCAACGGTCGCGTCGCTCACCAGGGCGTCCATGGCGGCTGCCGCCTCGCGCGCCATGACGACCAGGTCTTCGCCGGCAGGGCTGCGATGGGCGGCAATCGACATTCTGGGTCTCCGGGGCTGCTGCTAGGGATGGTTGTACGATGGGCTGCGAACCAGACTATGCGTGCGATGCCTGAAAGCAAATGCGCCGTTCGGACGAGATCCCCTGCCGGCCGTCCGGCGGCCCATCGCCCTGGCCGATAAGTTGAATTCGCAGGCTGAAGCTGTGGTCTGCCGGCATCGGTCACCGTGCCGGCGGAACTCGCCGCACGGGCCCGCGCCGCATTCCTGCGGCACCCCGGTCGCTGCCGCCCCCTTGCCAAGACGCCGGGATACCCCGAGGGTGGAGCCGTCGAGGTCAGCCCGTGCGCTTTATCCGTTCCGCCGTCATGATCGCCGTCGAAGCCTTCGACGCCTTCGTCCGCGACGACGGCTGGGCGATCGCGAGCCACATCGCGCTGTCCATGCTGATGAGCCTGTTCCCGTTCCTCATCTTCGTGACGGCGCTGTCCGGCTTTCTCGGCACCCACGACGTCGCCGACCAGGTCGCCCAACTCCTCCTCGAGGCATGGCCGGAGGAAGTCGCCGGCCCGATCGCGGCCGAGGTCGCCAGCGTGCTCACCAATGCGCATGGCGGCCTCCTGACCATCGGTGCCGTGCTGGCGCTGTATTTCTCCTCCTCCGGCATCGAGAGCCTGCGCATCGGCTTGAACCGGGCCTATAGCGAACTGGAAGTGCGACCATGGTGGCTGTTGCGGCTCGAGTCCATCGGCTACGTGCTGGTCGGCGCGGTGGCGCTGATCGCGCTCGCCTTCCTGATCGTGCTGTGGCCGGTCATGTTCCGCACCGCGCAGCACTATCTCCCGCACCTGATGCCACTGGAGGACACCTACGCGTATCTGCGCTTCGCCTCCGCTTCGGCGGTGCTGGTGGTCGCCCTGTTGATGGTGCACAAATGGCTGCCATCCGGCCGCCGGCGGCTGCGCGATGTGGCGCCGGGCATCGCCGTGACGCTGATCCTGTGGCTCGCACTCGGGTCCCTGTTCGGACGCTATCTGGCCGAGTTCGCCGGCACCTATGTCAATATGTATGCGGGCCTCGCCACCGCCATGGTGGCGCTCGTGTTCCTCTACTGGACCGCGTCGGTGTTCGTCTATGGCGGCGAATTGAACGCCGTCATCTGCCGGATGCGGGAGAAGCGGCTGCGCGAAGACGCGTAAATCGCTGCGTTTATTCAAATAATACTCGATCCCTGGGTATTCGCCGCGACCGCCGGGTAGCGCTCCCCCGGAAGCCCCGCCCGAGTTCGTAGCGAAGTCTTAATCGAACAGGGATTTAACTACCCAGAGTTGCCCGGTGCGGGACGGCACCGGAGTATCGATTCTGCCGGGAGGTTTTCCCCATGAGTGTCCTGCGTCTTCTGTCCGCACTCTCCGTGCGCATGCGCATCGTCCTCCTGGCGGTCATCCCACTGGTCGGGTTCCTCGCCGTCGGGGTGGCATTCACCAATGGCGGCCGCACCATCGACACCGCCATGGGGGCTTCGCGGGTGTCCGCCCAGGTCGCCGACGCGAGCCGCGAATTGAAAGTGGCGCTCGGCCAAGTGATGCTGTCGGCCACCAACTATTCGGTTCGCCCGAACCAGAAGGGCGTCGAGAGCTTCACGGCAGCGCGCGAGTCCGCCGCTTCGCTGGCGGCGGCGATCGCCAATTCGGGCAAGGCCGGAGCCAATGCCGACAAGCTCCCGCAGGCGCTCGACCAGATCGGCACCACTTTCGCGGAACTCAAGAAGGTCACCGAGAAGCTCGGCTACACGGACACGAGCGGACTGCACGGGCGAATGCGCGCGGCGATCGCCCAGGCGCAGGGCGCGATCCAGATGCTCGCCTTCGGTCCGGACGGCCAGACGCTGCAGGCCGCATTGCAGAAGCTCGAGAACCACGTCAAGGATTTCCGGCTCGACCACAAGACCATGCATTTCGATCGCTTCAGCATCGGTTACGACATGTTCGACCGCCAGCTCGAGAACGTCGAAGCCAACGAGACGAGCAAGACCGCAGTCGTCACCTTCCTCAAGGAATTGCACACCACTTTCGCGGAGTACGTCAAGCTGGTCGGCGAGGTCGACAAGTGGCTGGCCGAGATCGGCGCCCAGACGCAGAGCGCGGCGACCACCGCCGACGCCATCGCGGTGGAAGCCGCCGCCACCGCCACGTCGGCCGCCGACGAACTGACCTCCTCGCGCACCGTGACCGAGAACCTCACTTTGGTGACCGGCCTCGTCGCCGTATTCCTGTCGATCGTGGCCTCCTGGCTT
>JAVDCA010000032.1 GCA_030848545.1 Astrobacterium formosum
CTCCCGCGCTCACAGGGATAGGCCCGAACCCCCTCACCCTAACCCTCTCCCCAGCGGGGAGAGGGAACAGGCAGTGCACCGGGAAGCTGTTTCAGCCAGTGGCGAACATCACTTCGGTGCCATCCTGAGCGCGGCGTCGAGGCGGATGACCTCGCCGTTGAGGTAGCGGTTGACGACGATGTGGGCGACCAGAGCGGCGTATTCCTCCGCGGCGCCGAGGCGGCGCGGGAACGGGATCGCGGCCGCGAGGCTTGCTTTCACGTCGTCGGACAGTGCCGCCACCATGGGGGTCATGAACAGGCCCGGCGCAATGGTGACGACGCGGATGCCGTGCTGGGCGAGTTCGCGCGCGACCGGCAGCGTCAGCGCCGCGACGCCGCCCTTGGAGGCCGAATAGGCCGCCTGGCCGATCTGGCCGTCGAAGGCGGCGACCGACGCCGTCGACACGATGACGCCGCGCTCGCCGTCGGCGAGCGGCTCGGCGGTGCCCATCTCTGCGGCGGCGAGCCGCATCATGTTGAAGGTGCCGATGAGATTGACGCGCACGACCCGCTCGAATTCGGCGAGCGGCATCGGCCCGTCGCGGCCGACCACGCGCCGGCCCGACGCGACGCCGGCACAGTTGACGAGCACGCGCAGGGGCCCGTGCGCGGCGCGAGCCTCTGCGAGCGCCGCCGTCATGGCGGCCTCGTCGGCGACGTCGCCCGTGAGCGCCAAGCCGCCGATCCTGTTCGCGACCGCAGCCGCGGCCTCCCGGTTGACGTCGACCACCGCGACACGGGCGCCGTCCGCAGCCAGACGCATGGCGGTCGCAGCACCCAGGCCCGAGCCTCCGCCGGTGACGATGACGGCCTGACCGGCCATGTCCATGGGTTTCCTCCGATATGTTTGTCGTTTGTCGAAGCGTGTTAAGTCTTGATCTTCCAGTCTTGAATCCTCGTGAACCAGGTCGGGCGCCGCCTTCTCCCTCTCCCCGGAGGGGAGAGGGCCGGGGTGAGGGGGCTCCGGCGCGCGTGCGGATACGTTGGGAACCCCCTCTCCCCAACCCTCTCCCCGCCGGGGAGAGGGAGCGCGCCGAGGAATTGGCTGATGTTTCCTTCCATCGTAATCGTGCTCTAGCGTCAGCGAGAATGGTTTCGCAAGCCGCCTTTTGGACGTCGGCCTCCATGGGACCGGCGTTGCTCCGGGAGAATACGGATTAGCAAGCGGCCGCAAATGGATGTCCAGTCGGGGGACGATCCATGCGGCCTTCGCCGGCGGAGAGACGACAATGACGAGCACGGTCCTGCGCGGTGGCACATTGGTGAGCGACCAGGGCCGGCAGCGCGCCGACCTCCTGTGCACGGACGGGCGCATCGCCGCGGTCGGGCCGTCGCTCGACGTCCCGGCTGGCACCGAGGTGATCGACGTCGGCGGCTGCTTCGTGATGCCCGGCGGCATCGACCCGCACACCCACATGCAGCTCGAGATGATGGGCACGGTGGTGGCCGACACGTTCTTGACCGGCACCGCGGCGGCCGCGGCCGGCGGCACCACCACCATCCTCGACTTCGTCGGCCCGGAGGCGGGCCAGTCGCCGCTCGATGCGCTTGATGTGTGGCGCGCGCGGGCGGCGCCGTCGGTCATCGACTACGGCTTCCACATGACAGTGTCGTGGTGGTCGCCGGCCTTCTCGGACGCCATGGCGAGCCTGGTCGCCGAGCACGGCGTCACCAGCTTCAAGTTCTTCCTCGCCTACAAGGGCCGGCTGATGCTGCCCGACGCCGACCTGATCGCGGGCTTTCGCCGCTGCCGCGACCTCGGCGCCCTCGTCCAGGTGCATGCCGAGAACGGCGAACTCATCGCCTACCTGCAGGACGAGCTCCGCGCCGAAGGCATCACCGGGCCTGCGGCCCATCCGCGTTCGCGCCCGCCGCTCTTGGAAGGCGAGGCGACGCTGCGCGCCATCGCCATGGCCGAGACCGTGGGGGCCGCGATCTATGTGGTGCACGTGTCGGCCGCCGAGGCCGCGCAGGCGGTGCGCGATGCCCGTGCCCGCGGCTCACGAGTGGTCGGCGAGACCCTGCCGGGATTTTTAGCCATCGACGATTCGGTCTACGCGTCACCGGATTTCGATTTCGCCGCCGGCCACGTGATGAGCCCGCCCTATCGGCCCAAGGGCCACCCGGAGGCGATCTGGAGGGCCATCGACGACGATACGCTCTCGACCACCGGCACCGATCACTGCTGCTTCACCAGGGCGCAGAAGCGCCTCGGTGTCGACGACTACACCAAGATCCCCAATGGTTGCGGTGGCGTCGAGGATCGCCTCGCCGTGCTCTGGCATCTCGGCGTCAACTCGGGGCGGCTGACACCGGAGCGTTTCGTGGCGCTCACCTCCACCAACGCCGCCAAGGCCTTCAACCTCCACCCGCGCAAGGGTTCGCTCGCGATCGGCGCCGATGCCGATATCGTCGTGCTCGATCCGGACAAGACCAGGACGTTGTCGGCGAAGACACAGCGCCAGAACACGGACTTTTCGGTGTGGGAGGGAATGGAGGTCAAGGGTGTGGTGGTGCACACGCTCTCCCGCGGCCGTCACGTCTACGCCGACGGCGACCTGCGCGCCGAAGCGGGCTGGGGGCGCTATGTGCCGCGCAAGCCCTTCGGGCCGGTGTACGAGGGGAGGATCTAAGGCCAGCGCGTCAATGAAGAGGCCCGATCCGCCCTCGTCCTGAGGAGCGGCCCGCTTGGGCCGCGTCTCGAAGGGCGGGGGCGGCCCCATCCTTCGAGACGGGCTCCAAGAGGAGCCCTCCTCAGGATGAGGCCGGGAGAGGTTGTTCGATGTCGCTTCGCTCGCAGATGACGAGCTCTCGCGATTCCTCACCTTACGAACCGCGTCCCGCCGTGGCCTTCGAGTGCGGCTTCGAGGTGTTCGGGATCGGCGATGATGGCGTCGCGGCCGCCGCCTTCCAGGAACTGGATGACGGCCTCGATCTTCGGCTGCATGCTGCCGGACTTGAAATGCCCGTCGGCCAAGTAGCGTTTTGCTTCCTCGATCGTCAGGACGTCGACCGGTCTCTGGTCCGGCCGGCCGTAGTCGAGCAGCACCTTTTCCACATTCGTGGTGATGATGAGGGTCTCGGCGCCGAGCTGGCGCGCCAGCAGGCTCGAGGCGAGGTCCTTGTCGACCACGGCGGACGCCCCGCTGATGTCGCCGTGCTCGTCCTCCACCACCGCGATGCCGCCGCCGCCGGCGGCGATGACGACGAAGCCGGCGTCGAGGAGCGCGCGCACTGCCTCGAGACCGAGGATTGCCTTGGGGACCGGCGAGGCGACGACGCGCCGCCAGCCGCGGCCGGCATCCTCGACCACGTCCCAGCCATTGTCGCGGCGGCGCTCCTCGGCCTTCTCCCGCGTCAGGAACGAGCCGATCGGCTTGGTGGGATTGCGGAAGGCGGGATCGTCGCGGTCGACCAGGACCAGCGTCACCACGGCGGCGGGCTCGCGGGCGAGGGCTTGCCGCCTGATCTCGTTGCGCAGCGCCCGTTCGAGCTGGTAGCCGAGCGCCCCCTGGGTGTCGGCGACGCAGGAATCGAGCGGCACCTGGTGCAGCGCCGCGGCGGCGATTTCCGAGCGCAGCAGGATGAAGCCCACCTGCGGACCGTTGCCGTGGGTGATGACGAGGCGCACCTCCGGGTCGCGCAGGAGCGGCAGCAGATGCTGGCACGCCCGCTCGGCGGCGGCGTACTGGTCCGGCACCGACTGATGGGTGGCGTCGGCGATGAACGTATTGCCACCCAACGCTACGACGACCGTCTTCGGCATGGTGGCCTCCGGAAGGGAGACGAGGGGCCTGAGGCGTTCAGTCTCTGTGGCCCGTCATTGCGAGGAGCGAAGCGACGAAGCAATCCAGCTCTCTACCGTGGGCTCTGGATTGCTTCGCCTCCGGCTCGCAATGACGGCGGCTCTGCTCAGATGCTCAGAGCCTTGGCGCGGCGCGCGACCTCGGCGAGCTTTTCGCCCGGGTTCTTCAGGCGCGTCAGGAACATGAGCGCCGAGATGACGAACGGCTTGTAGCTCGCCTCGTTGTAGGTCGGGATGCGGTACTGCTCGAACACTTCCGCCGAGACCTCGCCGGCCTTGCACGAGACGTCGGTGATGTCGGCCGGCAGGCAGTGCATGTAGAGGGCCTTGCCGTCGCGCGTCAGGTTCATCTTGGCGCGATCGCATTCCCAGTTCATGAACTTGGCGTTGTTGGCGAGGCACTCCTTCTCCAGCGCCTTGAGGCCGTCCCGGTCCTGGTTCTTCAGGAGCTCGGTGCGACGCTCCATGACGTGGTAGGGCGCCCACGACTTGGGATAGACCACGTCGGCGCCCGCGAAGGCGTCTTCCATGCTGTTGACGAGCTCGAACGAGCCGCCGCTTTCGGCCGCGTTCTTGCGCGCGACGTCGATCACGTCCGGGATCAACCCATAGCCTTGCGGATAGGCGAGGCTGACATCCATGCCGAAACGGGTCATCAGCCCGATGACGCCCTGCGGCACCGACAACGGCTTGCCGTAGCTCGGCGAGTAGGCCCAGCTCATGGCGATCTTCTTGCCCTTGAGCTTGTCGAGGCCGCCGAAATGCTTGTTGAGCCAGGCGAGGTCGGCCATTGCCTGGGTCGGATGGTCGATGTCGCACTGCAGGTTGATGATCGACGGGCGCCGGTGCAGCACGCCTTCACGCGTGCCCTCGGTGAGCGCGTCACCCACTTCGCGCATGTATTTATTGCCCTCGCCCAGATACATGTCGTCGCGGATGCCGATCGCCTCGGCCATGAACGAGATCATGTTGGCGGTCTCGCGCACGGTCTCGCCGTGGGCGATCTGGCTCTTCTCCTCGTCGAGCTCGGAGAGCGTGAAGCCGAGCGCGCTCGCGGCCGCCGCGAAGGAGAAGCGCGTGCGGGTGGAGTTGTCGCGGAAGATCGAGATGGCGAGGCCCGACTCGAACGCCCGATAGGACGTGCCGCCCTGGTGCAGGAGCTTGAGGGTCTCGGCCAGGGTGAGGACGGCTTTGATCTCGTCGAGCGAATGCTCCCAGGTCAACAGGAAGTCCTTCTGGAAGAGGTCGGTCTTCAAGGACTGGAAATCGGCGATCAGCTTGTCGGCGGAGGACATCGGGGCTCCTGGAAATGGACGGGTGACGAGGAAAGTCGTCATTGCGAGGAGCGAAGCGACGAAGCAATCCAGGAGGCAGGAAGAAAGGACAGGATTGCTTCGCTTTCGCTCGCAATGACGGTGTTAGGAGTTGCCGGCGAACACGCTGGGGAAGCGGGCCAGGAACGCGATGGCGTGCCTGACTTCGCGGATGTCGACGCATTCGGCGATCTTGTGGGTGTTCTGCTCGATGCCGGGCGCGAAGCCGAACATGGCCGGGTGCTTGTAGGCGCCGGACACGACCCACTTCTTGTCGGCGCTCACCGGGATCGAGGTGTCGTCCTTGGGCACCGGATAGCCGACGCCGTCGGTGGAGAAGATCCAGCGGTCGACGCGCGGCTCCTTGGGGATGAAGCCGCCGGTGCCGCTCTTGCCGTTCACATGCGGGCTGACGACGCCCTTGTAGGCGGTGACCGCCGCCTGGATGGCGGGATGATCCTCGGGCGTCACCCAGCCGAGATAGATCTGCGGGTTGTTGAGGACGTAGCCCTTCCAGCTCGCCTCGGTGTAGGTCGGGATCGAGACCTCGACGGTGAGGCCGGCGGCGCGCGCCTTGGCGACCGAGGAGAGCTTCTCGACATCGGCGACCGACTGCTCGGGCGTCTCGCCGATGGTGAGGCGGCGGTCGAAGCGGAACACGAAGCGGGCCGGCACGGCGCAGTCGCTCGGCGAATCGAGCGTCGCCCAGGAGGCGGTGCGGGTGCCGTGGCCCAGGAAGGCATCGTCGAGGAAGCCGTCGCGCTGCTCGTATTTCTCGGCCGCCTCCTTGAGGATGGCGGCGCCGTATTCGAGCGGGTTGAGGCCCATCCACGGCATCGAGCCGTGCGAAGAGCGGCCCGTCACCGTCACCTCGATCTGCATGCGGCCGCGCTGGCCGCGATGGATGCCGAGCGCGCCCTTCTTGGCGTCGCCGGTCGAGTCGGTCAGGATGACGACGTCCGGAATGAGCTCCGGCTTGGCGCCCGGCAGCACCTCGCGCTTGACGAACATGGGCCCGGCGCCGTCATTGTCCTCCTCGCACACGGTCGCGTAGGAGCGCACGATCACGCCTTTGAGGGCGCCTTCGCCGGTGAGCTCGATGAGGATCTTCGAGGCGACGATCTGGGCGATGACGCCGCCCAATTGGTCGGCCGAGCCGCGCCCGAACAGGAGATGCTCCCATTCGCTCTCGGGCGGTACCCAGCCGAGTTCGGCGTCGAGCATCGCCTTGTTGATCTTCTTGGCGTCGATCAGTCCGTCATAGGGATCGAGGCCGCCATTGGACTTCTCTTTCCACACCGGGCGCAGCGCCTTCACGGTGTCGGTGTGGCCGTCGAGATAGATCACCTTCTTCTTCTCGGGGGCGATGCCGTCATTGGGATCGGTCACGACCCACACCAGATTGCCGAAGGCGTCGAAGCCGACGTCATCGGCGTTCCTCACCGCCTTGATGTCGATGATGCGCTTGCGCAGGTAATCGAGCCGGTGGAATTCGTGGTTGGAGAGGCCGCATTGCGGGTCGCCGCCCTGGTCCGCCGGGCGGTCCACATAGTCGGCCGGGATGCGGATCGCTTCCTTGAGAATCTCGACGGCCAGGGAATGGTATTTGGCGGCGAGTTCGGCGACGCGCGCGTCGAGATTGGACATGCAATTCTCCGATTGATGGGGTTGTTCTTGGGCGCCGCAGGATCGTGCACGACATCGGCGTACGTACGCGTCGCAACTCCTTCGTCATTCCCGAAGCCGCGAAGCGGCTGTCCGGAATCCATAACCCCTGTCGAAAAGAGACGGACACTCAGGGGTTACGGATTCCGGGCTCCTCGCCATAGCGCGTCGAAGACGCGCGTGAACGCGCTAACGGCTCGGCCCCGGAATGACGGAGAAACAGTTTTTCAGCGGCCGGCTAACGGTGCACCACGAAAGCCCGAGCCGGTGCTGCGGTCAATCAGGTATGAAACGTAGATTTCCTTATTGTGCACCCATGAAACGCGTGTTTCATGGCCGCCATGGACCCGCTGGTTCATCGCATCCGCACCACCTATGACGGGCTGCCGCTGGGCGAGCGGAAGCTCGCGGAAGTCATTCTGGAGATGGGCGGCGACTTCGCCGCCTATTCGGCGACCGAACTCGCGGCCCGTGCCGGCATCTCCAAGGCGACGGCTGCCCGGCTGGTGCGCCGGCTCGGATATGCCGACTTCCACGACATGCGCCATCAGGCGCGCGCCAATCACCACAACGGCTCGCCGCTCGCCGAACTCACCACCACGCCGGCGCCCGGAGAGACGCTGACGCAGCATCTCGCCCACGACGTCGCCAGCCTGACGCGCACCATCGAGACGTTTCCCGCCGAGCATGTGCAGGCGGCCGTCAATCTGCTGGCGAAGGCGCCGCGCCTGACCGTGATCGGCTTTCGCAACTCCTATCCGCTCGCTTTCTATGCCCGCGACCTCCTGGTGCAGGTCAGGTCGCAGGTGCGCCTCCTGCCGCTGCCGGGCCAGACCATCTCGGAGGAATTCTCCCAGCTCGGTCCCGACGAGGCGGTGCTGGCGATCGGCTTTCGCCGCCGGCCGCCGACGCTCTCGCGTATCCTGCGCATCGCCCGCCAGGCGGGTGCCCCGGTGGTGCTGGTCGGCGACACGTCTCTCGGCGATACCGCGAAGTCGGCATCGGTGGTGTTCCGCTGCCTCAGCCGCGGCTCGCGGCTGTTCGACTCCTATGTCGCACCCATGAGCCTCTTGAACTATCTGTGTTCGGGCATCGCGCTCGCCCTCGGCGCCGGCGCCCAGGAACGCCTGCGCCGCATCGAAACGCTGCACGACGCCCTCGGCGACCTCGAAGCCTGACACTCGAAGCAAGACCCTCTAAGCCTGACTTGGGACTCCACTCGGGACTGCGCGATGACAACGGTCTCCTTCACGCTCAACGGCACGCCGCGGCAGATCGAAGTCGAGGCCGGCGAGACGCTGCTCGACGTCCTGCGCGGGACCTTCCGGCTCACTTCGGTCAAGGATGCCTGCTCGCCGCAAGGGTTGTGCGGTTGCTGCCTCGTGCTGGTGGATGGCCAGCCCAAGAACGCCTGCCTGACCAAAGCCGAGAAGATCGCCGGCCGCGCCGTCGTGACCCTCGAGGGCGTGTCCGACAACGAACGCCGGCTCTATGCGGATGCCTTCCAGGCGGCGGCCGGCCTGCAATGCGGATTCTGCACGCCCGGCCTGGTGCTGCGCACCAAGTGGCTCACAGACCAGGATCGCCCGCTGACGCGCAACGAGATCGCCCGCGCCATCGACGGCCATCTGTGCCGCTGCACGGGTTACGCCAAGGTCATCGATGCCATCGAGATGATCCACGCCGCCAAGCACAATGGCGGCGCGCTGCCGGTGCCGGTCGCCGACGGCGGCATCGGGGCGCGCCTCGCCCGCTACCAGGGCGCCGAGCTGGCGCTGGGGACGCGGCCCTTCGTCGCCGACATCGAGGTGCCGGGCCTCCTGCACGGCGCCGTGGTGCTGTCAGCCCACGCCCGCGCCCTGGTGAAGCGGATCGACACCAGCGCGGCGAAAGCCGCCTCCGGCGTCGTCGCGGTGGCGACCTCAGCCGACGTGCCCGGCGAGCGCTGGGTCGGCATTCTCGAGCAGGATTGGCCGTGCTTCGTCGCCGAGGGCGAGGAGGTACGCACCATCGCCGACGTCATAGCGGTCGTCGCGGCGACGACGCGCCGGGCCGCCCGCGCGGCGGCGAAGCTTGTGGCGGTCGACTACGAGGTACTGCCGGCGGTGCTCGATCCCGACGCCGCCCTGGTGCCCGGCGCTCCCCAGGTCAACCCGAAGCACGTCAATGTGCTCGGCGCGACGCTGATCATGCGCGGCGATGTGGACGCCGCGTTCGCGGCCTCGGCCCATGTGGTGTCCGGCGTCTGGCGCACCCAGCGCATCGAGCACCTGTTCCTGGAGCCGGAATCGGCGCTGGCGGTGCCGCAACCCGACGGCACCCTGAAGCTCTACTCGCAGGGCCAGGGCATTTTCGACGACCGGCGTCAGGTGGCTTCGGTGCTCGCCATTCCGGAAGACCGGCTCCAGGTCGAACTCGTCCCCAATGGTGGCGCCTTCGGGGGCCGCGAGGACATGACCATCCAGGCGCAGACCGCGCTGCTCGCGCAGATGACCGGCCGGCCGGTGCGCATCACGCTGTCCCGCGAAGAGTCGATCCGGATGCATCCCAAGCGGCATCCGATCCACATGACCTACGAGGCCGGTTGCGACGTCGACGGCCATCTCATGGCCGTGAAGATCAGGCTCGTCGGCGACTCGGGCGCCTATGCGTCGGTGGGCGCAAAAGTGCTCGAACGCGCCGCCGGCCATTCCTGCGGTCCCTACCGGGTGCCGGCGGTGCGGGTCGAAGCGATCGCGGCCTACACCAACAATCCGCCCTGCGGCGCCATGCGGGGCTTCGGCGTCAACCAGACCAGCTTCGCCATCGAAGGCTGCCTGGATCTCCTGGCCGCCAAGGTCGGGCTCGACGGCTGGGAGATGCGCCATCGCAATATTCTGCGCACCGGCGACGTCACCACCACCGGCCAGATCCTCGAACAGGGCGTCGGCGTTGGTGCCACGCTTTTGGCCGTCAAGGACGCCTATTACGCCGCCCGCGCGCAAGGCCGCGCCGTCGGCATCGCCTGCGGGATGAAGAATTCCGGCCTCGGCAACGGCGTCATCGAATACGGCCGCTGCGCCCTCGCGGTCGAGCCGGATGGTGGCATCGGTCTCTATACGGGCTTCACCGAAATGGGGCAGGGGCTGCTGACCGTCCTGACCCAATGCGCCACCGAGATCACCGGCCTGCCGGCGCGCCTGTTCCGGCCGCGCGTCGACACACGCTTCGAGCTCGGCAGCGGCCAGACCACCGGTTCGCGCGGCACCTTCCTGGCCGGCCGCGCCATGATGGATGCGGCGCAAAAACTCAAGGCCGAACTCGACAAGGGCAGGAGCCTCGCCGATCTTTCTGGCTCCGCATTTCTCGGCGAAGTGTGCATCGACGACACCACCGCGCTCGGCCAGATGAAGCAGGGCCGCGTCAAGACCCATTCGATGTTCGGGTGGGCGACCCAGGTGGTGGTGCTCGACGACGAGGGCCGGCTCGCCCGCGTCGTCGCCGCCCATGATGTCGGCCGGGCGCTCAACCCGCAGCAATGCGAGGCGCAGATCGAGGGCGCGGTGCACATGGGTCTCGGTTATGCCCTCACCGAGGAATTGCCGTGCCGCGACGGCGTGCCGGTGACCTTCGACATCCGCAATCTCGGCGTGCTGCGCGCCCAGCACATGCCGCCCGTCGATGTGATCCTGATCGAGGAGGCCGATGCCGAAGGCCCGTTCGGCGCCAGGGGCGTCGGCGAGATCGGCCTCGTGCCCACCGCCGGCGCCGTCGCGGGGGCGCTGCAAGCCTTCGACGGCAAGCGCCGCACGACACTGCCCATGAAAGATTCGCCCGCCGCCCAGGCCATCAATGTGGGCCGCATCCCGGATGCGGATCGCGATCAATGGCACTGAACCCGCCCCTCCTCGTCGGCCCCGACCGTCACGGAAAGCGTGTCGCCGTGGTCGACGGCCGCATTGCCGCTGCGGCGCCGGAAGGTGCACGCGTGCTCGCCTGCCCGGACGACGAGATCGCCGCCGGAAACGTGTGCGCCCATACCCACCTCTACAGCGGCCTTGCCCGCTACGGCTTGCCGCCGGTCGTGCCGGCGCCGGAGAATTTCCTGCACATCCTCGAACGGGTGTGGTGGCGGCTCGACCGCGCGCTCGATGCGGACACGCTGCGCCTCGCCGCCGAGGATTATGTGGCCCGCGCGCTCCTCGCCGGGACGACCGCACTCGTCGACCATCACGAATCCCCGAATTTCATCGAGGGTTCGCTCGCCGTCCTGGCGGATGTGTGCGAGCGCCTCGGCATGCGTTCGCTGCTCTGCTATGGGGCCACCGAACGCAATGACGGCGCCGACGAAGCGCGGCGCGGTCTCGCCGAATGCCGCAAGGTCCCGACGTCACCGCTGGTGCGTGGCCTCGTCGGCCTGCATGCGAGTTTCACGGTCGGCGACGACACGCTCCGGGAAGCGGGCGCGCTCGCCCGCGAGCTCGGCACCGTCGTGCATGTTCACGTCGCCGAGGATATCGCCGACGTGGACGATGCGCGTGGGCGCGGATATGCCGGCCCGCTGGAGCGTCTGGTTGCGCTCGACGCGCTGCCGGCGGGATCGATTCTCGCCCATGGGGTTCATCTTCGCCGCGACCAGGTCGAGGCCGTGGGCCGCGCCGACTGCTGGCTGGTGCAGAACCCGCGCTCCAACGAGGGCAACAGGGTCGGCTACGCCGTCAATCTCAAGTTCGGCGACAAGGTCGCGCTCGGGACCGACGGCTGGAACGGCGACATGGCCGAGGAGCAAGGCGCGCTCACGCGTCTCGCGGCGCTCCACGGCGACGACTGCGCGGCGCCGCGGCTCGCCGCCGGCCGTCGCTTGATGGCCGAGCGCTTCGCCGCTGCGGCCGAACCGCTGACAGAAGGCGCGCTCGGCGATCTCGTCGTGCGCGAAAATGGCCGCATCCGCCACGTCGTGGTCGACGGGCGGCTCGTGGTCGAGGACGGGCGCCTCACGGGCGCCGATATGGCGGCCATTACGGCCGCCGCCGAATCGGGGGCGCGGCGTCTCTTCGAACGCATGCGCGATTTTTGAGGACACTGAAAGGATCACCGCCATGGCGCGTCTGGGTTTGGAGCGCAACGTCATCGACAAGGACGTGCTCGATCGCACGATTGCGCGGCTGCGCCAGGACGGCGTGCTGCTGCCCACCCTTCGCCAACTGGAAGATCCCACGACCATACCGGCGGCCATCCGGGCGAAGCTCGCCGATGTCGATCCCGACACGGCGCACCCCCTGAACCTGTTCCGCGTCCACTGGTTCAACACCGCCGATCGCCGCGGTGTCGCCGACGTGCCCGACTACGTGGAGCTGCCGCGCGAGATCACCGGCGTCGATGCCCGCATCGTGCTGGCTCTGGGCAACCACTTCCCCATGATCCGCGCCCACAAGGTGCTCGCCGCATATGGCTGCCTGGTGCCGCGCCTCGTCACCGGCCAGTTCGATCCCGGCCGCCACAAGGCGGTGTGGCCGTCGACCGGCAACTACTGTCGCGGCGGCGTCGCCATCTCGCGCATTCTCGACTGCCGCGGCGTCGCCGTGCTGCCGGAGAACATGAGCCGCGAGCGCTTCGACTGGCTCGACAAATGGGTCTCGGATCCTTCCGACGTCATCCGCACGCCCGGTTCGGAGAGCAACGTCAAGGAGATCTACGACTGCTGCGCGGCCCTCGACCGGGTGCCCGAGAACATCATCTTCAATCAGTTCTGTGAATTCGGGAACTATCTGGTGCACCGCGTCTGCACCGGTGCCGCGCTGGAGAAAGTGTTCGAACACATGACGCGCGGAGAGCCCGGTGCGCGGCTCGCCGCCTTCGTGTCGGCCTCCGGTTCGAGCGGCACGCTCGCCGCCGGCGATCACCTCAAGGCACGCCACGGCGCCAAGATCGTCGTCGCGGAGGCGACCGAGTGCCCGACGCTCCTGGAGAACGGCTTCGGCGAGCACAACATCCAGGGCATCGGCGACAAGCACGTGCCCTATATCCACAACGTCATGAACACGGACGTGGTGGCGGGCGTGAGCGACACCGACACCGACCGGCTGGTGGTGTTGTTCAACACCGAGACAGGACGTAACTATCTCGTCGAGCGGCGCGGCGCCGACCCCGCGCTGGTCGCCCGCCTCGCCAGTCTGGGCCTGTCGTCCTTGTGCAACATGGTGGCCGCCATCAAGACGGCGAAGTATTTCGACCTCGGCCGCGACGACGTCATCGTCACGGTGGCGACCGACGGTGCCGACATGTACGGCAGCGAGGTCGACAAGGTGGTGCGGCGCGATTTCGGCAACCGCTTCGACATGGTGGCGGCCGGGGAGACCTGGGGCCGCTCGCTCGCCGGCATCGGCACCGATCACTTCCTCGACATGACTTATGTGGACAAGAAGCGCGTGTTCAATCTCGGCTACTTCACCTGGGTGGAGCAGCAGGGTGTGTCGGTCGAGGAGTTCACCGCCCGCCGGACGCAGTCGTTCTGGGACGGCCTCGCGGATCTCGTGCCGGCCTGGGACGCGTTGATCGGCGAGTTCAATGCCAAGAGCGGCGTGGGCCGCGGTTTGGGGCTCTAGCTTCTGCATCGCTGGAAGAGTACTGGCATTCCCGGAATGCAGCCCACTCCCTCTCCCCATTTGGGGAGAGGGAGTGGGTGAGGGGGTAGCGACCTCTCGATACGCCGGAACCCCCTCACCCCAACCCTCTCCCCTCCAGGGACGGGGAGCAATCCGAGTTTGGGGAAGGTCGCTGCCTTCACTCGAACGATACATGTTCTAGAGCTTCCATCATGGTGCAGTTCCGTTGTCATGGGTGCGGTGCGGTGGTGGACGCCGCGGCGGTGCGGCCGTTTCGATGTCCCAATGCCGGCGCGACGGTCGATGACATCGATCACGTTCTGGTCGCCGAAGCTTTCGCGGCCGAATGGCCGGCTGGAAGCGAGACGAACCCGTTCCTGCGCTATCGCGCGCTCCTGACCGCCTACCGGGTGGCGCGGTCGGTGGGCTTGTCCGACGACGCCTGGGGCGACATCGTCGGCGAGCTCGACGAGGCGCTGGTCGGTGTCGACGGGCGCGGCTTTCGCATCACGCCCATGGGCGAACAGGCCGCGCTCGCGCAGGCGCTCGATCTCTCCGGCCGCCTGTGGATCAAGGACGAGACCGGCAACGTCTCGGGCTCCCACAAGGGTCGCCATCTCGCCGGCGTGATGCTTTATCTGCGCGTGCTCGAGGCTGCCGGCCTGCCGGCCGGCATCGGGCTGCGCCGTAATCGCCTCGCCATCGCGTCGTGCGGCAACGCCGCGCTGGCGGCGGCGGTGGTCGCCCGCGCGGCCGACTGGCCGCTCGACGTCTTCATCCCGCCGGACGCCAATCCGGCCGTGCGCGCCCGGCTCGCCGAACTGGGCGCCGGCATCACCATCTGCGAGCGCCGCGCCAAAGAAGCGGGCGATCCTTGCGTGCTGCGCTTTCGCGAAGCGGTCGCAGGTGGCGCCATCCCGTTCAGCGTGCAGGGGCCCGACAATGGGCTCGCCGTCGAGGGCTTGCGCACGCTCGCCTTCGAGATGGCCGATGGGTTTGCGGAAGCCGGCCTCGTCCCGGACGCGCTGTTCGTCCAGGCCGGCGGCGGCGCGCTGGCGAGCGGTCTGGTCCAGGGCTTCGATCTTGCGCGGCGCCTCGGCCGGCTGCCGCGAGTCCCGAAGCTGATGGTGGTGCAGGCGCAGGGCTGTGCGCCGCTGGTGCGCGCCTGGGAGCGCCTGCCGGGCCTCGATCTCGCCGACGCGGCGCGGCGGCGATCGCGTTTCATGTGGCCGTGGGAGAAGGTGCCGGCGAGTATCGCGGGCGGCATCCTCGACGACGAGGCCTACGACTGGTGGGCAGTCGCCCTCGGCATGCGGGCGAGCGGCGGCGGTGCCGTGGTGGTGTCCGAGGAGGTTCTCGCGCGTGCCCACGACGAAGCGCGCCGGCACACGGGCATTTCCGTGTCGGCGACGGGTTCGGCGGGGCTCGCCGGCGCCATCGGCTATCCGGCCGATGGCGGCGTCATCGCCGCGGTGTTCTCCGGCGTTGAGCGCTGACCATGCGGGCCGGCCGCAACCATACGTACAATATCGGGATTTGGCGGGCCGCGAGCGGCCGCCATAATCCCCCGCTCGTGGCAGGCCCCATGCGGCAATGCGGGTCTGCGGCTTGAACGTATAACCATGGCCGAGCTGACGCCCGTTCCCTTCGACCTATTGACTGCGCGGCTGTTCGACGAGCTCGGCGCCGGCGCGTCTGCGTTTGGCCTGCCGGTCAAGCGCTTCTTCGCCGGCGGCGTGCACGACCTCGCGGTCGTGGTGCACGGCCGGCGCGCCGCGACGCCGTTCGGACCGGCGGCGGGACCGCATACCCAGCTCGCCCAGAACATCGTCTCGTCCTGGCTCGCCGGCGGCCGCGTCATCGAACTCAAGACCGTCCAGATCAAGGACGACCTCGTCCTGCCGCGCCCCTGCATCGACATGCAGACGATCGGCTTCAACGTCGAGTGGTCGCAGGAGCTCAAGCTCGAACAGTCGCTCGAGGAATATGTCGCGGCGTCGATGCTGATCGACATGCTCCGGGCCTCCGGATACGGCTCGGGCTGCAGCGACACGATCTTCGACATGAGCGTCGGCTACGACCTCGCCGGCATCCGCTCGGACCGCGTGCGCGCCTTCATGGCCGGCCTGATGGACGCCTCCGCGACCGTCGATCGCCTGCGGGAGAAAATTCCCGCGCGCTTCGCGCGCCTGCGCGATCTGCCGTTCGCGAGGCGCATCTCGGGCACGGTGACGCTGTCGACCTTCCACGGCTGCCCGCCCGATGAGATCGAGTCGATCGCGGCCTTCCTGATGCGGGACGTGGGCCTCGACGTGACCGTCAAGCTCAACCCCACGCTCCTGGGCCGTGACGAGGTCGACGACATCCTGCACGTGCGGCTCGGATACGGCGACATCCGCGTGCCCGACGCGGCCTTCGAAAAGGACGTCGGCTGGGAGCCGATGGTCGCCTTCGTCGACCGGCTCGGGCGGCTCGCCGAAAGCCTCGGCCGCAGCTTCGGCGTCAAGTTCTCCAACACGCTCATCGTCGAGAACCACAAGACATTCTTCCCGGCGAGCGAGAAGGAGATGTATCTGTCGGGCTCGCCGCTGCACGTCGTCGCCATGCTGCTGGTGCGCCGCTTCCGCCGCGTCTTCGGCGATCGCTTCCCGATCTCGTTTTCGGGCGGCATCGACGCCGGCAACTTTGCCGATGCGGTGGCGCTGGGTTTGAAGCCCGTCACGGTGTGCACCGACATGCTCAAGAGCGGCGCGCACGCGGGATATGCCCGCGGCGGCCGCTATCTCGGCGAACTCGTCAAGCGCATGGACGCGGTCGGCGCCGCCGACATCGACGGCTTCGTGGTCAAGGCCTATGGCCACGGCGGTGACGTCGCGGCGGCGCGGCTCGCCAATACCGAGACCTATGTGGAACGCATGCTGGCGGATGCGCGCTACGGCGCGGCCCAGACCGGCAAGCTGCCCAAGAAGGTCGGCGGCCGGCTCGCTTTGTTCGATTGCCTCACCTGCGACAAGTGCATTCCGGTCTGTCCCAACGGCGCCAGCCTGTCCTTGAAGATTCCGCCGGGCGAGGTTGCGCTCGTGCGCCTGCTGCCGCGCGGGGACGGATTTGTGGCCGAACCGGTGCCGCCTCTGGTGCTGCGCAAGCCCTGGCAGATCGGCGTCTTCGCCGATGCCTGCAACGAGTGCGGCAATTGCGACACGTTCTGCCCCGAGGACGGGCGGCCGTCGGCGGCGAAGCCGCTCCTGTTCGGCTCTCTCGTGGCCTGGCGGGCAGCGCCGCAATTCGACGGCTTCGCGTTCGAGAAGACACCGGACGGCATCCGGGTCCATGCCCGCCTCGAAGGCCGCGCCGTCGTCGTCGAGCGCAAGGCGGGGCGCGTGCGCTACCGTGGCGAGGGGTTCGATCTCGACCTCGATCCGGCCGATCCCGCCGGCAGCGCCCGCGGGCATGCCGACGGGCCGGTCGATCTGGCGCCGCTGCGGATCACGGAACTCATCCGCGATGCGGTGGTCTCACAGGACCAATTCAATTTCATCAGCGTGGCGATGGGCGCCGAAGGCGCCCTCGACGCCCGCTCAGCCGAGGACTGAAGAAAATGGCCTACAAGATCGTCGAAGCACTGTGCACCGCCTGCGGGGCTTGCGAGACCGAGTGTCCCAACGAGGCCATCAGCATGAAGGGCTTCACTTACGTCATCGATCCCGAGAAGTGCACCGAGTGCGAGGGCTTCCACGACACCCCGCAATGCGCCGAGGTGTGCCCGCGCCCGGAGACGTGCATTCCGGCGTGACGCTGGACTGGGCGAATCAATCCTCGTCATCCCCGGTGCGAGCCTTCAGCTCGCGCCCGGAAAGGCATGCCTAGAGCGTGATCGCCTTATCTTGAATCAGCCCTCGTCTCGTCACCCTGAGGTGCTCGGCCCATAGCAGGCGCAGCCTGCGTACACTTGGCTGCGTGGGCCGAGCCTCGAAGGACGACGAGCCCGGGCCTTTCATCCTTCGAGGCTCGCTTCGTTCGCACCTCAGGATGAAGGCCGAAGGCCAATGCCGTTGGCATAAGCCGGTATAAAACGCCGCCGGCGCCGCTGCGGATTGCAGCGGCGCCGGCGTTTCTCTTTAGGTCTGTCGCGAAGGACGCGGTTATCCGCGCGCCTTCTTGATGGCGTCGAACATCTCCTTGGCCATCGCCGGATCGGCGTCCTTGGAGTACTTGTCGGTCACCGGCTTGGCCTTCTCGGCCAGTCGCTGGAATTCGGCGACGGAAATGTCGGTGATCTTGGTGGTCTTCTTGATCTGCTCGATCCACTCGCCTTCGATCCGGCGCGAGGTCTGGCGCTGGAAGGGACGGGCCTCGGCCATGGTGTCCATCGCCGCCTTCTTGTCGGCGTCGGAGAACGAGTCCCAGGTCTTCTTCGAGACCATCAGGATCTGCGGATTGTAGATGTGTCGCGTGAAGCTCATGAATTTCTGCACTTCATTGAGCTTGTTGGCGAAGATGGTCGAGACCGGGTTCTCCTGGCCGTCCACCACCTTCTGTTCCAGCGCCGTGTAGACTTCCGGGAACGGCATCGGAACGGCGTTGGCGCCCAGCAGATTGAACAGTTCGATGTAGAGCGGCTGCTGCACCACCCGCACCTTGAGGCCGGCGATGTCCTCCATCTTGGCGACTTCGCGGCGGCTGTTGGTCAGGTGGCGGAAGCCGAGCTCGAAGAATCCCAGACCGATGAGGTTCTTCGGCGGCAGGAGCTTCATGATCTTGTCGCCGAACGGGCCGTCGAACACTTTATCGGCTTCCTGGCCGCTGGAGAACAGGAACGGCAAAGCGAGCAGCGAATAGTCCTTGGCGACACCGGCGAGCAGGTCGGCGTTCATCAGGCTGAAGTCGATGGTGCCGCCCTGGAGCGAGGAGACCACCTGGATGTCGCCGCCGAGCTGGCTCGACGGGAAAAAGCGTACATTATAGCGCTTCTGCGACTTCTCGCCGAACAGGTCGCAGAATTTCTTGGCGCCGATCGAGCCGGGGTGCTCGGGGGGATTCACGTAGGCGAAGCGCAATGTCCTCGCCTGCGCCTGGGCCCTGGTGACGTAGGGCATGGCGAGGCCGGCGGCCGTGCCGGCGATCAGAGTGCGACGCGTCAATTTGAGTGTCATGGTTCTGCTCCTCCAATGTCATGAACACTCTCGACGGACCGGACGCCCGCCGAGCCGGGAACCAACTCTCAGCGCAAGAACCAGCCCATCGGGACGGTGACAAGCTGGGGAAAAACGACGCATGCGAACAGGACGACAAGCTGTGCGAACATGAAGGGCAGCACGCCCTTGATGATGTCGTCCATCTTCACGCCGGTGACCCCGCAGGTGACGTTGAGCACGGTGCCGACCGGCGGTGTGATCAGGCCAATGGAATTGTTCATCATGAAGATGACGCCGAACATGACCGGATCGATATTGGCGTCCTTGAGCACGGGCATCAGCAGCGGCGTGAGCAGGAGAATCGTCGGCGTCATGTCGAGGGCCGTTCCGATGACCACCACCAGGGCCTGGAGGGCGAACATCAGCAGCAGCGGGTATTCCTTGAGCGGCTGCACCATGGCGACCACCTGATCGCCGATCTCCGCGATGGTGATCAGCCACGACGACACCAGCGCGGCGGCGACCAGGAACATGACCACCGCGGTCGTCTGCGCCGCCTTGGCGAAGACGTGGTAGAGCCGGCTCACCGGCAATTCACGATAGATCACGCAGGCGACCAGGAGGCAGTAGACGACCACGACGACCGCGGCTTCGGTCGGCGTGAAGATGCCGGAGCGCAGCCCGAACAGGATGATGAACGGCAGCATCAGGGCCCAGATGCCGTCGCGCACCGCCTTGAGCTTTTCCTTGCCGCTCATCTTCGGCTGCACCGGCAGGTCGTCGTTGCGGATGACGATCCACCATGCGACCGCGAGGCTGCCGGCGAACAGGATGCCGGGCACGATGCCGGCCATGAACAGCTTGATCACCGACACGCCGCCGGTGACGCCGAAGATGATCAGGCCGATCGAAGGCGGCAGCACGGTGGCGGTGCAGGCGGAGGCGGCGATGAGTGCGGCCGACTTCACCTTGTCGTAGCCTGCCGCGATCATCATCGGCATCAGGAGCGATGACAGTGCCGCCGCGTCGGCGGCCGCCGAGCCCGACAGCGCGCCGATGATGCAGCCGGCGAGCACGACCACGTAGCCGAGGCCGCCGCGCTTGTGGCCCAAGAGAGACATGGCGATGACGATGATGCGCTTGGCGATCCCGCCCTCGGTCATGATGGTGCCCGCGAGCATGAAGAACGGCACTGCCATGAGGGGGAAGTTGTCGGCGCCCCCGAGCAGGTTCTGCGCCATGATCTGCGAATCGAACATGCCGATCTGCCACATCAGGCAGAGGCCGCAGAACAGCAGCGCCCAGGCGATTGGCATGCCGATCGCCATGGCGGCCAACAACGAACCGATGAATACGGCGACTGTCATGATGCCAAAATCCTCGTCTTCATTTCAGTTCGTCGTCTTCGGAGCCGCGCAGCGAGAATAGCGTCAACTCGTCGACTCTCGGATCGAAGGCCAGCCGCAGGTCCCACAAGAGCAGCGGGATGGAGAGGACACCCACCGCCAGACCGGCGCCGAAGAACCAGGCCATCGACAGGCCGGCCGCCGGCGAGGTGACGTCCAGGTTGATCAGGAACTGCTTCCATGAGCCCTCGGCGACCAGGAAGGCGCAGGCCAGCATCAACAGCGTCATGCAGAAGAAGGTCACCCGCCGGAAGAACGGCGACATCGGCATGATCCCCATGGTGACGGCGAGGTGGGAGCGCTCGCGCTGCCCCACCACGGCGCCCAGGAAGACCAGCCAGACGAAGAACCAGCGGGCCAGTTCCTCCGAGACCGTGATGCCGGAATTGAAGACGTAGCGCAGCACCACATTGCCGAACACCAACACCACCATCAGCACAAGCAGCACGACGGTGATGAACTTGAGAAGTGCGAAGAAGCCGTCCACCACTCTTTGCATGGGATCCTCTACAGCGTCGCGAAATGGCGGCTCATGCGCTCGGCATCGGCCGTCCGTCCGGTGAAGTGCTCGAAGGCGCGAACGGCCTGGAATACCGCCATCCCGCCGCCATTCGTGGCCCGGCAGCCGATTCGGCGTGCCGCGGCCAGAAGCTCCGTTTCTGCCGGAATGTAAACGACGTCGGAAAACCACTGCTTCGGTCCGAGCCATTCGGGCGGAAACGGGGTGCCGGGATGATGCGCCATGCCGATCGGCGTGGCGTTGACGACGCCGTCTGCATGGGTGACGGCGGCGCGCCCGTCGTCGGTCGTGGCCAGTCGGGTGGTGCCGTGGCGGGCGCCCATTTGCGCAGCAAGTGTGCGGGCGCGCTCCCTCTCCACATCGACGATGGTCAGGTGGCCGACGCCCAGCATCAGCAGTGCGTGCGCGACTGCGGCTCCGGCCCCGCCGGCTCCGAACATGACCACGCGCTCGCGCGCCACATCGGCAAAGTCGCGTTCGAAGGCGGCCTTGTAGCCCCACCAGTCGGTGTTGTGGCCGCGCCGGCGGCCGTTGCGGAACAGGACCGTATTGACCGCGCCGAGCGCATCCGCATTGGGCGACAGCTCGTCGAGCAGCGGAATCACCGCTTGCTTGAACGGATGGGTGATGTTGACGCCGGCAAAGCCCATGCGTTCGGCGGCGGTGAGAAGCTCCGGCAGGGCGCTGGCGGGGAGCCCCAGAACTTCGATGTCGATGGTCTGGTAGATGCAGAGCAGCCCCTGTTCACGGGCTTCCTGCATCTGCATGGGCGGCGTCTTCGACTTCACAATCCCGGTGCCAATGAGGCCCAGCAGCAGAGCCGGCGGCAACGCCGTCGACGACGGCGCAGGCGCACCGATCGGCAAGGAATGGATTGACATCGCGACCCCCATTCGGTTTGGGCCTTCCTGTCGTTTCCTCGGGGACAATTTTTGGTCGTCGGCTTGCGCTGCGCCTGGGGGTTCCGGCGGAACGGCAATCCGATCGCTTACGTCGGCTTGCATTCTATGTACGAACCGGTTAGTTCGTCAATATAGGTCCTTCCACGCGCGCCGACGCGAGGCGCGATACAATCGTCTCCCGCACCACGAGAGGACTGCGTGGGACGAACAAGGGGCTATGGAATGCGCAACGACGAGGGAATGGTCCAAGAGGCCCGGCCTGTCCGCGACGGCGCCGCCACGCGCAAGAACATCCTCGAAGTCGCCACCCGTCATTTCGCCGAGAAAGGCTATTCCGGCGCCCGCATCGACGAGATCGCGGCCGAGACGGCGACCAGCAAGCGGATGATCTACTACTACTTCAAGGACAAGGAAGAACTGTTCGTCGCTGTCCTCGAGCACGCCTATGGCCGCATCCGGCATATGGAATCCAAGCTGCACGTGGACGATCTCGATCCCGAATCCGCGCTCGCCGCCATCGTCGGCTCCACGTTCGATTACGACAACTCCAATCCGGATTTCGTCCGCCTCGTGATGATCGAGAACATCCATCGCGGCCGGCGCATGGAACAGTCGAAGGTCATCGCCGAGCTCAACGTTTCGGTGATCTCCGCCCTGGAGCACATCTGCGATCGCGGCCGCCGGGCGGGTGTTTTCCGGCCGGACATCGACGTCGTCGATCTGCACATGACCATCAGCGCGCTGTGCTTCTTCAATGTCGCCAACCGCTACACGTTTTCGCTGATCTTCGGACGTGATCTCTCCGCGCCCGAAGCGACCGCCGCCCGCAGGGCGCGGGTGATCGATACCGTCCTGCGCGCCGTGCGCGCGTGACATGCCACACACCTCCAACACGCAACCGGAAGAAAGCAGCCAATGAAGACGAATATCGGAGTCCTGGCGCTGTCGGCGATGGCACTCCTGTGGGCAAGCGACGGCCGCGCCCAGGACATCCAGGAGCGCACGATCCGTTGGGGGCATCTCAACAACACCGACCATCCGGTGAGCTTCGGGGTGAAGAAGTTCGCGGAAATCGTCGCGGCGAAGAGCGGCGGCAAGATCAGGGTGCGCGAGTTCCCGTCCAACCAGCTCGGAAGCGAAGTGCAGCAGACCGCGGCCCTTCAGGGCGGCGTGCAGGAAATGCAGTCGCCGGCCTCGACTACGCTGGTCGGCATCGTCAAGGAATTCGGCGTGTTCGACCTGCCGTTCATCGTCTCGACGCCGCAACAGGCCGACGCGCTGCTGGACGGCCCGGTCGGCAAGGCGCTGCTCGCCAGGCTGCCGGAAAAGGGGCTGGTCGGGCTCACCTTCTGGGACCTCGGCTTCCGCAACGTGACCAACAGCCGGCGGCCGATCACCAAGGCGGAAGACCTCACCGGGATCAAACTGCGGGTGATGCCCAATCCGGTCTATATCGACACCTTCAAGACCTTCGGGGCCAATCCACTGCCGATGAGCTTTTCCGAGCTCTATACGGCGCTGGAGACCAAGACGGTCGATGGCCAGGAAAACCCGTTCTCGGTCATCCTGTCCAACAAGTTCTACGAAGTGCAGAAGTATCTCAGCAAGACCAGCCACACCTATTCGACCAACATCATCCTGGTCAGCAAGAAGTTCTGGGACAAGCTGTCGCCGACCGAGCAGAAGATCCTGCAGGATGCGGCCATCGAAGCCCGCGACTACCAGCGCAAGGTCAGCCGCGAACAGGCCGACAAGGCGATCGCCGATCTCGGCAAGCACGGCATGCAGGTCAACGACATCGCGCCGGCGGAATTGAACCGCATGCGCGACGCCACCAAGGAAATTGCCACCCGCGTCACCGCCGACTACGATCCGGCGCTGCTGAAGCTGTTCACCGAGGAACTGGCACGCATCCACGCCGGCAAGTGAGCCGGCCCGCGAAGCGTTGAAATCAAATTGGAAGGGCCCCACGCCGAAAGGAGCGGGGCCCGTTTGTTTATCGGGCGGTCCGCCTCACGGCAGGCGGGCCATGTCGATGGCGTCGGCGATCGCCACCGTGCGGCGGGCCATGTCGGCATGCATGATCTCCACCATGCGGCCGTCGAGCTGGACCACGCCCTTGTTCTTGTTCTCGGGCCGCTCGAAGGCGGCGATGATTTTTCTCGCCCAGGCGACTTCCGCCTCGGATGGCGAGAACACGCGGTTGCAGGTCTCGATCTGGCTGGGGTGAATCAGGGTCTTGCCGTCAAATCCCATGTCGCGCCCCTGCTCGCATTCGCGCGCGAGGCCGTCGGCGTCGGAAAGATCGTTGTAGACGCCGTCGAGGACGTCCACATTGTGGCCGTGGGCGGCGAGCACGCAGGTGGAGAGCCACGGCAGCATGGGGGCGCGACCGGGCACCAGGCGGGCGCGGGTCTCCTTGGCGAGGTCGTTGGTGCCCATCACGAAGCAGGTGAGCCGCGTCTCCGAATCGGCCGCCATGGCGGCGAGGCTGGCGATGTTGAACACCGCGATGGGGGTCTCGATCATTGCCCACAAGCGGATGCGCGGATCGGCGCGGGTATCGAGGAGTCGTTGGCCGAGCATTTCCATCTGCTCGGTGGTGGAGACCTTCGGGACCAGGATGGCGTCGGGCTTGGCCGCCACCGCGGCGTCGATGTCGTTGGAAATCCAGGGCGTGTCGATGCCGTTGACGCGGATCACCACCTCGCGGTGGCCGAAGCCGCCGGCCTTGACGGCGGCGACCACCTGGGCGCGCGCCATTTCCTTGGCGTCGGGCGCGACCGCGTCCTCCAGGTCGAGAATGACGCCGTCGACGGCGAGCGTCCTGGCCTTGTCGAGGGCGCGGGCGTTGGAGCCCGGCATATAGAGCACGCTGCGGCGGGGACGGATGGTCATTAAAAGCTCCGGAATGGCGGATCGAGGCGGCCGTCGTTTCGGGGGGGGGGGGGTGGAATCACACCCTAGCGATCTATCCGTGAGCGTGCCACCTTGTCGGTGAATATCCATGTGAGCGGAATGCATGACCGACGAGGTTGCCGGGGTGGATGGCTGTCGGGCCGGCTGGGTGGTGGCTTTCCTCGATGCCGGCGGGGAGTGCCGCGTCGCCGTGGTCGAGAGGTTTGCCGAGGTCTTTGCCGGGGGCCCGCCCGCCGTCGTCGCGGTCGACATGCCCATCGGGCTTCCCGAACGCGTCGGCGCCGCCGGCCGCGGCCCGGAAGCGGCGGTGCGCCCACTCCTCGGCTCCCGCCAGTCCTCGGTCTTTTCCGTGCCGTCGCGCGCCGCCGTCTATGCGGACGACTTCCGCGCCGGCTGCCGGGTGGCGCTCGCGACCTCCGAGCCGCCCCGCATGATATCGAAGCAGCTCTTCCATATCGCTGCGAAAATCCGCGAAGTGGACGGGTTCCTGCGCGGCGCGCCGGAGCTGTCGCGGCACGTCTTCGAAGTGCATCCCGAGGTCGCCTTCTGGCGCATGAACGGCGAGCAGGCGCTGTCCGAGCCCAAGAAGGTCAAGGGCCGGCCTCACGGTCCGGGACTGGCCCAGCGCTGCGACCTCCTCATGGCGGCCGGCATTGCGCCGGAGGTGATCGACCGGGGGCCGCCTTCGGGCGCGGCCATCGACGATCTGCTCGATGCGCTCGCCTGCGCGCTCACGGCGCGGCGCATAAGGGCCGGCGAAGCACGCCCGTTTCCCGATCCGCCGGGCCGCGACGCCTTCGGGCTCACCATGGCGATCTGGGCATGACGGCTGATCGTTGACAAGATGCGCCAAGTCCCGTCATTGCGGGAAACGATGCAACGAAGCAATCCAGTCCATGCTTCGCGGCCCCCTGGATTGCTTCGCCCTGCGGCTCGCAATGACGATACGATTCACGCGGAGCTCCCCCATGACCGCCTTTCCGCAACGCCTCGTCGACGGCTACCGGTCCTTCCTGTCGGAGCGCCTGCCGCATGAGCAGTCGCGCTTCCGCGAACTCGCCGACCGCGGCCAGTCTCCGGAGGTCATGGTGATCGGCTGCTGCGATTCGCGGGTGTCGCCGGAGGTGATCTTCGATGCCCGCCCGGGTGAACTGTTCGTGGTCAGGAACGTCGCCAACCAGGTGCCGCCCTACGCGCCCGACGGCGCCTATCACGGCGTCTCGGCGGCACTCGAATTCGCCGTTGCGGCGCTGAAAGTGAAGCATGTCGTCGTGCTCGGCCATGCCCGCTGCGGCGGCGTGCGCGCCTTCGCGGAGGGGGGCGAGCCGCTCTCGCCCGGCGACTTCATCGGCAAATGGATGGAACTCATGGCGCCGGCGCTCGCAAAAGTCGGGCCGCGCGGCGACGCTGCGCCGGACGATTGGCTGCGGCGGCTGGAATTTGCTTCGGTCGAGAACAGTCTCGCCAATCTGATGACGTTCCCACGGCTCGCCAAGCTGGTCGAGCGCGGTGATATCTCGTTGCACGGCGCATTTTTCGGCGTCGCGACCGGAAAGCTGTCGGTGCGCGATCCGCACACGGGCCGGTTCGAGCCGGTCGCCGCGGACGAGCACGCGCGGGTGTTCGAGAAACCGCGTTTCTAGACGGAAACGCCGCGTTAGTCGAAAGCGCCGAGATGGCGAATCGCCTGCCCCCTGTCGCCCCGTTCCTTCGCCTCGGTCAGGAAAATGAACGACTGAACTTCGGTTTCGGCATGGGCATGCGATCGCGACGATTCGCCGACCGCCACGATCTCCCCGGCGAGGCGCACCTGCCAATGCCACAGAGGGCGTCCGCTGTCCGTGAGCCGCCTCTCGATGCTGTAGTCGAACGCCCCCAGTCGAGCTTCGTACATGATCGAGCCCTCTCTGGATCCCCGCACGAATTGTTTCGGAATTCGTATTCCAATGATACCCCCGAGGGCGAGACAGTCTGTCGCATTGGAATAACGCGTAGTGATGGCCGGTAGCAACCCGACTGGAATTTTTTCCGGAAGGGAAATGCGGGAGTTCAGCGACGAATTGGGTCGCATGGTTCCGTTCGCCCGTGTCTGGCTATCCGGCTTCGGCTTGACTAAACTGCCGTCCGCTTCTTACGTCACCTGCGGGGCGACACGCGAGCGCTCGTAACGAGCTGGCCGCGCGACGTGACGATCGGGGGAGCATGAAGAACATCTTGCGCAAATCCTGGCTCGGCTATATCGGCCTGGGCATCGCCGGCACCGCGCTGATCATCGTCGCCGTCATGCCGCTGACCTCCGCGATCGTCGAGGGTTGGCTCAACAGCGACGTGGAATTGCGGGCGCGGTTGGTCTTCCGGTCGATCCGCGATCAGGTGATCGTCGGCCTCGCGGCGGCACCGGCCGTCGATCTGGTACCGTTCTTCGAGCGACTGACGGAGGACGAACGCATCCTGGCGCTGGGTTACTGTACGGCGGCCGGTGAACTGCGCTACGCCACCAAGTTCATGCCCAAGACGATCTCCTGCGCCAAGCTGGAGCGTGGCAAGGTCGACACATCCGCCACCGTCACGGACGGGGACCGACCCACCCACATCAGCGTCTTCCCGATCACCGCCGGGCCGGTGAGCGGTCATCTCCTGTTGCTGCACGATCTCCAGTTCGTTACCCGCCGCGTGCACGAGGTCCGGCTCTACACGGCGCTCGGTCTGATCGGCGTCGCGCTGGGTCTCGGCCTGCTCGCCGCCGTCATCACCCGAACTCTGCTGCGCCACTGGAGTCTGTCGGTACGCTCCGCCATCGCCGACGTGCGCCGTGGCGCAATTCCGGATCCCTATCGTGATCGCCCGACGGCCATCGGTAGCGAGATCCACGCTTTGTTGAGCGAATTCCGGGTCGACCGTCGATACGTGGACGGCATCCATGTGGAATGGTCACCCAAGACGCTGCATCGCCTCCTCGAGGAGGAACTGCCCGGCGTCGAGATCCTGGTCGTCTCCAACCGCGAGCCCTACATCCACAACAAGACCGACGGCGGCGTCCTGCTGCAGACGCCGGCGAGCGGCCTCGTCGCCGCCATCGAGCCGGTCATGCGCGCCTGCGGCGGCACCTGGATCGCTCATGGCAGCGGTTCGGCCGACCGCCAGACCGTCGACGAGAATGATCGCATCGCGGTTCCGCCCGACGCGCCCGCCTATACGCTGCGGCGCGTCTGGCTCAGCGCCGAGGAGCAGAACGGCTACTACTATGGTCTTTCCAACGAAGGCCTGTGGCCCCTGTGCCACGTCGCCTTCGTGCGCCCGGCGTTCCGGGAGGAGGATTGGATCCAGTACCAGGCCGTCAACGAGCGATTCGCCGACGCCGTGGTGCAGGAGGCTAAGCAGGACGATCCCATCGTCCTGGTGCAGGATTATCATTTTGCCCTGCTGCCGCGCATGATTCGCCAGCGCCTGCCGAAGGCGACCATCATCACGTTCTGGCACATCCCCTGGGCCAATTCGGAGACGTTCGGCATCTTCCCGTGGCGCGAACAGCTTATCGACGGTCTCCTGGGCAGCACCATTCTGGGCTTCCACACCCGCTTCCATTGCAACAATTTCATCGAGGCCATCGACCGCTTCATGGAAAGCCGGATCGACCGCGAGACCGCGACCGTCACGTTCCGCGGTCACGACACCATGATCCGTGCCTACCCGATTTCCATCGAATGGCCGCCGGCGGCGCTCGCCGAACAGCGTCCGGTCAGGGAGTGCCGCGATGCGGTCCGGCAGCGCTTTTCACTGCCGCCGGACACCCGTATCGCCGTCGGCATCGAGCGCTTCGACTATACCAAGGGGATCATCGACCGCATCCGCGCCATCGACGACCTGCTCACCTGGAAGCCGCAATGGCGCGGCAAATTCGTCTTCATCCAGGCGGCGGCGCCGACGCGCGGTGAGCTCGAAGCCTACAGCACCTTGCAGGCGGAGGCGATGCATCTCGCCGAGGAAGTCAATGCCCGCCATTCGGTCGACGGCTTCGCCCCGATCCGGCTCGTCGTGCGCCATCATGAGCCGCGCGAGGTCTACGAACTGTTCCGCGCCGCCGATGTCTGCGTGGTGTCGAGCCTGCACGACGGCATGAACCTGGTCGCCAAGGAGTTCGTCGCCTCGCGCGACGACGAGCAGGGCGTGCTCGTCCTGTCGAGCTTCGCCGGCGCCTCGCGCGAGCTCTCGGAGGCGCTCATCATCAACCCCTACCACACCCGCAACATGGCCAAGGCGATCCTCACCGCCCTGTCGATGCCGGCGGGCGAGCAGCGCCAGCGCATGCGGCTGATGCGCTCGCTGGTGCAGGAGCGCAACGTCCACCGCTGGGCGGCGCAGATGCTGCTCGACGCCAGCCGGCTGCGCAAGCGCGAGCGCGTCCTCGGGACGGGGTGAGGGAGCCGCTGCCTTAAATTGTCATCCGTTCAAGTATCGAAGAGGTCGGGGCGGATGCTCCGGCCGACATGAACGATGTCCTCGATCCGGATAGGCTCGTCCTGCTCGGTGTAGAAGATGTAATGCGATTGATATCGGTAGCGGCGCAGTCTCGCCTTCACTTCGAAGGCGGCTGCGCCGCTGCCCGGAAATCTCACGAGCAGATCGAAGTTGGATTGGAGTCCTACAATATAAGCTGCGGTCTGGTTCGCTCCGAACGCCTCGTCGGTGTAGGCGACGATCGCCTCGATCGAGAGGACGGCGGCGGGGGAGAGCTTATATGTCTTGACCATCCGGCGGCGGCTTCGCTTCGCGTTTCACACGCGAACGCGCGACGATTTCGGCGATCGTGGTGTCGGTCGAAGTCGAGCACGACGGACTGTCGAAGTGCGCCCGGTAGGCGGCAAGCTGCTCTTCGCGGGTCATGCGCGCCCAGGCGTCGTCATCGGCCTGGGTCGGCACGGCCCATGAAGAAATTCGCGCGGCTGCCTTCTGCTCGTCCATCTATAAAAAATACCACACCTCCAGGGCGTGGTCGAGCGTCGGTTCGTCAAACTCGTGCCTTTCGGGCATGCCACTCGGCGCTACGGCACGAGCAGGATCTTGCCGAGGTGCCGGTTGGCACGCATGTGCTCTTGCGCGGCTTTCGCTTCCGCGAGCGCAAACACCTTGTCGACCGGCAGGCGGAGCTTGCCGGCCGCGACGGCGGCGCCGAGGTCGGCCCACATGGCGCGCGTCTCCTCGCGCAGTTCTGCGATCGAGCGGGTGCGGTGGGTGACGCCCATATACTTGATGCGGCGCATGGCATGGAGGTCGAAATCGAACTCGGCCTTGCCGCCGCCGAGCCGGCCCACATTGATGATACGCCCGAGAACGGCGGTCGCCCGCATCAGTCCGTTGACATACGCGCCCGAAACCTGATCGACGACGATATCGACTCCCTTGCCACCGGTCGCGGCGAGAATCTGATCGGGCCAGTCGGGCCGGCCCGTATCGATGGCGATGTCGGCGCCGAAGTCGGATAGCCGCGCTCGCCTCCCCGCGTCCGTCGAACTGCCGATCACCGGCCGGGCTCCCATGAGTTTGGCGATCTGCAGCCCCATGAGGCCGACGCCGGAGCTCGCGCCCTGGATCAGGACGCCGTCGCCCGCCTTGAGGCCGCCATTGGTCACCAGGGCGTCGTGCATCGTGTTGAGTGCGGTCGGCAGCGTCGCCGCCGTGTGAAAATCCATTGCCTCCGGCATCTTCACGGTGCGACCGAAGTCGCTCACGGCATACTCCGCGTAGCCGCCGGCGCCGACACACATGACGTGCTCGCCCGGCGCGAAGCCGCCGCCCGCGTCGGCACCGACCGAGACCACTTCGCCGGCCCAGTCGATGCCGACGGTGGCACCGACGGCCCCGTGGCCGCCCTTGCCCTGGGCGGCGGCGAGGTCGGCGCGGTTGAGCCCGGCGGCGCGTACCCGCACCAGGATGTCGGTCGGTTTCGGAGAGGGCTCCGGGATGTCGCGAATCTCCAGGCCCGTCTCGGTCGCCACGCCGGCTTTCATGGGGGACTCTCGCGGCTGTGCGACCCGCACCGCGCGGGCGCTTTGGTTCGGACCGGTTGTAGGGCTGCTCGGCGCGGCGGGCCACCGAGAATTCCAGCAGAGAACTCCACCAGAGAACTCCACCCGTGTCGCAACGGCAAGCCGGCATGTGCAGGCGCAAGGCGGCTCCCATCACGCCGGGGGTTTCCCGCGGTGTTGCGATTGGCTAATCGTCACGCCGCCAGCCTCGTCACCGTGCCGGCGACGGATCCGCCACGAGGTCTTGCTTCATTCGGCCCGAATTCCGCGCTCGGAGACGACCTCATGCGTTCACTATTCTACTTTTTGCCTCGTTGCGGTACGCGATCCGTCCATATTCCCGCCATCCACATGCTCGCCGCGCTGGTCGTCCTGATCGGGTCGCTGATCGGATCGCTCCTGGTGGCCCCTCCCGCCTCGGCCCAGCGGTCGGAACGGCCCTTGCGCTTCCTGGTCGGCTTCCCGGCGGGGGGCGGGCTCGATTCCATGACCCGTGTGATCGGCGAACACATCCATGCCGCGACGGGACGCACCGTCGTGGTGGAGAACAAGGCCGGCGCCGCCGGCCGCATCGCCGCCGAGGCGGTGGTGCGGGGAGAGGCCGACGGCTCGCTGGTGCTGTCGGCGCCGATCGTCACCACGGCGTTCTTTCCGTTCATCTACAACAAGCTCGGCTTCGACCCGCTGCGCGACCTCGTGCCGATCACCCGCTTCGCCACCTTCCAGTTCGCGCTCGCGGTCGGGCCGCAGGTGCCGGCCAACACGGTCGCGGAGTTCATCGCCTATCTGAAGACCAAGCCGGCCACCGCCAGTTACGGTTCGCTGTCGCCCGGCACGCCGTCGCACTTTCTCGGCGAGATGTTCAAGCGCGCAACCGGAACCGATATGACCCATGTGCCCTATCGGGGTTCGGCGCCGGCCCTGATCGACTTGCAGTCGGGGCAGATCACCGCCGTGTTCGACACCACCGCGAGCGTCATGCAGCTCGCCCGCGCCGGCAAGATCAAAGTCCTCGCCGTCACCGGCGGCCATCGCTCGGAACGGCTGCCGGATGCGCCGACCTTCGCCGAGCTCAAGCTCGGTCTCGGCGACATGGAAACCGCCGACCTGTGGTACGGCTTCTTCGCGCCCGGCGGCACGCCGCCCGCGGTCGTGCAGGAACTCAATGGCGCCATCGCAGCCGCCTTGCGGGACAAGCGCGTCATCGAGCTCATCAACCAGCTGGACTGCCGCGTCGAGATCGACACCCCGGCCGCGTTCGCCAAGCGCATCGCCGACGATTACGACCGCTGGGGACCGATCATTCGCGCGACCGGCTTCAAGGTGAGCGAATGACCATGCGTGTCGTTCTGCTCGGCACCGGCGGGCCGCGGCCCGATCCCGCCCGCGGCGGGACGACGACGCTTGTGCGCTGCGGCGACGACAACATCCTGTTCGACGCCGGCCGCGGCGTCACGGTGCGGCTGGTCGAAGCCGGCGTGCCGCTCGCGGCCGTCAATCCGGTGTTCATCACCCACCATCATTTCGACCACATCGGCGACCTCTACGACGTGATGCTCGCCACCTGGATGGGCGGCCGCAAGGAAGCCTTGAAGATCTACGGTCCGCCCGACACCAAGCGCATCGTCGACGCCCTCTTGACCCAGGTCTACGACAAGGACATCGGCTGGCGCCACATGGGCGAGCCCGCCATGGGCGGCTGGAAGCCGGTCGCCGTCACCGACATCATCGCCGGCGATGTCGTCGACACCGGCCGCTGGAAGGTGACGCCGCACACCGTCTCGCACGGCCACGGCCTCGACATTCCGCCGGCGTTCCTGCACCGCTGGGTGTGCCACGGCTATCGCTTCGAGGCCGACGGCAAGGTGATCGCCATCAGCGGCGACACCGTCGACTGCCCCGGCCTCGATCGCCTCGCCGCCGATGCCGACGTCTTGGTGCAGTGCTGCTTCCTGGCCTCGCCGGAGATCGACAACGAGCATTTCCGGCGCCTAGCGAAGCACACGCTCGCCTGCGGCGACACGGTCGGCAAGATCGCGGCGCGCAACCGGGTCAAGACGCTGGTGCTCACCCATCACCGGCCACGTCGTGACGACGCCATGCTGAACGTGCTGGCCGAGGAGGTCGCCCGCGACTTTTCCGGCCGCATCGTGATCGGCCGTGACCTCACCGAGATCGAGGTGTGAGTCGGGTTTGGTCGATTAATTCTGTCATTCCGGGGCGGCCCTTCAGCGCGTTCACGCGCGTCTTCGACGCGCTGCGGGCCGAGCCCGGAATCCAGTTCCGAGTACAGTGCATGCGGCTGGATTCCGGGTTCGCGCTGCGCGCGCCCCGGAATGACCGCGGATCAGATCAGCCGAAGTCGGTATGGGCCTTGCGCTGAACTGAGCGGTGGTCTGCCGAACACGACGTTCAGGCTTCGCGCCACGCTGCCCATCAGGCATGAAAAAACCCGGGCCGAAGCCCGGGTTTTCAAAACCACGATCGCAGCGTCGAGCCGATCCTTTCGCCTCAAGCCGCCTTCTTCTTGGCGACGATCAGCTTGCGGTTGATGAGCACTTCCGCGATCTGCACGGCGTTGAGCGCCGCGCCCTTGCGCAGATTGTCGGACACGCACCACAGTACGAGGCCGTTCTCCACCGTCGCGTCCTCGCGGATGCGGCTGATATAGGTGGCGTCCTCGCCGGCCGCCTCGTACGGGGTCGCGTAGCCGCCCGGCTCGCGCTTGTCGATGACGAGGCATCCGGGCGCGCGGGACAGGATCTCGCGTGCCTCATCGGGCGTGATCGGATTCTCAAACTCGATGTTGACCGCTTCCGAATGGGAGATGAATACCGGCACGCGCACGCAGGTGGCGGTGAGCTTGATGGACGGGTCGAGAATCTTCTTGGTCTCGGCCATCATCTTCCACTCTTCCTTCGTGTACCCGTCCTCCATGAACACGTCGATATGGGGGATCAGGTTGAAGGCGATGCGCTTGGGGAACTTCTTGGTCTCGATGTCGCTCGCCGTGTACACGGCCTTGGTCTGCGAGAACAATTCGTCCATCGCATCCTTGCCGGCGCCCGACACCGACTGGTAGGTCGAGACCACGACGCGCTTGATCTTGGCGGCGTCGTGCAGCGGCTTCAACGCGACCACGAGTTGTGCCGTCGAGCAGTTCGGATTGGAGATGATGTTTCTTTTCGAGAAGCCCACGATCGCGTCGGCGTTGACCTCCGGGACGATCAGGGGCACGTCCGAATCGTAGCGCCAAGCGGACGAATTATCGATCACCACTGCGCCGGCGGCGGCGATCTTCGGCGACCATTCCTTGGAGACGGACCCGCCGGCCGACATCAGGCAGATGTCGACGTCGGAGAAGTCGTACTGATCGAGCGCTTTGCATTTGAGCGTTTTGTCGCCGAAGGAGACCTCGACCCCCATGCTTTTGCGCGAAGCGAGCGCCACCACGTCCGTCGTGGGGAACTTGCGTTCGTCTAGGATGGCGAGCATCTCGCGGCCCACATTTCCTGTGGCGCCGACGACGGCGACCTTAAAACCCATCTCTCGTCTCCAAACCTCACTTTGGGTCCGCACGGCAGGAGGCCGGCGAAACGGTTTGAGCTTGTAGGCGAGAACCAGCGAAGGTTCAATGCCGGGTTCGGGGTCGGGCAGGCTCGAAACCACGCAGCCTCAAGGTGTTACCATGCGATTGACGGTGACCGATCGATATCCCTGATGGCCGCCGTCACGCCAACGTTATCGATCCGGGATGGGCCTTGCCGGCAGGAAGGCGGCGGCAGGCACACCCAGGGCGCCTGTAAAAACAATCGGCTACGCGCCGCGGGACGGCCCGTACCGGCGGCTACGAACCCCGCACCAGGACGCTCCGCGGCGGGCCCTTCGAAGCCGTGCTGCAAATACCACGGTCGAGGCAAAAATAAGCGACCGTGCGCTACGCAACCGGGCGGGCCTTGTTTGCGTTAACCAAAGCACGCTAGATTGATCATTGATTTGCGGATTTGTTGCGAGGAATCATGCGCCTGTCGAGGATCGCCGCCGTCTCCGCCGCTGCCCTGGCCCTTGCGGCCGGGCTTTCGGCGCTTCCCGCCGAGGCGCAGAACCGCAACCGCGGTGCCACCGAGCGCATCACCATCACGGACGAGACCGGCCGGACTCGCACCAAGATCACGGTGCGGCCGCGCTCCTACCTGGATCCCGGCAAGGAGCAGTCGGTGGCATTCGAGCACCATTATCACGATTACGCCCTGCCGATGGGGCGTGGCAGCACCTATCACGACCAGAACGACTTCAAGGGCAGCTTCAGCCGCATGCCCCTGCCGGGCCTGTTCGACGTGCCGGGCTATAGCAACTGGTGAAAAAGCCGTCCGGGAATGCGAAAAAGCGCGGCCTCGAGCCGCGCTTTTTCGTTTCATAACGCATTCGGCTGATTAGGGCGTGTACTCATAAACAGACGCCGGTTTGCCAAAGCACACCGCCTTTCGGGGCGAAGCTGAAGGCTTATGCTCAGGGTGAGCTCTTGGGTATAACCCGAAGTTGACTTCGCTAATCGAGACGATCCAAGTAAATTGATTAAGGCGCCCGAAAAGACCGTCGCGTTAAATACGAAGTTGTCGAACGCTTCAATCTGGCGAGAACGTGCGTGAAGCGCGCCTTTATCTTTTTGATCTTCGGACCGATTAGTGGCTCACTCATTACAATGCTGTTCGATGTTCAATTTGCGTTGGCAGCGCCCCGTTCTGTCAGCATTGTTAGCTTTGGCCCTTCATTCTTCTTCGGGTATCTGGCAGGTGTGGTTCCTGCCTTGGGCATGGCAGTTGTAGACTGGTTACTCTCCAAGAGAGAAGTGCATCATCGAGCGCTTTGGATGGGGGGGCTGGCGTTTATTCTTGGATGCCTAGTAACATCTCGCGTCTTCCCTTACGTCTGGGTTATCGTGGCTGGGCTACTGGCAGCAATCGTTGTTACGATATGTTCGTGGCTTTCTAGCAGCGGCAAGCGACAGCGCACCTGAGCTATCGGCGATGCCCGTTATGCTGATCATCGTGTGGCCGGACGTACGTAAGTGAAATCGTGGAAACTTCTCGAATTATGGAAGTGTGGACTGCCGCTTCCACTGCAGTCGAAGTCGGCTCACGGCACGATCCCGTCGTGACGCGACGCGCTACGGTGGCTGTGATCAGTTGAGAGCTGGACGTTGGCACAGCGCCTAGTCCAGCTCATTTATGAGTACACGGCCTAGTTCCGCTTCCGGTGCCCCGGGTGCGGCGCAGCACGTCGCGGAGCGAAGCGGAGTGGTGCGACGCTGAACCAGGGACTGGTTCCGAGCAAGGCCCCGGCTCTGCGATGCAGCAGATCGCGAAGAGCGCTCCGCCGCATCGCGTCCGGGGCACGACGGCAGTGATCCGCCGAATTTCGTATCAGGGGGTCCCTGAAGGGCTCAGCCCGCCAGGGCCGCCACCTCGGCCACGATCGCCTCGCCCATCTGCTGGGTGTTCACGACCCTGGTACCCTCGGACTTGATGTCGGCGGTGCGCAGCCCCTTGTCGAGCACGGCGGCGATCGCCTGCTCGATCATGTCGGCTTCCTTGCCCATGTCGAACGAATAGCGCAGCGCCATGGCGAAGGAGGCGATCATCGCGATCGGGTTCGCGAGCCCCTTGCCGGCGATGTCGGGGGCCGAACCGTGCACCGGCTCGTACATGGCCTTGCGCTTCTTGGTCTTCGGGTCGGTCTCGCCCAGCGAGGCCGACGGCAGCATGCCGAGCGAGCCGGTCAGCATGGCGGCGATGTCGGACAAAACGTCCCCGAACAGGTTGTCGGTGACGATGACGTCGAACTGCTTGGGCCAGCGCACCAGCTGCATGCCGCCGGAATCGGCGAGCTGATGCTCGAGCGTCACGTCCTTGAATTCGGCGGCGTGGACGCGGGTCACGACCTCGTTCCACAGGATGCCGGTCTTCATGACGTTGCGCTTTTCCATCGACGTCACCTTGTTGCGACGCTTGCGCGCCATCTCGAAGGCGACACGGCCGATGCGCTCGATCTCGTAGGTGTCGTAGACCTGGGTGTCGATGGCGCGTTTCTGGCCGTTACCCAGGTCGGTGATGGTCTTGGGCTCGCCGAAGTAGACGCCGCCGGTCAATTCGCGCACGATCATGATGTCGAGGCCGTCGACCACCTCGCGCTTGAGCGAGGAGGCCTCGGCGAGGGCCGGATAGCAGATCGCCGGCCTCAAATTGGCGAACAGGCCGAGATCCTTGCGCAGGCGCAAGAGGCCCGCTTCGGGACGGGCTTCGAACGGCACCTTGTCCCATTTCGGCCCGCCGACCGCAGCCAGGATGACGGCGTCGGCCGCCTTCGCCTTGTCCATGGTGGCGTCCGTGATCGCCTGTTGGTGGGCGTCGTAGCAGGAGCCGCCGACGAGGTCGGTCTCGGTCTCGAAGTTTCCCAGGCCGTTCTGGTTCATCCAGTCGATCAGGCGCGACACCTCGGCCATCACTTCGGGGCCGATGCCGTCGCCGGGAAGAAGGAGAAGTTTCTGGGTGGCCATGGGAAATTGCCTCGCAATTGCGTCCTGCCGCACGCACGGAGGCAGACGCCTCCGGCCGGTGGCGGTGGAATTGCTAAGGCGTGGCCGGGCGGTTGGCAAGAAAGACGCGTGCCGGTTCGGTCCCTTCAGCGCGCCCAGGCGGTGATCAGGGGCCCGTCGGCGCCGAATACCGGGTCGCGCTCGGGCAGCGGTACCTTCGGGATCGAATCAAGGGCGCGGGCATGCTCGTCGACCCAGCCGGTGCACTCGTCATAGGTGCCGTCTCCCGGATAGGCGCCGACCACCAGGAAGTCTGGGCTCGCGTCGAGGCGTTGATGGCCGGTGCCGGCCGGCAGGATGGCGACGTCGCCGGCCGAAAGGGCGATTTCCCGTCCCCGCTCGCCGCCGAAGCGTACCCGCGCCCGGCCGCGGGCGACGCCCAGGACCTCGTGGATCGCCGAATGGTAATGGGCATAGTCGTAGATGCCGTTCCGCCACGTGTCGCCCCAGCCCTGCGCCTCGAACAGGGCCTCGAACGCCGCCGCCGGGTCACCGAACCGGGCGAGGTCGACGACGCCCGGATAGACCAGGAGGGGCAGGGTGGGATTGTTGGGGATCGTACCGTCGTCCGCAAAGCGGATGGCGCGCGGGGAAGTGCGCTTGCGCAGCGCCGCCTCGACCGCCGCGTAGCGCGGGCGTCCCCAGCCGGTCGCCTTGACGACCCTGTGCTTGACGGTCTCGCGTAAATTCATTGGGCACGCTCCCGCAGACAGGGAAGATAACTCGCGAGGGTTGCCTCGGGTTCCATTCGCTCGCGGGCCTTACCTTGTGCCTCCCTTCCGCCTATCTATCCGCTCTATCCGCCGGGGGGCACAAGGATTTGCCATGTCCCAGCGTCCCATAGTCGTGATCGCCGGCGGCGGCTTCGGCGGGCTCGAAGCCGCCAAGGCGTTGCGCCGCGCCGATGTGGACGTGGTCGTGCTCGACCGCGAAAACCATCATTGTTTCCAGCCGCTGCTTTATCAGGTGGCGACGGCGGCGTTGTCTCCCGCCGACGTCGCTTGGCCGATCCGCTCGATCCTGCGCCACCAGGCCAATGCGACCGTCCTGATGGCCGAGGTGACCGGCGTCGATACGAGGGCGAAGCGGGTGCTCACCGACAAGGGGCCGATCGCCTACGATCATCTCGTGCTGGCGACGGGCTCGACCCACTCGTATTTCGGCCACGACGAGTGGGCCGAGAACGCGCCCGGCCTCAAGCGCATCGAGGACGCAACCCATATCCGCCGTCGCATCCTTCTCGCCTTCGAGCAGGCCGAGGCGACCTCGGACGAAGCGGAACGGCGGCGGCTCTTGAACTTCGTCATCGTCGGGGGCGGACCGACCGGCGTCGAAATGGCCGGTGCCATCGCGGAGATCGCCCGCCTGACCCTGGTCCGCGATTTCCGCAATATCGATCCCCGCAAGGCGCGCGTCGTCCTCCTGGAGGCCGGCCCGCGGCTCCTGCCGGCGCTGCCCGAAGACCTGTCGGACTACGCCGCCCGGGCGCTGTGCCGCATGGATGTGGACGTCCTGACCGGGCAGGCGGTGACGGCCTGCGATCCGGGCGGTGTGACGGCGGGAGGCCGGCGGATCGAGGCCGCCACCGTGATCTGGGCGGCCGGCGTCGTCGCCTCGCCGGTGGCGCGCTGGCTCGACGTGGCGGCCGACCGCGCCGGCCGGGTCGAAGTGCTGGGCGACCTGTCGGTGCCGGGCTGCGCCGATGTCTACGTCATCGGCGACGCCGCCCGCGTGGTCGACGCCCGCGGCACGCTGGTGCCGGGGCTAGCGCCCGCCGCCAAGCAGATGGGCACCTATGTGGGTCGGGCGATCGCCGCCCGGGTCGCCGGAGAGGCGCCGCCCGAGCCGTTCCGCTATCGCGACTACGGCATGTTCGCCACCATCGGGCGCCGCTCCGCCGCCGCCGTTTTCGGCGGGGTGCACCTCAAGGGCCTCGTGGGCTGGCTGACGTGGTGCGTCGCCCATGTCTACTTCCTGATCGGCATGCGCAACCGCTTCGTGGTGGCGTTCAACTGGCTGTGGGACTACGTGACGCTCCAGCGCGGGGCGCGGCTGATCACCGACGTCCCCGCGCCGGCGGCGCCGGCGGTTGCCGAGCCGGAGCGCAAAAGCGTCGCGGCCCGCTGAGCCGGTTGCAGCCCTCGCTTTCCCACGAGCCGCCGCGGTATCGGCGGGATATGCATCATCACGGCGCGGTGGGGCTGCTTGACGCCGAACCCCACGGGCGTGCGGGTCCTCACGCCAGGGGAAATCGATTGGCTAGTCACCATGCGAGCCGGACGCCGGGATCTTCCGGCGTCCGCGGCCGGCGGATCTATTTCTTCATGCCGTCCTTCTTCATGCCGTCCTTGGCCATGGTGTCCTTGGCCATGCCATCCTTCGCCATGCCGTCCTTCGACATCGAATCCTTCGCCATCGTGTCCTTCTTCATGGTGTCCTTGGACATCTGGTCCTTGGCCATCGTGTCCTTCTTCATGTCGTCGGCGGCGAACGAGGCCGGCGCCAGGGCGATGCCGAATACGGCAGCCACTACGGTAGCCTTGGCGAGGACGGCGAGGCGGGAACGAAGCGTCATGGTCGGATCTCCTCGAGGTTCCGATGGCATTGGCTGCCATCACCGGAGATTCGATGCCGGGGTTGCCGGGGTTACACGGGCGCCGAAATATTTCCGATCCGCTTCGCTCCCAGCCTGCGGCTCGCCACGACCACCAGGAGGACGGCGCCGGTATGGACGGCGAGATCGGTCGCCGTGGCGTCGAAGGGATGGAAGAAGTTCAGAAGCGTCGCCGCCGCCGCGGCTGCGGCGAGGCCCGCCATGGCGGCGGTCAGGCCGGGCTGTAGGGACAGGGACCGCCGCAGCATGAAGATCATCAGCGCCGACAGCGGAATCGAGACCGCCAGGATGAAGGTGAGGCATTCGCGCGCCTCCTCCATGGGCGGGATGTCGGCCGTCCCCGGAACCACCCAGTCGCGCAGGCAGCCGGCGCCGGTGGCGGCGAGCCACAGGACGAGGGCCGGCAGGGGCGCCAGCGCCCAGGCGCGCGAGGCGTCCGGCCGGCCGAGCGCGAAGGCGGCGAATGCCGCCAGCACCATGGTGGCGACTTCGCCGACGACGGCGAGCCAAAGATCGGAAGCTGCGGCGAGCCGCGCCGCCATGGTGGCAATATCGGCCAGTGCGGCAAGAACGATGGCCGCCGCCGCGACGGCGGCGAGCCAGGCCAGGGCTTGGCGATGGGGGGGCGACAGACGGCGCACCGGCGTGAGGTCGGCGGCGAGACGGCCGATCAGGGCGTCGTGCGGTCCGGGATCGTTCGTTGTTTGCGGCATGGCTCAGTTCTCCCCGCCGAGCTTGTGGCGCAACGCCTTCAAGGCGCGATGCAGATTGACCTTGAGGGATCCGACGCTGCGGCCGGTCGCCTGCGCGGCGTCGGCGAGCGAGCGCTCCTCGAAGACCAGGTGGTGGACCGCCTCCCGCTGGCGGCTGGGCAGGGCGGCGACGGCGCGGCCGATCTGTCCGGCCGCCTCGGCCTCGTCGAGGCCGCGGCCGGGATCGGCCGCCATGTCGACCGTGTTCTCCACCGCGAACGGGGCATGGAATTCGCGTCCGCCCTGCCGGCGCTGGCGGCGCAGGAGGTCGATGGATCGCCGCTCGGCGATGACTCTGAGCCAGGCGTCGAACGGCCGGCGCGGATCGTAGCTGGCGCGAGCCCTGTGCACGGTCAGAAGGACATCCTGGACGGCATCGTCGACCCGGTCGGCCGGTACGCCGCAGCGGCGCGCCACCGCGGCGATGATGGGGACGCATTCGCGCAGCAGGTCCGCATATGCCGTGGCGTCGCCTGCCTGTGCGGCGGCCATGCGGCAGGATCGTCGCGAAGGCGGGTCCGGGGCGCTGAAGTCCGGGACGCTGAAGTCCGTCATGGTCGTTCCGCGGCTCGTTTGCGCCGGAGCATCACCGTCGCAGCGCGCCGCCGGCAGGGAACCGTGAAAGACCTGCGCGAGCAAGGTGTCCGTCCATGCCCACGGCATTACGTTGCGTTGAATCATGGACCGTTTCCTGCCCTCGGGACGGACTGCGCCACTCCCCTTATTCGCCTCCCGGGCCGGAAGGTTACGTCGCGATCCATGGAAAAATGGCGAAGGTCGAATTTACCGCCGCGCCCGCGTGCGGAAAGCTGGTATCGAGGCGCCGCCGGCTGAGTGGCCGCCAGAGCGCTTGAGGGGGGCCATGAAAACCACACCCGGCAATTTCTTCGAGGATTTCCACCTCGGCCAGACCATCACCCATGCGACGCCGCGCACGCTGACCGAGGGTGACGTCGCCCTCTACACGGCGCTCTACGGGTCCCGCTTCGCCGTGCAGTCGTCGGCCGCCTTCGCCCGCGCGGCCGGTTTTGCGCGCGCCCCGGTCGACGACTGGCTCGTTTTCCACATCGTGTTCGGCAAGAGCGTGCCGGACATCTCCCTCAACGCGGTCGCCAATCTGGGCTATGCGCAAGGGCGGTTTCTGGCACCGGTCTATCCCGGCGATACCCTGAGCGCGGCCTCGGAAGTGATCGGGCTCAAGGAGAACTCCAGCCGTAAGACCGGCGTCGTTTACGTGCGCACCCGCGGCGCCAACCAGGACGGCGCGACGGTGCTCGACTATGTGCGCTGGGTGATGGTCAGGAAGCGCGACGAAGCCGCGGCAGCCCCCGCAGACCACGTGCCGGTGCTGGCCGAAAGCGTCGACCCGGACGAGATCGGCTCAGCCTGCCCGGCGGTCGACCGGACGGCTTACGACGATGGGCTCGCCGGCAGCCCGTACCGCTTTGAGGACTATGCGGTCGGCGAGCGCATCGACCATGTGGACGGCATGACGGTGGAAGAGGCCGAGCACCAGCTCGCCACCCGGCTCTACCAGAACACGGCCCGGGTCCATTTCAACCAGTTCACCGAAGCGCAGGGGCGGTTCGGCCGCCGGCTCATCTATGGCGGCCACGTCATTTCGCTGGCCCGCGCGCTCTCTTTCAACGGCCTCGCCAATGCCTTTCAGGTCGCTGCCATCAATGCCGGCCGGCACGCGGCGCCGCTGTTCGCCGGCGAGACGGTGTTTGCTTGGTCGGAAGTCGTCGCCAAGGCGGAACTCGCCGGCCGCGATGACGTCGCGGCACTGCGCCTGCGCACCATCGCCACCAAGGACCGCCCCTGCGGCGATCATCCGCGGCTTGCCGGCAAGGACCATGATCCGGCCGTGATCCTCGATCTTGATTACTGGGCGCTGATGCCGCGCCACCCTTGACGTGACCTAACGTCAGGACGGCTTTTCTCCTACGTACGAACACGAATCAGGGTGCCCAATTAGGCATTTCTTATCCGTGGATTTGCGAGTGTTCCCGCCATCCTTCCGCTGCGGGAATTCCGAATGGCCCAGGCCTTGCCGACCAACGTCGAAGCCTTCTTCGACGCCGACGACATCATCGTGTCCAAGACCGATCTCAAAGGCCGCATCACCTACGCCAACAAGATATTCTGTGACATCGCCGGCTATCGCGAAGCCGAGCTCGTCGGCCAGCCGCACTCGATCATCCGCCATCCCGACATGCCGCGCGCGGTGTTCAAGCTCCTGTGGGACACGATCCTGGATGGCCGGGAAATCTTCGCCTACGTCAAGAACCTGGCCAAGAACGGCAATTTTTACTGGGTGCACGCCCATGTGACGCCGACCTTCGACGCCAGTCGCACCATCGTGGGCTTTCACTCCAATCGCCGCGTACCCGAGCGCCGCGTCCTCAACGACGCGATCATCCCGCTCTATGCCGAGGTGCTGCGCGCCGAGAAGGCGCAGGTGAACGGCAAGGATGCGCTCGCCGCCGGCACCAAGGCCCTGGCCGACTTCGTCGGCTCCAAGAAAGTCAGTTATGACGAACTCGTATTCTCCCTCTAGGACGCTCGCCGCGCTCGGATTTGCGGCCGCCGCCCTGTGCGCGACCATGGGGCTGGTCCTCTTCGGCCTGCCCGTCGCCGCCGCCGTGGCGGCGCTGGTGGGGCTCGCAAGCTGCGCCGCCGCCGCCTATTTGGTCGTCCGGCCGCCGCCGGCTGCGACGGAGCTGGCGGCCGACAAGGCCGGCGAAGCCGCCGCCGATGCCCAAAAAGTGTTGGCGAAGATCGCGGCGGTCTGCAAGCGCATCGCCGAGGGTGATTTCGAGGCGCGCGTGCTCGACATCCGCCAAGAGGGCGAACTCGCCGACGTCCAGCATCGCCTCAACGACATGATCGACCGTTGCGATGCCTTCGTGCGCGAATCGGCGGCTGCCATGCAGGCGGTGCGTGCCAACAAGTACTATCGGCGCATCCTGCCGCACGGGCTGCGCGGCTCGCTTGCGGGCGCCGCGATCGTGATCAACGAGGCCACCGCCGCCATCCAGGCCCGCATCGAGGCCTTCGAGCGCGAGACCGATCGTTTCGAGGCCGAAGTGGCCGGGGTCGTCGAGGAACTCAACAAGGCGTCTTCGATCACCGCCGAGACCGCCGAGGTGCTCGACCGTGGCGCCGTGCGCACCCGCAAGCGCATCGGTGCCGTCGCCGCCGCCACCGAAGAGACCACCGCCAACATGCAGACGGTCGCCGCCGCCGCGACCGAGCTCTCCACCTCCGCCAACGACGTCGGCAGCCAGGTCGACCGCTCGGCCGAGATCGCCCGCCATGCGGTCGACACCGCCGACAATGCCAACCGCACCGTGGATGGGCTCGCCGCCGCCGCCGACCGCATCGGCGAGGCGGTGGAACTCATCCGCGCCATCGCGGCGCAGACGAACCTGCTCGCCCTGAACGCCACCATCGAGGCTGCCCGCGCCGGCGAGGCCGGTCGAGGTTTCGCGGTCGTGGCAAGCGAGGTCAAGGCGCTGGCCGGCCAGACCGCCAAGGCGACCGAGGAGATTTCCCTGCAGGTCGCCAACGTCCAGACCAACACCTCCAGTGCCGTCTCGGCGATCGGGACGGTCGGACGGACCATCGGCGAACTGGACAAGATCACGGTTTACGTCAGCGACGCCGTCAAGGCGCAGGTGACCGCGACCGAAGAGATCGCCCGCAATGTCGAGCAGGCCTTCGCCGGCATCCGCGACATCTCGTCCAATATCCACGATGTCACCGAGAATGCCGGCGAGACCGAGCGCCGCGCTGGCCAGACCAAGACGGCGTCCGCCGACATGTCGCGGGAGGCCGAGCGCCTCTCCCGCGAAGTCAAGGCCTTCCTTCTGGCGCTCCGGCGCGGGCCCCTCGACCGCCGGAGCGGGGCCGAAACGGGCTATTCCGGGCCCGAGCGTCGCCGCCGCGACACCGAGGATTGTGCTTACGCGAAAGCGAGCTGACACGGGCTTCGCGAACGCGTATCTGCGGGGTGAGCGCGGCGTCGATTCGCCAACTCCCTGCTGGCATACCAGTTCGCCGGAGATATGCGCAAAACGAACCGCCACGTTCCCAATGCGGCATTGAACTCGCCCGCCGCATCTGCTTCAAAGGGCGCGTTTTCTTTGGATGCAATCTAAATGGCCGAGACCCACATGGCCGACATCAAGGCGCCCAGGGCGCGACCTCTGTCGCCGCACCTGATGATCTACCGGCTGACGCCCGTTTTCGTCATGTCCGGCATGCACCGAATTACCGGCTTCTTCCTGTATCTGGGCACGGTGCTCCTGGTCTGGTGGCTGCTTGCCGCCGCATCGGGGCCGAACGCCTATGCCTGGTTCACCTGGGCTGCGGGCTCCTGGCTCGGCCAGCTGGTGCTGCTCGGCTACTCGTTCACGCTGATCCATCACCTGTTGGGCGGCATTCGCATCATGATCTGGGACATGACGCTCGGCTTCGAGCCGAAGCAGCGTGAGGCGCTGGCGCTCGCGACCATCATCGGGTCGGTGTCGCTGACGGGCCTGCTGTGGATCGGCGTCTACGTGACGATGGGATGGACGCCATGGTGAGTCATGCCAAAGGCTATCGCACGCCGTTCGCCCGCGTCCGCGGCCGCGGCGGCGTTTCCGGTGTCAGCACCTTCTGGGGCCAGCGTGTCTCCGGCGTGCTGGCGATCCCGCTCACCATCGCGGCGATCGTCATCGTGGTGGCGGTCCTGGGCAAAGACCATCAGGCGACGGTCCAGATCCTCGGCTCGCCGCTGGCCGCGGTTCCGATGCTCCTGTTCGTCGGCGTCTCCGTCTATCACATGTGGATCGGCTTGCAGGAGATCCTCACGGACTACGTCCATGGCGAGAAGCTCCTGCTGGTGCTGCTGATGGGCAACACGCTGTTCAGCGTGGCGATCGCCTTCGCGGCCTGCTTCGCCGTTCTCAAGCTTGCATTCGGGGTGTGACCTCATGGCCAACGGTTCCAATGGCGGCGCTCCGGCGATCAACGGGCGCGCCTATCCGATCGAGGACGCTACCTACGACGTGGTCGTGGTCGGCGCCGGCGGTGCCGGCCTGCGCGCCGTCGTCGGCTGCAGCGAGGCGGGCCTGCGCACCGCCTGCCTGACCAAGGTTTTCCCGACCCGTTCGCACACCGTCGCGGCCCAGGGCGGTATCGCCGCTTCTCTCGGCAACATGGGCGAGGACGACTGGCGCTGGCACATGTACGACACCGTCAAGGGGTCGGACTGGCTGGGCGACCAGGACGCCATCGAATACATGGTGCGCCACGCCCCGGCGGCGGTCTACGAGCTCGAGCATTGGGGCGTGCCGTTCTCGCGCCGCGAGGAAGACGGCAAGATCTACCAGCGTCCGTTCGGCGGCATGACGACCAATTACGGTAAGGGCATCGCGCTGCGCACCTGCGCGGCCGCCGACCGCACCGGCCACGCCATGCTGCACACCATGTACGGCGCGGCGCTCAAGCACAATGCCGAGTTCTTCATCGAATACTTCGTCATCGACCTGATCATGGAAGACGGCGCCTGCCGCGGCGTGATCGCCCTCGACATGGCGACCGGCCAGTTGCACCGCTTCCGCGCCCAGATGACCATTTTGGCCACCGGCGGCTACGGCCGCGCCTACTTCTCCTGCACGTCGGCGCACATCTGCACCGGCGACGGCAACGCCATGGTGCTGCGCGCCGGCCTGCCGCTCCAGGACATGGAGTTCGTCCAGTTCCACCCGACCGGCATCTACGGCGCCGGCTGCCTGATCACCGAAGGTTCGCGCGGTGAGGGCGGCTACCTCGTGAATTCGCAGGGCGAGCGCTTCATGGAGCGCTATGCGCCGTCCGCCAAGGACCTCGCCTCGCGCGACGTGGTTTCTCGCGCCATGACCATCGAGATCCGCGAAGGACGCGGCGTCGGCAAGAAGAAGGACCACATCTTCCTTCATCTCGACCATCTCGATCCCAAGATCCTGCACGAACGCCTGCCGGGCATTTCCGAGTCGGCGCAGATCTTCGCCGGCGTCGACGTCACCCGCGAGCCGATCCCGGTGCTGCCGACCGTGCATTACAACATGGGCGGCATCCCGACCAATTATCACGGCGAGGTCCTGACCAAGAAGGGCGATGACCCGGATTCGGTGGTGCCCGGCCTGATGGCGCTCGGCGAAGCCGCCTGCGTTTCGGTGCACGGGGCGAACCGGCTCGGTTCCAACTCGCTCATCGACCTCGTGGTGTTCGGCCGCGCCGCCGGCCTCAAATGCGCCGAGATGCTCACGCCCGGCGAGAAGCAACGCGACCTCGCCAAGGACTCCGCCGAATTCGCGCTCACGCGTCTGGACAAGATGCGTTACGCCGACGGCGGCACGCCGGTGGCCGAGCTGCGCGCCAAGATGCAGGACGTGATGCAGAAGAACTGCGCCGTGTTCCGCACCGGCGAGATCCTGGCCGAGGGCCAGAAGCTGATCCACGACGTGTTCTCGGGCTCCGGCGACGTCAAGGTGACGGACCGCTCGCTCATCTGGAACACGGACCTGATGGAGGGGCTCGAATACGAGAACCTGATCGTCCAGGCCGTGACGACCATGGATTCGGCGCTCAACCGCACCGAAAGCCGCGGCGCCCATGCGCGCGAGGACTATGCCCAGCGCGACGACAAGAACTGGATGAAGCATACGCTGACGTGGATGGACACCAAGTCCGGCAAGGTGACCATCGACTACCGGCCGGTGCACACCTACACCATGACCAACGAGGTGCAGTACATCGAGCCCAAGGCCCGCGTGTACTGACAGCATCGTCCGAGAGAACCAGACCCCCGCTGCCCGATCGACGAAGGCAAGAAAACCAAGGCGCTGACCGATGGTCGAATTTGCACTCCCCAGGAACTCGGTGGTCCAGAAGGGCAAGCGCTGGCCGAAGCCCGACAACACCAAAAACCTGCACGAATTCCAAATCTACCGGTGGAACCCGGATGATGACGAAAACCCGCGCATGGACACCTATTTCGTCGATCTCGACGATTGCGGGCCGATGATTCTGGACGCCGTCCTGTGGATCAAGAACAAGATCGACCCGACGCTGACGTTCCGGCGCTCCTGCCGCGAAGGCATCTGCGGCTCGTGCTCGATGAACATCAACGGGCTCAACACGCTCGCCTGCACCAAGGCGATCAAGGACTATTCCGGCGTCATCACCATCCGGCCGCTGCCGCACATGGACGTGGTCAAGGACCTCGTCCCCGACCTGACCCACTTCTATGCCCAGCACGCCTCCGTGGAACCGTGGCTGCACACCTCCTCGCCGACGCCCGAGAAGGAGTGGAAGCAGACCCCGGAAGACCGCGCCAAGCTCGACGGCATGTACGAGTGCATCCTGTGCGCCTGCTGCTCGACCTCGTGCCCGATGTACTGGTGGCAAGGCGAGCGCTATCTCGGCCCGGCCGCGCTCCTGCAGGCACAGCGCTGGATCGCCGATAGCCGTGACGAGGCGACCGACGAGCGTCTCGACTATGTGGACGACGCCTTCAAGCTCTTCCGCTGCCGCACCATCCTGAACTGCGCGGCCGCCTGCCCGAAGGGCCTCAATCCCGCGAAGGCGATCGCCGAGATGCGCAAGGCGCTGGTGGAACGCTCGATCTAGAGCCTGCCACCAAGCGCTTTCAAGTCGTCATGCCCCGCTTCGTGCGGGGCATCGACGTTTCAGGGTCATGCGGCATCTCCAAGATCCGTTGCGGCGGGTCGTGGACGTCCTGCGACATGGGCGTCCGCCCATAATCGGATTCAGTCGACCAGCTCCGCCCTCAGATCAGCGAGGATCGCCTCGTCCATGCGCAAGTACCCCGCCGTCAACTTCGCTACGCCCTTGTAGAAATCGGTGTCGGCGTAGACCGCGACGTCGGCGCAGAACGCCGGCACCCAATTGGCGAGGTGTCGTGTCAGGAATTCGGCCTGCTGAGTCAGCCCGAATGCGACACCCTCAGGTTCGGCCGCGGCGAGCGCGTGGCGTGTTTCAGCGCACAGATGCGCCATGAATTCCAGCTCGAGGGCGATGTGGTCCTCCGGAACCGTGAAGGCGTCGGACTTGTCCAGTCCGCTTGTCCGGTAGGCGGCGACGACCTTGTCGCGTGCATCCTGCATGATCAGCCGCTCGGGGCTCGTATACACGGACTCGTATGGATAGGCGACAGCGCCACTCGCGATGCCGGCGCCGAGAAAGACGCGCGCGTAATCGACCGCGAGAGTCGTGACGGGATCGGTCTGCGGCCGCCGTAGCCAGCCTTCCAGCAAACGGGCTCCGGCCGCCATGTCGTCGTCGTTGTCCGCGGCGGGAAAGCTCATGGCGGCCAATCCATCCAGAAAGGCGGGATCGACTTCGGCCCTGTAGAGGCGCGTGAGGAGCCGATACAGGTTTTCGCGGTTCTCCAGCAAGGCCACGGTCTCGGGCGTCGATTCCACGAAAGCTCTCCATCTGTCTTGGCACGCCGTGGGGCGAAGACGGTCGGTCATCGCCCCACGGTCGTCGATCATATCCGGTCAGCGGACCTCATGGTTGGTTCTGTGTCCACTTGGCCGTCTTCGGATGCAGGATGTAGCGAACCGACGGCTTGTTGTTGCCGAGTTCAGGCAGGCTGTGGACGTTGTCGCTGCCGGCAGCCTTGAGGGCCTTGGAAACGTCGCTGTTCGGATCATCGGCGTCGCCGAAGAAGCGAGCCTTGGCGACGCAACTCTTCACGCAGGCGGGCTTGTCGCCCGCCTCCTGCAGGTGCAGGCACAGCGTGCACTTTTCCACCACCTTGGTTTCGGTGTTGAAGGATCGCGCCCCATACGGGCACGCCTTCATGCACAGCTGGCAGCCGATGCACTTGGCCTTGTCGATCAGGACGATGCCGTCCGGGCGCTTGTAGGAGGCGCCGGTCGGGCAGGTCTTGACGCAGGGCGGATCCTCGCATTCCTGGCACATGGTCGGCAGGAAATACATCTGCACGTCGGGATAACGGCCGCTCGGTCCGACAGTCAAAACCTTGTTCCAGGACAGGCCGAGTGCGACGCCGTTCTCCTGCTTGCAGGACACCTCGCAGGTGTAGCAGCCGATGCAGCGGTCGAGATCGATGACGAGGGTCTTTCTCATGACCGCACCTCCACGGGTTTCGTCGCTTCAGTCGGCTGTGGAAGCCAGGCGGCGTACTGCTCGGGCTTGTACCAGACTCCGGGCGGTGGCCCTCCGGCCTTGGAGATTTTGACCTGGTAACCACGAATCGTGTAGGTGCCGCAGACGTCGTTGTAGGGCGGATCGGCGCTGGAGAGGATGTTGACGTTCATCTCCTGCCAGCCCTGCGTCGGAGTGCCGAGTCCTTCGGGATTCCAGAAACGCTCCATGTAGACAACTCCGGGCGCCATGCCGGCGGTGACGCGGGCGCGCGCCTGGATCTTGCCGCGTCGCGATTCGACCCAGAGCCAATCGCCATGGGCGACCCCGGAGGTCTTGGCGTCGTCCGGATGGACCCAGAGTTCGGGCACTGGACAGATCTCCCGCAGCCACGGAATGTTGCGCAGCGTTCCGTGGTGGAACATCGGCAATCGCCCATTGGTCATGACCAGCGGGTATGTCTTGCCGATTTCTGCCTTCGGGTTCTCGTGCGGCTCCATATAGTAGAGCAGCGGGTCATAGTCCTTCGACGCCGGCGGCAATGGATAGGTCGTGAAAGGCACGCCGGTGCGGGCCAGCGTGATCATGCTCTCCATGTAGATCTCGCATTTCTTCGACGGCGTGCCGAAACCGCGAGGTTTGCCGGTCTTGGGGTCGATCTCCTTGTAGACGTAGTAGACCTTCCACTTGTCGAAGGGGCAGAAATCGACCGGTGCCTTCTGAACGAACTCCTTCCACGTCATCTTCACGGCGGAATCGGTCCAGGCATCGAGCTGCTGTTCGTATGTGTCGAAATACGGCTGCTCCGGTGCGGTCGCTTTGGCATCGAACGATCGCCTGCAGTCCTCGTGGCCGAGCTTGGCGCAACGTTTGGCCAGTTCCGGGAAAATGGCGGTCTCGTTCATGGTCTCCCACAGATGCGTCACCGCCCGGCGCGCGAACAGCTTGTTCATGCTCCTGACGACGAAGTCGGTCTCCAGCCATTCGGTCGCCGGCAGGAGGATGTCCGCATAGGCCGAGAACGAGGTCGGGTACATGTAGATGTGCACGATGAGATCGAGATTCTTCATAGCCTCGACCCATTTGTGCGGCTCCGCCACCATGGCGAGCTTGTTGCCCGAGCGGTCGATCCAGACCTTGAGTGGATAGGGCTTGCCGGTGGCCATCGCCTTGAGGATCTCGGCCGGCTGGCCGGTCCACCAGGTCAGCAGTCCTTTGTGTTCGATGTTACCGAGACGCTTATTGAGCTGTGCCTCCGACAGGAAATCCTTGAGCGGAGTGCTGCGCAGATCGCGGACGGCGCCGTCCGTGAAGCGCTGCAGCAAGGTCCCGGGCTTCTCGACGTTGCCCATCATCAGGTCGAGGGCGGCAGCCCCCATGGCCGACTGGGTCGAGTTCGGATTGTGGTCGGTGGCGACGCCGAGAATGATGCCGGAGGGTGAATTTCGCGCGTAGAGATCGATCGCCTCCTCGACCTTCTTGGCGTCGAGCCAGCAGATCTCGGCCGCCTTGGCGATGGTGAACGGTTCGACGCGTTCGGCGAGCAGCTGGAAGCCGGTCTTGCACGCTGCGCCGTTGACCGTGAAGGATCCGGCGAGGGCGGGGTCGAGATTGTCGTCGAACGGATAGGGCAGCGGCCGGGCGGTGTTGGTCTTCCTGTCCCACACCACGAAAGTGTCCTTGCTGCCGCCAGTCTTGAGATCGCTCTCGCGCAGGAGCATCTTCGTCTTGACGTCGACGAGATAGGGCAGGTTCGTCCACTTCATGACGAAGTCGGCGTCGTAAAGCTTCTTGTCGATGATGTGCTTGATCCAGGCCGACATCAGCGCGACGTCCGTTCCCGGCCGGATGGGCAGCCAGATGTCGGCCTTGGCGGCGTCCGGCGTCATGCGCGGATCGATCACGACCGTCTTGACGCCACGGGCGCGCAATTCGACCAAGGCCTGCCCGCCGCACGGAGGGGTCGAGTAGGAGGGTCCGGTGCCCCACAGCACAAGCGCTTTGATCGGCGTCTGGTCCGGATAGTAGAGTTCGAGGCAGTTGGAATCGGCGATGCTGGTATTGCCGCTGCCGCCGCCGCCATACATCAGCATGTAGACGAGCTGACGCGGCATGTAGCACTGCGCCGCGCCGGGCTCGAACCAGTTCGGCGAACCGAAGACGTCGAGGAATCGTGCGATGCTCATGAAGTTCGGATTGCCGCCGCCGCCGGTCGATCCCACGACCGCCTCGGCGCCGTATTTCTCGCGCGTTTCCATCAGCTTCGTGGCGATGGTGTCGAGCGCCTCTTCCCACGAGATGCGCTGCCACTTGTTCTCGCCGCGCTTGCCGACCCGTTTCATCGGATACTTGTTGCGGCTGGGATGATAGAGGGCCTGGATGCCCGCCAGTCCCTTGGCGCACATCGCGCCCTTGCTCATCGGATCTTCGGGGTTGCCCTCGAGCTTGATGACGCGGCCGTCGCGGACATGCGCGAGGACGCCGCAATTACTGATGCAGGCGCGGCATTGCGTCTTGACGATCTTGGTCGCGGGCCCCGCATCCTTGCTCGCAGGCCCCGTATCGCGCGCCGGTTGCGCGCGCACGAGCCCGGGGCTCACCGAAGCGCTCAACGCCGCCGCGACGCCGGTGACCGTCGTCGCGTGCAGAAAGTCTCTTCGTCTCAATTCGGCTTGTTTCATGAGGTCTCTCGTCCTCTTGCAGGCGGGTGCCCGGCGAATCCCGGAATTCACGAGAAAACGCGGCATCGGCTACGCGTGAGCGTCCGCACAAACCGTGCCAAGCCGGACGCAAGCGCGATGACTGAAATTCCATCGCGATTGCAGGCGTTTCCAATGATTGGCGGAGCGTCGTTGCGTCCCCCGATGTCGGCGGGCAGACGCCGGGCGTCGAATCTCAGACACTGTCGAAATTACGACGGTGCATACCGTTCCAGCCTTGGCATCGCGAAACTACCAACTCGCTGACGGCGTTTCTGCAATGTATTTTGGAGGTGGTCGAAACTGCGCCGGTTGCGTCGCGAAGCCGCCGGTGCGGCCGGCATCGCGGGACCACGACATTGAATATCGCCTTTCCGTCATATCGCGAAGCGGAGTCGGCCCGACGGCTGGAGGCCCTGCTGGACATTTCGCGGTCGCTCGCGGTCCATCAGGAATTCGGCGCGCTTCTCGGCGCATTGGACGCCTGTCTGCGCAAAGTGGTCGAGTACGACAACGTCGTCCTGCTCCTTTACGACGCTGTCACGGAGGCTGCCTGGACCTATTTCCCCGATGCGTGCATGGACCGCATGTCCAACGTGGTGGCGTTTCCCTTCATCGACGGGCCAGGCCATTTCGTTTGGAAACATCAGCTTCCGGCAGTGAACAGCCTCGCCGATCTCGAGCGCGAATATCCCAAGGTCTACCGGCTTCGGCTGTGCCAGCGGACCAAATGGACCTGCACCTTGCCGCTCACGACCGTTCACCAGCGGCTCGGCGTGATGGAATTCGCGACCTCGCGGGAAGAAGCCTACGCGCCGGAAGACGTGCATTTCATGCAACTGGTGGCCGCGCAGGTGGCGACCGCCGTCGACAATGCGCTCGTCTACGAGCGCTTGAAGTCCTCCGAAGATGCGCTGGCGCATGAGCGCGATCACCTGCGCACCCTGCTGGACGTCACCAACACGGCCGTGTCCCGTTTGCATACGCGCGAGCTGATCGGCGACGTCTCTACCCAGATCGAACGGCTGCTCGGCGCCGAATTCTGCGGCCTGGTCCTCCGCGATCCGGTCGACGACAGCCTGCGTTGGGATGTCGCCTACTGCCGCGGCGGCGGCGGATCGGTCGGGACGGGGATCAGGGCGTCGATGTCGGGTCCCGTACTCGGCCGGGCGTTCCGCGACAGGACGACCCTGTCGTTGTGCCGACGAGACATGGAGGAGCTGGCGGCGAGCTGCGAGTTCATGGGAGCTCTCGAAAAGGATGGGATCCGGTCCTTGTGCGTGCTGCCGCTCATCAATCGCGGCTCCACCATCGGGATTCTGGTGGTCGGCCAGATCGGCAGGGAGGTCTTCGACGATGGCGTGGTGCGCCTGCTGGAGGAAATCGCCGGGCAGGTGACCATGTCGGTGGCGAACACGCTGGCCTATCGCGAGATCGAGCGCCTGCGCGACAAGCTCGCGTCCGAGAAGCTCTATCTCGAGGAAGAGATCAAGGCGCAGTACAATTTCGACGAAATCATCGGCGAGAGCGCCAAGCTCAAGGCCGTCCTCGACCAGGTCCAGATGGTGGCCGACACCGACACATCGGTCCTCATTCTCGGCGAGACCGGTACCGGGAAGGAGCTGATCGCCCGTGCAATTCACAATCTCAGCGGCCGCAGCGAGCGTACACTCGTCAAGATCAATTGCGCAGCGATTCCCTCGGAGCTCCTGGAAAGCGATCTGTTCGGGCACGAAAAAGGGGCGTTTTCCGGCGCCACCGTCCAGAAGATCGGTCGCTTCGAACTGGCCCATCAGGGCACGCTCTTCCTCGACGAGATCGGCGACGTGCCGCTCGAACTGCAGCCGAAGCTCCTGCGCGCGTTGCAGGAACACGAGCTCGAACGCGTCGGCAGTGTGCGGTCCGTCCACATCGACGTGCGCGTCATCGCCGCCACCAACCGCAATCTGAAACAGATGATCGCCGAACGTCAGTTCCGCAGCGATCTGTACTATCGCCTCAACGTTTTTCCGATCTTTGTGCCGCCGCTGCGCGAACGTCCCGAAGACATCCCGCTCCTGGTTCGCCACTTCGTGCGCAAATACGCCAAGAAGATGCAACGCGACATCACCGACATCCCGGCCGAGACCATGACGGCGCTCGCCCGCATGCCGTGGCTCGGCAATGTGCGCGAACTCGAGCACCTGATCGAGCGCGCCGTCATCCTCAGCCGCGGGTCGACCCTGCAGGTGCCGCTGGAAGCCGCCGCGCCGCGGCCTCTGCAGGCGTTCGATGCCCGGAACATTCCGGCCGCCGAACCCAGAGTGCCGACCCTGGAAGATATCGAACGAAATTCCATTCTGGTCGCTTTGCGCGAAACCAGGGGGCAGGTCGGGGGGGCCAATGGCGCTGCGGCGCGGCTCGGCATTAAACGAACGACGCTGCTGTCGAAGATGAAGCGGCTCGGGATCGTACGCGCCGCCGGGCCGTCCACCGAATTCAACACTCGCCACTAGCCGCGGGAAGGGTGACGGGATTCAATCCGATTGGTGAAAATGGACATCGAAGATGGGAATTCCCCTAGAGCTCGCCTTCGTGATCTTTACCTGTCTGGGCGCGGTGCTGTTCGCTGCGTCGGGCGCCGGCGCGCTGGCCGGCCGGTGCGGTTCGCTGCTCCTGCCGGTCACGGGTCTCGCATTGGTCGCAATGCTCGGCAGCGTGGCCTCGCTCGGCATGCATCTCGGTCATCCCGAACGCATTTTCGGTGCGCTCGTCAACGTCCGTTCGCTCTTTTCGCGCGAACTGATCGCGATCCTCGTCGCCATCGTGCTCATGGCGGCGTTCGCATATCGGCTCGCTAGGGGCATGACGCTGGCGAAGCCGCTGGCGGCCGTCGCCATCGTGACGTCCATTGCGCTCCTGGTCTTCACTGCCCAGCTCGCCGAGTTCTGGATTTCGCATCGCAAAATGGTCGGGCAGGTCGGGGCGGGATGTGCGGCACATGCTGCAGCCATGGCGCCGGTGTGCGCTGCGGACGACGGCCATCCTTTGCGACGATCGCGAGCCATCGCTTGATGATTGCGACAAGCAGGACGAATCGAACGGCCGGCGATGGGTAAGCGTTTGAAGGAACTGATCGGCCGGCGCAGCTTGCTGCAGGCTGTGACGGCGACCGGATTGCTGCTCGGGTTGGGCGGCATCGCCTCGTGGACTTCTCGTCGGTCCGCCGCCGATCCCTATCTGGTGCGGCCACCCGGCGGCCAGGACGAGGCGCGTTTCACTTCGCTGTGCATCAAGTGCAATCGTTGCACCGAAATCTGTCCCGAGGACGTCATCGTCAATGCAGGTGTGCGCGACGGGCCGTTGGTGGCACGCACACCCAGGCTCGACTTTTCATTAGGCTATTGCGACTTCTGCATGGACTGCATCGTCGTCTGCCCGACCGCGGCGCTGCTCCCGATCAGGAAATCCGAGGCCAAGCTCGGCATCGCAGTGATCATGAAGGACCGCTGCATTCCATGGCAATGGGGCGGCTGTACGCGCTGCTACGAAAAGTGTCCCGAAAAGGCGATCATCCTCGACGAGTTCAAGCGGCCGATCGTCGTCGCGGACAAGTGCAACGGTTGTGGCCTGTGCAAGCTCGTTTGTCCGACCGACCAGTTGCGCTCCTACAAGCCCGGACAGACCCGCGGCATCGAGATTGAGCGGACCTGAGGCCATGGTCGTGCCCATATGAATAAGCCCCGAAGCACAACGAGATCGATCCGGACGGCGACGATGGCCGGGTTTCTGGCGCTCGCCCTAGCCGGCGCCTTCTGGCATTCCGGCATCGGTGCATTTTCAGGATTCGGAATCTGGTCGGTCGCCGCCATCTGTCCGCTCGGCTTTCTCGAAACCGTGCTGGCCGCCCGCAGCGTGGTCCCCTGGCTTCTGGTGCCGTTCCTCGCCATGGTCATCATGACGGCGTTGTACGGGCGCGTGTTCTGCGGCTGGGTCTGCCCGGTTCCTCTGGTGCGCAGTTGGCTCCCGGGCAGCAACGCCAGCCCGGCGGGGAAGAACGGCAATCACGACGTCCGCCTCGGGAACGGGACTGAAACGGCTGATCACGAATCCCGAGCCTGGCCGGCGCTGTCCGTTCTCGCCGGCACGCTCGTGTCCGCGTCGGTCTTCGGCTTTCCGGTCTTCTGCCTGGTCTGTCCGATCGGCCTGACCCTGGCGACGGGCTTTGCCGCAGTGCATCTCGTGCGCACCGGCCAGCCCTCGTTCGATCTCATGGTGTTCCCCGCAATCGTGATCATCGAGCTGGCAGTCCTGAAGAAATGGTGTTCCCGGCTGTGCCCGCTCGGAGCACTGCTGAGCCTGTTCTCGCTGCCTCAGCGCGGGCTGGTGCCGACCGTCGACCGCACCCGTTGCCTGGTGGAGACCAAAGGGTCACGTTGCCACGAATGCCGGAAGGGTTGCGAATTCGACATCGATCTCAAGAAGCCGCCGTTCGAGGGCGGCATCAACGAATGCAACAAGTGTCGCGTCTGTGCCGACAATTGTCCCGCCAAGGCCATCAGCTTTCCGTGGTGGAAGGGATAGATGCCGTCCAAGCTCGATATCCTTGTCTCCGCCTGCGCGACCTTGGGCCGTCGCGGCCTTGCGGTGCGCAACGAGCTGTGCCTGCGCGCGCGCCACCGCGCCAGCGACTGCGAGCGTTGTTCGGAGTCCTGCCCGGCCGGTGCGATCGCCGTCGTCGAGGGAGTGGTCCTGTCTCCCGCGCTCTGCAACGGTTGCGGTGCTTGCGCGACGCTCTGTCCGAGTGGCGCGCTGACCGCGTGCGAGCCGTCCGACGCACAGTTGCGTTTCGCAATTCTCCGGCACGTGAAGAATTCCGGCGTCGTCGCCTTTGCGTGCGAGACGTATCTGGCGGCCCATGTGGAGGACCGGCCCAAGGTCGTCGCTGTGCCGTGCATCGCCCGCCTGGACGAATCGATTCTCCTCGACGCCGTCGTTGCCGGCGCCTCGCATGTCGGGCTCGTCGACGCCGCCTGTGCGGACTGTCCGCAAGCGAAGCTGCACCGGACGGCGGCAACGGTTGTCAACCGTCTCAACAAACTCCTGTCGGCCTGGTCACACCGCGCCGCCGTCGAGTTCGTGGCGGACTTGTCCGGGTCGAAGCCGCTTGTCGGCGACACGCCGAGACCTACGGGTGTGTCGCGCCGCGCCTTCTTCACCGCTTTGCGATCGAGCAAGGCCAAAGCCTCGCGACCGGGTCCGCCAGAGACGTCTGAGGCGGGTGGGGCCGTGATCCCGAAAGGCGGCCAGCCCAAGGAAGTCCCCGATCGGCGCCGGCGGATCATGGCCAGCTTGCGTCGCCTTGGCCCGGCGACCGGGACCGCATCACTCGACGGCTCCGTGTGGGCGACCATGACTGTCTCGGCCGGATGCAACGGCTGCGGCATCTGCGTCGCGGCTTGTCCAACAGCCGCCTTGGACGCGAAGGACGAGGACGGAGCCTGGCGCCTGTCGTTCCTCGTCGCGAACTGCATCCGGTGCGGATTGTGCGCCAGCCTGTGCGTCACGAAGGCGCTGCGGATCGACGCCGAAACGTCCATCGACTCCGCCCTCGACGCGACCCCGCGCGTATTGGTCACGAGAGCCAAGAGCGACGTCGTCGAAGCGACGGCGCCGCTGGATGAACGGTTCTCTCGCCTGTTCGGGCGTCAGATAACCTTTTGACATTGGCGCGTCAGGGCCGCTTCCAGACCTTCTGGTCTTCAGGACGGCGAGGGGTGTGCATTTGTCCGGCGCTCCCGCGCAGCCGAATCGCGTGCGTCGGACCGACGGTAGGGCGTTTCCTCGTTGTCTGCGACGAATTCCGCGTTAGCGCCCCGGCAATGCAGGATAAGGGAGGGTGAGCGTTTCATTTCCGGTTCATGCAATCGGCGGACGTCGCGCTCCTCGTCTTGCCCGCGCCGTTTTGCCTCAACCGGACTTTTGATCGTTTCGATGTGCTCGAGAATTTCGCCGAGCGCGCGCTTCGCAATCTGAACATCGTAGTCGTTCTGCAGATTGAGCCAGTGCTGTGCGCTGGTGCCAGGCACCTTGGCGAGCCGATGTGCCATATCGGCGGCAATCCCCGTCTACCTGCGGGCGAGCCGCTCGATTTGTGTCCGCGGCAGACCGCAGGCTTCGGCGAGAGTGCCAGCCGACGTCCCGAGCGGAATGAGGAATTCCTCCCGCAGGACTTCGCCGGGACGGGTGGACCCCGGTCTCGGTATGAGCTTCTTGGTCATCGGCGCGTCATTCTCGGGCGCGGCGACTTAGCCGCGGGAGCTGATCTCAGCCTGCCCGTCGCACAAGATATTCGCTGCGCAGCCGCCACGCGGCCGTTGCCTCGTTCCAACGCTCGCCGCGCCAGTGGAACGAATTCGCGGTGATCTCGCAAAGGCTCCGCCGAATTCGGATGCCTTCGCCCTGTGTCCCTTCCTGCGCGGCCGCCTCCGCGCCATCATGGGAACGACGCCGAACCCGAGATCGGCGGGCGGGTGACCGTCTCCACCGGGCTCACGTCCGTCTCAAACTGGTTAACGGACTGTTAGCGTCTCCGGTTCAGCCTGACGCTGCGTCAGAGATGATTCGGCCGATTTTGTCGCGTGCTGATGGTCGCGGCACTGCCGCGACCGAACGGATGCCAGGATATGACCATGGCGACGATCGCGAACGGGACAGGGCTCGGCACCGAGCTTGCGAAACTCTTGCGCGGCGGCGCGGCGACCCGAGCCTTCGGCACGCCGGCGCAACCGGAGCAGTCCGCGGATGCCACGACCGGCGACAAGGCGGCGACGATCGTCCACCTGTCGGACCGCGCCAAGGCCATCGTGGAAAGGGCCAAACGCGATCAGCAGATCGCCGACCGCCTCGATCGCATGTTCGCCGCTTCCGGCAAGCGCGGCGGTTCGCGAGAGTCCGGGGAGACCAAGTCGCTCACCCTCGAGGATATGGTCGGAACTTCGTCCCGCGATCCGAAGGAGGAAGATGCCGGCACCGGCGTTCTCGCCAAATATGGCGACCTGCCCCAGGCCGGGCGCTGGGCGGCCAATGCCCGCGCCGACAATGTCGGACTGCTCCAGGCGGGCACCAACGGGTTCGACATCCGCCGGATGGAAAGTCTTGTGCGGACCATGAACGCCGGCAGAGAGGTGTTCCTCGGCCAGGAGAACATGTCCGAAGACGAACAGTTCGTGCAAAGCATCCAGCTCAGGCTCGCGGGCGAGATCGTCAGCCTCGACGACGCCGGCATGGGCGACAAGGCGCAGGCTCTGCGCGCTGCTATCGGCAACGGTGCCGTCAGGGTCCAGAAATCGAGCGACGTGCCGGAGTTGAACCTGAATTACTCCACGACGCATTTTGCCGACGCGGGCGGCGGCGGATCCAGAAGCTCCTGGATCTGGAATCCCACCGGCGAGGCCAAGGCAGCGCTCGACGACAGGCACGCGATCGCCATCGGGGGCGGCGACAGGGGCGCCTTTTATCTGAGCTGGTAGCAGTCCTCGGACGTTCGCAGCGGACTAATCCCGCTACCGGGAATACCGGCGGGCTGCGGAACCCATGCGCCCGCTCGCGGGTTGAGATCCGATTCCGGACAAAGGAGCGGACCAATGACGAGCAATGTCGAGCGCGTATGGGAGATCATGGACGACATCCCGATCTGCATGGTGACCACCCATGCGGGCGGCGCCATGCGGTCGCGGCCCATGCACGCTGTCGCCGACAGCGATGCCGGCTGCATCTACTTTCTGACCGACATCCACGGTGCCAAGGACGATGAGATCGCGGCGGCGCCGGACGTGTGCCTGGCCTTCGCTGATGTCGACGACAACACATATCTGAGCATCACCGGCCGTGCCGAAGTGGTGCGCGATCCCGCGCTCACCCGCGACCTGTGGAGCGCGGCCGCGCAGGCGTGGTGGCCGGACGGGCCGAGCGACCCGGCGGTGCGGGTCCTGCGTGTCATTCCCGACAAGGCGGAATACTGGGAATCCCACGGCAACGCCGTGACGGTCGCCCTCAAAGTGGCGGCGGCGCGGCTCTCGGGCGATCGCCCCGATCTCGGCCGGAACGAGAAGGTCGAGATGCGTTGAGGCGGGCGAGTGGCTGGCGGGGCGCAGTCTGCCGCCTATAATGCGGCAAAGGGCGCCGCGCCACGAAAGACGCGTGATGTCCCAGAAGGCTGTTCCCGAGAGCCCGCCAGGAGACGTCATGTCCGTCCAGGATGCCGCACGAGATCCCGCCCGCGACCTCGGGCAGCTCACCGCCGACGATTTCGAGCCGCGTCTCAACGCGCCATTCCGATTGCAGGCGCCGGGCGCCGACGCGCCGGTGACGCTGGCGGAGGTCCGTCGGCTGGGGGCGGCGCTGCGCGATGGCGGCGCCTTCGCGCTGGTGTTCGTCGCCAAGGGCGGTCCGCGCCTGCCCCAGGGCATCTATCCGCTCAGCCACCCCGACATCGGCACCCTGGAGATGTTCCTGGTGCCCATCGGGCCGTTCGCGGGCGGGTTCGGCTACGAGGCGGTGTTCACCTGAGTGCCGGGTGACCAGCGCATCAGGTCGTAGACACCCTTGTCCTCGACACTCACGAAGCCGAGCCGGCCATAGAGGCGCATGGCCGGATTATGCTTTTCCACGTGGATGGTGACGCATTTGTCCGCCGCCGCCGCCTCGGCGAGGAGTCCGCCGAGCACGGCCGAGCCGAAGCCCTTGCGGCAATGTTCGGGCAGGAGCGCGATGTCGACGATGCGGTGCTCGCGCTCCCAGCGGTCCACGTAGAGCCGGCCGATCGGCTCGCCGCCATGGAGGATGATCAGGCGCTGCGCCGCCGGATAATGCCGCATGTAGTGGGCGTGCTGGGCGGAAAACTGCATGGCGATGAACGCCGCCTTTTCGGCCTCGCTCCACGGCACCGGCGCAAGCTCGGCCGCGCGGGTGCTGCCGTAGAGATCGCGCAGGAACAGCAGGTCGTCGTCTGCGGCGGCGCGAAAGCCCAACCCGGCCGCGGCGGCAGCCTCGCCCATGTCCGATCCCTCCTCTTCGATGACGGCCGCCGTTCATCGCTCCGCCGGCGGTTTGTCGGTTGCTCAACTTTAGCGGCCTCGATATCCAGGAACAACCTTGACGAGGTTATTCTCGGGGGGCCGTTCGGCGTCAGCTTTTGCGGCTGCGGGTGGGATGGTGCCGCAGTTGGGACATTTTCATGCTCCAGGTTTCTCATCCCACGGGCCGACGATTCTGGCCCTTTGCACCGAAACAAAAGCCGAGTCCCTGATGCCCAAGGCACGTGAGCGACTTCTGGCGGGCACGATCCTGTCCGCCGCCATGACCCTTTTGTGCGCCTATCCGGCCTGGTCCCAGCCGGGCGCGGGCGAGGGCGCCATACTGTTGGCGCAGGCGCCGGTTGCGCCGCCCGCCCCGGGCGCCGAACAGCCCGATCCGAAACGGCCTCGACCCGGCCAGCCGCCCGCCGCCAAGCCTCAGCCGCCCGCTCCGCCGCCGGCCGCCCGTCCGCCTGCGCCGCCGCCTCCGGCTGCGCGCCAACCTGCACCGCCGCCGCCTCCACCGCCGGCTGTCCGTCAACCTGCACCGCCGCCGCCGCCGCCTCCGGCTGCGCGCCAACCTGCACCGCCGCCGCCTCCGCCGCCGGCTGTCCGTCAGCCTGCGCCGCCGCCGCCTCCACCGCCGGCTGCGCGCCAACCTGCGCCGCCGCCGCCTCCGCCGCCGGCTGTCCGTCAGCCTGCGCCGCCGCCGCCGCCTCCGCCGCCGGCTGCGCGGCAACCTGCGCCGCCGCCGGCCGCCGGCGTGCCGCCCCGCGGCACGCCGCCTGGGGCGCCGCCCGCGAGTGCCCAGCCCGGCCAGCCGCCCCAGCCGGGCGGACCTGCGGGTGGACCGCGTGGCCCGGGTCGGCCGGGTGCTCCGCCTCCGCCTGCCGCCGGTTCTCCCCCGCCTCCGCCGGCCGCCGGAGCGCCGACCCGCGGCACGCCGCCTGGGGCGCCGCCCGCGAGCGCCCAGCCCGGCCAGCCGCCCCAGCCGGGCGGACCTGCGGGTGGACCGCGTGGCCCCGGCCGGCCGGGCGCCCCGCCTCCGCCTGCTGCCGGTGCCACACCGCCTGCCGGTGCCGTGCCGCCTCCGCCTGCGGCTGGCGCGCCTCGGCCTGTGGCTCCACCGCCGGCCGCCGGTGCCCCGCCGCCGCCGCCTGCGGCCGGAGCTTCGCCGCCGGCTGCCGCTGGACCGGCCGCACCCATCGGCCGGCCCGCGATCGCGCCGTCCGCCATCGCGCCGCCGGCACCGCCGCCGGCGAACACGCCCGAGGCCGCCGCCAGGCGCGCCTTCGTGCCGCCGCCCGCCCAGGACAATGCCCGCCGGCTCGATGACGTGCGCGGTGCCCGCCGCGAGGTGCGCGACGGCGACCGTGTCGTCATCCAGGAGCCCGGCCGCGTCATCATCCGCGAGGGTGGCCGCACCATCATCCGCCACAACGAGGCCGACCGCTTCCGCTGGTCGGCGCGCGACGTGCGCGTCGAACGGCGCGGCGACGACACCGTGACGGTGTTCGAGCGGCCGGACGGCACCCGCGTCTATTCGGTGACCGACGAATCCGGCCGCCTGCTGCGGCGTTATCGCCGCGGCATCGACGGCCGCGACATCGTCATCATCGACAACTCCTATCGCGGCCCGCCGCGCCCGGCAGGGTTCTTCATCGACCTGCCGCCGCCACGCATCCGCATCCCGCGCCGCGCCTACATCGTCGACATGGAGCAGGCACCGCCCGGCTATATCGGCTACGCCCTGATGGCGCCGCCGGTGGAGCATGTCGACCGCGCCTACACCCTCGACGAGGTGCGCTACTCGGCGCCCTTGCGCGACCGCATGCCGCGCGTCGACATGGACTCGGTGACCTTCGAATCCGGTTCGTGGGAGCTCACCCCCGACCAGATCCAAAAACTCGCCGTCATCGCCGACGGCATCAATCGCGCCATCGCGGCCAATCCGAGCGAGGTGTTTTTGATCGAGGGCCACACCGACGCGGTCGGCACCGAGAACGACAACCTGTCGCTCTCCGACCGCCGCGCCGAATCGGTGGCGCTCGCGCTGTCGCAACAGTTCGGCGTGCCGTCCGAGAACCTGACCACGCAGGGCTATGGGGAGCAGTACCTCAAGGTGCCGACGCAAGGACCGCTGCGGGAGAACCGCCGCGTCACCGCGCGCCGCATCACCCCGCTCCTGACCGGCCAGAACGAGGCCGTCCCCGGCGCCCCGCCGCCGCCCCCGCCCCAGCACGGCGACGCCCCGCCGCAATGAGCCCGCTCCCCTTCTCCCTCTCCCCGCTTGCGGGGAGAGGGGCGGGGTGAGGGGCTCTTCTTTTCTTCGATCCTCGCCGGGCCCCCTCCCTATCCTCCCCCGCAAGCGGGGGAGGGGACGGCGAGCGCAAGCCGTGCTGCCCAGACGCAACGGAATGGGATTAAAAAAGCCGCGGTGCAGCGATGCCCCGCGGCTTTGACTTTCGTGCTGACTCTCTCGGCCTCATGGTGAGGAGCGCTCCCCTTGGAGCGCGTCTCGAACCATGGGGCCGCCCCCACCCTTCGAGACGCGGCCCAAGCGGGCCGCTCCTCAGGGTGAGGGCGGTTTGAATTCGGAAACCGCGCTTACTTTCCCGTCTTCTTCCGCCGCTGCGCCAGCGTGCGCAGCCGCAGCGCATTGAGCTTGATGAAGCCTTCGGCGTCGTGCTGGTCGTAGGCGACCGCGCCTTCTTCGAAGGTCACGAGCTCCTTGTCGTAGAGCGAATACGGGCTCTCGCGGCCGACCACGCTGACGCTGCCCTTGTAGAGCTTGAGCCGCACCGTGCCGGCGACCAGCTCCTGGCTCCTGTCGATCGCGGCCTGGAGCATCTCGCGCTCGGGCGCGAACCAAAAACCGTTGTAGACGATCTCGGCGTATTTCGGCATCAGCTCGTCCTTGAGATGGGCGGCGCCGCGGTCGAGCGTGATGCTCTCGATGCCCCGGTGGGCGATGTGCAAAATGGTGCCGCCGGGGGTCTCGTACATGCCGCGCGACTTCATGCCCACATAGCGGTTCTCGACCAGGTCGAGCCGGCCGATGCCGTTGGCGCGGCCGAGCTCGTTCAACTTGGCGAGGATGGTCGCCGGCGACATGGAATGGCCGTCGACCGCGATGGCGTCGCCTTTCGAGAACGACACCGTGATGTAGGTCGGCTGATCCGGCGCATCTTCGGGCGCGAGCGTGCGCGAGAAGACATAGTCGGGGACTTCCTGCGCCGGGTCTTCCAGAACCTTGCCCTCCGAGGAGGTGTGCAGCAGGTTGGCGTCGGTGGAGAACGGCGCCTCGCCGCGCTTGTCCTTGGAAATGGGGATCTGGTGCTTTTCGGCGAACTCGATCAGCTTGGTGCGCGAAGTGAGGTCCCATTCGCGCCACGGCGCGATCACCTTCACGTCGGGCTTCAAGGCATAGTAGCCGAGCTCGAAGCGCACCTGGTCGTTGCCCTTGCCGGTCGCCCCGTGGCAGACCGCGTCGGCGCCCGTCTTTTCGGCGATTTCGATCTGCTTCTTCGAAATGAGCGGCCGCGCGATCGAGGTGCCGAGCAAATACTGGCCCTCGTAGAGCGCGTTGGCGCGGATCATCGGATAGACGAAGTCGCGCACGAATTCTTCGCGCAGGTCCTCGATGAAGATGTTTTCCGGCTTGATGCCCAAGAGGATCGCCTTGGCGCGCGCCGGCTCGAGCTCCTCGCCCTGGCCGAGATCGGCCGTGAAGGTCACGACCTCGCACCCATAGGTGGTCTGCAACCATTTGAGGATGATGGAGGTGTCGAGCCCGCCCGAATACGCGAGCACCACCTTTTTGACGTCGCCTTTTTTCATAAGAGAATCCGTGGGTTGGCGAGGGTGCGGCCTTAGGGCCGCGACGAGGGAATTCGGGGCGGGACTATAGGCGGACGGGAGGCGGAGGCAAGGCGCTTGGCAGAGCGGAAAAGTCGTTTCACAACAATTCTAACTTCATGTATTACATACTGCGGAATAGTTACAACAGCCCCTGCATTTGTGCAAAAAACCGCCCGCTACGTTCCATCAATCGCCTTTTCGGGTTGATTCGTCAGACAAAGCCTTCTCAATTTCAGTATTCAGCTTCTCATCGCTCCAGATCTCAAAAGAAATCCCAAGTAGCGCCTTAATTTCTGCGGCCAATATCGGATGTGCGATCCCTGCCCTGCTCCAATCAAGTTTTTGATCTCGACATACGAAAATGGCACGCTCGAACTTCGCGCCATTTGCTTTTGCCATTTGGAGTCCTGTCAAGAAGTCGACCCAGATATAAAAGTCGCCATCGCCATCGTCCTTGAAACCCGGAGGCGTCTTAGTTCTCTTCCGATATGAGGCTATATCTTTAAAAGTCGTTCGGGACGCATAAGGAACCAAAGCACGGCTCTGCAATAGTTCAAGGACGGCAACGGTCTTGCGAACCGTTGCCTCATCATATACGTGCCCGTGTTGAGTACGAAATTCCTCCAATAATATTTCAATTTTATCAGCGTACGCAGAAAAATATGGGTCCGCTTTCCTCAGTTCCGATTGGAACGCATCAAATTTTTTCTTTAGATTTGTTGCAATCGTGTCCACGGCTTGCAATTGATTATTCCAGAATTCCTGTATCGCTTGACCAGGTAAGATTAAAGGGCCCGCGTGCTTTGAGTTCAAATAGTCAACTATATCCTCGCTCTTTCGGTGTGCCCCCAGGCGCAGGAAGACAGAGGAATCGAAGCCAATAGCCGTTTCAGCAAGTGATGCTGTGGAGGCGTCAGGTTTTAGCGCCGTTACTAACGCGGCAAGCGATTCGGTCGGCGTCTGACGAGACAAAACACCGACAAGACCTCGTTCGAGTTGAGCGAGATCCATGATTGCGCCCTCAATACCAGATGTCGCCGGCCTTCTGAGCCAGCGACGAACCCATTGTCTCCACGGCGCCTGCATTCCACTCCTTAATTTTATCCAGCTTGCGCGACCATTCGCCATTTATGCCTGACGGCAATATAGTCCTCTTAAAGCCTGCCCAGGTGTCTGCGTCGCTCGGGCGCTTTTCCAACGTAGAAAGAAAAGTATTTCCGATCGTCGCTCCCCAATAGGCGCCTTCTTCTTCGGTCATTTCCACCCATTTTAAAAATTGCGGTGTCCAGATGAAATGAAGCGTTCCGCCTTCATCTGGAATAATTGAATCGCTGATAATTGATCTTCGAAGAAACGCAAGCACGGCTTTCTTGAATGATCGTCTGCTCAACTGAATGATGAAGTCATCTTTTCCCGGATTAAGGTCTTTTAGGTCTCGCCGCAATACTTCCCAAGAGCCCGTCTCAAAGACGCTCTTTGCGGCTTCCCCAAATCGCCGCTCTATGTTTCCGGTACCCAAACTTCCAACGACAATTCGGCGCACCACCAGCTGAAGAACATATCTCATACCGTTTATCGGGTCGGGGACATCTGCGGTAGCTAGTAGAATGGGTCTAACGGCGATCACACCTAAAGCGTTTAGGGCAGAGAATATGCCAAGTGCTTCTGGCCTCGCAGGGCCAGGCAACGTCGGATCCATCATTTGCCTATAGAGCGGCAGATGTCTTTCTAGCAACTTAATTAATTGAGAAGGGGTGGGCGGGACTCGTTCAAAATGCTTCACTCTCCCAGCCAAAAAACCGAATAAGTCTTTCGGCAATATATGTCCACTTTCTACCGTAACGGCGTGCCGAATGAATTGCACGAAGGAAGCGCCGTCATCTGTGAACTGTCGCGCTATTCGCTTCCATTGCTCGTAAACTATGGCGCGCTTGGAGTCTGGCGTCTGACTTAAAACGTAATTTTTTAGGAGATCCGCGGTAGTCAGTTCTTTCCCTCTGGTATTAATTACTTCATATACTTGATAAGCCGACGATGCATCCGGATGGATAAATACAGCAAAATATAGCCGGTTAGTCAAAAAGTCCGCCCACTTGCCCAGGCGCTTAAACGGATCAATTCTAAGATCTTCTCGCAACTTCTGCCTAAGGAAATCATACGTTTCTATAACGCGTCTTGATATGGACTCGTCATCAATGTGGAAACCTGGAGGTGGTTCACCAGTTGCAATTATGGACTGGAAAGTCTCGTTGTCTGCTTCATCTGATAAAATAAGACGGGGATTTGTTTCGTCCGTGTCATAGTCTATTGATCGAATAAAATCCGCTTGGATGCGTTCGGCCAACGCTCTTCGATCTTTAGCTTTTGCTTCGAAGTATATAGCGGACGCAAGTAATGTAAGAGTAATCAGACGCTGTTGTCCGTCTACCACGAACTTTCGGTCGGGCTTGTCTGTTAGAATTACAAGCCCGAGAAAATAGGAGTCGGCCTCTATGCTGCTTTTCAGGTCGTTCCAAAAATCTGTAACTTCATCTCGCGCCCACGAGTACTCGCGCTGAAATTGTGGGACTTCGAACATGAAGCTTGAAAGCAGCTTGCCGGCGCTGCTAGCAGATGCATTTAGCGGTGGCTGCACCGAACAAACTCCATAGTTCCTATCTGTGGTATTGGTACGCTCCTCGTCGCCCTTGTTCAATAGGAGTAACCCGCCGGCCGGTGGATCGGGGAAGCGTGATCCGCCGCTCTGTGGGTGCGGTTGGTCGGTCCGCGCAATACGCTTCGCTATTTGTACTGAGTCACAAGCTCGTAGGGCGGATTAG
>JAVDCA010000033.1 GCA_030848545.1 Astrobacterium formosum
GCACAAGGCCGGGCATGACGGAGGAATGCGCAAGCGGCGCCTTGCTGCCCCCCTCACACCTGATCGTAATCCACCACCACGCGCTCCGAGGTCGGCCGGGCCTGGCAGGTGAGGATGTAGCCGGCCTCGATCTCCCACGGCTGCAGCGAATAGTTGACCGCCATTTCGGCCGAGCCCTCGACGAGTTTCGCCCGGCAGGTGCAGCACATGCCGCCCTTGCAGGCGAAGGGGAGTTCGATGCCGGCGCGCAGCGCCGCGTCGATGATGGCTTCGCCTTCCGCGACCGGCACGTCGCGGCGCTTGCCATCGACGATCACGGCGGCCATGTGGGCCGGCGGGGCGTCGGGCGCAACCACGCGCGGCGGCCGCGGCCGGCCGCCGAGAGCCGAAACGAAGCGCTCCACATGGATACGGTCGGCGCCGAGACCGAGGCTTTCCAAGGTCGGCACGATGTCGTCGATCATGCCGGCCGGGCCGCACACGAAGGCATGGTCGATCGCTGCCGCCGGCACGAGACTCGACAGGAGGCGGTGCACCTTGTCGCCATCGAGGCGGCCGTGCAGCACCGGGATGTCCTGCTCCTCGCGGCTGAGCACGTGGAAGAGGGACAGCCGGCCGAGATGACGGTCCTTGAGCTCTTCCAGTTCTTCGAGGAAGAGGACGTCCGCCGAGGTGCGGTTGCCGTAGAACAGGAAGAAGCGGCTGTTGGGTTCGCGCGCCAGCACACCGCGCAGGATGGAGAGGACTGGCGTGATGCCGGAGCCGGCCGCGAATGCCACATGGATGCGGCCGTTGCCCGGGGCGGCGGCAAGGCCGAAGCGTCCCGTCGGCGTCATGACGTCGATGGTGTCGCCGGCTTTGAGGTCGTCATTGACCCAGCACGAGAAGGCGCCGGTGTCGACGCGCTTGACGGCGACGCGTAACTCGCCGGCGTCGGGCGCGGTGCAGATCGAATAGGAGCGGCGGACTTCCTCGCCGTCCAGCGTTGCCCGCAGGGTCAGGTACTGGCCGGGCTCGAAGGCATAGTCGGCGGCCAGATGCGCCGGCACCGCGAACACGACCGAGACGGCGTCGGCGGTTTCGCGGCGGACTTCGGCAACCGTGAGGGAGTGGAAGCGGGGGGCCGTGCCCGATGTCGGCGCCGTTTCACCTCTCCCCGCTTGCGGGGAGAGGTCGGCGTCCGCTCTTTCGCGGACGCCGGGTGAGGGGGCTTCGCCGCGAGTCTCGGCGCCTGGAAACGGCCCCTCGCCCCGACCCTCTCCCCGCAAGCGGGGAGAGGGAGACGAGGCGCCGTGCAATGTCGTTTGCTCCATGGCCTTTCCTCACCTCAATGGCATTTGAAATAGTCGAACGGTTCGCGGCAGGCGTTGCAGCGCCACAGGGCCTTGCAGGCGGTGGAGCCGAAATCGGCGATCACACCCGTGTCGATCGAGCCGCACTGCGGGCAGGGGACCGTATCGACACCGAACAGGGCGCGCCGGCCCCCTCCCTTCGGCGGCGGCGCGATGCCGTAGTCCTTGAGCTTGGCGCGGCCGTCCTCGCTCATCCAGTCGGTGGTCCAGGCGGGCTGCAGCACGGTGTTGACTTTCGGCCGGCCGAAGCCGGCTTTTTCCAAAGCGAGCTCGATCTCGACCGCGATCATGTTCATGGCCGGGCAGCCGCAATAGGTCGGCGTGATGTCCACCTCGACGGGGCCGTCGCCGACGCGTACGTCGCGCAGTACGCCTAGATCCGCGATGGTCAGCACGGGAATCTCGGGATCGGTGACGGCGCCGGCAATGCGCCAAGCGGCGGCGCGGCGATCTTCGCCGGGGTCGGGCGTGGCGCTCACCAGGTCGCTCCCGGAATGGTGCGCTGGAGATATTGCAATTCGGTGAGGAGATGACCGAGATGCTCGCTGTGGCGGCCGTTGCGGCCACCCTTCTGCATGTAGCCGTCGGCCGGCATCGTGAGGGTCGCGCGCGCCAGAATATCAGCGACGGTCGCCGTCCAGGTGTCCCGCACACTGTCGGGATCGACCCCGATGCCGTCATCGATCACCTCGCGGTCGAGCGTGTCGATCTCGAACAGTTCGCCGGTGAACGGCCACAGCGTCGCAAGTGCGCGCTCCAGGCGGGCGCGACTCTCCGCCGTGCCGTCGCCGAGACGGATCATCCATTCGGCCGAATGGCGCAGATGGTAGGCCATCTCCTTCTCGGCCTTGGCGGCGATGGCGGCGAGGGTCGCGTCGCGCGAGGTCGTCATGGCGCGCCAATAGGGGTCGGCGTAGGCCGCATAAAGGAACTGGCGCAGCATGGTCCTGGCGAAGTCGCCATTGCCCTGCTCGACCAGCAGCAAGTTTTTATAGCCGCGTTCGTCGCGCCGATAGGCGAGCGCGTCCTCGTCATGGCCCTGCGCTTCCACCTCGCCCGCATAGGTATAGAGCGCACGCGCCTGGCCGATGAGGTCGAGGCCCATATTGGCGAGCGCCATCTCCTCTTCCATCATGGGCGCGCGCCCGCACCATTCGGACAGCCGGTGCCCGAGCACGAGCGCGTCGTCGGCGCGGCGCAGGATGTAGAGAACGAGCGGTGTCTCGGCGACGCGGATGGAGGTCATGGGGTGGTCCTGTCGAACGATCAAAGTCGATCGGCCTCATCCTGAGGAGCGCTCCACTTGGAGCGCGTCTCGAAGGATGGGGCCGCCCCCGCCCTTCGAGACGGGCGCGAAGAGCGCCCTCCTCAGGGTGAGGGCGGATTGATGCTGCGTGGCATCACATGTGCCCGACTTCGTCGGGGATCTCGTAGAAGGTCGGGTGGCGGTAGACCTTGGAGGCCGTTGGCTCGAACATCATGCCCTTCTCGGCCGGATCGGAAGCCGTGATGGCGTTCGACGGCACCACCCAGATGGAGACGCCTTCGCCACGCCGCGTGTAAAGGTCGCGCGCCGCCTGCAGGGCCAGCGTCGCATCGGGGGCGTGCAGCGAGCCGGCATGCTTGTGGGAGAGGCCATTACGGGAGCGGATGAACACTTCCCAGAGCGGAATGTTGGCTTCGGGCATGAAGGGGCTCCTTGGATGTTTCTTGGTCATTCCGGGGCGGCCCTTCAGCGCGTTCATGCGCGTCTTCGACGCGCTGGGGCCGAACCCGGAATCCAGCGGCAAGCTCGGAGTTCGTGTCTGGATTCCGGGTTCGCGCTTCGCGCGCCCCGGAATGACCACCGCGATTCACGCCGCCTTGGCGCGGTTCTTCTCCGCATAGGCACGCGCGGCCTCGCGCACCCAGGCGCCGTCCTCCTCGGTCTGGCGGCGGCGCGCCATGCGTTCGGCATTGCAGGGGCCGTTGCCGGCGACCACTTGCTTGAATTCGTCCCAATCGATCGGCCCGTGCCGCCAGTGGCCGCTCGCCGCGTCGAATGTCAGCGCCGGATCCGGGACGGTGAGGCCGAGATAGTGCGCCTGCGGCACGGTCGCATCGATGAATTTCTGCCGCAGTTCGTCGTTGGAGAAGCGCTTGATCTTCCAGCGCATGGACGAATCGGAGTGCTGGCTGACAGTGTCGGGCGGGCCGAACATCATCAGGCACGGCCACCACCAGCGGTTCAAGGCGTCCTGCGCCATCTCCTTCTGCTCGTCCGTGCCGCGCGCCAGCGTCAGCATGATCTCGTAGCCCTGGCGCTGATGGAAGGACTCCTCCTTGCACACGCGGATCATGGCGCGCGCATAGGGGCCGTAGGAACAGCGGCACAGCGGGATCTGGTTCATGATGGCGGCGCCGTCAACCAGCCAGCCGATGGCGCCGATGTCGGCCCAGGTCAGCGTCGGATAGTTGAAGATCGAGGAGTACTTGGCCTTGCCGGACAGGAGCTGATCGACCAGCTCTTCGCGGGCGACGCCGAGTGTCTCGGCAGCGGCGTAGAGATAGAGACCGTGGCCGCACTCGTCCTGCACTTTGGCGAGGAGGGCGGCCTTGCGGCGCAGCGACGGCGCCCGCGTGATCCAGTTGCCCTCCGGCTGCATGCCGATGATTTCCGAATGGGCGTGCTGGGATATCTGGCGCACCAGGGTGCGACGGTAGAGCTCGGGCATCCAGTCGTTGGGCTCGATGCGCTCCTCGGCGTCGATGCGCTCCTGGAAACGCTGGAGCCGGACCGCGTCCTCGACCTTGGCGACACCAGGGTCGGCGCGGTCCGGCTCGGCGTCGAGTGCCTGCGCGTTGAGCGCCTGCGTGTACATGGCGTTGCCTCCCTGACCGGCGGTCGTCGCCACCGGATCATGATTGGAATATATGTAACAAGAATGCGGAAGGCAACTAGACTTTGTAACATGTGCGCGAGCGGGCCGATCCAGCTGTTTCAATTTGATCATTCCGGGGCCCGAGCGAAGCGAGGGAGTCCGGAATCCATACTCGCACCGCCGGGGTTATGGATTCCGGGCCCGCCGCTTTGCGGCGTCCCGGAACGGCGGAGGAGGAGGGGCTACGACAGAAACCGCCGCCCCAGGTCCTTGTTGGCCGGCAGCGTCGCGCCGGTCTCGTCGATGGCGTTGGCATCGAGCCAGCGTTCCGAGGGCGCGACGAGCTTGCGATAAAGTCGCGCGCACAATTCCCGCGCCGGAGCGCCGGGCCAGTCGGGTGGCAGCACCTCGGCGGGCAGGAGGGGATCGCGGAGCACGATGCGCCGGTATTCGTGAATGAGCAGTACGCGGGCAACCAGCGCTTCGAGATCGTCGAGCGGCGCGTCGTTCTCCAGGGCGTCGGCGATCGGCGTGAAGGTGGTGATGAAGCGCCGATAGGATTGCGCGGTCGCGTCCAGCGGCCAGGCGCGGGCGGCAAGCGCCCGCAATGCCGCGGCGTCGCCGCCGGCTTCGAGCCGCAGGACGTCTCGGGCGGCGTCGGGAATGTCGCCGCCGGGCGACACCCAGACGCCGGCGGCAGGCGAACCGAAACCTGCCGCCACGAGGGCGTCGCGGACGGCGTCGCGATCGTCGCCATTGCCGATCAGCAGGAGATCGAACCGGCCCCGAAATGAACGCGGCGACGGCGCATAAATATGCTCGGTCGCCGCCGCGAAAGTGGCGCGGCCCTTATGGGCGAGGCGATAAAAACTGTTGCGGCCGACCCTGTGGCGTTCGAGCCAGCCGTCGGCGGCGAGCCGCGACATGGCGGTGCGCACCACCCCGTCGGAAATGCCGAGGGCCTTGAAGAAGGCGAGCAGGGTGCCGAGCCAGACTGAGCCGCCGCGCGGCACGACGGCGTCGCCATAGATGGTGATGATGATCGACCAGGTACGCGACGGCTCGCCTTTGAGCCGCGCCAGGACGGGGCCGAGCACGGAGCGGGGCGCGGCGGCGCGCCGGGATGACACCGCGGTCTTGCTCATGCGCCGCGGGCGCGGCGCGGCGCCACTTCGCCGCGCTTGGCGCGTCCTGGTGTCGCCGGTTTGGTGCGCAGGCCTTTCGTCTCGGGCGCTGCCGCAAGGGCAGGGCGTTGCGTCACCGTGGCGGCGGCCGCTTCGGCGCCAGCGGTGACGAGGCGGGTCACCAGCCGGGCATATTCGTTCCTGTCGAGGCCTTTGCCGGGGCGGAACCAGAGATAGTGCCAGTTGAGCATGCCGAACAGTGACATGGTCATGGGCTTGAGGAGCGGCCCGCGGCCGATGGCCGGGATCGCCGCCGCGATGGCGTCGGAAAAGATGGTGACCAGGATACGCTCCATCTCGCGCAACTGCTCCTGCTTGTCCTCCGGCAGGAGCTTGAGATTGGCGATCTGGACCTGATGCTCGGCATCGGCGTCGCGGTAGTTGTCGAGGAGCGCGGCCGCGATGGCGTAAAGGCGCTGGTCGGCGTCGCCGGCCTGCGCGGCCGCCTTCTCGACGGCCGCGATGAGGAGCTGCAGATGCGCCGACAGGATGTCGAAAAGCACTGCCTCCTTGTCGGGATAATAGTGATAGAGCAGGGCCTTGGACATGCCGCAGGCCTCCGCCATCATGGTGATGGACGTGCCCGAATAGCCGTATTGGGCGAACAGGCGCGCGGAGCGATCGAGGATCGCGACGCGTTTGGCGTCGTAGTCTTGCGCGCGGGTGCGGGCCATTATGTCGCTGTCCTCTTCGGTCTCCGGCCGGCGCAGCCGCCGCGCAATATGATTGACCAATCGTTCGGTTAATCATAGAGTGATATTGCTGCCGCCGCGCCGCGCATGCAAGGGGCGCGCAACGAAAGGCGGGACAACCGCTTCCGAAAGCCATCCGTCCCAGGGAGGAGTCCATGTCGAAGACCGCCGTCCGGCCGAGCGCGCTGCGCGCCGGCGCTTTCGCCGCCCTCGTCGCCGCCAGTTTCATGGCCGCCCCGTCGAGCGTTCTTGCGGCTGATCCGATCAAGATCGGCTCGGTCGTCTCGGCCACCGGGCCGGCCTCGTTCCTCGGCGATCCCGAACAGAAGACCCTGAAGCTTTACGTCGAGGCGTTGAACAAGAAGGGCGGCCTGATGGGCCGGCCGGTCGAGCTCGTGCTTTACGACGATGGTGGCGACGCCAACAAGGCGCGCACTTTCGCGACTCGCCTGATCGAGGACGACAAGGTGATCGCCATGGTGGGCGGCACCACCACCGGCACCACCATGGCGATGATCCCGGTGTTCGAGGACGCCAAAGTGGCGTTCATTTCGCTCGCCGGCGCCATCGAGATCGTCGAGCCGGTACGCGCCTTCGTGTTCAAGACGCCGCACACCGACAAGACCGCCTGCCAGAAAATCTTCGAGGACTTGAAGGGCCGCAAGCTCACCAAGATCGGCATGATCTCCGGCACCGACGGCTTCGGCAAGTCCATGCGGGCGCAGTGCCTGAAGGTGATCGGAGATTACGGCATCAGCGTCCTCGCCGACGAGAGCTACGGGCCGAGCGACGCCGACATGACGCCCCAGCTCAACAAGATCAAGAACACCGCCGGCGTGCAGGCGCTCGTCAATCCGGGCTTCGGCCAGGGCCCGGCGATCGTGACGAGGAACTACGCCCAGCTCGGCATTTCGGTGCCGCTCTATCAGTCGCACGGCGTCGCCTCGAAGAGCTTCATCGATCTCGCCGGGGCGGCCGCCGAGGGCGTGCGCCTGCCGGCACCGGCGCTGCTCATCGCAGACAAGCTCGCCGGTACCGATCCCCAGAAGGCGGTCGTGACCGAATACAAGAAGTCCTATGAGAGCGCGACCGGTCAGCCGGTGTCGACCTTCGGGGGCTATGCCTACGATGGCATCCAGATTCTCGTCAGCGCCATCGAGCGGGCGAAGTCGGTGGAGCCGCAAAAGATCCGCGACGCCGTCGAGGCGACCAAGAACCATGTGGGGACGACCGGCATCTACAACATGTCGGCCAAGGACCATCTCGGCCTCGGCACCGAGTCGTTCCGCATGCTGGAGATCCGCAAGGGCGACTGGGTGCCGCTCGCCGGCGTGCAGAATTAGGCCGAGGGCGACGGCGCCACTGCTCCCTCTCCCCGCTTGCGGGGAGAGGGTCGGGGTGAGGGGCTTTATCCGCAATGCTCAGACTCGCGGCTACGCCCCCTCACCCGCCGCGCTTCGCGCGTCGACCTCTCCCCGCAGGCGGGGAGAGGTGAGGCAAGCTCGCAGATAGAACGCAGCGTAGCGACAAGACCAGGGCCATGTCCGAATTCCTGCAGCTCGTCTTTTCCGGATTGACCGTGGGGGCGGTCTATGCCCTCGTGGCGCTCGGCTTCACGCTCGTCTACAACGCCTCCGACGTCATCAATTTCGCCCAGGGCGACTTCGTGATGATCGGCGGCATGGGGACGGTGTTCCTCGCCGCGGCCGGGTTCTCGCTGCCGCTGGCGACGCTGATCGCGATCCTCGCCGCCGTCGTGGTCGGCCTCCTCCTGCACCGCCTTGCCGTCGAGCCGGCGCGTGGCGCCTCGCCCGTCACCCTGATCATGATCACCATCGGGGCCTCGATTTTCATCAAGGGCGTGGCGCAGCTCGTGTTCGACAAGCAGTTTCATTCGCTGCCGCCCTTCTCGGGGGCCGACCCGATCTCCATCGGGGGCGCGAGCTTTCTGCCGCAAAGCCTGTGGGTGATCGGCGGCACGCTCGCGATCCTGATCGCGCTGTGGCTGTTCCTGGAGAAGACCCTGCTCGGCAAGGCCCTGCTCGCGACCGCCGCCAACCGGCTCGCGGCCCTCCTGGTCGGAATTAATGTCCGGGTCGTGCTGGCGCTCGCCTTCGCGGTGTCGGCGGCGATCGGCGCCGTCGCCGGCATCCTGGTCACGCCCATCACGCTGACGCGCTACGATGTCGGCACGTTGTTCGCGCTGAAAGGGTTTGCCGCCGCCATGGTGGGCGGCATGGGCCACCCGGTCGGTGCCGTGGCCGGCGGCCTCCTGATCGGCCTCATGGAAGCGTTCGGGGCCGGCTACGTCTCCTCCACCTACAAGGACGCGGTCGCCTTCGTGATGATCCTCGTCGTGCTGTTCGCCATGCCCCAGGGCCTGTTCGGCCGCCGCAGCCTGGAGCGGGTGTGATGCTCGCCGCCGTGGTGACGTCGCGTCTGGCGACGCTTCTCTTCCTCGCCCTGGTGATCGCGGTCGTGCCTGTCCTCGCGCCGTCGTCCTTCTATCTGCGCGTGGCGTCGCTCGTGTGGATATTCGCTTTGGCGGCCCTCGGGCTCACGATCCTGATGGGCTATGCGGGCCAGGTCAGCCTGGGACACGCCGGCTTTCTCGGCATCGGCGCCTACGCGGTCGCGGTCGGGCCGGCGCGGCTCGGGCTCGATCCGCTGCTGTCGTTCTTCCTCGGTGCCGCGCTGTGCGGCCTCGTCGCCTATGCCGTCGGCAAGCCGATCCTGCGGCTCAAGGGCTATTATCTCGCCATCGCGACGCTCGGCTTCGGCCTCATCGTCGCGCTGGTGCTGCACAGCGAGGCTGCGGTCACGGGTGGTCCGGACGGCATCCAGGTCGCCCGCATCACGCTGTTCGGCTGGCGCATCTCCGGGGCGACCACCTGGTACTGGGTCACGGCGGGCGCGCTGATGATCGGCGCCGCCTTGGCCCTCAACATCGCGGCGAGCCCGAGCGGGCGCACGCTGCGGGCGCTGCACGACAGCGAGGTTGCCGCCACCGGCGTCGGGGTCGATGTCGCGGCGCGAAAACTCGCGGCCTTCGTGGTCTCGGCGGTCTATGCCGGTGTCGCCGGTGGTCTGCTCGCGCTCATGAACGGCTTCATCACGCCGGAGACGGCGAGCTTCATGCATTCCATCGAGCTCGTCGCCATGGTGATCATCGGCGGCACCGGCTCGGTGCTCGGCGCCGTGGTCGGCTCGGCTTTCCTCACCGTGCTGCCGCAGGCCCTCACCATCCTGCAGGAATACGAGCAGGCGGTGCTCGGCCTTCTCATCATGGTGTTCATGATCTTCCTGCCGGCCGGCATCGTCTCCTCGCTCAAGCGCTTCGTTCTGGATCGCGCCCCATGACGATCCTCGAGGCCGAAAACCTGGGGATTTCCTTCGGCGGGCTGCGCGCCGTCGACGGCGTCTCGTTCGCCGTCGCGGCCGGCGAAGTGTTTTCCATCATCGGCCCCAATGGTGCCGGCAAGACGACGCTCTTCAACCTCGTCACCGGCATCTACCGGGCCGGCCGCAACGGCCGCATCCGAATCGCCGGCGAGGACGTCACCTCACTCGGCCCCCATCTCCTCGTGCGCCGCGGCATGGCGCGCACCTTCCAGAATCTGCAGATATTCTTCCGCATGACCGCGCTCGAGAACGTCATGGTGGGGTGTCACCTGTCGGAGAAGACCTCGTTCCTCGCCGATCTTTTCGGCTGGCCCACGGTGGCGCGGCAGAACCGCGCCACCCGCGAGCGTGCCCTGGCCCTGATGGAGCGCCTCGGCCTCGCCCAATATGCGCGGGCCGAGGCGGGTTCGCTCCCCTACGGCGTCCTCAAGCGCCTGGAGATTGCCCGCGCGCTTGCGACCGAGCCAAAGGTGCTGCTGCTCGATGAGCCGGCGGCCGGCTGCAACGCCGTCGAGACGGAAGTGCTCGACCGGCTGATCGCCGACATTGCCAAATCGGGGGTCGCCGTGGTGCTGATCGAGCACGACATGAAGCTCGTGATGAAGATTTCCGATCGCGTCCTGGTCTTGACCCACGGTCGCCGCCTGGCCGAAGGCGCGCCGGCGGTTGTGCGCAACGACGCCGGCGTGATCAGCGCCTATCTGGGCGACGCCGGCGCCACGGAGGCGAACCGTGCTCACGGTTGAGGGACTGTCCTCGGCCTATGGCCGCATCGAAGTGCTGCATGGCGTTTCGCTCGCCGTGGCGGCCGGCGAGATCGTCGCCCTGGTGGGCTCGAACGGCGCCGGCAAGACGACGCTGTTGCGCACGCTTTCGGGCGTGCGGCCGGCGACTGCCGGGCGCATCGTTTTCGAGGGGGAGGACATTCACCGTCTCGCCGCCCATCACCGGGTCGCCCGCGGCATCGCCCAATCGCCCGAGGGACGGCAGGTGTTCGGCCCATTGAGTGTCGACGATAATCTGCGTCTCGGCGCCTTCCGGCGCCAGGACGGTGCGGTGCGCGAACGGCTGGAAGAGATCTACGCCATGTTTCCGGCATTGGCGGAGCGGCGGCGCACGCCCGCCGTGAGCCTCTCGGGCGGTCAGCAGCAGATGCTCGCCATCGGCCGGGCGGTGATGTCGAAGCCGAAACTCCTGTTGCTCGACGAGCCGTCGCTGGGTCTCGCGCCCCTCCTGGTCGATCAGGTGCTGCGCGCCGTCCTCGACCTCAAGCGCGATGGCGTCACGGTGCTCCTGGTCGAACAGAACGCCGCCGCGGCACTCGCCATCGCCGACCGCGGCTATGTCCTCGAGGTCGGCCGGGTGGTACACGAAGGCGCCGGACGGGTGCTCTTGCAGGACCCCAAGGTGAAGGCGGCGTATCTCGGGGTGTGACGAGGGGGCCGCTCCTATTCGGGCTCTCTCCGCCCTCGTCCTGAGGAGGGCGCTCTTCGCGCCCGTCTCGAAGGGCGGGGGCGGCCTCGGGGTGGCCACATCCTTCGAGACGCGCTCCAAGCAGAGCGCTCCTCAGGATGAGGTCGGGAGAACGCGAAGCGACGATAATGGAGAGGCTCCCGTGAACTCAATCGACATCAACGGCCGCGTTGCAATCGTCACCGGCGGTGCCCGCGGCATCGGTTATGCGGCGGCCGAGCGGCTGTTGCGGTCCGGCGCCACGGTGGCGCTGTGGGACATCGACGGCGACAAGCTTGGTTCGGCGCGCGAGGCCTTGCGGGCGCACGGCACGGTCAGCGCCGACGTGGTCGAACTCACCGACGAGGCGAGCATTGCGGCGGCGACGCGGGCGGTGGCCGAGCGCCACGGCAAGATCGACATCCTGGTCAACAACGCCGGCATTACCGGCGGCAATGGCAGGTTGTGGGAGCTGGAGCCGGCAATCTGGCGGCGCGTCGTCGAGGTCAATCTGGTGGCGCCGTTCCTGGTCTGCCGGGCGGTGGTGCCGGTGATGCTCCAAAACGGCTGGGGCCGCATCGTCAACGTCGCCTCCATCGCCGGCAAGGACGGCAACCCCAACGCCTCGCACTATTCGGCCTCCAAAGCAGGCTTGATCGGACTGACGAAATCGCTCGGCAAGGAGCTCGCGACCTCCGGCATCCTGGTCAATTGCGTCACGCCGGCGGCGGCCAAGACCGACATCTTCGATCAGATGAAGCAAGAACATATCGACTTCATGCTCTCCAAGATCCCCATGGGCCGCTTCGTCCAGGTCGAGGAGATCGCCGCCATGATCGCCTGGCTCGCCTCGGAGGACTGCTCGTTCTCCACCGGCGCCGTGTTCGACATCTCGGGCGGGCGGGCGGTGTATTAGGGCCGGACCCGAAAATCTCCTGGCGTGTCGAAGGGCTTGTGATTCGCGGCTCTCTGGAAGGAGAACCGCCAGGGGTTCGTGATTGCTCACCTGTGAAAAAGCCCGAACGGGGCAGTGCTGCCAGTCTTTTCTTTGGAATGACCCCTGCGCATCCTAGATCCAGGGCCGTCCTGTCTTGTGGAGCCTCGGGAAGAGCAGCGCCGCGCGTCCGCGAGGCGAGTGTGCAATTTTGACCAACACGCCCGGACGTACTTTGACACATTTGGACAACGTCGTGGCACAGACGTGTCCTACATATCTTTCGCCCAGTAAATTGAAGTTGCGCTGATCGAGTTTCGAAGGTCGGCTCTCGCGTATCGCCCGACACATATTCGGAATTGCGATTGGCGCTAACATTGGAGTTTCGTCATGCGCACCATACTTTCCTGCATGTCTATCGCTGTCGTTCTCGCACTTGCCTCTCCTGCGCCGTCGATGGCGCAGGGCAGCACGGGCTCCGGTCCAGTCGGAACGCAATGTAAAGGCGACATTGCCAAGTTCTGCAAAGAAATGCGCCACGGGAACATGGAGGCGCGGTCCTGCCTGGAGGCTCATCGAGGCCAGATCTCCGCCGCTTGCCAGCGTGCACTTGACAACACGGGTGGGGGCCGTGGCCTTGGTCGCAATCGTCAGCCCTAGGATCGGCACGTAAAAAACTGTTGGCGAGCTGGAGGCCTTATGATTCACGGCCCTCTGAAGGCGAAAGCAGCGGATACGTTCTACCCCAACCGGAATCTGCTCCAGGGGACCAAGGGCGACGCTTACGCCGCCGGCTGCTCCAAAAACCGCTCGGCGTAGTGGCAGGCGACCAGGCGCTCGTCGAGGGGCCGCAGCACCGGGCGCTCGCGCCGGCACTGGTCCGTCACATAGGGGCAGCGGGTCGAGAACACGCAGCCGGCGGGGGGATTGAGCGGCGACGGCAATTCGCCTTTGGCGATGATGCGCTTGCGGTTCTTTCCCATGCCGGGCGTGGCAGCGAGCAGCGTCTGCGTATAGGGGTGCAGGGGCCGCGCAAAAATGCGCTCTTTGGCGCCGTGCTCCATCACGACGCCCAGATACATGATCATGACGTCGTGGGCGATGTGGCGCACGACGCCGAGATCGTGGGAGATGAACAGATAGGCGAGCCCGAGTTCGGCCTGCAGGTCGACCAGGAGATTGAGCACCTGCGCCTGCACCGACATGTCGAGCGCCGACACCGGCTCGTCGGCGACCAGGAGTTTCGGGCTGAGCATCAGGGCGCGCGCGATGGCGATGCGCTGGCGCTGGCCGCCGGAAAACATGTGCGGGTAGCGGCTGTGCTGCTCGGGGCGCAGGCCGACCTTGGCCATCATCTCGAGCACCTGCCTGCGACGCTCCTGCTTGGACAGGTTGGTATTAATGATGAGCGGCTCTTCCAGGATGGTGCCGACGCGCTTGCGCGGGTTGAGCGAGCCGTACGGATTCTGGAACACGATCTGCACGGTGCGGCGCAGCCGCGGCTTTTCGCTCGCCGGCGGGGTGACGGCGTTCAGTCCGTCGATCATCAGCCGGCCGGACGAAGGCGGCTCGATCAGGGTCACCATGCGGGCGAGGGTCGACTTGCCGCAGCCGGACTCGCCGACCACCGCCAGGGTGTGGCCGGCGGCGAGCTCGAACGACACGCCGCCGACGGCTTGGAGATGGGCCGGCTCGCGAAACCAGCCACGTCCGATATCGTAGACGCGCGTCAGGCCGCGGGCGGAGACGAGCACGCTCATCACGCCACCTCCGGGGCCGCAGCCGGGGGGGCGGCACGACGGTCGGCGGCGATGCGCTCGTCGCGGGTCGTGTCACCAAGCGGATAATGGCAGCGGATCAGTCCGTTCTGCCATGGCCTCAGCTCGGGGCGGCATTCCGCCGCGTGCGGGGTCGCATAGGCGCAGCGCGGTGCAAACAGGCAGCCGCGCGGACGGTCATAGGCGCCGGGCACCACGCCCGGGATGGTGGCGAGCCGGCCGCCGTCGCTGGCTTCGGGGCGCGCCGCCAGGAGCGCTGCCGTGTAGGGATGCTGGGGAGACCCGAACAGGCTCTCGGTCGAGCGCTCCTCCATGATCTGGCCCGCATACATGACCGCGACCCGCGCGGTGGTGTCGGCGACCACGCCCATGTTGTGGGTGATGAGGATCAGCGCCATGCCGCGGTCGCGCTGCAGCGACAACAGGAGGTCGAGGATCTGCGCCTGGATGGTGACGTCCAGCGCCGTGGTCGGCTCGTCGGCGATCAGGAGCTTGGGATTGCAGGCGATCGCCATGGCGATCATGACGCGCTGGTTCATGCCGCCGGAGAGCTGATGCGGATAGGCGTCGAGCCGACCTTCGGGCGCCGGGATGCCGACCTGATCGAGCAGTTCGATGGTCCGCCGCCGCGCCGCCTTGCGGTCCATCTTCTCGTGCAGGATCAGCGTCTCGGCGAGCTGATAGCCGATCGTGAACGACGGGTTGAGCGAGGTCGTCGGCTCTTGGAAGATCATCGCGACGTCCTTGCCGGTCAGGGCGCGGCGCTCGTTGTCCGACAGGCGCAGGAGGTCGCGGCCCTCGAAGGTCAGCCGGTCGGCCGTCACCTGGCCCGGAAAGGCCACCAGCCCCATGACGGCGAGCATGGCGACGCTCTTGCCGGAACCCGACTCGCCGACGATGCCGAGGACGTCGCCGCGTTCGAGCGTGAGGCTGACGCCGTCGACCGCATAAAGGTCGCTGGTTTGCGACGGAAACGTCACCGACAGGTTTTCTATTTCGAGAAGCGGCATCGCGGGTTCTTCAACTGCTACGCTGGAGCGTTTCGGATGGCGTCCGCCCGTCGGCGTCACCGCTTGAGCTTGGGATCGAGGGCGTCGCGCAGGCCGTCGCCGAACAGGTTGAAGGCGAGCACGGTGACGAGGATCGCCACCCCCGGCAGGGTCACCACCCACCAAGCCCGCACCACGAATTCCCGCGCGTCCGCCAGCATGGTGCCCCATTCCGGCGTCGGCGGCTGCGCGCCGAGGCCGAGGAAGCCGAGCGCGGCGGCATCGAGAATCGCCGTCGAGATGCCCAGCGTCGCCTGCACGATCAAAGGCGCGACGCAGTTCGGCAGCACTTCCTTGAACATCAGCCGCATGCGGCCGGCTCCGATCACCCGCGCCGCCGTGACGTAGTCCTTGGCGACCTCGGAGATCACCGCCGCGCGGGCGATGCGCACGTAGTGGGGCAAGAGCACCACCGATACCGCCAGCATGGCGTTCATCAGGCCGGGGCCCAGGATGGCGACAATGACGATGGCGAGCAGGAGGCTCGGCAGCGTCAGCGTGATGTCCATCAGCCGCATGATGACGATTTCGATCATGCCGCGGAAGAATCCGGCGACGAGGCCCAGAACGGTGCCGGCGAACACCGCCAGGACGACGACCGCGATGCCGATCAGAAGCGACAGCCGGGCGCCGTGGATGAGACGCGAGAGAATGTCGCGGCCGATGGCGTCGGTCCCGAGCGGATAGGCGAGCGTGCCGCCGGCCTGCCAGAACGGCGGCTTGAGGAAGACGGTGTTGTTGGTGATGATCGGCGAGTGGGGCGAGATCACGTCGGCGAGCAGCGCCACGACGACGAGGCCGACGATGACGAACAATCCCACCACCGCGCCGGCATTGGCGCGGAAATACAGCCAGAATTCGGCGAGCGGGTGCGGCGGCCCGGTATTCGGCGCGGCGACCGGAGTCGGTATGGTTTCGGCGGTCATCGCTGGTACCGGATGCGCGGATTGATCAGCCCGTAGGTGACATCGACGAGCAGATTGATGATCATGATGATGGCGCCGATGATCAGCGTTCCGCCCTGAAGCACCGGATAGTCGCGCCGGTTGATGCCCTCGATCAGCCATTTGCCGACGCCCGGCCAGGAAAAGATCGTCTCGGTCAGGATGGCACCGGTGAACAGGACGCCGACCTGCAGACCGATCACGGTGACGACCGGGATCAGGGCATTGCGAAGCGCATGGACGGCGATGACCCGATAGGCCGGCAGCCCCTTGGCGCGGGCGGTGCGGATGTAGTCTTCGCCCAGGACTTCGAGCATGGACGAACGAGTCATGCGCGCGATCACGGCCAGCGGCCGGGTACCGAGCACGATCGTCGGCAGGATCAGGTGCGCGAGCGCGGAACGGAAGGCGTCGTAGTCGCCGACGAGGAGTGTGTCGACGAGCAGGAATCCGGTCACCGACTCGACGTAGAACATGACCGAGATGCGCCCCGACACCGGGGTGAAGCCGAGCTGCACCGAGAACAGGAGGATCAGCAGCAGTCCCCACCAGAAGATCGGCATCGAGTAGCCGGTCAGCGATGCCCCCATGACGCCGTGGTCGAAGATCGAGTTGCGGCGCACCGCCGCGATGATGCCCGCCGGCAGGCCAAGGCAGAGCGCGAAGATGATGGAACAGACAGCGAGTTCGACGGTCGCCGGAAACAGGGCCTTGAACTCGGTGATCACCGCTTCGTGGGTGACGATCGAGCGGCCGAGGTCGCCCTGGAACAGGCGCCCCAGATAATAGAGATACTGGACGAACACCGGCTGGTCGAAACCGTATTCGTGGCGCAGCTGGGCGAGGCGCGCGGGATCGATGCCGCGTTCGCCGGCCATGGTCTCGATCGGGTCGCCGGGGATCAGGCGGACCAGCACGAATACGATCAACGTGATGCCGATGAAGGTCGGCACCACGAGACTGAGACGGGTGAAGATGAAACGGACCACTGTGGCGCTACGCTCCGAAGAGCGGACCTCCCTGCGAACAGACAAAAGCCGGAGGGGGCGAGCCCCTCCGGCTTCGATATTCGAGCCTATTCCTTGATGTCGACGCCGTAGAAGTTATGGCGACCGAACGGCGATAGCTTGAAGTCGACCACGCTCTTGCGCACCGGCTTGAGTTGTACCGCATGCGCGATGGTGAACCACGGCGCCTGCTCCTTGAAGATCACCTGGGCCTGCTCGTAGAGCTTGGTACGCTCGGCCTGGTCGGAGATCGTCTTCGCCTTGAGGACGATGTCCTCATAGGGCTTGTAGCAGAACTTGGCGATGTTGGAGCCCGAGTTCGATTGCGCCGAGGCGCAGCCGAGCAGGGTGTAGAGGAAGTTGTCCGGATCGCCGTTGTCGCCGGTCCAGCCCAGCATGGCCATCTGGTGCTGGCCTTCCTGGACGCGCTTTCGGTACTCGCCCCATTCGTAGGACTTGATCTCGGCCTTGACGCCGATCTTGGCGAGGTCGGCCTGCATCAGCTCGGCGATGCGCCGGGCGTTGGGATTGTAGGGCCGCTGCACCGGCATGGCCCACAGGTCGGTCTCCATCCCGTTCGGGAACCCGGCCTCGGCAAGCAGCTTCTTGGCGGCTTGCGGGTCATAGGGGTCGTCCTTGACCTTGTCGTTGTACGACCACATGGACGGCGGGATCGGGTTCTTGGCGGCGACGCCGGTCGTCAGGTAGACGGCGTCGATGATGGCCTTCTTGTTGATGGCCATGCTCATCGCCTTGCGGACCCGCACGTCGTCGAACGGCTTCTTCTGGGTCTGGAAGGCGAGATAGCCGATGTTGAGGCCGGGCTGTTCCAGGATCGTGACGTTCGGATCCTTGGCGATGGCTTCGAGGTCGGCCGGGTTCGGATACGGCATCACGTGGCATTCGCCGCGCTGCAGCTTGGCCCAGCGCACGGAATTGTCCGGCGTGATCGAATAGACGAGGTCGTCGATCTTGGCCTTGCCGCCCCAGTATTGCGGCCATGCCTTGTAACGGATCACCGCGTCCTTCTGGTATTGCACGAGAGAGAACGGCCCGGTGCCGATCGGATCCTGGTCGATCTTCTCCGGCGTGCCGGCCTTGAGCATGGCGTCGGCGTATTCCTTGGACTGCACCGCCGCGAACGGCATGGCGAGGTTGGCGAGGAACGGCGCCTCCGGCCGGTTGATGGTGATCCTGACCGTGTAGTCGTCGACCTTCTCGACCGATTTCAGGAGCTTCGGAAAGCCCATGTCGCTGAAATAGGAGTGGTTGGCGCTGGTCACCCGGAAATAGGGGTGGCTATCCTTCCACTGCCGCTCGATCATGAACATGATGTCGTCGGCGTTGAAGTCGCGGGTCGGTTTGAACGCGCGGGTGTTGTGCCATTTCACGCCACGGCGGAGATTGAACGTATAGACCGTGCCGTCTTCGGAGATCGACCATTTCTCGGCGAGGCCGGGCACGACCTTGGTGCCGCCCCGTTCGAATTCGACGATACGGTTATAGATCGGTTCGTTGCCGTCGAAGGATGTGCCGGTGGTGTTGACGCCCGGATAGAAGTTCTCCGGGCTGCCTTCCGAGCAGAAAACGAGGGTCTTGGCCGATGCGGCGGAGGCCGCCACGAGGGCGGACGCGCAGATGGTTGCGAGCAGGAAGGAACGGCTCACGGTGGGGCTCCTCTCTGGAGTTCGGCTTTGACGATGGATGAGGCGGCGCTGAAAGCGAGAAATCAGCTTGCTGTCACGTCCGGCATTTGTCAATTGGACCAGAATGGCTGCAGTTCCTGTGGTTTGTATCTGCCGGGGCGGGCTGTTCGGCGTTGCGGCGAAGAGCCGCGATCCCGTCTGCCTCAGGGCCCGCGAGGAACCGCGCGAGAAAGCAGTCCGACGCCTGGCCGTAAAGGGCCGCGTCCCCGCACCCGGTTGCCGGATTTATCCGGTTTTAAGGAATATTACATAGACGTACAGCCTAGAGATCAGGCGAGCCGTGCCTGATTTGACTGCAACTGCAGACGGACGTCCCGCGACGTCCCTCGCCACGGGATACGGTGGCTGTCATGTGGAGTTTGCTGCGGCTAGTCGCCTTGGGCGGCGAAGCGAAGCGCTTTCTCGGTGATGAGCGCGGAAATATCGTGATCCTGTTCTCGCTCGCTCTCATTCCTCTCCTGCTCCTCGCCGGCGGTGCCGTCGACTACAGTCGCGCCAGCTCGGCCAAGGCCAAATTCAACGCCGCGGCCGATGCCGCCGCCCTGTCCGCCGTGAACCTGTCCATGACCGGCAAATCCGCCGGTTCGGCGGAAGCGACCGCGATCGACGTCTTCAACAGCAATGCGGCTCGCATCTCCGATGCCAAGGTCGTCAGCGTCGATGCCAAGGTCGTCGACAACAACAACAGCCGCTCCGCGGTCGTGAATTATACGGCCAGCGTCGATGCCGCATTCCTGGGGCTGCTCGGCAAGCGGACGATCGCCGTATCGAGCTCAGCAACGGCCGTCTCGGGCCAGCCCACCTTCATCGACTTCTATCTCCTGCTCGACAACACACCGTCCATGGGCGTCGGTGCGACCATGGCCGACATCAACAAGCTCGTCGCCAATACGCCGGACAAGTGCGCCTTCGCGTGCCACGATCTCTCGACGACCCCAAACGACTATTACGGCCTGGCGAAAAAGCTGGACGTGCAGATGCGCATCGACGTGGTGCGCCAGGCGACGCAAAGGCTGATGGATACTGCCGCCGCGAGCCTACAGGCCACTGAACAGTACGGCATGGCGATCTACACTTTCGGGGCGGCGGCGACCAAGCCGGGATTGACGACCATCCAGTCTCTCACCACGAATCTGTCCAATGCCAGGACGGAGGCGGATAAAATCGACCTGATGACCATCCCGTACCAGAACTACGCCGCCGATACTCTGACCGACTTCGGCGACGTCTTCACCGATCTCAATGCCGTCATCGGCACGCCGGGCAACGGCACATCCGCCGGCTCGCGGCAGAAATACGTCTTCTTCGTCTCCGACGGCGTCGCCGATCGTGCGGTCGGCTCGCCGGCGTGCTCGCGGCCGACAACCAATGGCTCCGATCCGAAGACCGGTAAGACCTATGTGCGCTGCCAGGAGCCGCTCGGCCTGGCGGTCTGCGATGCCATGAAGAAACGCGAAATCAAGATCGCGGTGCTCTACACGACCTATCTGCCGCTGCCGAGCAACAGCTGGTACACCGACTGGATCGCGCCGTTCTCGAGCAAGATTGCGACCAGGATGGAGAGCTGCGCCTCGCCGGGCCTCTATTTCGAGGTCAGCCCGACGGACGGAATTTCCGAGGCGATGACGGCTCTGTTCCACAAGGTGATCCAGCAGGCGCGACTGACGAAGTGACGCCGGCCGCCCCAGTGGCTCATGGCCACAGCGTGGCCGGCTTGGTGATCATCAGCCAGAAGATCGCGAGGACCGACGCGAAGGCCGGAAAGCCGAAGGCAAACCACCAGCCGAACAGGCGATGATAGGCGCGCGGCAGTGCAACACCGTCGCGCGCGGCTTCGACGGCGAGGTCGCGCATGCGCATCTGCATCCACACGACCGGCAGCCAGAATGCCCCGGTGACGAGGTAGAGACCGATCGAGGCCACGATCCAGGTCTCGTAAGGGGAATAGCCGACATTCAGGACCAACAGAATGCCGGTGATGGGCTGCACGACGACCGCCGAGGCAGTGAAGAGAAAGTCCGCCAGCACGACGATGCGGGCGACGCCGGCGACAATCGCCGGCCGGCCGTCGAGATGGGCCATCAGCATGAAGAAGGCGATGCCGGCACCGGTGCCGAGCAGGACCGCGGCGCCGATGACGTGCGCGAACTTGAGTGCGAAATAGAGCATCAGCGGTCCTCGACGATCGCCAGTGCGGCGAGATGCGCGCCGATGATCGGCCAGATCTTGAGCATGGGTCCGAGCGGATCGGCCCACAGGCGCGGAACCAGGATCGTGCCGACAATGAAATATACGACCGATATCGTCACCGCGGCGATCAGGCCGTAGCGGCTGGTCCGCCGGAACGCGATGGCGAGGCCGATCACGATGTCGGCCGAGGCGCCGGCGATCACGGTCACGGCGCCGAGGGTCTCCCCGACGCCGCCTTCGCGCATCAGGTTCATGCCGAGTTCCCAGCCTGGTCCCAATGAGATCAGACCGGTGCCGATCCAGAACAAGGACAGGATGACGAACAGGATCGGTTTCAAGACGTAGAGACCGGCGAACCAGCGTTCCTGTACGGACGACGGGTCCATGGCGAGCGCTGCCTCCACGTCGCGCGGGGCGAGCCGGGCGGCGGCGAGCGGCGCGCCTTCGCCGACGGCGCCGCGCATGATCTCGCGTCCTGCGGTCGAGCGCACCGGCGGCCGCCATCCCAGGAAGGAGACCAGGTCGCCGAGGCGATAGAGCGCTTTTGCGGCGGCGTTCGGCACCACCAGCCGGCGCGCCGGCGGCCGGCCGAGGCGGCGCCGGAACAGGTCGACCAGATCGGCGAACGACCATGGGCGCGGACCCACCACGTCGAGGACCTGCCGCCCCGGGCTGCGGGGATCGAGGAAGTGCAGGATCGCCGCCACCAGATCGTCCAGGTGGACGACCTGCAGTGACCCGGTTCCGGGAAGCACCGGCTGGACCGGCAAAGCGGCGAGCCCGCGCATCAGCGCGCTGCCCCCGTAAGCCGCGCGGCCGATCACCACAGAAGGCCGCAGGATCACCCAGTCGAGCCCACTCGCCATCAGGGCCTCGTCGCCCGCAAGCTTGGTGCGCGAGAATGCCGTCGGAGTGGCGCGGTCAACCCCGACGGCGCTCAGATGGACGATGCGGCGGATGCCGGCCTCGGTACAGGCGGAAAACAGCGCCGCGATTCCGTTGGCGTGGACGCCTTCGGTGGAATCATGGGGGCTGTCCTGCAGCACGCCGGCGCAGTTCACCACGGCGTCCACATTGGGCAGGACGGGCCGCCAATCGGCGGGGTCCGTTGCGCGTGCGATGTCGAGCCTGCGCCACTGGAAGGCCTCCGCCATCCCGGCCGGCCGCCGGCGGCTGATGCCGATGACCTCGTCGCCGCGTGCCAGCAACGCGGCGATGACCGCCGAGCCGACCAGACCACTGGCGCCGACGATGAGGATCCGCACGTCAGCCTCCGGTCGTTCCGCCGCGGTTCATCGTTTGTACGGCTCCAGCGGCGCGATCGCCGGCCCCTGCAGGACGGCGCCGTCGGTGCCGAACTGGGAGCCGTGGCAGGGACAATCCCAGCACGTCTCCAGCGAGTTCCAGTGTACGTGGCAGCCCAGATGGCTGCACTTGGCCGAATGGAGATGCAGGCCGCCTTCCCGGTCGCGATAGGCCGCGATCTTGCTCATGCCCTTGCGGACGATGGCGCCCTGGCCGGGCGTGAGGTCCTCCTCGGACGCGATCTCCCCGGGCGCCACATACTCGGCGAAGTTCTTCACCGCGGTCAGGTTCTCGGACACGAACGCCTTGGCGGCACTCACCGGCTTGCGGGCGGGGTCGTAGAGCTCGCTCCATGGATTGGAACGACCGGAAATGAGATCGGCGATCAGCAGTGCGGCGACGACGCCGTGGGTCATGCCCTGGCCGGAATCGCCGGTCGCCATGTAGACGTTCTGGTTGCCGGGATTGCGGCCGATGAAGCCCACAGAATCAATGGGTTCGTAGACCTGTCCGGACCAGCGATGCGCCTCGTGGCCGAGTTCGGGCACGAGCGCGCGCGTCCAGGCTTCCAGCGCCTCGAACCGCACCGGTGCGTCGTCGGCCTCGCCGGTCTTGTGGTCGGCGCCGCCGACGATCAGGTAGTCGGCGGTGCCGGGGCCGGTCTCCAGGCGCACATAATGATAGGGATCGGCGAGATCCCAATAGAGCGCGTCGGGCAGGGCGCCGCGCGGGATCGTGAACGCCATGGCGTAGGTGCGATAGGGCGCCTGCTTGGAGTGGATCGCCACCCAGTCATTGGTGGGCGTGTTGGTGGCGAACACGGCGTGACGAGCCCGTACCGTGCGGCCGTTCTCGGCCGACACGAAGACCTCCCCATCCTTCTCCTCCACGCCCATGACGGCGGTGCCGGCGAACAGGCGGCCTGCCTTGGCGGTGATGGCTGCGGCCAGCCCGCGCAGATAGCGCTGCGGATGAAACGTCGCCTGGCGCGCGAAGGCGAGGCAGCGTGCCTCGCCGAGGTCGGCGAACGGCATGCCGTGGCGTGCCTCGACCGTCATGCCGACTTGTCGTGCCGCCTCGAGTTCGCGGTCCAGGGCTGAGGCGTCCTGGCCGGGGCCCGCGAACAGGAGTCCGTCCAAACGGCGGAAATGGCAGTCGATCGACTCGGCCGTCTGGATCGCTTCGATGCGGTCGATGGCCGCGGCATGGCTTTGGTGGAAGAGCCTCGCGGCGTCGAGGCCTCGCCTCGCGATCAGGCCTTCGAAGGAATCGTCCGAGTCGGAGGAAAGATGCGCAGTGGTGCGCGCCGTCTGCCCCATGCCGATGCGGCCACGGTCGAGGACCACGACGGTGTAGCCGCGCTGGGCCAGTTCGTAGGCCGTCGATAGTCCGACGATCCCCGCGCCCACCACCACGACGTCGGCGTCGATGTCCTGTTTCAGCGGCGCGGCGCCGGGCGCCACATCGACGCTCATCCACAGCGAAACTGTTTGTTCCTCGCTGACGTTCACCATCGGCCTCCGGATCTGGGAAAAGCGCCCCGGGAGACGAGGCGCATGTGGAGTGGCGATGAACAACGGCCGTGAAATAGCTATGTTCCTGAGCCGACCAGCCGACATGACGATCGCCGGCCATCGACTTCGTCGATCCGCGCAAGTGCCGCCTCAGTCTCGTTGCCTCGCCGGCCGGGATGGCGATGGCAAGGCCACATGGTGCCGCCGCCGGGCAGGCGAATGTCGCGTTGTTATCGGGAGGTATCTTGAGGACGGCAAACGAGCCCGCGCTCGAAATAAAAGTCGACGACAGCGCTTTCGGGCGCTATCGGGCTCTTCCGCTCCGACGACGTGAAGCCAAAAGGAACGCGTGTGCAATGCCCCGCTTCGCCGCCAATCTGGGCCGCCTGTTCACCGACCGTCCGCTGGTCGAGCGCTTCGGCGCCGCGGCGGCTGCCGGCTTTGAAGGTGTCGAATTGCAGTTCCCCTATGACCTGCCGGCCGAGGAGGCCCGCGCCGAGATCGATCGCCACGGCCTCACGATGCTGGGCCTCAACACGCGCCAGACCCCGGAGGGCGGGCTCGCCGCGGTGCCGGGGCGAGAACGCGATTTTTCCGTCCTGTTCGGTCACGCGCTCGACTACGCGTCGACCATCGGGGCGCGGGCGATCCACTGCATGGCGGGCGTGGTGCCGCAGTTGCAGCACGCAGCGGCCGATAAGACCCTCGTGGAGAACCTCAAGCGCGCCGCCGACCGTGCCGATCCCTGGAACATCAACCTTTACGTCGAGGCCATCAGCCACCGCGAGCGGCCCGGCTATTTTCTCCGCCGGGTCGAGCAGGCGGCGGACATTCTCGCCCAGGTCGACCGGCCCAATGTGCGCCTGCAGTTCGACTTCTATCATGCCCAGATCGAGGGCGGAGACGTCATCAACCGCTTCGAAAAGCATCTACCGCGCATCGCCCATGTGCAGATCGCCGGGGTTCCGACTCGCGCCGAGCCCGACGAGGGCGAACTGAACTATCCGGCGATCTTCGAGGCGATCGACCGGCTCGGCTATCGGGGCTGGGTTGGCTGCGAATATACGCCGCGGGGCCGAACCGAAGACGGGCTCGGCTGGGGTAGGGCCTACGGTTTGGGCGCGTAGGGCGCGAACAGCCCCGCATAGGCCTTCGGCAGCGGCGGCGCGTAGCCGCCGAGCTTGGAGGTCGTAAACTTCAGCCGCACCAGGCCTTCGGCCAGCACCACGGCGGCGGCGACGCCATCGATGACTGGCAGGCGATGCGTGTCCGACAGCGAAGCCGCGAGATCGGTCATGCCGGCGCAGCCAAGCACGATCGCCTCGGCGCCATCGTCCCGCTTGGCGGTTTCGATCTCGGCCTCGATCCTCTCGCGCGCCGGCGAGCCCGGCTCTTCCAGCGACAGGACCGCCACCTCGGCGGCGCGCACCCGCGCGCAGCGGGCGGCGAGGCCGTAGCGCACGAGATTGTGCTCGATCGCCGGAATGGAGCGCGCGAGCGTGGTGACGACCGAGAATTTGCCCGCGATCAGGCTCGCCAAGTGGAACGCGGCCTCGCCGATGCCGATCACCGGTGCGCGCGCGAGCGCGCGGGCGGCGTCGAGGCCGGTATCGTCGAAGCAGGCGATCACATGCGCGTCGACGGGGGCGTCCGGTCCGGCCGTCTCGGCCTCGGCGATGCGGGCGAGCAGGCCCGGCACCGCAAACGCCTCGTCGTAATAGCCCTCGATGGAAGCCGGACCGAATTCGGGCTGGCTGGCCACGATGGTGGTGCCGGCAGCCGCGACGGCACGCGCCGCCGCCGCGATCTTGGCCGTCATGGACGTGGTGGTGTTGGGATTGACCACATGGATGCGCATTGGGGGACCCGGCATTGTGCGTGGCGCTTCGGCGCGCCCGTCGCCGCTAATGTGCAGGTTGCATGCCAGGGGGGGCCTCGGGCTAGGCCGACAGCGCCGCCATCCGTTCCGCTTCCGCCGCGTCCTCGGGCGTATTGACGTTGAAGAACGGGTCGAACGGTTCGGCCGGCCATGAGGCGAGGGCGACCCCGTGGCGCGCCGCGAAGGCGCCGACCTTGGCGAGGCCCTCTTCGACGAGCGCCCGGCGCAGGTCGGCGCGCAGCGCCACCGGCCACAGGCCGACCACCGGATGGGTCCATTCGCCCGAGCGCGCGCAGGCGAGTGTCGTCCCATCCCGCTCACGCGCCGCGTGCAGCCGGGCGACGAGATCGCCGGGCAGGAACGGGCAGTCGCCCGGCACGGTGACGAGCCACTGGGTGTCCGGCCGCCGTACCGCCAGGAGGTCGAGCCCGGCGAGCACGCCGGCAAGCGGGCCGGCGAAGCCCGGCACATCGTCGGCGACGACGGCCAGTCCTGTGAAGGCGAAGCGGGTCGGATCCCCGTTGGCATTGAGGGCGACGCCGGCGCATTGCGGCACAAGGCGAGAAAGGACGCGCTCCAGGATGGTCGCGCCGCGAAGCCGCAGCAGCGGCTTGTCGGCGCCCCCCATGCGGCGGCCGCGACCGCCGGCGAGGACGAGGCCGAAGGTTGCGGGGTGGGCGGTCGGCAGCGGCAGATTCATGGGCATTGACATCAAGTTGCTGTTCACGAAAGGGAATCCGTCTTTGTCCACGGTCCTTGCCAGCGCCTCCGACTCGACTATAGTGCGCGCCGCCGTGCGTTCGCGCGGCTTTTTCGCGGAGGGATGGCCGAGTGGCTTAAGGCGCACCAGCGCACCTCCGGTGCGCGTCTTGACATGGAAGCATGCGTGCGCCTTTTTGGCGAAGCATTGCGGAGGGATGGCCGAGTGGCTTAAGGCGCACGCTTGGAAAGCGTGTTTACGTGAAAGCGTAACGTGGGTTCGAATCCCACTCCCTCCGCCACTGCCACCAACCTTGCCACAGCACGCGCGTTTTCGCCGGTCGCTGGCAGGAGCGGACCTTTTGCCCTCCGCCACTAGGTATGTAATCGCAGAACCGCGTTCGATGCGCTATCGCTCCAACAGCGCGACTTGGCAGCGTAAACCCTGGCGCGCGCCATGGGCTGACGGGACGCAGCCAAATCGCCAAACCGCCACAGCAATGAAGTCACGTAAATGAAGTCACGTCTTGGAGACGAATCCTTGACCCGCCCCGAAATTGATAACCTCGTTACGCTGGAGATCGCGAAAGACGAGGATCTGCCTCGTTTCAAGAAGGATCTGCAGGAAGCTTTCGCCGTCGCTGTGATCGAGGAATTCGGCTCCGTTTCCGAACCCATCCCCTCCGATGCCGACCTCGAGCGGTCGTTCGAGGCGCCGGGCAGCGTGGTTTATCGTATCCTCGCGGATGGGAGGTGGGTCGGCGGCGCCGTGCTGACCATCGATGACGCAACGTGCCACAACGCGCTGGCTCTCTTCTATATCTCTGTCAAGGAGCACAGCCGAGGTATCGGACAGAAGGCCTGGAAGGCGATCGAGGAGCGCTATCCCGAAACCAAGGTGTGGGAGACACACACCCCGTATTTCGAAAGACGCAACATCCATTTCTACGTCAACAAATGCGGCTTCAAGATCGTCGCCTATTACAACGCGCACAACCCCGATCCGCATGATCCCGACCCGGAATCTCGGCTCGGAGATGGCGGCATGTTCAAATTTGAAAAGATCATGTGATCGCGCCGCCCGCGTCGAGCGCACTCCCTCCGCCATCAACGCAGCATTTCGCCGCAACACCCTGTTCTTCGCCCTGACAGGCGGACGCCACCGCACAACTGATTTTCTTTGCAGCAAGTCCGGCTCGCAATACTCCGAGACTGGACACATTTGGCAGCTTCGGCCTTTGTAGTGCACAGAGGTCAAACCGTGGGAACGGTACCACCATCGATCACATACTCGGTGCCGGTGATGGCGGCGGCGCGTGGTGAAACGAGGAACGCGACCAGGTCTGCGACCTCCCTCGGCTTGGTTGGGCGGCCAATCGGAATGCCTCCGAGTGCCCCCATCAAGCCTCGTTGTGCCGTCTCGTAGTCGGTGCCATCCGTCTTCGCCAGCCGCTCGACCAATCGCACGGCCGCCTCCGTCTCGACCCAGCCCGGCGACACCCTGACCACGCGGACGCCCTTTGGGCTGACCTCCTTCGACAGGCCCTTGCTGTAGTTGGAGAGCGCGGCTTTGGCCGCCGCATAGGCAATGGTCGATTCAGGCAACGGCAACTGCCGTTGGATCGAGGTGATGTGCACGATGACGCCAGAGCCTTGTTGCAACATCTTCGGCAACAGTGCCCGATCCAACCGCACGGCTGGAAAGAGATTCTGGTCAAAGGCACGCTGCCATTCGCGATCGTCGAGGTTGGCAAAGCCGCCGCCAGGAGCCGAGGAACCGCCGACGACGTGAACCACGATGTCGATGCCGCCGAGCAGTCGCGACACGGCGTCCGCGACGACCGCGCAGCCCTCGGCAGAAGCGACATCGGCGGCAACGAAATGGTGCTGCGGCGTGAGATGATCCGCTCGCTCGCGTGCGGTGGCAAGAACCCTCGCGCCGGCCTCGCTCAACCGTGTAACGACGGCTTGTCCGATTCCCTTCGTGCCGCCCGTGACGAGCGTGCGCAGTCCGACAAGTTCGAGATTGTCGCTCATCACCGAACCTCCAATGTGCTGATCCGACCGTCGACGGAGAAGCCAAAGCGGTAGGTCAGATTCGCAGGGCTGCCCGGGAACTTACCCGAGACATTCGCAACCACGACGGTCCTGCCCGCTTCGTCGCGGCTTTCGATCGGCTCCGTGGTGATGCGGTACTTGGCGCCGGTCTCGACTTTCCAGGCACGGATGGCCTTCGTACCAGCAATATCGCGGCCCTCATCGCGGACAGTTGCATCCGGCGCGAAGCAAGCAATCATCGCATCGATGTCGTGGGCGTTTTGCGCCTCGAAATAGCGCGCGAGAATGTCTGGTAATGGGGGTGTCATGGGCTTCTTCCGTTGGCTGCTGGAATACGCCCAATCTGATGTTATGCTCCCGTAATGGCAAGAACAGACAAAAAAGTAGGGTACTCACCCACGGGTAAGCTCAAGGATGTCACGCCCGACATGGCGGCGCGCGGCATCGAGCAAGCGTTCCGCATGCTGGAGGGGCGGTGGAAGATGGTCATTATCTTCCATTTGTTCGCGCGCGGTGTTCTGCGGTTTTCGGAGCTCGAGAAAGCAATTCCTGGTGTTTCGCAAAAGATGCTGATCCAGCAACTGCGCGAACTGGAACGCGACGGCATTGTCAACCGAACCGTATACCCACAGGTGCCACCCAAGGTCGAATATTCGCTGACCAGGTGGGGTCAAGCCATGTGCCCGGCCCTTGATGAATTGCTCGAATGGGCGGCGTTGCAGCCGCGGCTGCGGGGCGAGCCTTCGGATCCGGACCGTCACATCTGACTGACTCGAATTGAGAGAGTGTAGGGCATATTCAAGGCGCTGCGGCCTCTTGACGCTTGTGCCTCCTGGACCCGTGCCTCTTGGGCTCCCGCCTCTTGACGCTCCCGAGTGCGTCCCCAGATGTCTCGCGCGATCCGGGCCCCTCTGGCAGCGTCCGTTGCTGCGATGTCGGATCTTTCACCTGCCCTGCCGCCGAGCGCGACCGGGCGATGGGAGGATCCGGCCGATGACGAGGGCGGACCGTTCGTCGCTCGGATGGCTCGCCGGCAACCGTCCCGTCACGCAGTATGCGTGCCCGGGCCTTGGCATTGCCGTGAGGATGAGGATGATCGACGTCAACAAACTTCTCAATTCGGTGCTGACTGCGGGCGGCCTGCCGGACGAGCGCGCGCCCGTGCCGCGCCCCGGCAGCGTACCCTCGGTGATGCCCCGCGGAGGCGGGCTGGGCGAGTTCCTGTCCGGCAATCTCGGCTCGCTCGGCAGCGGAGCGCTCGCGGGCGGGCTCGCCGGGACGCTGCTTGGCTCCAAGCACACCCGCAAGCTCGCCGGCACGGCGTTGCAGGTCGGCGCCGCGGCGCTGATCGGGAGCCTCGCCTACAAGGCCTATCAGAGCTATCGCGAAGGCAAGCCGATCGTGCCGCAGAACATCGCCGATTTGATCGGCGCAGGGGCGGCGCAGCCCGGTTCGTCGCCGCAGGCGTCGGCCGGCTCGCACGGCTATGAAGGATTCCTGTCACGCGCGCAGCCTCCCGAGGCCGAAGGGCTTCTGGTGTTGCGGGCTATGATCGCGGCGGCGATGGCTGACGGGCGCGTGGACGAGAAGGAGCGGGCGCGGCTGATCGACCGGGTCGAGGCGAGCGGCTTCTCGGCCGAGGAGCGCTCCTATTTGGAGTCGTTGATCGCAAAGCCCGACACGCCGGCGCAACTCGCCGCCCGGGCAGGCCGTCCCGAGATGGCGGCTGAGGTCTATCTCGCGGCCTTTGTGGCGATCGACGCCGACACCGGCCAGGAGCAGGCCTGGCTCGACGATCTGGCGGGCCGGCTCGGTCTCAATCCGGCCCTTCGGCAGAACATCGAAAGCGCGGCGCTCGCGGCCGAGCAGGCCGTTTCCCGCGTGGGTTGACAACGGTCAACACTCGTTCCGGCGGATGCCGCCGCGGTGGTTGCCACCGCGGCTGGAACCTGGAACACGAACCGGCTCCCCTCTCGACAATGGCGGTCGCCCTTCGTAGCTAAGCGGGGCATGCGCCGGCGCCAACGCGAGCGAATGCCCGCGGGGCTCCGCGGCACGGCGTCCCGCCACAGGGACCGAATTTCGGGAACGCCCATGAACATGTCTGTGCCCATGCCTGTGACCCTCGACGTCGGGAGCGACGGAGGTTTCGCGGTTTCGGTGCGCGGCCTCGCCAAGCGCTTCGGGGAGGTCAAGGCCGTCGACGGCATCGATCTCGACGTGGCGCGGGGAGCGATCTTCGCCCTGCTCGGCCCCAACGGGGCCGGCAAGACGACCTTGATGCGCATGCTGGCGACATTGATCACACCGGACGGCGGAAAAGCGAGCGTCATGGGCCACGATCTCGTCGCCCAGCCCCATGCGGTAAGGGCCTCCATCGCCATGACGGGCCAATTCGCGTCGCTGGACGACGACCTGACGGGCCGCGAGAACCTGCTGATGCTGTCCCGGCTGCTCGGGTTCCGCGGGCGGGCGGCGCGGGCGCGCGCGAATGACCTTTTGGCCGAGTTCGATCTCTCGGATGCCGCCGGCAAGCAGGTCAAGTCCTATTCGGGCGGCATGCGTCGGCGGCTCGATATCGCGGCTTCGCTGGTGGTGACGCCGGACGTCCTGTTCCTCGACGAACCCACGACGGGCCTCGATCCCAATGCCCGTCAGGCGGTGTGGCGCATGATCCGCGCCATGGCGGCGGCCGGAGTCACCATCCTGCTCACGACCCAGTATCTCGAGGAGGCGGACCAACTCGCTGACCGCATTGCGGTCATCGACCATGGCCACAAAATCGCCGAAGGCACCAGCCACGAATTGAAGTCGGCGCTCGGGTCCGGCTGCCTGCACGTGATGCTCGCCGATCCCCGCCGCATCGAAGACGCCGCCGCAGTCCTGCAAGCGAAACTCGGCCTCGCCGCGCAGGCAGGCGTCGCCGATGCCTCGCTATCGATCGTGACCAGGACCGCCGCGGAGGCGAACGAGGCCGTCGGCGCCCTGATCGCCAAAGGTATCGAGCTGGCCGCCTTTTCCATGGGGAGCCCAAGCCTCGACGAGGTCTTCTTCGCGCTCACGGCGCAGCACATAGGCGAGGTCCGCGACGATGTCTGACGTTTCCTCCCCGGTCGCGGTCTTTCGTTCGGTCGCCCGCCCGCCGGCGCCGTCGGCTGTTTCCAACGCGCTCGTGTTCGGCTGGCGCGCGGTGTTGAAATTCCGTCATGTGCCCGAACAGTTGTTCGATCTCGTCATGACGCCGATCATGTTCACGCTGATCTTCACCTTCGTGTTCGGCGGCGCACTGGCGGGCTCGCCGCGCGATTATCTGCAGGTCTTCCTGCCCGGCATTCTGGTGCAGACGGTGACGTTCAACGCCGTCTATTCGGGCATGGGCCTGTCCGCCGATCTCGACAAGGGCCTGTTCGACCGCTTCCGCTCGCTGCCGATCTGGTCGCTTGCCCCCTTCGCCGGTCTCGTGGTCGGCGACGTGCTGCGCCACCTGATCGCCGGTGCGATCATCCTCGCGATCGGTCTTCTGCTCGGTTACCGCCCGGAGGGCGGGCTCCTCGGCGTCCTCGGCGGTTTTGCGCTTCTGCTGGCGATCGGGTTCGGGTTCGGATGGATCTTCATCGTCCTCGGGCTTCTCGTGCGCACCCCCATGACCGTCATGACCATCGGCTTCACCTTCCTGTTTCCGCTCGTCTTCGCCTCCAACATCATGGTCGACCCGGCGACCATGCCGGGCTGGCTCGCGGCTTTCGTCGCGGTCAATCCGGTGTCGCTGATGACGACGGCCATTCGCGGCCTCATGGGCGGGGGCGCGACGCTCGGCGAGGTCGCCGCCGGCCTCCTGGCGCCGGTGGTGCTCACCGCCGTGCTCGCGCCGCTCACGCTCGTGCTCTACCGGCGGCAGTGAGCACCGGCCCAGAGGACTGCCATGACAAAGTGGATCGTCCTGTGGAGCGCATTGGGGATCATGACGCTGTTCGCGGCGCTCGGTGGCGCCTGGATGTATTCGCTGCCGTCTGTCGCAGCTGGTGGGACAGCGCCACCGATCCCCGAGGACGAGGTCGCTGCCACGCTCGCGGCCCTCCCGCCGCCGAAACGCCAGCGGCCCGTGATTGCCATCATCGGCGTCAACGAAGGCACCGAGACGACCGACTATCTGATGTCCTATGGCATTCTGCGGCGCGCCGACATCGCCGACGTCACCGCGGTAGCGCCGAAGGCCGGGCCGATCGAGCTCTATCCGGCCCTGAGGGTCGAGGCGCAGGCGAGCGTCGCCGAGTTCGACGCCCGCAATCCCGACGGCGCCGACTATGTGATCGTGCCGGCCATGTACCGCGACGACGACCCGGCAGTGCTCGTCTGGCTGAAAAACCAAGCCGAAAAAGGCGCGATCGTTGTCGGCGTCTGCGCCGGTGCCAAGGTGGTCGCCGCGGCGGGGCTACTCGACGGTCGCCGAGGAACGACCCACTGGTACTATGTCGACGAATTGCGCAGGAAGCATCCGACGCTGCGTTACGTGGCTGACCGGCGCCTGGTGGTTGATCGCGGTGTCGCCACTACCACCGGCATCACGGCTTCCATGCCGATGATGCTGACGCTGGTCGCGGCGATCGCCGGGCGCGACAAGGCCGACAGCGTCGCCCATGATCTCGGTCTCGGCGGCTGGGACGCGCGCCACCGCAGCGACGCGTTCCGTTTTACGCGTTCGTTCGCCCTGACCGCAATCGGCAACACGATGGCATTCTGGAAGCGCGAGCTGCTCGGCGTCGCGCTCGCTTCCGGCATCGACGAGATCTCGCTGGCGCTCGTCGCCGACGCCTGGTCGCGCACCTACCGGTCGCGGGCGCTGAGCTTCTCCGGCACCGCCGGCGCGGTGACGAGCCGGAACGGGCTGCGCCTCCTCCCGGATGAAGTCGTCGCCGACTGGCCGGCGGAGCGGCGACTCGCCGCGATCGGAACGCGTGTGCCGGCGCAGGCCCTCGATCACGCTCTCGCCGGCATCGAACGGCGTTACGGGGCGCCGACCGCCGACTTCGTGGCGATGCAGCTCGAGTATCCGCAAGCGCGACGGTGAGGCTTCTCCTTCCGCGAGCGAGGAGCGGGACGGCGAGGCCACTTCATGCCGGCCTCGCGTCGCGCGCTTCATCATCGCCGTGCGGGACCTGTCGCCAGCGCGGCGGCTGCCGGCGTCATCACCACGGGAAGGCGAATCGCTGTCGGGGATCGCTGGTGTCACCGCCTGAGCACGTCGGGATTGACGCAGGTTTCCGGCGGCTCGCCGCCCAGCACCTTGATGATGTTGCGCACCGCGATGCGGCCCATGTTGAGGCGGGTCTCGGTGGTGCCCGAGGCGATGTGTGGCACCAGGATGGCATTGTCGAGCGGCAGAAGTTCGGGCTCCACTTGCGGCTCGTTCTCGAACACGTCGATGCCGGCGCCCCAGATGGTCTTGTTCTTGAGTGCGCGGGCGAGCGCCTTCTCGTCCACCACCGGGCCCCGGGAGGTGTTGATCAACACCGCGGTCGGCTTCATGGCGGCCAATTCCTTCTCGCCGATGAAATGGCGGGTTTCCGGCATCAGCGGCACGTGCAGGCTGACGAAATCGGATTCCCTGAGCAGCGTCTCCTTGTCGACGTGGCGGGCGCCGACCTCGGCCTCGAACTCGGCGTCGCGGCGCATGTCGCTGTAGATCACCTTCATGCCGAGGCCCTTGGCCTTGCGGCCGACATTCTTGCCGATGCGGCCGAGCCCGGCGATGCCGAGCGTCTGGCCGTCGATGTCGAGCCCGATGAAAAACAACGGCGCCCAGCCGACCCATTTGCCGGCCCGCAGGAACTTGTCGGCTTCGACCACGCGGCGGGCGGTCGCGAGCATCAGCGTGATCGCGTGGGTCGCGGTGGCGTCGTCGAGGACGCCGGGGGTGTTGGTGAGGATGACCTTGCGGGCAGTTGCTGCCGCGACGTCGAAATTGTTGAAGCCGACCGCAAAATTGGCGACCACCCGGCACTGCGGCCCGGCGGCGTCGAGGAATTCGCCGTCGATCGTGTCTGTCAACATGGACAGGATCGCGTCCTTGCCCTTGGCGCGCGCCAGCAGTTCGTCACGGGGCAGGATGCGCTCGTCGGCGTTGATGTCGACATCGAAGCGTTCGCGCAGCTGATCGAGGTTTTCCTGCGGGATCATGCGGGTGACGAGGACTGACGGTCGAGCCATGGCGATGTTCCGGTTGGGGTGGGCGGGGAGGGCGGGCGCGCTCGGATCGGCCGGTGGCCCAGGACAGACCATAGAATGGTTCTGCGAAAATTTCAGCCTTTGGAGCGGGTCGGGGGGCTTGAGCCGATTGCGGCTTCACACCTCAAGGGGGCCGGACGGTGGGCGCCTCCCGGCGCCCCGTTTCGGAGTGAAGACATGCCAGAGGCCAGACAACATGAGAACAACTACGCGATTACCCTGCGGGCCGACGCGGAGGCGGTCTTTCCGCTGCTGTGCCCGGTGCGCGAGTACGATTGGATTCCCGACTGGGAGTGCGAACTCATCCACAGCCGTTCGGGTGTCATCGAGCCGGGCTGCATATTCCGTACCCACCATGGCGGCGTCGGCATGACCTGGTACGTGACCGAACACGATCCTGCCCGCTTCCGGGTCGCGTTCGTGCAGTTCATGGCCGGCATTGCGGTCGGGCATTTCTCCATTGCCCTCGCGCAGGATGGCCCGGGCCGGACCTCCGGGACTGTGCGCAGCGTCCTGACGGCCCTGCCGGAGGCCGGTCCGGCCTTCGATGGGTTCGCAGTGGCCCGCGATGCCGGCCTGCACCGGCTGGAAGGGTTGTTGAATGCCTATCTGGACCACAACCAGGAGGCGGCGGCGAGGTGATCACCGCGATGCTATGCCGCGGCGGTCCGAAATGACTTCAGGGGAGGGCCATGGACAGCATCTCGGCGCTGGCGCGCCGGTTCGGGCTGACGCGCAGCGCCCTCCTGCATTACGACCGCATCGGTCTCCTGCGGCCGCGGGCGCGCTCGCCCGCAGGCTATCGCCGCTACTCGCCACAGGATGCCCGGCGTCTCGCCACCATCTGCCTTTATCGCAATGCCGGCGTGCCGCTGGAGACGATCGCGGCGATGATCGACATCGGCGGCGGCACCAAAGTGCGCGCCGCCCTCGAGGCGCATCTGGTCGAACTCGATCGCCGCATTGCGGCGCTGCGCGAGCAGCAGCGCCGAGTCATCGGCCTGATCGGCTCGCCCGCGCTTCCAGGCGCGGCCGCTTTCGTGACCGCGGCTGCGCTTACGTCCATGCTGCGCGGCGCCGGCCTCGACGATGACGGGTTGCGGCGCCTGCACGTGGAATTCGAACGCACGGCGCCGGCAGAGCACCAGGCGTTCCTGGATGCGCTCGGGCTCGATGCGACTGAGAGCGCCGGCCTGCGCGCGCAGGCCCGCGCCGCGACAGAACCCGAGTGAGATCAGGAGGCCGCAGCGAGCGCCGCGGGCAATTCGGCTTCGAAGACGTCGAGCTCCTCCGGTCGGCCGCAGCCGATCCGGATGGCGCGATTCTGCGGCGCGACACCGGGCATGCGCACGAACACGTCGCGGGCGATCAGGGCTTCGAGCACACGCCGCGCCCGGGCGCCGTCGCCGCCGCAGTCGAGGGTGACGAAATTGGTCGCCGACGGCAGCGCCACAAGGCCGTTTTCGGCCGCGATCTTGCCGATGCGCGCGCGGGCGGCGGCGACCTCGTCGCGTACCCACGCCACATGGGCGGTGTCGGCGATCGCCGCCAGCGCGCCGGCCTGGCTGATGCGGCTGACGCCGAAATGATTGCGGATCTTGTCGAATGACCTGATCAAGGTCTTCTCGCCAATCGCATAGCCGACGCGAATGCCGGCGAGGCCGTAGGCCTTGGAGAAGGTACGCAGCCGCAAGACGCGCGGGTCGTCGAGGTCGAGGCGCGGCGAGAGGGCATCGGGGGCGAACTCCCCGTAGGCCTCGTCGAGCAGCAGAACGGCGTCGCCGGGCAGTTCCTCGATCAGGCGCTCGATATACGCGGCATCCCACCACGTTCCCATGGGATTGTCCGGATTGGCGAAGTAGACGAGAGGGGCGTGCTCGCGCCGGGTGGCGGCGATGAGTGCCTCGAGGTCCTCGCGGTCGTTCCGGTACGGCACGGTAATGAGCCGGCCGCCGAAGCCGACAACGTGATAATTGAAGGTCGGATAGGCGCCGAGCGAGGTCACGACCGGCGTGCCGGGATCGACGACGAGCCGCACCGCGAGGCCCAGAATGCCGTCGATGCCTTCGCCCACCATGACGTTTTCGGGGGCGACCCCATGGGCGGCGGCGATCGCCGCCTTGAGGTCGAAATTCTCAGGATCGCAGTATTTCCACGCCTCCGCGGCCTCCGCCGCCATGGTGGCGACTGCCTTGGGGGATGGCCCGAAGGAATTCTCGTTGGCGCCGATGCGGGCGCGGAAACGCCGCCCGCGGGCGCGTTCCTGGGTTTCCGGGCCGACGAAGGGCACGGTTGCGGGCAGGCTGTCGACCAGGGCGGTGAAGCGGGCGGGCATTGCGGACGGTCCAGGTATGATAATGCCGAGCGGCAAAAGGTGGGTCGCCTCGTCGCTACGCTCGTCATGACGGACGCGCAAGCACGGAGCATTCCTCCCCCGGCGGACCGGGAGAAATGCCGGCCTCTGTTTCGTTTTATGGCCACCGTCGCAACAGATATTCTCCGCCCCGGATTGTCGGTGGAAATCCTTTTCACTGCGGATTTATCATGCGAGGCATGCCCCGCATTCCCAGCAAATTTTGCTTGACGCCGGCGTTCATGGGCGCAATTGGTGACGTCGCGCGCGAAAGCGACTTCGCGCGCCGCGGTGATTTGACCAGCAGCTTGCGCCGCGACACCAAACGCTAAAGCGCCCAGGACGCGGGCTTTTGCTTCGCTGTTCGTGGGTGGCCACCGAAAGGTGCTTGGACCCATGATGTATCGACCCAAAGCCTGATCGTTCCGCACCGCCCTTGGGGCGGCTCTTTCCCCCTGTTCGAATCGATTGCCGCACCGCCTGCGGCCGGAGTCCATACATGAATGCGCTCGCCCTGCCTCTGGCACGGCCGGCTTCCGTAGCGTCCGAGCCGGCGCGCGCCAAGCCCGTCATCCGCCTCGAGGCAGTCACCAAGATCTTTCAGCCGCGCGGCAGGACGGCCCCCGTCACCGCGCTCGCCGACCTCACCCTCGACATCGCCGAAGGCGAGATCGTCGGCATCATCGGCCGGAGCGGCGCCGGCAAGTCGACCCTGGTGCGGCTGATCAATGGCCTGGAAAAGCCCACCTCAGGCCACGTCATCGTCGACGGCGTCGTACTGTCCGAACTGGCCGAGAGCGACGCCAGGACCGCGCGCCGTTCCATCGGCATGGTGTTCCAGCATTTCAACCTGCTCGCCTCGCGCACGGCCGCCGGCAACATCGCGCTGCCGCTCGAAATCGCCGGCGTTGCCGAGGCCGAAATCAAGACCCGCGTCGACGAACTCCTCGGCCTCGTCGGCCTGTCGGTCGAGCGCGACCGCTACCCGTCCGAGCTCTCGGGCGGCCAGAAGCAGCGCGTCGGCATCGCCCGCGCGCTCGCCACCAAGCCGAAGGTCCTCCTGTGCGACGAGGCGACTTCGGCGCTGGATCCGGAAACGACCGGTCAGATCCTGCAACTGATCTCCCGCATCCGCGACGAGATCGGCGTCACCGTCGTGCTGATCACCCATGAGATGGCGGTCGTGAAGGCGATTGCCGATCGCGTCGCGGTGCTCGACGAGGGACATCTGGTGGAGACGGGGGCGACCTTCGAAATCTTCGCCCATCCGGGCCACGAATCGACCCGGGCTTTCGTCGCCGCCACCGCCAAGGTCGACATGCCCGATGTCCTCAGGACGCGGCTCGAAGCCGAACCGATCGCGGGCGGCGCTACGATCCTGCGCATCCTGTTCTCGGGACCGCATGCCACCGATCCGATCCTGGCGCGGCTGTCCAGGTCGACCGGCGTCGAGTTCAACATCATCGCGGCCCAGGTCGAGTTCATCGGCGGGCGGCCGTTCGGCAACATCATCGTCTCGGTGCCGTGGTCGAAACAAACCATCGACACCATCCAGGCCTCGCTCCAGGGCCTCGGCCTGTCCTCGGAGGTGCTCGGCCATGTCGCCTGAGATCGTCTACCAACTGATCTTCGCCACCGGCCAGACCCTCTACATGGTGGGCGTGTCGGCGCTGCTCGGCACGCTGTTCGGCCTGCCGCTCGGCGCCTTCCTGGCGACCTCGAAGTCCGGCGAGATCCTCGCCGCTCCGGCCGCCAATGCGGTGATCGGCGCCGTCGTCAACGCCACCCGCTCGACGCCGTTCATCATCCTGGTGGTCGCCATCATCCCGTTCACCCGCCTGATCGCCGGCACGTCCATCGGGACCTCGGCGGCGATCGTGCCCTTGACCATCGCGTCGGCGCCGTTCATCGCCCGTATCGTCGAGAGCTCGATCCGTGAGGTCGACCCGGGCCTGATCGAGGCCGCCCGCGCCATGGGGGCAACGCCGATGCAGATCGTGCGCAAGGTCTTGATCCCCGAGGCACTGTCCTCGATCACGCTCGGCCTCACTCTCGCGGTCGTCAGCCTGATCTCCTACTCGGCCATGGTCGGCGCCGTCGGCGGCGGCGGCCTCGGCGACCTTGGCATTCGCTACGGATATCAGCGCTTCATGCCCGACGTGATGCTGGTCGTCGTCGTCTCGCTCATTGCCCTCGTGCAATCCGTCCAATCCGCCGGCGACGCGCTCGCCCGCAAGCTCAACCGCCGTGCGCGTCACGGTTGATCATGTCGAATCGCCCCGGCACGTCGTGCCGCCCTGGATTGCTTCGTCGGCTTCGCCTCCTCGCAATGACGGCGTCATTGCGAGCGAAGCGAAGCAATCCAGAAGCCGCGCATTCCGGACCTTCCATTTTTATGCCAACGAAAAGGAGACGTTCATGAAGACCCCAATCATCCTCCTCGCCGCCGCGACGCTGTTGGCGTCGCCGGCTGAGGCTCAGACCATCCGGGTCGGCGTCACTGCCGGTCCGCACGCCCAGATCATGGAGCAGGTGGTGCCGGAGGCGAAGAAGCTAGGCCTCCAAATCAAAGTCATCGAGTTCTCCGATTACGTGATCCCCAACCAGGCGCTCGCCAACGGCGACATCGAGGCGAACTCGTTCCAGCACGAGCCGTATCTGAAGAACCAGATGGCCAAGACCGACTGGAAGCTCGCGACGGTGGGACTGACCATCGCGACCCCCATGGGCTTCTACTCCAAGAAATTCAAGAAGTTCGACGACGTGCCGAACGGCGCCCTGGTGGCGATCCAGAACGACCCTTCGAACGCGGCGCGCTCGCTGCGGCTGCTCGCCGACAACGGCATCATCAAGCTGCGCGAGGGCGCCGGCGTCTCGGCCGGCCTGACCGAGATGGTCGACAATCCCAAGAAGCTGAAGTTCGTCGAACTCGACGCCGCCCAATTGCCGCGCTCGCTGCCCGACGTCGACATCGCCGCCGTCAACAACAACTATGCCCTGCAGGCCGGCCTTGATCCGATCAAGGACTCGATCCTCAAGGAGAAGAACGACAGTCCGTGGGTCAACGTCCTGGTGGTGCGCGAGCAGGACAAGGACAAGCCATGGGTCAAGACCTTCGTGTCTGCCTATCAGACTCCGTCGGTGAAGCAGTTCATCGCCGAGAAATTCAAGGGCGCTTACGTGGCGGCGTGGTGAGTGGTCCGGGAGTGCTCAGCAGTTTTCCCTCTCCCCGTTCGCGGGGAGAGGGTGGGTGAAGGCTCTTTTGGGCTCCGCATGGGTTGCGTCGGGCGTGAGGGAAATGACGGAGACCTCGCTCGATCTATGCGGCCTGAAATGTCCGCTGCCGGCCCTGCGCACCCGCAAGGCGCTGGCGCGGCTCCCCGTGGGCGATACGCTCGTGGTTGCGTGCACCGATCCGATGGCGGAGATCGACATCCCGCATCTGGTCCGCGAGACAGGCGACCACCTTCTTGACGTATCCCGCTGCGCAGATCGGCTTGTGTTTCGGATCCGGAAGTCCTGACGACTTTGCTTGATAGGGCGTGCACCGATGCCGGCGCACGCCCTTTTCAAGTCGTTACAGCCGGCCCATCAGGGCGAGGACCAGCACCACCACGAGCACCAACCCGAGAACGCCCCCGGGGCCGTAGCCCCAGCCGCTCGAATACGGCCATGTGGGAAGCGCGCCGACCAAGAGCAGAATGAGAACGATGATCAATATGGTCGAGAGCATTGTCGCCTCCTCGCTTTCATCGTGTTGATAATGCGACCGGGAGGAGGAGGTTCCGGGTCGGAAACTCGGCGATTGCTTCTTTTAGCCCCTTCATCTTTCGCAGTGCGGCGGGCCGGGTTCTTCCGGATCGAGCCTGTCAGCCCGGTAGCTCCACCTCATCCTTCTCGGAGAAATGATCGACGAGCACCAGGGCGACGATCAGGAACGGCACCGACAGAAAGGCGCCGACCGGTCCCCACAGCCATGTCCACATCGTCAGGCCGAGAAAGACCGCGAACGGGTTGAGGGTCAGGCGCTGGCCGACGATGTTGGGCGTGATGATGTGTCCCTCGACGGTGGTCATCGCGACGAACAGGGCCGGCGGGACGAGCGCCTGGCCGAACAGCGGATAGTGGATCAGGGAGACCGCGAACAGGATCAGGACGATGAAGGCCGGACCGATATAGGGGACGTAATTGCACAAGAAGGCCGCAACACCGATCAGGAGCGGATTGGGCAGGCCGAGCAGCTGGGCGCCGATGCCAGCAGTGGCGCCGACCACGATATTAATGACCGTCACGGTCCCGAGGTAACGGGTGAGATGGGCTTCGATGTCGTTGAGGACGCGGATGATGCGCAGCCTGGCGTCCTGGGTCTCGAAGACGAGGATCAGGTTGCGGCGCAGCCCGGCGCGGCTGAACAGGAAGAAGAACAGCGTCGCGAAGAAGATCAGCAGTTCTCCCATCGCCGGTGTCACGAAGGTGAATGCCGCCTGGAAGATGGCGGCGACGTCGAGTCGCATCACCGATTCGCTGCGCTCGCCGCCCGACGAGAGGGCGGCTTCGATTTCCCGTAGCGCCGCAAAGCCGCGGTCGAAGATCTGCAGTTTCTGCCCCAGCGCCTCCGCGTATTTGGGCGCGTCCTGGATCCAAGAAATCATCGATCCCGATAACAGCACGGCCGCGCCTTGCAGAGCCGCCAGGAGAATGAGGACTATCGCAAGGGCGAACACCGAGGAGGGAATGCCCCAAGCCGTGGCGCGACGTTCCAGGGGACCGAACATCGTTCCGATCACCACGGCAGACACGACCGGCAACAGCACCGGCCGGGCGTAGATCAACACGCCGCCGACCATGACGAGAAAGATGCCGATGACCGCGACGCGACTCCCAAAGGTCCAGAATGCCGCGGCATCCGTGGCCGCCGTCCGCCGGTCGTCCTCTTCTTCGGTGCTGGTAAAAGCCGGATCGGGTGACCTCACAACACCTCCTTGCAGCGTGGCGGTTCAGATGCAGCGCCGTACGGCATGAGCCCAACACGCCGCCCGCACTCGCGAAGGCAAACGCCAATCGGTCGCCAACCGGTCGCATTGTCGCGGTGACGCCTCTCAACGCCGGTGCCGTTTCCCGGTTCCGCTTGACCCAGATCAAGCCGTCTGCACGTGAAGTCGGGCTTCGTGTGGTGAGATGCCCTCGGAACGGACCATACGCCTCGGCCTCGCGGGTCTGGCGCTCGGCGCGCTCCTGGCCGGCTTGGCGCTTCTCTTCAGCGGCCATGGCGGTGTGGCGGCGTGGATATGGGCCGCCGGCACTGCGCCGATCGTGGCGGCGCTGGGCTTTTCCATGGCCCGCGACTTCATGGCGGGCCGGGCCGGCGTCGACGCGGTCGCGTTCGTGTCCATGTCGGCGGCATTGGGGCTGGGCGAGCCGCTCGCCGGAGTCGTCGTTGCGCTCATGTATTCGGGCGGCAACGTCCTCGAAGACGTCGCGGTGGCGCGCGCCGAGCGCAATCTGAGATCGCTGATCGACCGCGCGCCGCGCATCGTCCATCGCCGCAATGGCGATACGGTCGAAGATGTGGCGGTCGAAATGGCGGCGGTTGGAGACCGCATCCTGGTGCGCGCCGGCGAGGTCGTTCCGGTCGACGGCGTTCTGGCTTCGGCGGACGCGTCGATCGACGAGTCCGCCCTGACGGGTGAACCGGTTCCTGCCCATCGTCGCGTCGGCGACGAGGTCCGCAGCGGCACCGTCAATGCCGGCGAGACCTTCGACTTCACCGCCACGGCGACTGCCGGCGCCAGCACCTATGCGGGCATCGTGCGCATGGTGACGGCGGCGCAGACCGCCAAGGCGCCCTTCATGCGCATCGCGGACCGCTACGCGATCCTGCTGCTGCCGGCCACCATGGTGGTCGCGGGTCTCGCCTGGTATCTGTCGGGCGATCCGATCCGGGCGCTCGCCGTGCTGGTCGCGGCGACGCCGTGCCCCTTGATCCTCGCTGCGCCAGTCGCCTTCATCGGCGGCGTGTCGCAGGCGGCCCGCAACGGCATCCTGGTCAAGGGCGGCCGGCCGCTGGAAGCCTTGGCCAATGTCCACACCGTCTTGTTCGACAAGACCGGCACCCTGACCATCGGAGGTGCCCGACTGGTCGCCATCGAGACCGCGCCCGGCGGCAATGCCGACGAGGTGTTGCACCTCGCCGGCGCGCTCGAGCAGGCCTCTCATCACGTGGTTGCTGCCGCCATCGTCGCTGCCGCGCGCGCCGCCGGTCTGGCGCTGCCGGTTCCGCTCGATGTGCGCGAATCGCTCGGCTCCGGCATCGAGGGTACGATCGAGGGCCGGCGGGTGTGCGTCGGCTCGCCCGCCCACGTCTTCGGCGGCCGCGGCTGCGACGACTGGGCGGTGCGCGCGATAAGGCGCGCATCGTGGCGCTCCGCGCTCGCGGTGTTCGTCGCCGTCGACGGCCGTGCCATCGGGGCCTTGCTGCTGGGCGACGAAATGCGCCGCGAGACCCCGCGGGCGATCCGCTCGCTGCGCAGTGCCAGTGTCAAACGCATCGTCATGGTGACCGGAGACCGCATCGACGCTGCCGAGACCATCGGGGCGGCGCTCGATCTCGACGGCGTACTCGCCGACCGGGTGCCGGCCGACAAGGTCGACGCTGTCATGACCGAGCGCCGGCGCGCCATCACGGTGATGGTCGGCGACGGCATCAACGACGCGCCGGCCCTCGCCGCCGCCGATGTCGGCATCGCCATGGGGGCGCGCGGCGCCTCGGCCTCCTCGGAGGCCGCCGACGTGGTCATCCTCGACGACCGACTCGACCGCGTGCCAGGGGCGATCGTGATCGCGCGCCGCGCCCGCGGCATCGCGATCCAGAGCATCGTGGTCGGCATGGCGCTGTCCGGCGTCGCCATGCTGGCGGCGGCGTTGGGATACTTGACGCCGGTCGCCGGGGCCCTGACCCAGGAAGCGATCGACGTCGCGGTGATCCTCAATGCGCTGCGGGCGCTGGCGCCGGGCCGCCGCGCTGCCGGTCGACTGATGCCGTCGTCCCAGGCCCTGGCGTTGCAGCAGGGGCACGATGATCTGCGCGCCAGCCTCGACCGGCTGCGCGCCATCGCCGACGGTCTCGACGATGCCGATGCCGAGCGCGCAACGGCCTTGATCAAGGAGGCCCATCGCCTGGTGGAAGACAGCGTCGTCGCCCACGAGCGCGGCGACGAAGTCTCCGTCTATCCGGACCTCACGGAGTTCCTCGCCGACAGCCATGGATTGGCGGCCATGAGCCGCGCCCATCGCGAGATCCTGCATCTGGCGCGCCTGCTGGGACGGCTCGCCGCCGGCGTCGAGCCCCGCAACGCCGATCGCTATCTCATTCGCGATGCCCAGCGGGTGATCGAGTCCATCGAGGCGCTGGTGCGCATCCACAGCGCCCAGGAAGAGGATATCTACGACCACGCTGCCGCAGGCTGAGGTCCCGCCCGGGCTCCGTGCCGCGAACTGTCATAGAATGGTTAAGAGAGGTTAAGGTTAATAACTCAAAGGCTAACTGTTGTATTAACAAGTTATTGATACTAATCGGAAGTTAACGGACACTCCTTCCCTAACAGCGCCCCCGAGGGAGGAACGTCTTGATCAATCCGAAAATCGATCATCGGTTGCCGACAGCGTCCCCGTCCGGGCGGGGCGAGGCTGGCGTCCGCCTCGGCGGGGGACGGTTGCCGGCACATCCCGACCGCGACCTGCCGGCTTTCTCGGCACGCTTGGCGGCGGGTCCGGTCCGCGAGGCCAAGCGGCCACCGTCAACGATCGCGCTGGCCGAGAAGGTGGTCGCCGCCTTCAACACCTGGGCGTTCAAACGCGAGCAGCCGTCCGATCTCTCCGCCATGACGCAGGTCGTAACCGATGCCATCGGGCGCGGGGAGCCGGTCGGCTTCGTGCTTTATTGGGGCAAGGGCCGGCGATGCTTCGCCGGCGAGCCGGAAGCCCAGGCGCTCGACTATCTCGCCCGGCTGGGCGAGCGCATCAAAAGCGTCTACGCGGGCGGGGCGTCGTTCACGCTCGTCCTCACCGACACCCATGCGAGCCTCAACGGCCATCTGCCTGCCTGCATCGACCGGTACTACGCCTCGGTGGAGGCGCAGCTCGGCCATGGCGGCTTTTCGACCTGCCGGCTCAGCCGGCTCGTGGCCGATCTCGGTGCGCAGGATGGGCCCACCGACGAGGTGTGCCTGGACACCGTGCGCAAGCTCCAGGGCAGTGCCGAGAAATGGTACCGCGGCGACGGCACCGCCGAGGATGGGGCGCTGCGCTACTATCGCCTCAACATGGTCGAGCGGCGCGCGGTCGAGCATGCGTTCCCGCGCTCGATCTTCATCACCTTCAGCGGCAGCGAACTGCGCAGCCTCTTCCCGCAGCGCCTGCCCGTCTTCTACATGTACTCGCTGCGCCGCGGCGTCGGGGTCAAGCCCTGGTTCCTCGCTGCCGATGTGCCCGCCTGCGGCCACCCTGGCTGCGCCTCCGCGTCGGTCGCCGATCTCGAGCTGGAGCGGACATGAACCTCCAGGGCACCGTCGCCATCGGGCGCGATCCGCCGCGGCCCGCGCTCGGCCGGGATGCGGCTTCGCCGACGCAGAACATCCCGCGCGGCATCGTCTTCATGATCGTGACCACCTGCCTGATGGCGGTGTCCTTCGCGATCTCGAAGTGGCTGGTCGCGACCTATCCGGTCGGGGAGGTGATGTTCGTGCGCTCGGCGGCGTCATTCGCGATCTGCGCCGCGATCGTGCTGCCGTTCACCGGCATCGGCGTGTTCGCGACCGGGAAGCCGCGCGCCCACATCGCCCGCGGCCTGTCGCAATCGGTCTCGCAGACCTTCACGGTGCTGGCGCTGAGCATGATGCCGCTCGCCGGCGCCACCGCGATCGGGTTCTCGGCGCCGCTGTTCGCAGCACTGTTGTCGATCGTCTGGCTCAAGGAAAAGGCCGGGTTCATGCGCTGGGCCGTGCTGGTGGCCGGCTTCGTCGGTGTCCTGATCGTCACCGATCCGGGCGCCGATTCCATCCAGCTCGGGGCTTTGTTCGCGCTCGCGAACGCCGTCATGTATGGCAGCGTCACCGTCGCGGTCAGGGGCATGACCAAGACCGAGTCGGCGAACTGCCTCCTGATGTGGCAGATGGCGACCATGACGGTGTGCCACAGCGTCCTTCTGATATTCGGATTCAAGTGGCCCGATGCGGTCGACGCCGCCCTGATGATCGCCGGCGGGGTCGCCAATGCGGGCGCGCAGTACTTCTGGACGCGCTCGCTCGCCCTCGCGCCGACCGCGGCGGTGTCGCCGTTCTACTATTTCCTGCTCGTCTGGTCGCTCGTGCTCGGATACGCGCTGTGGGGCGACGTGCCGACGATCGGACTTCTCGTCGGATCGGCGATCGTGATCGGCTCGGGCGTGGCCCTCCTGTGGCACGAGGCGCGACGTGTCCGCCCGGCGCCGCGGCCGTGAAGACCGCTACGCCGCCTGCGTAGCCTGCGACTGCTGCTCCAGCAGCCGAGCGACTTCGCCCGCCGGGACAGGGCGGCTGAACAGCCAGCCCTGCGCCTGGTCGCAGCCGAGCGCGGCCAGGAAGTGCTGCTGTTCGGTGGTCTCGACGCCCTCGGCGGTGGTTTCCATGCCGAGCGCGCGGGCGATGCTCACCACCGCCTGCACGACCGCGACGAGCTGGTTGCCGGCGCCGAGGTCGGACACGAAACTGCGGTCGATCTTGATCTTGTCGAACGGGAATACGCGCAGATAGCTGAGCGAGGCGTAGCCGGTGCCGAAATCGTCCAGCGCAATCGAGACGCCGAGGTCCTTGAGGCGGCGCAGGGTGGCGGCGGTCGAGGAGCTGTTTTCGAGGAATATGCCTTCGGTGAGTTCGAGTTCCAGGCGTCCGGCGTCGAGACCCGCCGCCGCGATCGCGTCTGCGACCGTGTCGACGAAGTCCGCCTCGGCGAACTGCACCGGCGAAACGTTGACTGACACTTTCATGTGGGTGGGCCAGTTCATCGCCTGGCGGCACGCCTCGATGAGGGTCCACCGGCCCAGCGCGATGATCAATCCGCTGTCCTCGGCGATGGGAATGAACACGGCGGGAGGCACCATCCCGCGCCGCGGGTGGTTCCATCGCGCCAGACTCTCGAATCCGATGGTGCTGCCGTCGCGCAGGTCGACGATCGACTGGTAATGCAGCTCGAGCCGGTCGGATTCGAGCGCTGCCCTCAGGTCGATTTCGATCTCGCGGCGTTCGTTGATCTCACGGTTCATCGCCTCTTCGAAGAACCGGTGGCTGCCGCGATGATGGGCCTTGACGGCATAGAGAGCGATATCGGCGGCGACCAGGAGTTCGTCGGCGCTGCGCCCGTGCTCCGGCGCGACGGCGATGCCGATGCTGGCGCTGGATCGGATCTGGCAGCCGTCGATCTCGTAGGGGCGGGCGACGGCCTCGACCATCGCCGTGGCCCGGGCGTCCAGCGCGGCCCGCGATGGGGCCGACCGCACGATGATCGCAAACTCGTCGCCGCCGAGCCGCGCCAGGGTGTCGCCGGCGCCGAGCGAGGAGGCGAGCCGGGAGGCGACGGCCTGCAGAAGCCGGTCGCCCATGCGGTGGCCCATGGTGTCGTTGATGACCTTGAATCGGTCGAGGTCGAGGAAGTAGACCGCGAATGCAATCGCGGGACCGGCTTCGGCTGTCGCCGCCAAGCCCTCGCACAGCCGGTCGAGCGTGCTGCGGAACACGCGGCGGTTCGGCAGGCCGGTGAGCGGATCCTCCGAGGCGAGCCGGGCCACATGGGCCTCGGCCTCCCAGCGCTTGGTGATGTCGGTGAAGGTCTGGACGAAACTGCCGTCGGGAAGGCTGCCGCGGCGCACTTCGAGCATCCGGCCGGCCGGGCTCATGCGCTCGTAGACGGTCGCTTGTCCGGCCGCGGGCGCGCCGTCACCGGCAGTCTGGGCGGCGGGCGGCACATCGGGATCCGTGAGCACGCCGTCGCGCGGCTGGCCGGCGACCAACTGGTCGTAGCCGGGCGGGTGACGCACGCAGTCGACGGGAAGGCTCAAGAGTTCGGCACAGCGCCGGTTGATGACCGGAATTTCCAGCTCGGGGGTCACCAGCATGATCCCCTGGCTCATGTGCTCGAGCGTGAGGCGAAGCTGGTCCGCCTTGAGCCGCGCGCGCTCCTCGCTCCTGAGGATCCGATCCATGGCGGCGAGGATGATCAGCGTCAGGACAAAGCCGATGGCCATGTTGAGCTTCAGGGTCGACCATGATTCGCTCAACGCGTTCGGCTTGCTGGTGCTCACGCTCACCCACAAGGGATGGCCACGCACCTTGCGTATGGTGACCAGCATGGGCTCGTGGCTCGACGGGTCGATTTCCTCGAAGGTCGCATTCGTGAATGTTTTGAGGTGGCGCGCGACTTCGGTGCCGGCGAGGTCCTGGCCGAGGCGGTAGCCACCTGCCGCCGAGCCGCCGGCGGAGCGCACCACGCCATCATTGCCGAACAGCGAGATCGCCACCGGGGCGCCGAGATCGATCTTGCCGTAGAATTCGGTCAGATGTTCGGGATTGAGCGAGGCGACGGCCACCCCGGCGAAGCTGCCGTCACGCTCGAGGAAGCGGCGGGTGAACTGCACCGACCATTTGCCGCTGGCACGCCCGACCAGCGGCTTGCTGATGAAGAGCTCGTCGGCATTGCGGTCGACGTGGAAGCGATAGTGCTCCCGGTCACTCAGGTCGATGGGCGGCGCCGGCTGCGGCCCGGCATTGGACGCCCGCATGATGCCGGCGGCGTCGATGATCGCCACCTGGACGATGATCTCGCTCAGGACATCGGTGGTTTGGACGATGGTGCCGAGGTCGACCTCGGACTTGCGGGTCTCGATGGTCCGCCGCAGGTAGAGAAGTGCCGTATCGATCTCGCCGATCGAACGCAGCACGTTCTCTTCGAACACCAGGGCGAAGTTCTGCGTCATGCGCTCCGCCGACACGCGATCGTCGTGCACGTCGCCCACATATTTAAGGACGATGGCGGCCCACAGCATGAGGATGATGACGAGGCTCAAGACGGCCGTGCTTCGCCGTTCCGCGATCAGACGCGGCAGACTTGCGATGCGGGTCGACGTTGGGAGCAAGGAGTGTTTGCGCACGCCGACAGTGTGCCGAATTCACAATGTCTGGTTGCTTAATTGGCCGGACTTTGACCCATCGTAGGTAACGCTGCGTTAATTCCTTCGTCGGATAAATTGTAGACGGACGGTATTAGTCGATAAAGTTGTAAACGGTTCGCAAACACCAGTGGGGCCGCGCCCTCGACCTGCTCTCCTTTTTCCTTTTGCCGGTTGGGGAGGTGGGTACGCGTCGCGCAAATTCGCCAGGAACGGCAAGCGCCGGCGGCGCGTTTGTCAGGAGGGTTGGGGTAAACGGAGAGTTCCGATGAACCAGACCTCGAAGACCGATCAGCAGCGGCAGCAGAGCCAGAGCGTCGACAAGGATACGGGGATGCAGCAGAGCGCCAATCTGGGTCAGAAGAACGCCGACCGTGACCGCCACGGCGACGACGAGCTCAGGCGCATGGGCGAGACCGGCAAGAAGGACTGAAGCGTCAAGGACCGAAGGCGTTCGGGACGGGTGGCACGTGCGTCACCCCAGCCCGAAGGCGACCGCGACCCGGTACGTCACCAGCGCCGCCACATAGGCGAGCGCCAGCATGTAGGCGAAGGTTACGCCCATCCAGGCCCACGAACCGGTCTCGCGCTTGATCACCGCCAGCGTCGATGCGCATTGCGGCGCGAAGATGTACCAGGCCAGGAGAGCGAGGGCGGTCGCGATGGACCAGTTGCCGGCGAGCGCTTGCCCGATCTGTACCGCGGCCTCTTCGCCGCCCTCGATCGAGTAGACGGTACCGAGCGCGGCGACCGCCACCTCGCGCGCCGCCATGCCGGGGACGAGCGCGACGTTGATCTGCCAGTTGAAGCCGAGCGGCGACGTCACCGGCACCAGCGCCTTGCCGATCATGGCGGCGAAGGAATAATCGATCGCCGGGTCGGTCGCGCCTTCCGGCGCGCCGGGGAACGAGGCGAGGAACCAGATCAGCACCGCCATGGCGAAGATGATGGTGCCGGCGCGTCTCACGAATATGCGGGCGCGCGTCCACAGCCCGATCGCCACGCTCTTCGGGCGCGGCATCTTGTAGTCGGGCAGTTCGAGCATGAACGGCTCGGCCATGTGTCCACGCCAGAACAGCCGCTTGATCACGAACGACACCAGAAGGGCGCTGAGGATGCCGGTCGCGTACAAGGCGAACATCACGAAGCCCTGCAGTCCCACCCAACCCCACAGCTCGCGGTCGGGAATGAACGCCCCGATGATCAGCGTGTAGACCGGGATGCGCGCCGAGCAGGTCATCAAGGGCGCGACCAGAATGGTGGTCAGCCGGTCCTTGCGGCTGTCGATCACGCGCGTCGCCATGATGCCCGGGATCGCGCAGGCGAAGCTCGACAGCAGCGGAATGAAGGCGCGGCCATGCAGGCCGGCGCCGCCCATGATGCGGTCCATCAGGAAGGCGGCGCGGGCCATGTAGCCCAGATCTTCCAGGAGCAGGATGAACAGGAACAGGATCAGGATCTGCGGCAGGAACACGAGCACGCCACCGACGCCGGCGATGATGCCGTCGGTAAGGAGGCTTTGCAGCACGCCCGGCGGCAGCAACCCCTTGGCCAAGACGCCGAGGTCGGTGAAGCCGGCCTCAATCAGCTTCATGACCGGCTCGGCCCAGGTGAACACCGCCTGGAACATGAAGAACAGGAGGGCGAGCAGGAACACCATGCCGGCGACCGGATGCAGGAGCACGGCGTCGATCCGGCCCGTCAGCGTGTCGGGTCGGCCCGGCAGGGTGACGGCGGTGCCCATGATGCGGTCGGCCTCGCGCTGGGCGACGCGCAGTTCGGCGCCCGTCAGCGGCTGCCAGTCCATGCGGTCGGTGGCGGGGGCCGCCGCCACGAGTTCGTCCATGCGGCGGAGAAGCTCGTCGGTGCCGCCGCGGCGCACCGCGATCGAGGTGGTCACCGGTACGCCCAGTTCCGCCGACAGCCGGTCGAGATCGAACTCGATGCCGCGCCGACGGGCGATATCGATCATGTTGAGGACGAGCAGGAGCGGGCGGCCGATGCGCTTGAGCTCCAGGACGAGGCGCAAGGCCACCCGCAGATTGGTGGCGTCGGCGACGGCGACCAGAATGTCGGGCAGCTTTTCGCCGGCGAGGCGGCCCAGGATGACGTCGCGCGTCACTTCCTCGTCAGGCGAGCGGGCGCGCAGCGAATAAGTGCCGGGCAGGTCGACGACACTCAGTGTCATCCCGCTAGGCGTCGTGAATGTGCCGCTCTTGCGCTCGACAGTGACGCCCGGATAGTTGGCGACCTTCTGTCGACTGCCGGTCAATGCGTTGAAGAGGGCCGTCTTGCCGCAGTTGGGGGTTCCGATGAGTGCGAAGTGCTTGTCGCCAGCGACGGCGACAGTCATCGATCCACGTCCTCGAGCGAACGCACGTGGATCGCCATGGCCTCGCGGCGGCGCAACGCGACGGTCGCGTTGTTGACGCGCACCGCGATGGGATCGTGACCGAACATGCCTTCGTGGAGGATCTCGACCCGGGCCCCTTCGGCAAAGCCGATCTCGATCAGCCGGCTCTCAAGCTCGGAGGCGCAAAGCCCGCAGCTGTTCTCCGCCGCGCAGATGGCGTCGATCCGGCCGCAGAAGCCGCGCTCCGCCCGTCCGAGCGGCACCGCTTCGCGATGTGGCGTGGTTTGATCGCTGACGTGGTCGGCGAGCAGATCGGTGTTGTCTGAAATGCGACGCATTCTCATCTTCCCGTGCTTCTTCCTCCTCCCAAGACGCCCGGGAGTCAAGTTAATTGGCGTTTCAAATCAATATGTTAGAATAACTAAAAACTAAGACGGTGCTCCGATGCAGGTTTGTTGATAAGGCCCCTCACGAAGCCCCATTTTCGCGGCGTCGCAATGCGCAATGGCACTTACGTAACTTTGACGACCGTGGCAGCCGCGGCCGTGCTCAGCGGGATGGCTCAGGATCAGGCTGGGTAAATTGACCGCCCCGGAGTGACGACCTCGAAGGCACGATACGAGCACAAGCATAGGCCTTCGCCCGACGTGCACCTGCGAGTCGGAACCGAGCCTTGTACGGACCGTTGTCCCTGCTGGACCGTCGGCAGCTGCCGACGTGACGGAGGAACCTCGCCGTGTCGCTCAAGCCTGTTTCGGATCAAGTCATCGTCATCACCGGCGCCACCAGCGGCATCGGCCTTGCGACTGCGCTCGCGGCCGCGGAGGACGGCGCCCGGCTGGTACTCACCGCCCGCGACGAGGACGCACTCGCCAATGTGGCGCATCGCGTCGAAGCCAAAGGTGGCGAGGTCACATATGTTGCCGCCGACGTGGCCGACCGCCGCCAGCTGCAGGCGGTGGCCGTCGCGGCCATCGCACGCTTCGGCGGTTTCGACACCTGGATCAACAATGCCGGCATCTCCATCTGGGGTCGCCTCGAAGAGGTGAGCGAGGAGGACAGTCGTCGGCTGTTCGACACGAACTTCTGGGGCGTGGTGCACGGGTCGCTGATCGCCGCAGCCCATCTCAGAGACAAAGGCGGCGCCATCATCAATCTGGGCAGCGTCGCCTCCGACATCGGCCTGCCGGTTCAGGGCATGTATTCGGCCAGCAAGCACGCCGTGAAGGGTTTTACGGATGCGTTGCGCATCGAGCTGGAGAAGGAGGGCGCACCGGTGTCGGTGACGCTGATCAAGCCGACCTCCATCGACACGCCGTTTCCTCAGCATGCGAAGAACTACACCGGACAGGAAGCCAAGCTGCCGCCACCGGTCTATGCCCCCGAAGAGGTCGCCAACGCCATCCTGCACGCCGCCGAAGAGCCGATCCGCGACATCTATGTGGGCAGCGCCGCCAAGTTCATGGCGGCGGCCGGGTACTATGCACCGCGGGCGATGGACTGGTTGTCGCAGAAGCTCATCGACCAGGAGGTCCAGCAGGGTGTGCCGGTCGCCAATCCGCACGGCGCCTTCGATCGCCCCCGCCAGGACGGCCGGGTACGCGGCCGTCATCCCGGCATGGTGCGCAATACGAGCCTCTACACCCGCGCCAGCCTGCATCCGCTCGCCACTGCCGGCCTCGTTCTCGCCGGCGTGATCGCGCTCGGCGGCGCCCTGAGGACTTCGCGCGAGCGATAACACCGCTCCTCACCGTGGAACGAAACCAGCGGTTTTCGCATTGGCGCTTCGTTCCCCACGCGAGACCCGAACGCGAGGCAAAGCCGGCGATGCGCCTGATCAAAGTTATCGGCGGCCTCGTCGCTGTGGTCCTCGTGGCTGCCGTGGGCTTTCTGGTGTTTGCCCATCGCAGCGAGATCGCGGCAGCCGATCCGCCCGCCTCGTTCGATCGGGAACTCGTCGCACGCGGCGCCAGGCTCGCCGCCATCGGCAATTGCCGCTCCTGTCATACGGTTGCCGGCGGGCTCGCTTATGCGGGCGGCGTGCCGATCCCGACCGCCTTCGGCACCATTCATGGCACCAACATCACGCCCGACCGCGACACCGGCATCGGCGCCTGGTCCCAGGAGGCGTTCGTGCGCTCCATGCGCGAGGGCGTCGACCGCGCCGGCAATCACCTCTATCCGGCGTTCCCCTATGATCATTTCACCAAGCTCGAAGACGGCGACCTCGCCGCCCTCTATGCCTATCTGATGACCCGGCCGGCGGTGCGGGCGACGGCGCCGACCAATGACCTCGCCTTTCCGGCCGGCTTCCGGCCGTTGCTCGCCGGTTGGAAACTCCTGTTCTTCCAACCGGGCCGCTTCGAGGACGATCCACGCAGCAGTCCCGAGCTCAATCGCGGCGCCTATCTGGCCGACGCGCTCGCCCATTGCGGCGCCTGCCACACGCCGCGCAACGGGCTCGGGGCGCAGCAAGGCCGCCACGAATTCGCCGGCGGCGTTTCAGCCAGCTGGGCGGCGCCGGCGATCGACGAAAGCAACCCGGCGCCGGTGCCGTGGACCTCGGAGAGCCTGCATGCGTATCTGCGCCACGGCCGGGCCGAGCATCACGGCGTCGCCGCCGGCCCCATGCAGGACGTCACCCGCAATCTCGCCGAGGCCGAGGACGACGACGTGCGCGTCCTCGCCGCCTATGTGGCGACCCGCATGGGCGCGCCGTCGCAGGAACGCGAGGAGCGCGCCAAGGGCTTGATCGCGACGGCGGCCGAGCGTCTGCCGTTCAACGTCCCGGTGCCGGAGACCATGGGGGCCGCTGCCGCACGGCTACCGGCGGGCGCGGCCCTCTATGCCGGCGCTTGCGCGGTCTGTCACGATGCCGGGCGCACCGGCGGCATGGACGGGATCGATCTCGCCTTGGCCACCGGCGTGCAGCTCGCGAGCGCGCGCAACTTCCTCAACGTGGTGCTCGACGGCATCCATTCGCCCCGGCACCCGTCGGCAGTTCTGATGCCGGGCTTCGCCGGCGCCCTGACGGACGAGCAGATCGTCGAACTCGCCGCCTATGTGCGCGCCACATATTCGAACCAGCCGCCGTGGCCGGACATTGCCGCCACCCTCCGGGACATCCGGCTGAATCGGATTGCGGCGAATGCGGAGGCCCGCCCATGATCACCCTCACGGTCAATGGAAACGATCACACGGTCGACGTCGATCCGGCGACGCCGCTCCTCTACGTGCTGCGCGAAGACCTCGCCCTCCACGGCGCCAAGTTCGGCTGCGGGCTCGGCCAATGCGGCTCCTGCACCGTCATGGTCGATGGCCGTGCGGTGTTCTCCTGCCTGCTGCCGGCCGCGGCCGCCGCCGGTCGACAAGTCAAGACCGTGGAAGGACTGGGTACCATCGACGAGCCTGGCCCCATGCAGCAGGCCTTCATGGCCGAGCAGGCGGCGCAATGCGGCTACTGCATCCCCGGCATGATGATGCGGGCGCAGGCGCTCCTGGAAGCCAAACCCGCCGCCACCGAGGCGGACATCCGCGCCGCTCTCGAACCTCATCTCTGCCGTTGCGGCACCCAGGCCCGGATCGTGCGCGCGGTCATGCGGGCCGCCCAGGCCATGCGCCTCGTGGACGCGGTCGGCCGGCGCGCGGAGGCTTCGCCATGACGGCGACATCCACATTTCTCAGCCGCCGCACAGTGATCGCTGGCACCGGCGCGCTCGTGGTCGGCTTCTCCGTCGCCCGTCGGGCTTTCGCCCAGCAGGAGCCGCAGAATGTCGGCGAGGAGCCGCGCCGGCCGGTGGCGCTGCCCGGCAGCCTCAAGGATGCACCGCTGATCGATTCCTGGATCCGTATCGAAGCCACCGGCGCCATCACGGTGATGACCGGCAAGGCGGAACTCGGGCAGGGAATCAAGACGGCACTGATCCAGATTGCCGCCGAACAGCTCGACGTGGCGCCCCATGCCATCACGCTCGTCACCGCCGATACGGCCTCGACGCCCAATGAGGGCTACACCGCCGGAAGCCATTCGATGCAGGACTCCGGCACCGCGATCCTGAATGCCGCCGCCCAGGCGCGCGCCATCCTGGTGAACGCCGCCGCCGCAAGGTTTGCGCTCGCGGCGGGCGAGCTCAAGACCGGCGACGGAAAAGTCGCCGCGCCGGACGGCCGCGCGATCGGCTATGGGGAACTCGTTTCCACAGAACTGTTGCACGTGGAGGCGACGCCGGCCTCGCCCCTCAAGGATACGTCCCGCCGTCTCGTCATGGGGCGTTCGATCGAGCGCGTCGATATCCCGGTCAAGGTGACGGGCGGCGCCGCCTATGTGCACGACCTGCGTCTGCCCGACATGGTGCACGGTCGCGTGGTGCGGCCGCCGAGCCCGGGTGCGCGGCTCAAGGCCATCGACGAGGCGCGGGTGCGGCGCCTGCCGGGTGTGCTCGCTGTCGTGCGCAACGGCAGCTTCCTCGCTGTCGTCGCGGCGCGCGAGTACCAATGCGTCCAGGCCATGCGGCTCCTCGCCGCGACCGCCACCTGGGACGGCCATTCGGATCTGCCGGAGTCCGGCAAGCTCTACGAGACGCTGCTCGCTCTGCCGAGCCGAGACAACGACATCCTCCACAGGAGCGTCGCGCTCCCGCCCGGCGGCCGCACCTTGGAGGCGACCTATCATCGGCCCTATCAGATGCACGGCTCGATCGGGCCTTCCTGCGCAGTCGCGTTGCGCGAGGCCGATGCCTTGACGGTGTGGACTCACAGCCAGGGCGTCTATCCGCTGCGCGGTGCGCTGTCGGAATTGACCGGCCTCGGTGCCGAACAGATCCGCTGCATCCACATGGAAGGCTCGGGCTGCTACGGCCACAACGGCGCCGACGACGTCGCCGCCGACGCGGTGCTGCTCGCCATCGCCCTGCCGGGCCGGCCCGTGCGGGTGCAGTGGATGCGCGAGGACGAGCACCGCTTTGAGCCCTACGGTCCGGCCATGATCGCGCGCCTCGGCGCCGCCCTCCAAGACGGCCGAATCGCCGACTGGCACCACGACGTGTGGAGCAACACCCACTCGACCCGTCCCGGCAAGGCCGGAGACCTGTTGAGCGCGCTCTATCTGCAGGCCCCGTTTCCGCCATCGCCGCCGCGGCCGCTACCGCAACCCGACGGCGGCGGCGATCGCAACGCCATCCCGCTCTACGTCCTGCCGAGCGTGCGCGTCACCAACCGTTTCATCCCGCAGATGCCGTTGCGGGTCTCGGCCCTGCGCGGGCTCGGCGCCTACATGAACGTGTTCGCGATCGAGTCCTTCATGGACGAACTCGCCGCCGCGGCCGGCGCCGATCCGGTCGCCTTCCGGCTCGCCCATCTCGAGGATGCGCGCGGGCGCGACGTCGTTACCGAGGCGGCGCGGCGTTTCGGCTGGCAGGCCACACATGCGCAGCGGCGGCCGGGCTTCGGCCACGGCTTCGGCTTCGCCCGCTACAAGAATCTGGGTGCCTATGCGGCCATCGCGGTTGAGGCCGAGGTCGCGCGCGAGAGCGGCCGGGTGCGGATCGTGCGCGCCGTCGCGGCGGTCGATTCCGGCGAGGCGGTCAATCCCGACGGCATCCGCAACCAGATCGAGGGCGGCATGCTGCAATCGGCGAGCTGGACCCTGTTCGAGGAAGTGCGCTTCGATCGCACCCATGTGACGTCCGCGAGCTGGGCGAGCTATCCGATCCTGCGCTTTTCCGATCTGCCCGAGCGCATCGAGGTGCACGTGATCGATCGCCCCGGCGAACCCTTCCTCGGCACCGGCGAGGCGGCGCAAGGGCCCATGGCGGCGGCAATTGCCAACGCGGTCGCTGACGCCAGCGGCGTGCGCATCCGCGACCTGCCCCTGCACAAGGAGCGCGTGAAGGCGGCGATCGGGGTGTGATCATCCGTGCCGCGCCGCGCTCGTGGCAAGGGCGCTCCGCGCTATTTGCCAACCGCGGTAATTGGGCTACGCATGGCGCACCGCACACCGCATGCATCCCAGGTGCCCCATGCCCTTGTCTCCCGCCGTCGAGTTGACCCGCCGCCTCGTGCGCGAAAACACCGTCAATCCGCCCGGCAACGAGAGCCGGTGCATGGACATCGTCGCGCCGCTCCTGCGCGAACTCGGCTTCACCATCGCGGAGCATCGCTTCGCCGACGGCCGCCTCAATCTGGTGGCGCGGCTCGGGCGCGAGACCGACCGTCCGCCGCTCGCCTTCACGGGCCATGTGGATACGGTGCCGCTCGGCGCGGCGCCATGGACGCGCGATCCGTTCGCCGGTGAGATCGACGGCGATCGCCTCTACGGCCGCGGGTCCACCGACATGAAGAGCGGCGTCGCCGCCTTCATGGACGCCTGCCGGCTTCGTCGCGATCGGATCGCCTCGTCCTGCGGCGTCGTCCTCTACATCACGGTCGCCGAAGAGACCGGCTGCGAGGGCGCGATCGCGCTCGCCGCCGAACGGGAGTTCGTCGGCCGCGCCGGCGCCCTGGTGGTCGCCGAGCCCACCGGTAATTATCCGCTCGTCGGCCACAAGGGAGCGCTGTGGCTGCGTGTCACCGCCGAGGGCGTCACCGCGCACGGCTCCATGCCGGAAAAGGGTGTCAATGCGGTCATGAAGGCCGCCCGCGCCGTGGTCCGGCTCGGCGACTTCGACTTCAACGTCAAGCGCCACGAGGTGCTAGGCGCCCCGACGCTCAATGTCGGCAACTTCCACGGCGGATTGAACGTCAACTCGGTGCCGGATCGTGCCGAGATCAATCTCGATATCCGCACCATACCGGGCCAGGCGCACGCACGCGTCGGCGAGTCGATTGCGGCGACGCTCGGGGATGAGGTCACGGTCCGCGAGGTGCTCGGCATCGAAGCGATCTGGACGCCGCCGGACGATCCTTGGATGTCCCGCGTCTTCGCCATCATGGCGCCGCTGATCGGCGAAACGCCGGTCGCCCGCGGCGCTCCCTACTTCACCGATGGCGGCGCGTTGATGCATGCTCTCGGCGGCGTCCCCACCGTCATCCTCGGCCCCGGCGAGCCCCATCTCGCCCACCAGACCGACGAGTACTGCCTGGTTTCTCGCATCGACCAGGCGGTCGAGGCCTATTGCCAGATCATCGACGACTGGTGTGGGGGGTGAGGAACCAGTGCACGATCTTCGCATTCCCTCCCCCGCTTGCGGGGGAGGGGCAGGGAGGGGGAAAGCCGCGTAGCTCAGCGCTTGCCTCGGCCCCCTCCCCAACCCTCCCCCGCAAGCGGGGGAGGGAGAAGGCGGGCGCTGTGCTAGTTTGCACTCAATGAATGGATACGGCTTTCACCCCACCGGGATGACGCTCACCGCGACGTCGAGCTTCTGCCTGCCCGACGCGAACACGACGCCGTCGATGGGGGCGACGTCGGCGTAGTCGCGGCCGAAGGCGAGCACGATGTGGTCGTCGCCGGCTACGACGTCGTTGGTGGGGTCGAGCCCGATCCAGCCGATCTCAGGGCCGCACCACACCGACACCCAGGCATGCATGGCGTCGGCGCCTTCGAGCCGCGGCGCGCCGTCGCGGGGCGCCGTGCGCAGATAGCCGCTCACATAGGCGGCCGGCAAACCGAGGCCGCGCAGGCCCGAGATCATGATGTGGGCGAAGTCCTGGCAGACGCCGCGGCGCAGCGCGAACGACATGGACGGCAGGGTCGTGACCGAGGTGGCACCGATCTCGTAGATGAAGTCCTGCTTGATGCGCCGCATCAGTTCGACGGCGCCGTCGAGCACGGGACGACCGGGCGGAAGGCTTTCGCGCGCATAGTCGCGGATCTCCGGATCGAGAGACACCTGGCGGCTCGCGAACAGGAAATGCACCGGTGAGGACGGGCCCATGTCGGCGCTCGCGAAGGCCAGGTCGCGGACCGTCTCCCAGGCGGGTGTCGCGGGCATTTCGGCCGGCGCGGGCTCGGCGACCAGGCGGGCGGCGAGGCGAATGACAAGACGTTCGTGGGCGTCGCGGATGTCGACGAAGGTCACGTGATTACCGAAGAAGTCGCGGCCCTCGCGACGGTTCACCGGGGTGGGGTCGATGTCCAGGGCGGCGGCATGGACGCGCTGACCGGCGCGCTCGATCGGCATCAGGCGCAGCACGTGGCGCGCATAGGCGACCTTGGAGCCGTACGCGTAGGAGGTGGTCTGGCGCAGGTCGTAGATCATGCCATCGCGCCCCAGTCGATCGCCGGCGCCTCGGTGTGCACCAGATAGGACGACGCGATCGCCTCCGACAGCGTCATCAGGGAGCGCTCGACGGCGAGCACCAGTTCGTCGTCGACCTCGGTGGCGTCCGCGGTCAGAAGCGCGGTGATCATGGATACGATCAGCTGGCGCGGCGGTGACAGGCGGCCGTCGCTGCGCTGCTGCTGCGGCAGGGCGGCAAGATGCTGTTCGATGCGGTCGAGCTGGTAGGCGACCGAACGCGGATTGTGCGGGTCGAGGGTCACGAGATCGACCACCGGCGCGCGCGCCGCCACCATGACGTATCGCTGCCGGTAGGTGATCTGGCTGTCGGTCAGTTCGAGCAGCGTGTCCAGGGCACGGTCGACGACCGGCGGCGACGCGAAGGCGCGCACATGCCGGCAGGTGATGATGCCGCGTTCGACGCGCCGGCCCAGTTCGAGAAAGCGCCAGCCGGCGAGCTGGGTCATGTTCTCCTGGGCGAGGCCCGAAAACGAGGCGACGATGCGCAATGCGTCGTCGACGCGTTGAAACAGGATATCCTCGCCGGCGCCTTCGGGGAGCGGCGTCTCGGCGACGGCGACCAGCCGGTTGATGGCCCGCCAGGCGTCCGGCGAGAAGCGGTCGCGGATCACCGAGGCGGCATAGCGTGCGGACGCCACGAGGCGCGGCAGCGAACCGCCGAGCTGGCCGCCCTGCAGCGCGGCGCGGGCGATCAGTGCCGGCCGTGCGGCGAGGAGCCCGTCCGGCACCGCGTCCCAAGCGGCGAGCAGTGCCGCGAGCCGGTCGACGATGGGGGCGAATTCGACGTCGAGGTCGGCGCTGCGGTTGACGACGGCGCGCACGATCCGCAGCGTCGCCTCGGCGCGTTCGATGTAGCGGCCGACCCAGAACAGATTGTCGGCGGCTCGGCTCGGCAGCCAGCCGGTCGAGCGCCGCACCGCCACCCGTTCGGGTGCCGGCAGCAAGGTCGTCTCGGCCACCGCCGCGTCCGAGGAGACCCACGCATCGGCGGTGCGCCCACCCTTCTGCAGGCTGATGGCGCGGGCGTCGGCGGTGTCGGCGGTGTCGGTGACGCGCACGAACCCGCCCGGCAGGACTTCCCAGTGATCGCCGATGCGAGTCGCATACATGCGCAGCACGCACGGCCGCGGGGTGAGGGCACCCTCGTGCCATACGGGCGTGGTCGACAGCGTCACGGCTTCCTGGGCGACCAGGTCGACGCCGCGGTCCGTGATGGCGTCGAGGACGCGCTTGCGCTCCAGGGCCGACAGGTCGCCGCCGCAACGGCCGTCGCCGATGGGGATCGCCGGCAGTTCGCCGAAGGCCGGCGCGAGCACCAGTTCGTCGAAACGCTCGAGCATGGCGGCGCGCAGCTTGGGTTCGCCCAACCACCAGGTGGCGATGTTGGGGATCGCGAGTTCCTTGCCGGTCAGGGCCTTGGCCAGCGCCGGCATGAAGGCGAGCATCGCCCGCGCTTCGACGAGGCCGGCGCCGAGCGCATTGGCGATGGCGAGGCGGCCGTCTCGCACCGCCTGGACGAGGCCCGGCACGCCGAGCCGGGAACGCACGTTGAGTTCGAGCGGATCGGCGAAATCGCCGTCGAGGCGGCGCAACAACACGTCGACGCGTTTGAGGCCCGAAATGGTGCGGATGAAGACGCCGTCCTCGCGCACGCTCAGGTCCTCGCCCTCGACCAGAAGGAAGCCGAGATAGCGGGCCAGATACGCGTGCTCGAAATAGGTCTCGTTCATCGGCCCGGGCGTGAGCAGGGCGACGCGGCTCTCGTCGTGGTGGTTGAGGGCGGAGAGATCCGATTGCAGATCCTGAAAGAACGGTGCCAGGCGGGTGACCCGCAAGGCGCGGTACATGTCCGGAAACGCCCGCGACAGCGCGATCCGGTTCTCCAGCGCATAGCCGAGCCCCGACGGCGCCTGCGTGCGGTCGGCGAGCACCCACCAGCGTCCGTCGGCGCCGCGGCCGAGATCGGCCGCATAGACGCGCAGATGCGCGCCACCCTCCGGCGCGATGCCGGCGAGCGGACGCAGGAATTCCGGATTGCCCGCGATGACTGCGGCGGGCAGGCGGCCGTCGCGCACCAGCACGCCGTCCCCATAGGCATCGCCGAGGATCGTCTCCAGGAGGCGGGCGCGCTCGATCAGGCCGTCGCGCAACAAGCGCCATTCGGTGGCGTCGAGGATCATCGGCACGTGGCTCAGGGGCCACGCCCGCTCGGTGTCGGTCGGATCCTCGTGGACACGGTAGAAGACGCCCGAGTCGCGCAGGTGGCGATCGGCGGCGGCGAAGCGGCGGGCGATCTCGTCGCGGCCGAGGCCGGCCAGCGCACTCACCATGGGCCGCCAGTGGGGCCGCAGCCGGCCTTCGGCATCGACCATCTCGTCATGAATGCCCGGCAGCGGGCGGTAGCCGGCGAGCAGCGCCGCGATGGCATCGTCCGAACGGTCCGCGATCATGTCGGGGGTCGCCGCCATCTGGGCTAGTTCCGACCGTAACAGGTCGAACGACAGATGCCTCTTCTCCCTCTCCCCATTT
>JAVDCA010000034.1 GCA_030848545.1 Astrobacterium formosum
GATCCACCACGACGTGTTTCCGGTTTGGGCATTACCCCGCGGTAAACTACGTAGTGCCGCTGGTGTACGGATCACACTTCGCGACGGATCAGCGCTGTCTGAAATAAGGTACAATGGGACGGGAGATATACGAATAATAATTCTGTATCCATCCCTGGTCATTGCTTCCTTGACGTCATGCATTTATGGTTGAAACACGTACGACTAAGAAGATGTGGCAAAATTCTCGATTTTCTCCACAGCTATTTCGGCTAAATGTATTTTACGCAATTACGCATCGTGGAAAGAATATGGGCAGCGCCTGTCGAGTGGTGAGTGCCATGTCTGAAGATCGTGAAATTGTGAGCGCGCCGGAAGCGATGCCGACCGCGACTGCGGCGCTGACAAACACTGCGATCTTGACAACCACTACGGCTCCGACCGCCGTTGTGACGCCGACCACCATTGTGACGCCGACCACCGACGACACGCCGACCACGGCCGTGCTCGCGCCCGACCAGACCGAAGCCGCCGCGTCCGTCGCTCCGGCGGAAGAGCCGCGCGAAGAAGCCGTGGCCACGCTGGCGGCGTCGCAACGCCCCGTATCGTCGCGACGACCCAACGAGTGGTCGCGGGCCAAAGAATCGTTCGTCTCCATCCTCGACGAAGCCGGCGACGCAGTTCGTGTGTTCGAGCAGGAAAAGCGGCGCATCCTCGGACTTACCCACGCCCTGTCGCAAATCCAGCAGAGCTTCGACGATCTGCATACGCGGTTCGGCGAGATGGAAAAGAACGTGTCGAGCGCGCTGGGCGAGCGCGAGCGTGCCGACCAGCGCATCGAGGATACCGTAGCCACGGTACGCAAGTGTCGGGAGAGCGAAGTCGCACTCGCCAAGGACAATGCGGCTTTGCGGGCCACCCTCGCCGAGTTCGAAGGTCGCCTGACGCAAAATGCCGAGAGCTTCACCGCCCTGACGGAGGAGAATCGCAAGCTGCGTGAACGCCTCGTCATGATGGAACGTGACGGTGGATTGATCGTCGACGAGATCGCCCGCATCCGCAACGAGCTCATCACCCTCAACGAGCGTGGTTATGACGTCGAGGCGGTTCCAGCCGCCCTTGAGCGGCGTGCTGCCGAGACCGCCGCTCCGGCCCCCCGCGAGGAACTTGTTGTCGCGGCCCGTGACCGCGCCGCCGCAACCGGCGATTTCACCGGCATGGTCAACGACCTGACCCAGGCGCTCGCTCAGCAGAAAAACGATCTCGGGCGTTTGTCGTCGGAGCGCATAGAAGCACCACCGCCACCGCCCGTGACCAGCCAAGCGGCGGCCCGCGCCATGTCGGTCCGCCGGCTTATCGAACCGATTCCCGCCAAGGAAACGCCAGCCGCGGCCGAGAAGCCGAGCCGGCGCACCACCCAGCCGCAGCCGACCGAAGCGGTCAAAGGCGAGCCCGGCACCACCGCGGCGCCCGCGCCGGAAGACGATGCCGGGTCTGCGGGGGCATCCCAGGCCCTGCGCGACGCCGTCGACATCAACGCCCTGTGCTCCGTGTTCGAGAAGCGCTCGATGGATCTGCGTATCCAGCTCCTGCGCGAACAGCGCGAGCGTCAGATGGTCGAAAACGCGCTTCAGACCGCCCGCACCGAACGCGCCCAGCTGCAGCGGGAGCTGGCGAGGGTTCACGCCAAGAACTGGCGTAACACACCGCCGGAAGACCCCTTCGAGCCGCCGCTCGACCCGCCCGAGCCGGCCAACCGCGACTTCGTCCCGGCCCAGTATCGACGCTACCGGGATTGATTCGGCCAGATTGGATCTCGACCGATTTCGTCGGCTTCGCCATTGCCCGCAGCAATGACGAAGCCGCGCCAAGGTGGCGCGGCTTGAGTTCATCTTGCGATAGAGCGCTGGAAAGCCGTCACACCAGCCGCGACTGCACCACCGCGGCCTCGATGAAGGAAGCGAACAGCGGATGCGGCGCGAACGGCCGCGACTTGAGTTCCGGATGGAACTGGACGCCGATGAACCAGGGATGGTCGGCGTATTCGATGATCTCCGGCAGGATGCCGTCGGGCGACATGCCGGAGAAGCGCATGCCGTGCTGCTCCAGACGGCTCTTGTAGTCCGTGTTGACCTCGTAGCGATGGCGGTGACGCTCGTAGATCTCGGTCGTGCCGTAGATCTCGGCCACGCGACTGCCCGCTTCAAGGCTCGCCTGGTAGGCGCCGAGCCGCATGGTGCCGCCGAGGTCGCCACCGGCGGCGCGCTTCTCCAGCTCGTTGCCTTTGAGCCATTCGGTCATCAAGCCGACCACCGGCTCCGGCGTCGCGCCGAACTCGCTGGAATTGGCCTTGGCGATACTGCACAGATTTCGCGCCGCCTCGATCACGGCCATCTGCATGCCGAAGCAAATCCCGAAATACGGCACGTCACGCTCGCGGGCGAACTGGGCGGCGCGGATCTTGCCCTCGGCGCCGCGCTGGCCGAAGCCGCCCGGAACGAGGATTCCGTTGACGTGCTCGAGATAAGGCGCCGGGTCTTCGCGCTCGAACACGTCACTTTCGATCCAGTCGAGCTTGACCTTGACCTTGTTGGCGATGCCGCCGTGTGAGAGCGCCTCGATCAGCGACTTGTAGGCGTCCTTCATGCCGGTGTACTTGCCGACAATCGCGATGGTGACATCGCCCTCCGGATTGCGGACGCGTTCGTTGATCCGCCGCCAGCGTTCGAGCTCGGGCTCGGCGGGCGGCTCGATCCCGAAGGCCGCCAGCACCTCGTCGTCGAGGCCTTCGGCGTGGTAAGCCTCCGGTACCGCGTAGATGTTGTCGACGTCCCGCGCCTCGATCACCGCCGATTCGCGCACGTTGCAGAACAAGGACAGCTTGCGCTTTTCCTCGCGCGGGATCGGCCGGTCGGTGCGGCACAAGAGGAGGTCCGGCTGGATGCCGATCGACCGCAGTTCCTTGACCGAATGCTGGGTCGGCTTGGTTTTCAGTTCGCCGGCGGCGGGAATGTAGGGCAGCAGAGTGAGGTGGATATAGATGCAGTGATGGCGCGGCTGGTCGTTGCCGAACTGGCGGATGGCCTCGAAGAACGGCAGGCCCTCGATGTCGCCGACCGTGCCGCCGATCTCGACCAGGACGAAGTCGTAACCCTCGTTGCCCTCGCGGATGAAATCCTTGATGGCGTTGGTGACGTGGGGAATGACCTGGATAGTGGCGCCCAGATAGTCGCCGCGCCGCTCCTTGGTGAGGATGTCCTGGTAGATGCGGCCGGTGGTGATGTTGTCGGCCCGGGTCGCCGGTCGGCCGGTGAAGCGCTCGTAGTGGCCGAGGTCGAGATCGGTTTCGGCGCCGTCGTCGGTGACGAAGACTTCGCCGTGCTGATAGGGCGACATGGTCCCGGGATCGACATTGAGGTACGGGTCGAGCTTGCGCAGCCGCACCTTGTAGCCGCGCGCCTGCAAAAGCGCGCCGAGCGCTGCAGATGCGAGACCCTTGCCGAGGGAGGAGACCACGCCGCCGGTGATGAATACGAACCGCGCCATGGGGTTTAAGCTTTAACGCGCCGCGGGCGATTCGACGAGGGGTTTACGTGTCGGGATCGGCATGGAGCCTCCATGGAATTTGCATTGCCTTTCCGAAAGGCTTTGCAAATCCGTCAGTTGAACAAAAATTCTCATCCCGGCCCGTAGCCGGCGGCGGAACGCCGTCCACAGGCTCGATGGCGGGTGGGAAGCCCCGCCGGTATTCCGATCGAACTTACTGGGACCGAGGCACCTGCGGCCCGCTCGGGGCCGGAGTCGGCGCTTGCGCCGGCGCCTGGGCGCCCCCGCCGAGCTGGTCGAGCACACCGCCGCCCTGGCCGAGCGGCGCCGGGGCGCCCGGTACCGTCGGGGCGCCTGCGCCTCCCGCCGGAACAATGGTGCGCGGCTTGCGGTCGATGCCGGCGATGACCGACAGCGACAGGCTGGTGACGAAGAAGATCGCCGCCAGGATGGCGGTCGTACGGGTGAGCACGTTGGTGGTGCCGCGGCTGGTCATGAAACCGCCACCGCCGCCGATGCCGAGCCCGCCGCCCTCCGACTTCTGCAAGAGGACGAAGCCGATCATGGCGAGGACGACCATGAGATGAATGACGATAACGACGGTGATCATGGTGGTGTCCGTACTAAAAGGCGCAGCCGGCGACCGGCGCCGCGTTTCTTATCGGCCATATAGGGGCTCGCGCGGCTCTCTACACGATCCCGACCGGCTTTTCCACCATGACGAGGTGGGCAGAGCGCCGCCCCTGCCCCCCTTTTTTGCCCCTAGTGCCCCCTGCCCCGCCATCGGGCCATTTGCGGCAATGCCGTGGCGTTGATCTGCCGCAAGGCGTGAAATTGCCGCTCGGCAAGGATGGGCTTCACAACCCATGGAGGATGCGATGAGCGCTTCACACCCTCACACCGAGGACGGCTGGCTCGGCCGGGCCACGCAGTGGCTGCGCGAGCGTGGCCAAGCCATGGCGGCCTGCCGGGAACTCGACAATTGCGGCGAAGCCGAACGTCTGGCGCAGGACTGCGGCATTCCCCTCGACGCCCTGCGCGCCATCGCCAAAAAGGGCCCGAACGCCGCCCGCGAGCTCGCCGACATGCTTCGCGCGCTCAATCTCGACCCGGCGGTCCTCGATCGGTTCCAGCCGGCGGTCATGCGCGACCTGCAGCACCATTGCTGCCTGTGCGACAACAAGTCCGTCTGCCACGACGAACTCGCCGCCGGCCATGCGGCCGAATCCTATACGGAGTTCTGCGCCAACGCCGACACCCTGAAGGCGCTGACGAAGAAGACCTGAGACGTGCCCCGGCGGCCCTTGCCCTGCCGCCGCGGCGCCGCCCCATCAGCCGTCAGCGGTAGGCGGCGGCAATGCCGAGGAAGTCGGCCGCCTTCAGGCTCGCGCCGCCGACCAGGGCCCCGTCCACATTGGCCACACCCATGAGCTCGACGGCATTGGCTGGTTTGACCGAGCCGCCGTAGAGGACGCGCATCCCCTCGCCTTCGGCGCCGAAGCGGTCGACGAGGCGGGCACGGATCACGGCGTGCACCTCGGCGACATCGGCGGCAGTCGGCGTCATCCCGGTGCCGATCGCCCATACGGGCTCGTAGGCGATGACGGTATTGGAAGCCTTGGCGCCGTCCGGAATCGAGCCGGCGAGCTGGCGCGACACCACGTCCAGGGTCTGGCCGCCGACGCGCTCGTCGCGGGTCTCGCCGATGCAGATGATGGCCGTGAGGCCGGCCCGCCAGGCGGCGAGCGCCTTGGCGCGCACTTCGGCGTCGCTCTCGTGATGGTAGGTGCGCCGCTCCGAATGGCCGACGATCACGGCCGTCGCGCCGGCATCGGCAAGCATTTCGGCGGCGGTGTCGCCCGTGAAGGCGCCGGCGGCTTCCGCATGGCAGTCCTGGCCGCCGATCTCCACCACGCTACCTTTGGCCCGCGCCGCAAAGGCGGCGATCAGGGTCGCCGGCGGGCAGATCATCAGCTCGGCGCCGGCAATGCCGGCGCCGCCTGCCATGATCTTGTCGAGCTCGGCGAGAGAAGCCGCAAGCCCGTTCATCTTCCAGTTTCCTGCCACCAGGGGCCGTCGTTGAGCCATGGTTCGCGCCTTTGATCGAGTTGCCCGCGGGGCGCATTGCGCGCCTCGTTCCTCCCCTGCATGCGACGGATTGTGTCCTGATTTCAAGGGCGGGCGATTGCGATTGCGGTTTTTGATCCCTATGATGACGGCAACCGGCGCGGCCGCTTCGGCGGCTCGCTCTTTTCCCACCCCAAAACATCCGACGGAACATGCTTCGAGGTATACACAAAGCCTCCAGGAACTGGCTCGGCAAGGCTGTGATGGGCGTTGTCATGGGTCTCCTGGTGATCTCCTTCGCCGTATGGGGCATTGGAGACATCTTCCGCGGCGCCAGTTCGCGGTCGGTCGCCAAAGTCGGGCACACCGAAATCTCCATCGACCTATTCCGCATGTCCTTCAATGACCGCGTGCAGCAGCTGTCGCGGCAGGTGGGCCGGCCGGTCTCTCCCGACCAGGCGCGCGCCATCGGTCTCGACCGCCAGCTCCTCGGCCAGATGATCGCCGAGGCCGCCCTCGACGAGCGCTCGCGCCAGCTCGGACTCGCCGTATCGGATGCCGAGGTCGCCCGCCGCATCACCGAGGACCCGACCTTCCGCGGCCCCGCCGGCCAGTTCGACCGCCAGCGCTTCGAGCAGTTGATCCGGAGCGCCGGTTATACTGAACCGCGTTTCGTCGCCGAACAGCGCCGCGGGCTCCTGCGCCAACAGATCGTCGGCTCGATCACCGCCGATGTCCAAGCCCCCAAGGCGGCCGCGGAAGCGTTGCACCGTTATCAGAGCGAGCAGCGCAGCCTGGAATACATCGTCCTCGATCGCGACCATGCCGGCCAGGTGCCGGCGCCCACGCCCGAGGAACTCGCCAAATACTACGAGGACCACAAGCTCACCTTCCGGGCCCCCGAATACCGCAAGCTGGTGATCCTGGCCCTGACGCCCGACGAGACGGCGCGCAGCGTCGAGATCAGCGCCGAGGACGTCCGCAAGGCCTTTGAAGCCCAGAAGGCGAGATACGCCACTCCCGAACGTCGACGCGTCGAGCAGATCGTGTTCCCGAACGCCGACGAGGCCGCCAAGGCGGCCGAAAAGCTCACCGCAGGCACAAGCTTTCAGGCGCTCGCCGCCGAACGCGGCCTGTCGGAAAAGGATGTCGATCTCGGTGTGATGGCGAAGTCGGATTTCGTCGACCCGGCGATCGGCGACGCCGCTTTTGCGCTGCAGCAGGGCGTCCCCAGTGCGGTGGTCAACGGCCGCTTCGGCCCGGTCATCCTGCGCGTCGCAGCCATCGAGCCCGCCACCGCGAAATCGCTCCCGGAGGTGGAGGGCCAGATCCGCCAGGAGCTGGCGCTCAACAGGGCCAAGGAGACGCTCGGCACCGTGCGCGACAAGATCGAGGACGAGCTCGCCTCCGGCCTGCGGGTCGACGAGGTCGCCAAGAAGCTCGGCCTCACCGTCCGCGTGATCGACGCCGTCGACCGCTCGGGCCGCGATCCGGACGGCAAGGCGATCGAAGGCCTGCCCGCCGGCGTCGACATCGTCGGCAGTGCCTTCAATTCCGATGTGGGCGTCGAGAACGAGTCCGTCACCATACCGGGCGGTGGCTACGCCTGGTTCGACGTCGCCGCCGTCACCCGCGCCCGCGACCGTTCGCTCGACGAAGTCAAGGACCGGGTCGAGGCACGCTGGCGCGACGAACAGGTGGCGAAGCTCCTCGACACCAGCACCAAGGAGATCGTCGAAAAGGTCAAGTCCGGTACGCCGCTCGCCGAGGTCGCCGCCGCCCACAAGCTCGAGGTGAAGACGGTCGCCGGCCTGACGCGCAATGCGGGCGAGGCCGCGGTGTCCGCCAAGGCGATCGCCGAAGCGTTCTCGACCCCCAAGGACGCGGTCGGCAGCGCCGAGGGCGCCAACGCCACCGAACGGGTGATCTTCCGCGTCACCGACATCACGGTGCCGCCATTCGACGCCGCATCGGCCCAGACCAAGCAATTGTCCGACCGTGTGCGCGCTGCCATCGGCGAGGACCTGTTCGCCCAGTATATCGGCCGCCTGCAGGACGATCTCGGCGTCACCATCAACCAGGCAGGCATCAACCAGGCGCTCGGCGTCACCGCCAACAACCAGTGACGAAACGCAGGGGCCGGCGCACTCGCCGGCCGGACCCTGGATTGCTTCGCTTCGCTCGCAATGACGAAGCTCTAACCCGTCATTGCGAGGAGCCGAAGGCGACGAAGCAATCCAGGTGCCCCGCGACGGATATCACGACCTGACATAACCTCACCGCAACAAGTCACCGCCATGCAGATCGAGCCATCCGCCGAGGTCTTCGAGAAATCCTACGCGAGCGGTACGCCGCAGCTCGTGTGGACGACGCTGGTGGCCGACCTGGAGACACCGGTCTCCGCCTATCTCAAGGCCGCCGCCGGCCAGCCCCTGAGTTTCCTCCTCGAATCGGTCGAGGGCGGTTCCATCCGGGGCCGCTATTCCATTATCGGGCTGGCCCCCGACATCGTCTGGCGCACCAATGCCGGCATAGCCGAGATCAACCGCACCGCCCGCGCCCGCCCGGACGCCTTCGCGCCCTGCGGCGAGCCGCCGCTCGCGTCGCTGCGCCGCCTGATCGCGGAGAGCCGCATCGATATTCCGCACGGCCTGCCCCCCATGGCGGCCGGCGTGTTCGGATATCTGGGCTACGACATGGTGCGGCTCATGGAGGAGCTCGACGCCGCCAAGCCCGACCCGATCGGCGTTCCCGACGCCATCCTGGCGCGGCCCACCATCGTGGTCGTGTTCGACGCCGTGAAGGACACCATCACGGTGGTGACGCCGGTACGGCCGGAGGCGGCCATCTCCGCCAAGGCCGCCCTCGCCCAGGCGATCGAGCGGCTGACCACCGCGGTCGACAGCCTCGACCGGCCGCTCGCCAAGGAACAGGTGGCGATGCCCGAGGGGCCGATCGAGGTCGCGCCCACGTCCAATACCGACCCGGCCGACTATCGCCGCATGGTACTCGCCGCCAAGGACTACATCACCGCCGGCGACATCTTCCAGGTGGTGCTGTCGCAACGCTTCGAGGCGCCGTTCGCCCTCGCGCCATTCTCGCTCTACCGCGCCGTCCGCCGCGTCAACCCGGCGCCGTTCCTGTTCTTCCTCGACTACGGCCAGTTCTCGGTGGTGGGTTCGAGCCCGGAAATTTTGGTGCGCACCCGCGGCGACACCGTCACCATCAGGCCCATCGCCGGCACGCGGCCACGCGGGGCGACGCCCCACGAGGACAAGGCGCTCGAGGACGAGCTTCTGGCCGACCCGAAGGAATGCGCCGAGCACCTGATGCTGCTCGACCTCGGCCGGAACGATGTCGGCCGCGTCGCTGAGATCGGCACCGTCGACGTCACCGACCAGTTCTTCGTCGAGCGCTACAGCCAGGTGATGCACATCGTGTCGAACGTCGAGGGCAAGCTCGACAGAAAGTGCGACTCCCTCGACGCCCTTGCGGCCGGCTTCCCGGCCGGCACCGTCTCCGGCGCCCCAAAAGTGCGGGCGATGGAGATCATCGACGAGCTGGAGAAGGACAAGCGCGGCCTCTATGCGGGCTGCGTCGGATACTTTTCCGCCGCCGGCGACATGGACACCTGCATCGTGCTGCGCACCGCGCTGGTCAAGGACGGCAAGATGTACGTCCAGGCCGGCGCCGGCATCGTCGCCGACAGCGATCCCGGTTACGAACAGCAGGAATGCGTCAACAAGGCCAAGGCGCTGTTTAGGGCGGCCGAAGAGGCGAAGCGGTTCGCGAGCCTGGGCAAGCGCGGGCAATAGGCGGCGATTTGCCTTTCATTTTGACCGTAAAGCGTAGCTATACAGGCAACACGTCTGCCTCTATGCTTGGTCCATGAGGATCAGGAACGTCCTTCACAAAGGGCTCCGGCGTCTCATCGAGGACGATGACGCGAGCGGGATTCAGGCGGCGATCGCAGAGAAGCTGCGACGCATGATCTCGTTTCTCCAGGACATGGAGGCGGAGAATGAACTCCGTACCGTACAAAGCTGGAAAGCCCATAGGCTCACCGGCGATCGCCAGGGTACCTGGAGCCTTTTTGTCACCAAGAACTGGCGACTGACATTCCGGATCGACAAGGACGAAATCGAGATCATCGATCTGGATTTCGAAGACTACCACTAGGAGATGGCTGGTGAGCACGAACAGAGGAATCCGCATGAAGAGCCCCGCCCATCCCGGCTCCTTCGTGAAGCACGACATCATCGCGCCGCTCGACCTGTCCGTAACCGATGCCGCCAAGGTTCTCGGCGTCACGCGGCCGGCGCTCTCGGCGTTGCTGAACGAGCGTGCAGCGCTGTCGCCGGAAATGGCGTTGCGCATCGAGCAGGCGTTCGGCGTGTCGATGGACACGCTGATGCGCATGCAGAACAGCTTCGACATCGCCCAGGCGCGCAAGCGCTCCGGCGAGATTAAGGTCGCCCGCTACGCCGGCGGCAAGGCGGGTGGTTCGAGTCCGGTGTCGAAATAAGTCTCGAGAGGCCACATGAAGAATTTCAGCGAGGAGCAGCGGCTCGATCAAGCTGAGCGTCTGGACGAGGTCCGACGCAAGATCGTGGAGGCGCTCGCCGATCCGCGTCCCGCACTCACGGCCGAAGCCCTCGGAAAGCGTCTCAGAATCCTGCACCGGAAAACAGTGAAGGCCCGCCGCCAAGGCACATAATACCGATTCGACATCCCCCTGCCGCCCAACATCACAAGATCACTTCAATTCCCTTGCGCTTGATGACGTTCAACAACGCCAGCGCCGCGCCGGTCGGCTGCTTGGTGCCGCGCTCGATCTGGGAGACGTAGCCGACGCTCACATTGAGATGACGGGCGAATACCGCCTGGCTCATATTGGCGCGCGCACGCATCGCCCGAATTTGCGCCGGCGTCAGCGGCGCGACCTTCGGCACGGTCTCGGCGGACAGATGCCGCGTCGTGATCTTTTCATGGGTCTTGTCATCCATGAGACCGATCTCATGCATGCCGTCGGCGATCGCGACCAACTCCCTCGCCAGCCGGCCAAGCTTCTTCTTCGCTTTCGTCGCCATACGCGATCTCCTGTATCGCTCCGCTCGCCAACATGAGACCCTTCGCATCCGCGTCCAGCCAGCGCCTCGATCGAAGACGCACATGCACGCGCCTATGGCGGCGCCCGGGAATGAAGCGGATCCGTTTCCCCCGAATCCTTGTGAGCCCTGCGCCTCACGGAACGAAATAGAACGGGTTCGACAGCTTGAAGGTGCGCTCCGCATGGCCGCCGGCAAGGTCGCTGTCCTGGTCGCCGATATTGGCGATGATGGCAAAGCCCCGCGCCGACTTGTAGGCCGCGGCACTGAAACCCCGCTCCGACCGGTTGCGCATCAAGAGCTCCGCCCAGCCCGCATAGCCGGCGCGGCGCAGGTTGCGCACGGTCGCGACCCGTTCCGCCACGCCGTCGGGGCGGCCGGTGAGGAAGAATACGGCGACGCCCCTCGCCCGCGCGGCCGCGACCAGTTCGACCATGGGGACGATGGGGTCGGCGGTGGCGCTGAGTTCCCAGGCCCCCTGGCCACAGGCGATGCCGGCCCCGAGCCGGCAGGGACCGCGCGGAATATAGCCGAAGTCGTTGTTGAGCATCTGCCGCCAATTGGACAGTGACGTCTCGTCGATGTCGAGCACGATGGCAGGTTTTACGACTTCGCCGGCGCGGGCTTCGATGAAGGCTCTGGCGACGCCGATCTCGCGCGCCAAATCACGCTGGTAGTCGCCGAAACAGCCGTAATTGACGAGCTCGCGTTTGATCTGGCCGAGATTGGTCGACTGGCCGAAGCCGCCCGATAGCGCGAAGGGCTGGGCCGGGCATTGCGCCGCCCTGGCGGGGGCTGGCGCCAGCGCGACGGCTGCCAGGACAGCGGCCGCCAGGGCCGCAACAGGCCATTGCGGTCGGTTGCCCCACAGGCGGCATACGCGTGCGAACTGCGGCATGATGACTTTCCCCCGACAAGCCTCGCCGAGGCCCCGACACGGCCGACGACTCGCATGGAAATCTAGCACCGCGCCGGGAACAATATTCGCCTTCCATCGGGAGGCGCAGCTTCGTAGCCCGGGTTGAGCGCCGCGAAAACCCGAGACCGGTCCTCGTCCCGATCTCCGAAGCATATGGACGTCTCGATGGTTGCGCCCCTGGGTTTCGCTGCGCTCAACCCAGGCTACGATCGCGACCACAGAAATAATTCCTTGACGAAGCTTTCCGTCTCTGTATCCATGTTCCTGTTCCGTTCGCTGAGGGGCGCCATTCGCGATGACGCCGCGGGGTGGGACGGAATGCGGTCCCGTGCAGGTGACCTCGTCACTCACCGAATCGGCGTCACGGAACACCACCCGGGGATGAAAGCCCCCTGCCAGGAGCTGGCTGACGGAGATTGCCGTTGCTTGTTGTCCGGCGATTTTCGAAAAGCGTGGCCGGGACGGAAAAATGCCGCCAGCGGAGCGCCGCAAGGCGCGGGTGCCCGACAGGGCGCCCACCTATCCGCCGACTACGGCAGCGCCAAGCGGCGCTCCGCTCCCCTCGGATTGCGAGGGGCAAGGGAAGGAAACCAAATGACCGGCGACGCCCGCGCCGCGACAAACAACAGGGCCGGCGGAGCTTTGCATCGCGGACATGCCGCGCTCGTCGCGGGCATCCACGCAACCTGGGTCAGGCCGTGCCGCAGCCACAACATGATGGCCGGGACGAGCCGCCACGACGAAGGCCCGCGGCATCCGATGGCCCTCCCGCCTTTCCCTTCCCGGCATTGCGCGCTAAGACCCTGGCGGAATAGATGAACGACAGACCATGATCATCCTGATCGACAACTACGACAGCTTTACCTTCAACCTCGTCCACTACCTGGGCGGGTTGGGGGCGGACGTTCGCGTGCATCGCAACGACAAGATCTCCGCCGACGAGGTCCTCGCCGCCGCCCCGGAAGCGATTGTGCTTTCTCCCGGCCCCTGCACGCCCACCGATGCGGGCATCTGCCTCGAACTCATCGACAAGGCGGCTTCGAGCATCCCGATCCTCGGCGTCTGCCTCGGCCACCAGGCCATCGGCCAGGCGTTCGGCGGCGACGTGGTGCGGGCGCCGGTGCCGGTGCACGGAAAGCTGTCGGAAATGTCCCATGGGGGCCGCGGCCTGTTTCGCGGCATCAATGGCCGCTTCAAGGCGACGCGCTATCATTCGCTGGTGGTTGACAGAAAAACCCTGCCGGCGTCCCTCGAGGTCATGGCGGAGACCGACGACCGCCTGATCATGGGGCTCGCCCATCGGGAGCTGCCGGTGCACGGGGTCCAGTTCCACCCCGAAAGCATCGCCTCCGAGCATGGCCACGTGCTGTTGAAGAATTTTCTCGATCTCGCCGCCGAGTGGAACGCGCGCACGGGGCGCGCGGCGGCCTGACGGATTGATGCGAGGACATTTTGATGTTCGACCTCAAGGCACTGATCGGACGGGTGGCGACCGGCGCGGCGTTGACGCGCGAGGAAGCCTCCGAGGCCTTCGACGGCATGATGTCGGGCGCGGCGACGCCCTCGCAGATGGGTGGCCTCCTGATGGCGCTGCGGATGCGCGGCGAGACCGTCGACGAGATCACCGGCGCGGTCTCGGCCATGCGCTCCAAGATGCTGCGCGTCATCGCCCCCGCCGACGCCATCGACGTGGTCGGCACCGGCGGCGACGCCTCGGGCTCCTACAACATCTCCACCTGCGCGGCCTTCATCGTCGCCGGCGCCGGCGTGCCGGTCGCCAAGCACGGCAACCGGGCCCTGTCGTCGCGCTCCGGCGCCGCCGACGTCCTCGGGGCGCTGGGCGTCAAGATCGACCTCGTGCCGGAGGAGATCAGCCGCTGCATCGCCAAGGCCGGCATCGGCTTCATGTTCGCGCCTTCCCATCACCCGGCCATGAAGCATGTGGGCCCGACCCGGGTCGAACTGGGCACCCGCACCATCTTCAACCTGCTCGGGCCGTTGTCGAACCCGGCCGGCGTGCGCCGCCAGATGGTCGGCGTGTTCTCCAAGCAGTGGGTCGAGCCCCTCGCCCACGTGTTGAAGAATCTCGGCTCCGAGCGCGCCCTGGTGGTGCACGGTTCCGACGGCCTCGACGAGATCACCACTTCGGGACCGACCTCGGTCGCCTCGCTGGAGAACGGGCTGGTCACCACTTTCGAGATTTCGCCCGAGGATGTCGGGCTCGTCCGGGTCAAGGCGGAGGCGCTGCGCGGCGGCGACGCCGAGGCCAATGCGGTCGCCCTCAGGCGCGTGCTCGAAGGCAAGGCCGGGCCCTTCCGCGACGTCGCCATGTTCAATGCCGGTGCCGCCCTGGTGGTGGCCGGCAAGGCCAAGGATCTCAAAGGCGGCGTCGAACTCGCCGCCGCGTCGATCGACTCCGGCAAGGCCCGCGCCGCCCTCGACTGTCTCGTCGACGTGTCCAACGCCTGAGGAAGGGCTTTGAGCCGCATGGCCGACATCCTCGCCCGCATCGAAGCCTACAAGCGCGAGGAGATCGCGACCGCCAAGCGTGCGCACCCCCTGTCCGAGGTGGAAGCCGCCGCCAGGACGGCGCCGCCGCCGCGCGGCTTTCTCGCCGCCCTCGAACGCCGTCGCCGTGCCGGCGATTACGGCCTGATCGCCGAGATCAAGAAGGCGAGCCCCTCGCGCGGCCTGATCCGCGCCGATTTCGATCCGCCGGCGCTCGCCTGCGCCTATGCGGCGGGCGGTGCCGCCTGCCTGTCGGTCCTGACCGACGCCCCCTCCTTCCAGGGCGCGCCCGAATATCTGATCGCGGCGCGCGCCGCCTGCACCCTGCCGGTGCTGCGCAAGGACTTCGTCTACGAGCCCTACCAGGTCGCGCAGGCGCGCGCGCTCGGCGCCGATTGCATCCTGATCATCATGGCGGCGGTCGACGACGTCGCCGCCCGCGAAATCGAGGACGCAGCTTTGGCCTGGGGCATGGATGCCCTGATCGAGGTCCACGATGAAAGCGAGGTCGAACGCGCCATGCGGCTCTCTTCGCGCCTGGTCGGAATCAACAACCGCAATCTCAAGACCTTCGAAACGACGCTGTCGGCCAGCGAACGCCTCGCGCCCATGATCCCGAAGGATCGGTTGATCGTCAGCGAAAGCGGACTATTCGTGCCCGCCGACCTCGCGCGCCTGGCCGCGATCGGCATCACCACCTTCCTGATCGGCGAAAGCCTGATGCGCCAGGACGACGTTACCGGCGCGACCAAAACCCTACTGGCGCGGTCTCCCGCGCCGGCTTGATAAAATGCCGTCATTGCGAGCGAAGCGAAGCAATCCAGCTCTTTCTTCGGGACTCCTGGATTGCTTCGTCGCTTCGCTCCTCGCAATGACGACTGACGAACAACGGCTTGGGGTATAGACCGTCATGGCGAAGACGAGCGCTCTCACCCATCTCGGCGCCAAGGGCGAAGCCCGCATGGTGGACGTCTCCGCCAAGGCGCCGACCGAGCGCGTGGCGACCGCCGGCGGCCGCGTGCGCATGACCAAGGCGACGCTCGATCTCGTCCTGTCGGGAGACGCCAAGAAGGGCGATGTGCTCGGAACCGCCCGCATCGCCGGCATCATGGCGGCGAAGCGGACCCACGAGCTGATCCCGCTCTGCCATCCCCTCGCTCTGTCGAAGGTCGAGGTCGATATCACGCCCGACCCGGCGCTGCCCGGCTTCGAGGTGCGTGCCAGCGTCAAGGTGACCGGTCCGACCGGCGTCGAGATGGAGGCGCTGACCGCGGTCTCCATTGCCTGCCTGACCATCTACGACATGGTCAAGGCGGTCGAGCGCGGCATGCGCATCGAGGACATCCACCTGATCGAGAAGCGCGGCGGCAAGTCGGGCCACTACCGCGCCGCGGAGGACTGATAAAATGGCCGATCTGCTGCCGGTCGACGAGGCATTGGCGCGCGTCCTTGAGGGGGTCGCTCCCCTGTCCGTCGAGACGGTGCCCCTCGCCGAAGCTTTCGCCCGTGTGCTTGCCACCGATATTGCCGCCCAGCGTACCCAGCCGCCGGCCGCGTTGTCGGCCATGGACGGCTATGCGGTGCGCGGCCACGACGTCGCAACCATGCCGGCGACGCTCACGGTGGTCGGGGAAGTGGCCGCCGGACATCCGTTCAGCCGCCGGCTCGGCGCCGGCGAGGCCGCCCGCATCTTCACCGGCGGCGTCATGCCGGACGGCGCCGACACCGTCGCGATCCAGGAACACGCCCGCCGCGATGGCGACCGCGTCACCTTCGATACCGCGACTCCGATGGGCAAGAACGTGCGTGCCGCCGGGATCGACTTCGCCGAAGGCGACACCCTGCTCCACGCCGGCCGCAAGCTGAGCGCGCGCGACATCGCGCTCGCGGCGGCCATGAACCACCCCACGCTGCCGGTCTATCGCAAGCCCAAAGTGGTGATCTTCGCCACCGGCGACGAACTCGTGCCTCCCGGGACGGCGCCGCAGCCGGGCCAGATCGTCCATTCCAACGGCTTCGCGCTGACGAGCCTCGCCCGCGCCGAAGGCGCCGAGGCGATCGACTTAGGGATCGTCCGGGACCGGCTCGACGATACCGTCGCGGCGGTCCGCCATGCCCGCGAACTCGGGGCCGATGTCCTCGTCACCACCGGCGGCGCTTCGGTGGGCGACCACGACCTCATCCGGCCGGCTCTGGCCGCCGAGGGCGTCGCTCTGTCGTTCTGGAAGGTTGCGCTGCGACCCGGCAAGCCGCTGATGCACAGCCGGCTGGGCCACCTGCACATGCTCGGCCTGCCGGGCAATCCGGTGTCCTCGTTCGTGTGCGCCTTCCTGTTCCTGCGGCCGCTGTTGCGCCGCCTGCAGGGATTTTTGGAGCTCGGGCCCGAGATCGAACCGGCGGTGCTCGGGACGGACCTCAAGGCCAATGACGAGCGCATCGACTATCTGCGCGCGAGCCTGCGGCGCGACGGCAACCGTTTGGTGGCGACAGCCTTCCCGAATCAGGATAGTTCGCTGATCTCGCCGTTGGCGGCCGCTGATTGCCTCATCGTCCGGCCGCCCCATGCGCCTTCGGCGGCAACTGGAAGTTCCTGTGGGATCATCCGGATCGCGTTTTAGGCGACCGCCGATCTGTTCACGCCAAATTAAACAGTTGCGGAACACATATCGAACAGATAGTGTTCTGTTCATGCTTTGTTTTGGCGATGGCCGGCCGGGTAGTCGGCCCCCAAACCCGGGGGACTTGTAGCGATGTTGACACGCAAGCAACTTGAGCTGTTGCGCTTCATCCACGAGCGCCTCAAGGAGGCAGGGGTGCCCCCGTCCTTCGACGAGATGAAGGACGCGCTTGATCTGCGCTCGAAGTCCGGCATCCACCGGCTCATCACCGCCCTGGAAGAACGCGGCTTCATCCGCCGCCTGCCCAACCGGGCGCGTGCCATCGAGGTGATCAAGCTGCCCGAGGCGGTCGGCCACTCGGTCGTTGGTGCCCGCTCGCGCGGGTTCACGCCCAGTATCATCGAAGGTAATCTCGGCCGCGTGCGCACCGGCGCCGAGGATGTCAGTACGCGCTCGGTTGCGGTGCCGGTCATGGGCCGCATCGCCGCCGGCACGCCCATCGAGGCGATCCAGAACAAGGGTTCTGTCATCAACATGCCGCCGGACCTTCTGACCGCCGGCGAGCATTTCGCCCTGGAAGTGCGTGGCGACTCCATGATCGAGGCCGGCATCCTCGACGGCGATCTGGCGCTGATCAAGAAGACCGAGGCGGCCGATACCGGCGACATCGTGGTGGCGCTGATCGACGACGAGGAAGCGACCTTGAAGCGCTTCCGCCGTCGCGGCGCCTCCATCGCACTGGAGCCCGCCAACACCTCCTACGAGGTGCGCATCCTGCCGCCCAATCGCGTGCGCATCCAGGGCAAGATGGTCGGTCTGTTCCGCCGCTACTGATCCCCGTTACGGAACCCGGGCACGGCGGCTGAACCCCGCCGCGCCTCAGTGCCTCAATCATCGGCTTCGAGATCGTCGCGCCGCGGCGTCGCGTCGCGTGGTGCCGGCCGGCTCGATCCGGCCGCCGCTGGCGTCGGGACGCTGGCGGGCCGTGCCCAAGGCCGGTCAAGCCGCTGCGGACGCGCCGATTCGACCCGCCAGCTGTCGCCGATACGATACAGCGCCATGGCGCCTTGGCGGCGCACCGCCTCGCGATCGATCACAAACGCCGCGCAGGCGGGCGGCGCCGTGCGGCTGGTGAGGACGAGGACGGCGCGCACGCAGTCGTCGGCGATAGCGTCGGGCGTGCGCGCCACCGCCACGCGGGCGCCGTCCGCCAGGCGGGCGACGCAGCCGTCCGGGTCGCAGGCGAACCCCTGCCCCAGCGTTGAATCGGTGGCGACACGCTCGTCGCCATCGGCGGCGAGCCATTCGCGCACCGCAAAGCCGTCGCCGCCTTTGAGGATTTGCAGCCGGCCATCACGGCCACGCACCGCCAAGCTGCTGCCGTCGGCGGCGACGAGGACGTCGGGCAGCGGCGTGCGTAACGCGACCAGAATCGCCAGCGCCACGAAGCCGATGCCGGACCATCGCAAGGGCGTGCGCAGGAGGCAGATCACCACGAGCCCGGCCGTTCCGGGAAGAAGCGCGTCGATGCCAAAGGCCGATACGTGGCCCACCGCGCCGGGCAGCGCGGCGACCCATTGGGCGACGGCGGTCATCCAACCGACGCCCACGCCCATGAGGTGCCAGAGCGGCGCGTCGAACCCGAACGGCAGGGCGACAAGGCCTAGGAGCCCGGCCGGCATCACGAAGGCCGACACGATCGGCATGGCGAGCAGGTTGGCGACGACCCCGAAGGGGGCGAGACGATGGAAGTGATAGGCCGCAAACGGCGTCGTCGCGGCGCCGGCGACCAGCGAGGCGACGAGGAGCGCGAGGATTTCGCGCACGCCCCACAGGGCCGCGCGGCCGACCCGCGAAGTGTCGCGGCCGGCGACCGGCCCCGGCAACCCGCGGTCATAGACCGCGACCAATGCCAGTGTCGCCGCAAACGACATCTGGAAACTCGGATGGACGATGGTTTCCGGCGCCAGCACCATCACGGTGAGCGCTGCGATCGCGAGCGTTCGCAATGTCAGCGCCCGCCGATCGACCATGACGCCGACGAGAACGACCGCCGTCATCAGGAACGCCCGCTGGGTCGCGACCTCAGCGCCCGACAGGACGAGGTAGAAGCCGGCCACCGGCAGCGCCGCGGCCGCCGCCCATTTCTTGATGGGACGGCGCAAAGCCAGGCCGGGAACGAGCGCCAGCAGGCCACGCACGGCGAAGAAGACGACGCCCGCGACCACCGCCATGTGATAGCCGGAGATGGACAGCACGTGCCCCAGGCTCGACACGTACATGGCTTCGTTGACCGGGGTCGAAATGGCGTCGCGCTTGCCGGTGATCAGCGCCGAGGCGATCACCCCGGCGTCGCCGCCGACCGCCGCGCGGATGCGCGCGTCGATGCCGTCGCGCAGCCCATCGACGGCGGCGCTCAGACGCCGCCGGAGGCTCGGCGCGGTTTCGGGCGGCGCCTCGATCCTGACGACGCCGGTGACGAAGCCGGTGGCACCGAGCCGCTTGAAGTAGAAGTCGCGGGCGAAATCGTAGCCGCCCGGCCGTAACGGCGGCAGCGGCGGCGTCAGCCGCGCCGTGAACGAGACGAAACTGCCGACCGGCGGCGCCCTCCCCTTGCGTACGGCGACGCGCACGCGCTCGAGCTGCTGGTCGAGGCGCGGACCGTTGATGGAATGGACGGCGACGACGATGCGGTCGCTGCGCTCGCGCTCCTCGCGGGTCTCGACGAAGCCCGTCACCGCGATGCCGAAGCTCGCCCGGCGCAGCACCGGATGGTCGACAGCCTTCGTGCGCAGCGTCGCGACGAGGAAACCGGCCGCCAGAGCGGCGGCAACGACGGCCAGAGGAAACCCGAATGGCCGCCGCCGCGCCGCGACCGCCGCGATCACGAGCCCCGATGTCAGAATGGCCGACGCCCACCAGGCCGGTTCGCGCTCGGCCGCGAAGTAGAGCGCGATGCCGGTCCCGAACCCCACCGGCACCCACGGCATCAGGCGTCCCGGCCCGGCTTCCGCGGCCGCCCATTGGGCCAGCAGCCGATGCGCCTGCGCGAGGCGGACGGCGATCCCCCGCGGCAAGACGAGGCCCGCCCGGCGGCCCGCGGCCGCGATGGCGCCCGCCACGGCGCGCGATCGCGGACCCGCTGTTTCGCCCCACGCCATGACGCGACCCTGTACAACTGCGCCCATGCTACATCGCGCGCAGGTTGTGGCCAGGGGAACGGTTGTGAACGCGCCGACGGGGTTCGGCGTCAGGGAGGCCTGTGGGACAGGTCGAGCTGCAACAGATCGTTGTCCAGGAAGCGGCCCTCCACGCACATGGCCTTGGGTTCGGTGCCGTAGCGCACAAAACCAAGCCCGGCATAGAGTTCACGTGCCGACGTGTTGGCGGCGCCGACCGTCGCTTGCAGGACGGCGACCTTTCCGGCCGCGTGCGCGATCACGGCCTGGACGAGTTGCCGCCCCAGACCGCGGCCACGAAAACCGGGGCGAACATACACGCCGACCAGCGTGCCCCTGTGCCGCTCCTTGAGCCGCTCGCCGGCGACGAAGCCGGCCATGCCGATGAGCGAGCCGCCCTCAAAGGCGCCGAAGCTGGCATTACGGTCCGTTCCACGCGCGAAGGTGCGAAACCATTCGGGTGCACGGTCCGCCTCCTCTTCGTAGCTGGACAGAAACGCGGCGGGCGTCGTCCGCAGGCCTTCGAGACGCAGGCATCTCAGCGCCTGCGCATCGGTCTCGGCCAGGCGTCTGACGAGCCCTACCAACCCCGGAGTCCCCTACTTGCCGACTTCCTTGGCGAAGGTGTCGCGCAGCCCGATGGTGCGGTTGAACACCGGCCGGTCGGCGGTGGAGTCGGGGTCGCGGGTGAAATAGCCCTGACGCTCGAACTGCACCGGTTCGGTGGAGTTGCTGCGCGCCAACGCGGGTTCGATGCGAGCGTCGGCGAGGACTTCGAGCGAATTGGGATTCATCTCATTGGTGAAGTCGGCGACGTTCGGCTCCGGGTTCTTGAACAGCGGATTGTAGAGCCGCATCTCGGCCGCGACCGAGTCCCGAGCCGACAGCCAGTGCAGCGTCGCCTTCACCTTGCGGCCGTCCGGAGCGTCGCCGCCCTTGGTGGCGGGATCGTAGGTGCAGCGCAGTTCGACCACGTTGCCGCTTTCGTCCTTCACCACCTCCTGGCAGGTGATGAAATAGGCATAGCGCAGCCGCACTTCCTTGCCGGGCGACAGCCGGAAGAACTTCTTCGGCGGATTCTCCATGAAGTCGTCCTGCTCGATGTAGAGCTCGCGGCCGAAGGCGATCTTGCGGGTCCCGGCCGAAGGATCATCCGGATGATTGACGGCTTCGAGCTCCTCGTCCGGCCCTTCGTAATTGGTGATCACCACCTTGAGGGGCTTGAGCACCGCCATGCGGCGCTGCGCCGTCTTATTGAGGGTGTCGCGCACGGCTGAGTCGAACATCGCCATGTCGACGAGGCTGTTGGCCTTGGCGACGCCGATGCGGCGCACGAACTCGCGCAGAGCCGCCGGCGGCACGCCGCGGCGGCGCAGGCCGGCGAGCGTCGGCATGCGCGGATCGTCCCAGCCGGCGACGTGCTTGTCGCGAACGAGCGTGGTCAGCACGCGCTTGGACAGGACCGTATAGGTGATGTTGAGGCGCGCGAACTCGTACTGGTGCGGCTGCGAGGGCACCGGAAGATTGTCGATGAACCAGTCGTAGAGCGGCCGGTGGTCGGCGAATTCCAGCGTGCAGATGGAATGGGTGACGTGCTCGATGGCGTCCGACTGGCCGTGGGCGAAGTCGTAGCTCGGATAGATGCACCATGCCGTGCCGGTGCGCGGATGGTTCGCATGCAGGATGCGATAGAGCACCGGATCGCGCAGGTTGATGTTGCCGGCCGCCATGTCGATCTTGGCACGCAGCACGCGGGCGCCGTTGGGGAATTCGCCGGCGCGCATGCGGCGGAACAGGTCGAGATTCTCCTCGATGGTGCGATCGCGGAACGGCGAGTTCTTGCCCGGCTCCGTGAGGGTGCCGCGGGCGAGCCGCATCTCTTCGGGTGACTGATCGTCCACATAGGCCTTGCCGGCCTGGATCAGGTGTTCGGCCCAGGCGTAGAGCTGCTCGAAATAGTCGGAGGCATGGTAGAGATGCTCGCCCCAGTCGAAGCCGAGCCAGCGCACATCGGCCTTGATGGCATCGATATACTCCTGCTCCTCCTTGACCGGGTTGGTGTCGTCGAAGCGCAGGTGGCAGCGGCCGCCGAATTCCTGCGCGGCGCCGAAGTTCAGGCAGATGGACTTGGCGTGGCCGATATGCAGGTAGCCGTTGGGCTCGGGCGGGAAGCGGGTGACGACGCCCTGGCGACGCCCCGAATCCAGGTCGGCCTGGATGATGTCACGGATGAAATCGCGCCCCGTTTCCGCTGCGACTGTTTCGGTCACCGCCATCATCACTTTCGTCCTGTTTCAAGTCCGAGCGCCGCCTGTGTGCCAAATCTGGGCCGACAAGCCAAGTTCCGGCGCCTGTTACCATACGGTTTGAATGTCGAATGCCCTGAAGACCGGATCGGTGGTCACCAGTGGCACTCCTTCGATACGCGCCTGGGCGGCCAGCATGCGATCGAACGGATCGCCATGTCGCCCCGGCAACATGCCGGCGAGCAAGCTGTGTTCCATTGTGACGTCGAGAGTCCCGAAATCGTTTTCTGCCAAGACCTGCTGCAGATCGGCGAGGACAGCCACCGCTTCCGGCCACCGGCCCAACCGCGCCTTGGTGGCGATCTCCCATGCCGAGGCGGCGCTCACCAGCACATCCCCGGCCTCGTTTTCGATCACGTTGCGGGCGGTCGCGGAACAACGTCGATCCCCGGTGAGAAACCAGATCACCGCATGGCTATCGAGCAGGATCGTCATCCGATCCTTCCCATTGTTTCAACTCCTGCTCCGGCAGCGGGTCGAAGAAGAATGCGTCGGGCAGGATCGGCCATTTGCCCTTCATGGCTCCCGCCTTGCGCTGCGGCTTGGCCTTATTGATGGGCGACAGCCGGGCGACGGGCTCGTGTCCACGCGCGATCACGATCTCTTCGCCCTTCTCGACACGGGCGATGAGTTTGGACAGATGCGTCTTGGCTTCGTGAATGGTGACTTTCGCCATGGAGTCCATCACCCGATTGACTAAGTGTTAGCTAAGCCAGGACAAAGTTCCTGTCAACGGCACGCTCCAGCCATCCCGATCACGTTGGTTGCAGTCACGCGGCGGCAACATTCGTCCTCGATCCACGACCGCCTGCCGGGCAAAACTGTGGCGCTTCGTCATGATCGGCACATGATCGGTAAATGCCGTGACAAGCGGGCCGCGTGTGATAAACGCTCAACCGATTTTCCGTTCGCTGTTCCTTTAAATGCCGGATCTACCGCACCCCATGACCGAGACTGTCGTCACCCGCTTCGCGCCGTCGCCAACCGGCTTTCTGCACATCGGCGGCGCGCGTACCGCGCTGTTCAACTGGCTCTACGCCCGCGGCCGCGGCGGCAAGATGCTGCTGCGCATCGAGGATACCGACCGCGAACGTTCCACCAAGGAAGCCATCGACGCCATCCTCGACGGCCTGACCTGGCTCGGCCTCGATTGGGACGGCGAGGCCGTCTACCAGTTCGCCCGCGTCGAACGCCACCGGGCGGTGGTCGAGGAGATGCTCACCGCCGGCACGGCCTATCGGTGCTACTGCACGCCGGAGGAACTGGAGGCGATGCGCGAGGAGGCCCGCCGCGAGGGCAAGAAGCGCCTCTATGACGGCCGCTGGCGCGACCGTGATCCCGCCGATGCCCCGGCGGGCATCAAGCCGGCGATCCGCCTCAAGGCGCCACTCACCGGCGAGACGACCGTCGACGATCAGGTTCAGGGACGCGTCACCTGGCAGAACGAAAACCTGGACGACTTCGTGCTGCTGCGCTCCGACGGAACCCCCACCTACATGCTGGCGGTGGTGGTCGACGACCACGACATGGGGGTGACCCACGTGATCCGCGGCGACGACCATTTGAACAACGGCGCCCGGCAGACCCAGATCTATCAGGCGCTGGGCTGGAACGTGCCGGTATTTGCCCACATTCCCCTGATCCACGGTCCGGACGGTTCGAAACTGTCCAAGCGCCACGGCGCCCTGGGCGTCGATGCCTACCGGGCCATGGGTTACCTGCCGCAAGCCATGCGCAATTATCTGGTGCGGCTCGGCTGGAGCCATGGCGACCAGGAGATCTTTTCCACCGAGGAGATGACCGACGCATTCGACCTGCCGCAGATCGGCCGCTCGCCGGCGCGGTTCGACTTCGCCAAGCTGGAGAGCCTCAACGGCCATTACATGCGCGAGGCCGCCGACATCGACCTGGTCGGCGAGATCAAGCGCGTGCTGCCCCATCTCGCCGCAGGCGCCGCCTTGGCGGCCAAGCTCACGCCCGACATGGAAGCCAAGCTCGTCGCCGCCATGCCGAGCCTGAAGGAGCGTGCCAAGACGCTGGTCGAACTACTGGAGGGCGCCAAGTTCCTGTATGCGGACCGCCCCCTGCCGCTCGACGATAAAGCCGCCGCGCTTCTGACCGTCGAGGCCCGGAAACTGATCCGCGACCTCGTTCCGGCCCTTGCCGCACTCGCAGATTGGACATCGACGGCGACCGAACAGGCCGTGCGCGTGTTTGCGGAAGAGCGCGGCGTCAAGCTCGGCGCCATCGCGCAACCTTTGCGCGCCGCCCTGACCGGTCGCGTCACCTCGCCGGGCATTTTCGAAGTCCTGCAACTGCTCGGGCGCGACGAAAGCCTGGCCCGACTCAACGACCAGGCGGTGCAAGGCGCAGTTCCGGCAACCGCTTGAACCGCCGGGGGGATTTGCCCTTAGGGGCTACCCCTTAGGTTCATCTTGCGATGCACTCGCAGTTCGGGTTAGCTAGCGGTAAGTCGGACCATTCCGCCGCAGCACTCCCGCACGCTCGCGACTGACTGCTTCTGGTTCCGCCCCGGGACTGAAGGTCGCCCGACCACTGGATCGAGGGAACGATCATGGACGCGAAGACCAACACCAAAACCGCTCAACTCACCATTGGCGACAAGAACTGGTCGTTGCCGGTCTATCCCGGCACGATCGGTCCCGACGTGATCGATATCGGCAAGCTCTACAGCCAGACCGGGATGTTCACCTACGACCCCGGCTTCACCTCGACGGGCAGCTGCGAGTCCAAGATCACCTTCATCGACGGCGATGAGGGCGTGCTGCTCTATCGCGGCTATCCGATCGAGCAACTGGCGGAGCACGGCGACTTTCTGGAAACCTGTTACCTGCTGCTCTATGGCGAACTGCCGACGGCGGCGCAGAAGGCCGATTTCGACTACCGCGTCACGCGCCACACCATGGTGCACGAGCAGATGATGCGGTTCTTCCAGGGCTTCCGCCGCGACGCCCATCCGATGGCGGTGATGGTCGCGTCCGTCGGCGCGCTATCGGCGTTCTATCACGACTCCACCGACATCTCCGATCCGCATCAGCGCATGGTCGCCTCCATGCGCATGATCGCCAAGCTGCCGACGATTTCCGCGATGGCGTTCAAGTACTCGATCGGCCAGCCGTTCGTGTACCCGAAAAACGATCTCGACTACGCGTCGAACTTCCTGCGCATGTGCTTCGCGGTGCCGTGTGAGGAATACAAAGTCAATCCCGTGCTATCGACGGCGATGGACCGCATCTTCATCCTGCACGCCGACCACGAGCAGAACGCCTCGACCTCGACGGTGCGGCTGGCCGGCTCGTCGGGCGCCAATCCGTTCGCCTGCATCGCCGCCGGTATCGCCTGCCTATGGGGCCCGGCGCACGGCGGCGCCAACGAGGCGGCGCTCAAGATGCTGACCGAAATCGGCAAGCCGGAGCGCATCCCGGAATTCGTCGCCCGCGCCAAGGACCCGAACGACTCGTTCCGCCTGATGGGGTTCGGCCACCGCGTCTACAAGCACTACGATCCGCGCGCCAAGATCATGCAGCGGACCTGCCACGAAGTACTCAAGGAGATGAACATCAAGGACGATCTCCTCGACGTGGCGGTGGAGCTCGAGCGCATCGCGCTGCACGACGAGTACTTCATCGAGAAGAAGCTCTATCCGAACGTCGACTACTATTCGGGCATCACGTTGCGGGCGATGGGTTTCCCGACCACCATGTTCACGGTCTTGTTCGCGCTCGCCCGCACGGTCGGCTGGATCGCCCAGTGGAAGGAAATGATCGAGGATCCGCACCAGAAGATCGGCCGGCCGCGTCAACTCTACACGGGCGCCACGCGGCGCGACTACATGCCGATCACGCGGCGCAAGTAGTCGGATCGAAGCGGTTCGAATTCCAAGGGCAGCGCCATGGCGCCGCCCTTCACTTTTTTACGCCCCATTCTTCCGTCGTCATTGCGAGCGGAAGCGAAGCAATCCAGGGGCCCCGAGCGAAGAGCTGGATTGCTTCGTCGCTTCGCTCCTCGCAATGACGAGTCAAGCGGATCGGCCGACGACCTTAAGGATGACCTCGGCGGCGCGGACGCTCGGCTGGGCGGCGCCGATGTCCATGACCTGATCGATCCGCGCCAGCCCGTCCACCTGCCGCCGACGTTCCGGCGTATCGGTGACGACTTGTGCGAGTTCTCTCGCGAGCCGTTCGGGCGTCGCCTGCCGCTGCAGGATTTCCGGCATGACGTTGTCGCCGAGGACCAGATTGGCGAGCACGATCGAAGGAACGCGCAGCAGCGGTTTGACGATCGCTTCCTCCATGAGCGAGACCCGATAGGCGACGACCGTTGGAATGCCCGCCAGCGCCAGTTCGAGGGTGACGGTGCCGGAGGCCGCGAGCGCCGCCCGCGCGGTGCGAAACGCCTGCCATTTCTCGTCCGTCTCGACGATGAGTTTCGGCGCGACGGGCCAGGTCGCCGTGGCCGCTTCGATCCGTGCGGCGAGATGCGGCAAGGTCGGCAGCACCGCCTCGACGGGCCCGATCGCCTCGACACAGCGGGCGACGGTGGCACCGAACAGGTCGAGATGGCGGGCGATCTCGCCGGACCGGCTGCCCGGCAGTACCAACAGGCGCGGCGGATCGGCGGCGCGGCGACGGGCCTCGTCGGCGTTGGGGCGCAGCTTCGCCACCTGCTCCACCAGCGGGTGGCCCACATAGGTGCAGGGCGGCCCGCCCAACCGGGCATGGGATTCGGGCTCGAACGGCAGCAGCGCCAGGACGTGATCCACATAGCGGCGCATGGCACGCGCCCTGCCCGGCCGCCACGCCCACACGGAAGGCGACACGTAGTCGACGACAGGCAGCTGCGGCAAAGCCTTCCGAACGCGGCGCGCCACCCGGTGGGTGAAATCGGGACTGTCGATGATCACCAGCACATCCGGTTTCGCGGCGACCACGGCATCGGCGGCTTGGCGGATGCGGCGCAGGATCAGCGGCAGCTTGGCGGGAATGGCCGAGAAGCCCATGATGGCAAGTTCGTCGATGGGAAACAGGCTCTCGAGGCCGGCGGCCGCCATCTCTTCGCCGCCGATGCCTTGGAAGCGCACGTCGTCCCGCGCCGCCAGCGAACGCATGAGCGGTGCGCCGAGGTGGTCGCCGGACGTCTCTCCGGCGATCACGAATACCCTGAGTGGCCCTGCCCGGCTCACGGGACGGACTCGTCAAAGCCGAGCATGAACAGGTTGCGGCGATCGGCCAGCCGGACGGTGTCGCCCGGCTCGGCGACGATGGCGCCACCGGCCGCGATGGCGAGACCCGCAAGCCCCGCGGCCGCAACGCCTTCGATCGTCCTCGGCCCGATCGTCGGCAGGTCGAAACGGCGGTCCTGGCCGCGCTTGGGCGTCTTCACCAGGACGCCGATGCCGGGACGCGTCTTCAGGCGACCGCTGGTGCGAAGCGCCGCCACCCGCTCCAGCACGGCGTCGGTGCCCTCCGCGGCTTCGACCGCGACCACATAGCCGTCGGCAACGACGACCGCCTGGCCGACGTCGAGCGGCCCCATCGCCGCCAGCACCTCGATACTGCGCGCGATGTCGGCGCGGTCGCGTTCGGACGGCGCCCGCCGCGTCGCCTGGCCGGCCGGCATCAGGATTTCCGGAGCCACCTCGTGGGCACCGACGAGACGCAGTCCCCGTTCCTCGAGGAGAGCGCCGACGCCCGACAGCAGGCGATCGTCGCCGCCGCGGAAGAATCCGATCACCCGCGGCAGCAGGCGCAGCGTCATCCAGTCGAGACGGATGTCGCGCAAGGCGGGCCTGAGCAACGTACCGATGAAGGCCACGTCGCGGCACCCCTCGGCCTCGACGAGGCGGAAGAAACGGCCCACCTGGCCGAGCGCGATCCAATGGTGCGCATGATCGGCGACGAACGCCGGATCAGCCCAGCCCCGCAACGCGAACACGACCACGCGTCGCCCGCGCGCCGCGACCGCGGCTGCGACGACAGGCGGTATGGTGCCGCCGCCGCAGATCAGCGCCAATGGAGTGCCGTCATCCCGGCGCGGGACGGGCGTCGACACGGCGGTCGTGGTCCCGTCCATGGTGTCCCTCAGGCGTCGAGATTGTGTCCGCCGCGCTGACGCATCAGCATGATCGGTCGTTTGGCGGCGCGGATGAAGGCGACGATCTGCGCCACCATGGGGGTCGCCTCGGCGGCGACCCGCTCGACGCGTTCCGCCAGCGTGCCCTCGCCCGCGAAGATGTCGTGCACGGCGCGGCGCAGCGCCTGCAGATCCGATTTGCCGAAGCCGCGGCGCTTGAGCCCGATGACATTGATGCCGCCGATGCGGCCCATGGGATCGACCACGAAGCCGTAGGGGATGACGTCTTCCTTCACCGCCGAACAGCCCGACACCATGGCGCTCTCGCCGATGCGGCAGAACTGGTGCACCGCGCAGTTGCCGCCCAGGAAGACGAAATCGCCGACCTCGACGTGGCCGCCGAGAACGGCGTTGTTGGCGAAGATCGCCCGATTGCCCACATGGCAGTCGTGCCCCACATGGGAATTCGCCATCAGGAAGCAGTTGTCGCCGATGGTGGTGAGGCCGCCGGCGTCGGCCGTGCCGATATTGGCGGTCACGCCTTCGCGGATATCGCAATTGGCGCCGACCACCAGGCGGGTCGGTTCGCCCTTGTAGTGCACCGATTGCGGCGGCGTACCGAGCGACGCGAACGGCTGGATGGTCGTCCCGGCGCCGATCTCGGTCACACCGACGATGCTCACATGGGAAACGAGCCGCACGCCCGAGTGGATCTTCACCTTCGGGCCGATGATGCAATACGGACCGATTTCCGCGTCCGCCGCGATCTCCGCCCCGACACCGATACGCGCGGTCGGGTCAATCAAAGTCACGATCCTGCCTCCGTCAACATGGCGCCGAGCTCGGCCTCGGCAATCAGTTTGCCGCCGACCTTGGCCTCGGCGCGGAACCACCACATGTTCTTGCGGCGGGCGATCTTCTTCACGTGATACTCGATGGTATCGCCCGGCATCGCCGGCTTGCGGAACTTGGCTTTGTCGATGGTCAGGAAATAGACCAGGTTCGGTTTGGCGCTGGGCCCCAGCGAGTGGATGCACATGGCGCCCGCCGTCTGCGCCATGCCCTCGATCACCAGCACGCCCGGCATCACCGGCCGGTTGGGGAAATGCCCCATGAACTGCGGCTCGTTGATGGTGACGTTCTTGATGCCGATGCCGGACTCGTCGCCATTGACCTCGATGATGCGATCGACGAGAAGAAACGGATAGCGGTGCGGCAGCACCTGCAGGATGTCCAGAATCTCCATCGTATCCAGCGTTTCGCCGCTCATCCTTGCCCCTCGTCGTCGTCTTTGTGGGTGTGTTCGTGTCCGCCGTGGTCGGCGCTCAGCCGCCGCAACACCGCGGCGCCGCGCAGCCACTCGCGCAACGGCCCGGCCGGAAATCCTCCCCAGCGGGCGCGCGCCGGTATGCTGCCGCCGATGACCCCCGAGCGCGCCCCCAGCATGGCGCCCTCGCCGACCGTGACGTGATCGGCGAGGCCGACCTGGCCGCCAAGCACGGCGTGGTCCTCGATGACGCAACTGCCAGAGACGCCGGTCTGCGACACGATGATCACCTGCCGGCCGATGACGCAGTTGTGGCCGATCTGCACCAGATTGTCGATCTTGGTGCCTTCGCCGATGACGGTGTCGCGACTGCCGCCGCGGTCGATCGTGGTATTGGCGCCGATCTCAACGTCGTTCTGGATGATGACGCGGGCGAGTTGCGGAATCTTCACGTGGCCGTTCGGGCCGCGCACGTAGCCGAAACCGTCCTGGCCGATGCGGGCGCCGGCATGGATGACCACGCGGTCGCCGACGAGCGCGTGGGTGATCGACGCGCATGGACCGACCGAGCAGTTGCGGCCGATCTTCACCTGCGGGCCGATCACCGCCTGCGGCCCGATCACGGTGCCGGCGCCGATCTCGGCACCGGGACCGATCACGGCGCCCGGATCGACGACGACGCCGGCCTCCAGCCGCACCGACGCATGCACGAACGCGCCGGCCGCGACGCCGTTGCCGGCGACGAGCGAAGACGGACGCAGGCTGTCGGGAAACAGCGCCCGTTCCACCGTCACAAAGGCGGCGTAAGGATTGTGGACGACGATCACGGCCACGTGGGACGGTGCGGCGTCAGCGAGCGCCGGCGACACCAGACAGACGCCGGCGGCCGTGGCGGCGAGCGCTTCGGCGAATTTCCGCTTGTCGGCGAATGAAAGATCGGACGGTCCGGCCCGGTCGAGCGGCCCGGCATTCACCACGCGGCGATCGAGATCGGTGCCCTCGCGGGGCTTGCCGCCGGTCAGGGTGGCGATTTCGCCGACCGTCAGTCCGGCCGACCTGGCAAAGAAAACCGGTTCTGTCATGCCACCCGATTCGTGGAGTGGCACAGGCGCTTAGCGTCGCCCGCGCACGTGAAAAAGCAAAAGCGCCCGCCCCGGGATTGGGGCGGGCGCCTGTCTCTAGCGCATGACGGTCCGAATTGAAATCCGGTTGAAGGCCACCCGCCGGGGTGGCCGGCCGTCAGAACTTGGTGCCGCCGCCGAAGCGGAAGACCTGCGTCTTGTCCCAGCTTTCCTTGGCGATCGGATAGGCGACGTCGAAACGCAGCGGTCCGAACGGCGAGTCCCAGATCAGGCCGACGCCGGCGGCGGCGCGCACGCTGTGGCCGCTGCTGTCGCCGAGATCGAGGGTCTCACCGGTCTGCGCCCAATAGGTCGGACCGGTGTAATCCCACACGCTGCCGGCGTCGACGAAGGCGGCGATCTTCATGCCGAAATCCTTCGGGGCGAAGAACAGCGGTGTGGTGACTTCGGCGGTGACCGCCCAGTACATGGTGCCGCCGAGCGAGTCCTGCGTGGTGCCCGAGGTCTGGTCACGCGGGCCGAAGCCGGCGGTCTCGAAGCCGCGCACCAAGTTGGGCCCGCCCTGGAAGTGGTCGAGCATGCGCAGGTCCTTGCCGCCCCAACCGGTGGCGTGACCGGCCTGGCCGCGCAGCATGCCGACGACGTCGGGCAGGATCTCTTGATAGTAGCGGCCGTCCACCGTCGACTTGAGGAAGTTGACGTCGCCGCCGACGCCGGCCAGATCCTGCTTGAAGTCGATCATCAGGCCGCTGGTCGGGTTCTTGTTGTTGTCGAGCGTGTTGTAGGTCAGGCCGTAACCCACCAGCGAGACGAACACCGGCCCCTGGGCGAGCTCCATCTTGACCGGCAGCGAGGCTTCGCCGTCGTAGTAGCAGTTCTGGCTGAAGCCAAGAGTCCGCCAAGTATTCACGCCGTCAGAAGAAACCGCGTCGATATTGGTCGGATAGGTCGTGCCGTTGACCGGAGTGAGGTTGTTGCAGTTCTTGTACTCGCTCGGCAGATCGATCTCCTGCCGATAACCCGAATAACGGGCCGAGAAGCCGATATTGTCGGTGATCGGGATGCCAAGCCGCAGGCCGCCACCGTAGGTCTTCGACGTGTACGAGGTGTACTGCGTCGAGGTGATCTCCTTGCCGAAGATGTCCACGCCCAGCGCCATGCGGTTGCCGAGCAGGTAGGGCTCGACCAGCGACAGGTTGAAGCCGCGTGAACGGCCTCCATATGTCACCGAGGCGCGGCCGATCAGACCGGTGCCAAGCAGGTTGCGTTCGCCGATGGACACTTCGCCGATGAAGCCGTCGGCGGTCGAATAGCCACCCGCCACCGAGAACTCGCCGGTCGACTGCTCTTCCACCTCGACATTGACGATGATGCGGTCGGGCGCCGAGCCGGGCTCGTTGGTGAACTTCACCGTCTTGAAGTAGTTGAGGTTCTTGATGCGCCGCTCGGCCCGTTCGATGAGCGCGCGGTTGTAGGCGTCACCCTCGACGATGTCGAATTCGCGCCGGATCACGTAGTCGCGCGTGCGGGTGTTGCCGCGGATATTGATGCGCTCGATGTAGACGTGCGGCCCTTCCTCGAGCGTGTAGACGACGTTGATGCGCTTGGCGGCCGGGTCGCGGTCGCCGCGCGGGCGCACCACAGCGAACGGATAGCCGCGCTTCGACACCTCGATGGAGAGATCCTCCACCGATTTCTCGATCATGTCGGCGTTGTAGACGTTGCCCGGCTTGGTGCGCGTGCGGTCGATGAGGGAGTTGCCCGGAATGGCGCTCACCGACGACTGCACGTCGACGGACCCGAACTTGTACTGGTCACCTTCCTCGATCGTGAAGGTGATCACGAAACCCTTCCTGGACGGCTCGTACTCGGCGACGGCGGAAACGATTCGCACGTCGGCGAAGCCATGGCGCAGGTAGAAGCGGCGCAACAGGTCGCGGTCGACCTCGACGCGGTCGGGATCGAAGATGTCGTTGCTCTTGATCCAGGACAGCCAGTTGGTCTGGCCGGTCTTGATCACGTCCTTCAGGCGCCAGTCGCTGTAGGCCTTGTTGCCGACGAAGACGATCTTGGCGACGCCGGTCTTGGGCCCCTCGTTGATCTCGAAGACGAGATCGACGCGGCTGTTGGGCAGTTCGATGATCTTCGGCTCGACGCGCACGTCGTAGCGGCCGCTGCGCTGGTAAATCTCGACGATGCGCGACACGTCCGACTGGACGGTGGCGCGCGAGAAGGTTCCGCGCGGCTTCGACTGGATTTCGAGCAGGATCTGCTCGTCCTTGGCCTTCTTGTTACCTTCGAAGGCGATCCGGTTGATGACCGGATTCTCGACCACGGTAACGACCAGCCGTCCGCCCGCCTGGTTGATGCGCACGTCCTGGAACAGGCCGGTGCCATAGAGGGTCTTCAGGGCCGAATCGATTTTGGCGGCGTCGAGCCGCTCGCCCGGGCCGGGCCGGAAGTAGGACCGGATCGTGTCGGCCTCCACCCGGCGATTGCCCTCGACGACGATCTGGGAAGCCTGCGCATAGGCGCTGGGCGCCGACGCAACGGCGGCGGCAAATACGCCGAACACCACTCCCGTGAAGACGGTGCCGATGACGGCCAGTCCCCGAATTCCCCGCACGCCAATTCCCATGCCGCTCGTGCCCTACCCTCGAAAGCCCACGCTCGGACCCTCAGAATCTGCGTCGTTTGTACAGGCTTTCCCCCACCCTGCAAACAACGATTAAGGAACCATTCTCCTTTCCGGTCCGTGAGTTGCCCGATCGCTACACCCGCGCCCGATGGTCCCCGCGCGGTTATGATCGGGCAAAGTGAAGAATGTCATTAAAGGTTGCGAACACCATCAACATCACCACGATCGCGAAGCCGATGCGGAACCCCACTTCCTGGGCTTTTTCCGACAGCGGCCGGCCGCGCGCGGCCTCGATGGCATAGAACATCAGGTGTCCGCCATCGAGCAGCGGAACCGGAAACAGATTCAACAGCCCGATCGACACCGACAACACCGCAGCGAGATGAATCAGGGCCACGATGCCCGCGGTTGCGACCTGTCCGGATACCTGGGCGATGCGAATCGGTCCGCCGAGCTGGTCGGCCGCCTCCCGTCCAGTCACCACGCCGCCGATGTAGGTCACCGTCCGGTCGATCACGAACCAGGTCTCCTCGACCCCCATCCACAGGGCCGACAGCGGATCGACGCTCTGGGTCTTGACGTCTTCGGGTGCCATCGACCGGCTGATGCCGAGCACGCCGATGCGGTGGACGTTGCCGAAATTGTCCTTGATCTCCCGCAGCGCCGGAACGGCCGTCAGGGCGACCGTTGTGCCGCCGCGATCCACCTTGATGTCCAGCGACTTGCCGGCATTGACGCTGACCACGCGCTGCATGTCGGAGAAGCTGTCGATGGCACGGCCGTCGATGGACACGACGAGGTCGCCGGCCTTGAAGCCGGCTTCGGCGGCGGCGCTGCCGGCCTGGATGGCGTCGACGCGCGCAGTCGCTATCTGCTTGCCGTAAAGGGCGAAAACGCCGGCGAAGATCACGATTGCCAGGATGAAATTGGCGAGCGGCCCGGCGACCACGACAGCGGCGCGGGCGCGCACCGGCTGGTGGAAGAAGCTGACCGCACGTTCCTGCGGCTGCATCTTCTCGATGCTATCGGTGTCCGGGACGCTGGCGGCGTTCTCGTCACCGAAGAATTTCACATAGCCGCCGAGCGGAATAGCCGCGAGCTTCCAACGGGTTCCATACCGATCGTTGAATCCGATCAGTTCCGGACCGAAGCCGATGGAAAAGACCATGACCTTGATGCCGCACCAGCGTGCCACCAGGAAATGGCCGAGCTCGTGGAAGAAGACCACGATCGTCAGAACGAAAAGGAATGGAATCACATAGCCGGTGAAGCCGCCGCCCAGAAGGCTGAGACTGCTCAAGATGTTGGCGCTCAAATGAACCCCCTCGGGAATGCCGGCATGCTTACCGGGCGGTTAATATGATGCCTTTAAGGCGATTTCGGGCACAAGCTCGCGGGCCAACGATCGCGAAACATGGTCAACGGCGAGCGCCGCGTCCACATCTGCCGGCTCCGACAGGAGCCCGCGGGCGTCGGCGGCCTCGAGGGTGGCGCGCACGAGTGCCGCGATACCAGAAAATCCGATGTGGCGTTCGAGAAATTCCCCGACCGCGATTTCGTTCGCGGCGTTGAGGACGGTCGGCGCGGCGCCTCCCGTTTCGAGCGCCTCCCGGGCCAGAGCCAGGCACGGGAACCGGACCGTGTCGGGCGCTTCGAAAGTCAACTGGGCCATGCGGGCGAGATCGAGACGCGGATTCCCGTCGATGCGCCCCGGCCAAGCGAGGCAATGGGCGATCGGTACCCGCATGTCGGTCGGACCAATCTGCGCCACCATGGAACCATCGCAGTATTCCACCAGGCCGTGGACGATCGACTGGGGATGCACGAACACGTCGATCTGCCTGGAGCCGATACCGAACAGGTGATGCGCCTCGATGATTTCGAGGCCCTTGTTCATCAGCGTCGCCGAATCGATGGTCACCTTCGGACCCATGGACCAGTTGGGGTGGCGCAGGGCCTGTTCGGGCGTGGCGGCGCGGATCTGCTCGATCGAATAGGTGCGGAAAGGGCCGCCGGATGCGGTCAGGATGATGCGGGCGACGTCGTCGCGCCGGCCGGCGCCGAGCGCCTGGAAGATGGCGTTGTGCTCACTGTCGACCGGCAGCACGGTGGCGCCGGCCTCGGCGGCGCGGCGCATGAACAGGGTGCCGGCGCAGACCAGTGTTTCCTTGTTGGCGATGGCGACGATGGCGCCACGCTCGGCGGCCGCGAGGGTGGGCCTCAGGCCGGCCGCCCCGGTGATGGCGCCGCACACCCAGTCGGCCGGCCGGCAGGCGGCCTCGACGACCGCCGCCTCCCCGGCTCCCGATTCGATCCCCGAGCCAGCCAGCGCCGATTTGAGCTCCGCATAGGCGGCCGGATCCGCCACCGCGGCGAACCGGGCGCCGAGCCGGCGTGCGAGCGCCGCCAGCTTGCCGGCATTGGTGGCCGCCGTGACGGCCTCGACCCGGTAGCGGCCACGGTGGCGCTCGATCAGATCGACGGTCGAAGTGCCGATCGAGCCGGTCGCTCCCAGGAGCGTGATGCTGCGTTTGTCGGTCGGGGCGACCAGATCGGGGCGACCCATCGGTACGGCATTCATGTCTTCACCATAAAAGCAGGCCATGCCCGGCCGCATCGGCGCCGCCGCGGACAATGCCGATCAAGGCAGCGATGAGCGCTGCCGCCACAAAGCCGTCGAGCCGATCCATGACGCCGCCGTGTCCGGGGATGATGCGACCCGCATCCTTGACGCCGAAGCGGCGCTTGACGGCGGATTCGAACAAGTCGCCCGCCTGGGAGACGGCGGAGAGTAACAAAGCCAAGATCGCCACGGCCAAAGGATTCGCCTGAGTGACGAAGCCCGCGACCGCGATCGCCGAGGCGACAGCGGCGCCGGAACCTCCGAGCGCGCCCGCCCAGGTCTTCTTGGGGCTGACACGCGGCCACAGCTTTGCCCCGCCGATCAGGCGCCCGGCGAAATAACCGCCGATGTCGGTCGCCCACACGACCGCGAACAACAGGACGATAACCGCAAATCCATGGTCGCGATCCTGGCGCAGCACGAGCGGCGCCATCAGCACCGCGCCCGCATAGGCAACGCCCAGTGCCGTCCACAGCCGTCGTTCAGGCGCCGTCGCGAATGCCAGGGCGAGCACGGTCGCGGCCAGCAGCACGAGAGCTGCACCAAGCCCGGCGATGACGACAGTCACGGCCGAAACCGCGATGAGAATGCCGCCGGCCGTCGCCAGGACGGGCGCGCGCCGGTCGGCGACCATGTGAGTCCATTCACAATGCACGGCGATTGCCGCCGCCGCCCAGAAGACGACAAATGCCCAGCCGCCCCAATAGGCGAGGACGAGGGCGAGGGGTGCCAGCACGGCCGCCGATGCGACCCGCAAGACAAATTCGCCGCCTTTGAGCGCCGGCGCGCCGCCCGGCTTGGTCCCCGGCGCCCGGTCGCTGTCGGTCACGAGGTCATGATCCGGTCTTGGCCACAAGGCCGCCGAAGCGACGTTCGCGGCGGCGGAATTCGTCGATGGCCTTTTCGAGTGCCGCACGGTCGAAATCCGGCCAATGCACCGGCAGGAAGACGAGTTCGCTGTAGGCCGCCTGCCACAAAAGGAAGTTCGACAGGCGCTGCTCGCCGCTGGTGCGAATCAGGAGGTCCGGGTCCGGAATGTCGGGCGCGTCGAAGAAGCGGTACAGCAGTTCCGGCGTGACCGCCTGCGGAGCGAGGCGCCCGGCGGCCACCTCCTCGGCGACACCGCGAGCCGCCCGCGCGATCTCCTGGCGACCTCCATAGTTGAAGGCGATCACCAGGGTCAGTCCGGTGTTGTGGCGGGTGAGGTCCTCCGCCTCCTGCAGCAGTTTCGCGATCTCGGGATCGAGCCCCTCACGCTCGCCGATGACCCGTACCAGCACGTTGGAGGCGTGCAACTCGGCGAGATCGTTGCGGATGAACCGGCGCAGCAGCACCATCAGGTCGCTGACTTCCTTGGCGGGTCGTGACCAGTTCTCCGACGAGAACGAGAAGATGGTGAGATAGGAGATTCCGAGATCTCCCGCCGCCCGCACGGTGCGGCGCAGCGCTTCGACGCCGCGGCGATGCCCCTCGCCGCGCGGCAGACCACGGGACGCCGCCCAACGGCCGTTGCCGTCCATGATGATGGCGACGTGACGCGGCGCACCAAACTCGTCCGAAGACCTCGACGAAGTCTCGGTCTTGCCCATTCTCTCAGTCTCCCGAAGGCGCTGACCGGCGTTCGCTGCCGTTCACACCGTCATGATTTCCTTTTCCTTGGCGGCAAGCACCGTATCGATCTCGGTGATGGTCTGATCGATCGCCTTTTGCACCTCGGCGGCCATGCGTTCCTGATCGTCCTCGCCGATCTGGCGGTCCTTCTCGAGCTTCTTGAGGTTCTCGAGGCTGTCGCGGCGCACATGCCGCGCCGCCACCTTGGCGGCCTCGGCATATTTGTGCGCCACCTTGACGAGCTCCTTGCGCCGCTCCTCGTTGAGCTCCGGAATGCGCAGCCGCAGGGTGGCACCTTCGGTATTGGGCGTCAGACCCAGATTGGCGGCCGAGATCGCCTTCTCGACCGCGTGTACCTGCGAACGATCCCACACCTGCACCTGCAACAGGCGCGGTTCGGGGACGCTGACGGTCGCAAGCTGGTTGAGGGGCATGGTCGAGCCATAGGCCTCGACCTGGACATGGTCGAGCAGGCTCGTCGATGCGCGCCCGGTGCGCAGCCCTCCGAGTTCCTGCTTGAACACCTGGACCGCACCCTGCATGCGACGTTTGATTTCAGTGAGATCGTGAGTCCCGGACGGCATGATCGACTGGTCTCCACAAATGGCGTCCCGGTGCGGGTCAGGCCCCGTGCCGGCGCCGGCCGGCGCCGGCGCATCGAACTACCGGACGCACTGTTCGCCTAATTCCGGCTGCCGACGAGGGTCGACCTGCCGGCGCCACTCAGCACGGCCGTGATGGCATTGGCCTCGTGAATGGCGAACACGATGATAGGCATACGGTTTTCGCGGGCAAGCGCAAACGCGGTGGCGTCCATGACTTTGAGGTCGCTGCGGATGGCCTCCTCGTGGGTCAGTTGCTCATAGCGCGTCGCCGTCGGATCCTTCTTGGGATCGGCGCTGTAGACCCCATCCACGTTGGTGGCCTTGAGCACCGCCTCGCAGCCCATTTCGGCCGCCCGCAGCACGGCCGTGGTATCGGTCGTGAAATAGGGGTTACCGGTGCCGCCGGCGAAGATGACGATGCGTCGCTCTTCGAGATGGCGCAACGCCCGCGCGCGTTCGAAGGTTTCACACACCTGTGGCATGGCGAGTGCCGACATGGTGCGCGCCGGCGTCCCGGCGCGTTCGATCGCGGCTTCCAGGACCAGGGCATTCATCACGGTCGCCAGCATGCCCATGGAATCGGCCGTCGGGCGTGACAAATTCTCCCCAGAAAGGTGGGCACCGCGCAGGATATTGCCGCCACCGACTACCACGCCTAGGCGAACACCCATCTCGCTCGCCGAAACGAGATCGGCGGCGTAGCGCTCGACGATGGGCTGGTCGATGCCGAACGGCTCCGATCCGCTCAAAGCCTCGCCCGAAATTTTGACGACCACGCGTTTGAACGCCGGTTCGGCCATTGCCTCACCTCCCTCACCGCCCGTTCGACCACCCCCGCGACAGCGGGAACCCAGTTCCGGGCCAAGAGCTGGATGCAAGATTTGGGTGCAAGAGCTTGATACGAGAGCTGGATGCCCGCCGGCGCCGGACCTCGGGTGGACCGAAGGTCCGACCCGAGTGTGGCACGACGGACTGCTCGGAGCGTGATTCAGCTCTTTCCGGCCGCCGCCGCCACTTCGGCGGCAAAATCGTCTTCCTTGCGCTCGATACCCTCGCCGAGGGCGTAGCGCACGAAGCCGGTCACCTTGATGGCGCCGCCAACCTTGCCTTCCTCCTCCTTGATGGCCTGACCGACCGACTTCTTGTCGTCGAAAATGAACGGCTGTTCGAGCAGGCAGACTTCCTTGTAGAAGGTGTGAATCCCTGAATCGACAATCCTGGCGATCACGTTCTCGGGCTTGCCTTGCTGACGGAACTTGTCGGCGAGCACGTCCTTCTCGCGCGCCACCACGTGCGGATCGAGCCCGGACGACTCGACCGCCTGCGGATTTGCCGAGGCCACATGCATGGCGAGCTGGCGGCCGAAGGGGGCGAGCGCGGCGACGTCGCCGGCCGTTTCCAGCGCCACCATGACGCCGATCTTGCCCAGGCCTTCGCTCACCTGCGAATGCACATAGTGGGACACGATCCCCTTGCCGACCGAAAGGACGGCGGCGCGGCGCAGGCTCATGTTCTCGCCGATGGTGGCGATGGCGTTGTTGATGGCTTCTTCGATGGTGATGTCGCCGACCTTGGCGGCCTTGATCGCATCGACGTCGCCGCCGACGTCGAGCGCCACCTGGGCGACCATCTGCACGAGCCCCTGGAACTGATCGTTGCGGGCCACGAAGTCGGTCTCGGAATTGACTTCCACGACGGCGCCCTTGAGCGGCGTGATGGCGACGCCGATCAAGCCTTCGGCGGCGATTCGGCCGGCCTTCTTGGCGGCCTTGGCGAGGCCCTTCTTGCGCAGCCAGTCGACGGCCGCCTCCATGTCGGCATTGGTCTCGTTGAGCGCGGCCTTGCAGTCCATCATGCCGGCGCCGGTCTTGTCGCGAAGCTCCTTGACCAGGGAAGCGGAAATAGTCGCCATCGTTTCGATCCTCAATCGCAAAAACAGCTCGGCCGGCATTGCGCCGGCCGGAGATCAATCCAGGGCCGGGTCACGCCGCGGAACCCGTGTCGGAAGCCGATCGGCGCGGGCCGGAAACTCCCACGCCGCCGGCGTCCATTCGAAGAGTCGGACCACTTGTCGAAGACGGGTCCGTGTCGTTATTCCGCCCTCGCCGGAAATCCGGCGCGTTTACTCGGTCTCGGCGGTCAACGCCTTGGCCTTCTGAATCCAGCCCTCGACACGGCTCGGCAGACCGACTTCCTCGCCCACCTTTTCGGCGGCGCCAGGGCCGACGGCGGCGATCTGCCAGTAATGGAAGATGCCGAGATCGTTGAGCTTCTTTTCGATCGCCGGCGAAATGCCGCCGAGCTTCTTCAAGTCGTCGGCGACGCCGCGCGGGCCCGACAGGACTTCCCAACCAGGGCCCTCGACCGTCTCCGCCACCACCTCTTCGACGATCGGCTTCTCGGCGGCACCCATGTCGATGCCCATGTCGCCTTGGGCGCGGGAAATGCCGTCGATCGCGGCGCGCGAGATGAGCTCGCAATAGAGCGTGATGGCGCGGCCGGCATCGTCATTGCCCGGAACCACGAAGGAGATGCCGGCCGGATCGCAATTGGTGTCGACCACGGCGGCGACCGGGATGTTGAGGCGCTTGGCCTCCTTGATGGCGATGTCTTCCTTGTTCGTGTCGATGACGAACAGGAGATCCGGCAGGCCACCCATATCCTTGATGCCGCCCAGCGCGCGCTCGAGCTTGTCGCGCTCGCGGGTCAGCGTCAGGCGCTCCTTCTTCGTATAGCCCTGCGCCTCGTTGGCGGAGAGCATCTCGTCGAGCTTGCGCAGGCGCTTGATCGATTCCGACACCGTCTTCCAGTTGGTCAGCGTGCCGCCGAGCCAGCGCGAATTGACGTAGTACTGGGCGCACTTCTTGGCCGCTTCGGAGACCGCGTCCTGGGCCTGGCGCTTGGTGCCGACGAACAGGATACGGCCGCCGCGGGCGACCGTGTCGGACACCGCCTGCAGGGCGCGGTGCAACAGCGGCACCGTCTGGGCGAGATCGATGATGTGGATGTTGTTGCGGGTGCCGAAGATGAAGTCAGCCATCTTCGGGTTCCAGCGGTGGGACTGATGGCCGAAATGGACACCAGCTTCCAACAGCTGGCGCATGGAATAGTCGGGCAGCGCCATGGTATTCTCCGGTTCAAATGCCTCCGCGGACGGATGTGAGCACCATGACGGCCTTGCGGCCGGCGGGCGCCACCGGACGGCTTTCTAAAGCCAGTTGTCCGCGTGTGAGATGGCCGGTCCTATAGCCGAGCGGCGGTTGGGATGCAAGGCAAGGTCGGTTGCGAAGACCGGTTTCATGTTACCTTGGCGGGTACTCCGTCAAGGCCGTGGCCATGCGTGGGGGCACCCCGTTCCCAACAACGGAAGAGCATAATCCCTCACCGGACCAGTGTACCTCGTCGGGCTCCGTGCGGCTCAGACCTGCCAGTCGAGCGGATTGCTGGTCGCCAGGGGGGCGCCCCGCCCGCACCGGCCCGCAATGGCGGCCTCAGCCCGTGACGCGGGACGCGCCACGCTCGCGGATGCTTCGCCGCCCGAGGGCAGCAGGCTGAGCGGCACGACACCGACCGTCATGATCACCAGCATGGCGGCGCCGAGCAGTTGGATACGGGGCACCATCAGGCACAGCCCTGCGATGACCTGTGCGCCTCCCATCCCGTGACGGAGGGCATCCGAGAAACCCGCATGGGCGAGACGCGGCGCCATGGTCTCGGGTATTGCCAGCACGGCTGCCCCCATGGCGACGACGACGAGGCCGAGCACGAGTTGGGTGGTGACGATCGCTAAGGTCCTCATGACGATCTCCCGCCGAGAAAGTGCGGTCAGCCACTCGCGCTTCGAGCGTTGCCGCGTCTTGTTGGACTGAACGGCACGCTAGCCAGCGACGGTTTCGCCGCGATGTCGCCGGATCGGCCTCTTGGTATCGTCGGTAACGTTCACGAAAACAGTCCTGTTGCGCCGGTGCGATCCCCGCCACGCTTGTGATACACACGATACAATTCGGCCCGCAGGCGATACGCCGTCGATACAAGCGGCCGATAGGATCGGGGTCGGGAGCGTCCGCATGTCACAGTCCTCGCCCGCAGAATGCCGGGATGCCTTCGCCCGCGCCGAGCTTGCCCCTGTTGTCGATCACGACGAGCACTACGCCCTCGTCATGCAGTCGATCGGCTTCGGCGCCTACGAATGGGACATCGTGCGCGACACCGTGCAGTATTCGCCGGTGCTGCGGGTCATGCTCGGACTGTCCGCCGAAGAACTCGCGACGCCCGCCGACTGGATCGGCCGCATTCACCCCGACGACCTGCCGCTCTATCGGCGCGCCCTGGCGCAGCATCTCAAGGGCGAGACGCCGCGGTTCGATTGCGAGGTGCGCTACCGCACCGGTTCCGGCACATGGCGCTGGGCGCGCCAAGCCGGCATCGCCCGAAGGGATGCGAACGGTCGCGCGGTGGCGCTGATCGGCGCCGCCGGTGACGTCACCGCGTTCAAGCAACGCGAGCACGATCTCGTTTCGGCGCGGCGTGCCGACATCGTCACCGGCCGCGCTGCCGCGGTCGCCGGCAACGAGGAGCGTTTCGCGCTGGCGCTGGAGGCCCTCGACGAGAGCCTGTACGACTGGGACATCCGTGCCGGCAGCGTCTATTTTTCGCCCTCGCTGCGGGCCATGCTGGGCGTCGAACCTTCGGACCGGTTCGGCGTCATGGATTGGGCCGGGCTGATCCATCCCGACGATCGGGAACTGCACGGCCGCACCCTCATCGCCCATTTCAAACACGCGACGTCGCGCTTCGAGTGTGAATTCCGCTACCGCGCCAGTGACGAAACCTGGCGCTGGGCGCGCCAGCACGGGATCGCGCTACGCGACGCGGACGATCGCGCCGTCCGGCTGGTGGGCACCTGCAGCGACATCACGGAAGCCAAGGAACGTGAGCGCGAACTGTTCGCCGCCAAGCGGGAAGTCGCCGATGCCTACCGGGTCGTCGAACATGCCCGCATGGTCATGCAGACCGTCCTCGACAATATGAACGACGGCGTTCTCCTGTTCGACAACGGCTTTCGCCTGCAGTTCTTCAACGACCAGCTTGTCGCCATGCAGGGTTACCCGCCCGATGTGTGCCGGGCCGGCGCTTCGGGCCACGACATGCTGCTCTTCCAGGCCAGGCGCGGTGATTTCGGCCCGACGGACGATCCCGACCGCACCGCGCGCGAGCGTGCCGCCCTCATCCTCGAAAATGGCGGTACCCGCTACAAGCGCCGCACGCCCACGGGCCGCGAACTGGAATTCAACTTCAAGGTCCTCGCCGACGGCGGCCTGCTCGCCATCTGCCGCGACATCACCGAGCTCAAGGAGCGCGAGGCGGCGCTGGCGCGCGCCAAGGAGGCGGCCGAGACGGCGCGTGACCGGGCCGAGCGCGCCCGCACCGAAGCCGAAGCCGCCAACCAGGCCAAATCCACTTTCCTGGCGACCATGAGCCACGAGATCCGCACGCCCATGAACGGCGTGCTGGGCATGATCGAGGTCCTGGAACGCCAGGGTCTCGACGCCGCCCAGCACCACACCGTCGCGGTGATGCGCGAGTCCGCCATGTCGCTCCTCGGCATCATCGACGACGTGCTCGACTTCTCCAAGATCGAGGCCGGCCGGCTGGAGCTCGAGGAGACGGCGTTTTCGCTCTCCGGTCTCGTCGAGGGCGCGGCTTCCGCGTTTCGCCAGCAGGCGAGCCGCAAGGGACTGTTCCTCGACGTCGAAGTCGTCGCCGGGTCGAACGACGCCGTCATCGGCGATCCGACGCGCCTGCGCCAGATCCTCGTCAACCTGCTCGCCAACGCGGTCAAGTTCACCGAGCGCGGCCGTATCGCCGTGCGTGCCGCGACGGCGCCGAGCCAGGATGGCGAAATCGTATTGATGCTCTCGGTCGCCGACACCGGCATCGGCCTCACCGCCGACGAGCGCAGAAGCCTGTTCCGCCCGTTCGCGCAAGCGGATTCCTCGACCACGCGCCGTTTCGGCGGCACCGGCCTCGGCCTTTCCATCGTGCGGCGGCTGGCGCAGCTCATGAAAGGCGACGTCCGCCTCGACAGCGAGCCCGGCCTCGGTTCGACATTCACGGTCACGGTCGTTCTCGCAGCCGCGCCGGCCGACTCCCCCCTCAACACGACCCTGCGCGAGGCCATCCCTCCCGCACGAGCGTCCGGACACCCGCGCCTGCGCGTCCTCGTCGCCGATGACCACCCGGTCAATCGCGAGGTGCTGGTGCGCCAGCTCGATCTCCTCGGCATCGCCGCCGATACGGTCAACGACGGCGCGACAGCGCTCGACGCCTGGGCGGGCGGACACTATGCCGCCGTGCTCGCCGACATCCACATGCCGCGCATGGACGGGCATGAACTCACGCGCCAACTGCGCGAGGCGGAGATGCAGCGAAGTGCCGCCCGCACGCCCGTGATCGCCGTGACCGCCAACGCCATGAAGGGCGAGGAGGAGCGCTGCCTCGCCGCCGGCATGGACGCCTACCTGGCCAAGCCGGTGCGCCTCGAACTGTTGCGGGCGACCCTGGAGCGTTGGCTCCCCCTCGGTGACGGCCGTCGCAACGGCGATGCGCGCAGGCCCGGACACGGCGCCATCGATCTCGACGTGCTGGCGAATTGGCTCGGCGACGATCGCAAAGCGATCCACTCGCTGATGGACAAGTTCCGGGAAACCGCCATGGAAGCCGAACGCGACATCGCCGCCGCCTTGCGCGCCGGCGACCTCGCCACGCTGGCGGCCGCCGCCCACAAGCTCAAGGGCGCCGCCCAGATGATCGGTGCTGGCGACGTCGGCGACGCCGCCTCTCAGCTCGAACGCGCCGGCAAGGCCGGCGACCGGGGCCGCTGCCGCGAGGGCCTGGGTCCCCTCGCCGCCGAACTGCGGCGGGCGCTGGCCGAGATCGCCGCCATGGCGCAGCCCCACTGAGGTGACCGCGACCGCTTCGTCATTGCGAGCGAAGCAATCCAGCTCTTTCTTCGCCACTCCTGGATTGCTTCGTCGCTTTGCTCCTCGCAATGACGAAGCCTCAAATCTCATTTGTATCGAAGAACAGGAGATCGACGCCGCCACTGGCGAAATTGGAAAGATCGCCGGCCGCCGCCTGGCCCTCCGGGCTCGCGAGGCCAGATTTCAAGGCCTCTACGTCGTCGAAATGCAGGATTGCCACCAAATGGCAGCCGCTGTCGCCGGCGGGCGAAGCGACCCGTCCGCGGCTGATCTCGTATTTGCGCAGGCCGGGAATCTTCTTCGCCAGCGGCGCATGGATGCGCATGTAATAATCGTCGAAGGCGGCTTGATCCTTGGGCGTCTTGTACATGACGAGCAGGCGAGCCATCGTTTCCTCCCGGCTTGTTTTCGTTGTCCGCCGGGCGAAAGCGCCCGGCGTCACTCTTTGGTCGGCACGAACATATAGCCGATCCCGCGCACGGTGCGAATGGCATCGGGGTGGGAGGGATCGACCTCGATCTTCTTGCGCAGGCGCGTGATGCGCAGGTCGATGGCGCGGTCGAAGGAATCCATTTCGCGATGCGCCACCACTTCCAGGAGCCAGTCGCGATTGAGCGGGCGGTTGGGATTGTCCACGAACACCTTGAGGAGGTCGAACTCGCTCGCCGTCAGGCTCTCCTGCGTGCCGGACGCAGGATCGACCAGAACGCGGCTGTCCAGGTCGAGCAGGCGCCGGCCCATGCGCAGGCGGGTGATCGTCGCCGGCGGCGCTACGGCTACCGTGAGGCGGCGCAGCACGCTCTTGACGCGGGCGAGCAACTCGCGCGGCTCGAAGGGCTTGGCGATATAGTCGTCGGCGCCGGTCTCGAGGCCGACGACGCGGTCGACCGGATCGGCCGCCGCCGTCACCATGACGATGCCGGTGCGGGCGCTCTTTTCACGCAGCCAGCGGGCGAGCGAAATGCCGTCTTCGCCCGGCAGGCCGATGTCGAGCAGGACGAGCGTCGGTGTTTCGCGCTCGACGAGCCGGCGCAGCGCCGTGCCCGAGTCGGCGCCGGCGACGCGAAAGTTCTGCTTGCCGAGATAGTCGAGAAGAAGCTGACGCTGGGTCGCCTCGTCGTCGACAACCACGATGTAGGGACGGGAGTCCATGAGGGTTCCGCGGCGGCGCCTCGCCGTTCCATGTGCCGGTGGGCTGCGAAAATGCCCGACAGCGACAGCCGCGACAAGGGGCCGGACGTTCGCGCTACCCCTCCCCTACACCGCCTGCACCTCGACGACGCCCGGCACCGCCTTGATGGCGCCGGCGATCTGGGGGGAGACCTTGTAGCGGCCCGGGAGCTTGATCTCCACTTCGGTGCCGGCCGAGAGCATCAGCACCAGATTGACCTCGCCGTCGGCCGCACCCGGACCGCCCATATTGGCGAGCCGGTAGGAGACCGCTTCGAGGGGCTTTTCGTCGCGCATGAAGACGCGCAGCCCCTTCTGCATCTTGGCGGCGGCCTGGTCGAGGAGTTCAGCGGTCTGGATGCGGGCGCGCACGTCGTCGCCTTGAGCCTCGGCGGTCATGAACAGGAGCACCGCCTGCCCGGGCTCCAGGAGATCACGGTACTGCTGCAAACCTTCAGAGAACAGGATCGCCTCGTAATGACCGGTCGGGTCGGACAGGCCGATGATGCCCATCTTGTTGCCGGTCTTGGTGCGCCGCTCCATGCGCGACACCACGGTGGCGGCGACGCGGCCCGCATTGGCGCCCGCCTTGACGGCGCGGGAGAACTCGGCCCAGCTCTGCACCCGCAGCTTCTTCAGGACCTCCGCATAGTCGTCGAGGGGGTGGCCGGTGAGGAAGAAGCCGATGGCGTCGTATTCCTTCTGCAGGCGGTCGGCCGGCAGCCACGGCTGCACGGCGGGGATCACCAGCGCCTCGCGCGCCGCCGGCCCGCCGAACAGTTCGTTCTGTCCGGAGGTGGCGGATTCGTAAGTGCGCTGGGCGGTCGCCATGATGGACTCGACCGCCGCCGCGGCGCGGGCGCGGTCGGGTTCCAGGCAATCGAAGCCGCCGGCGGCGGCGAGACTTTCGAGCACGCGCTTGTTGACGGCGCGCGGATTGATGCGGGAGGCGAAGTCGGCCAGGTCCTTGAAGCGACCGCCCTCCTGGCGCGCCACCACGATGCTGCGGCAGGCTTCCGGGCCGACCCCTTTCAGGGCCGCGAGTGCGTAGAGGATGGTCCCCTCCTCGACGTCGAAGTCGACACCCGAGCGCACCACCGACGGCGGCTCAATCTTGATGCCGAGACGCAGCACCTCGGAGCGGAATTCGGCCAGCTTGTCGGTATTGCCCATTTCCAGCGTCATGGACGCCGCCATGAACTCGACCGGGTAGTTCGCCTTCATGTAGGCGGTGTGGTAGGCGACCAGCGCATAGGCGGCCGCATGGCTCTTGTTGAAGCCGTAGTCGGCGAACTTCGCCAAGAGTTCGAAGATGGTCTCGGCGGTCGCCTTGTCGATGCCGCGTTCGACGCAGCCGGAGACGAAGCGGGCCGTCTGCTTCTCCATTTCGGAACGGATCTTCTTGCCCATGGCGCGGCGCAGCAGGTCGGCCTCGCCGAGGGAGTAGCCGGCCAGCACCTGGGCGATCTGCATCACCTGTTCCTGGTAGATGATGACGCCGTGGGTCTCGCGCAGGCAGGGCTCGAGCTTGGGATGGGCGTATTCGGGCTCCTCGTCGCCGTGCTTCCTCGCGCAGTAGGTCGGGATATTGGCCATCGGGCCCGGCCGGTAGAGGGCGACCAGCGCGATGATGTCCTCGAAACGGTCGGGGCGCATGTCCAGGAGCGCGCGCCGCATGCCCTGGCTTTCCAACTGGAACACGCCCACCGTCTCGGCGCGTTGCAGGAGTTCGTAGGTCTTGCGGTCGTCGAGCGGCACGGTGGCGAGGTCGATGTTGATCTTGCGGTTCTTCAGCAGATCGACGGCGGTGCGCAGCGTCGTCAAGGTCTTGAGGCCGAGGAAGTCGAACTTCACCAGGCCGGCCTGCTCGACCCATTTCATGTTGAACTGGGTCACCGGCATGTCCGACTTGGGGTCGCGATAGAGCGGCACCAGTTCGGACAGCGGCCGGTCGCCGATGACGATGCCGGCGGCGTGGGTCGAGGCGTGGCGGTTGAGGCCTTCGAGCTTCTGCGCGATCGCGAAGGCGCGGCCGACCACCGGTTCGGTGTCGCGCGCCGCCTGCAGTTTGGGCTCGCCCTCGATGGCCTTGGCCAGAGTCACGGGCGCGGCCGGGTTCTGGGGCACGAGCTTGCACAGCTTGTCGACCTGGCCATAGGGCATTTCGAGCACCCGGCCGACGTCGCGCAGGACGCCGCGCGCCTGCAGGGTGCCGAAGGTGATGATCTGGGCGACCTGGTCGCGGCCGTAGCGCTCCTGGACGTAATGGATGACCTCGTCGCGGCGCGACTGGCAGAAGTCGATGTCGAAGTCCGGCATCGAGACGCGCTCCGGATTGAGGAAGCGCTCAAACAGGAGATTGAACCGCAGCGGGTCGAGATCGGTGATCTTCATGGACCAGGCGACCAGCGAGCCGGCACCGGAGCCGCGGCCCGGCCCGACCGGAATGCCGTGGTCCTTGGCCCAGGTGATGAAGTCCGACACGATGAGGAAGTAGCCTGGAAACTTCATCTTCTCGATGACGCCGAGCTCGTAGGCGAGCCGGGCGCGATAGTCCTCGACCGTATGGCCCGGCGAGGTGCCGTGATGGGCGAGCCTCGCTTCGAGGCCGAGCGCGGCGCGGCGCCTGAGCTCGGCCGTCTCGTCGTCGCGCCCGCTGTCGCCGGCGAGAAAGCGCGGCAGGATCGGCTTGTGGGTTCTGGGGCGAAAACTGCAGCGCTTGGCGATCTCGACGGTGGACGCCAGCGCCTCGGGCAGGTCGGCGAACAGCTTGACCATCTCGGCGCGCGTCTTGAAGCGATGCTCCGGGGTCAGGTGGCGGCGCTCGGCCTCGGCGAGCATGCGTCCCTCGGCGATGCACAGAAGCGCGTCGTGGGCTTCGTAGTCGTCGGCGGTGGCAAAATAGGGCTCGTTGGCGGCCACCAGCGGCAGGCCGCGCGCATAAGCCAGATCAATCAGGACGGATTCGGCCGCCCTTTCCTCGGCGGTGCCGTGGCGTTGCAGCTCCACATAGAGGTTGGAGCCGAACAGCTTTTCCAACGCATCGGCGCGGGTGGCGATCAGGGGCGTCTGGCCGGCCCGGACGGCCCGGTCGAGCGGCCCGGCCGGCCCGCCCGTGAGTGCGATCAGCCCGTCGGTCAGCCCTTCCAGCCAGTCGAGCTTGAGATGGGCCGACTCCTGGGCGGGATGGTCGAGGAAAGCCCGCGAGGTCAGCCGCATCAGGTTGCGGTAGCCCTCCTGGCGGATGGCGAGCAGCACGATGCGCGGGAATGTCCGCAGGGACGGGTTCACCGGCCCGCGGACGCCGTGATCGAGATCACCGAAATCGATGGCGAGCGAACAGCCGACGATGGGCTGGATGCCCATACCGGCGAGCTTTTCGGAAAACTCCAGTGCGCCGAACATGTTGTCGGTGTCGGTCAGGGCCAGCGCCGGCTGCCGGTCGGCGTCCGCGAGTTTCGCCAGCTTGGCGACCGGCAGCGCGCCTTCCAGGAGCGAATAGGCCGAATGCACGTGCAAGTGCACGAAGCCGGGATCGGAGCTCGCAGGTGTGCTCGCAGGTTTGGGCAACTCTCGCACCTCACGCGGCCTGGGAATCGGGCCGGCATGGTGCGGATGCTCCGGCGCCCTGTCCAGCCGCGAAGCCGCTGGAGGCGCTCGCTCTTCACAGAGTTGCGCGCAGGTCCGCTCTGATCAAAGCGAAGCGACCCATCAAAGCGACGCGATCACTTGAGCCCATACGGCCAGCATGCCCAAAAACAGAGAAATCGATGCGAGGGCGACGGCTTCTTCCACAACGGCGCGGATCATCTGTGTCCTCCCAGAACATAATGAGAACTTAGTACTTGGTATGTTCTCTTGTCAATGGTCGGCAAGTGGAGTCACGCGGCCGAACCCGTCCTGGTCAACACAAGGTTAACGAGGTGTAACGCGCAGGATCACATGGCACTTTTGGGCGAAATGGTGGGATCGTCCGGGAACGGGCGGGACGGGGCGGGAAACTGTGGCGTCACAAGGGCTTGGGCGGGCGCTGGCGGCGCAAAACGGCTCACCTGGTCGAAGGTAGTCGCGCAACTTCAAATGTCACAGGCCCGGCCCAACGGCGGAAAAAATCGTTATCTGTCAGTGCAAACTCCGAAATGGATTCGGAGTTCGGAGGAATCCCCGGCCAACGCGGAAATCAAAACAGCTGCAGCACGTTAGCGCCTGTTAGAGCGTTTTGCCGGCAGCCGGAACTCCGAAATCCTCGTATCGGCGAGCGGAAGCGTTGCGGTGCGGTTGCAAGCGGAATAGCGTCCCCACGTCACTCCTGGGGAGGCGATGATGCACGGACGTCTTTCAGCGGTGTTGTTTTCGACTTGCCTAGCTGCCTGCTCATCGACCGGGGCGGTGACGCACACCACTACCAATCGGTACGTAACGATCCCGCCGGACCTGGCGCGGGACGCGGCCAAGGTCACCGATCACGCGACTGCACCGCCGCGCTCCAGGACAATCGGGCCGGTGACCGCAACAGCGTGCCAGTATGCGGATTTCGATCCGCTGCCGACACGCGAGTACGCACTCGCTCTTCTTAAGCGGTCCGCCGTCGCCAATGGTGCCAACGGCCTTGTCGACGTGACTTATTCGGAAAGCCACGCGGACCTTTTGAAAAACTGCTGGGAAAACATCGTTGCCAGTGGCACCGCCATCGCTACCAATTAGGCAGCTTGGACGATCCTAAATCGTCCTTCCGAACCACATGACGCGCCCTTCGATCCGCAGATCCCCAAGGTCGTGGGCGGGCACAACTTCGTCCTCGTAAAGCTCGGTGTTGTCGGAGCGCAGGACGGCTGAGCCATCTCGGCGCAACTGGATGCGCTTGACCAGCACCCGACCGGCCAGGACGATCACGTAAATGCCCTCATCCTTGAACTCGTTGAGGGAGCGGTCGATCAGCAGGAGGTCACCGCTCCTGATCGTTGGCTCCATCGAGTCGCCGACAGCGATCAGGGCCTCGGCTCGTCTCGGGTTGATGCCGATACGGTGCAGCCATTCGGTCCGAAACGCTACGAACTGGGAAGAGCCATTGATGTCATCGAAGGCGACGATCGCGCCAGGTCCCGCGCTCGCTCGCACGTCGTAGCGTGGGACAAAGGAGAAGTCCTCCGCATTAACCGGAAATACTTGGCCACCTTCATTCGGTAGTGTCGGGCGTTTTATAGCGTAAATGTTTATAGTTTTAAGTTCGTTCTCAAGTATCCAGTCAAGCGGAACGCGGCTCCACTCTGCAATTTTGAGAAGTACGCTGATCGGCATGTCGGAGCCGGAAGTGTACCGCGCAATCTGCTTCTCGGATCGGCCGATTACCTCCTCAATTCGTCGTTCGTCGTCGATCTCGTGGAACAGCCGTAGGTGGGCAAATTTGAGTCGATCCTGAAACGACAAATCTGTCCTATCCGGCAGCTTCCCATCCACCGCAGCGCGCCGCAGCGCGTCATATTTGTCCTTTCGAAAGCGATCTCCAGCCACTCCATTGGGTTCAAGCGCCTTCGCGCCCCCAGATTTGTCTTGATCGTTGGACATATCTGTCTATCATCACCCAAGTGATTTGCGAGGCCCGAAAAACCGCCCGGGGGAGGGCGGTGATCCGAGGGGGAGATGCGGACCTATCGTTGGGATCGCCACGCCATCAAGGCGGAGGTGCACCGCCGCGGGCTGACCCTGTTGGGGATCGCCCAGGGGGCCGGGCTGGAGCCGAGCGCCTGCAAGGTGGCGCTCCGCCGGCGGAACTACCGCGGCGAAGCCGCCATTGCGGCGGCCCTCGGGATCGAACCCTCCGTCCTGTGGCCTGATCGCTACCGTAGGCCCGTATCTTCCGGGCGGAACCCTAGCCGAATTCAACCGCAGACGGCGAGTCCAAACGCGCCCTCTCCGTTGACATTGCGGGGGGCCGAATGACCCCCGCCCCGGCCCAATTACCGCAAAACTTGGACATCACGCCGGCGCAGCGGCGCCAGGTGGTGATCCTGGTCGTGGCCGGGCTCGTCAGCGCCTGGCTGACCCTCTCGGCGGCGATCCTCGAAGCGATGATCTGGGGCGGAGTGGCGGGATGACGCGCGTCTCGCTCCAGCGCCAGATCGAGGCCGTCACGCTCGCCCATGTGAGCGCGCGGCATCAACTCGCGCAGCGCCTGCGGACCGGCGGCCTGAGCGAGCCCGAGCGGGACCTCAAGCAGCAGCACGTCCTCGCGCTGCGCGCCGCGCGCGAGACGCTCTTGGTGCTGGTGCGCGACCAGGCGCCGGGCATCGCGCGCCTGCATCACGACGCCATGGTGCAGGCCGCTTCCATCGCCCCCGACGAATTCACCGACATCCCCCTGCAGCCCGATCCGGAGGACGCGCCAGACGCGCGTTCAACCGCCCTTTAACGCCTCGTAACAGCCAGCTCGAAAATGACCATCAAGACCATCGAAATCGCCAAGATCGACGTCGGACAGCGCCTGCGCGCGCGCCGGCAGGACTGGGTCGACACGTTCGCCGAGCAGATCACCGGGGGCGAAGAGCTGCCGGCGATCGAGGTGGTCGAGCGCGCCGACGGGCGCTTTGCCCTGATCACCGGCGAACACCGCATGGCGGCGCACCTAAAGGCGGGCCGCGCCGAGATCGTCGCCGATGTCAAGGACACCGCCGCTTTCGCGGACGAAGCCGCCTGCCGGCTGCGCGAAATCAAGGAGAACCTGTGCCGCGCCGGCCTGACCGAGCTGGACCGGGCGGTCGCCATCGCGACTTGGAAGGCGATCTACGAGGCCGGCAATCCCACACCGAAGCGCGGCCGGCCCAAGACCGACGAAATGTTTGCAGAATCTGCAAAGATTTTTTCGTCAAGGTTTTCAACGTCATCCGCAAGAGCGCTGGGCATTTCCGAGCGATCCACCTACGTCGCGGTGGAAATCGCCTCGGGCATCGCAGAGGACATCCGCGCCGCCATAGCGGCGCACCCGATCGCCGACCATCAGGCCGAATTGCTGGCGCTCGCGCATCAGGCTGCCGCACGGCAGGCCAAAATCGTCAAATTGCTGCTCGATCCGGAGTCCGGCGTGCATTCGGTCGCCGACGCCATCGCGGCAATCGACAAGACGCCGGCGCCTGCCAAGTCGGCGCCATGGGAGAAGCTGGCCGACCGCTTCGCGAAGCTGAAGGAAACGCAGCAGCACGCCTTCTTCGAGGCTCACCACGACGCCATCGAGCTGTGGCTCGCCAAGCGCGGCAAGGGCAAGACGAGGCGGTGACGCCATGCGGCGGCGCGACACCAACACGCTCGATCTGTTCCGCGACCTCACGCCCAAACCCGTGGTGCCGCGCTTCGGCGACGACGACGTCAAGGCATGGACGCCGGCACGCCGGCTGTCCCGCGCCATCGCCAAGACCTTGGACGAATGCGGGCGCTCCCGCGAGGAGATCGCGGAGGCGCTCTCCGAGCACCTGGGCGAGCGCGTCTCCAAGGGCATGCTCGACGCCTACGCGTCGCCTGAAAAACCGCATGCGATCTCAGCCCTGCGGCTCGCCGGCCTGGTGATGATCACCGGCGACGCCCGCGCCCTCAACACCTTGTTGTCCGGCGTCGACCTGATCGTGGTCGAGGCCCGGTACGAAGCACTGCTCAAGCGCGAGAGGGCCCGCGAGCTCAAAGAGCGACTCGCACGCGAAGAACAGGCCGCCGACGCGGAATGGAAAGCCCGGCGATGAAAGAGTGGTTCACTCCGCGCGAGTTGGCTGCGGCAGGACTGGCAGGGTTGCCCGATACGGAGCGCGGCGTCCAGCTCCTCGCCGACCGCACTGGCTGGAACGAAAGCCTCGCCTATGTGCGCGACCGCTCCGGCCGCGGAGGCGGACTGGAGTACAACGTCGCGCTGCTGCCGGTGTTGGCACGGATCGAACTGGAGCGCCGGCATCGCCGTATCGAGGCGCCGGAGTCGGCGCCGGCAGAGGATATCGCCCTGGGCGACGATCTGTCCGATCGTGCCGCTCGCGAGCGCGACGCGCGTCTTGCGATCATTGCCGCCTTCGAGGCCTTCTCGGCCGGTCAGCGCCTGTCGATCCACTCACGCGCCAAGATCTTCACCGACGCCTACGTGGCCGGCACGCTCACGATCGAGCCGTGGATCCGCGAGGTAGTGCCCACTATGTCGCCGCGCACGCTGATGCGTTGGCGCGCCGCCAAGGCGATCGGCCGCGTATCCCGGCTCGCCGTCGACCGTGGAGCCGCCCGCAAGGGCACGGGTGTCATCGACGTCGCAAATGGCGGCGCCGTGCGCGCCTACGTGATGGCGCTGATCGCGCAAAATCGACACCTCTCGGCGCAGCACCTGCGCCAACTCATCCGCAGCGAATTCGGTGACACGCTCACGGTCGGCGGCAAGACGGTGCCGGTGCCGCCCGTTCGCACCATTCAGCAGGCTGTCAAGACGATCCGGGAAACGGAACACGTCGCCCTGACCAAGCTGTCGAACCCGGACCGATACCGCTCAACCATGGCGCCGTCTGGCGTCGGGACCCTTCGCTGGGTCAAAGAGCCAAACACGCTATGGATGATCGACGCTTCGCCGGTTGATGCCCTGTGCGTCGACGGCCGTCACGCCATCTACGCCTGCATCGACATCGCGACCCGCCGGACAGTTCTCTATGTGTCGCGCACGCCGCGGGCTGCCGCGGTCGCGCTTCTGATCCGCAAGGCGATCCTGGCGTGGGGCGTTCCGGACAAGATCAAGACCGACAATGGCTCCGACTTCGTCGCCCGCGATACCCAGCGCCTATTTGCGGCGCTCGACATCGAAATGGAGCTGTCGGACCCGTACACGCCGCAGCAAAAGGGACATGTCGAGCGCGTCATCAAGACGTTTCAACATGACTGCGCCACGCTGCTACCCGGCTTCGTCGGCCACAATGTCGCCGACCGCAAGGCGATCGAGGACCGCAAGAGCTTTGCTGATCGACTCGGCGAAGACACCGCCCAGACATTCGGCATTACGCTGACCGGCGCAGAATTTCAGGTCTACGTCGATCGTTGGGTCGAGACGATTTACTCGCAACGTGAGCACAGCGCGCTCGGCACCACGCCGGCACTCGCGGCCACCAACTCAAAGCGACCAATCCGCACCGTCGATCCGCGCGCGCTCGACTTGCTGTTGATGCCCGTCGCCGGCGGCAATGGGACGCGCGAAGTCACCAAGTTCGGCGTGCGGGTCGACGGTTTCCATTACGTGGTGATGGATGCCCTGCCGGGCGACCGCGTGCTGGTGCGCCTGGATCCCAATGACGCCGGCCGTATCTATGCGTTCGGAGCCGAGGATGGCCGATTCGTCGGCGAAGGTGTCTGCCCCGAGCTGGCGGGCATTGACCCGGCC